>CAVWED010000007.1:0-1022918 GCA_963753985.1 uncultured Chloroflexia bacterium
CTAGCAGCTTGTCGGAGAGACAAGGTTAATGTTGAGATTGTGCGCGATGCAGGGCGAAATCAGCCTCTGGTGGTGGCAAACCAGGCGTAAGTGAGTACTGATGGTCAAAGAACCAACCACTTTCTTCATCTCGATTTCTCGTTTTCTCAATCTCCGGGCGCGCTAATAGAGCCCCGGTGACATGCACAGGATATGCATACGCTTAAGGTTAAAGGCCAGGCAGACCAGACACCCCGTTCGGGCCGGGAGCCCGTCGGGGCGAGACGGCCATTCACCGGCAGCCGCTGCCAAACCGCGCAACGAGAATTGACGAAAGCCGAGGATCTCCTTGATCATGCCGATCACCGGCTCAACGGTACATTTGCGCAATCGATAAATTTCTTTGCCGATTTCAGTGGCAAGTTGATAGGCCATTTTCTCTTTTGGACTGGCGTCTACGGATGGCTCATCTTGAAGGGGAACGCCAAGCAAATCATCCAAGCGCTTGTAATGCGCCTCGCGACCGGTGGCAATATAAGGCTTGATCCCGAGTTGTTCCGAAGCTTCAATGTTGCTTGCGCTGAAATACCCATTATCCATTGCGACGCTCTCCGCATGATCTAATTCTGTAGGGAGTGCAGCCAGTGTAGGTTGCGCTTCTTGTTTATCGTTGGGATGATTGGAAAGTGAAGTGGCGACAATGAGCATACTGTTTTGGGTAACGGCTACCTGAGCATTGTAATGTTGGTCATAACCATCATTGGTGCTGTTCTTCATGATGCGCGAATCTGGATCGGTAAAGTTGTACTGGTCTTTATCGTCTGGCCCGGCTTCTGGTGGTTTTGGCGTTTTCCCGCGTGGCTTTTGGTGTCGTTGGCGAGCTTTTGTTTCTCGCTCCCGTAATTTGGCCTCGTACTCGGCTTTTTCGCCTTCATACCGTTCCTGGGCGCGGTCTTCCAGAATCGCTTTGGCTTTCGCCAAATTCTCAAGACGCTCTTTCCGAAAAGCAATTTCATCTTCGATCACCAAACCTTCTGGCAATTGTATTTCTCCCTGGTCCGCACGTTCTCCCAACTCAAATAAGCGCGTAACCTCATCCCGTAAAGACGTTTCTAATTCTTTCAACCGCCCGTAACTCACGGCTTTGCTCTTGGAAGCATCGGCATGAATTTTGCTGCCAATGTGGTTTCGTTCCCCAGAACCATCCAAACTCAGATTGCCTACCTTCAGAACCCCCGCCAGCTGTGCCATCAGCAGAATCTGGACAAACAACCCATGCAGTTCCGGCAAAAAAGTTTTGCGAAAATGGGCGATGGTATCGTGATCTGGATGTAGCCCACCTGCCACAAACCGAAGCCCCAAATCTTCGTAGGTACCTTTTTCTATTTTCCGCGAACTGAACTTACCGGTAGCATATCCATAAAACAGCAATGCCAGTAACGCTTCTGGCGCAATCGCCTCTCCCCCTATCTCTGCATACCCTGTATAAATCGTGCTCAGATCCAATTCAGCCACGATGTCCACCACAAAGCGTGCCAGATGATTTGCCGGGATCGCATCTCCAAGGCTGATTTGCGCATTTGAGTTCGCTGCATAATCAGGTTTTTTGAATTTTCTCGTCATTCTGCAAGTCTACCACCCCCTCATGCTTTCAGCTTCTCCGACAAACTGCTAGTCGGCCACAAGCGCGACATGCAATTTCACCATCCAAATCCCGTTTCTTCGAATCAAGTATTCGGTCTCAGAAATTATTATCCACCGGACTACCCCGCATGTGTGCCGTTTGAATATCCTGATCGGTCTGAGCAAGATAACGGCGTAAGACCTGAAGATCGGAATGCCCCAGCAGTTTCTGCAAGGCAAATACGTCCACCCCGTTTCGAAGCATGATCAGTGCAAAAGCCCGCCGGAAATCATGAGGGGTGGGAATACTCGTCAATTTTCCAAGGTGGGCTCGCCTTCTCAGAAGACATCGCAGCGCTGTGTAGGTCATCCGGTCAGCGTGAATGGACACCCACATCGCAGGGTTCGTATCATGTCGTAAGCGAAGATAGCCACGGACAGCCTTAATCGTCTTGCGTCCCAAAAAGACCATGCGCGGCTTGCGACCCTTTCCTTTCCGGATCAGCACTGCACCTGTGGCTAAATCCACATCATCCAAATTCAAAGCCAGGAATTCCTTTGCCCGAGCACCCGTATCCAACAAGCCCAAGATCATGGCTTTATCCCGCATGCCGGAAAAGCTATGGCTGCAGGTATCCAGCAACGCATGGATCTCTTCGAGTGTCACCGGCTGAATGGGTTCAAGCGGTACTTTTGGTGCTTGCACTTTCCGTATGGGGTTTTTCCAATCAGGTGGCATGATCTCTTCGAATTCAACCCAAAGCAGAAATGTGCGTAGAGGTCGGAAACAAGCATGGACTCCGCCTGGATTATGGCCTTCGGAGAGTTGAAGAATATAACGACGGAGAAAATCTGCCGTAAGTTGGGATACCTGTGTCACGGCCTGATCTTCACAATACTTCAAAAAGTATTTGAGTTTCTTTTTGTAGAAGCTGATCGTTTCATTGGAAAAACTCTGCGACCTGCGATCGATCAAAAAAGAGTCGATCAAAATGGGGATGTAATCCTCTTGAGAAAGTACGATAGTCCCCTGGTCTTGCGTTTTTAAAACAGACATGGCGATCTCCTCTACTTATAGACCCCCTTAATATATGAAGAGACCGTCACTAGTGATTCGAGTGCCGAGGGTGAGATTTGAACTCACGACCAAGGGCTTATGAGTCCCCTGCTCTTCCACTGAGCTACCTCGGCTGGGCAAAGAGCGCCGCGAATATTACTATGGGATAAGGCATTTGTCAACACAGGGTATAATCAGCGAACGGAAGAATCATGAGAGCGCTGATACTCGAACAGAATGCAAAGGAACGTTCCTTGATCCAGCATGTGCTGGAGAAAAGCGGGCATGCGGCCATTCTCGGCAAGGACATGGATCAGGCCTGGCAGTTGATCGAGAAAGGCGAGGCCCGCTTCGTCATCGCGGACGGGGACGCGGAAGATTTCAAAAAGTCGAATCTCATCGGACGCGCACGCGCCGCCAAAATCCTACCCGTCTATTTTCTTATCCTGACCGCCGGAGAGGATGATGACGCCGAAGCCGACGATAACCTGCACAAGCCGATTGTGGCTTCCGAATTAAAAGCGCGCATAATGATCGGACAGCGCTTCCTTTTGCTGGGCGAAAGTTTATCCCGTGCGCGTGATCAGCTTGAAAGCCTGGCACTCTATGATTCGTTGACGGGTTTGATGAATCGAAACGCGTTCTTTCGAAGCGCGCAGGGCGAACTCGAACGCGCCCGCCGCAGTTCATCTCCGCTGACCATGATCGCGCTCGACCTCGATCGATTTAAGAATCTCAACGCGGAGCACGGAGCCGATATGGGCGACGAGGTCTTGAAGATCATAGCCCAGATCATCCGCGAAAAGTGCCGACCTTATGATTGCATCGGGCGCTGGACCGGCGATGAATTTGTGATTGCACTGCCAGGCGTCATCGGCGCGGACGCGGAAAAGATCGCGGAACGAATCATCAAAACCATCGACGCGGCCAATATCACATATAAGAATGACGCGGTCAAAGTCGGCCTGAGCGCGGGCATTGTCTCGGCGTCGCGCATCAGCGCTTCGGCGGAGGTTGAACCGTTGATCGAGCAGGCGCGTCAGGCAATGATGCGCGCCAAAGAATCAGGCGGGGATCAGGTTTATCTCACGTATATCTAAGATCTTAAATGTCATTCCCCTTCGGGAACGATGTGCGATTAGTATCTTCGCGCCATGAAGCAATGACATATCAAACATGGAGATCAAATGACGGAAGAATTAAAAGTGGATGATGGGCAGGTCGTGTCGATGCACTACACGTTGCATGTGGATGGTCAGGTCGTGGACAGTTCCGAAGGCAAAGAGCCGCTGCAATTCATCCAAGGCATGGGACATATCATCGCGGGACTCGAACATCAACTCTACGATATGAAAATCGGTGAGAAGAAAGACGTGGTGGTCGCGCCGAAGGATGGATATGGAGAAACGGACCCCGAAGCATTTATGGATGTGCCGCTCAATTCATTTCCGCCCAATGTTCCGCTTAAGCCCGGCACCGAATTGGAATTGCGCGATCAAAGCGACCAGCCCGTGTATGCGCGCATTGACGAGGTCAACGATAAGAATGTCCGCTTGAATATGAATCATCCATTGGCGGGCAAGGAATTGCATTTCTCAGTTAAGATCGCGAACCTGCGCCCCGCGACGAACGATGAAGTTTCGCACGGTCACGTGCATAGCGAGGGACACCATCACTAAATACTTGAGTTTAGAGTTCGTGGAACCTTAACAAAAATGGAACTTGCTGATAAAGTCTAGCTCAGGGTATTTATCATCTCGAATGAAATACTGAATTAAGGCATAATCAAGACATTGTTCAAGAACGGAAAATCTAATTAATATACTGCCTATAAACTCATGATCGTTAAAAATTTTCCGGTATTTTTTTAATTTCATCCAACGCTCTAGCTTTCTCATATTTTTTCATTCTTACTGATACTCATCATTCGCCAACAAGTCATTCCTGCATTTGATTTCAAATAATTATAACAACTATTACGCTCCATCTTCTCCAACAGTCAGTCGTCAAATCGAGTAGAAATATAGGGTTAAGAATTTAGATCAGATGCAGAAAGAATCAATAAAATCTTGAAAGATTCTTCCGTCATCGAAATATCAATTGCAAAATCAGCAACGCAATCATGCCCACCAAAATCGTCATCAGCGTATTCTTCGTCCGCCAGGCGACGAGTATCGCAACTAGACCCGCAATCAAACGATAGTTGCTCCAACTTAGATCCAACGTATTATTCGGCATGAACAACGCCGGTGTGATGATGGCGGATAACACCGCGGGCGGGACGAATCTCAAAGCCCGCTTCACCGCCGCGGAAATTTCAAAACGGCCGAACAAATAAATGAACGAGAAGCGCATCCCGAACGTCAGCGCGCCAGCCAACAGCATCACCAGCCAGATGTTCACAGCGCATCCCTTGCGGATTTGCGATTTTCCAAAACCGTGCCGATCAAGATTCCGACCAGTGCCGCCAGGATGAGACCTAGCTTGAACGGCAGATTGAAAGCCAGCAACGCAACTGTCCCCGCCGATAACGCCGCGGCCACCACCGGTTTATCTTTAAGGGCGGGCACCACCATCGCGATAAACGTCAGCGGCGCCGCGAAGTCCAACGGCCACGATGATGGAATCGCCGCGCCGAGAAAGATTCCCAGCGCAGTGCTGACCTGCCACGTGGTCCACAATCCCAATCCCGCGCCGAGAAAGAACCAATGACTCGTAGCGGTCAATTCTTCCTTTTCATAATGGATGATGGCCGTGGCATAAGCTTCATCCGTCAGGAGATAAGCCAAGAATGTTTTCCAGCGCATCGGCAAATGTTCGATATAAGGGGCGATGGAGGCACTATACAGCATGTGCCGCAGGTTGACCACTGCAATCGTCAGCACGATGATGAGTCCCGGTGCGGACTCGTGAATCAGCTGCGTGGCCACGAATTGGGCGGATCCCGCGAAGACAATGGACGACATCATCTGCACCGCGGCTGGTGAAAGTCCCGCGCCGAGCGCCAGCGCACCGTATATCAGACCAAAAGGGAATACTCCAACCAACAGCGGGGATCCGGCGCGAACTCCCGCCCAGAACGATCTCATTGTTTGATTCATGATTTCCTAGAGCGTTTTATGAACTTTCATAGGAGATGAGCCATAAGATGAACGAAGTTCTTGGCCATCATAATGGCGAAAGCCAGGTAGCTGAGGCCGGCGAGGGTTTCGGGCAAGCGTTCGTAATCGCGCGCCAAGCGGCGGAAACGAGCCATCCAACCGAAACTCCGTTCGACGACCCAGCGCCGCGGCAGGAGCACGAAACCTTTTTTGGCTTCGGGCAGCTTGACCACGAGCAACTGCAAGCCCTGATCTTGAGCCGCTTGGGCAGGCTCATCGCCGGTATACCCTTGATCGACAAAGGCGACCTCGATCGAATTTCCAGTGACCTCTTGCACCTGTCGTGCCAATTCGCCAACCTGCGCTCGGTCCTGCTCGTTGGCTGGGGTGATGTGCAGAGCCAGCAAATGACCCAAGCTATCCACCGCCACATGGGTTTGGCTCCCTTTTTTGCGCTTGGCACCATCATATCCGGCGCGCGAACCGCTTTCCACGGTCGATTGCAATGTTCGGCTATCAAAAATCGCCGCACTCGGGGTTTCCTTTCGCCCTTTGGCCAATCGCAGCAGGGCTCGCAGATCATTCACCATGGCTTCAAACACGCCAGCCCGGATCCAGCGCTGCGATTGTTGATAGACCGTATACCAAGGTGGCAGGTCGGTGGGCAAAAAACGCCATGGCGCTCCCGCACGCACCATCCAACGCAAGCCGTTGAAGACCTCCCGCAGACTGTACTCTCGTTGTGGGGCTTCTTCTTTCATCAGAGTCAGATAAGGAGCTATGAAGGCCCATTCATCATCCGTCACATCGCTCGGATATCTTTGCTTTTCCATGCCCGGAGTTTATCATCCCCGGGCCAAAGTGCATAACACGCTCTAGGAATCAATATCATTCCCCTTCAGGGACGATGTGCGAGCAAGCCGCCTGTGTTCTTGTAGGGGAGCAATACATTGCGCCCAAGCGGCGACGCGGCATTCTCCTCTAAACAAGAGATTTCCACGCCGCAACATGCGCGGCTAGCCATGACGCGCAACCACTTAATGCGGCGAGGGATTCCCGCGTTGGTATTGATTTCTCAATCACCGCCTTTGGATAAAGACAGACAACAAAACAGGCACGTTCATGCCACGCGCCTGTTTTGCGTTGGGAAGTATTATGCTAGCGGCGCATCAGCATCCAGTGACAATTTGATAGACTGGCTCACATCCACATAGTCGCACCAGCTTTCATACTTCGCCACCTTGCCGTGGATCGCCTCGTGGAAAACCTTTTGGATGGCACGCGTGATCGGGCCGGTCTTGCCCTCGCCGATCTTGCGGAAGTCAATCTCGCTCAAGCCGACGCACTCTGCCGCGGTTCCACACACGAAGACTTCATCCGCGATATAAAGCTGGTCACGCGAAACCGGTTGTTCGATCACCTGATAACCGAGATCGGTTGCAATCGTAAAAATGGACTGACGCGTGATGCCTTCCAGCACCGGCGCGGTGGATGGCGTGATCACCCTGCCGTTGCGCACCACAAAAAGATTCTCGCCCGTGCATTCGGCCACATATCCTTGCGGGTCGAGCATGATGGCTTCGTCAAAGCCCAGTCGCATCAACTCGGTCTTGGCCAGGAAACTGTTGGCATAATTGCCTGTGACCTTGGCCTTAGTCATCATCACGTTCGGATGATGGCGCGTGAACGACGAGATGTTGGCGCGGATGCCTTTTGCAAGCGCTTCCTCGCCGAGATAATTCGCCCATTGCCAAACCGCAATCGCCAGCGAAGGCTTGCCCGCGTCAACGGTCAGGTTCCATCCGCCTTCATCGAGATAAAGAAGCGGGCGGATGTAGCAATCCTTGAACTCGTTGGCCTTGACCGTCTGTTTGGTCGCCTCACAAATTTGATCCACCGTCCACGGGATTTCGCGAAAGCCGAACACACGCGCTGAATCAAATAATCGTTCGATGTGTTCCCGCAAACGAAAGACCGCCGTCCCTTTGGGCGTTTCATAGGCGCGGATGCCTTCGAACACGGCCGCGCCATAATGCAAAGCGGGCGTCAGAAAATGCAGCGTCGCTTTTTCGAACGGCACCATTACACCGTTCATCCAGATGTACTTCGATTCCATTGCCATAGTCTCGTCTCCTTTTATGATTACAAACAATTAATGATTTCATCCGTCATCTGGCGGGTGGTTAACTTGCCGCCGATGTCCGCCGTGCGGCAGCCATCGGTAATGACCTCATCTACAGCTTTTTCAATCGACGCGGCTTCGGCTTCAAGCTTCAACGAGTGACGCAGCATCATGGCCGACGAAAGGATCGTGCCGATTGGATTGGCGAGGCCTTTGCCTGCGATGTCCGGCGCGGAACCGTGGATCGGTTCATACAGACCCGGACCCGATTCCGATAAACTGGCTGACGGTAACATTCCCATCGATCCCGCCAACACGGACGCCTCGTCGGTGAGAATGTCGCCGAACATGTTCTCGGTGACGACCACGTCAAATGAAGCGGGAGCCGTAATCAGCTTCATCGAAGCGGTATCCACCAAAACGTGTTCGAGTTCGATGTCAGGATTTTCTTTTCCAATCTTCGTGGCAATCTGACGCCATAACCTCGACGATTCCAAAACGTTCGCCTTATCCACCGACGCGACTTTTTTCTTCCTGCCTTTCGCCAGCTTGAACGCGAGTTCCATCACGCGGCGGACTTCATAATCGTAATATTCGAGCGTATCCACGGCGCGCTCGCGTCCGTCCTTGATATCGCGTCCTTTCGGCCAGCCGAAATACAGTCCGCCGGTGAGTTCGCGCAGCACGATGATGTCCACGCCTTTGAGTTTCTCAGGCTTGAGCGGCGATGAATCGATCAGCGCTGGATGCACTTTGACCGGTCGCAGATTCGCAAACACGCCCAGCCCTTTTCGCAGAGCAAGCAATCCGCGTTCGGGTCTGTCCTTTGCGGATGGATCATCCCATTTCGGTCCGCCGACCGCGCCGAGCAGCACCGCATCCGCAGATTTGCAATCCGCGAGAGTCTCATCGGTGAGCGATGAACCGAATTGATCAATCGAGCAGCCGCCCATCAATCGCTCGGTGAATTGGAAGGAGTGTCCGTGTTTGCTGGCAATCATATTCAGAACACGTACAGCCTCCCCGACCACTTCGGGGCCGATGCCATCGCCAGGTAAAAGAGTGATGTTGAAATTCATGAATGCGCCACCGTCAAACCGTATTCGACTGAATCCGCCAGCGCGCGCCACGAGGCTTCGATGATGTTCGTACTCGCGCCGACCGTGCTCCAGCGGCTGGTGCTGTTGCGCGTGTCAATCAACACGCGCGTGATCGCTTCCGTTCCATGATCCGAATCCAGAATGCGGACTTTGTAATCCGACAAATAGAACTTCGCGAGTTGCGGATAATAACTCACCAGGGCTTTGCGCAATGCAAGGTCAAGCGCATTGACCGGCCCGTTGCCTTCCGCGGCGGTATGCAATACTTCGCCATTCACGCGCACCTTGACCGTTGCCTCGGCAAAGATGCCGCGTCCCTGACGATGTTCGACGTTCACGAAAAAGTCAACCAGTTCGAACGGAGCTTTGTAACCGTACTCCTGCCGCTTCAACATCATTGTGACAGAAGCCTCCGCCGCTTCGAATGAAAAGCCGCGCGATTCCAATTCCTTGATCTCGTTGAGGACAGGGATTACTTCCTTACTTTCGACTTCGACGCCATGCTCTTCGGCCTTGCTCAACAAATTTCCGCGGCCCGATAAATCGGAAACGACCACACGCATCTGGTTCCCGACCAGAGCCGGAGCCACGTGCTGATAACTTTTCTCGCTCCGACGCATCGCCGCCACATGCACCCCGCCTTTGTGTGCGAATGCCGATTTTCCAACAAATGCCAGATGTTCATCGGGCGTGATGTTGGCAACTTCGGCAACGAAATGCGAAAGCTCATAAAGTTGTGCGACCTTGCCTTTGGGCAAACATTCATAACCCATCTTGAGTTCAAGGTTCGCCATGATGGAAATCAAATTCGCGTTGCCGCAGCGTTCGCCGACGCCGTTGATCGTGCCCTGTACCTGCATGGCACCTTCGCGGATGGCAGTCAATGAATTAACCACCGCGCACTCAGAATCGTTATGAGCGTGAATTCCGAATCGATTTGCGAGAGCCTGCTTGAGTTCGCAGATGATGCGTTCCAAATCCCAGGGCAAGGTCCCACCGTTGGTATCACACAAAACGACGGTCTCCGCGCCGCCGCGGACCGCAGCCCTCAATGTTTCGAGTGCGTAGGATGAATCAGCTTTGTATCCATCAAAGAAATGTTCGGCATCATAAATCACACGCTTGCCGTTGGCTTTGAGATAGGCCACCGATTGCTCGATGATGCGAAGATTATCTTCGAGCGTGGTCTGCAAAACGTCGGTGACGTGAAGCGTCCAGCTTTTTCCGAAAATGGTGCAGACCGGCGTCCGTGAATCGAGCAGGGCTTTGATGTTGGCATCGTCTTCCGGCCCGCCCTTGACGCGGCAGGTCGCGCCGAATGCCGCGATCAGCGAGTTCTTCCATTGCATATCGCGGGCGCGCTCGAAGAATTCCACATCCTTCGGATTCGAGCCGGGCCAACCGCCTTCGATGAAGGCCACTCCCAATTCATCGAGCCGTTGAGCAATGCGGACTTTATCGTTGGCCGAAAGCGTAAAGCCTTCGGATTGCGTTCCGTCGCGCAGAGTCGTGTCGTAGATTTGGATCTGAGTCATGATGATGATGATCCCGCTTCAAACGCGGCGATCTCCTTTTCAAAGCCCAGGATGTAACCCAGCTCATCCACGCCGTTCAACAAACAGGTTTTATTGAACGGGTCAATTGGAAAAGTCACTGAGCCGTTCGGTAAGATGAGGGTTTGTGTGGCAAGGTCAACAGTGAGTTCGGCTTTCGGAACTTCCTCGATGAGATCGAACAACATTTTGTGAGTCGCTTCATCCACGATGATCGGAAGCAAACCATTCTTGAGGGCGTTGTTGCGGAAGATATCGGCGAAGGAGGTGGAGATCACGGCGCGGAATCCGAAACCGGTCAGCGCCCACGGCGCGTGTTCACGGCTCGACCCGCAGCCGAAGTTGTCTCCGGCCAACAAAATTTTCGCGCCCTGCAACTCTTTCTTGTTCAAAATAAAATCTGATTTTGGCGAACCATCCGAGTTGTAGCGCCAATCCGCGAAGAGATGATCGCCCATTCCCTTTTTGTCAGTGGCTTTGAGGAAACGCGCCGGAATGATCTGGTCGGTGTCAATGTCATTGACCGGCAAGACAACTACGGGGGAAGTCAGTGTATTAAATTGAGCCATATCATTTTCTTTCTATAATATTTATTTTGGGCGGCATCCGCCGAAGACAGCCAGTTCATAGACGCGGAAATAACAATCCACTTCTTTGAAACCGATCTCACGCAGCCAATTGCATTGGGTTTCAACCGGCAGCAAAATGTTCGCGTCCTTATCGGGACGGTTCAAGAAAATATCTGCAACTTCCTGGCGGGTTTTATTTCCACCATTGGCCTTCTCAATGGCATAACGTTCATCAATGACGTGATTGTTAAACAAATCAACGGTGATCTGGGCGGAGGCCGCAATGTGTTCGATGTTGATGAACCAGCCTTCCGGTTTGAGCAATGAAAAAATCTCTGCATAGATGGAACGCTTGCGCGCATCCGGCTGATGATGAATGGAATAACCCGAGACGATCACATCAAACGGAGTTTCCTTCTGCATTCTGGTTACCCAATCAGGATCGCCATAATCGAGATTCTCAAATGCAAGCTGACCCGAGTAATCCCTGAGCTGCTCACGAGCCTGTACAAGCATAGGTTCGGAGAAATCCACAAACACGCCGCGGCTGTTTGGATATGCGCCGAGAATGGCCGCGCCAAGAATCCCGTCGCCACAACCCAGGTCGAGAAATTTTTCAACGGGCTGGGCTCCTGTTTAATGATCGCCATCATGACGCCGATCTGCTCCTGCGCCAACGGAAGCGCGGCGCGATACGATAGAAAGCGATCCACAATTGCAGGCAATTTCCAAACTTCGTCCGTGACCATAATTAACTCAGCAACGTGCGAGGGTCGGAGACCACGCCAGCCAGAGCCGTAGCCGCGGCGGTTAATGGACTCGCCAAAAATGTCCGTCCGCCTTTGCCCTGACGGCCTTCAAAGTTTCGGTTGCTGGTTGAAACCGCGTATTGTCCGGGTTCGAGTTGATCGCCATTCATCGCAATGCACATCGAGCAACCGGCTTCGCGCCATTCAGCGCCGGCTTCTCTAAAGACTTTATCAAGTCCTTCCTGCTCTGCTTGTTTCTTGACATCCTGCGATCCCGGCACAACCATTACGCGCGTACCGTTCGAAACTTTCCTTCCCTTGAGCATGGATGCCGCCAAACGCAAGTCGGAAATGCGCGAGTTGGTGCAACTGCCGATGAAAACCACATCCACTTTTTGACCGAGCAGCGGCTGGCCTGGCTTGAGTCCCATGTATGCCAATGCTTTCTCGAGCGCGGCTTTTTGCGAAGCATCGCTTAATAATTCGGGCTTTGGGACGCGTTCCGTGATCTTCATGCCCATGCCGGGATTTGTTCCGTACGTGATCATCGGTTCGAGCGCCGAAGCATCCAGCGTGATGGACTTGTCATAAACCGCGCCTTGATCGCTTGGCAGGGACTTCCATTTTGCAACAGCCTGATCCCAATCTCGACCTTTGGGCGCAAACTCGCGTCTATGCAAATATTCAAACGTGACATCATCCGGCGCGACCATGCCAGCGCGTGCTCCACCTTCGATGGACATGTTGCAGATGGTCATGCGCTGTTCCATCGTCAAACCGCGAATGGCAGAGCCGGTATATTCGAATACATGTCCCGTCCCGCCGCCAATGCCGATCTTGGCAATCAGCGCGAGGATAATATCTTTGGCAGAAACACCTTTGGGCAACGTGCCATTCACTCGCACTTCATACGTCTTCGGCTTTTTCTGCAAAAGACATTGCGTGGCGAGCACATGCTCGACTTCACTTGTACCGATTCCGAAAGCCAGCGCACCAAACGCACCATGTGTGGCCGTGTGGCTATCTCCGCAGACAATGGTCATGCCGGGTTGGGTTCTTCCCAACTCCGGGCCGATCACGTGGACAATGCCGCGGTGCGGACTGTGCATTCCATGCAATGTGATTCCAAATTCGGCCGCGTTCGTTTCCATTTGCTTGATCTGCGCGGCGGCCATCGCGTCCGCAATCGGGACATCGAGCGGAGTCGTGGGAATCGAGTGATCGACCGTGGCGAGAGTCTTATCGGCGCGGCGGACTTTCAAGCCGCGTTGGCGCAGGCCATCGAAGGCCTGCGGCGAAGTGACTTCATGCACGAGGTGCAAGTCAATGTAAAGGACGGCGGGAGAATCGGGTTGTTCAGCGACAACGTGCGAGTCCCAGATTTTTTGGAATAAAGTTTTTGGCATGTTTGAGAACAGATAATTAGCGAGATTCGCTGTCAACGTTGGAATCATCTTCTAGAATAAAATCCACTTGCGGGGCGGAAAAGAATCCGCTTGTATCCCAGCCAGCGGGAATCGTATGTGGTTCGGGAAACGGATCAAACCAATCGGTTTGAACAAAGTCTTGATCTTCATTTTGAGCAGTCATATTTTCTCCTTTTATCCAAGCATGACGCCATAATCATTTTGGGCAGGCTGAAGGCCTTCGGTCTGCGCGATGATGAGCTTGTTGAGGGCATTGATGTAAGCCTTGGCACTAGCCACCATGATGTCGGTGTCCGCACCGTGACCGCCATAGACGCGGTTATGTTCGACCTCAGTCTGAGCGTCCATCGTATGATCGCCATTTTTGCCTTGAATGCGAACGGTCACTTCGCCCAATGCATCGATGCCCTCAGTGACGGCATGGATGTTGAACTCGAGCAGGGTACTGGGCACATTGACAATTTCATCAATGGCTTTATAAGTGGCATCCACCGGGCCGGTGCCAATCGCAGCCTGAGTGTAGATTTTTCCATCGGGGCCGCGTAAACGAACCGATGCAGTGGGCATGCCCATCGTTCCGCAAGAGACTTGCAGACCATTGAGCAGATACACATCACGCGGCTGATAAAACTCGTCGGCGATCAGCGCTTCGAGATCCGCATCCGTCACCGTCTTCTTGCGATCCGCTAATTCCTTGAAGCGTGTAAAGGCCTTATCGAGTTCAACGTCGTCCAACGAATGACCCATTTCTGCGAGACGCGATCGCAGCGCATGACGACCCGAATGTTTGCCCATTACTAATTTGCTTTGATTCACGCCGACATCTTCGGGACGCATGATCTCGTACGTGGTCTGATGTTTGAGCATTCCATCCTGATGAATGCCCGCTTCATGTGCGAAAGCGTTCGCGCCGACAATCGCCTTATTGGGCTGGACAACGATGCCTGTGTAATTGCTGACGAGCTTGCTGACGCGGGCGATCTGTGTGGTATCAATGTCCGTGTCCAATCCGAAAACAGGATGACGAGTCTTGAGCGTCATGACCACCTCTTCGAGCGATGTATTTCCCGCGCGTTCACCAATCCCGTTGATGGTCACTTCCGCTTGTCTCGCGCCCGCACGAATGCCAGCCAGAGTATTGGCTGTTGCCATTCCGAGATCGTCGTGGCAATGAACAGAGATGGTGATCCCTTCATGCATTCCGGGCGTATGCTTGATAATGCCATCGATGAGATTAAAGAATTCATCGGGCGTGGTGTAACCGACGGTATCAGGAATGTTGAGCGTGGTCGCGCCGGATTTGATCGCCTCACCCAAAACGACGTACAAAAATTCCGGGTCGGAGCGACCGGCATCCTCAGGAGAAAATTCGACATCTGCACATAGCGAACGTGCGTAAGCAACCATCTCCGAAACGCGCTCGATGACCTGCTCGCGATCCATTTTGAGTTTATGCTTCATATGGATTTCAGAGGTCGCAATAAATGTATGGATGCGCGGCTTCTGTGCGCCTTGGACAGCTTCCCAAGCTTTAGCAATATCATCCTTCGAAGTGCGCGCCAAGCCTGCAATGACCGGAACCTTAGCATTGGGATCGCCCGCCGGAGGGTTGCCCACTTCAAGCGCTATCCGTCTGACCGCTTCGAGGTCGTCAGGAGATGCGGCAGGGAATCCGGCTTCGATGATGTCCACACCGAGGCGCGCGAGGCTGTGCGCCACTTCCAATTTTTCAGCAGAGGTCATCGTCGCGCCAGGGGATTGCTCACCGTCACGCAGGGTCGTATCAAAAATACGGACGTAGTTATTCATAAAACGCCTCTTTATTTCTTCCAGCTTTCCGGGCGCAGAGAGCGGACGGCCGCACCAGCCTGCCACATTTCGGACTCGCGCATCACTTTGAGTTCTGCATCCAGATTTTCGCGATACTTCGGATCACTATTCTTTTCCAAAACGATTCGTGTTTCCTCGCCCGCAACCACGCTCCGATACAAATCATTGAAGACGGGCGCAACCGCGTCGCGGAATTTATTCTTCCAATCCAACGCGCCGCGCTGGGCGGTGGTGGAACAATTGGCATACATCCAGTCCATGCCGTTTTGCCCAACCAAACGAATAAGCGACTGCGTAAGTTCTTCCACCGTTTCGTTGAACGCTTCCGAAGGAGTATGTCCGTGCTTGCGAAGTTCGTTGTACTGGGCTTCCATCACACCAGCCAGCGCGCCCATCAGAATGCCGCGTTCGCCGGTTAGATCGGAATAGACTTCGTTCTCAAATGTGGTCGGGAATAAATAACCCGCGCCGATAGCAATTCCCAGCGCGAGCGTACGTTCCATCGCGCGGCCGGTGGCATCTTGTTGAACCGCAAAACTAGCATTGATCCCGGAACCATCCAGGAAATTGGCACGCACACTGCGACCCGATCCTTTTGGAGCCACGAGCGCGACATCCACATGCGGTGGAGGAACAACGCCCGTTTGATTCTTGTAGGTGATCGAAAAGCCATGCGAAAAATAAAGCATGTCGCCTTCGTTCAGACATTCGACGATCTTCGGCCACTGCGAACGTTGCCCGGCGTCTGAAAGCAAATACTGGATCACGGTGCCTCGTTCCGCAGCTTCCTCAACAGTGAACAGAGTCTTGCCGGGAACCCAACCATCTGCCACAGCCTTGTCCCAATTGGGTGTTCCCTCGCGTTGTCCCACGATGACTTTGATTCCGTTATCGCGCATATTCAAAGCCTGGGCGGGTCCCTGAACGCCGTACCCAAGCACGGCCACGACTTCGTTCTTGAGGACTTCACGTGCCTTCTCGAGCGGGAATTCTCCGCGCGTGACGACTTCTTCCTCTACACCACCGAAATTGATTCTTGCCATAATAAATTCTCCTGGTTTGATTTATGAGATTGCTTCTCGCAGACTCGCAATGACATGCTATGGCGTCATCTCCGCCAGTTCGTATACATCATCCTCATAGCGATTGCCGTTCCCGCCGGGAATTCGCCGCATGCCATGATTCAGACCGCGCATCATCGCAATTTGACCGGTGCGCACCATGCCAACGATTCCAATCGGACGCAGGAGTTCGATCATGCCTTCGATCTTGTCCTCGGTGCCGGTGACCTCAATGATGACAGAATCAGCCGCGACGTCTACAATGCGAGCGCGGAAGATTTCAGCAAGTCCATTGACCTCCGCGCGGCGTTCGGGGCCGGCTTTCACTTTGATGAGGGCCAGATCGCGTGTCACCGAAGGCTGATGCGTGACATCCTCCACGTCAATCACGTTGACAAGCTTGTAAAGATTCGCTTCCAGCTTGTGGGCGTCCACTTCACCGTTCGGGCAATCCACCACCATGGTCATGTGCGAGATCTCAGGATTCTCCGTCCGCCCGACGGCCAGCGACTCGATGTTGAAATTTCGGCGGCGAAAGAGCGAAGCGACGCGGTTCAACACGCCGGGTTTATTTTCAACTAATGCGATAAATGTATATTGCATAATCAAACTCCTTGTTCCTCTACTCTCACAGGTCTTTGGATCATTTGGTCAAGCGACGCGCCGGTCGGTACCATCGGATAAACACCATCTTCCCTTTCGACGCGGAATTCGATCACTATGGGACCTTGGGTCTTGCGTGCCCATTCAATCGCATTGTCCACTTCTTCACGGGTCGTTACGATGCGGGCCGGGACCCCGTGAGCTTCGGCAAGTTTCACAAAATCAGGCGTGAGCATGTCCACTGCGGAATAGCGCTTCTCGAAGAAGAATTCCTGCCATTGCCGAACCATGCCAAGGAAGTTGTTGTTCATGATGGCGACCTTCACATTCGCACCCTCCTGAACCGCGGTTGTCAATTCCGCGGCGGTCATTTGGAATCCGCCATCGCCTGCGATCGCCCAGATTTCATGATCCTTGTTCGCAAACCATGCGCCGATCGCGGAGGGCAAGCCAAAGCCCATCGTTCCCGCGCCGCCCGAAGTGATCCAGCGATTCGGTTTCTCGAGTGCGTAATATTGCGCGGCCCACATCTGATGCTGGCCGACGTCAGTTGTGATGATCGCGTTGCCGCCCGTCGCTTTCCAAATATCACTGATCAGATGCGGCACATATAATTTGTCATCATTGGGCCAGTTCATGATGCTGCGCGTATCTGCCTCGGTTTTCCAATCACTGATTTGCTTCAACCATTCATCGTGATCATATTCATCCACCAAGGGAATCAGGTCCGTCAGAACCGTGTTCAAATCGCCGATCAGCGGAACATCCGCCGCTACATTTTTATGGACTTCGGAGGGATCGATTTCCACGTGGATTTTTCGGGCGTGCGGCGCATACGCTTTCAAATTGCCGGTCACGCGGTCATCGAACCGCATTCCGAAGGCGAGAATCAAATCTGAATTTTGGATGGCCAAGTTGGTATGCACTTCGCCGTGCATGCCCATCATGCCGAGGCTTAATAAGTGCGATGCGGGGAACGCGCCCAATCCCAATAATGTGCTTGCGACCGGCGTTTGAGTTCTGACCGCGAACTGCATCAGCGCTTCTTCCGCGCCCGAAATGAGCACACCGTGTCCGCACAAAATAAGCGGACGCTTTGCTTTCTCGATCAACTTCACCGCGTGTTCGAGCGAATCTTTTGGTGCATGCGATACTGGTCGATATCCTACTAGTTTCACTTCCTTGGGATAAATAAACTCGGTCTGCTCCACTTGCGCGTTCTTGCAGATGTCAATCAATACCGGGCCGGGTCGCCCGCTGCGCGCGATATAAAACGCCTCACGCACAACTTCCGCAACCTCATCGGCACGCGTCACGAGATAGTTATGTTTCGTGATGGGCAACGTGATGCCAGTCACATCCACTTCCTGGAACGCGTCGCCGCCAATCAAATGCGCCGCGACCTGTCCGGTGATGAACACCACCGGCGACGAATCCATCATCGCGGTAGCGATGCCCGTGACCAAATTTGTCGCGCCCGGTCCCGAAGTGGCCATCGCTACGCCGACTCTTCCCGAAGCACGCGCATAACCGTCCGCCATATGCGCCGCGCCTTGTTCATGTCTCACCAACACATGATGCACGGGATAATTTAACATCGCATCATAGATCGGCATGTTGGCGCCGCCGGGATATCCGAACACCACCTCCACGCCTTCCCGCACCAAACATTCCCACAAAATTTCTGCACCTGTCATTTTCATTCTCTGCTCCTTATGATTGCAGTACCGCACCGGTATCCGCGCTAGTGACAAAATACGAATAACGCTTTAACCATTTCGACGTGACTTTGGATTTGAATGGAGGCAGCGCCGCCAGACGTTGCTTGATCTCCGCTTCGCTCAAACGGACATCCAGCCTGCGTTCCGTTAAATCAATATCGATCATGTCCCCAACCTTGAGCGCGGCAATCGGCCCGCCGGCCGCAGCTTCCGGAGATATGTGACCAATGCAAGCGCCGCGCGTCCCGCCGCTGAAACGGCCATCCGTGATCAGAGCCACTTTATCGCCTAAGCCCTGCCCCATGATCGCGGAAGTCGGCGACAACATTTCCTGCATCCCAGGTCCACCTTTCGGTCCCTCATAGCGGATCACGACCACATCCCCTGGCTTGACTTCATTTGCCAGAATTCCCGCATAGGCTTCGTCCTGCGACTCATAGATCCGCGCCGGGCCGCTGAACTTCATCATCGCTTCGCTCACGCCGCCGACTTTGACCACTGCGCCGTTCGGTGCGAGATTGCCGAACAGAATCGACAACCCACCACGCTTCGAATGTGCATTTTCGTAACAATGAATCACTTGCTCATCTTTGATCTCACAGCCTTTGATGGATTCACCAAGAGTTGTTCCACTGACTGTGATTCGATCAAAGTGCAACATGCCCGTTCCCCGCTGGACTTCATTCAATATCGCTGGAATGCCGCCTGCGCGATGAACGTCTTCCATGTGCCATTTTCCTGCCGGACTTACCTTGCTTATGTGCGGAACCTTATCAGCGACCGAATTGATTCTGCTCAGTGGGTAATCCACATTGGCCTCGTGAGCCAAGGCCAGCGTATGAAGAACCGTGTTGGTCGAGCCGCCCATCGCCATATCCAAAGCAAATGCATCATCAATCGCTTCAGGGGTCACGATATCGCGCGGCTTGATGTCGCGTCCGATGAGGGTCATGATTTGCGTTGCAGCTTTTTTTGCAAGCGCTTCCCGTTCAGGTGTTTTTGCAAGCGCGGAGCCATTGAACGGCAGAGCCAGTCCTATCGCTTCCATCAGGCAATTCATCGAGTTGGCCGTAAACATACCGGAGCAAGAACCGCAAGATGGACAGGCAAATTTTTCCAAAATAGACAAACGCTTCTCGTCAATCTTTCCCGCCGAATATGCGCCCACGCCTTCAAACACAGAGATCAAATCAATGGCTTCACCGTCCGGGGTTCTTCCTGCGGCCATCGGCCCGCCAGAAACAAAAATGGCCGGGATGTTAACGCGCATCGCGCCTAGCAACATCCCGGGCACGATCTTGTCGCAGTTCGGGATGCAGACCATTCCATCGAAGCGGTGGGCTTCGATCATCGTCTCAACGCAATCCGCAATCAGCTCCCGCGAAGGAAGCGAATATTTCATGCCCACATGTCCCATCGCGATGCCGTCATCCACGCCGATGGTATTGAATTCGAACGGCACACCACCGGCGGCACGTACCGCGTCTTTTACGAGCTTTCCAAATTCCTGCAAATGGACATGACCAGGGACGATATCCACATATGAATTTACGATTGCAACAAACGGCTTTTCAAAGTCTTCTTCCTTCATCCCCGTCGCGCGCAGCAATGCCCGGTGTGGAGCTTTTTCATAACCTTTTTTAATAGTGTCTGATCGCATGGCTCTTTTCCTCTAAGAGATAAAATAAAAGAGCCGCCCGTGGTTAGGGCGGCTCTTTGCACTTACTAAGGTGTACTACTTTACTCTCACCGTTGCCATCCTAACCGAAAATTGATCCTTAATAATAAGGACCGCAAGAAGGACGACAATAAGGGAGAGGCTGAAAATTAAGGCGTTCATTTGTCTAGGTATTTCGCCTGATTATAGGCAGAATCGAAAATCCGTCAAGGGGTGAATATCAAAGTTTATTGTTTGACTTTTCCTCTTGACCATTCTCCAACTCGCGCATAGAATAGCGCCCAATATGCACAGCACTTTGTATTCAGTTTGCTTCACCACGTCCATGACCGCCACTACCCCGCGACTCGCCCGTGAGGTTTTTGTGCTTGGATGGAAGTAACCGAAGAAAAGTTTTACCAAAACACACAACGCCTCACGACAACGTGAGGCGTTTTATTTTATCGAATCAAAGGAGAAGAAAATGCCATGCCAATATCAAAACAAACGCTTGTGATGAAATTCGGCGGGACCTCTGTCGGCTCGACTGAGGCGCTGGTCAATGCCACGCAAATTATTCGGGATGCACACGTCGAATGGCCGCGCGTTGTTGTGGTGACTTCGGCTATGTCGGGCATAACCAATCTCCTGCTTGATAGCGCCTCGCAAGCCGCGCAGGGAAATATCGAGTCGCTTTCCGATGCAGAACAAATGCTGCGCAAAAAACATTTTGTTGCCATTGATGAATTGATTCAAGATAAAACTCTTTGTGCAAAG
The DNA here is from genome assembly GCA_963753985.1 of uncultured Chloroflexia bacterium. Taxonomy (GTDB): domain Bacteria; phylum Chloroflexota; class Anaerolineae; order Anaerolineales; family Villigracilaceae; genus Fen-1038. The sequence goes on from CAVWED010000007.1 coordinate 20,930, forward strand.
ACCAAGGAAGAGATCGAAGCGCTAATTTTTACTTTTGTGGATTTATGCAAAGCGATTGCAGTGCTTGGCGAGGCCAGCCCGCGCGCATTGGATGCGGTGGCCTCCCTCGGCGAGCGGATGAGTGTCCGTTTGCTGGCCGCGATTGTGGAGAATAGGGGAATCAAAGCAAAGGCGGTCGAGTCTACTGAGTTCATCATCACGAACGATCATTTTCAAAATGCGCATCCAGATTTAAAAGCAACCACAGAGAAGACGCGTCATCTCCTGAATCCATTATTGGACGAAGGCATCCTTCCCATCACGACTGGCTTCATCGGCGCGACGCCCGAAGGTGTGGTCACAACGTTGGGTCGAGGCGGAAGCGATTATTCCGCTGCGATCATCGGCGCAGTCCTGCCAGCCGATGAAGTTTGGATCTGGACGGATGTGGATGGCGTGATGACAACTGATCCGCGCATCGAATCATCAGCGCGCACTCTGCCTGAAATCACTTACAGCGAAATCGCCGAGCTTGCATATTTTGGTGCGAAAGTTCTACATCCCAAAACGATTCGTCCTGTGATCGAAGCTGGCATCGGACTCCGCATCTGCAACACATTCAATCCATCTCATCCCGGCACGCGCTTGATTGCAAACACGAAATCCTACGGCCAACCCGTGAATGGGAAAGTCATCAAAGCCGTGACCGCCATTCGCAAGCAAAGATTGGTCACGGTGGAAGGACGCGGTATGCTGGGCGTCCCCGGTGTGGCGGCGCGCACATTTGCGGCGGTCGCATCGACGGGCACCAGCGTCCCACTGATTACGCAAGCTTCGTCGGAACAATCCATTTGCTTCGCGGTGCCTACTGAGACCGCGGAACCCGTGGTCCATAAGCTCGAAAATATTTTTTCAAGCGAGATCGAGGACAACGATATTGACCGCGTCTGGATGACGGAGGATGTTTCGATCATCACCATCGTCGGCGTGGGAATGATCCACACACCCGGCGTCGCGGGACAGGTTTTCTCACAGCTTGGAAAGAACAACGTGAACGTTCTCGCCATCGCGCAAGGTTCCTCGGAAGTTTCCATCAGCATGGTCGTTGCCGCTGCGGATACAGAAAATGCGGTGAAGGCTTTGCATCAATTAATTGTTTCATAAACCAAGAAGGAGTGATCTCATGTCCCAAATTCCCGTTGCAGTACTCGGCGCGACCGGCTCGGTCGGCCAGCAATTCATCTCGTTGCTTGATCACCATCCGTGGTTCACAGTGGTTGCATTAGCCGCGTCGGATCGTTCCGTCGGGCAACCGTATGCGCAGGCTTGTCGGTGGATATTGAATGATCCGATGCCTGAATATGCGCGCAACATGGTAGTCGTTCCCGCGACGACGGAAGCGGTTAATGCAAAAATAGTTTTCTCTGCGTTGCCTGCTGACCTTGCCAAAGACCTCGAGCCACAATTTGCTCAAGCTGGATTCGCAGTTTGTTCAAATGCCTCATCATACCGCCGCGCCGATGATGTGCCGCTTCTGCTTCCCGAAGTCAATGCGGATCATGTTCAATTGGTCAAGCAACAGCGCGAGCAGCGCGGCTGGAGCGGATGCATCACCACGAATCCCAATTGCACCAGCACCGGTTTAACTGTTGCGCTCAAAGCCCTCGATGATTCATTCGGCGTGAAAAAAGTGTTTGTTGTTTCCATGCAGGCGCTATCCGGCGCGGGGTATCCCGGCGTTCCATCGCTCGATATCAATGACAACGTGATTCCAAACATCGGCGGTGAGGAAGACAAAGTGGAATGGGAACCGCGCAAGATGCTTGGCAAACTTGATGGCAATCAAGTTGAATTAGCAGATATTGGATTCAGTGCGCATACGAATCGCGTGGCCGTGACGGATGGACATACGGTTTGCATCAGTGTTGAATTATCGAATCAGGCGAGTCCTGAAGATGCAGTGCGCGCCATGCGCGATTATCTCGCTCCGGCCACAGCACGCGACTTGCCCTCGTCGCCGCGACCCGTGATCGAGGTGCGGGAAGAAGCGGATCGCCCTCAGCCGCGCCTCGACCGTTTAACGGGCAAAGGCATGACGACCGTGGTTGGCCGCATCCGCCGCGATCCGCTATTGAGTCTTAAGTTCGTCGTGTTATCGCATAACACCATCCGCGGCGCGGCAGGCGGATCCATTTATAATGCGGAGTTATTGGTAAAAGAGAATCTGTTGTAACCCTTGACAATTTATGAATCGTTTGATATAAACCGCCCAATTAAATACTCGCTCTTATCCAGAGAGGCTGAGGGAACGGCCCGATGACGCCTCGGCAACCTGACGCAAGTCAAGGTGCCAACTCCGACAGAGAATAGCAACTGCTATTCAATCACTGGAAGATGAGAGGATGGTATACGCGTGTACCTCTTCTTGACTTTCAGAAGAGGTATTTTTGTCCCTAAAGGGATAATGTCTCTTCTGAAAGGCGGGTAAATTCATACAAGGAGAGAGTCCAATGTCTGCATCAACTGTTCGTCAATATGGTTTTGCCACCCGCCAGTTACACGCGGGCTACAGCCCCGACCCAACCACGGGAAGCCGTGCCGTGCCGATTTATCAAACCACGAGTTATCAGTTCAAAAGCACGGAACACGCCGCGAATTTATTCGCGCTCAAAGAGTTGGGAAATATTTACACCCGCATCATGAACCCGACCACCGATGTGCTGGAACAGCGCCTCGCTTCGTTGGAAGGCGGCGTCGCGGCGCTCGCCGCGAGTTCGGGTCACGCCGCGCAAGCCCAAGCCATTTTTACCTTGTGCCAGGCGGGCGATCACATTGTGTCATCGAGCCGTTTGTATGGCGGAACCTACAACCAATTCCAATACACGTTTCCGAGACTTGGCATCGATGTCACTTTCGTTGACCCGACCGATCCGAAGAATTTTGAAAAAGCGATCAAACCCAACACCAAGATTCTTTATGGAGAAACGTTAGGCAACCCGGATATCGCTGTGTTTCCCTATGAGGAAGTGGCTGACATCGCCAAGAAACACAAACTGGTGTTGATGATTGATAATACCTTCGCCACGCCGTATCTCTTTCGACCGTTTGAATGGGGCGCGCATATCATTGTGCACAGCACTACCAAATTCATCGGCGGACACGGCACCACCATCGGCGGCATCATCATAGATGGCGGTAATTACGATTGGAAGAGCGGCAAGTTTGAAAATTTCACCACACCTGATCCTTCCTATCACGGTCTGGTCTACGCCGACTTGAAAGAAGCCGGTCTGCCGCCATTTGCGATCAAAGCGCGCGTGCAAGTTCTGCGCGACATTGGTGCCTGCCAGTCACCGTTCAATAGTTGGCAGACCATTCAAGGCATCGAGACGTTAAGTCTGCGCATGGAACGTCACGTGCAGAACGCGCAAGCGGTTGCAGAATACCTTGAGAAGCATCCAAAGGTCAGTTGGGTGAAATATCCCGGCCTCAAGAGTCATCCCGATTATGCACGCGCCAAAAAGTATCTGCCGAAAGGTGCAGGCGCGATCCTCGGCTTCGGAATCAAAGGTGGCGTGGAGGCAGGTAAGAAGTTCATTGAGAAGCTGCAGCTCTTCAGCCACCTCGCCAACGTCGGCGATGCAAAAAGTCTTGCCATTCATCCCGCAACGACAACACACAGTCAGCTTAGCCCCGAAGACCAAGTCGCGGCAGGCGTCAGCCCCGACTTCATTCGCTTGAGCATCGGTCTCGAAGATATTGATGATATTTTGTGGGATCTCAATCAAGCGCTCAATGCGTAAGCACGTTGCCTCTTCCCCTCTCCCGTTATGGGAGAGGGGAGAAAGCTGGAATATGCCAGTAAAAATTCCATCCACACTTCCCGCACGCACCACCCTCGAAAATGAGAACATTTTCATCATGGGTGAAGAACGCGCCACCCACCAGGACATTCGTCCTCTGCGCGTGGCGATCCTGAATCTCATGCCCACGAAGATTGCCACTGAAACTCAACTGCTGCGCCTGCTTGGCAATTCTCCTCTGCAAGTGGACATCACACTCGTTCACACCGCGACGCATGATTCCAAAAACACGGATGCCGAGCATTTGCTCAATCATTACGTCACCTTCGACGCGCTCCGTAATGAAAAATTCGACGGCCTCATCATCACGGGCGCGCCGGTCGAGCAAATGCCATTCAAGGAAGTGGACTACTGGGATGAATTGACTCACATCATGGATTGGGCTGAGACGAACGTCGAATCCACGCTGTATATTTGCTGGGGAGCACAAGCGGGACTCTTTTATCGCTATGGCGTCCCAAAGTATGATCTGCCCCGCAAGATGTTCGGCGTCTTTGAGCATCGCACCCTTTCCTCGACCGAAAGCTTGTTGCGCGGCTTCGACGATATCTTTTTCGCTCCGCATTCGCGTCACACCGAGATCCGCCGCGCCGACCTCGAGAAAGTCGGCGAACTGCAAATCCTGGCTGAGTCGGATCAAGCCGGAATTTATATCGCCGCTACAAAAGATGGACGCCACATCTTCGTCACCGGCCATTCGGAATACGATCCGCTCACACTGAAGTCCGAGTACGACCGCGATGTCAAAAAAGGTTTACCGATCCACGTGCCTATAAACTATTACCCGAACGATGACCCGACACGAGCGCCTCAAGTGCGCTGGCGCGGACACTCAAGCCTATTGTTCGCAAACTGGCTGAACTACTACGTCTATCAAGTCACGCCTTACGATCCAAACGAAATTCCGCGCGGCTCAACTCGCACCAATTTTTAGCGCACCAATTTCTTTAACATTGCGCTCAAAACCTTGACCGCCTTCGAATATTCTTCCAGCTCGATGTGCTCGTTCGGCGTGTGATCGAGATTTAAATCACCAGGACCATACACCAACGCAGGGCATTTCCAAATCGGCGCGACGATGTTCAAATCAGCCGTCCCAGTTTTATAGACGAAGCACGGCTCTCCGCCCTGTGAGCGGATTCCGTTTAAGAATGCGCGTACCAGCGAAGTATTCTTCTCACATTCCCAAGCAGGGATGGCGAAGCCCCTTGGCTCAATGATCAATTGACAGTCACTTCCAAAGTGACTGTCAATTGTTATTTCATTCAACTTTGCATACCAATCTTTCGGAGAAACATCCATAGGCAATCGCACGCCGACTCTCAATCGTGCCCACTGTTCAAATTCATTCGAGTCAGAATCCATGCCGCGCAATGTAAGCAATAGTTTATCAAACGCTTTTTGTTTCTCTTGATTGAACGAATCCGCGTAGGCTTTAATTTTCAGCCATAACCCAATCGCAAATTCACAAGCTGTCTCCTCACCGCTCGCCGTGTGCATCTGCTCGCGCTTGACCGTCACATTTGCCCACGCGCTGCCTTTATAACCTAACGCGATTCGATCCCAGCGATTCGGCTCACCGATGATAGCAAAGTCTGGCTTGTATTGGTCCACTACAAATCGCGCACCTTCTGAATTACGTTCTTCTTCCACTGCACCGATAACGATGAATTGAAATCCATCCACCGCGCCGACATTTGCCACTGCATCCACAAAACATGCCAGCGGCCCTTTTGCATCCACCGAGCCGCGCCCGTAAAGAACTCCATTATGCTCATGAACATTAATTTTTCCGGGCACGGTGTCAATATGACCCAATAACACAAGCTGCTTGGGACCGTCTCCCATGATTCCAACTGCGTTTCCGGCATCATCGATAAATGCCTTGGGATAGCCAAGAGCCTTCATCCGCGCCACAAGCCATTCCACCGCGCCGCGTTCTTGGCCCGATGGGCTATATTGTGAGACCAGACCAACTAATGTTGAAAAATCTGCGTCTGCCATTACGAATTTTCTTCGCTCACCAGATTCTTGGTTAAGACTTCTGACAACACATCCACCAGATGATCGAGTTGTTCGTAAGTAATCACCAGTGGCGGCAACAAGCGGACCACCGTCATACCCGCGTTCAAGGCGATGATATGCAGATCCTGCAATTCCCGGATATAGGGCACAACTTTTTGTTTCATCTCGATGCCAACCATCAAACCCATGCCGCGCACTTCGCGAATGTTCGGGGATTGGATTTGTTTCAACTTATCCATCAAATATTTGCCCTTCGCCGCGGCTTGACCCGCTAAATCTTCCTCCTCGATTGCAGTCAACGCCGCAACTGCCGCGGCGCATGCCAGCGGATTCCCGCCAAAAGTCGAACCATGGACGCCGGGCGTCAGATTCTTTACATTATGTCCAATCAACACCGCGCCCATCGGCAAACCGCCAGCCAATGACTTGGCACACGTTAACATGTCAGGCGTAACTCCAAAGTGTTGAACCGCGAACATCTTGCCCGTACGACCAAAGCCGGTTTGGATTTCATCCACGATGAAGAGGGCGCCGCGCGCATCGCAGATTCGGCGCGCGGCTTTGACATATTCCGCGTTTGCAGGATACACACCGCCCTCGCCTTGCACCATTTCCAAGATCACGGCGGCAGTTTCATTCGTTACGGCTTTGTCTAACGCTTCAATGTTGTTATATGCCACATGACTGAATCCCGGAACCAATGGTTCGAATCCTTCGCGATATTTTTTGTTGAAAGTCGCGGAGAGCGAACCAAACGTCCGGCCATGAAAAGCCCGCATGGCGGCGACCACATTCTTTCGTCCGGTGGAGATGCGGGAAAATTTCAACGCGGCTTCCACTGCTTCTGTTCCCGAGTTACAAAAGAAGACGCGATCCAATCCATCCACCAGCAAAGTAATTTTCTGCATCAGCATTGCGCGTTGATCATTTGGAAACGACTCGAACAAAGTGATGAGCGTATTCGCCTGCTTGTAAATCGCCTCCGCCACTTTCGGGTGTGCGTGACCGAGATTGGCAACGCCGTGTCCCGACGAGCAATCGAGATACTCCACGCCATCCGCATCGAACAACAATGCGCCTTGTCCGCGCACGATAACCAGCGGTTGTTTGGCATAGGTTCCCGAGGTATGTTTGTTTTCGATATCAATAATCTGCTGTGTGTTCATTGGATAACTGTTCCTTTACCTTCTAAGGCATTTGAGATTGGATTTTGGATTCGCCCATCGGCGATGACGACCCGCTTCACGCCGCCCTTGAGCGCTTCTTCCGCGCCCAGGACTTTTTTCTTCATCCGACCCTGTGCGGCTTCGAGCGCGTCTGATAATTGACTCTGCGTCAAATGTTGAATAATTGTTGATTCATCGGGAAAGTTTTTCATCAATCCTGGAACTGCCGTGAGCAAGATCAATGCATCTGCCTTCAACGCAGACGATACCATTGCCGCAGCGCGATCTCCATCTACATTCAAGGCTTCGCCCTTTTCGCTGACTGCCATCGGCGCAATCACTGGCAAATATCGGCCTGCGAGCAAAGTATTCAACAACTCTGCATTGACACATTCGATCTTCCCGGTGTAATCATCGCGAATGATTTTGCGTTTGCCGTTCTCGATGCTTTGAATGGAATCTTTGCGTGTGGCTTGCATCAGCTTTCCATCCAAGCCGCTCAAACCTAGCGCATTGATTCCCAACATCTGCAATTGCTCGACCAGCAATGTGTTGATTTTTCCGTTGACCGCCATTGCAAAAATTTCTAATGTCTTGCGATCCGTGTAGCGCGAGGTATATCCCGATGGCGAGGTAATAAATTTCGGCGGTGCGCCCAGGGCCGCGCCCAGCGAATTTGCTTCTGCTGAACCGCCGTGCACAAAGACAAGTTGATTGTTCTGTTTCAATAATTCCGCGGCGTCTTTGCATATGGCGGAAAAGTCCACTCCATCTGTGCCGCCGAGTTTGACAACAATGATTGATTGAGTCATTAAATTCTCCATTGAGAACATGAGATTGCCACGTCGCCGCTATGCGGCTCCTCGCAATGACATGTTAAATGGGATGCAAGCCCGCGAACTCCAAGCCCAGTGTTTCATCCCAGCCCATCATCAAGTTCATACATTGCACCGCAGAGCCTGCCGCGCCTTTCATTAAGTTGTCAATCGCGCACATCGATACGACATGACCATTGCTTTCATCAAGGTCAAAGCCGAGATCGGCATAATTCGAGCCAGCCAAGATTTTTGGTTCAGGCACGCGATAGATTCCGCGTTGCTCCTTAACGATTCGAATAAATGGATTTTCATTCGCCGCGCTGCGATATGCTTTCCATAAATCTTTTGTCGTGACACCGGTTTTGACTTTTGCATGTACGGTTGCCAACACGCCGCGCACCAAATCCACGGAAGTCATAGTGAGCGAGACATTCGTCACACCCATTTCTTGAATCACTTCGGCTGTGTGACGATGCCCAAAGGGAGAGAAGGTCCGTATCACGGAAGCCCGCTCCGGGTGGTGTGAAGCGGGATTACCTTCCGCACCTCCTTCCGATGATCCGACTTTGATCTCAATGATGATCGATGCGTCCTTCTCAATCAAATCGGCCTTGACCAGCGGCAGCAAAGCAAGATTACTCGCTGTTGCGTTGCATCCCACACCACTGACGTAATTTGCCGCAGCAAGCTCCGCGCGATGAAGTTCGGGCAAACCATAAACAAATTTGCTAAGCCATTCAGGCGCGGCATGTTTCTCGCCATACCATTTTTCGTAAACCGCCGCATCGCGCAGACGGAAGTCCGCCGCGAGGTCTACGATTTTCATTGCCAGTTTTGCGTGTTGGTCAATATGGTGTTGCGCCTGTCCGTGCGGCTGGGCAAGGAAAAGCACATCAACCGGTTCGAGTTGCGAAGGATCGCTGAACTTGAGTTGAGTCCGTTTTCGCAGATTGGGGTGCACTTGATAGACAAACTCACCCATGTGCGAGCGCGAGGTAACTTGCTTGATTTCCACATTTGGATGATTGAGCAAAAGGCGCAGCGCCTCGCCGCCGCCATAACCGGAACCACCAATGATGGATGCGGCTGTCATTGTACGACCTCCTGGCTTGCAACGTTGACAGCGTAATCCACGATCTCACCGGCGATGTCAATTCCGCTCAAAGGCTGAAGTGTATGAAATTCCATTGTGTGATTGACCTCGTTAATCAGAAATCCGCGCTGAGGATGTTCGATCAAATCAATCGCCAGCACGCCGCCGCCAACCGCATGTGCGGCTTTCAAACACAAGTTCTCGATCTCAGGCGTAACCGGACATAGCTCGCCCTCACCGCCGCGCGCGGTGTTTGTGATCCAATGCGGCGAGGTGCGATACATAGCGGTCAACACGCGCTCGCCGATCACCACTGCACGAATATCCCGTCCGGGCTTCTCGATGTATTCTTGAATATAGAAGACTTGATGCTGAGTTGAACCAAGCGTGGCTTTATGTTCGAAGATTGCTTCAGCCGCGTCGCGGTCGTTGATCTTTGCGAGCAACCGTCCCCACGAACCGACCACCGGTTTGACGACCACCGGATAGCCAAGTTTCTCCAACGCGTCCAAAGCCGACTCCGGCGTAAATGCCACAACGTTGCGCGGTTGCGGCAAACCGGCTTTCATAAGCAACGTGCTGGTCGTCAATTTATCTCCACATGCTTCAGCCACCGCCACAGTGTTTACGGTCGGCACGCCGAACGCATTCAGGATTCGCAACGCATAGAGTCCGCTCGTATAACTGATGCTTCGCTCCAACACCGCATCATATGGATGCCAAGACGATGCATCATCAAGATCAAAACTTATCGTGCGATCATCGAGGCGATCAAAATCAATGCCGCGCTTTTCAAGCGAGGCGAAGATCCATTTCTCCTCCACGCGTATGCGCGAACACAAAACGCCAATCTTCAATCTTCTTTGCATATTCTTCTCGAAATTTATTCGCCCCAATCTTCCTGCTCCATCGGCGCGAGTTGCACTGAGGCGGGGTCGAGCGCGGTCACTTCCAAATCCACGCCGCAATCGGGACAGACAATGATCTCGCCGACTTCGGTTCCAGCTTCAAGCGTAACCTGCGCGTCACATTCGGGACAAGTAACAGTAGACATGATTTATTCTCCTTTGATTTTTGATTTTGCTAATTGAATTTGTTTTTTGACAGATTGGGGACTCGTTCCACCAATCGCATTTCTTTTTTCGACAGATTTCATCGGATCGAAAACTTGAAACACATCCGCTTCAAACGCGGGACTTAGAGTCTGATACGCTTTGAGCGGCAATTCATCCAATCCGATTTTTTTCTCCAACGCGGCACGGACGGCTTTTCCTGCAATTACGTGCGTCTCGCGAAAAGGGATTCCTTTGCTAACGAGATAATCTGCCAAGTCAGTTGCCATCATGAACAAATCAATTGCAGCGCGCATTCGTTCGGGCTTGACAATGATCGTCCTCAACGCGCCAGTGATAACAGGCAGAATCGCAAGCAAGATATCTGTGACTTGAAAGACGGATCCTTTATCTTCCTGCAGATCTTTATCGTATGTGGACGGCAAGCCTTTTAACGTTGCAAGCAAGCCGGTCAGCAAACCGATTATCGTTCCCGCTTTGCCGCGTGTCAGCTCGAACACATCCGGATTCTTTTTCTGCGGCATCAGGCTTGAACCGGTTGAAAACGAATCAGACAGCTCCAAGAATCCAAACTCCGCGCTGGTATACAAAACGATTTGTTCGGAAAGTTTGCTCAAGTGGATTCCAACCATCGTGGCACAGAATAAGAACTCGGCGGCGAAATCGCGGTCTGAAACAGCATCCATACTGTTTTGAGAAACATCTGCAAAGCCAAGTGACTGAGCTAATGCAGGTCTGTCAACAGCAATTGGCGTTCCTGCCAACGCACCCGAGCCCAGCGGCAAAACGGAAACACGCTTGATCAGATCAACAAGACGTTCGCGGTCGCGTTGAAGCGGCCAGAAATGACTCAGCCACCAATGCGCAAGCAGAATCGGCTGTGCGCGTTGCAGATGAGTGTAACCAGGCATCAGAATTTCATGCGCATCTTCTGATCGTTCAATCAATGCCAATTGCAAATCGTTCAACGCCGCGTCCAAAGCAGGAATGGCTTGAAGCATCCACAACCTAAAATCGGTTGCGACTTGATCATTACGCGAGCGGCCGGTGTGAAATTTGCCGGCAGTTGCGCCAATCAACTCGGTGAGGCGGCGCTCGACGGCAGTGTGAATATCTTCGTCGGAGGGCACGAAGGAAAACTTTCCGCTCGTGAATTCTTCTTTGATGATCGCCAGCCCAAGGGCGATCTGAGCGTGTTCTTCATCCGATAGAATCTTTGCTTGATGCAAAGCATCCGCCCACGCCAATGAACCATCCACATCCTGAATTGCCATGCGCTGATCAACTGGCAAGGAGGAATTCAAGTCCCAGGCCGCAGCGTCAAGCTTTTGGGCGAAGCGTCCGCCCCACAACATCGTCATGCTAATCTCTCTTGAACCGTGAATAATCTGGCTTGGGCATGTCGAGGCCGGAGACGGGCAACCCATTCAAGGCGCGGACTTTTAGTGACAGACCGAATAAGCGAATGAAGCCCTCGGCGTGACTCTGATCGTAAACATCCTCCTCGCCAAAGGTTGCGAAATCTTCGCGGTACAAACTGAACGGCGACTTGCGACCCGCGGAGATAATGTTGCCTTTGTAAAGCTTCAAACGAACCATGCCGGTGACCGGACCTTGCGTGGCGTTGACAAAGGCATCAATCGCTTCGCGCAGGGGCGTGAACCACAAACCGTTGTAGATGAGTTCGGTGTATTTGACCGCGACCATTTCCTTAAAGTGCATCGTCTCACGGTCGAGGATGAGCGATTCAAGTTCGCGATGGGCAAAGAGCAGAATCGTTCCGCCCGGCGTTTCATAGACGCCATGCGACTTCATGCCGACGAGTCGATTCTCAACGAGGTCGACGCGGCCGATGCCGTGCGCGCCGCCGACCGCATTGAGCCGTTCGACAATTTTTGCGGCTGAAAGTTTCTCGCCGTTGACTGCCACCGGTGTGCCGCTCTCAAATTCGATCTCGATATATTCAGGTTCATCAGGCGCGTTCTCCGGCGAGGTGCTGATCTGGTACATCGACTCTTCCGGTTCATTCCACGGATCTTCGAGCAAGCCGCCTTCGTGCGAAATGTGCCACAGATTCGAATCGCGGCTGTAGATGGATTTGATCGTAGCGGTGACCGGCACTTTGTGTTTGGCGGCATAGGCAATCGCATCTTCGCGCGAGCGGATTTCCCATTCGCGCCACGGAGCAATAATCTTGAGCCGCGGATCAAGCGCCATGACAGTGAGTTCAAAACGAACCTGATCGTTGCCTTTACCGGTCGCGCCATGCGCCACCGCGTCCGCGCCGACTTCGTGCGCCACATCCACAAGATGCTTGGCAATCAGCGGCCGCGCCGCGGATGTGCCCAATAAATACTTGTGCTCATATACAGCTCCCGCTTTCAGCATCGGAAAAAGATATTCCGAAGCGAACTCTTCCTTCATGTCATGGATGATGCATTGACTGGCGCCGCTCTTGATAGCCTTCTGTTCGAGGCCGCGCAAATCTTCATCGCCCTGACCAACGTTGGCGCAAAAGCAGACGACTTCACAGCCATAGTTCTCCTTCAGCCACGGCACGATGACCGAGGTATCGAGTTCCGCCGGAATAAGCGAGCACCACTTTCTTGACTTGCGGTTTTGGTTTGTCTTTCATGACTTCTCCTTATCAAATGAAAATAAAAACAGCCCTCCAAGAAGGAGGGCTGTTTTGGTTGATGAATGCGTGTGTCAGCGTACCATGCGTTTATCGTTCCGTCATCCAAACCAAAAGGTCCCGACCTTCTCGAAGAGAAGTGGGCTGCGGACGACGGGAACGCGGCAATGCAAACAAGCTGAACATATTGGGCGGTATTCTACTACCAATCCAAGATGTGTCAATACCGAATCTCTCGATACGTCCAAGCCCGATTTTCAATCTGTTTTCATGTGCTCATCTTGAAATCTCCTGGTTGCGATTATGCGCGGGCTTGCAATAAAACATAGTCCACCATCAGCGACGGAATGTTGACTCCGGTGGTGGTGATGCTGTTCCGAAATTCCATGGTGTGATTCACTTCGTTCACAACCAAGCCGTCAGCGGTCTCGAACACATCGATCGCCAGCATGCCGCATCCGACCGCACGCGCCGTTCGCTGACAGATGTCAATCAGTTCCGGCGTCAATGGACAATTCGAAGCGATGCCGCCGCGCGCCGTGTTGGTGATCCAACTTTCGGAGGTGCGATAGATCGCGCAGATCGGTTCTTCGCCGATGACGAAAGCGCGAATATCGCGTCCCGGTTTATTTACATATTCTTGAATGTAAAATACTTGATGGTTGATGCCCAACGCCGCTTTATGTTCGATAAACGATTCTGCATCGGATCGATTCTCGACCAGAGCAAGCAAACGTCCCCACGAACCGACCACCGGTTTGAGCACACATGGATATCCGATGGCTTCGATGGCTGCGAGCGCGGACGATTCGTCAAAAGCCATGAACACGCGCGGAGTCGGAATATTGTCCTTGACCAAAATCTGGCTTGTGACATATTTGTCGCCACATCGCTCCGCAAGAATGGATGGATTTATAACCGGCACATTATGCGCTTCAAAAATACGCGAGATGTAAAGTCCGCGCGAGTAGGAGATCGAACGTTCAAAGACGAGATCAACTTCCTGCGGCAATTGCGAAATGTCAAAGAAATGTTCGCCGTCGAGAATGCGAACGACCTCGACGTTGGGACGATGATCCAATTCTTCAAGTAGGAGTTTTTCTTCGGGACGCAAACGCGTCATGAGAAATCCGAGACGAGTCATGTTATTTCCTTTCGAGGCTTAATTCAAGAGCCGCAATGACTGAATTAGTCATTTGGCTCGTCGTCAATTCACCGCCCAAGTCTGAGGTGGTTTGTCCAGCCGCAATACAATTCTCCACTGCTTGTCGAAGAGAATTCGCATGATGCGACTCGCCGAGATAATCCAACATCATGGCGGATGCCAGAATTGTCGCAGTGGGATTGGCTTTTCCGGTACCAACCAGATTTGGCGCGCTGCCATGAACCGGTTCGAACACCGCTGCGTCGGCGCCGATGTTTCCTGACGCCGCTACACCCAATCCGCCCACAAACATGCAGGCTTCGTCGCTCAAGATATCGCCAAACAGATTGGTAGTGACAATGACTTCGAATTGCTCCGGTGCGCGGACCAATTCCATCGCACAAGTATCCACCAGCATTTCGAGAAGAGTAATGTCTGGATAATCCTTTGCAATCTCAAGTGCAACGGAACGAAACAATCCACAGGTTTGGCGAAGAACATTCGCTTTATGAACCACATGGACGGTTTTGCGTCCAGTTTGACGCGCAAGCTCAAAAGCTTTGCGGATAATCCGTTCCGAGCCGCGTCGCGTAATGACTCGCTCAGTGATTGCGCGCTCGCCATTATCTTCAAGGCGCTCAATGCCTGAATAGAGTCCCTCGGTGTTTTCGCGCACCATCATAAAGTCAATGCCTGGACGCGAAGATTGATGCGGGATCGAACGGCATGGGCGCAGGTTCGCATAAAGGTCAAGCGATTGCCGCATCCGGACAACGGGCGAGAAATAATTCGGGATATTAGGCGGTGTAGTCACCGCTCCAAACAAAGTCGCATCTGCACTACGAATCTTTTGCAAAGTTTCCTCAGGCAGAGGTGAGCCCCCGCGCTGATATTCAGCGTAGCCAATGCCGCCTACGATGAAATCCCATTCGAGCGGAAGAGCACGCAGGACTTGCACCGCGCAATCAATCACTTCGGATCCAATGCCATCACCGGGCAAAAGACAAATCTTATATCTCGTCATGACATCAGTTCCTGAATATCATGTTCTTTCAGGAAATTTACAATGCCGCCTGCGTCCGCGATCTTCAAAACAAAATCAGGTAGTGGGCGCGCTTGATAAACATGATCTTTGGTGATGTTCGTGATCCGGCCTGTTGCCAAATCCACATCCACATCATTTCCTTCTTCGATGTCGTTCACCGCTTCGGGACATTCCAGAATCGGCAGACCGATATTGATGGCGTTGCGAAAAAAGATGCGCGCATACGACGGCGCAATCACGCACTTGGCTTGCGAGCCCTTGATGGCAATCGGCGCATGTTCACGCGACGAACCGCAACCAAAGTTTTGTCCGCCGACAATCACATCGCCGGGTTTGACATTCTTTGCATATTCCGGCTTGATTTCGCAAAAGACATTCTTTGCCAGTTCAAGCGGGTCAATGGTGATGTTGAAACGACCCGGGATGATTTCATCCGTGTTCAGGTTCTCTCCAAACTTCCAAGCTTTTCCCATAAGGTTCTCCTATTGTGTAGTTTGTGTTTAAAGATTTTCCAAATACCCACGCGGGTCAGTAATGCGACCATTCAACGCGGTGGCCGCGGCTGTAGCCGGGCTGGCAAGATAAATCTCGGACTGCGGACTGCCCATCCGTCCAATAAAGTTTCGGTTCATCGTTGTCAGTGCGCGTTCACCGGCGGCCAGAATTCCGCCGTGACGTCCGATGCACGCGCCGCATCCGGTTGCAGTTACGGTACAACCCGCATTCATCAGGATCTCAATCAAACCGTTTTGCAGTGCTTTCTTATAGATCCGATCGCTGACCGGTGTGACAATCACGCGCGTGAACGGATCAACTTTTTTCCCTTTGAGAATCTTCGCCACGATTTCGATATCTTCATAACGCGCATTGGTGCAGGTGCCGATATAAACTTCGTGCACTTCGAGACCTTCGACTTCCTGCAATGGCTTGGCGTTATCCACATCGGGAGGACATGCAACCTGCGGGACAATCGTCGATACATCGATCTCGATCACGCGCTCATAATGCGGATGGACCGGCACGATTCGTTCGAACGGACCCTTGGCCGGTGTCTCGCTTTCAAGGAAGTTGATTGTCACCTCATCCGCCGCAATCAAGCCGCACTTCGCTCCAATCTCGGTGGACATGTTCGGGAGGACGATGCGTTCATGCACCGGCAAGTTGTCAATATATTCGCCGCCGAATTCCACGGAGCGATATGTTCCACCGTCCATGCCGAGCAAGCCCGCAATATAAATCATCACGTCCTTGGAATACACACCAGGCTGCGCATGGCCATGCAATTCAATACGAATCGTCTCCGGCACTTTGAACCAGCATTTGCCCGTTACCCACGCTACAGCAATTTCAGTGGAACCAAAACCCGCACCGAATGCACCCATTGATCCGTAGGTGTTCGAGTGCGAGTCCGCGCCGATGACGATGGAACCGGGCGTGACATATCCTTCCTCAATCATCACCTGATGACAGACTCCTTGCTTGTATAAATGCGGGAGTCCCTGTTCCTTAACAAAATCCAAAATCTTTCTATGATTTTCGGCAGCCATCACATTTGGAGCCGGATAGGCATGGTCGAAATAAATCACAATGCGATTCTTATCACGGATGGGTTTGCCGATTTCGCGAAAGGCCTTGATCGCCAGCGGAGTCGTATTGTCGTGGCTCATGATGTAATCCACATCCAGCAATACGATCTCTCCGGCCTTTACCTGCCTTTCGGCTTTTCTAGAAAAAATCTCTTCAACAAGTGTTCCCATAAATCTCTCCTTTATGATTAAGATTTACCATTTCCATTGGCCGGATATTTTTTCAACACCAGACGAGTCTCGGTGCGCTTCACACCCGGCACATTGCGAATTTCCTCGATTAGATTATTCAACGCCATGACATTTTCCACATTAACAAACGCGCTGACGTCGTAATCGCCGGTGATCTCGTATACGTTGCTCACATTGGCAAATCCACGTACGCGGCGCACCACCGACGACGTATATACCTGAGACTCCACTTCCACCATCACCAGTGCACTGATGTCGTGCGGGATCACATCAATCACGCGTCCCGTCACCAGTTCGGCAATCTCGATGATGTCCGTGTCGAAGAGTTGCTTACGCTGGTCACCCAAGCTCTTGATGCGCGAGACGATCACATCCAACTCCGATGCGTTCACTTCGATCCCGTACTCTGCAAGGCGGGCTAACACAGCGCTTTTGCCGGTATATTTGTCAATCACGATTCTGCGTTCACGTCCAAGCAAAGCCGGGTCGAACGGTTCATACGTGCGCGGGTCTTTTAGAATTCCATTCGTATGCACGCCGCTCTTATGGCTGAACGCATTTTGTCCGGTGATGGGTTTATTCGGTGCAAGAAAAAACCCGGAGACTTTTTCGAGATAACTCGATATGTTCATTAATGGTTGAATATTGAATTTTGTGATTCCCTCCAGATTGTGGAACGCGATAATGGTTTCTGCCAAATCGGGAATACCGGTCCGCTCACCCATCCCATTGACCGTCGTATGGATACAGTCCGCACCCGCACGGATTCCCGCCATGGCATTCGCCAATGCCAGACCATAATCGTCGTGACAGTGCAAATCTATTTTGCATGGAAGCAGGCGTTCGCGTAATTCACAGACACGTTCATAAAAGTTATGCGGCTGCATGATACCGAGCGTATCCGCAAAACTGATGCGATCCGCTCCAGCTTCGATGGCTGCGTTGCACACGCGCACCAGAAAATCAAAGTTAGTGCGGGTGGCGTCTTCAGGCGTGTAACGAACTTTCAGTCCGAGACTGCGAGCGTAGGCGATGTGCTCACAAATGATGGCAACGGCTTCATCATGAGTCTTGTGCAATTTCGCGTCCAAATGGATTTGGGATGTGGCATAGAAAATGGCAACGCGATCCGCGCCGCAGGCTTTGGCATGGTCAATGCCTGAGCGCGACGCAATGGAATGGGCGACGATCTCGGCCTGAAGTCCAAGTGATGCGATGCGCTCAATCGCCTTCGCCACATTTGGCGAAACAGAAGGATCGCCCGCTTCGATCATGTCCACGCCGATTTGATCGAGCAGGCGCGCGATCTCGACCTTTTCATCAACCGTAAAGTTGACGTAAGGAGTCTGTTCGCCTTCACGCAATGTAGTATCCAAAATTTCTACCATGATCCAATCTCCAATTTGAATTAAAATAAAAAGACGCTTCCCGTTGTCGGGGAGCGTCTTGGCGGCATACAGATAGATAAACGGAACTATGGCAACATTTTATCTAATCTATTTTTTGTTTAACCGGAACAAGCCCAAACCCGACAACCGAAGTTGCAAAGTTGGGCATGCGCTTAGAGCGGGCCTCCATCAAGATACTTGCTTTATCTCTAAACATATTGGGCGGTATTCTACTACGGATATGAAATGTGTCAATACTTTTGACAAGCTGATTTTTACCTTTCAAAACATCATGGTATGCATAAGAAACGACAAACCAATGATTAAATAACTTGACACATCCTGTTTTTCTACTATACTTCCGATAGGATAAATTTGAAGAGTAGGATTTATGAAACTGACAACCCGTAGTGAATATGCGCTTCTGGCCCTGGTCTATCTGGCACGCCATAAAGACACAGGCTTTATCTCCATTGAGATCATTGCAAACGCTCAAGAAATTCCACCCAAATTTCTCGAGCAATTGATGCTGGCATTGAAACGCGCCCACTTTCTTCACAGCGTCAAAGGGCAACATGGAGGCTACGCCCTGGCCAAAGCACCGGATCAGATCACACTAGCAGAAGTGATTCGCCTCTTCGATGGCGCCCTCGCTCCCACCGAGTCGGTGAGTGAGAATTTTTATGAACACACACCGATTGAAAAAGAGAAAAAATTAACCAAGGTCTTCAAGGATATTCGCGATTACACTTCTCAGAAACTGGAGAAGACTACCATCGCAGATGTGATGAAATAGACGTTGCTTTTAATACCCTGAAAGTCTTTTTCCATATAAGACACTACCGCCTCGTCATGGGGCGGTTTTTATGTTAATTGATCAATGTCATTTATTTCTATATCAAATATCATAATTCACCAGATGAGTATTGACAAAAAAGGAATTTTCGCTATAATCCCTATTGAGTTAGTCATAAAACGTATGAAACTATCCCTGCGCTGCGAATACGCCCTGCTCGCTCTTATCCAGATCGCAAGAAAATCGGATTCAGGAACCACATCCAAGGCAATCTGCAACTCCCTGCAAATCCCATCCGCAACCTCGGATGAATTGCTGGCTGTGCTCGTAGATGCCAAATATTTACGCCGCTCTCAGGGAAACTTCCGGCTCGCAAAAACAGCGGATAAAATTTCCGCCGCAGAGATTATTCGCCTTTTTGACGGCGCCCTCGCCCCACTGGAACCGGTCAGCGAAAAAGGCTACGAGCCGGCTCCGATGGAACAAGAACAAAAATTAACCGATTTATTCATTGGACTTCAGGAACAAATTGTTGCTCGGTTGGAAAAAACCACTCTTGCCGATTTGATCTAATTTTTTTATCGCAATATATGATTAAATCAATAGAGTAACTTATATATTGGCATTATCCATCCAAATCACAAAGGAGTAAAAATGATCGATACCATCACCATCCTGGGCGGGAAAAGCCGTTCAGGCATCCCCGAAGCCGTGGAACGCATTGACCTGAAAATGGGCGATGTCGTGAGTATTGTCGGCCCGACCGGATCGGGCAAAACTACGCTCATCAACGATCTCGAGCTGTTTGCGAATGCCAATACCCAAACCGGACGCCGGGTGCTGATCAACGGCGAACACCCTCCGCTGGAGTATCGCGACAACCCTGCCATGAATCCAATCGCGCTCATTACCCAACACACCACTTTCCTATCCGACCTGCCAGTGGTTGACTTCCTGACCGCACACGCAGGCATCCGGGCGGTAAAGAAGGATCAGATTGATGAAATGATCCAGAAGACGCTGGATTTCGCCAATCAACTCACAGGCGAGCCCATCGTGCTCAACAGCCGTATGACCGAGCTCTCGGGTGGTCAGACGCGCGCCCTATTGATTGCTGACGCCACCATCATCTGCGACACTCCCATCGTCTTGCTGGACGAAGTTGAGAACGCTGGCATTAACCGTTCGCGCGCCTTGGAACTCCTGCGCGCCTATCGCAAGATTTTCATCTTTGTGACTCATGACCCGCGCATTGCCCTGCTCTCGGACTATCGCATTGTGATGCAAGGCGGTTCCGTCACCAAGGTTTTGTATACCAATGAAGAGGAACGCCTGTTCTCTCACAAGGTCAGCAAGCTGGATGATTTACTTTCCGCCATGCGCGACAAGATCCGCTTCGGCGAACGACTGACCACCCACGAACTGGAAGGATTAGCATGAAACTCGCAATTTGCGCTGGCCCAGCCACAACGGGCAAAAGTTCTGTCCTGCGTCACATGATCCGCAAACTACAGGCTGCAGGCGACCGCGTCGCCTTCTTGAAAGTTGACGTTCAATTTGCCGAAGAAGATGAAATCTTCGCCAAAGAATTTGGCATACCGACCCGTAAAATCTACTCGGGCGAGTTATGCCCTGATCACTGTAACGTCATGGTGCTTGGCGATGCCCTGCAATGGGCAGAAAAAGCCGGGGCGAATATTCTACTGGTGGAAACTGCCGGTTTATGTTTACGCTGTTCTCCATACGTTGACGGAGGCTTGGGCATGATCGTGATCGAAGCCACCAGCGGTACAAATCTACCGCTCAAGATCGGGCCTATGCTTTCCCTGGCGGATGTAGCTGTTGTTACCAAGATCGACCGCGTCTCGCAAGCCGAGCGCGAAGTCTTCCGCTCGCGCATTCAGGATGTGGCGCCCAACGTCAAGGTCCGCGAAGTGAACGCCTTATACGGCATCGGCATTGACCCACTGGTGGATTTCCTGCACAACCAGCCCGACACTTGGGAAAAGATGTTGCTGCGCGGCAACCCGCCGGTCGGCACATGCACGATCTGCGTCGGGAAAAAGGAAATCGGTTGGCAGGCACACTTCGGGGTTGTACGTTCGCTGGAAAATCAGAACTTCTACCGCGGAGAGTAACATGGACCAAATCTATTTCGACCACTCGGCCACCACCCCGCTCGACCCGCGCGTTGTCGCAGCGATGCTCCCGTGCTATGGCGTAAACTTCGGCAACCCATCCAGTTTGCATTGGGCCGGACAGCAAGCCAAGGAAACCATTGATGAAGGCCGTCGCCAGGTAGCCGACCTGTTCCACGCCAGCCCCGATGAAATCACCTTCACCGCCAGCGGTACCGAGGGGGATAATATGGTGCTGATCGGTGTGGCCGCGAAGTACAAGCCGCAGGACTGCCACATCATTACTTCGTCGTTTGAACATCCAGCGATTTTGGAAACCTGCAAGCACCTTGAGAAACTTGGCTACGCCATCAGTTATCTGCCGGTGACATCCGAAGGCATCGTTGACCCAGAGTCGCTCAAGCAAGCATTAAGACCCAACACGCGCATCGTCTCGGTGATGGCCGCCAATAATGTGGTCGGCACTTTGCAACCCATCGCTGAACTTGCAAAAATCACCAAAGCGCACGGCGCCTTATTCCATACCGACGCGGTACAAGCGGTTGGCAAAATCCCTCTGCACATGGATACCATGCCCATCGACTTGCTCTCGCTTTCGGGACACAAGCTGCACGGACCGAAAGGAATCGGCGCGCTCTACATTCGTCAGGGCGTCAAGATCGAACCGCTGGTCTATGGCGGCGGACAGGAACGCGGTCTGCGTTCTGCCACTGAAAATGTCGCGGCCATTGCCGGGCTTGGGAAAGCGGCAGAAATTGCCGGGGCCGAAATGAATGAAGAGGCCAGCCGTCTCGTCAGATTGCGCGACCGAATTATCGGCACAATCACCGAAAAAATATCGAACGCTTATCTTATCGGCCATCGCTACAAGCGCTTGCCCGGGCATATCTGCCTCGGCTTTGCGGGTCAGGAAGGCGAAGCCATCCATTTGATGTTGGCACTTAACGAAGAAGGCATTGCAATCTCAACCGGCAGCGCATGCAGTTCGCACAATGCCGGGCAACCTTCCTATATTTTGATGGCAATGGGCATGGACCCAGTGCGGGCGCGCGGTTCCCTGCGGATCACACTCGGCCGCTTCAACACGGACTCGGAAGTGGATACCTTTTTAAAGGTTTTACCGCGGCTGGTAGACGGCTTACATCCCGTCACGTCGCGTAGTTTTGCCATGACGGCATAAAAACCAAAGGAGAAAAAATGGCTACCCCTATATCTTATACTGTTGATGATCTGCCCGGCTTGGACTGCGGCGTGTGCGGTATGCGCAGTTGCGAAGAACTGGCCGCACGCTTGCCAGATAGTCCCGACCTAATCAAACGCTGTATCTATTTATCAGATAACCGATACGAGGCGCGTCAGGTTGCCGCTGAGAACCGAGCAAATCCGTTGCCGAATACTGTTGCATCAAATCCAATGTCAAATATGGTTGTGGCAAACCCAGTTCCAACGCTGAACGCTCAACCCGAGATGGCAGCCTGCGCTGTATGCGCTCCAGCTTCTGGCGCAGCGACTTCGTTTATTCCCGGCATGAGCAATCCGTACCGTGACAGCCTCGGCCGCGAGTTCGATTTCTATCTCGAACATTTCCCCGAAGAGCCCGGTCCGCGCGAGATTATTCTGCCGCACAATCCGCTCATCACGCGCGAGATGGATATTCAAGTCGGTGACATTCTCATTGGCCGTCCGCTCGGTATGTCCTGCGGATGTCCCATCACACACTGCGGCGTCGCCATGAGCGTAGATAAACGCACTGGCGTTATCGTGTGGTGCGTTACCGGCCCGTTGAATCCCCGTCAGAAAGGTTTCAAAGACCTCGGCTACTATATTGCTGAAGGCTATGAGGGCTTGATCAATGAAGCGCGTTGCGAGATCAAGATTGGCCTGCGTTACTTCTTCCAGCCGCGCATGTGCATGCTTCAATGGCGGCATAGCGGGTTGGTCAATTACCTGAATCGCTCAGCCAACAGCCTTCAGGTACGCGTCGAAGGATTGTGGATCGGATAGTAGTCCCTCCGATAAGATAACCTTGATTTATGTTTTCTGTAAGGATATGAAAATGATGATGAACTGCATGTGTATCGGGCGGGGTCTCTAACCCACCGCCTCTTTTTCAAAAGATAAACGGCTGACTGCCGCAAACGGTGGGCTTGTTGACCCCGCATTTTTCGAAGGCCGTTACTCAACGGCCTTCGAGTTGTCGCCCATCGTTTGCTTTGCCGGGAAATTGTTCCGACTGGCAGACAGCCGTTTTTGTCTATTAATTTTGGGAGAGAAAAAACATGTCAAAAATAACTTTGCCGGTTTCAGAGGAAAATCGTGTCTACAATAATATCCTACAGACGATAGGAAGAACCCCACTCATTCGCCTTTCAAAGATCGGATGTGAGTTGCCTGCATCTCTTTATGCAAAGGTGGAATTTTTTAATCCTGGCGGCTCCATCAAGGATCGCATTGCAACCAATATGATCGAAGAGGCCGAGCGAAGCGGTCGCCTTAAACCCGGCGGGACAGTTGTGGAATCTACATCAGGCAATACCGGCATGGGGCTGGCACTCGTTTGCGCGCAAAAGGGATACAAAGCGGTCTTCGTTCTGCCGGACAAGATGAGCCAGGAAAAAATCCAACTGCTTTCCGCGCACGGTGCGCGCGTGGTCGTTACACTGACCGCTGTCGAGCCGGATGATCCACGGTCTTATTATAGTGTTGCGAAAAGAATTGTCGCTGAAACCCCTAATGCAATTTTGGCAAACCAATATCATAATGCCGAGAATCCGCGCAGCCATTATTTATCCACCGGCCCGGAGATATGGAAACAGACTGAAGGGAAAATCACGGATCTAGTTGCGTGCATGGGAACCGGCGGGACGATCAGCGGAACGGCGCGTTACTTGAAAGAAAAGAATCCGAACATCCGCATCGTCGGTGTGGATCCGCTTGGTTCGATCCTGCTTGAAACATGGAAAAACGGCGGCAGGATTCCAGAAGGTGCCGAGGCTTCCCCATATAAGGTGGAAGGCTTCGGGGAGGATTTTCTGCCGTCCACATTGGACCTTTCACTGATTGACGATGTGGTCCAAGTCAATGATAAAGAATCGTTTTTGTGGGCGCGTCGTTTGGTGAAGGAAGAGGGAATTTTTTCCGGTGGCTCTTCCGGCGCGGCACTGGCTGCGGCAGTACGCTATGCCCAGAGCCTGCGGCTTGAGAATGCCGACGAGACGGATGAACGATTGATCGTCGTGATCTTGCCGGACTCGGGCTCGCGTTATCTATCCAAATTCTACGACGATAAATGGATGCACGAAAATGGGTATATGGAGCCAGAGTGGAACGGAACTCAATTGGGTGAGATTCTGGCGATCAAACAATCGGACCAGCTCATCACTTCCTGGGTCACCGACCGAATGACGGATGTAATCGCCGTGTTGAAGGAACATGATGTTTCCCAAATACCGGCCCTCTATTCAGATGGTACGCTGGCCGGTTTGGTGACAGAGGTCGATTTATTGAATCATTTATTGGAAAATGAACACGAACATTCCCCGGATGAAACGATTGAAAGCGTGATCCGCCCCACTGAAACTCTCTTCCCATCTTCAACTCGTTTGGATGAGGCATTGCCGGCGCTGGTCAGCGAGCAGGCGGTTCTGATAACCGAAAACGATCATCCATTGGGAATCCTAACCAAAATAGATATTCTGGACTTTATCGCCCAGAAAATCTAAATTTAGAATAAAAGGAACATAAAATGAAAATCGCAAAGAACGTCACGGAATTAATTGGAAATACTCCATTGGTGCGTCTGAATCGCGTCACCCATGGTGCCAAGGCTGAAGTGGTTGCCAAGCTGGAGTTCTATAATCCGGCCCACTCAGTCAAGGATCGCATCGGTGCATCCATGCTCGACGCAGCAGAAAAAGCTGGTTTGATTAAAAAGGATACCGTCATCGTTGAGCCGACCAGCGGCAATACTGGCATCGCGCTGGCCATGGTCGCGGCCGCGCGCGGATATAAATTAGTCCTGACCATGCCGGAAACCATGAGCAAGGAACGTCGCATGTTGTTGCGCGCTTACGGTGCGGACTTGATCCTCACTCCCGGCCCGGACGGCATGGGCGGAGCAATCCGCAAAGCGGAAGAATTGGTTGCGTCGGAGCCAAAGAAATATTTCCTGCCGCAGCAATTCAAGAACCCGGCCAATCCTGAAATCCATCGCAAGACCACGGCTGAGGAAATCTGGCGCGACACCGATGGTAAAGTGGATTTTCTCGTGGCAGGCGTTGGCACGGGCGGGACGATCACCGGTGTGGGCGAGGTCATCAAATCGCGCAAGCCATCGTTCAAGGTTATTGCAGTCGAGCCGGACGCCTCACCGGTTCTCTCAGGTGGACCGAAGGGACCTCATCCCATTCAGGGCATCGGTGCGGGATTCGTCCCAGAGGTTCTCAACACAAAGATTTACGATGAGATCATCCGCGTGAAGAATGAGGATGCCTTCCAAACCGCCCGACGCATGGCGCGTGAAGAAGGTTTGCTCGTCGGTATTTCATCCGGCGCAGCAACCTGGGCCGCATTGCAAGTGGCGAACCGCAAGGAGAATGCCGGCAAGTTGATCGTGGTCATCATCCCGTCGTTCGGCGAGCGTTATCTCTCCACCGCGTTATTTGCCGACCTGGCCGAAGATCAAGCAAAACTGTAAAAGAAATATAGTCATGAGCGCGCTTGATCTAAGCGCGCTCATCACTGATCGAGAATAATATGTTCAAGACAATTCGAAACGACATTCAATCTGTGTTGGACCGCGACCCTGCGGCCCGCAACGCCCTGGAAGTTTTGTTATGCTATCCAGGCCTGCACGCCATCTGGACACATCGTCTCACTCACCGACTCTGGAAAATGAATTTCAAGCTCATTGCGCGCTGGCTTTCGCAAATCATGCGTTGGCTCACGGGAATTGAAATTCATCCCGGGGCTACTATCGGAAATAATTTTTTCATTGATCATGGCATGGGAGTCGTCATTGGCGAAACTGCGGAAGTCGGAGACAACGTCACACTTTATCATGGCGTGACTCTGGGCGGTACCAGCCTGAACAAAGTGAAGCGCCATCCGACTCTGGAAGATAACGTGGTGGTCGGTGCAGGTGCAAAGGTGTTGGGTGCAATTACTATCGGCGCAAACAGCCGAATCGGCGCGAATGCAGTCGTGGTGAAATCCACACCGCCGGATTCGGTGGTGGTGGGCGTGCCGGGCCAAGTCATGGTTAGAGAACATCGAAAACACGCACTCAACGAAAAAGCGGACCTCGAACATGGAAACCTGCCTGATACGATCAGCGAAACTCTAACGGCGTTGATCGCACATGTTGAAACTCTGGAGAAACGCATCAATGGCGGCAGCTATGGACCGGCCCTGCACGTCCCTGATCACGGTGTTTGGCATTGGGGAGATTTTTCTATCTAAACGATGTTAATTTGTAAAAAACTTGGGAGGCAAAATCAGTAGTTGAAAGCTTGCCATCGTTGCCGAAATCGGCAACGATGGCAAGGATAAATCATTCGCCCCGAAACTGCATTAGAAGTTTTTCTGCTCGAGCCACTCCATGATTGACATGGCGCAATTGTCCGCGTGGGTCGAATAGAAATGTAGTGGGCACGCTCATCACGCCCCAGCGGCTGGCAAGTTCCGGTTGTTCGGTCGCATCCACTTCGACAACGTGCAAGTCATTTCCAAGCATTTGGCTCAGCCTTTGGATTGCCGGGCGTTGTACCGTTTTGCATGGCGCACAAGTCGGAGTGGTGAAATAGACCAGGATAAAGGCTCCGGAGCGAATAGGCCCAAGATCGGCAAGCAGACTGCGGGTGCGGAGCTGGAGCGTCCAGTTGTAAAGCAGATAAGCGCCCAAGCCGCCGAGAATGATTGCGAGAGCGAGAGCGGCTCGGGTTAAGACATCTGCATTAAACATCTCTTACACACTTGCCTTCGGCTTCATGCCGGGGAAAATTCCTGCAGGCGGGGCCTTCGTAAACCCAGGGATATTGAAGCGACCCAACCAGTAATACACGGCGCAGCCGACACAAAAACCGCCGAAGGCATTGAGCGCAGCCAGCGCCACCACAAGCCAGACCAATCCCCAGCCGAGAATAGATGAACCCAAAAAGAGCGAAATAGAACCGGCAGTCATAAACAGAAAGCCGAGGAACTGTGCGAAGCGATGCGGCTCAGGATTGTCATTGAGTACATCAGGTTTGAGAATGCCGAGCGGCTTGAAGACATAACGATACAGCGGAAGAAAGCCGGGCACTTTGAGGAGCGAGCCAAGCCCCATCACAACTGCAACGAACGCAGCCAGAATCGGCAAGTTGAAAATGAAGGCAAGGATGTTTAGCGTGATGATGGTAAGTTGATTTGCCTTGAGAGCAGAGTGATCTACTTTTAGAAGAGATTGGATTGTCATTTTATTTTTCCTTTTGTTTTAGATTCAATAACCTGCAAAGGCGCCGGCGGGAATCGAACCCGCGAATAAGGATTTTGCAGACCCTGGCCTTCCCACTTGGCCACGGCGCCAGAAATCAAGTGGGTACTCCTGTCTCAATGGTTTCGGAAATGATCAATTTGGCAAGATCCAAAGCTTGATTGCGGATTTCGGGGATGGCAATGGATTCCCATAATGCAGGTATACGGATTGGGCCAAGGGTAAATAATCCCTGCGCGGGCCGGCCATTTGCGGCGATGAGCCGTCCATCCAAATCAGTTTCAAAGCCAAGCCGCAACGCATCCGGGACGATCAAACCTGCGGAGCGCAATCCAGCAAGGAGTGGCGATTGAATATCTGCATAATCGCGCGACGGACCCGTGCAATTGATAATGCGCGCGACATTTAAGCTGTGGAGTTCGACTGTGTTCGTATCTTCCCAGGCAACGATTGCGTTATATCCATTCGGAGCAACGGAAACAAGCCGCCCGCGGTGAATGACCAGAGTCCTATCTTCAATAAGAGTGCTCAGTTGATCGGAGACTTCAGGGGACATGCGGTGACGATGAATGTCCCACAGGTTTCGAGCATGGCGCAAAAAAGATTCCCGCTGGGCCTGATTCCAACCTCGCCAGATGGCGGCAGTGTGAGGCCGCAGGCTGTCTATGACCGCGCGCCAATTGGAACCTTCTTGTTCTGCAAGTTGCACTTGTTGGCGAATCCAGCGCAAAGCATGAATGGGAGAATTGAATTCTTTTGGCAACTCCGCTAAAGGTCGTGCCTGATACGATTTATGAGATTGATATAAGCGCCCATGTCTCGAGATGGTGTGGATGATGCCGCGATGTCCCGCTTCCCGCAACGAGAGTGCGACATCCACCGCTGTGAGTCCGGTACCGATCAAAAGAACAGGCGCAGTAGATGCAAGATTCTTGGTGATCTCCGGCGACCATGGATTCCGATAGTAGTTAGACTCCACTTCACCAAAATCAATCGGATCTTTGGGAAGCAGAAGATTCCCAAACGTGAGCACCACTGAGCGCCCCTCAACGGAACTACCGCTATCGAGATGGATAATCCAAGAATCTTCTTTGCGAGTTAAACCAATCGCAGTGGCAGGAAAATAATCAACCTGGTCCGAGGTATTAAGAGTTTCATCGAAGATATCTGTTAGATAATCGCCGTAGAGCATTCTAGGTGCAAAAGTCGCGGCGGTGGAACCGGGCAAGTGTCTTTCCAGCCAGCGAACGAAATGGCCCATGTCATCGGGGAATGCGCTCATGTTTCCGGCCGCGACGTTCAACAAGTTGGTCTTATGAGGAGTCTCGTATGCTACACCGCGCGCGGGCCGGGGTTGGTTTCCAATCAGTGCCAGCGGTCCATAAGATGGCGCGAGTTTTTTGAATTGCGCCGCCACCAAAGTCCCGCTGGCACCCGCACCGATGATTGCGACATCATATGGACTCTTTGACTTCAGGTTTGCACTATGCATGATCCGCGCCATTGGCTACTTCATAACCTGCCTGAACCCACGCCTGAAAGCCGGCCTCCAGTGCGTAGAGATTCTTGTATCCCTTTTGCTCCAAAATTGACAAAGCCACCGTGGAACGATTGCCACGCGCACAATGCACCACCACCGGACGACCGCCATTCGGGACAATACTCTGCGCCACTTCAGGCAATGAACCCGCTTCAACATGCCGGGCATCCTGAATGTGTCCCTGCATCCATTCTTTGTTATAGCGGACATCGAGAACATAAGGAGCATCCTTCTCTTCTATCCAATCGTGCAAGTCTTTAGCGTTAATCGAGTGCCAGCGCGAGACGGAGAACCCGCTCTTTTGCCAAACTTCAAACCCGCCATCGAGATAGCCGCGTAGATCGTCGTATCCAATGCGGATGAGTTGCCGCGTCGCTTCCTGACGTTCAGCAGAGTTCTGTGTCAGAAGGATGATCGGCGTTCCAAACGGAATCACCCAACCTGCCCACGTGATTAACGGCGTCACTAATGGAATGCCATATGAACCTTCGATGTGACCATCCAAAAAACAATCGGTATCGCGAATATCCACAACAACTGCGCCCGTCTTTAATTGTTGTTTTACCTGTTCAGGTGAAAGAGGTTCAAGGGTCGGAATACCCAATGAGCCAAGAATTCGTCCGCCTTTTTTGTTGACCGCGCGCATGTGACGATAGTAAGTGGGGTAACTGGACAGATTCGAAGTGGCCCGTTCCACAAATTCTTTCTCATCCAGAGTTCTCAGGAAGGGATTGCTAACCCGCTCCTGTCCGATCGTGGTAAAACGTTCGCTACTTGAGGTTGTATTACAAAACGATCCGGCCCCATGCGTCGGATAAACAACTACATCATCGGGTAAAAGTGCAATCTTCTTATGGATTGTCCGATACAAATCATGAGCAAGCGGTATAGTGTGCTCATGACCCAGCAAATCCGGTCGGCCTGTCCCACCGACAATCAGAGAACCGCCGCTGAACAACGTTCCGGGTGTTTCGCTTCTTTCTGCATAAATTCCGAAGCTGATGTGTTCGGGAGTATGGCCCGGCGTTTCCAAAATACCAATGGATAACTCTCCCAGCGAGAGGCGGTCGCCTTCATGTAAAGCAATGTGCTGAAATTCTGCGTTGGCTTTCGCACTAGCCCCAATCTGGAAATGTTCATGGGGTTGCTGGATGCCAAGCTGATGGGCCAATTCGTGCGCGCCAGACACAAAGTCAGCGTGAAGATGCGTATCGAGGGCATAAGTCAGCTTCAAGCCCAACCCTTCAGCAGTCTTCACATATTTATCCACATCGCGTTGCGGGTCAATGACCGCGGCAACACCAGTTCCTTCTGACGCAACCAGATAGGATGAATTACCGAGTCCTTCATCCACAAATTGTTTAACAAACAAAGATTTCATTTTGCTCCTTATTTTTCCATTGGTTGTTCCAATGCTCCACAACCAGTTCGCTTCAGCCAAAACTTCAAGCCAAACATCATCCAATACATCAATTTCATTTTATATTATTTAGTCAATCGACTAAGTAATATATTGGCTCATATAAAAACGGCGAGGGCCGTTGTTATATGATTTACTAGATGGGATTTATAGCATATAACCCTAAAAATTGTCAAGTGGGAATTTCAATCGGCCCTCATGATTTTGGACGATATTGCAATGCCTATGCCGAATGCACAGTTTGAATTTGATCGCACCCCGAGAGGTCAGTGATTGTGCGCGCCAATCTCAATACATAATAATTGCGCATCGGTTGATGGCGGCCAGAGGACTTTGCCTTTGTTTTAGTATAGGTTAGACAAACAAATTGTATGGCGTGTTTCCAACCCCTTTAGCGGATTTCCCTAGAACAAACTCAAAATTCAATTTTGGAAGAATTAACCTTGACTCCCCAAACGTTTTCTATTATTATAGCGCACTCTAAAGCAATCGTTTGCTGAAAATTGTGATTATTTTCAATTTGGAGAATAAATCTTTGCCTACTACCTTGGAAGAGATCGCTAAAGCAGCAGGGGTTTCAGCATCGACAGCGTCTCGCGCGTTGCATAATAGTGAATATCCGATCAGGGATTTAACGCGCCAACGCATCATGCAACTAGCGAAAGACATGGGATACAGCCCAAATCTGACGGCTCGGGGACTACGTGGAAAAAATACGAATGTCATTGGGATTGTGGCTGAGAATGTGTCCGATCCGTTTAGTTCAAAGATCGTTCGAGGGATTATTGACCAGCTCAAATTGGCGGGATATTCGAGCATTATTGTTAACACGGACTATGACCCGCTGGCGGAAAAAGAAGCCGTAGTCACGCTCATTGGCAACCGCACCGATGGGATTATTTTTGTTAATGCAAGCGTCTACTCGGATCAAGACTTGCGCAATCTCGCCAATAATCAGCCTTATGTCAGCATCGCCCGGATACAACCACCGGGAGAAAACACGATTGGGCTTGATGATTACTACGGTGCACAACTCGCAGTTAACCACTTAATTAAGTTGGGTCGCAGGCGGATCGCCTATATCAGCGGCCCCGAGTTTTGGTGGAGCAGCAGGGAACGCCTTGCGGGGTATTTGGACGCTCTCAAACTTAGAAATTATTCGGCTTCTTCTGATTATATTAAGCAAGGTGACTGGGAAGCCAACTCCGGACGAATAGCAGCACAGGAACTTCTCGCGTTGCCCGAACCACCAGATGCAATATTTGCCGCCAATGACTTGATGGCACTAGGCGCAATCTATGCCATTCAAGACGCCGGCTTGGATGTACCAAGAGACATTGCAGTGGTAGGCCATGATGACCGCGAGTTTGCCCAGGTTGTGCGCCCAGCCCTCTCCACAGTCCGTCTGCCATGCTATGAATTGGGGCAAGCGGCAGCCCAGATGATCTTGATGCGGCTTCGCACCGATGAGCCCGTGCCTGCTTTGTTGGTCCGCGGGGAATTAATCATTCGAGATTCCTGCGGAGGTGTCGGGCTGATACCAGCTCCAGGTCGATCCGAAACTCAGGTCGGGCGGGATGTAGTTGTACTGAGAAGAGCAGGCAATTTACGATTCAAACCCCTTCCCATTAATGACGTCCGGATTGGCACAGGGTTCTGGGGATCGCGTCAGGAACTCAACCGGAAAACGACCATTCCCGCGATTTTCCAGCAACTGGACGACCAGGGAATCGTTCAGGCGCTAAAGCTCACCTGGAAACCAGGTATGCCAAACCAGCCAAGGCTCTTTGGTGAGGCAGAGCTGGCACAATGGATGGAAGCCGCGAGCTTTTCACTGGCTGCTCATCCGGATTCAAACCTTTCGCATCTGCTCAACCAACTGATCGATCTATTCGTTCAAGCCCAACACCCCGACGGTTACTTGAATGCCTATTACACAGTTGCGGAACCGGGCGCACGCTTTACCAACCTGCGTGACAATGATGAGCTATATAGCGCTGGGCATTTGCTGGAGGCTGCAATCGCCCATCATCAGGTGACTGGTGAATATAAATTCTTGAATGTAGCGCTTCGTTTTGCCGATTTGATCGGCTCCGTATTTGGTGCAGGTGAGTATCAAAAGCACGGATATCCCGGTTACCCAGAAATAGAGTTGGCCCTGATCGAACACTATCGTTTAACCGGTGATCGTCGCTATCTGGAGTTGAGTCGCTATTTCGTTAATCAGCGCGGTCAAAAGCCCTATTACTTTGACCAGGAGGCCCGTGATCGAGGCGAAGATCCAGATGATTTCGACTACAAAACATACGAGTTTCTCCAATCTCATTTACCTGTACGTGAGCAAACTGAAGCCGTGGGCCATGCCGGGCGTGCTGTTAACCTTTATGCTGCCATGGTCGATCTAGGCATTGAACTGGAGGACGAAACACTCCTCCATGCAGTTGAGCGTCTATTTGAAAGTGTCTGCCATCGAAGGATGTATTTAACTGGAGGGGTAGGTTCTTCCGCAAACGGTGAAAGCTTCACCTATGATTACGATTTACCCAATGATACGGGCAATCCTTCAACCTCTGCCTCAATCGGCTTATGGCATTGGATGTACCGCATGTTGCAGATTGATTGCGACGGAAAGTATTCAGATGTAATGGAGCGCGTCCTTTACAACAGCATCCTCTGCGGTATTTCATTGGATGGCCTGCGTTTCTTCAATGCCAATGTACTAAAGATTGAACGCAGAAATTCACCAGAACGCCATCGCTCAAACCACCCTCAAAAATGGTCCAGTGATCACAATTGCGCACCCAATCTCAGCCGATTGTTAGCCTCCTTAGGGAAATACGTTTACTCACAAAGCGATAAGGAAATTATTATTCATCACTTCGTGCAAGGCGGCGGTGTATTCAATTTTGATGGTCAACAGGTCACTTTATCACAAGAAACTGCCTATCCATGGGAGGGGAATGTTGCAGTCCGCTTGGAACTTGTCATACCTTCCGAATTTATTATCAAGATGCGCCTGCCAGGTTGGTGTCAAGATTACTCATTACTGGTCAATAACCAGATCTTTTCTGCAAAACTCGAGCGGGGCTACCTCAGTATCCAAAGAACCTGGCAAAATGGAGACGAAATCAAACTTGACATGAAAATGCCTGTCAGGCGCATTTATTCGCATTCCAGGGTTACCGCCAATCGCGGACGGGTGGCGTTGCAACGCGGTCCAATTGTTTACTGTCTCGAGCAGATAGATAACGGGAAAAACCTGGACAGCATCCTCTTGCCTAGAGATGCTCCATTAGAAATCACCTATGAACCTGATTTACTTGGTGGTGTAGTGACGCTCCAGGCTCCAGCCTTGTGTGAAGGGAGTGACGAAACCGATGAAGGGAACTCCGTCTATTTAAGCAAATCTCTGCCACTTGAGAAATTCATGTTGAAAGCCATCCCCTACTTTGCATGGGACAACCGAGAAGCTGGTGACATGCAGGTGTGGATTTGAGAATCAGGCAATTTGCCTTTTTGACTCCGAGAGACTCAAAACAAATGTCTCTTTATGCAATATCGATAAGCGGAGAATCTAGTCGTAGAAAGGAGAAACAGAGTCCAAGATCAGGACAAACAACCGAGATCTTGTTCGGTCGTAGGCCCACTATAAAAGTTAATATCCATTCTTTACCTGGTTCTAGAAATACGTACGCAAGAAAAAAAGGACACGCCACCGAGATTTAACTCAGTTGCATGTCCACCGTCAAAGGCAATATCCATTCTAACATAGGTTTTAGAGGCTAGTTCGCCAGAAAGGAAAATACTGTGTTTAGAAATATAATTATTCCAAGTTTGCTTACCCTAGCCCTACTGCTCTCCGGCTGTAGTGGGAGTCAAGCCACGACACAACCTCAAGCTACCAGCCAAGCCCCGGCTATGACCCAGGCTCCAGCTATGACCCAGGCTCCAGCTACGGCACAATCTCAAGCTACTACCACACTTACCTTCGGAATGAACAGTTCCGCATCACTCCTCCCCACTGCCAAATTGCTCGAGGACAACTTTGCGCAGACACACCCCGATGTTAAGGTCGATGTCCAGCTGATCGCCAATGATCAAATTGCGCCTACCTTCTACAAAGAAGCGGCTGCAGGGACTTTACCGGATGTCGTGTTCACTGCAGACTCTTATGTGCAGCCATTCGTGCAAAATGGAGTAGTCCTAGACATGACGCCGTTGGCTAAGGCCGATTCGTCGTTTGATCTCAGCGATATCTATCCCAATCTGTTAGGCCTCAGCCAGATCAATGGCAAAGGTTTGTACATGATTCCCTCATCATTTGACGTGGTAACCATGTACTACAACAAAGACTTGTTCACCAAGGCAGGCGTGGGCTTCCCAGCTGCCGACTGGACCTGGGACGACTTCACAACTGCCTGCAAAACTATATTAGCAAAGACCGGTGCCTACTGTTTCGCCAACGGAGGAAACCTGCCTGGCTTCGACTGGTGGGCCTATTTCGTGCCCTTCGTTGCCGGCTACGGTGGGAAGGTGATTTCTGATGACGGCAAGACTATGTTGCTAACCACACCACAAGCGCTGGCGGGTGAGCAAGCCTACGTCAACATGTGGACGAAGGACAACATCGCCCAACCGCTGGATTTTGATTCGGGCGGCAACTGCTTCTTTGATGGAAAATGTGCCACCATGTTCCTCATCCCTGGACTGATGAACGCCTTGCGTGACCCTGCCACAAAGATTACCTTTAACTGGGACGTTCAGGTTATTCCAACACAGCCCATGGGCAAATTCACGGGCATGGGAACTTACGGGTTTGCAGTATCCGCGAATTCCAAGAATCCCCAACTTGCCTGGGACTTCGTCAAATATATGGCATCTAAGGACGCTCAATTGGCCCTGCTCAAGACCTATTCAGGAATGCCACTACTAAAATCCCTTGCCAATGACCCGACCATTTCCACTCTTGCCCCACCGCCTGCAAATATCAAGGCCTTCATTGAGAACGGTCAGTATGGCATCTTCCCACCCAGCTTCCCCGGCAACTGTGGTAGCGTCTATGCAGGCGAGGTCAGTTCGGATCTGCACGACGCGCTGGAAGCTTCGATCCGTGGAACATCCACGGTGCAGGCTGCCTTCACTATCGCCAATAATAAAATCCAGGCTTGCCTAGATAAGAATCCATAGTTTGTTGCTCCACCTATAGATGCTCTCTCATCGCGCGTCAGTAATCTGACTAATTTCCGTAGCGCGATGAGAGAGCCTGTCTGGGTCAAATACACATGTCTACTCTTGCTGACATTAAAGGTAATAGGCCAAGTACCCGGCGCCCGTCACATTTCTGGCGCGATACACTACGCGGCTATGCGTTCATTTTCCCGGTGGTCCTGGGACTGCTGATCTGGACCTTTGGCCCGATGCTAGCTTCCGCTTACTACAGTCTAACCGACTACAACTTGCTGAAGCCCCCATCTTTTATCGGCTTGGGCAATTACATTAACATGTTTACCAACGATGACCTGTTTGTTCAGTCGGTAATCGTGACAGTGAAGTATGTGCTGATGTATGTCGTCTTTAGCCAGCTACTGAGCTTAGCGCTAGCCCTGCTGCTGACACAACAGGTGCGTTTAGTGAATTTCTTCCGCACCCTCTATTATTTGCCGATGGTCATTCCCTACATCGCATCAGCGTTGCTGTGGCGTTATCTATTTGACAAGGACGTTGGTCCAATCAATGCGGTCCTCGCGGTATTTGGCATCAAGGGACCTTCCTGGCTCGGCTCGCCGCAGTGGGCACTGCTATCGCTGGTCATTATCAGCGTATGGGGCAGTGCAGTCGCCACGATCATTTATGTTGCTGGTTTGCAGCAGGTTCCCAACGAACTCCATGAAGCTGCCAAGATCGATGGTGCCGGTTTTTTTGCACAATTCATCCATATCACCCTGCCTATGTTGTCACCCACGATTCTTTTCAATCTGGTGACCAGTGTTATCGGTGCATTCCAGTTCTTCGTCCCAGCCTACGTGATCACGCAGGGCGGGCCAGTTAAAGCCACGTATGTATACAACCTTAACTTATATGATAAGGCATTTAGTTGGTTGCAAATGGGCTATGCCTCCGCAATGGCATGGGTTCTATTTGCCATGATCATCGTGCTGACTGGATTAATTTTCCGCAGTTCGCGGCTGTGGGTCTATTATGAAGGTGAGGAGAGAAAATGACTCCTACCATAAAGACGCGTTCATCAGGAATCGTAGGCATCCAAAGTCGCCAGGAAACTCGGCGACAGGTCCACCTTAACAAAGCCTCGATCTACTTGTTGCTCTTGATTGGAGCGTTAGTCTTTTCGCTGCCTCTGGTCATTATGGTGCTCACGTCATTTAAATCCTTCGGCGAGATCAACACTTATCCCCCATCGTTCATTCCCCGCCATTGGGTGTTTGGAAATTATGCAGAGGCCTGGAACTATCCCAATACTTACTTTCCGCTCTGGACATTTAACACAATCCTGATCTTAGTTGCAACACTGCCAGGAGTCTTGTTGAGTTCCTCGCTGGTGGCCTATGGCTTTGCACGCCTGAAGTTTGCAGGCCGCAACCTGTGGTTCTTTCTCACCATCGCTTCAATCATGCTGCCTCCACAAGTGACTCTTATCCCGCTCTATATCCTGTTTCATAAGTTGGGCTGGCTAAATACATTTTTGCCACTGATCGTGCCTTCCTGGTTCGGCGGCGGCGCCCTGAATATCTTTCTGATGCGCCAGTTTTTTCTAGGGATTCCACACGAGCTGGATGAGGCCGCGCTGATGGATGGAGCGGGGCATTTTACGATCTGGTGGAAGATCTATGTACCGCTATCGCGCCCCGTCATGGTCACGGTGGCGCTCCTAACAACGCTTGGCATCTGGAACGACTTTTTGGGACCGCTGATCTATTTGACCACGCCCGAGAAGTATACGCTAGCGCTCGGCCTCAGCATATTTCAAGGGCAGTTCGTTAACCGCTCCGATTACATCATGTCAATCTCAACCTTGATGGTCATTCCTATGGTGCTCCTGTTTATCTTTGCCCAGCGTTATATCATTAGCGGATTCATTACCAGCGGATTAAAAGGCTAGCTTTACAATTTATTGCCGCGGAAAACTTTCCAGAATTCCTTCCTGATCTACTTCGTTGGGAAGAATATTTGGTTGTATTTCCTGTTTTTATAGATGTTGGATGCGAACATACCCCAAAAGGAATTAGATGCTAACACTGAAAAACAACTGGCTCGAGCTGGGCGTAGACGAAGAAGATGGTTGTATTCATACGCTCCGCACCTCCTCGGCTGATGGCCGAATAGAATACGACTACGTGGAAAAAGCTTCGCTGACTGAGAAATTTCCGCAATGCCTGTGGGGACAATGGGAATTACGCGACTCGTTTACCACTCACAAACCATCGGACGCAAAACTGAGCGTCGTTAGTGGACAAAACCAAATCGTCTCTCGCTGGGAAACGTCTGGCTTCGTTATCTCCATTATGCGAGAACTTCAAGATTCGCATTTGGCTGAAACCGTATCCCTTCAGGCCAAACAAACAATTGCCATCATTGACTTCAATGTGGCCTTTCGTCCAGCCGTGACCGATTTCCTGGACGCGAGTAATGTATCTGTTGGAGAACACAACAGCTTTATCCCAACCACAGAGCCGCGCGTTGCTTATCATTGGTTTACCGGCGGCGACTATGCTCACTTGATGTTCACTCAGGTCACGGGACGTGGTCCACACTTGGGAATTGTCCTGACAGATGGACGCATTCATGCCTTGACCATGCCTTATTTACACGGCGGCCCCACCCTCATCAACGATTATCAGGCATTTAGCACCCGCCTAATGTATCCACGACTCCATGTCACAAATTTTGCAGCCCACAAGGAATGTGACGAATATCCCCAGCCCATATTGGATTTGCGTCCTGGAGATAC
This sequence comes from uncultured Chloroflexia bacterium, assembly GCA_963753985.1. Lineage (GTDB taxonomy): Bacteria > Chloroflexota > Anaerolineae > Anaerolineales > Villigracilaceae > Fen-1038. Next base: position 59,269 of record CAVWED010000007.1, read on the forward strand.
TGAAGCCTTTACTCTGTTCTATTTCCCATTTGATCAACTGGAGGATTTCACCGCGCGCGTCCGAAGCCTGTGTCAGCAACCCACCTTTGATTATCCACGTTACTGGCCGGTTGGCAAAGAGATGAGTATTATGATTGAACTGCCATATCACGCCACAGTATCAGCTGAGCATCAGGCAAAAGCCATTCCTACCGAGAAGATCACGGATACGAAATTCAAGTTTTCTATAAAGCTAAATCAAAGCGGCTTGCACAGAGTAGATTTAACGTACGGCAACAAGAAGACATTCATCTTGGTGGAGGCGGTGCACGATGTCAAAGAACTTTTAGAAAAGCGCGTGGAATATATTCTTTCTGCGCAGCAGTGTCAGGAGATAACGGACAACCGTTATGGTGGAATCTTTATGACCGATCTGCAATCCGGAAAATGGTTAACCAGAGATGACCTTTACACCGTTCAGGTGGGTGGTTCCGGTGAAATGGTTGCAACAGGCCAATTGGTCGTCTATAAAAATTTAATCGATCCCGACCCGGGCCAAATTAAGCAGGCGGAGGTTTATGCAAATCAATGGCTTCGTCTGCACTGTCAGGACGAGGATTTTTCGACGCCGCTTAACCCGCTTAACCGGATGAAATATAAAGAGCGCGGTTGGAAATACGAGCGAGGAAGGGCAGGAATCTTCAATAACCCAGACTTCCCCTCGGAAAAGGCCTGGCGCATACACAACGCCAATTGGATAGCGCCATTCTATTATCTGCTATCAGAGATGCCTGATGAGTTGCTGACCATGCAGCAGTCTGCAACTTACCTCGATTGGGCCTATCGAACTATAAAGTGGCAATTTGAATCCGAACCTCGGATGAGTGCTGATCAATCATATTTTATTCCGCGCGTGATACGAAAATTGAAATTGGCTGGGCGTGAAGAGGCTGCCACAGAACTCCAGGATCATTGGCAGCAATTCGTCGCAAGGATTGTGACGAGCGCTCATAGCTTGGCAGAAGATTTTTTCAACTTCGATGATTCCATGTTTTATTGTTCCGCAATCCCTTTGCTGCTGGATTCAAAAGTCAAAGAAGCCAAGTCTTTTCTGAAAAGTTTTCCTTACAACATCGGTATCTCCTATGACCCGAGGGTGCAAACAACCTTCCGATATTGGGATGATTATCTTACCGACCTTCCATATCTCATGATGCCTTATCTTACACGCCCTCACTTTTGGTCGATCACGGACTCGTATCCGTTGCTGCAATTATATGAAACGACACATGACGAGGCTATTTTGAATAGTGCATACCAGGGTATCCTCGCATTCTATGAGCATTACAACTTCGGCTATCGTTGGAATAAGTGGGGAGAAATGAAGCTCGGACAAGGTCATCCTTGTTTTTTGCCATCCAATGATTTGCATACTCAGGAGCGGGTCTGCGCCGATCAGGACCCCGCGTTTGTAACCTATCTTGAAACCTTTGGGAGTCGCTGTTATTTGACACCGAGTGGCAAAGCTGTCAATGCAGAGTTGCATCAGGAGCGACTCATTTCGTGGGCACCCTTTCCGAGGGAATACCATCTTGATGATCGCAACCTATTGTTGATCTGTGAGCCGTACAGTTTGGCAATTCCCTGGATCGAGTTTAGCGACCATTCGATCAGAGTCCTGGTCACAAATTTAAGTAGAAACCATGTCAACGGGAAACTATCATTGACCGGCGCAGCACAGCAATCCATTTCGCTATCTCTGGCTCCGCACTCTGAACAAAATGTGGATCTTCTCCTTTAGAAGGGAGCAAAAGATGCTTGAAGTTGCAATTATGGTTGAGGGACAAAATGGTCTCAATTGGACTCGTTGGCAGCGTTTGGCGAGAACGGTTGAAGATGCCGGGTTCGCGGGATTGTTCCGCTCCGATCATTATACGGGTCCCACTCCACCGGATATGGATTCGCTGGAGCTTTGGGTTTCACTAACCTGGCTGGCGTGCAATACAACGCGTCTGGTTTTTGGACCGGCGGTCTCGCCGGTCTCTTTCCGTCATCCAACAATGACAGCGCGCATGGCCGCCGCAGTGGACGATTTATCGGGTGGCCGTCTAATTTTGGGCTTGGGTGCAGGCTGGCAGGAACGCGAACATCATAATTATGGCTGGGATCTATTGGATGTGCCTGGGCGCTTTATGCGCTTCGAGGAGGGGGTGAAAATAATTTCCAACATGCTCAAGAGTGATCAGCCGTTTGATTTTGACGGCAAGTATTATCAGCTTCATGAGGCAATTTTGCTGCCACACCCACGGCGTCCTGGCGGACCACCAATCATGATTGGAGGCAAAGGTCCCAAGCTCACATTGCCGCTGGTCGGGCGTTATGCGGATGAGTGGAATGCCGTCTTTATAGCTGCAGCGCAGATTGCCGATCTTAATCAGCGTCTGGATGAGTTGATCGTGGAAAATGGACGTCAGCCATCGGATGTGCGTCGGTCCCTGATGACCGGCTGTGTATTTGGGCGCAATGCCGCTGAGGTACAACGCAACTTCAAAACAGTTGCCAACCTGGCTGCCGGCAATCTGCTGGATGATTGGCACGAACATCGCATCATTGTGGGTGAACCCAATGCCATTGTTGATCAGTTGGGACAGCTTGAACAGATTGGAATTTACCGGGTAATGCTGCAATGGCTGGATCTGGATAATCTCGATGATCTAGAAGCATTGGCAATGCTGGTCCTCCCTCAGTTGGCAAAGTAAATTTAGGTGTGGTACATTATTACCATTACGAGAGAACTTTCGGTCTGTACTGTAGTGCCTCCGCCAAATGCACGGCTTGAATTTGATCGCATCCTGCGAGGTCGGCAATCGTGCACGCCAACTTCAACACGCGATGATAGCCGCGGGCTGATAAATTCATCTGACCCATCGCGGCACGGATCAGACTCTCCCCGGAATCATCCAACTTGCAAAATTGCCGAATCTCCGCCACGCGCATATCGGCATTGGAAATAACATTCATTGATTCGTGTTTTGTTTTTTTAGAATCAAAATTCGTAAATCGAGCGGTCTGACGATCGCGCGCGGCCTGCACACGCTTGCAAATCGCTTCAGACGATTCGCCCAAACGGTCACTGCTTAATTTCTGATAATCTACGCGCGGCACTTTGATGTGAATATCAATGTGGTCAAGCAATGAACCAGAGATTCGCTTTTGATATTTTGTCACCGTGGATGGCGCACAAGCACAAGGTTTGATCGGGTCGCCATAATATCCACATGGACATGGATTCATAGCTGCCACAAGCATAAAGTTCGCGGGAAATGTTAAAGAACCTTGGGTGCGAGAAATGGTCACAACTTTGTCTTCAATCGGCTGGCATAAAAACGATATCATCGTTGGGTATCCCATTTGGCAAAGGGACTTTCGGTTCCGTGTCGCTAGCGCAGGCAATTAACAAAAAAGGAATTACGAACAAAATCAACAATAGACGAAAATGAAAAGGAAATTTGGCAAACATGTATCTTTCGATCTTATTCACCATTATTATTTTAGAACCTTCTTGAATTCAATTCGATTCGAATTCGGCGGCAAGAAAACCAACATTCCATCTCCTCCTACAGTGATCGGTCCGCGATAATATTTTTTGGCGTTGCCAAGAAACAAGTTCTTCAATATCGGCGAGGGAAACGGTGGAATAATGTGATAATAGATGAGATGTTTCACGCCCGCAGCGGAAGCAATCTTCGCCGCATCTTCCGGTGTGGTGTGATAACTGGGAATATCGTGCGTAATCTTTTTAGCAGATGGAGAATTGACCAAGCCCGCATTCTCATTCATCAGTTGAACCATATCCGCATTCAAGGCTTCATGGAAAAGCACATCTGCGCCTTTGGAATATTCAAGCAACGATTCCGAATAAACTGTGTCGCCGCTCACGACCACGGAACGACCTTTATAATCAAAGCGATAGCCAACCGCAGGTTCAACGGGACGATGATCCACTTTGAAGGCAGTGATCTTCACACCTTCTTGATCGTACACAACGACAGATGCATTCGGTTCAGCGGATAATGCGAACGGTTTTGCGATTCCGCCGGTTCCAGCAGGAGGCATCGTCTCCGCGCCGTGATGCGCCACTCGATAACCCGAATCGAGTTGATACGCAAGATTGAATCCCTCCACGACGCGCTCGACGCCCGTCGGTCCGATCACATCAATTGGATTCTTGTTTCCGCCGCCTGCCCAACGTTGAAGCATCATCTCACCCAAATCCGCGATGTGATCCGAATGAAAATGAGTCAACAAAATCGCATCGGCTCGGATGAGCGGCAGGTTCATCAGCAAAACATTGCGGGTGCTGCCCTCGCCCGCGTCCACCACAAAGAAATGTTTCCCAGCCAGCACGGCAATGCACGAACCGACGCGATGAAAATCCGGCAATGGAGAACCCGAGCCAGCCAGCCCCGCGTAGATGCCGTCTTCAAACTGTGTATTCCGTTTCACCATCGCAGAACGCACCATGGGCTGTAGGAGGGCCTGGATGATTGGTTTCATTTTTGGATTTTCCTCCTTCCGTTTATCTGAAGGGAAAGTTCAAAGGGCAACGACTTTCCCGCTTTGCGCCGATTTGAGCAATGCCAGTATCGTTGCGGTGTTGACGCGGCTATCCTCCAAACTGACGCGCGGCGGCTTGCCCAGCAAAATCGCATCCGCCATATCTTCCACTTCGCCGATATAAAGTTCCTGGCCTTTGATCTCAATCGGCGTCGTTTTGTTTTCGCGCGTCAGGAAAATCTTTTCCTTCTTACCCGGCGCAAATGGAACAGGAATATTCAGCGTCCCCTCCGTGCCAACGATCTCGATGAACGCATGAGGAGGCGACGCGAAGCCGCAATCAAATTGGGCGTGGACATCATTTGGGAATCGCATCTGACCGATAAACGACATATCGATTCCGGTCGGACCCGTGACCTGCCAGCCAAACACTTCGAGCGGTGCTGCCCCGATCATGGTGCGCGCATAACTGATCGGATAACACCCGACGTCCCAAATGCTTCCGCCGCCCAATTCCTGATCAAGCCGCACATCGTTCTCGTGCGTCAGCATAAACGTAAACGAGCCTTTGACCAATTGCACTTTACCAAGGGAGCCGTCGGAAACCAGCTCTTTCGCCTTCAACGTCTGCGGATGATGGCGATACATGAACGCTTCCGCCAGCACGCGGCCCAACTCTTTGGCCGCCTCAGCCATTGCAGCGAGTTCGGCAAGGGTCAGCGCCATCGGCTTTTCACACAGAACATGTTTCCCGGCGCGCAAGGCTTTGATCGTCCATTCGGCGTGAAGACTGTTCGGAAGCGGATTGTAGATCACATCGATTTCAGGATCGTTCAACAAGGCATCATAACTACCCAATGCACGCGGAATTTTCCATTTGCGGGCGTACGCGTCCGCGGTGGCCTGGCTTCTCGAAGCGACAGCCGCTAGCCGGTTCCGTTTGGAGGCGTTGAGCGGCGGGATCAAGCGTACATTGATGCGAGCAGTCGAAAGCAATCCCCAGTGCAAAATTTTTTCAGTCATAGTTTTCACCAATTCCTTTACATAGTGTCATTGCGAAGGCGCAAAGCGCCTGTGGCAATCCCACAAGGGGATGATACCCCAACTAACCTTCAAACGATCAATTGCTTGAAAACACGAGATTGCCACGACCCCTTCGGGGTCTCGCAATGACAGTTTAGATTTACCAATTGTAATGAACCGTTTCTCGAATGTGTTCATCATAGATTCTTTTAACATTTGCCATCGTCTTCTTTGAAAGCGATGGCAAATCCGCGGCACTAAAATTTTCTTCCGCTTGCGCCGGAGTCTTTGCGCCAGGAATGGCACAGGTCACCGCATCGAACATCAGAATCCAGCGCAGAGCAAATTGAGTTGGCGACATTGAATGTGGAACGAGGCGCTTGATTTCTTCAACGGCTTCCAAACCGGTGCGGTAATCCACGCCGGAAAACGTCTCGCCGCGATCAAAAGATTCACCATGACGATTGAACTTGCGATGATCATCGGATTCGAATTTTGTATTCGGTTTCATCTTGCCGGTCAGCATTCCGCTCGCCAGCGGAACACGCGCAAGAATGCCCACCTTGCGTTTCTTGGCCTGCTCAAAAAATAATTCAGCGGGGCGCTGGCGGAAAATGTTAAAGATGATTTGCACGGTTTTCACGTTGGGATATTCAATGGCTTTGAGCGCTTCTTCCACCTTTTCAACGCTCACGCCATAATTGCGCAATTTGCCTTGCTGAACCAAATCATCGAGAACGCCGAATACTTCCGGGCGATAATAGACTTCGGTCGGCGGGCAATGCAATTGCACAAGGTCAAGCGCATCGGTCCTCAAATTCTTAAGACTGCGCTCAACGAAACGCGTCAGGTTCTTGCGGTTGTAACCATCCGCCGTATGCGGATTGAGTTGGCGTCCTGCCTTGGTGGCAATGAATATTTTTTCGCGGCGATCACGCTTTAGTTGTGCGATGAGGCGCTCGCTTCTCCCGTCGCCGTAAACATCCGCCGTATCGATGAAGTTCACGCCCAAATCAATGGCGCGATTCAACGCATCCAGCAAATCTTTATCGTTGACTTTTCCCCAATCCGCGCCGATGGCCCACGCGCCAAAACTGACGGCTGAGACTTTCCAACCTGTTTTTCCCAACGTTCTATATTCCATGTTTCCTCCATAACAAAAATGGATACGCCTTGAGGCGTATCCATTTTACATCCAATTCCAATAATAATTATCTTCCAGCAGACTCGCGGCGCTGGCGGGAAATGGCTTCGATGGTCACCGCTGCCAGCAACACGCCGCCTGTGATCATATACTTGATGGGCGATTCCAATGACAGCAAATCCATGCCATTGGAAATCGAGCCGATGACCAACGCCCCTAGCAGCGCCGACCAAACATTGCCGCGCCCGCCGAACAAACTGGTGCCGCCAATCACTGCAGCAGCGATAACATCCAGAAGCAGGTCACTTCCACCCGAGGATTGATTCACTGCTAACAAACGCGAGGCCGCCAGGATTCCTCCGAACGCCGCCAATGTGGATGCCAGTCCAAACACCAAAATGCGCACAAAATTCACATTGATACTGGCACGCCGCGCCGCCTCTACATTTCCGCCCACTGCATAAATGTGCCTGCCAAAGATCGTACTTTTAGTAATAAAATCAAAAAGCACTAGAACAGCAATAAAGAAGACCATCGCCGAGGGTAGACCGCGATCGGCATTTGTAACCAACAGCATCCCGATCACTAACACTGCTACAACAGCAATCTGAAAAACGAGGCCGCCAAGGGAACTGAATTGCAATCCTGCACTCTTGCGGCGCTGGCGGTTCCAAATAAAGCTTGCGGCAAATATCGCAATGAAAAGGATTCCAACGATCCACGAATACAATTCCCCGTTATGCACATCACGTTTGAGAAACGTACCCGCCAGAGCAACGATAAAGTTATCGCGCAGGTTCACAGTTCCGGTCTCGCCCAGCACAAACAACAACGCACCGACCCAGCCAATTTGTCCAGCCAAGGTTATGATAAACGAAGGAATTTTAAAGCGAGTGACCCAAAACCCTTGGAACAACCCAACGGCCAAGCCCGCCAATAAGCCCGCCAGCACTGCGATGGGACCTGGAACACCGTACCTGACGTTCAACACAGCCATGATCGCAGCACACAAGCCGCTCACGGCGCCCAAGGACAAATCCACTTCGCCCAACAATAAGACCAACACAGCACCAACAGCAATGGTGCCTAGGGCAGAAATCTGAGCCATCAGGTTAGACAGATTGAGGGGCGAGAGAAACATGTGATTGGCGCGCTGGAAAACCAGCGAGATGATAAGAAGGCCAAATATAATCGGGAGCGGACCTAAGTCTGATTGACGGAAGCGCTGCCACCATCTTTGAAGTAGATTCCCCGATTGTTGCGATACGAGCCGCGGATCATTTGCCATTGTGCTCATCGTGACTGCCCTCCTTTGCGTTGCTGACCTTGTTCTTGATTATTGCTTCCGAATTCTGCCCCGGTGATGGCTGCTACAATTTGCTCTTGGCTGGTGCCACGCACATCGAACACACCATTATTACGGCCAAGATACAATATGCTGATGCGATCCACCGCTTCAAATATATCCACCAAATTGTGACTAATAACAATCACGGCCAATCCTTGCTCGCGCAGATTCCTAATCAGTTTTAACACTTGCTTGGATTGCAAAACGCCCAAAGCCGCGGTAGGTTCGTCTAAGATGACAAGTTTGGAATTCCACATCACCGCGCGCGCAATGGCTACCGATTGACGCTGGCCGCCGGAAAGTGAAGCAATAATTGTACGAACACTGGGGATTGAAACAGAAAGATTGTGGAGAACTTCGAGAGAGCGCTTTTCCATCGTAACTTCATCAAGCGGAAGACGATTTGTTTGCTCGCGCCCCAAATAAAGATTGCCGACCACATCCAAATTGTCACAGAGGGCCAGATCCTGATAAACCGTTTGGATTCCCAGATCGGACGCATCTTTCGGATTCTGGATGTGGACTCTTCGCCCTTCAAACCAAATTTCTCCATCATCGATGGGATGAATGCCTGCCACACATTTAATAAGCGTGGATTTCCCCGCACCGTTGTCGCCTACCAAGCCGACAACTTCTCCTGCATAGGCATCAAAATTCACATTGGAAAGCGCCTGCACTGCACCGAACCGTTTGCTAACGCCGCGCATTTCAAGGATAGGAACTTGAGAAGATGATTCAGGCATAAGCACCTCTGCTAGATCAACGGCAGGAAGTGTACACTTCCTGCCGTTGATTTATTGAAATTTACTATACTCTGATTTTACTTCAATTCCACTGAATGTCTCTACTTGATACCAGCGGCTGTGCAAGCAGCTGCAAAGTCGGAAGTGCAGATTTGAGCTACTGTCCAGAAGCCATCAGCGACAACGGTGGTTTCAACATTAGCCTTGGTCACTGCAACTGGGGTCAGCAGAATGGAAGGAACGTCAACTGAGCCATTGTTAGTGGTTGCACCATTCGTCATCGTGGCGGGCACAGCAGTGCCGGTAGCGAGATCGTAAGCCAAATCAGCAGCAGCATTGGCTTCAGGCAGGAAAGCTTTGTAGACGGTCATATATTGCTGACCACTGATGATACGCTGAATACCATCAAGCTGCGCATCCTGACCAGTAAGGGGCGGGAAGGTTGTAATGCCAGCGGCTTTCATAGCGGCAAAAGCACCACCAGCCGTACCATCATTGGCCGCATAAACGCCATCTACTTTGTTATTCAAAGCGGTGAGAGCCTGCGTCATTTCGGTCTGAGCCTGATCGGGGCTCCAATCGGGCGTGTCGTATTCTTTAGCAATGGTTAACTTACCAGCAGTCACCAGCGGATCGAATACGCTATGGGCACCCTGCTTGAATAATGTGGCATTGTGGTCGGTCGGGGAACCGTTGATCATAACAATGGTCGGCTTCGTAACGCCGCTCAAAGCGGTCATCAATGCAGTGGCTTGGAGTTGGCCAACTTTAACATTGTCGAAGGAGATGTAATAGCTAACGTTTTTCGAGCCGGTGATCAAACGATCATAGGAAATGACCGGCACGCTCTGCTGGGCGGCTGCGTCAGCGATAGCGGCGGCGGCGGCGGAGTCAACCGGGTCGAGTACCAAGACTTTGGCACCATTGGTCAAAGCGGCCTCAGCCTGTTGTTGTTGCGTCGACGCATCCTGCTCAGCATTGCTATAGATCATGTTGTCGGCTACATCGTATCCTAGTTTTGTTAGCTCAGCCTTGAACATGGGCAGATCATCGGCCTCATAGCGGGCCGTCTTATTCTCCGGCAGCAAGAGGGCAATCTTACCAGCAGTAGAAGTAGATGCGGTAGTAGCGGCTGTGGTTGCAGCAGGCATAGCAGCAGTTGCAGCAGGCATAGCAGCAGTTGCAGCAGGCATTGCGGTGGCAGCAGCAGTAGTTGGAGCAGGCATTGCAGTTGCAGGCATTGCAGTCGGGGTCGCACCGCAGGCAGAAAGTACAGTTGCAGCTACAATGAAGATAGCCAGCAACCCGTAAAACTTTTTATTCATGATATTCTTCTCCTTTTTCTGAATAGTTACATTTAATATATAGAAACAATTCGGTGAAAATCAATTTAAATATGCCAGTGTCGCATCACCTCCTTTCCAGCTTAGGTAAGACATAACAGCTTTCCCGACGGCTAACTGATTAGGCTCACTTCCGAGACAGATTACAGAGTCGAAATACGAAATTCGATAAATATTAGTCGCGATAACGGGCATAATCTCAATTCACAAAGAAAGACAGGGCCTACTGAATTTTTCTTATCATATAGGGAATAAGTTGCGAAGCACAACAAACTCAATTATACATCAACAAAGGCGAAAGTCAATTAGACAAAGTTAAGAACAAGATAAGTATCTCAGGCACCTTTAGGGAATATTATTCTAAATCAATTTACTGGGTTTTAGCTCAAGCATAAGGCGCTTTTATGGAGATCCAAATTCTTAAAAAAAACGGATACAGCTGGAGCCGTATCCGTCCGAGAATTGGTCTCAGATTAACCCTTGAGCGCGCCCGCCATCAAGCCGCGCAGGAAATAGCGGCCGAGGAAGATATAAACCAATAGAGTCGGCAATGCCGCCAGCAAGGTGGCTGCCATCAGTACGTTCCATTGCACAAGCTGACTGCCAGCCAGGTTGTTTAGCGCCACCGTCACAGGCCAATGCGATTGATTGGTAAGGATGACTGCAAACAGGAATTCATTCCAAGCTTGAGTAAATTGCCAGATGATGACCACGGCAAAACTCGGCGCCGATAGCGGGAACATGATGTAGCGATAGAGCCCCATCAAACTTGCGCCGTCAATTCGACCCGCTTCGAGGATTTCCGTCCCAATTCCGGCGTAATAATTACGAAAGATCAAGGTCGTAATCGGAATGCCATAGATGATATGCACCAATACCAATCCCGGAAGGTCTCCATATAACTTGAGGAACTCCATAAACTTCACCAGCGGAATCAAAATGCTTTGGTAGGGAATAAACATCCCGAACAGGATTAAAGTGAAAAGCAGGTTCGCACCGCGAAATTTCCATTTGGAAAGCAGATAGCCGTTCAAAGAACCAAGCAAAGATGAAAGAAGTGCCTCCGGGATGACCATCATCAGGCTGTTGTTAATATTAGGTGCGAGTTGTTTGTAACCTGCAATGAAGTTATCAAAGTGGATGCCGCCGATCGGCAATGCCCACATCGTCTTAAGATCTATCTGGTTGATTGGCTTTAACCCGGTAATCACAAGAAGATAAACAGGCAGGAGAAATACAATTGCCAGTGCAATCAAAATGAAATAGAAAAGTACATTAAATGCTGTTCGGCGATTCATATCTCGGTCTCCGTGCGCATATTCTGAACCAAATAGGGGACGACCAAGATTGCCACGCTGACCAGCATCAACACGCCGATCGCCGCTCCCTGGGCGTAGTTCGTGCCATCGAAGGTGGTCCTCCACATGTAAATGCCAGGGACATCCAGACGAAGATCTTGATGACCAAGCGCTACGATCAAATCAAAGATCTTGAGCGACATGTGTCCCAGGATGATCACCGCGCTGAGTGTCACCGGCTGGAGCATCGGCAAAACAATATAACGGTAAATCTCAAATTCATTCGCGCCGTCCACGCGCGCAGCTTCACGCAAATCATCCGAGATACTGCGAATGCCGCCGAGATAGAGCGCCATTGTGAAGCCAGAAAGCTGCCAAACCGCGGGGATCACGGCAAAAGCCATCCCCCAAGGTTGAGGACTGATAAGCCAAAGGTTGATCAGTGGATCCAAATGCAGAATATGAAAGAGCAAGTTAAGGCCCGTCAAGCGATCCCCGGTTGCCGGGTTCATCAACCAACTCCAGACCACACCTGAAGCGATGAACGAGATCGACATTGGAAACAGAAAAATGCCGCGGAAGAGCGCTTCTCCCTTAAGTCTTTGATCCAAAAGAATGGCCATCCCAAGTCCGAGAATGAGGCAGCCGGCAATGAAACCAACGGTGAAGATTGCCGTATTACGAACATCAATCAAGAAGCGCGGATCATCATGGAAGAGGTCGGTATATTGCCTTAACCCAACCCAGGTATAATCCGGTAATAAGCCCTTCCATTTGCTGAGTGAAACCCGAACTGACCAGCCGATAAAACCATAAACAAAGATTGCAACTGCCAAAACAGATGGGAAAAGCAATCCAATGGAAAGATAGATTTCGTCTTTGAACATTCCAATAATTACCAGCACACCGGAATAAAAGACCAGCCCGCCGATCAGAAGACCAATGGATGTAAAATTCGATCCAGCTATCACAAGTTTAGTTCGGGTGAGGAAAAAGATCGAGGCTGCGCCAAGCAACATCAGAGCAATCGCTAGGATAAAGTTAGGCGCGCGGAATTCGAATCTTCGAGACATATTTCATCTCTCTTTCTCATAAAAAAAATTATTCCATCAAAGAACTATCTCTATCTTAGTGGGCAAGAGGATAACTGTCAAGTTCTATAAGTTATCAGGGTCTCAATGACTTTCAAAATGGGCGGCTCGTTGAGCCGCCCATTATTATCAAATATCAATTCCCCGCTTGCTACTTGCAGGCGCCATCATTCTTGCAGGCGTTAACAAGCGCCGTCTGGAGATCAGCAAGCTTTGTCGGATCCGCTAAGAACAGACCCAGCGCAGTGTGGATGTCTTGATCCCACGATGGATTTCCGACGACTTCATGGTAGAAGCTGCCAACAATTTTTTCCGAAGGGCTAGTCCACTCTTTGGCCGCGTCTTGCGAATACTCGCTGAACAAACTCATATTGCAGTCGGTGCGAGCGCAGATCGAACCCTTGAGCGGGTTGAAAGCTTCCTGACCAGCCTTCGAGCCGGCTACGGTCAGCCAGTCCAACGTGCCTTGGGAATTCTTGTTGCCCACCGGCAGAACAAAGCTGTCGGACAGGAAGACAAAGATGCCCTGAGTACCAGGTGTCGGAGTCCAATCAAAGTCAGTATGAGGCTTCAGAGCGAGGCCATTCGGAGCCGGGTTAGCAAAGTAGCCTTCGGCCCAGTCACCCATGATGTTGAAGGCGGCATCGCCATCAGCGACCAGCTTGGAAGCGGGTTGCCAGTCGGACAGGGTTGATGCATCGCTGTTGGTATAGGACAGTGCCTTCTGATAGTTAGTCAGCGCTGTGGTAACTTGAGCGCTGCCCCAATCCGCCTTGCCAGCCCACAAGTCGGACCAGCCTTGTGCGCCCACTGTGCCGATCATGACGTTCTCCCAAAGGTGCTCGCCGGTCCACTCGGGTCCAAGCGCAAGGCAAGTCTTGCCAGCAGCTTTGATCTTATCGCAGGCAGCGAAGAAATCGCTCCAGCTCGTAAAGCCACCAGCCGGAATGGTTACGCCAGCGGCCTTCACAACCGACGGGTTGTACCACATGACGTTCGAGCGGTGAATGTCCACCGGTACGCTATAGGGATGGCCATCCTCGGAAATCCAGGGGATCAAAGAGGCCGGCAATGCCGCACCTAAGCCAGATGATTTGTAGAAATCATCAAGCGGTTAAATCTGTTTCGCAGTTGCATAGGCAAAGGTAGCTTCACCGGCATGGGCCTGCCAGGAATCCGGGGGATCACCCGCTTGCAAACGAGTCGCAAGAACTGCCTTCGCGTTCGTGCCAGCGCCGCCGGCGACGGCGGCATTTATAAATGTATCCTTGGGATACTGAGCTTGGAAGATCTTGATCATCGCAGCCAAACCATCAGCTTCACCAGGGCCAACCCACCAAGAAAATACTTCTACACTGCCTGGGGCAAGTGTCGGTGCAGCAGATGCTTGAGTTGCAGCAGGAGCCGTAGTTGCCGCAGGAGCCGTAGTTGCAGCGGGAGCAGCAGGAGCTGTGGTTGGGGCAGGGGCCTGAGTGGCAGCGGCTGCAGTGGGGGTTGCGGCAGAGCCGCAGGCAGAAAGTACAAATGCCGCTGCTATCACGATAGCAAGCAGGCTGTAAAGCTTTTTATTCATGTATTCTTCTCCTTTTAATTTATGGTTGAACTTAGAAATACTGAGGGCCAATTAAACTACTTATGTCTACTTATATGAGAGATTCATCACCTCCTTAACAATGTGCGTAGGATTTCTAAGGATATCATCTACTACAATCGCCGCGGCCCCAATCAGGCTCGCGTCGGCACCAAACTCCGAAAGGCACACTTCCGTTTGAACTGCAATTTCGGCCATAGAATATTTACTTACACTTTTCTGAATAGACGGTAAAAGATACTCGCCTACTATGCTGATTGGGCCTCCAATAATGACTTTTTCCGGATTGAAAGTATTTACCAAGCCCGCAAGACCGATTCCCATTGCCGTTCCGGCCTCTGCAATTGATTCTATCGCATTTTCGTCGCCACGAACAGCCGCTTGCTTAATCGAGGAAATAGAAAGGGAGCCATTCTGCTTATCACCCAAACGTGATTGCATACGCCGCACAATCAATTCCTGACTTGCATAGGTTTCCCAGCAACCAAGATTGCCACAGCGACACGGTAATTGAAGAGGCTCAGCCACGATGGAGGTATGTCCAATTTCACCGGCGTATCCGCCCCGACCTCGATATAGCTGACCGTTGAGAAATAATCCGCCGCCCAAGCCTACACCAGCAAATACAAAAATAAAATCTTTCAGTTCTTTAGCAACACCGAAGAGGTGTTCAGCGATTGCCGCCGCATTAGCATCATTTTCGATAAAAACTTTTAGCCCGGTTTCGCCGGAAAAAATCTTTCGAATCGGTGTATTATGCCAATTCAAATTGGGAGCAAAAATCAGGAGGCCTTCATTTAACTCAACTGTTCCTGGGATTGCAAAAGAAAGGCCAAAAATTTGGTGCGCGTTATCATGACAAAAGCAGATCGCTTCATTAATAAGTTGAAGCGCCTTGTCCAATGTCTTTTCCTGTGAAGCGGCCGGATCAGCAGCGACATTCTTCCGCAAAAGAATCTTGCCGACGAAATCAGTTAATACCATGGCAATGAAATCTACACCCAATTCCACACCGATTATGGCGCCCGCTTGAGGATTGATTTCCAGCAACATCGCTGGACGGCCCGTGCCGGTCGAATTGATTCCCGTTTCGTGGATTAGATTCCGGTCAAGCAAATCCTCTACCAAACTTGATACAGTAGATTTGTTCAGACCGGTCCGCGCAGCCAGTTGAGCACGAGACAGAGGCGCCTCGGTATGAATCAATCGAAGCACCAATGATAAATTAACTTCACGAACAAAGGCTTGGCCTGCAGTATTAGCGGATTTCATGAGGAAGTTAGTATGTTGTCGCAACCAACTAATTTCATTATAACAGATTATTGCACTATTTTGTACAAACAACTCGAGCACTGTTTTTACGATTCGATATAATTTCATTATGCAAAAACTTCCTCCCCTCATTCGCTGGACAAGGTCCTCTACCATTTTGCTTAGCGGATTCTTGCTTGTCGTTTTTCTAATCATTTACATTTGGTGGCCGCTAGCACAAGATTATCTAGCCTATGTAGATTGGCGTGGAGCATGGTGGCTTGATATAGACTGGCTTCTCATTGGGATTTTTTTATTCATGTCTTTAACCATTGTTGCCCGCGCCGACCTTAGCACGGATGGATTAATCGTTCTGGTCGCGACTGTGGGCGGACTCGTCATCGAGGCATGGGGTACCCAAACGAATCTTTGGTTCTACTACACCAGCGAACGCCCTCCGCTTTGGATCATCCCGGCCTGGCCAATTGCCACTTTATCCATTGACCGCATCGCGCGCGCGCTGAGTTATTTTCTGCCAAAAGAAAACAAACACACATATCAAATCCTATATTGGTTGACTTTCGTACCATTCTATGGGCTGATGCTCGTTTTCGTGTCACCGACCCTTAACAAGTCATTTACAGTTTTAGCGTTATTGCTTTGTGCGATTCTTATTTTTACGCCAACCGATTATCGCATGACCTTCCTCATCTTTATTGCGGGCGTAGGACTTGGATATTTTCTGGAGCTTTGGGGCACTACGCGCCAATGCTGGACCTACTACACGTATCAGACTCCGCCATTATTTGCGGTGTTGGCGCACGGCATGGCTGCGGTCGCCTTTTGGCGTACGGGATTAATGCTAAAAAAGATTGGAACGAGATTCGGCTGGTTGAAATCCAAACAGGTTGAAGAGGGGCGCGAAGCGTAGCTCGGCATATTACTTCCAACCCTTGACCCCTTGACGACGAGTACATCCCAATCTGTCAGCCACGACAGACAAGTAACCGCGTTCTTAGCCATTCCCTGATGAAGGAAGACTACGGAAATAGCTACTCACAGTATCTTACCAGACCACCCTGCAGCCGGCAGTTCTTTACCGTGTAGCTGGGAAACGCCTGCGATAAGCTTAGGTTCAGTTAATTTTGCTGATGCTTAAGATATAGCTAGGATATAGATACATCGAACGGAGCACGAAGGGTGAGCACAAGAAGGATGGAAATTCTCACAAATAAGGCATAACTTCCTTCGTTTATTAATTTCAGCCTTGACTGAAACAGCCTAAGGGTATACTATCCTCAATAATAAACCGTCGGTCGGTTTATTAAAAGAGGCCATATGCCCAGAGTTTTAATAGAAGAAGATTACACCGCCCGGCGCAACGAAATCCTGGATGCTGCCCGCAAGCTGGTTTATACAAAAGGATATGAGCAAATGTCCGTCCAGGATATCCTGGATGAGATGAAAATCTCGAAGGGGGCCTTCTACCATTATTTCGACTCAAAGCCGGCCCTGCTGGAAGCGTTGATCGACCGGCTTGCAGATGAAGCCGAAGCGAAGTTCATCCCGCTATTGAATGATCTCACCCTGCCCGCCCTGGAAAAGATGCGCCGTTATTTCAGTTCGGCTGTCCAGTGGAAAGCTACGCAAAAGGATTATATGCTGGCTCTGCTGCGCATCTGGTATTCGGATGAAAACGTCCTCACGCGGCAAAAGGTGTTTGCCACCATGTTACAGCGTATCGCACCCTCCTTTACCAGGGTGATCCAACAAGGCGTCCAGGAAGGTACGTTATGCACTTCCTTCCCGGAGCAGGCAACCGAGATCAGTCTGTATCTCATTTTGGGATTAGGCGATAAATTTGGCGAGGTTATTTTGGGCCATAAAGCTGGAACTATGAATTTGAGTGGTGAGGAGAGATTCCGCATCATTCAGAAAGCCGTTGAAGCTTATACGGATGCGCTAGAACGTGTTCTGGGCGCATCTGCTGGTTCATTGCTATTAATGGATGACGATTTGATTCGAGTCTGGATCGATTAGTTTTGAATAAAAGGAGAAAAATGTTACTTTACCTGCGCCTTGCATGGCGCAATATCTGGCGACACCGCCGAAGAACTGTGATCGTCGTGGTGGCAATGGGGCTTGGCCTGGCAATGATGATGATGTACGACGGCTTGATGGACGGATTCACACAAGCCATCTATGGCAACGCGATCAAAGTGCTGGGAGGAAATATCCGTGTGCACGCCGCAGGCTGGGCAGAAAAAGCCGATAGCCTGCCGCTGCTACCGGTGGCCAATGATTCAGCAGTGATCCAAGCCGCGCAATCAATTCCAAATGTAGTAGCCGCGACGCGACGCATCAACACCGGCGGACTAGCTACCAATAGCGAAGGAGCTTTCTCCGTGACCATTACTGGCATCGAGCCGGAGAAAGAAGCGCCCCTGAGTCCGATCGCGCAACATGTTACATCTGGAAGTTATCTCACTGCTAGCGATCAAGATGTAGTTTTTATTGGACATGGACTTGCAGAATTGATGAATGTTCAAGTCGGTGACAAGATTACGCTGGTGGGTCGTTCCACTCATCAGCAGATGCGGCAACGCAGCATGACGGTTGGCGGTATCTACGATATCGGCGTACCCACCATCGAGAAAGAGACCGTCTACATCTCTTTGGCAGAGGCACAAAGTCTTTACGATCTACCGAACCAGTCCACCGAAATAGTGATCACTCTGAAACAGCTCGGTCAAGAACCAGCGGTCATGGCAGCGCTGACTCCTGCCCTGCAAGGTGATGAGGTTGAATCATGGGCACAAAGTTTTCCGGACCTGCAACAAGCAATCAGCGCCAAGAATGGTGTAATGGAAATCTTTAGCGTCATCATTATGTTAATCGCAGGTATTGGCGTTCTCAACCTCTTGTTGATGGCGGTCTATGAACGGACGCGTGAAATTGGCTTGTTGGGCGCAATGGGACTCAAGCCCCGTCAGATTATGACCATGTTTGTTTTAGAGGGAGCCATGCTCGGCCTGGTTGGAATCGCAGTGGGATTCGTTTTGGGTTTGATCTTCAATGGCTTACTGGGCGTTGTCGGAATTGACTACAGTCAATTGTCTGGCATCTCTGCTTACATGGCTCTTATCAGCGGCAGAGTCTACCCAACGCTTGGAATAGAAAATTTCCTAAATCGCGCTCTGCCGGTTTTTATCATTGCGATTCTTGCCGCCCTATATCCGGCGCGTGAAGCAGCTCAACATGAGCCTGCTGAAGCATTGCATTACGTTTAGAAAGTCTAAGAGAGAGAATATGTTCCAACTTTTCAAGATGGCTTATCGAAACCTGAATCGCAATCGCCGCCGATCCATTCTTTCTGCGCTAGCGGTTTCTATTGGGTTGGCACTCCTTCTATTCATAGCCGGGATTGTCAATGGTGAAATGCAAGGGGCAATGCAGACGACAATCGCATTGCAAAGCGGAGACTTGCAAGTAAGGGCCGCTTCATATGTTCAAGAGAAGAGCAGCCTCAAGTGGGAAGATTTGGTTGCCGATCCAGATCAAGTCGCGGCACAAATCAAAAAACTTCCGCAGGTAACGATTGCAACGCCGCGCCTGTTCGCGAGCGGGATCATCAACACCAGCAGTGAAGCAATCGGCGTTCAACTATACGGGATCGATCCAGCCTCACCGGCGAACGCGCCCATCGTCCAGGGAATGGTCGCCGGAAATTTCATCACGCCCGATGATCAAGACGGAATCCTGATTGGTCAAACCCTGGCGCAAAAACTTGGCGTGAAAGTCGGAGACCAGATCGACCTCTCCGCCAATACGGCTAACGGCGATGTCAACGAACAGACATTTATCGTGCGCGGAATCTTTTCCACCAATACACCTGCTTACGATCAAAGCACGATCTTCATGCCGCTTGCCAAGGCTCAAGTTTTCACGGCCACTCAAAACCATGCCAGCACGATTTTCATCATGTTGGATAACCGCGATCTATCCAACCCGGTTGCTGCGGCGTTGGCCTCGCCCGGTTATCAGGTTCTGACCTGGCAGACGATGAACGATCTGGTTCTGGAAACCGAGCAACTTGCCAACGGTTATATGGTTCTCATTTATTTGATCGTGCTGGCAATTACAGCGACTGTTATAGTCAACACATTGATCATGTCTGTTTATGAACGCACACGCGAGATCGGAATCCTTGCCGCGATTGGCATGAAAGGCCGACGCATCATGGGCCTATTTCTCGCAGAAGCAAGCATGCTGGCAATCGCAGGCATTGCACTTGGAGTCGTATTAGGCTGGCTGGTTTGTGCATACTTTGCAAAGGTCGGTTTTTATATTGGAAATATTGGGACGAACTACCAGTTCCTTCTCGGCGATAGGATTTATGCAATGCTGACGCCGAGCGATACCATCACGCTCACCATCATTGCCTTGGTTATCACTTTGATTGCATCGCTATACCCGGCAATCCTCGCGGCTCGGCTCGAGCCGGTTGAGGCGTTGCACGCACAATAAAATACGTCTCATGCTAATCTTCTTTGGAAGAACGTGAGTAAACAAGGAGTTCAAAATGGAAGTTGCAAAAGTAGAGCAGGTCACCAAAGTATTCAAGATTGGCGAAGTGGAAACACGCGCTTTACGCGGCGTTGACCTGACCATTGAAAACGGAGAATTCACTGCATTGATTGGACCATCCGGTTCGGGCAAGACAACTTTGCTCCAACTGATCGGGTGTCTCGATCAACCCACCAGTGGAAAGGTTCTTATCAATGGAACCGATGTCACGAAACTAAATCGGAACCAGCGGGCGGACTTGCGCAAAAGTGCCTTGGGATTCGTCTTTCAGTTCTTCGCCCTTATTCCAACGTTGACGGCATATGAAAATGTCGAGATGCCATTGCTCTTGGATCATCACACTTCTACCGAACGGCGTGAACGTGTGACCCAGCTTCTTGAATCAGTTGGGCTTGCTGACCGGAAGCATCATCGTCCAGATCAATTAAGCGGCGGCGAACAACAACGCGTCGCCGTGGCTCGTGCATTGGCATCGAATCCAAGTTTGATTCTCGCCGATGAACCGACCGCCAATCTCGATACGGAGAACGGCAAACAGGTCATGGAGATCATGCAGAAGTTGAACAAGGAAACCGGCGTCACATTTGTATTTGCAACGCATGATCCGCGCGTGATCAACTATGCCCGTCGAGTTGTGACCTTGCATGACGGTTTGATAGAAAAAGAGAGTCGCTCCCAATAGAATTGTGGCAGGAGAAAAGATGAAATCAATCAGCTATGCACTCTCTTTCATTTTCGCGTTCGTTTTGACCGCGTGCGGTTCAACAGCCACGCCCTCAGCCATCCCGACGGTCGTGCTAAGTTCCAACCCCGCGGCGACATCGAACACGGTGTCCGCCTCGGGTCAAGTCGTCCCCGCACAACATGTTCAATTGAGCTTTCCATTAACCGGTGTTGCAAAAACGGTTGAAGTCAAGGCTGGAGATATGGTGACCGCGGGCCAAACTTTGGCAACGCTGGATACGTCGGTGCAGGAAGCACAAGTTCGGGAAGATGAGGCCGATGTCGCCAAGGCCCAGACTCAGGTCGATCTCTTGAAGCGTTTGGGAACGACATCGCAGGAGGATCTTGATGGGGCTCAAGCAGATGTGGATCACGCACAAGCTATCGTCGATTCCGCAAAGGCCACATTGGCCGAAGCGACATTGACCGCTCCATTTAACGGAACCATCGCAGAGGTCGATCTATCTCCCGCTGAAACCGTTGTGCCCGGACAAATCGTCATCGTCATGGGCGATCTGACAAAGTTTCAAGTTGAAACGACCGATTTGAGCGAACGCGATGCGCCGGATGTCAAAGTAGGGCAAACCGCCACCGTTTCCATTGCGGCTTTGAATAAACAATTCACCGGCAAAGTAAGCGACATGTCTCGCATTTCTACAACGGTCGGCGGCGACGTGGTTTATAAAGCGACCATCCAACTGGACACACAGCCGCAAGGTTTATTATGGGGAATGACCACGGATGTGACCATCCAGACGGGGAATTGATTCATGACCGGAGTCAAGTTATGAAACATTTTTATTGGACTACGGTTCTGATCTCAGCCATCCTGCTGACCGGATGCGCATCCACCTCGACGCCGAGAGCGGTTGCAACACCATTGGCATCGCCCACGCCCGATCATTCGTTCATTTCTTCCAGCGGAATCGTTTCGGCCTCTGCAAATGTAGTCCCCGCGCAAACATCGCAAATAGGATTCCTCATCTCGGCTCCAGTCCAGGAAGTGGATGTAAAGGAAGGGGATCCAGTCAAAGCCGGGCAAACCTTGGTCGTGCTCCATACACCCGATCTCAGTTTATCCGTTACCGCCGCAAAAGATGCAATTCGTTCCGCACAGGCTGAAGTCGATCTTAGGAATTATCCATACAGATGGTTTTATCATAGCGGTCATCCAATATATCTCAAACCACTTCTGGAAATTCGAGATCAGGCCGCGGCACAGCTTAAGTCCGCGCAAGCCGCGGCAGATGTCGCGCAAGCTACACTTAATGAAGGTACACTGACTGCGCCCTATGACGGAACCGTCGTGACGGTCGATGTTGTGCCGGGACAACTCGTTCAACTGAATCAAGTTGCAGTGGTGATAGGCGATTTGAATCATCTGCAAATAGAAACAACGGACCTCAGCGAACGCGAGATCGCTTATGTAAAAATCGGCCAGGCCGCGACGGTTCATATCAAAGCCTTGAATCAGGATTTCAGCGGCAAAGTCATTGCAATTGCTCCGAAGGCAACGAAATATAACGGCGATTGGGTTTTTAAAGTAACCATTGCATTGGATCAACAACCTCCAGACTTGTTATGGGGCATGAGCGCCGACGTACAGATTCAAACTCAACAATAAAATCGGTACAAATTTATAAGTCGTGGCTCGCACACTGACCAATTTCAAATGAAATTGGTCAGTGTATTTAATTCAAACAGTCCATTCAAGACAGACACATCCATGAATGTTAAAGAAATTTGGAAATGTTAAAGGATCATGTTGGATGCAAGCCTATGAATAAAAAAATCAATCTTATAAACATTTGACTAACTGAAATATTTTAAGCCTACCTGTGGCTCTAAAACCTTGTATATTTCCATATATGGCGGTAATATACGAATGACTATAAGCAAGATAAACATTATCGAATCAATGAATCATCATTCATCATCAATTCATAATATTCATTGATCCGATCAATAAAGAGAGCAACGAAATGTACATTTGTGTTTTGAGTAGTTTAGCTGAAGAGAACGATCCTCCATATGATCCATCACCGCATTTGGAAGGGAGACAATGGCGGCATCATGTTGTGCAGCCTACCAATGTCGAAGAGCAAATCAGAGCTCTGATGGATGATGGCGTGGATGTGTTCCTCAATCTTTGCGATGGGACACCTGATGAACCTGTATCCGCCATTCAATTGGTCAAGGCAATGGAAAAACTTGGCGCGGCTTTTACCGGCGCAGATTTTCTTTCTTCGATCCGACGCGTCAGGAGATGAAGAGGGCTGCGGCGCGCGTAGGCGTGTCTACGCCTGCCTCCACCTTCGTCAAATCCATGGCGGATGTGGAACGCGCGGCGCGCACGTTGCGCTTTCCGATGCTGGTCAAGCCTGCGCATGGTTATGCCAGCTTTGGCATCCGCAAAGAATCGCGCGTGATGAACGTCGAAGATTTGAAGACGCAAGCTGCAATCACCATGAAGGACGACGGCCGCGCGTTGATCGAAGAATTCATCGAGGGACGAGAATTCACCTGTCTGGCCGCGGAAGATCCGGATGATCCCACACATGTCATCTCGTTCAAACCTGTTGAATTTCTTTTCCCTGACGGCGAATCGTTCAAACACTACAACTTGAAATGGGTTGACTACAATCAGATGAGCGTGACGATCGTGACCAACCCTGATTACGAAAAACGTCTGCGAGAGTATACTGTCAAGATTTTTCAGGCCCTTAAAGGCAACGGGTATGCGCGCTGTGATTTTCGACTGGGCGCGGACGGTGAACTCTACATGCTCGAGATCAACCCGAACTGTGGCATCTTCTATCCACCCAACGATGCTGGCTCTGCAGATTTCTGCCTCCTGAACGATCCAGTGGGTCATCAAGGATTCATGGAACTGATCATCCGCTCGGCATTGAAACGTCAGGCAGATGCTCTGCGCATCACACCGCAAATTGTCGGCAAGCGCGAACTTGTGAAACAAGAAGTCAAGCCGCAAGCACGACGTCAAGCCTTAAAGAGAGAAACTGCCAAACGCAGCGTATAAATCAAAAAAAGTCCCGCATCAACCTGAGCGGGACTTTTTTTGATCAACTAACTACGCTTGCACCGGCGCTCGCTTTGCAAACATAGATCTGCGGGTCGAGTCCGGATTTCTTTCGATAAGCCTTCTCTACTGAATCAACAAAGGCATTGACTTTGCCTGCATCCACTAAGGCGATGGCACAGCCGCCAAAGCCTCCGCCGGTCATGCGTGCGCCATAACAGGAAGACTGCTCCTGCGCGGCTTCCACGATTTGATTCAATGCGTCATTCGTAATTTCAAAGTCATCTCGCAAACTGATATGACCTGCATTCAATATATTTCCCAATCGAACCACATCGTTCGCCTGCATGGCTTGCACGGCATCGAGCACGCGCTGATCATCTGTGATGATATGGCGGGCGCGGCGCATCACGACTTCCCTGAGTCCTGATTTTCTCTTTTCAAACTCATCCAAACTGACATCGCGTAACGCCTTCACGCCGAAGAAGCGCGCGGCTTCTTCGCATTGTGAACGGCGTTCGTTGTAAGCTGAATCCACCAACCCGCGCCGCGTGGATGTATCCATCACAACGATCGCGACTCGTTCGGGTAGCGGAACATGCTGGATCTTAAGCGAGCGGCAATCCAGAAAAAGTGCGTGGCCCTCCTTACAAGCCGCACTGGCCATTTGATCCATGATGCCGCAATTCACTCCCACCCATTCATTCTCCGCGCGTTGGCCGATCCGCGCCATATAAGCCGCATCCCACTTAAGATTACTGATGGAAGCAAAAACGCGCGCCGTAGCCATTTCCACCGCAGCAGAAGAAGAGAGACCGGAGCCGCGCGGCACGTCACCCATCATCACGCCCTCCCAGCCGGATAATTCGCAACCTTCTGCCTGCAAAATGTATGCAATGCCTTTAAGATATTCCGCCCAACCTTGTTCCTTCTTGAGATCATCCAGGGAGAAAACTGTCTCAGTCTCAAAGTCCAGCGAACGGATTCGCACGACGCAATCCGTTCTCGGACGAACTGCAATGCACATGCCACGATCAATCGCCATCGGCAGAACAAACCCATCGTTATAATCGGTATGTTCCCCGATCAAATTCACGCGTCCCGGTGCGCGGACGATCAATGAGGGTTGAACCCCGAAGTGTTTGACGAACAATTCGCTTACCTGCTTAGAAAGATTCATAAGAGATTCTCCGTGAAAGATTTTTAACTCGACCAGCGCGCAAACACGGCCTGCGACAGCAATCGTCCCGCCGATTTTTCGCGTGTGACCAATTCTCCGCTTTCCACACTTCCCTTGCTTTTTGACATCACATCCTGCAATGCCTGCCCAAGATGGATGGCAGAAGCTTTAACGGCATACACCGTAACAATTAAGAATAAGGGCGTATCGCTTAAAACTGCTCGGCATAATTCAAATAACTGCGGCAATGATTTATATACTTCCCATACCTCGCCTTTAGGCCCGCGCCCGAATTTTGGCGGGTCGAGAAGAATGCCATCGTATCGCGCGCCGCGCCGGCTTTCGCGTTGAACGAATTTAAGCGCGTCATCCACGATCCAGCGGATCGGTTTATCATTCAATCCTGATAAGGATTGATTCTCCCGCGCCCACGTCACCGACTTCTTGGACGCGTCCACATGCGTCACTTGAGCGCCCGCCTCCGCCGCGACCAAGGATGCCAATCCGGTATAACCAAATAGGTTGAGAACTTTTACGGGCCGATTTGCCTTTCGAACGGAGTCCGCCATAAAGTCCCAGTGAGAAGCAACTTCTGGAAAAACGCCGAGGTGGCGTCCGGGAGTTGTCATGGCCCAAAAGCGGATCGAATCATATTTCATTTCCCAGCGTTCGGGAATTTTTTTCTTTAACATCCAGTGCCCGCCGCTTTCCTCACTCGTAGGCTGGAAAATGGCATGTGCAGAGGCCCATTCACTTTCAGGAAGACTCTTTTTCCACATGGCCTGGACTTCGGGACGAATAAAAGTATAAGACCCGAAGCGTTCGAGTTTCAAGCCGTTACCACTATCGAACAACTCGTAATCGCTCCAACGGGATGATTTTAGGATGGTAAGAGTGGGCAATTTCTCCATGGGTGGATGAGATATTAGTCCTATCAATGTAGTTAGTTCTCAAAAAAGCCTTGAATTCCTCCCACATATCATGTACAATGTGGGAGAAAGTGGTAAGAAGTGGAAGACGCCGGCCAGCCCGGCGTTTGCCATTAATAAAGGATTTAGCACATATGTTCTTAGGCCAATACCAGCACAACCTCGATGAAAAGGGCCGCCTGATGGTTCCGGCGCGCTTTCGTGAATTGCTGGATGGCGGCGCTTACATCACGCAAGGCTTTGATCGCTGTCTGATGGTAATGACCAGTCTCTATTTCAAACAAGTTTACGACAGTATCAATGCGATGAACATGGCTGATCCAAATGCCCGCTTATTGCGCAGATTGATTTTTGCAAACGCTTATCCGGTTGAGACGGATAAAGTTGGACGCATTCTTGTTCCACAGAATCTGCGCACGTTTGCCAATCTGGAAGGCGTAGCAATTGTGGCCGGACAAGGTGATTATTTTGAAATCTGGACGCCCGCGACCTGGGATGAACAAATGAAGCAAATCCAGGATACCGAGGCGAACAATCAGCGTTTCTCAACGCTGAACCTATCCTCCAAATCGTAGGCACGAATCAAATCGTTCCTACTGCGATCATGGTCACACCGCATAAACCTGTACTTTACCAAGAGATTATACACGCGTTGCAGCCCAAAAGTCCGGGACGTTATGTTGATGGAACGATTGGTGCGGGCGGACACGCCCGCGGGATTTTGGAGGCCTGTGCGCCAGAGGGATGCTTGCTCGGCTTCGATCTCGACTCGCAAGCATTAGCACTTGCCCGTGAGACCTTGGCTCCTTACGGCCAGCGCGTCGTTCTGGTTCAGGCCTCCTATCTCTCTCTATTGGAAACGCTGCAACGTCTCGGATGGAACGCGGTGGACGGAATCGTGATTGACCTTGGAGTCTCTTCGATGCAGTTGGACACTTCGGAACGCGGCTTCTCGTTCAACAATGATGCGTCTCTCGACATGCGTTTCAACCGCGACGTTGGATTGACTGCCGCTCAATTGATCAATTCCACGTCTGAGACCGACCTCGCCAACCTGCTCTTCCAATATGGAGAAGAGCCTCGCGCGAGAAAGATCGCAAGGATGATCGTCCAGGCTCGACCTGTGACGACCACCTTGCAGCTAGCTGAGATCGTAAAGAAGGCTTATCCGGGTCATAGTCGAGTTCACCCGGCAACGCGGACATTTCAAGCGATCCGCATCGCAGTGAATGATGAATTGACTGTGTTGGAACAAGCCCTGCCCATTGCGATTCAGACCCTTCGTCCGGGCGGGAGGCTGGCACTGATTTCCTTCCATTCTTTGGAAGATCGAATTGTCAAGGATTTTTTTCGTCGTGAAAGCAAGGATTGGATCAATCCGCCTTATGAGAAGATTTACGAAATCGAACGAAAGGCAACGCTCAAGGAGATTACTCGAAAGCCCATCACGCCCGGCACAGATGAGATCGAATTGAATCCTAGGGCACGCAGTGCAAAATTAAGAGTAGCAGAAAAATTATGATACGAACAATAGATATTATCCAGTATGCATATAAACAAGCTCCCTGGCGAGTCCAGCGCCAATGGATCAGCGCCTTTTTGCTGATCGTATTGGGCCTGTCCATGATTGCCGCGCTCTATTTGGATGTGACCGCACGCGCCGCACTCACCGGCCGCGACATCCAGAACCTGAGCGCGGATATTATCACTGTCCAACAATCAAACGCCGATCTGGAAACTCACATTGCAATGCTAACGTCGAATAGCGCTATGGAAACACGCGCGCTTGCATTGAATTATCAACCGGTGCAATCCAACCAGGTGCAGTTTATCGTCGTACCCGGCTATGTTGCCCCCCAGCCTTCCACTCTTATATCCGCGCCTTCCTTACAACCCAGCGCTCCAAACATTCAACCTGAATATACCCAATCTTTGTTGGATTGGTTCAATCAGCGTCTTCATACGCCGGTAACGATGAACATGTCGGGAGCATCACAATGAGAGAACAATATGCCTGGCGTTCATTAACGTTGGCAGGTATTCTGGCTTTGGTCGGACTTTCCATCATTCTTCAGATTGTCCGTATTCAAACCAGCCCTGAAGCAGCCACTTTCCGTGGGCGGTTTGCGCAGAGTGTCGAAGCGGTTCAAACCTTTTATCCCCAACGCGGACAGATCTATGATCGGAACGGGCATTTGTTGGCAGGCAACACAACGGTCTACGAAATCGGTGTAGATCTAAAAAACGTTAAAGATAAGCACGCCATCGCCCTTGCCGTCGGTATGGAGCTTGGTCTAAATCCCGATAATCTTTACAGCCTCATGGCAAATCCACCCAGCAACCTGGAATATCTCATTCTTGTGAATTACGCAGATTCCGATAAAGCACTGGCATTACAACAATTGAAGCTCAAAGTGGATGCACAAACGTCATCCGGAGGGCAAAGTAGTTTATCCGGCCTTGTGTTCACCCCGCACCCCTTACGGACTTATCCCGAAGGCGCGTTGGCATCCAACGTGATTGGCTTTGTAAGCCACGAAGGACGCGGTTATTTCGGCATCGAAGAAAAATATAACGATATACTGGCAGGCACTCCCATTCAAGTCAAAGTACCAGTTGATCCCAACCAAGCCGCAGATATTCCACAAGTACCCAACGGCACGACTTTGATCCTAACGCTCGACCGCGACCTGCAAGCGGCCACTGAACAAATTTTGGATGACTCACTTACAAAATACGGCGCACAAGGCGGCACGATTGTTATCATGGATCCACGCAACGGTGAAATTCTGGCAATGGCTTCCACCCCGCGCATGGACCTCAATCAATTCTGGAATTATTCGAGTATTTATCATAACGCCAGCGAATATAACCTTGCGGTCAGCACGCCCTATGAGCCGGGCTCTGTGTTGAAAATCCTTACCATGGCTGCTGCCCTCGATAACAGCACGGTCACGCCTGCCACTACCTTCCTGGACACCGGTTCAATCTTGATTGGCGGAATAACCATCAAGAACTGGAACGATGAAGCCTGGGGATTGCAGGATATGGAGGGCTGTATTCAAAACTCGCTCAACGTCTGTATGGCCTGGGTGTCATCACAGATGGGAGCGCAAAACTTTTATGGATATATGAATCGCTTCGGCCTCGGACATCTGACCGGCATTGATCTGGCTGACGAAGCGGCCGGCCGCTTGAAGGCCCCGGGAGATACGGATTGGTCCCCAGCAGACCTCGGAACCAATGCTTTTGGACAGGGCGTTGCCACAACTCCGATTCAAATGATGATGGCCGCCTCAGCGATTGCGAACAATGGCCGCATGGTCACGCCTCACGTTTTATACGCTATGGTGCGGGATGGCCGGCAATTCAATGTCCCTGCTCAATATGCAGGCTCGCCCATTTCGGTGAACACGGCCCAAACCCTGGATCAGATGCTGGCCACCTCGATCAAAAACGAGGCCTCACTGGCATCCGTACCAGGCTATAACATTGCAGGCAAAACAGGTACCGCTCAAATTCCGATTGAAGGCGGCTACGATCCCGTCAATACCAATGCCTCGTTTATCGGTTGGGGGCCGATAGATGATCCCAGGTTCATGATTTATGTCTGGTTGGAATCGCCATCTGCCTCCATTTGGGGTTCCGAAACTGCCGCACCAGTCTTTGCACAAGTAGCACAAAAAACCATCCTCATGCTGGGCATTCCGCCCGATGATATTCGTCAACAAATTGCCCAACATTAAATATGCTCACTCTTGCTGATGCAATCGAAGCTTTGACCCAAACACGTCCGGATGCTCCTGCAGTGATCACCGAGGCAACGGTGGATTCGCGGCAAGCCATTCCCGGATCGATATTTGTTGCCATTCCCGGGGAAAGATTGGATGGTCACGACTTCGCTGAAGACGCATTTAAACGAGGGGCTTCTTTTGCTTTAATTCAACGAGACATCAACGCTTCCATCAGGACCCTCGACTTGCGCAACGGTTTATCCAGCGACTCCCAACTCAATCTAACCCCTCCCCTCTGTCTGCGTGTGGAGAATACGGTTACCGCACTTCAACAGATCGCGCGCTTCTGGCGCCGCAAATTAAATCTGCGTGTAATTGGAATCACCGGCAGTGTCGGCAAATCCACCACGAAAGAGGTCATTGCCCAGGTGCTCAGCCAGCGATATCGCACGCTCAAAAGCCCGGGAAACCTAAATAACGAGATCGGACTTCCTTTAACGATTCTCCGCCTCGGGTCCGGATATGAACGGGCTGTGTTGGAAATGGGATTCTATGTTCCCGGTGAAATCGCGCTCTTATGCGATATCGCCCTTCCTCAAGTCGGAGTGGTCAGCAACATCGGAACGGTTCACGCGGAACGTGCCGGTTCGCAAGAAGCCATTGCACGCGGCAAATCGGAATTGGTTCAAGCCCTGCCTGCCGCGCCGGAGGGAACCGCGATTCTAAATTTCGACGATCCGCTCGTACGAAAAATGGAAGAGAAGACGAAGGCACGCATTTTCTTTTATGGCCTTTCGCCTGAATCACAGTTATGGGCAAATCACGTGGAAGGTCTTGGTTTAGACGGCATCCGATTTGAACTGCATTACAAACAAGAGACCCTGCATATACGTATTCCAATGATCGGACGACATTCCGTGGAAACGGCCCTGCGCGCAACCGCGGTCGGCTTGGTGGAAGGCCTGACGTGGCAGGAAATCATTGACGGTTTGCGTGAAGGGCATACGCAATTACGTTTGGCTACAGTGCGTTCCTCCACCGGCGCCTTAATATTGGATGATACCTATAACGCTTCACCTGAATCGATGTTAGCATCACTGAATCTCTTGAGCGAATTGGAGGCATCGCGCAAGATCGCGGTGTTAGGCGACATGCTGGAGCTCGGCCCTTACGAACGGCAGGGACATGAAATGGTCGGTTTGCGCGCCGCACAAGTGGCAGACCTCATGATCACGTTGGGAAAACGCGCTCATGTTTACGCCGAAGCTGCCCGCCGCACCGGGAAAAAATCTGCAAACATTTTAGAGTTTGAGACAGTTGAGCCAGTGATTGAATGGTTGAAGAAGAATTTGACAAAGGATGATACAGTGCTTATCAAAGGTTCGCACGGTTTGCGCATGGATAATATTACCGCCGCGTTGGAGGTGCAATCATGATGAGACAGGTTTCCCTGGCTCTCAGCCTCGCGGGATTATCTTTCATGATGACGGTGATCTGGGGCGGGCCTCTTTTGCGTATTTTGCGTCATTTCAAGATCGGCAAACTGATCCGCGTGGATGAGCCCGGACATCATGCAGTAAAAATGGGCACGCCTACGATGGGCGGCATCATGGTCATTGTGCCGGTATTATTGCTGACCATCTTATTGAACGCGGTTTCATTGATCGGTTTTACACAGAGCGGCATTGGGCGATCCGTGGTGATCCCGATGATCGTGATGATTGGTTATGCCATTCTGGGAATGATTGATGATTGGGAGGGCATTCGAGGCAAACGCAAGGGCGAAGGGATGCGCGCCCGCACGAAATTTTTATTCCAAGTGATCCTCGGTGTAGGTACTGCCATCGTATTGAAATATTTGCTTGGCTCGCCCGATCTGATCGTCCCTGGTATTCGCGGCGATTTCGACTTGGGCTGGTGGTACATTCCGATTGCTGCATTCATCATCGTCGGCTCTTCGAACGCCGTCAACTTCACCGATGGATTGGACGGCCTCGCCGGTCTAATTTCCGCCACCGCATTCGCGGCATATGCCATGATTGCTCTTAATCAACATCAGGTCTATCTAGCCCGCTTCTGCTTCACGCTGGTCGGTGCGTTATTTGGTTTCCTGTGGTTCAACGTCCATCCCGCGGAACTCTTCATGGGCGATGCAGGTTCGCTTTCTCTCGGCGCGACCATGGCGGTCGTTGCTCTCATGACCGGCCAGTGGGCCGTGTTGCCCATCATTGCGATCATCCCCGTCAGCGAAATGATCAGCGTCTTGATTCAAATCGGATATTTCAAACTCACGAAAGGCAAGCGGTTTTTTAAGATGGCACCCATTCATCTGCATTTTGAGTTGCTCGGATGGAGCGAGACTCAAGTAGTGCAAAGATTTTGGTTGATCGGTTTGCTGGCTGCAATGGTTGGAGTCGGTTTGGCTTTGGTATAAAAGATGAAGGATTGGAAAGGCACGCGCGTCGTCATTTTAGGAGCGGCCCGGCAGGGCCTGGCCTTGGCGCGCTGGTTGATTAAACACGGTGCCATCGTGACTCTGAGCGATAAACGCTCCGATGCAGAACTCGCTTCCGCACGCGCAACGTTGAGCGGTCTGCCAATCCAGTGGGCTTTAGGAGGTCATCCGGTAGAACTTCTCGATCATACTGATGTGTTGTGTCTTTCCGGTGGAATACCGCTGACCCTCCCCATCGTAGACGCGGCTCTCCAGCGCGGCGTTTCTCTTTCCAACGACACGCAGATTTTCATGGATGCCGTGCCATGTAAAACGATTGGCATCACCGGTTCGGCCGGAAAAACGACCACCACCACTCTCGTTGGACAGATGGCGAAAGACGCTTATGGTGATAAGGCATATATCGGCGGCAACATCGGTGATCCATTGATCAATTATGTGGATAAAATGAAAGCCACCGACCTTGCCATTCTTGAAATATCAAGCTTCCAATTGGAGCAGATGACCATCTCGCCCAACGTTGCCGCGATCTTGAACATCACGCCCAATCATCTGGATCGTCACGGCACGATGGAAGCTTATACTGCGGCCAAAGCACGCATCCTTGAATTTCAATCGTCAAAAGGTATTGCTGTACTTGGCCGCGATGATACCGGCGCATGGAATCTGCGGAACAAAGTCAAAGGCAAACTTCATTCGTTCGGATTCAGTAAGATGGACGAAGAAGCCGAAGGCACTTATTTTGATGACGGTATCCTGTATCTTTACGAGCATCGCGTGGATATCCCGCTTCTGCGCCGCGACCAAATCCAATTGCGCGGCGACCATAACGTGAGCAACATACTCGCGGCGTTCGCGATCGGACACGCGGCGGGTTTTCCGCTCAATTCGATGCTGACCGCGGCTGAAGATTTTCGCGGTGTATCGCATCGTCTTGAATTCGTTCGAGAATTGCGCGGCGCATCCTGGTACAACAATTCCATCGCCACTGCGCCGGAGCGGACGATGGCGGCCATCCGTTCGTTCGATGAGCCGATTGTGCTTTTGCTCGGCGGACGCGACAAGAATTTGCCGTGGAACGATCTGGCAAATCTCATTCATCAGCGCGTGGACCATGTCGTGCTGTTTGGAGAGGCGGCAGAGAAGATTAAGAAGGCGGTAGCCGCTGACAGGTCCGCGAAAAGACCGTTTACGTTGGATCGAGTCGAGCATCTGCATGAAGCCATCATCAAAGCCAATGAAGTTGCAGAATCCGGCGATATCGTTTTGCTTTCACCGGGCGGCACCAGCTTCGATGAGTTTAAAGATTTCGAGGAACGAGGAGAACAATTCCGCTTATGGGTACAGAAACTTTCGTAAGTGATCGTCCATTCGTGAATGAGCCGCCGATCAATAAATCCGGCGCACCGAAACGCGCTGTGGACCTGCCTTTGTTGGTAGTGGTTATCGCCCTGGTGGTCTTTGGATTGATCATGATGTTCTCGGCCTCGTGGGATTATTCGCTCACGGAATATGGCTCACCCATGTATATGTTCGTGCACCAACTGGCATGGCTGGCAATCGGAATCCTGGCGGCATTCGTCCTTTCACTTTTTGATTACCATCATTTACGCAAACTGGTCGTTCCCCTCATGGGATTGACCATCGTTTTGTTGGTTGCTGTGCTGCTTGTCAATGAAATCCTTTTAGGTGCCAGGCGATATTTATTTGAAGGTTCGTTCCAGCCATCTGAATTGGCAAAGGTGATTACGATTTTATACCTGGCGGTCTGGCTGTATGCCAAACGCCAGTTCATTCACGATATCACATTCGGAGTGCTTCCGTTGAGCGTGATTCTCGGTGTGATCGGCGGTCTCATCTATCAACAACCTGACTTGAGCACCGCCGCGATGGTGCTCATGCTGGGCGGCCTACTGTTCTTTTTGGCCGGAGGCGATTTGAAACAAATTGCCATTCTGTTAGTGATCGCGATCGTCGTAGGATGGATCGTGGTCCGCATCAACCCCACCGGCCACGACCGTGTGGCGGCTTTCATTGCCGGTCTCAAAGATCCGACGCAGGCCTCGTATCATGTTCAGCGTTCGTTCGAGGCGATTGTCAACGGAGGCTGGTTCGGAGTCGGCATCGGACGCGGGCAATCAAAATTAACCGGATTACCCGTGCCACCCACCGACAGCATCTTCGCAGTGATCGTGGAGGAGCTGGGTTTATTGGGTGCAATCTTTTTGATTATTCTCTATGGAATATTGATTTGGCGCGGATTTGTGATCGCCCGCCGCGCGCCGGATATGCTCGGCACACTGATTGCTTCCGGCCTGGTCGTTTCGATTGGCATCCAGGCGGCAATCAACATGTCGGTGATGGTTGGGCTGATTCCGTTTTCGGGCGATGCGCTCCCCTTTGTCAGCGCAGGCGGATCGAATCTGATCGTCTCGCTTGCATCCATTGGTATCTTAATGAACATCTCACGCCAACAAGGCGAGGCGACTGTGCCAACAATGTCAGATGAAGAATGGAGATCATACAGTGCGGCTCTTGATTTGCGCGGGTGGAACCGGCGGCGGCGTATATCCCGCTCTCGCCGTTCTTGAACAGTTGAAAGGCATCAGTTCAAATGTTTCAAGTTCCAGCCTTGAACTTTTATGGATCGGTGGAGAAGGCGGCATGGAAGAAGAACTCGTGAAACGAGCGGGGGTTCCTTTCCAAGCCATTCCCGCCGCGGGCCTGCATGGCGTAGGTCCGCGCGCCCTGCCGCGCAATACAATTACTTTGATGCGCGGTTTAAAAGCATCCATGAAAATTCTGCAAGAATTTCAACCCGACGTTTTGTTCTTCACCGGCGGCTATGTGGCCGGCCCAATGGCGTTGGCCGGAAGAAACATTCCAACGCTGCTGTATGTGCCCGATATCGAACCGGGACTAGCCTTGAAATCGCTGGCGCGTTTTGCCGACCGGATTGCAGTGACCGCGTCTGATTCTCAAAAATATTTTTCAGAGAAAGCGATCGTGAGCGGATATCCACTTCGCGCGGAACTCACAGCTTGGGACAAACCAAAGGCGCGTGCCGCGCTGAAGCTGGACGATAGCTTACCGGTCTTGTTGGTCTTCGGCGGAAGCAAAGGCGCGCGTTCCATCAATGAAGCCATTGTTCCCCAGCTTCCCACTTTGCTGGAGATGGCGCAGGTGATTCATATCAGCGGCCAATTGGATTGGGCAGCTGTACAAATCGCGCGCACCGGTCTAACGTCCGAACAACAGAAGCGCTACCACACCTTTCCATATCTGCATGAAGAAATGGGCGCGGCGCTGGTTTCTGCCGATCTAGTTATATCCCACGCCGGCGCGTCAACCTTAGGCGAGTTCCCTTGCTTTGGTCTGCCTGCCATTCTTATCCCGTATCCGTATGCGTGGCGATATCAAAAAGTCAATGCAGATTATTTGGCCGAGCGCGGCGCGGCGGTGATCGTCAAGGACGAAATATTAAAGAATGAACTGCTGCCGGTGGTCAAAGCTCTGCTGGCAAATCCGTCCAAGCTTGAAGCAATGAGCAAGGCCATGAAGTCGTTGTCTCATCCGCAAGCCGCGCAAATAATTGCTGAGCAGATTCTGCAATTGGGAGGACAACTCCTGTGATGAGCATCATTTACGTCTTTTGGATGTATGTGATTCTGTTTGCAGTGATTGGAGCTTTACGCGGCTGGGTCAAGGAATTGATCGTAGCATGCTCCATAATTACCGCGCTAGCGGCAAATGCTCTGATGCGTCAATACCTTCCTCCCCTTGAACCTAATGCTATAGATATCAAAAATGTTGAGCTTTTCTGGATACGCACCGTCGTTCTATTGGCATTGACTTTCTTTGGATATCAAACGGTGGGAATTGTGCCTCATTTGGCGTCCAAAGCGAAGCGAGAGAGTCTAGTGGAAGGTTTTCTTGGTTTGATTGTCGGCGCAATCAATGGCTATTTGATGGTAGGCACCATTCTGTCTTATTACATTACCGACGCACAATATCCATATCCAAATGTGCTCGGCCCGCCTCCAGCGGCTATTGCAAACTCTGTTCAAATGTTGATGACGTACATGCCGCCGCGCTGGCTGGGCGTTCCCTGGGTTTACTTCGCGCCCATTATCTGCTTAATCTTTATCATTGTTGTATATATCTAAATTGGACATTGATACCTAACATGACTCACGTACACCTAATCGGCATCGGCGGAAGCGGACTCTCTGCCATCGCCCGCCTCTTGAAAGAAAGCGGATACACCGTAACCGGCTCTGACCGCGTGCTGACAGCGTTCGCCGAGGACCTTCAAGCGATTGGCGTGACGATTTATATCGGACATCATCCGCGCAATATTCAAGGCGCGGACTGGATCGTCCGATCTTCGGCCATTCCCGATGACAACATTGAAGTCGTGGCCGCAAAACGTGCGAACATCCCCGTTTACAAGCGCGCCGATTTTCTCGGAAAGCTCATGGCCGATAGGACCGGAATTGCCGTCGCTGGAACACATGGCAAGACCACCACCACCGCCATGATCGCATTCCTTCTTACCGAACTCAGACGCGATCCATCCTTCATTGTCGGTGGCGTATTGAGCAACTATGGAGTCAACGCACGAGCGGGCAAGGGCAATCCCTTTGTGATCGAAGCGGATGAATATGATCGCATGTTCCTCGGACTCAAACCGCGCATCGAAGTGGTGACCAATCTGGAACACGATCACCCCGACTGCTATCCAACTTATGAAGACATGGTCTCTGCATTTGAATCTTTTGTTGCCCTGCTTCCCGTCGATGGCACATTGATCGGATGCGTGGAAGATGCCGGCGCGGCCGCGCTCCTGAACAGAGCCCGCCGCGAAGGCCGCAACGTGATCGCTTATAACTTGCAAGCTGATATGACCATCAACGCTTCGCATTGGATGCAGGCGCGTTCGGTCAAACCCAACGAACACGGCGGATTCACGTTTGAAGCCAGCACAAATATCGGAGAATTTGAAATTGTTCCAGTCTCGCTTCAAGTGCCGGGCGAACACAACGTTCGGAATGCATTGGCCGCTTTGGCCGTGATTGCTGCATTGGGTCTGTCCATCAAAGACGCCGCTGCAAAACTTTCGTCCTTCCAAGGCACGGGCCGCCGATTCGAAGTGAAAGGCGAGAAACGCGGCGTGATCGTCATTGACGATTACGCTCACCACCCTACCGAGATCAAAGCCACACTGGCCGCGGCGCGCGCGCGTTATCCTGAACACCGCATTTGGGCAGTATGGCAGCCTCATACATACTCGCGCACCAAGGCGCTCTTATATGAGTTTACGCGCGCCTTCACGGATGCCGATGAAGTGATCGTAACTGAAATTTATCCGTCGCGCGAACCTAAGCAGGATTTTTCATCTGCAGAAGTGGTAAGCGGAATGCCACATCCTTCCGTTCACTTCATCGCTTCATTCGAAAAGACTACGGAATACCTGCTCAAGCATTTGCGCCAAAACGACGTATTGCTTGTCCTTTCCGCCGGTGATGCAGATCAGATCAGCGCGAATGTGCTGGCCGGACTTTAAAAGTGAGGTGCATCATGGATGATGAAAAGAAACGCACGTATCAATCGACGACTTTGGGCATGCCGCCGTTGAAAATGGTTTTGGTCCACACCAAAAATGACCGGCAAAATAAAACCGCACAGACGATGTCGGAATCGCCCGAAGCGAAAGAAAAACGCGAAACGCAAAAGGCAATTGTGAAATTGATCAAGCATTTGAATGATGAATAGATGATGAAATCTGCTGCAATGCCCGTGGATGTTCTGCTCGCCCAGTTCGGTGACAAGGTCAAAGAGAATGTTTCTCTGGCACCGTATACGTCCGCGCGCATTGGCGGCCCGGCAGATTATTTGATCACTGTCAGCACTTCCGATGAATTGGCTGAGGTCATGAAAGTCATTTGGCAGGAGCAATTGCCTCACTTCATCCTCGGCGGTGGATCCAATGTGCTGGTCAGCGATAAAGGCATGCGCGGCATAACGATATTGAATTGAGCGAAGGCCGTCCGCTTTGAAAACGGAAGCCAGCCCAAGGTCTGGGTTGAATCGGGAGTTGTGTTCAGCAATCTTGCTAATCGCTGCGCGTCGAAAGGTTTCTCTGGACTCGAATGGGCAGCAACCGTTCCGGGCACAATCGGCGGCGCGATATATGGCAATGCCGGTGCGTTCGACGGCGATACGGCCGGTAATTTGATCTGGGCTGAGATATTAACTGCATCGGGTCGCGAACGCTGGCCCGTTAAAAGAATGGAATATGCTTATCGCACCAGCATATTGAAACAATCTAGTTCAGAAGCAATCGTTCTCGCCGCTGAATTGAGTTTAAAAAACGCGACAAAAGAGGAAGTGTCTGCTAAAATCGGACAATTCAGCGAACGCCGTAAGTCGACACAACCGCCGGGTGCAAGCATGGGTTCGATGTTCAAGAATCCGCAGGGCGATTATGCCGGACGATTGATCGAATCCGCGGGATTGAAAGGAACTCGCATCGGCAATGCGGAGATCAGCACGGTGCATGGAAATTTTTTTGTCAACCACGGCAAGACGAAAGCTGCCGATATTCGCGCGTTGATCGAATTGGCGCAGAGAACCGTGCAAGGAAAGTTTGGTGTTGCATTGGAATTGGAAATTGAATTGATCGGCGAATGGTGAGCCTCCAATGATGAAGAAGAAACTCCACGTCGCATTACTATTCGGCGGACGCTCGGGCGAACACGAGGTCTCGCTGATGTCTGCGCGTTCGGTGTTATCGGTGCTCGATCCCTCCAAGTATGAAGTGACTTAAATTGGGATCACGCATGAAGGCCAATGGCTGACCGGCAATGCGGTGCTTGACAAGTTTGAAAGGGAAGAGGTCGATGATCTGGAACCGGTTATCATTTCGCCGGACCCATCGGAAGCAGGTGTTTTTGTTGCGAGAGGTAAACAGTTAGATAAGCTCGCCGAAGTCGATGTTTACTTCCCGCTCCTGCATGGGACGTTCGGAGAAGATGGAACGATCCAAGGTCTGTTCGAAATGGCGGATGTGGCTTACGTGGGCGCGGGCGTGGTCGGCTCTGCGGTCGGCATGGACAAAGGCATCTTCAAAGATGTAATGCGCACCAACCACATTCCCAGCGTGGAATCGGTCATTGTGTTGCGCTCCGAGATCGAAAAGGACATGAACGCCATCATCGAGAAAGCAGAGAAAGTCAGCGCCTATCCAATCTTCACCAAGCCCGCCAATCTTGGTTCATCGGTCGGCGTGACGAAGTGCCGCACACGTTCAGACTTGCAGGAAGGATTGATGGAAGCCGCGCTCTATGATCGACGCGTGCTGGTCGAACGCGGCGTGGCGAATGTGCGCGAGATCGAGGTCAGCGTGTTGGGCAACGACGATCCGCGCGCTTCAGTCCCCGGCGAAGTTTTGCCGAGCCGCGAGTTTTATTCCTATGAATCAAAATATGTCGATGGAACATCGGGCTTGCTCATCCCCGCCCCGCTGCCTCCCGAAACAGCGGTTCATATTCAGGACCTGGCTGTGCGCGCTTACAAAGCCATTGATGCGGCGGGCATGGCACGCGTGGACTTTTTCCTCGATAAAGATTCAGGGGAAGTATTTCTCAACGAACTTAACACCATTCCCGGCTTCACCAAGATCAGCATGTATCCAAAGTTATGGGGAGCCAGCGGAATAACCTATGCTCAACTTGTGGATCGCCTGATCGAGCTAGCATTGCAACGCAAAGCCGAGCGCGACCGCACATCACATACGTATCGGAGCCAGACATGAGCGAAAAGAGTTCATCGAATCGCGCTGAGATGGTTCGGTTACGCCGCCGCGAGCAATCGCAAAAGCGGATGGTTAAATCATCTCAACAGCTCACGCGTCCATTGCCGGTCATCACCTCGCGTGAAAACGTCGGCGATGCCGTGCCGCAAACAATCAACCGGTCAAAGACGCGGCGGCGTTATCAGGCTGCGTTCTCCATGCCGGGCATTCAAATTCATATGCCGGCAATCACCATGCCGCGCTTCGAAGTCGGCTGGCGCTTGTTATCATTCTTTATTTCGATCTTATTGGGCGCGGCTCTTTATCTGGCATGGACTTTGCCGATGTTTCGCGTGACCGTTGCGCAAGTCACCGGCAATCAACGACTATCAGCGGACGAGATCAATGCTGTGGTGAATTCAGCAGGACAACCGATCTTTACTCTCCTGCCATCCGAGTTGGAACAACGCATCCGACTCGACTACCCGGAGCTGGCTTCCGCCACGGTGACGCTTGCTCTGCCGAATGTTGTTTCGATTAAGGTCACCGAACGACAGCCGGTCATCTTATGGCAACAGAATGGCGCGTACACCTGGGTAGACGAAAATGGAGTCGCGTTCCGTCCGCGCGGCCCGCAGGGTGCAAATAAATTAATCAGCGTGAACGCGCTGGCAGCACCGCCGACCGGCCAGCCATCCGCGAGCGATGCGTTATCACCCACGCCTTATGTTTCCGAGGATATGGTCAAAGCGATTCAGATCCTGGCGCCGAGTGTTCCATCCGGCGCAACTCTCACCTATGATCCCCACAACGGACTAGGTTGGTCTGACAGCCGCGGCTGGCAGGCCTATTTTGGAAGTGATTCACAAGACATGAGTATGAGATTGAAGGTTTATCAATCGCTGGTGAACTCATTGCTCCAGCGCGGCATCTATCCGGTATTCATCAGCGTTCAATATTCGAACGCGCCATACTATCGTTTGAGTCAGTGATTATGGAAGAGATTGTTGTAGGCATCGACGTTGGCACGACTAAAATTTGCACCCTCGTTGGACGCGTGGAGGATGAGAATTCAATTCGCATCCTCGGTGTGGGGATCGAGCCTTCCGATGGAATCCGCAAAGGTGTGATCGTTGACCTCGAGGCGGCAACGCAGGCCATTACGCGTTCCGTGGAACGCGCCGAGCAGACCTCTGGGCTTGAGATTGCATCTGCATTAGTCAGCTTGGCGGGCGCGCATGTATCGTCAGTGAACAGCCGAGGCGCCATCGCCATTCCCGGCGGAGTGGTTGATGCGGTGGATGTTGCGCACGCCTTGGATCAGGCACGAGCCATCGCCATCCCGCATGATCGCGAGATCATTCATGTCATTCAGCGCGGCTTTAGCGTGGACGGACAGGAAGGCATCCGCACTCCGATTGGAATGCACGGCTATCGTCTCGAGGTGGAAGCGCACATCATCACGGCCTCCGCGGCAACAGTGGACAATCTGCGGCAGTGCATCGGTTCAGCCGGAGTAGAAATTCAAGGCTTCGTGTTGAATCCGCTTGCATCCGCCGAAGTGGTGTTGACCGAACAGGAAAGACAAATGGGCGTGGCGGTTTGCGATATCGGCGGCGGTACAACCGACCTCGCCATTTATGTGGACGGGAATGTCTGGCACACAATGGTGCTTGCGGTTGGAGGCAATCACATTACGCAGGATATCGCGCATGGGTTGCGGCTGCCAGCTACTCAAGCCGAGGAAGTCAAAAAGCAACAAGGACATGCCGTCCGATCCGAAATCGGTGCGGAGGAATATTTCAGCATCCGGCCATTCGGTGAAGATCATGCCGTGCGCATTAATCGTCAGGACCTGGCGCACATCATCGAAGCGCGCACCGTCGAAATGTTTTCATTGATCATGCAGGAGATCAAACGCTCCGGATATGATGGCCTGCTCCCCGCCGGTATGGTCTTGACCGGAGGCACCAGCGCCTTGCCCGGCATCAAACGGGTTGCCAGCGAAGTGCTGAATATGCATGTCCGCACCGCACAACCGGAGAATCTTAAGGGTCTCGTAGATCGTTTGAACTCACCCGCATACTCAACCAGTGTTGGATTATTGCATTGGGCATTGACGATGCATGAACATGAACTGGCATCCACCAAGCATGGCAAACGCCCACGTTCAAAAGGAGAAAATAATGTGAATCTTGATAAAGCCAAAGGCTGGATTAAAAGATTGCTCCCTTAGCAGATGAGAAAGTGGGCATTTCTGCCCTCTTCAATTCTAGAGCGTGATGTTAAAATCACATCATGTTCTTCAAAAATCTGGATTAACGATAGACACTGAACCACGGAGGAACAAATGGACCCGACCAAGAAATATCAACCGGTTGAAACCTTCGCCCGCATCAAAGTGATCGGCGTGGGCGGCGGCGGACAGAATGCTGTCAACCGCATGATGGAAGAAGGCATCGAAGGCGTTGAATTTATTGCCGCCAATACCGACGCGCAGGCGCTTACACTTTCGAAGGCGCCCATCCGCGTTCGTCTCGGCGATAAACTCACGCGCGGACTCGGCGCGGGCGGCGATCCCGAAGTTGGACGCAAAGCGGCGGAAGAATCCGCCGATGAACTTTATAGCGCACTCAAAGGCGCGGATATGGTCTTTGTCACTGCCGGCATGGGCGGTGGAACCGGCACCGGCGCGGCGCCCGTCGTTTCGCAGGTTGCGAAAGAATGCAGCGCGCTCACGATCGGTGTGGTGACTCGCCCATTCACGTTTGAAGGTGGACGACGTTTACAGGCCGCCGAATTTGGCATTGCAAAGATGAAGGAACACGCACACACTCTTATCTCCATTCCGAATGATCGCCTGCTTCAGATCGTCGATAAAAAATCAAGCCTGCAGGCTGCCTTCCGCATGGCGGATGAAGTTTTGCATCAAGGCATTCAGGGCATCTCCGAATTGATCACCATCCCCGGCTTGATCAACCTCGACTTCGCCGATGTACGCACCATCATGTCCGAAGGCGGCGCGGCACTCATGGCGGTCGGTCACGGTTCGGGCGAAGACCGCGCCAAGATCGCTGCCGAACAAGCGATATCGAGTCAATTGCTCGACATCACCATCGATGGCGCACGCGGCGTGCTCTTCAATGTCACCGGCGGTCCGAACATGACTCTCTTCGAAGTCAACCAGGCCGCGGCCATCATTCGCGAGACTGCACATCCGGATGTCAACCTGATCTTTGGTGCAGTTATCGATCCGGATATGGGCGATGAGATTCGCGTCACGGTCATCGCGACCGGCTTCGAACGGAGCGGCGTGCCGAGACGCGCTCTCGAACGCCTCACCACGCGGACCGAGAAACCGGCCAGCCAACCAACTCATTTTCTCCGCCCAAGTGAATCCGTCAGCGTCGGCGTGGACCTCAAGCCCTCGTCAGAACCCAAACCTGCCTCCTCTTCGCCGACCACCTACGGCAGTGACGATTTAGATATTCCAACGTTCCTGCGCAATCGGCGATAAAAGAAAAAAAGAAAACCGGTCGGGCTTTCACATATTGGTAGGGACACAGCGATGCTGTGTCCCTATTTATGTTAAAATAAGCAGAATGAAATCAAAATTGCTGCTCCCCCAAGATCATCCATCCTATCAACTGCATCGCAAGCAGTTATGGACGCAGATCCTGCTCCCCATTTTGCTGGCGGTCCTTGTATTCATCGCTGTGATTGTCCTAACCAGCGTCGCCACTTTCCGCAATAACGGCGATGTTGCCCGCTGGGCGGCGATTTCAACGATCTGGCTGGTGCTGCCGGTATTGATCGTGGGGCTTCTATTTCTGATTATTC
Organism: uncultured Chloroflexia bacterium; assembly: GCA_963753985.1. Lineage (GTDB taxonomy): Bacteria > Chloroflexota > Anaerolineae > Anaerolineales > Villigracilaceae > Fen-1038. Next base: position 102,920 of record CAVWED010000007.1, read on the forward strand.
TATTGGCAATCATTTATTTACTAGCGCGGCTCACCAGTCTGATTCCGCCCTATTCATATCAGGCTCAAAAATTTGTCTATCAAATCGAAGGCTATGTCAAACGCGGCACAGAGATGCTCGTCAAGCCGTTGTTGTTCGTGGATATTATCAAGTCACAAATTAATAAATTTATGGAACGCAGATAAGAAAGGACTTATATCATGAATAAGGGACGAACTTTATTATTCGGCGCGCTGATTGGTGCGGCAACCGGATTGGTAGCGGCAATGCTCCTCAATCGCCGGGCAGACAAAACCGAACGCGAAACCGCCATCACCGCCGGTGAAGGTTTGAAACTGGGTGTGATGGTGCTTGGATTATTGCGGGCCATTGGGTCACTGGCAGATGATAAGTAAGGTCGCACGATGAGCATTTGCGCGGCCAATGAGTTATCCCAAATATTCCTACGCACCAACTGTAATTGCAAGCTTGATCCGCGATGGTATTCTTGACCATCGCCGCGTTTTTAGAGACGATGCGCGCCTCTGCATTGAACGGCTAAATCCTCCACTTCAAGTTCTGGGAAAAGAAAATATTCCGCAGAGAGATCCCTGCGTATTGACCATAAATCACTATACGCGGACCGGCTTCCACATCTGGTGGGGAGCCATGGCCGTTTCATCTTCAATATGTGCGCCCGTTCGTTGGGTGATCGCGGGTGAATGGACCGCGCCTGGGAAATGGTATGAACTGATCAAGGGAGCGGTATCACGTTTCGCGGCGAATCGGATCGCCCGCGTTTATGGATTCACCACCATGCCTCCCATGCCGCCGCGTCCGCGCGATGTGGAAGCGCGTGCCGCCTCGGTGCTCGCCGTGTTAAAGTATGTGAAGCAAACCAAAGACGCAATGATTGGTTTCGCACCCGAAGGCGGAGATCAGATCGAAGAGAAATTGATGATGCCCGCTTCCGGCGTTGGACGATTTGGTTTGCTGCTGGCCGCCCAAGGTCTGAGGTTTGCGCCGGTCGGCGTTTACGAATCAAATGGAGAACTCCGTGTTCATTTTGGCGAAGCGTATGATCTATGTGTTGAGCGCCATGGTTCATCTGATGAAAAAGATCAAGAGGCGTCACGAACTATGATGAAGCACATCGCTTCCCTGCTTCCATCACACTTAAGAGGAGAATTTGTTTGAAAAAACCGATCTCGATTTTGAAAATGCTCGTGGTGAATACCTATTGGGTGGGACTCTCGTTTATGTGGAATGGATTGCACGGCATCATCCTGCCGGCGGTCATTGCCAACATTGTGCCTGGCAATGAAAAGAATACATATCTCGGATTGCTTACATCTATAGGTCTGATCATTGCAGTGATCGTTCAGCCGCTCTCCGGCGCGTTGACTGACCGTTGGGCGTCGCGTTGGGGACGACGCCGTCCCTGGATCACTTTTGGAACATTATTTAATTTTGTGTTCCTCGCCGTCATTGGCTGGGCTGGCGGATTGACCTGGATCTTTATCGGCTATCTCGGACTGCAGCTTAGTTCAAACATTGCGCAAGGTCCGGTGCAAGGATTGATGCCGGATGTTGTTCCTCAAGAGCAATTGGCCAAAGCCAGCGGCATAAAGATTTTTATGGACATGGGCAGTGCTGCGGCGGCTGTGATCGTCACCGGAATTTTGCTTGGCTCCAAAGCCCAGTATTCCGGCTTGGTCATGGCCTTGATCATTGGCATCATGCTCATCAGCGCGGCGACCACAATTTTTGGAACTCCTGAACAACCCTCCACGCGCGCGAATATCAATCCTTGGAAAGAAATGCTCAATTCATTCCACATTGATTTCCGCGCCAACACATCATATTGGTGGCTTATCGGCCAACGCTTCGTTTTTCTGCTGGGCGTTTATGGCATTCAAGCCTTTGCACAAAATTATCTACGCGATGTTCTCAATGTAGCCAATCCGCCGCGCGACACCGGCATTTTGCTTGGCACTGTGACTCTTTCTTTAATCCTCTTTGCCGCGGCGAGCGGATGGCTGATCCATCGCTGGGGAATGAAACACGTGATGACCGTCGCAACCATGATTACGGCCGTCGGATCCGTTTTGCTTTGGTTTGGACGAACGCCAGGAACGCTTCTTCTCTTCGGAAGTATTCTCGGCGCGGGCGTCGGTCTTTTCCTGACCGCGAATTGGACTCTAGCCAATAAACTTGCTCCACCCGATGAAGCCGGTAAATATCTCGGCCTGACAAATTTGGCAACAGCCGGCGCGGGCGTGTTGGCGCGCGCTGCGGGCGCGCTGTGGGATGTGCTCAACAATTCTGCTCCCGGTTCATGGAATGGATATATGACTCTATTTTTCTCGGCCGGTGTTTTTGCACTGATCAGCATTGCATTGATCGGGATGATCGAACCATCCCCAACAAAAGTGTCAGCTCCTTCTTGAAAATTATGCAACCTTATTAATTCCATTTCGTAAAGTAAAGTAGAAAGCCATCAGGAGAAAAGTGGACGAAGAAATGACCTGGGTGGTCCAGGCTCAACACGGCAGTGACGAAGCATTCACCAAGCTGGTCGAAGCCTATCAAACACATGTGTACAACTTGTGCTATCGCATGTTGGGTGATGCAGAGTCGGCTGAGGACGCGGCGCAGGAAACTTTTCTGCGGGCCTATCAGCATCTCCATCGCTATGACTCAAAGCGCCCCTTCGCAACCTGGTTGTTATCCATTGCCGCACATTATTGCATCGACCGCTTACGTCGTCGCAAATTCTCCATGGTCTCGATGGATGCCGAGGAAGACGAAACCAGCTTGGAATTACCCGATGCCGATGCTCCCAATCCCGAATCGGAAATAATGCACGGCGAACAACGCGAACATTTACAACTTTTATTGAAGCGACTGGATGGAACGGATCGAGCCGCGGTCGTTATGCGTTATTGGCATGACTGTTCCGAATCCGAAATTGCCGAGGCACTGCACTTGACGGTCAGCGCAGTCAAATCCCGGCTTCATCGGGCGCGGCGCGAACTGGCTGGATTGTGGCAGGAAGAAAGCCCGCATCCAAAACCTGAAAGGAGACCCCATGAATCACCTGCCTTTTGAAGATTGGCTCTTGGAAGATCAACACCTGACATCAGATCAAGAGCACGAACTGCAATCCCATTTAAGAGTATGTGCTTCATGCGCGGCCATTGCCGAATCGAATCTGGCATTGCACTCCACACGGATGATTTCACCGGCAGAAGGTTTTGCATTCCGTTTTGAGACTCGCCTGATTGAACATCGCAAAGCAACTCGCATTCGCCAAATCATTGGATCAACGATTTTTGTTCTGGCGGGGCTTGCACTCCTTTACTGGTTCGCCAGCCCATTCATCCTGGCAGTGATGCGTTCGCCTGCCGATTGGATCACGAATGTGGTCAGCGATTTACTTTTTATCCTGACTTCCGTTCAGGCATTGAGCGAAGTGGGCCGCGTCTTCTTACATCTTCTGCCAGATTTCGTTTCGCCCCTTGGATGGCTCGTTATTTTATTCTTAATAAGTGGACTCGGATTACTGGAAGGTTTAACCATCTGGCGATTTACCCGAACCCCACAAGGAGTATAACCATGAAAAAATTATTGTATGTACTACCAATACTGCTGCTGTTACTATTGCCCATTGCCCCCGCTTACGCTTTTACAGGAAATCTCGACGGCCGCCTGGTCTTCGGACAAAGCTTTACTTTGAATAGCGGCGAAACGCTGAATGGTGATCTGGTCGTTTTTGGCGGCCAAGCTACCGTTGAGGAAAATGCGACCGTCAAAGGCAATGTAGTCATCATCGGCGGAAGCTTGGTCCTGGATGGTTCTGCCACAGGCGACGCAGTGGTCATCGGCGGCTTGATGACCATGGGCGATAAATCATCGGTGGCAGGGAACGTCACCACCGTCGGTGGTTCTCTACAACGAGCTCCGGGCGCGCAAGTCGGCGGCCAAATCGTAACGAACAGCCCTGCGCCGAATGTTCAGACTCCCACCACCCCGAGCGTGCCTGCTCCCCAACCGAATATTGCGGCGGGCTTTAATCCGATCTTGCGGGCCTTTGGTGTGCTTGGCACAGCGATTGTTTTTGCGATGCTGGCGATGTTGCTCGCCATCTTTTTGCATGAGCAACTGGATCGTGTGGCGCAGGCTATCGTCGCCGAGCCAATCATCGCAGGCGGCATCGGTCTGCTAACGGCTTTTGTTTCACCGATTGCCTTGGTTATTCTGGTTGTGGTTTTGGTTCTAACTTTGATCTTAATTCCGGTCGCCATTCTTGCGGTCATAGCCTGGGCCATCCTGATCGTGCTAGCATGGCTGTTCGGCATCATTGCCCTCGGCATGGAAGTCGGCGAACGATTTACCAAAGCCATTCATCAAAGCTGGGCGCCGGTACTTTCGGCCGGTTTTGGAACATTCCTGTTGATGTTCGTAGTGGGCGCGTTTGGCCTGATCCCCTGCATTGGCTGGCTGGCCGAATTCCTGGTTGGAATGATCGGGATGGGCGCGGTCGTGATGACGATGTTCGGCTCGCGGCCGATCCATCATTCGGGACTGATCGCCTCTGCACCCGACCCGTCAGCGGCTGGCACTCCACCGATCCCGCCAGCGTCCTAAAATTCTCCACACAAAATCCGCCTCGGTAGTTTGTCGAGGCGGATTTATTTTCGATCATCACTTCTGCAAAATCAATTTATACAACTTGACATTGTTATATGCGGGATCGAAATCATGATTGGGCGCGGAATAAATAAGCTGCGGAACCACCACAACTCCCGCATGGTCGAAAATATATTCGATCATGCTATCGATTAAATTGGCCTTGACCATTAGATAGACATTATCCTTTTGATAAAATCCTGCCGGCAAAGATTGAATATTAAATTCATGAAGCACGCCGTAATAGGATGGCGAAAATGTGAGCCAACCCATCTCGATGTATTGGGCGCTGGGTAAATCCAAAAACATCGGGTTGGACCACACCAAAGGGACGCCAACCGCCGGGGAAACGATCAGCGCGTTATTTTGAATCTTTCCTTGTGCCTGCAAAGTTCTTAAGCCAGATAATACATCTTGATAGGCAGTTTGGCGTTGCTCGTTCAGCTGAGTTGTGCTAACCGCATAATACAAGGCAAACAAACTTGCTACACACAATAAAATCGGAACAATAAAAGCAAAAGGATTTCTCGCGCGGGGTTCAGGCTGATACATACTTAATTTAGTCCACAACAAAATGAACAAGCTGAATACGGATGTGGTTGCAAGGAACGAATCCCAAACGCGGAGAGGAACCTTCTGCGTCCAGATCAGGTAAAAGATCAAAATCAAAAATGTCAATAGGAGAATAACCAGCGGCAAAATTGCTTTTCTCAGCGACGGATAGATTGCTAAAGCAATGAGTCCTGCTGCAATCATAAAGAAATAAGGAAAAGAATCTACGTCATTAAAAAAAGGCTTTGGATAAAAATAGGATAGTGCTGCGCTGAAAACGTTTTTCTCCGTGCCAGGGATATGAAGGACAAGGTATTGCAGATTGGAAATGGAAAACAATCGTTCATCAGGAAAAAACCAATTCATGAACAACTTGTAATCATTGAAGTTCCATCCAATATTGTAGTAGGCGTTCTTTACATTGGTCAGGTGAACCCGCGGCGTGTCCTGAAGCTCTGACCTGACATTGTTATAAGCATAATAAGAGTCCCATTGCGGAAAAGATTTCACATAAACCACGTTGAACAAATAAAGTAAAGCAACCACAAGAATGATCACCGCAAAGCGGGTCAGCAAATTCTTGACCTGGAAAAAACGAACCATGAAGATCATGGAGGGAAAAAACAAAAGCAGGACAAGGAGAAAAGATTCGATCCGAACCAAACTGCCCGCTAAAATGAATAAACCGCCAAGGAGGAGCATCCGCCTCGGAAACGGATCCCGTTTATATGCCGCCGCGAGAATCGATATAAATCCTGATATCACCGCAAATGTTGCCGTGGTTGTAAAGGTGATATTGAGCAAAAACAAACTGTCCGATAAAAGGATGACCCATGCTCCAAAAAGTTTATAAGCCGAATTCAGCGGCAGAGAGAAGACGATATGGACGAGGCACCAAACTGAAAGAAAATTGATCCCGAAAAACAATAGAATTTCCCAATTCAAATTGGTGGGTAGTCTATAAAGGAAGTTTAAAATGAAACCAAGGATCACATTGCTAAAGACCATGAATGGAACCGGTGTGCCGCCCAAATAACCGGATGCCAATTGGATCATGGTAATGTCGTCATCCACCTGATAACCCGGACGGAAAACAAATAAATACAAAACGAAGAATGCAATGGCGCACAGCAGACTTGCCAGCCAAGGAATCGATAAAATGACCAGCGCACTTTTTTTAGTTGGCAAGGTTTGATTATGTTGATTCATCATACCATTTGCGATTCAAAATCTTTTCGTATGCAAATGCGTGATGGCAATTGCCAGCGCGTCGGCGGCATCATCGGGCTTGGGAATTTCAGGCAAAGCCAACAGCACGCGCACCATCTCCTGGACTTGTCTCTTCTGCGCGCTGCCATAACCTGCCACCGCTTGCTTGACTTCATTCGGCGTGTATTCGGCCACGTCAAGTCCGGCCTCGGCAATGGAAAGCATCACCACACCACGCGCCTGCCCAACCGCGATGGCCGTCGAAATGTTGCGCTGGAAAAACAACTTTTCCACCGCACAGGTTTCAGGACGGTGGAGGATAATCAATTTTTTTAATTCGAGATATAGGGTTAGCAGACGTTCCTGGGCGGGCGTATGAGCCGGCGTCAAGATCACGCCAAAGGTAACGGCTTCCAGATTTCCATCCTGCGTGATGCGAACCAGCCCATAGCCTGTAGTAGCCGTTCCCGGGTCGATCCCAAGAGCAAGAGTCATTAAATAAAAAATAGGGGCGACAAAATATCGCCCCTACACAAATCATTATTCGGCTTCAATAGCAGCCAATGCTTCTTCAGAAAGCTTCACGTTATGAAATACTTCCTGCACATCATCGAGTTCTTCAATGCCCTCGACGGCCCTCATCACCTGAAGCGTTGCATCAACATCCAATTCAAGTTCCTGTTTGGCGATCATGCGCAAGCCTGCTTCATCGGGTGTGACATGCGCTTGATGAAGCGCATTGGCAATCGTCTTGAACAATTCGACCGGCCCGATGATTTCAATTGACTCGCCCGCGTCCAATACATCATCCGCGCCTGCGACCACTCCAAGATCAAACGCTTTTTCGTAAGTCATCTGGCTCGATGGAAATGAAAAATATGCTTTGCGATCAAATTGCCAAGCGACCGCACCCGCTTCTGCCATATTTCCGCCAATCCGCCCAAACGTATGGCGAAGATCCGCAACGGTGCGATTGCGGTTATCGGTCACGCATGAGACGAGTATGGCCGAACCGTGAGGACCATACCCTTCGAGCGTGAGCTCTTCAAAGGTTGCGGCATCCTTATCCTCGCCGGTGCCGCGACGAATGCCGCGTTCGATATTATCCTTCGGCATGTTTTCCGCGCGCGCTTTATCCATTGCGAGGCGCAGGCGGAAATTGGATTCAGGATCGCCGCCACCTTCACGCGCTGCCATCACGATTTCACGCGTCAGCCGCGTAAAGACCGCACCGCGCTTGGCATCCGCCGCGCCTTTTTTGCGTTTGATGGTTGACCATTTGGAATGACCGGACATACCTTCTCCTTACGAAACCACTGTTGTGGGAATTTACACTTGAGCGCCGAAATTATACCATCAGATAAAAAAGCCAACCGCCAACGCGCCTGGGCCGGCATGGACCACAATCGCAGGCGGCAATTCATAGATTGGGATTTCAGCGCATCCCATCTCGGACTGGAGGCGGAATGCAAGTTCACGAGCTTCATCCAACGCATCAGCTTGCATGACACACAAATAGGCCTGATCCGTTTTGAGACATTGCTCTTTGACAATCTCGATGAGACGGGCAAGCGCACGTTTCTTTGTCCGCTGTTGCTCGAATGGTTCGACTCGCCCCTCTCGAATGGTCAAAATTGGTTTGACCTGCAACAACTCACCGACCAATGCCCTTGCTCCCCCGATGCGACCGCCCTTCTGAAGATACTCGAGTGTGTCCACCATAAAATAAATCCGCCCCCATGGGATCATATCTATAAGACGATGAACGATTGTACCGGCATCCTCGCCATTCTTCGCCCATTGATCTGCCATCAAAACCAAGGATGCAAGATTACCTGCGATTGTCAAGGTATCCACTACACGGATATCTACTTGTGAAAAATCCTGCGCAGCTATCTGCGCAGAACGAAACGTTCCACTCACCTTCGAGGATGGCGCTACAACGACCACGCTTTCCCCATTTTCCTGGGCCTTTCGATAGATCGGATAATACAGCGAGGGTCCTGGTGCGGAAGTCTTTGGCAATGCAGAGGAGGCCTTGAGCTTCCGCAGAAATGCGGCGGTGTCGAGTTCATAATCATCTCGAAAAGATACATCGCCAAAGGTGACGATCTGAGGAATTAACGGGACCCCGCGTTCTCGGAGCAACCCGCATGACAGACCGGAAGTTGTATCGGCAACAATGATGGTCATGGGAGTTCCGTCATCATTGTACGTTAAGACCAGTCACGCTGACTACGTGCTTTTCGTCCCCTCTTCATCACAGCATATTCAAAGTCCGCGTCGATAGATGCGGTGCATCTTGTAAAAATCGATCCCGAAGTTTTCCAGATCGCGTTGCATGGCTTCGTTCTCCATGCCGATCTGGACGATGTCGGCATGGCGATAACGCGGGTTTTCGGCAACAGATTTGAACATCTCGCTGTATAGAATCGCCGTCCCACCCGAGCCGCGATATTCAGGCAACAATCCCGCGCCGTTGATGTTGACCCAGTCTGTTCGGCGGAGTTCAAGAAGAAGGGTCAACCAGCCAAACGGGAAGAGTCGTCCGCGTGCTTTTTGCAAGGCAGCGGAGACATCTGGATACGCCAACAAAAAGCCGACTGCCTTCTCACCCTTCATGACCAGTTTTATGAGCTTTGGATCCGCCAGCCACAGGATTTGATTCGCCATCGAGTTGACCTCTTCATCGGTCAACGGCGTGTTTCCGTGTATGCCTCCCAGCGAGGCATTGTAAAGTTCCTTGACGTGCGGAACCAGCGCGCGCAATTCTGAGCGATTCCTGCAGCGCATAATATGCAAACCGCGGCGCACCGCGATGCGTTCGGCCAGTTCAAGAATACGCGGCGGAAATTGAATGTTCGTCCCAAGATAGCCGGAGACCCCTTCACGCGCCGTTTCGAACCCCTGCGCTTCGATCAAGGCTGGATAATATGAAAGGTTATACGGCAAGCCAAAGGCAGGACGATGTTCGAAACCCTTGACCAGCAAACCGAATCCATCCAACGGTGTAAAGCCTTTTGGGCCGATGATCTCATTCAATCCGCGCTCACGCGCCCAATGGAATGCTGCATGGAACAGGGCATCCGCCGCACCTGGATTGTTTTCACATTCGAACAAATAAAAGAAAGCACCGTGGGCTTGGTAATAATCGTTGTAGCGTCGGTTATCGAGCACAGCCAAGCGGCCAATGGGATGCCCATCTTCATATGCCAGAAAAAACGCGGCCGCTGAATGACGGTAGAACGGGTACCGCTTCGGGTTGAGCCGGGCTCGTTCGTCTATTAACAGGGAAGGAACCCATTGCGGAGTACCAAGGTAGATGTGAAACGGCAAGTCAATAAATTCATTGACCTGTTTTTTATTCGCGAGATCAATTTGAATGATATTCATTCTTCATCCCCAGAAATAATTTCCTGTGCAAGCTTCTGCAATGTCTCGGCATCCTCAACCTTGGCGGCGCGCCAATATTGCTCGAGCAGATCGAGCGGACTCAAACTACTGACGGTTTGATCGGCAGGCAGACGAATGCGCGCTTCCATTTGCGGGCGCTTGACCAGATGAAATTCAAACGCCTGCACGGCGGATTTTCTTAATGCAGATTCATCAATCAACGAATCATATTCGCGCGGATATTCAACTGTGAGTCGAATAATCGCATCCTCGATTTCTTTAGGCCTCGGCAACGCGTCTTTGAGATTCTCCATCACGTTCTCAGTTGACGTTAGAACGATTCGCCGATCAATGAATCGACGCGCCTCCTTGAGTTTTCTCCACTCAACCTTCGTTTTGCCGCGCGCCACATCGGCGACGACAAAGAAACGATCATCGGCGGCCTCACCAAAGTCGACGCGTTCGATCGAGCCGGGATAGATCACCGGCGGCTGTCGGCCTTCATTCAAATCCTGCGGCTTGTGAATGTGACCCAACGCCACATAATCAAAGCGCGGGTTCTTGACCAATGAACCGGGCAATACCAAATCGCTTCCAAGCATTACCATTCGTTCGGAGCCAAATGTCGCGCCTTGCACGGAAGCGTGTGCAGTCAGAATCAGCGGGAGGTTTGGATCAACTTCTTCGAGCCAGCCTGCGATCAATTCCGAGATTCGAGATTCGATGTTGGCAAAGACTTCCGATGAATCGGTCCCACTCATATCGAGGGATGCCATTAAACCGGAGCGAGCAATCCACGGCATGGCAATGACTTGAACGGGCAAGTCCCATAAATCTTTTGACCTCAAAAGTTCAGGCGTTTGCAGAACGCGGACATACGGCACTTGCAACGTATCGAATTCCTGAATGGCATGAGCACGTCCGATGGCTGGTGAAAGATCGTGATTGCCGACGAGGAGCAGAGTCGGAATCTTGGCTTGGGACAAGCGAATGATCCTTCGTCCCCACTCACGCTGAAAGGTCGGAGCGGGCGAACGGTCTTTATAGGCATCGCCTGCAAAGATGACCATGTCCACTTTTTCGTGGATGGCTGTATCCACAATCGTATCTAATGACTTAAGAAAATCAAGCACGCGCAAAGGCAATCCTGTTTCGGGATCGTGCCGGCCATAATTGGCCATGTCAATGTGAGCGTCGGCAAAGTGAAGGATTCGCATGGGTTCCTTATTGGACGGGCGTTTCCGGAGTAATTCCCAAAGACTGAAGTGCCTGAATGGCCGCCTGCATATTTGGGTTTAAGTGGTCAGCCCTCTTGAAATCAGTAATGGCATCAGCCCTGTCGCCAAGCGCCTGTTCTGCCATGCCGCGCCAATAGATGCTTTCTTCAAGAGTGGGACCGCCAAGCACAGTACTCAAAGTTGTATTAGCGAGATTGATCACGTCTTGATATCGGTCCGTATAATAATAGGCCCAGTATGGGCCACTCTGATACCACAGCATTCGATACGGGCGGAGTCCCGGAGCGATTGGAAGCGAGGGATAAAGTGTGAAAGCCTGATCGTAAGCAGTGGCCGCGTCGTTATACTGCAACAATTGGACATCGCTCGTGCCCTTGTTGAACCATGCAAGGTATAAGTCAAGGCCGCTCAATGTTTTGATTTCTTGATCCGCAATATCCAGCGCGTGTTGATTCGACCATTTGGTATCCGCCCAGGGTCCGAGAATGTTGAAAACCTCCTGTTCACGATCAGCCGGATATACCAAGATAAAAATGTAATCGAATGCCCGCCACGCGGTTTGAAAATCAGCATAACTGATCGGACGATTTTGTCCACTGACTCCTGCGGGAGGATAAGTGTCCTGATAGAAAAAGACGCTTTGAGAATCATCGTAGCCCGTTACGAAAGCATAATGACCCAACCACGAGACCTGACCGGGGCCATCTGTGATGGACCTCTCATAGACTTGCTTTTCAACCAGCACCGGGAAACCGGATGCAATCAATGACTTCAATAGATTTATGTCGCCCCCATAGCGATACAGGGAGTTGTAAGTTGTATCGTTCTGGACGAAATCAACCAATTCGTAAGGCATGACGTTCTTGTCCGTCTCGCCGCGTTGGATGAAAGTGAGTTGGGGGTTATTGATTCCGGGCTTCACCACTTTGATAATGTCATCGCGACTGCCTGTCCAGCTCCAGAATTTCAGCGCCATATACAAATTGGTTGGACCGCACAAGTTCCAGCCGCCGCTCTGATCCATATACACCACGCCCGGCAAATTAACCGACGACGGCAAAGGCGTTGGAGTGATCGTCGGCGTAGCGGTCGGACTGCCGCTGGTTGGAACTGCAGTCGGCGTTGGAGTCTGCGCGGCGGCGTACGCCTGCATCGTGGCGTTGACAATGGCGTTGATTGCATCCTGCTGCGATTGCTGTGGCTGGAATATGGCTTGATCGGGCGGATTGATGTAAGACCTGATTTGCGCGTTCAAGTCGTCCATATGCGGCGCAAGGCGGTTGTGAATGGGCGGAATAAGGTATATGCCGATTGCGATGACGATCAACAGTGGGACGGCTAAAACACCGATGAGACTCTTTCGCATGAAAAATATTCTAACACGATTGGCAACTGCCCATTAATAAATAAACGAACATCCTGAATCGTATCCATCTGACTGGTAAAGGCCGAGAGATAAAATAGGCGTCATCTATCACCGGCCATTTCTCAAAATGATATACTTTCCTTATGCCTGAACGCATCGGTATCTTCGGCGGAACATTTGATCCGCCTCATCTCGGACATTTGATTCTGGCTTCCGAAGCCCATGTCCAGCTCAAGCTGACGCGTCTGCTGTGGGTGCTGACGCCTGTTCCGCCGCATAAACTGAATCGGCCCATCAGTTCACTCGATGATCGGCTGGCAATGGTCAAGCTTGCGTTGAAGGATGAGTCGTCCTTTGAACTTTCCAACATCGAGATCGAACGTCCCGGCCCGCATTACACGCTGGACACCATCCGCGTTTTTTCAAACCAATATCCAAACGCTGATTTGATTCTTCTGCTTGGCGGCGATTCTCTGCGCGACCTTCCCACCTGGCATCGTCCCGCCGATTTGGTAGCGGCGTGTCATCAAATCGGCGTGATGCGCCGCCCCGGCGATTCAATTGACATGGAGAAGCTGGAGGCACAGATTCCGGGCTTGAAGACCAAAGTTAAATTTGTCGAAGCGCCCTTACTTGAAATTGCCTCCAGCGAAATTCGGCGCCGCGCAGCGCGTAGCTTGCAATTTCGATACTATCTGCTTCCGGCTGTATATCAATATATTCAAGAGCACAATCTCTACCGATGATTGCTTGCTGCTATGTCATTGCCAAGTTGAGATGTCATGCTTTCAAATGTTACGATAAAACCTTTTCAGCCAGAAGATCAAGCTATGGCAAAGAATCTCATCCTTGCTGGGCTTGCTGAACATTGGGACGAACTTGACCTAAGTAAAAATCTCGATCTTAACGACATAACTTCAACTTATGCAAGCGGGGCATTTTTCGTAGCATGGTTTAGAGACGAAATTGTCGGAACTGGTGCGCTCATTCCTCATTCAGCTGGGATTGCACAAATCGTGAGAATGTCTGTTGCACCAGCGATGCGACGCAAACGCGTCGCAACTCAAATCCTTCATCATCTTATCCAATATGCCCAAGATCACGGATACCAGAAGATTGTTTTAGAAACGACCAAAGATTGGCATGAAGCAATCGAATTTTACTTGCACAATAATTTTCGTATTACTCATTATAGCAATGGCGACGTATATTTCGTTCTTGATTTTGTTAGGCAAGAAAAAACTTGATGGATAGTGACTAAAGAGACCGCTTCGTCGATGGTCCCTTTTTTTATCTCTAACATCTTTTATCGCTTACGCATCCAAATGATAGGTGTGGTACGCGTTCTGGCACGGATTGCCCCAGCAGATGTGCATCTCACGTGCGGTCAAGTCAATCACCAGGGCGTTGATGGTTTTCTCACGGTCGAGCGGATCCGTCCATTCGACGGCATGATTGCAGATCGAATTCGAGAAGTTGACATGATCCTTTTGAATGACCTGCAGAGTCTTGATGGAATGCGCCTGGCTCTGGCGCAGCAAGCGATTGGCACGGAAATATCGAACCCGCGAAGAGATCAGTTCCTCCGGGCCGCTTTCGACTTCCTTCATACTCTGCGAAAGATAATGGTTGGTATGCACGAGATATCCGTCCGTGCCGTGAAGAATATCAAAGCGCTGCGCCGAGACTTCAATGGAATACATTTCGCCGCTTTCATGGACAAGCATGTGGTTATAGCCTGCGGCGCGGTGAGGAACGAGCGTGCGTCCGATCGCGCTGGAGATGCGCCGTGAAGCCAACACCGCGCGTGCAACCACCAGACGCGGAATCCCCATACGCGAATCAGATGGATATACGGAGTCAATTAATTGGGCAATGCCAAAGGCGTTGAATCCAACATTGGGCAGAAGTCCGCCATACGTCATGGCAAGGAACGGCGGTTCATCCGTTGGCTTGGCCGAGACCACGTACACATCGTCTTCATCTTCGGGGACCCAATCTTCATTGTGCGCCGCCAGCACGTGACCATCGGCAGTGCGCTGTTCGTTTACGGAAAAGCTCGTGCAACGCGTGAGATGCAAAGCATCCGTGGTGACCGCTTCCATGACATTGAGAGTCACTACATCGTCAAGGGCTACGTTTGCGCCGTCGGCAATTCCGCGCATCTCATCCACATACTTTGGATAGCGCTCCTCAGCGAAAGGCAAATACTTGCGCGATTGAATCTGCGCCCCTTCCCAGGTCAATTCAAGTTGATCATAGGCCGTGTCGATCAGCACGTGCGCATCCGCGATGCTGTGCTGGACCTGCTGACGGCATGCCTCACCGATCTGGCGTCCCATCTCCAAATGAGTTCCATAAATCTGAATCAGCGGTGGCGGCACGGCATGGACCGGTGTGTTGGGGATTTCCGTTTTGGGTAACATGGTTTTTCTCCTGATGCTTTTGCTCACGATGTAAAAACGAGAGTTTGATAATTATAGTTCATGCGCGAGTCTCTATACATCACATCGCAAAAATGTGGTTAAATAGAACCATGATTGCAACCTTGCGCGGCGAAGTGAGTCAAATCGAAGATAATGCTCTAATCGTTGAAGTGGGCGGGGTGGGGCTGCGCGTCTTTGTCCCTGCGCCTTTGCGCGGACAGCTCAAAGCCGGCGAAGTGATTCTGCTTTATACCCATTTGATCGTGCGGGAAGATGCGCTAACTCTGTACGGCTTCGAGTCTCAACCGGACCGCGAATTATTCAACATGCTTTTAGGCGTGGACGGCGTGGGGCCGAAGGTGGCGCTTTCGGTTCTATCCACGCTGACAGTGGATGCCGTTCAACGCGCGGTGTTCACAGAAGAGCCGGACATTTTGAGCCGCGTCCCAGGCGTCGGCAAGAAGACCTCGCAAAAGATCATTCTTTATCTGCATGACCGGCTCAAGCCCGCCGATGCATTGGCAAAGATCGCGGCATTATCGGACAAGGATGGCGAGGTTCTCGCCGCGCTGACCGCCTTGGGCTATTCGGTGGTCGAAGCGCAGACCGCGATTCAATCCCTGCCGAAAGACGCGCCGGATGATGTAGAAGAACGATTAAGAATGGCATTGCAAAATTTCACCAGTAAATAAAACCTCAACTGTCATTGCGAGGAGTGCCTCGCAATGACAGTTCTATAAACTGACCTTGAGAGGTGCGCTCATTTTGAGCGATTCGCCCTCGGCGAGTTTGGTCAGCGGAATTAAAACATGGAACTGACTGCCGGGGAAATGAACTTCATCATAGCCCGGGCTTTCCACCCAGATGCGTCCATTGTGGGCTTCGACAATTCCTTTTGACAATGCCAATCCCAATCCCGAACCACCGCCTTTGAAGCGGCTCTTGCTGGTGGAATGTTTGGTCAGATCACCGGATTGATAGAATTTGGTGAAGATCAACTCGCGGAAATTTGGGTCCACGCCCACGCCGGTATCGCTGATCATGATTTCAACGCCGCCCTCCGGCAAATCGTTGGGACGCGCGTCCACTACATGTCCCGTGATCGTCACTTTGCCTCCATCCGGCGTGAACTTGACGGAGTTATTCACCAGATGCTGAAAGACTTTTCGCAAACTATTTGGGTCGGCTTTAAGGTTGGGAAGAATGGGCAATTCGATGTACAAAGACAGACGGCGATCGTTTGCCGCTTTGCTTTGCGTCTGACAGATTTCCTGGATCATATTGCCGAGATCAACTTGTTGAAGGTGAAGTTGCAATGAACGCGCATCGATCTGCGCGATATCGAACATCGAGTCCATGATTTCACGGAGGCGAACCGTGCCCTCATTGATGCCAATGAGAAACGGATGAACTGCCGGGTCCATGCCCGGACTCTCCAAAAGCATCTCGACGTAGCCTTTGATCACAGTCAGCGGTGTGCGAAGTTCATGTGAGGCAATGCTGATGAAATCGGATTTGGTCTGGTCGAGGCGTTCGAGGGTGCGGTTGGTATCTTCTAGTTGGTGGCGGGCGCGGCGGAGTTCGCTGTTAAGGCGCATCAGGTTGTCGACCAGGCGCGCATTCTCGAGCGCAACCGCCGTCTGATTTCCGAGCGCGCTGAGCGTGATGAGATCGTCTTCGGTATAACGATGCCCTGAAAGTTTTCCGCCGAAAGCCAGCATTCCAATCCATTGTTTTTTGGATGAGATGGGAACATAGACTTCGCAGTCGAGACTCCTGAACCACTCATGCTCGAGCGGGGATGCGGTACGGAATGCCGGAAGCAGGTCGAGGTCGTATTGCAGAAGCGGGCGGCCGTCCCGCGTGAAGTGCGATGCGATGGAACCATTCTCCGCCAAGTCGATGGAAATCATCGGTCTTTCTTCCGCATTTCGGACGGCGCACAATTGATACGTTCGGAGGCCGTTCGCGTCGCGGCTCTGATCCACTAAAAAAAGAAATCCGCGCTGGACGCGCATGTTTTCTAGGATGATGCCTACGGCCACGCTGGCGAGTCGTTCCATTTCCAAAATATTGCTTATGCTTTCGCTGTATTCCTGCAATGTGCGGCCTGCATCGTATTGGTCGATGTGCAGCCAGGCGTCCACCAGCCAACGCACGAGGCTGAGCAAAGGCGTGAACAGGATGGCCAGCAGTAACGAGAAAACCGCGCCGAGGAATAACGGATTGAAGTATGGCAGGGCGCGGAAGATCGCTTCCACGAAGCCCACACCGAGCACATAGAACGTCATGATCAAAACGATGGTGATGAGATAAACCAAAACCCGCCGCATGATTTGACGAACGTCCGGCAGATAATGTGTCAGCGCCAGATAACCCATCAAAGCCGCAGCCAGCAGGCGGAGCGGATTGCCGGGTATGTTCACGCCCCCCAGAATCAATCCATCATTGATCGCGATCAAAAGGAAAGTCGGAATCCAATAGACCAAACGATTGCGTAAAAGCGGCTGCCGTGATCTTTGATAAGCATCCGTAACAGCAAATGCCGCGCCGATCATGAAGGCCAGCCATCCAACGACTGCCCACATGATGCCGAGGCGGTCATTGGTCAAAATGAGATCGCCGCTCGACCAGACCACATGCGGAAATTGCATTTCCTGATTCAAAAGAATCAAGAGCACGATGCCGACAACTCCACCCACAACCAGCCAGCTCATCGGCGAACGCCGCATGAAAACGTGCACCGTGATCGTCATCAAAAATGCCAGCGTCAGCGCACCATAAACTTCAATATCCCCAAAAGCAAGTACATCCATTTGCGATAAGCTGCCACCGCGCCAGAACGCCTCAAAGATACCAAGCCCCATTCCGATCAGGACATATAAAATGATCAGCCCTGTAGTAAGCTCCTGCCCTTCGCGCCGCAGGATGGCAAAGAAAATGATCGGCAAATATAAAGCCGCGACGATGGACAGCAAAGTGAAGGAAGTCAATGCAGGATTGAGAGCAACCATTGGAAAATAAAAGTATACTCGAATTCCTTAACATGGTATATCATTGGGATCATGAAACCCATTTTTGAATTCCATGTTTCGCGGCAGGCACGGCAAAAATATCAGTTCGATGAGACCCTTTTCGCAACGGATGGACGCGTCGTTCTTTCGGACTTCGGGGCGGCTCGCCGCTTCGCCGGGCGAATCTATGCGGTAAGCGGACGCCTCGTTCCCGCCTCCGATATTTACGCGCTGGGATTGATGGATGAAATCCTGCATCTCATCATCCGCCAATACGAGAAACAGAATTCCGGTGTGATGACCCGCGCCTTGGATTCTTTGCAATCCAGCCTGGGCACGCGGCTCGATCAGACGTTCTTCAAATTCATAGATGAGTTTCCTCCCGTTGCCGTTTATCAGGGAAATCAATCGGTTCAGGAATATTTGTCCAATTCCACGAATGGCATTTCACATAAACAAATTTCGATGGAAGAAATGTTGTTGGTGAACATCGCCAACAACAATCCTGCGGCGCAATCGTACAAGGAACTGTTCGACAATTCTGCGTTGATCCATACGGCTTACATGGATTCTATTTCATTGCTTGGAAATTTCTTTGCAAAGCAGCCCTCGATGGCAGGCAGGGGCAAAGGCGAAACATTAGTTGAAATACTCACTGCACCAAGCAAAGCCTCGCCATATTCTCTCGAAGGTCAATTGCAATTCCTGTTGGATAAATGGGGCGACTTGCTCGGCGAGGATATTATTCGCCGCATTTTGCGCGCCATTGATTTCGTGCGGGAAGAAGTGATCCATCAGCACGGCGGCTTCGGCGATTCTCATCCAAACCTTGAAGCGCCAACGTATGGCGGCGCGTATGCCGAATACGAAAGATATAGTCTCGACAAAGAATGGATGCCGAGACTGGTTCTCATCGCAAAGAATTCTTATGTATGGCTGGAACAGCTCTCAAGGAAATATGGACGCTGGATCAAAACATTGGATCAAATTCCGGACGAAGAACTGGATTTGTTGCGGGTCCGCGGCTTCACAGGCTTATGGCTCATCGGTCTATGGGAGCGCTCGCGCGCCAGCCAACGCATGAAACAGAGCATGGGCGACGCCGACGCGGTCGCTTCGGCGTATTCATTGAATTCATACGATATTGCAAATGATTTGGGCGGCTGGAATGCGCTCAACAACCTGCGCTCGCGCGCCTGGCAGCGCGGCATTCGCCTCTCGGCAGACATGGTTCCGAATCACATGGGCATTGACTCGCAATGGGTAATTGAACATCCCGATTGGTTTTTGTCTTTGCCTTATCCGCCTTATCCTTCCTATTCATTCAATTCCGAAAACCTTGCCGACGATGAACACGTCGGTGTCATCCTTGAAGATCATTATTATTCAAAGACCGATGCGTCGGTGGTATTCAAGCGCTTTGACCGTTATACGGGCGACGTCCGTTATATCTATCACGGCAACGACGGCACATCTTTTCCGTGGAACGATACCGCCCAATTGGATTATTCTCAAGCGCAGGTGCGTGAAGCGGTCATTCAAACTATTTTGCATGTGGCGCGCAACTTCCCCATCATCCGCTTTGACGCCGCGATGACTCTCGCCAAGAAACACATTCAGCGCCTGTGGTTTCCCGAACCCGGCTCGGGCGGCGCGATTCCATCTCGGGCTGAGCACGGCATGACTCGGTCCGAGTTCGACGCGGCGATGCCGGAGGAGTTTTGGCGCGAAGTCGTGGATCGCGTCGCGGCGGAAGTCCCGGATACATTGCTGCTCGCTGAAGCATTCTGGTTGCTCGAAGGATATTTCGTCCGCACGCTTGGCATGCACCGCGTCTATAATTCAGCGTTCATGCACATGCTGCGCGATGAAGACAATGCCAAGTATCGCATGGCGATCAAGAACACGCTGGAGTTCGATCCACAAATTCTCAAGCGTTACGTCAACTTCATGAACAACCCCGATGAAAAAACCGCCGTCGAACAATTTGGCAACGGCGATAAATATTTCGGCGTTGCGACGGTGCTATCCACATTGCCCGGCCTGCCAATGTTCGGTCACGGACAGATCGAAGGCTTCCGCGAAAAATATGGGATGGAATTCCGCAAACCGAAATTGGATGAGACTCCTGACGATGGACTCGTTCGCGGCCACGAATGGAAAATCTTCCCGCTTCTTCACCGCCGACACCTGTTCGCCGATGTCGAAAATTTTCTGCTCTACGACTTTTTTACTGATAACGGCAATGTGGATGAAAACGTCTTTGCATATTCAAATCATCATGGCGATGAGCTCGGATTGATCATCTATCACAACCGCTTCGCCGATACGCGCGGCTGGATCAAAACTTCCGCGGCGTATCTCGATAAAGCTTCCGGCGATCTACGCCAGAAATCTCTGGCCGAAGGATTGAGTCTGCCGTTTGAAGGCTTTGTGATCTTCAAAGATTATGTTACTCATTTGGAATATATCCACTCGTGCGCGGAGTTGTGGGAAAAGGGTTTGTACGTTGAACTCAATGCGTACCAATGCCACGCGTTCATGGATTTTCGATTTGTGGAAAGCAGTGAATGGGAAATGGTGCATCGCGCGCTAAACGGCGCGGGTGTCGAGTCCATGCAAGCGAAGTTTGATGAGATGTTTGGTGCGAAAAAGGAAATCGTTGCTGAAGAAGTAAAGGTCAAGAAGCCGCGCAAAAAAGCGATAGAAAAGAAAAGCGCAAAACAAAAAACGAAAAAGGAAGCCGCGAAGAAGCCCTTAAAAGCAAAAATAGCTGCAAAGGCAACGATCAATAAGTCAAAGAAGACGGCGCGGAAAACAGTTGTTACCTCGGTCAGTACGCCTACAATCAAGAAAGAAAACAAAAGAGCAGGCAAAGAAACTGTAAAAGCGCCTACGAAAAAGATAAAAAGCCTCGGCAACCAGAACGAAAGAAAAAAATCCTCAAGCAAGAAAACAGCAAAGAAGCAATGAGTTGCGAGCTACGTAGGTGAGGCCTATGGTCTCGCTTCTACCGCAAACTCCACGCGCGAAATTGTGCCCGCGATACTTGAAACGATAAACGAAAACGGCTGACCGCTTCCCGCAGATAAAGCAGATTTTGATTCCCATCGTCGAACCCCAACCACGCCTCCTGCCTCATCGTAAGCGGTTGCCACGACCCAAATCAGCTTCGCAGGGCCGGACGATGACGCTGCTAAAACAACCTGACCAGTGAGCTGCGCGGTCAATCCTGATGCATCCACTTGCACGGATGTCTTTTGCAAACTTGCTGGAAGATAACGTGGATCATTCGGCTGGATTTGAATCGCAGTCAAGATTTGAGCTTGCGGTCTTGCATTCAATGGAATTTCAGGTGCGAAATAAGTTGTCAACGGCATGGACGAATTCGGCGACAAAATATCCAGCGGAAGAGTCGCGGTTTGACTCGCGATGGATTTTCCATTGACATCCAGCAATGTGATTTGCGCGGTGACGTCCTCGATAAAGTTCGTTGAATTGTTATCAATCAACACGAAACACCACATGCCGCGATCGGCGGTCGGATAACACGCGATTTGTTTAACGGGAAACGGTACCGGTGTCGGAGTCGATGCGCCCGGGGAGTTTTGCGAAATACTCGGAATCCTAAGTGTCTGCCCGACGGACATCGAATTCGGATCCACATTCGGGTTGGCCGCCATCAAGGCATAAAGCGAGACATTGAATTTCTCTGCAAGCTGTCCCATCGTGTCGCCGGACTTGACCGTGTATACGAAAGGCGTCGGCGAGGGGAAAGGCGTTGTCACGGAAACCACCAATCCTTCGGGTTGGGAAGCGGTGGCAGTTGAAGTCGGGGTGAAATATGGCTGAATATTTTGAGAGACAGGAGTCACGGATTTATTCGTGTTGCAGGCGGTTGCAAATAGAATACACAGGATCAAAATCTTTCGCATGAGATGATTATAATTGAGACGAGCTACAATTACCCGAAATCCTATTGGAGGCACCATGGAATATCGTCATCTCGGACGCACAGGCGTTCGCGTCAGCGAGCTCTCGTTTGGCTCGTGGGTCACGTTTAGCAATCAAGTCGATGTGAAGGCCGCCATCGAATGCATGTCCGCCGCGTATGATGCAGGCGTCAACTTTTTTGATAATGCCGAAGTATATGCGGGTGGCAAGTCGGAAGAAGTGATGGGCGCGGCGCTTAAGAAACTCGGCTGGCGGCGCGGCAGCTATCTGATCTCGACCAAATTCTATTGGGGATTTAACGACAGCGTCAACGAAAAGAATACACTCAATCGCAAGCGGTTGATCGAGGGCATCAACGGTTCACTTAAGCGACTTCAACTGGATTACGTGGACCTGATATTTTGTCATCGCCCCAACTCCACTACGCCCATCGAAGAGACCGTGTGGGCCATGCACAACATCATCGAATGGGGCAAGGCCATGTATTGGGGCACATCCGAATGGGCGGCATCGGAGATCGTCGCGGCGATTGAAGTTGCGGAGCGGCATCATCTGCACAAACCAGTGATGGAACAGCCGCAATACAATCTATTTGAACGCGGCCGCTTTGAAAATGATTATGTGCGCTTATACAAAGATTATGGTTACGGTTCAACCACTTGGAGTCCGCTTGCATCCGGGCTGCTAACGGGCAAATACAGCAATGGCATCCCAAAAGACAGCCGCGCCATGCTCAAGGGATATGACTGGCTGCATAAACATATGACCGATCAGGAAAAACTTGCAAAGGTCCGCGCGCTCGAACCGATTGCGAAAGAACTCGATTGCACGCTTTCGCAATTATCCATCGCGTGGTGCTTGAAGAATCCATTTGTTAGTACGGTCATCACAGGCGCCAGCCGCGTGGGACAAGTCCGCGAGAACATGAAGGCGATTGAAGTCGAGCCGAAGCTGACGCCTGAGATATTGGAAAGAATAGATAAGATTTTCGGGATCGAAAAGAAAGAAGATGAGAATTAACTGTAAGGGCACGATAGATCGTGCCCTTACTCCGCAAAATATTTTTCTCCCACGCCTTGCCAGGTTTCATCGGGCAGGTGCATAAATCGCGTCAACGCCGGATGAACATGCCGAAGTTCTTCATTGATCCGATATGCAATTCGTCGGATCGAAAAGTGCGCGGTCGAGGCGGCGCGCAACTGGCAGAAGTGGTAGGCTTCGCGCAGATTCAGCTGAGCCAGCACGCGGCGATTGTATCCGTTGGGGACAACATATTGCGCAACCTGTGGATTGAATTGATATAGCTTTTCATAGGTCTCGGCCACAGCATCCATCGCCGCTTCATACTTCGACCTGAAACCGGCTTCCGTTATCAAACGCGGAACCGCGTATCCCAGCCGCGTCGTCAGCATTTGCGGCGTCTGCGTCATCATGCGGTGACGTTTGAACTCGGCATACGCACCCTGATCCATCATCAGATCAAATGTGTAAGTCGCGTATTCCAATTCGCGCAGCGGAATGTCATGCTCACCCAATCGTTTGAGCAAAACATCCGCTAATTGAGCGCGCTGAGATTCTTCGAGAGACTTGACATAAGCCAAAGCAGTGGCATAAGGCATTTCACCAAAACGATATAATGCGGCGGCTAACACTTTCGTTTCGCCATCTTGATCGTAATCAATGAGCTGGCACCACCCCCCCTCTTTCTCTCCCCCATTTTCTGCAAAAATGGGGGGAGACGGAAGGGGGCTTTGAGTTCTTTCATCGTTTCGACAAGATACGGCACTGCATCTGCATATTTCACCAGTGTCGGCACTTCGTTCTTCGCAACAACTTTGACTTCCTCCCCAATCTCTCGAACTTCTGCAAGTTCATGCGAAAGCATCTTGCGAATCATATTCTCCAAGATACGCGCGTTAGCCGTCATCCCAACATTGGCCAGCGAGGCGGCCGGCAAAAGAAAGCGGCATACATCCACATATTGCGAACGGACGCGGCGATCCAAGATTTCATCGGATTCGTTTTCGCGGCGTTGGGCTCGCTGAAGGACGAGAGTCCGCACCGGATTGAGCGAGTCGTTATAAGTCTGGAATAAGAGGCGGACGATGGCGATAAATTCATCGCGCAACGGATGTCCATCTAATTCGGGTGGAACGAAAAAATTATCCGTTCCCCATTTTTGATATCGAGTAGATTTTTCCGTGTAGGAGGCCAGGCGATTCAACTCTATACTTTCAATCGCAAGGCGCGAAACATTTTCAAACGCAACATGCAGAACCGCGTGCTCAGCGACCGAGGCGTGTCCGTAGCCGACCACCCATTTCTCATGAAACTGCGCCGACTTCTCATCCGTCAATCCAGCTGCGATCTCGCGAAACGATTCGGGCGAGCGCGAAGTTTTTGCAAAAGCAACTGCAATGGTTTCCGGGCTGTGTTCTTCTGGTGAAAGAAGATAAACCTGGCGGTCAGACATAAGTTCTCCTCTACTGGTCGCCAGGATTATAACAAAAAGGACAGCTTACGCTGTCCTTAACACTTCGCGAACCTTCGCAACATCTTTTTGAATTTGTCCAATCAACGCCTTTACTGAATCGAATTTCAACTCGTCTCTTAAGCGCACTACAAATTCAATCTTTACATGCTTCCCATAAATATCTCGATTGAAATCAAGGATATAAGCTTCCAAAGTTGGCGTAAGTTTATCGGGCGTAAAGGTCGGATTGATTCCGATGTTCACAGCGGACATATGCTTTTCATGATCCACCCATGCCCAGCAGGCATATATGCCGTTGGCAGGAATGACCTTATCTTTTGGATAATCTATATTGGCAGTTGGGATTTCAA
The DNA here is from genome assembly GCA_963753985.1 of uncultured Chloroflexia bacterium. Taxonomy (GTDB): domain Bacteria; phylum Chloroflexota; class Anaerolineae; order Anaerolineales; family Villigracilaceae; genus Fen-1038. The sequence continues at coordinate 127,587 of CAVWED010000007.1, forward strand.
ACTTTCGTCCGCGCCCATCGCCATGTATGACAGTACCCTGAAGAATGTAATTCCGTCCCAGAAGTTTCGCGGCGTCTGCCACATCGCCCACCGACACCAATTTACGAATCTCGGTCGACGAAATCACGCCGCTTTCATCGCTGACAGCCTCGATCACTTCGGTGGTGTAATCCATTTCTCGTCCCAGTTCCGTCAGGCGAGTCGCATTGCCTTCGCGGCCTTTGCCCAAAGCAAAGTCATAACCCATTAACAGATGACTGAGACCGAGATGTTCCTTCAAACGCGCCATGAATTCACGCGCCGACAAATTGGCAACGATTGAATCAAATGGATACGTAAGGACAATATCGACGCCGAACGAAGCCAGTAAATCCGCACGTTCATCGGGCGTGGTGAGACTCTTGACCCCGCCTCCTCCCAATACGAACGCGGGATGCGGCCAGAACGTCAACACAACGGCAGGCACTCCATTGGCACGAGCGCCCTCCGTTAGTTTGCCAATGATCTTTTGGTGGCCGCGATGAACGCCGTCAAAAACACCAATCGCCAGACAGCTGTTTTGCAGGTGAAGTTCACTCAGGGAATGGGCGTGTATCATTCTAAACACAACCCTCGATCGAGGGCAAGCGCACACGAAGTTATACAAAGGACACTAAGAGAAACCTTTGTATAACTTCGTGGTTAGATTTTATTTTATGAGAAAAATACTTTCTTCGGCTGCCACTCGGGTTCGCCAGTCTCGCCCGTGACCAAATCCATCAGCGCAACCAATTCGCCCTGTGTGCTGACTCCGCGTACTAATCCAGGTTGGGAATCTGCAACGGCTTTCACGCGATGACCGTGACGCACTGCTTCCACTTCATCCGGGCTGAGTTCAATCGCCGGCCATTCCGCCAGCGCCTCAGCCGCGGGAATGAGATATTGATACCAATTCCCCGCGTGAAAAGCATCTTGAAGTTTTCTCAACGGTGTGGCATCGCGCAAGGAGAAGCGTCCGCTTTTAGTGCGACGCAGACCCACCAGATACGCGCCGCATCCCAGCGCCTTGCCAAGATCATTTGCCAGCGAACGGACGTACGTGCCTGACGAACAATGCACGTCAATCACTACTTCGGGCGGCGCCCATTCAAGCACCTCGAGATGATGAACCGTGATCTTGCGCGGCGCCAGTTCCACTTCCTCGCCTTCACGCGCCATCTCATAGGCTTTGCGTCCCTGCACCTTGACGGCGGAATACGGCGGCGGAGTCTGTTCGATCTCACCGATAAAAGTCTTGAGCACCGCTTCGAATTGTTCTTCGGTTACATTGACCGGGCCTTCAGAGGCCGTCACTTTTCCATCGGCATCAAACGTATCGGTCGTGGACCCGAGGCGGATAATCGCTTGATAACGCTTATCCGAAGCCGAAACAAATTCCGATAAGCGCACCGCAGGTCCGACCAGAATCACCAGCACGCCTGATGCGCGCGGGTCCAATGTACCGGTATGTCCAGCACGACGCAAACCTGTACCGGTGCGAATAACTTGCACCACATCATGCGAGGTCATGCCAACTGGTTTATCCACAACGAGAACGCCGGAAATGGCGTTCTTTACATCCTGACTATCCATTCTACTTTCCATATTTTTTCCTCCTATGTCCTTTTCAAGACAAATATATCCGACGCTATTTTTTTAATTCTATTCCTAAAGGCTTAAAGTTTCCTTAGTCTTGCGTAACACATTGGTCTGTACTTCTTCAAGTGTTCCTTCAACATCGGCACCGGCCGCCGCGGCATGACCGCCGCCGCCAAAGAATTTGGCAATCGGTGAAACGTCAATGCCGGGTGCGAGCGCGCGCCATGAAATCTTGACGCGATGATCGGATTGTTCCACAAAGATCATTCCCACTTTAAATCCATCAATGGCGGAAATAATATTGATCAAATCCGCATCATCGTTCCCGGAATAACCGGCGGCTTTCCGATCTTCGAGCGTCAGTGTTCCCCACACGATTCCGTTTTTTCGTTCGAGCTTCGAGAGTCCTGCGCCCCAATATCGCGCTGCAGGATATGAGCGGCGTACAAGTCCTCGCATATAGAGTTCCGGCATGTTGACACCGGATTCCATCAGGATGGCAACCTGCCTCATCGACTCAGGAGTCACATTGGAGGTGCGAAATCCCAGCGTATCGGTAATGATGCCGGTCAATAAAGCCGCGGCAATCGGTTTGGTAATCTGGAATCCCCACTTCGGCAAATAATTAGTGAGGATGGCTGAGGTTGCCACCTCTTCGCCTTCGATCAAATTGATCCTGCCGAATTTTTCGTTAGTCACATGATGGTCAATATTGATATCCGGTTGACCAATCAATTCAAATATTTTGCCGGTGCGTTTAAAGTCGGCGCAGTCCACAGTAATGAATGTATCAAATTTTCCATCAATCGCAGTCTTGATCTGCTCTGCACCATCCAAATCTTTGAAGGACGATGGCACACCATCCGCCAGGACCATTTGCACTTTCTTATCTGATTGCTGAAGAGCCAATCCTAATCCCAGCAACGCACCGACCGCGTCTCCATCGGGACGAACATGAGAAGCGATGAGAATCTCCTTCGCCTCTGCGAGCCGCGCCTTGATTGCTTTATTCATTGATTGGTTCATCCAAACATGCCCTCATCTTTGCATCATTTATTAGTCGTTATAAATCGTCAAAATGTTACTTCTATTTTTCAGGTTTTCTTTTTTCACGTAGGTCGGCCAATACCTTTTCGATGTGATCGGCATTCTCGGGCGTCGGGTCCCAGTGAAAGCGGAGACGCGGAAAAACACGCAGTTCGATGCGACTTGCCAAAGATCGGCGTAGGAATCCGCTAGCCGATTCCATTCCCGCCAATATCTCCGCGGAACGTGTACGGCCTTCCAACGCCGAAACATAAACATCGGCAAATGCCAGTTCCTTATCGACTTTGACATCGGTAATGGAAACAAGCTTCAAGCGCGGATCATTGATCTCTCGAATGAGCATGTCCGAAATTTCCTGACGGATGCGATCCGCAATACGCTGAAGGCGAAGTCCTGACGGCATTTCAGTCCACTATATTTCGTTCTTCTCGATCACATAACCCACAAGCTGATCGCCCACTTGAATGTCATGGAAACTCTTGAAGCCGACGCCGCATTCAAAGCCGGTGCGGACTTCGCGCACATCTTCTTTTTCATGGCGAAGCGAAGCCATCTCGCCTTCAAAGACAAGGTCGGTGCCACGGAATAAACGGACTTTCGAATTGCGGCGCAGTTCGCCTTCGGTGACGCGGCAACCCGCCACTCGTCCGAGTTTGGAAGCGGGGAACACAGCCAGAACCGTCGCGCGGCCGATCACCTTTTCGACGAGATCCGGCTCGAGCATTCCCTTGAGGGCTTTTTCAATATCTTCGGTCATGCGATAGATAATCTCGTACAACCGAATGGAAACACCTTCCGCCTCGGCCAGACGTCGAGCAGCAACATCGGCCTGCACATTGAAGCCAACGATCAACGCTTTCGAGGCAGATGCAAGCATCACATCATTCTCGCCGATGTTGCCGGCTTCCGCATGAAGAATCTTCAGGCCGATTTCACCTTGGCCAAGTTTTTGTAATTCAACTACGAGCGGTTCAAGCGAACCTTGCACATCGGCTTTGACGATCAGGTTTAATTCCTTCGTTTCACCGGATTGAACGCTGGCGAACAAATCTTCCAATGAAACTTTCTTCTTCGTATGCGATTGGGATTTCTCCGTTTCGATCCGCTCGCCGACAATGGCACGCGCTTCCCGTTCCGAATCAACGACCCGGAACACATCGCCCGCCGCGGGGACGTCATTCAATCCGAGCGCGACTACCGGCGTGGAGGGCGCGGCTTTCTTTACCGGCTTGCCTTTGTAATCCGTGATGGCTTTCAAGCGGCCATAGGATTTTCCGGCAACGACGATGTCACCCGCTTCCAGCGTTCCGTTCTGAACGAGCAGCGTGGCAATCGTCCCTTTGGATTTATCCACTTCCGCTTCAACCACTGTCCCAATTACTTTGCCGGACGGATTGGCCTTGATATTCGCATTATCCGCAACCAGCAAGATGCCTTCGAGCAAATCATCAATGCCTTGTTTTTGTTTCGCAGAAACCGGAACCACCATCGTGTTGCCGCCCCAATCATCCGGCACCAGTTCCATCTCAGCCAGTTGTTGCTTGACGCGTTCCGGGTTGGCATTCGGTTTATCAATCTTGTTCAACGCCACGATGATCGGCACGCGCGCCGCTTTGGCATGAGCAATGGCTTCGCGGGTCTGCGGCATCACGCCATCATCCGCCGCGACGACAAGGATCACAATATCCGCGCCTTGAGCGCCGCGGGCGCGCATGGCCGTAAAGGCTGCATGACCGGGCGTATCGAGGAACGTAATCGTGCGTCCCTTCTTCTCAACTTGGTACGCGCCGATATGTTGTGTAATGCCTCCGGCTTCACCGGCGGCCACATCGGTTTGACGCACGGCATCGAGCAGGGAAGTCTTTCCGTGATCGACATGCCCGAGAAAGGTGACCACCGGCGGACGATTGACCAGCTTCGTTACATCTTCGTCCGCGATCAAACGCCTCCATAGCGGAACCTCACCGGTTTCCTTTTCTTCAACTTCTTCTTGCGCTTCAGGGACCGCTTCAAATCCATATTCAGCAACCACAACCGCCGCGGTATCAAAATCCACGGATTGATTAATGGTCGCCATAACCCCGTTCGCCATCAGTTTCTTGATCACCTCAATGGGACTTATTTCAATCTTCTGCGCCAGATCACGAATTACGATGCCGGTCGGCAGTTCAATCTTTTTACTCATAGGCCACCTCCGAAAATCGAATCATCAAATCAGCAATTTACACCTGACTGATTTGAACTGGCGATGGTCTATGAGCGGTGGCTATTCGTTCATAAATACTATTCGCCAGGCTCCGTCTGCGGGAGCGTATTCATAAAAGCTTCCAAGCGGTCGCGGTCAGCCGCGGTCAACTCGGTTTTCAACGCATGAGCAAAACTCGCCGCCAAACCCGATTCCCAACAGGAACGACGGTCATGCAAATACGCGCCGCGTCCCGCCAGTTTTCCAGTCGGGTCAACCAGCACCCCATTCGCTGTGCGGACCACACGCACCAGTTGGCGTTTGGCCATCACGGTGCGACATCCCACACAAGTGCGCTGGGGAACATGCTTGATGCGCTTGACAGTTTTTTTCGACACCTTCAACTTAACTTTCCAATCCCTTGCCCAACACAACATAACAGGACAAAAGAAAGGAGAATGTTTTATTCATCTGCAAGTTCGTCTTCGCCGCGCTTATGGATTTTGCGGCCAACGACTTCGCCGAGGTCCTCATCGAGCACCAACTCGACGCCTTTTTTCTTTTTCTTCTTACCTTTCTTTTTCTCTTCGTCATCTTCTTCAGCCGCGCCGGCAGTCTGGAAGATCTCGGGTTTCATTTTGAACAATTCGTCCAGTGAGACGCCATCCTTGGCATTTTCGTCTTCCTCTTCTACGGAAACTGCCTTCGGTTCTTTCTTGATCTCCTCGGGTATCGCCTCAACCGGCGTCACTTCCACTACAGCCGCTTCGGCAATCTGCGCCGATGGAGCCTCAATCACTGGTTCAGGTGTCGGCTCTGGCTCCGGGAATTTCACTGCCGCCAATTGCTCTTCGATATTCTGCATCGCCTTCGGACCAACACCGGGCAGGCCCAGCACTTTATTGGCATCGAGTTTCATGGCTAAAATCAAATCGCCAACGGTTTCGAAATTCGCTTCGGTCAGAATGTTAAAGACATGTTCCTTGAGACCGAGCTGGTCGAGCGGCATACTAAACGCGGCAGATGCCACTTCGGTTCTGGCCGCGGCGACGCGCTCATCGTCCACGCGCACCACTTCTTCTTTCATCTGGATGGTGCGGCGTTCAACGCGGTCCACGAATTGACCGAGCGTCGTATATTCTTCCGGCGTAACGGGACGATTCTCCGCTTTCTTGGTGAGGATCTCTTCCACCTGAGGCATCACTTCAACGGCGGCAGGCAGCGACGCGGCCAGTTGAGGATCATTCTGCAATTTGGCGAGTGTATCGCTGGCAGCTTCGACCGCCGACTTGATGTCAATTCGCCAGCCGGTCAGCTTGGCGGCCAGGCGCGCGTTCTGACCATCTCGTCCAATGGCAAGACTAAGTTGATCTTCCATGACCACCACGGTTGCAGTGCGATTGCCATCCACTTCATTCAAATACACACCGCTGACTCGTGCCGGGCTGATCGCTTTGGAAATATAAACAATCGGATCGGGGTCCCATTGAATGATGTCAATCTTCTCATCGTGCAATTCTCTGACAATCGCCTGAATGCGAACGCCTTTAATTCCCACACAGGCGCCGACCGGGTCGACACCAGCCTGGGTTGCCATCACCGCGACTTTGGCGCGCGCACCAGGCTCGCGTGCAATGGCACGGATCTCGACCACGCCATGATAAATTTCAGGGACTTCGTTCTCCAGTAAACGACGCAGGAAGTTGCGGTGAGCGCGCGAGAGAATGATCTGCGGACCGCGCGATCCATCCTTGACTTCCAACACCACCGTCCGAATGCGGTCATGGACCTTAAAGCGTTCGTTCGGGATCTTTTGATTGGCCGGCAGAATGCCTTCGGCCTTCATATCAAGGCCAATGGTCGCACCTTGCGCGTTGCTGGCTTGGATCACACCACTGACAATTTCGCCCACCTGCCGGGCAAAATATTCCATCTGCGCCGAACGTTCGGCTTCGCGGATGCGCTGTTGGATCACCTGACGCGCGGTCTGCGCCGCGACGCGGCCAAAGTCCGCAGGCGTGGATTCGACGATCACCATGTCGCCCAATTGCGCTTCGGGGTTGACTTTTCGCGCTTCTTCGAGAGTCACCTCAGTATTAATTTCCTGAACTTCTTCGACGACTTCTTTTTCCGCAAAGACCGTCACCTGGCCCGTCTCGGCATCCACCTTGGCTTCCACCTGTTGCGCCGTTGACGCATTGACTGCCCGCCGATAAGCCGACACCATGGCAGATTCTATTGCGCCGAGAACGATGTCCTTGGATAATTGCTTTTCTTCCAGCACTTCATTGAAGGCCAGGGCGAATTCATTTTTTGTCATGCTACCTTGCTCCGTGATGTTTCCTTATACAAGCAGAAAAGTGGGGGATACCCACTTCTCGATGCCTTCGATATTGACGTTCCTTACAGTCATTATTCTAGCATAGGTAGATAAAAGATGCAAGATATAATTACCTTCATGTCAAACCGCGATCTGCAAAAAGCCGCTTTAAGGGGCGAACCATCCTATGTCTGGCGCGCCGGACAGCAACGCCGATTCGAGATGATCGTACAGACCGCCGGGGAGCGGATCAAAGGCTGCCTCCTCGAAAACGGTTGCGGGATTGGGATGTACGTGGAGCATCTCACCGCATTGGGCGGAATCGTTTACGGTTTGGAGTTTGATTTCGAGCGCGCCGCCGAAGCTGCAAAAAATTCTCCGCACATCCTGAACTCGGCATGCGAATCCCTTCCGCTTCCTTCCTCGACTTTTGATTTGATCCTCAGCCATGAGGTGATCGAACACGTCCAGGATGACCGCACCGCCATCTGCGAGATGGTGCGAGTGCTTAGGCCCGGCGGACGAATCGTTTTATTCTGTCCGAACCGCGGCTATCCGTTCGAGACACACGGCATCTATTGGAAGGGCGAATATTATTTTGGCAACAAGCTTTTCGTGAATTATCTTCCGCGCGTTTGGCGCAATAAACTCGCACCGCATGTGCAAATCTATTCCAAACGCGACTTGGAAAAACTGTTCGAAGGTTTGCCGGTGAAATTCATCGAGCGCACCATCATCTTCGGCGCATACGATAACATCATCATCCGCTTTGGCGCCTTTGGAAAAGTCCTGCGCGCCATTTTGCAGTTCCTAGAAAAGACACCACTAAAGATTTTCGGCTTATCCCATTTCTGGGTGATTGAAAGAAAGTAGCTGGTTAAGCTTCGGACGCTGGAATACGAAAAGAAATCATCAGCAAGAAAAGCATCAAAATGGTAACCACAAAAAGTCCTGCAATGACCATGAACATCATCTGAGTGTTGAAGAGAATCGGCTGATGCAAATTGGCATACGCCGCTAATTCAAACCCTGCCTGAATGCCCAAAGCAACAATTCCAAAAAGGGTAGCTACAAAAGAACTGAGCCGGTCAATGATTTCGTCCCGGTGTTCAGGCGCAAGCCAATATTCCCGATTGGGCATTTTGATGTTGATCCATTCCACGGGCGTGATCAAAACGAAGATCTGTGTCACCACACCCATTCCAAGTATCACCAGCATGGTTTCAACCTCAATGCCGAAGAACTGCTCTTTGGTGGAGAAGTGATCCGGGTTCCCATAAAAATCAAAATGGGACGCCATTTGAGCCGGGGTGATGTTCCAAAGCCGCACAGTCTCGAAAACGCAGAATAGCAAAACGATGATAAAGAAGGTTCTTCCAAAGCGCATGGTTTTCTCCGTCTCGATGATGATAACTCAATTAGACGTTTCAGATAACCCTTTTCGTCTCAACCCCCCGGGACCCTCACTGTAGAAAAATCGACGCAGTATAATCAAACTATCCAGGAAAAATCACCTTGAGGAGACATCCATGAGAAAGATCAATCTAATGATTTTTATTTTGAGCTTGCTTGTTCTGGCATGCTCTTCCACGACATTGTTTCCAGCAACGCCGACCCCGCTTCCACCAGCCACGGCGGTCCCACTGCCTACTGAAACGCTCCCTGTTGCATCTGCCCCGATGCCCTCGCTGACACCGACCGAAGAGCCTTCACCGACGTTCACTGTCACGCCGGCTTCATCTGAAACGGCTACCGTCGCCCCGACCGAAACAACGGTTTCCCTGAATACTATCCAACCTACATCTACTTCTTCCACCCAGCCTACGCCGCAGGGGCCCGTTTTTGAGAGCGTGATGACTTCAGGGACCCAAATTTACTGGGGACGCTCCTGTACGGCCAACACCGTTACGTTCACTGCCCAAGTAGCGAGCGGATTTGATGTCGCTTCCGTACAGCTTTTCATCCGCCTCCAGAGTCAAATTCGCATTCTTCCTGCTCCTTGGAACATTCCACTTACCATGCACAACGATGGACTGGGAACTTTCACTTATGATCTGGCGGCCCGAGGAATCACGCATTTTGACGAGTTCCAGGTTGCGTGGGTTCAATACCAACTTGTTGCAGTAAATAGCCAGAAGCAGACGGTGGGCCGTACCCAAGTCTATCAGAATAATCTTACAATTACACAATGCCCATAGAGGGTTTTGCAAACCCAATGTGCTTTTTAAGCCGCGCGAATCACAGGGCCATACCACCAGGATATTCATGACCCTCAAACGCCGAGTGCATGCGCCGAATCAGGGGTTGGTTGTTCCTAGCGGAATGGGTGTTCTGAACGGGATTGGGGTCATGACCGGATATTGGGATAAATCCATGTTCGGATCAATGGTCAGATTGCTGGCCTGTATCCAGCATTTTTGCTGGAAATACGGGTTGATGATGATGTACCAGCCCGGCACGCTTCCAATTCCAACCACCTGCACTTGCTCATCCGCTTCGATGTTGCTTTCCAAGCCATAGGCAGTATCTCGACTCCATGGACCCCACCAGCAGGATGCAAAATTGACAACGGTGGGCGGCTTGATCGGCCCCTTCGTCGGAGTGGCAGTGGGAGGGAGAGGAGTATGTGTGGGAGTGACTGATGGAGTCGCCGTGGGCGCTTGGGCAGTTCGAGTCCAGGCAAGGGCCACCCCCATGGCTATATTGGTCGCCTGCTGATCTGCCGGTGAGGGTGAACTGGAGGCGCACGCTGTACTCAAGAGAATCACAACAAGTCCAATAATAACCAGATGCAGAAATCGTAGGTTCATCTCGCCTCTAGTTGAGGGGATGAAATGGATTTGGGAAGTTTCGTCATTTCATCAACCTCGATAAAAATTATCGTACTCTTCCAATGCACTAGCAATGGCAAGTATAACGCCTTCCATCACAGACGGCATCCCACTTGCTGCGCCACGTGCACTGCACGCACACCGTCCCAGTTCCTTGGGAGTGCAGCGCAAGTGTTGGAGATAATATCGGCGCCGAAGGCACAAAAAGCGCAACGCAGCCCCTATCGCATCATGTGGATAATTTAATCCGTTGTCTCAGCAAATCGCATTGAGCAAACTCTTCTTATTTTAGGTACGGTAGTGCCCCCATAGTTCATATTGGAAAGCCCTATTTCTTGATATCAAGGTGTGGGTGCTAACGGGAAGGGTGTCATCATCGGGATCTGAGACAGATCCATATTCGGGTCAATGTTAAGGTTGGCAGCCTGTATCCAACAAGCTGTACTGTAATATGGATTGATGATGATATACCAGCCCGGTACACTTCCAACTCCAACCAATTTCACTTGCTTGCCCGATCTGATGTGGCTATCCAAAGAGTAGGAGTAACCCGGCCCGAATAACCAGCAATTCGCAAAACCTACAACGACAGGCGGTTGGACCGGTCCTTTCGTCGGAGTAGCGGTGGGAGGGAGAGGTGTTTGCGTAGGGGTTGCTGACGGCGTGAGCGTCGGCGCGAGGGCAGTTCGCGTCAACATAATGGACACGCCTTGAGCTATGTTCGTTGCCATGTCATTAACCGGCGGAGTCGCTTTGGTGGCGCAAGCCGTGCTCATGAGAATCACCGCAAGTCCAATTACAGCGTGGTGCAAAAATCGCAGGTTCATATCACCTCCAATTGAAGGGAACATATTTGAGGATTAGCCATTCTCAGTAGATCACGAAAGCGCCAAACAAGGTTGATATTGGATCACATCAGCAATGCTCCACAGCCGTTCTATTGCACGACCGAGCAGGAACGCCAAGCGACGCAGCGACAACCAAAAGCGCTTCGGCAATTCTAACGGATATTTGAGGGCCGAGGATAGATTTTGGCGCAAGGCAATATACAAGTTGAACAAGACGAAGGCCAATCCAACCAACAGCAAGCGGATTACAGGATTGCGCGTGGAAGTGCGAGCACGGACTTGGTTCATTTGACGGTAGCTGGATTCGATTCCAAAGCGTTGGCGATAGAGTTCAAAGACGTGAGAGGGCAACATACCCTCCGGCAACCCAGCCACCGCATAAGCGAACCACTTGCGCTTGTGTCGTTGATAGCGGCCTTTGGAGTACCGCTGCACAACGATGGCTTGAACCGTGTAGGCACCGTGTTTCGGACTGTGGAAGGTGTAGGTGGTTTTGCGAGATTTCCCTTGGAAGAGATTGCGCACTCCACCGGATTTGCCTCGTATCGGAATTGGTATCACGGAACTCAAGTGATGCTGGCGTAGAACTTTAAAAACTGGCTGGGAGCAGAAGCCCTTGTCTAAAAACACTCGCCGGACGAGTAATTTGAGCGATTTTAGTCGTCGCAACAGCCAGCGCACGATGTCGGCCATCACTTCCCCATATTCAACAAAATGTAGCGCCACGACATAGCGTTGATTATGGTGCACAATCGAAACGGTGGCGTACCCATGAAAATGGGTCGTCCCGGATTTTGGTGCACCGCGTACAATTTCCTTCTCGTCTTCGTAAGGCAGTCCATGTACGGGATCAAGGTCAGGTCCATCGCGATGTTGTAATCTCGTCTGCCCTTCCATAGACTGGGACCCTGAAAGGGCGCAGGGCGTTGCAGCTGCTGGCGGAACATCTTATTCAATGCACGTTGCATGCCTGCCCGGTCCGGTAGCGCTTCTGCCAGGACTTCCCGCAGCCGATTGCCCGAGGGCGCATCTTTCAACTCTTGACAGGTCGATTGAATGCTCAAACGATGCACGTTGGCGTAGGCTAAAGCGTAAATGATGTCATCTCTACTGATCCGCGTATTCTTCAACTCCAATGGCAGGCTCCGACGAACTACCTGTGTGAAAGCGTTCAGGACTTGCTCACACCGTCCGGTGTCGTTCCGGAGATTGGATTGTTCGGGTAATCTTGCAGTTGGGCTTGGACATTGGTCTTGGTCTCCGTGGTAGGAACCAAGTTAACCATGTTCAAGCCCTTTCGTGAAGTACTGATTCTACACTCTCTTTTCAACATCTGATTTAATAACGATAAACCAACCTCTTTGCATACACATGTGTCTGCCTCTCTGCCTGGCGAGCCTCAAACGCGGAGGACCTCCGCGCAGACCATCGACCCGCGCCTGCACAACCTCGCTCAATCAAATAACGTATATTGCAATGGCAAATGATAATACAAAAGGAGAACAAAATGACTACGGAGCCAAAATCGAACGAAGAACAAATTCGAAAGCCAAAAGTGATTTACCAGGGCGGCGCTTCTGAGGCCGTCTATGGATTGGGCTTGATCGGCGCGTGGGTCTATTACCTCAGCCATGCTGCCACATTTTGGCTCGGCGTGCTGGGAATCTTCAAAGGCATCTTCTGGCCCGCGCTGCTGGTCTATGAATTGCTAAAATATCTCCACATGTAACGCGGCTTGCCTTGCGGACTCGAAGATCATTTTATCCAATGCGTCTCGGATAATATCTCAAAGTCCGTTGTGTGCGGGATCAAGTTGAAGGTTTGTAATAGTTCAGGCGTGGGCGGGGCCGTCTTCCGAGTGGAAAGATCGAGTATCGTTCCTTCAAGGTCGAGACGAACCGCTCTCTTTCCGTTGGCTTTGAAAACCTCATGGTGGACTTTCCAGCGCATACCCCGTGGCGATAGGCCAGACATAGCATAAGTAATCGTCACTGTTTCTCCCATGCGCACTTCCCGAAAGAATTCGGCATGAAGCGCGGTATAAATTGGCCCAATCTCCAGTTGCTCGAATCTCTCGGGTGGAAATCCATGTTCGGTAAAGAATTGATAGCGCAAATCGCCAGCGGCATCGATGTAGGCGGCGTAATTCACATGGCCATTGGCATCGATATCCGACCACCTGATTTCGTAGGTTTTGGAATATTCATTCATTGGATTTCTCCAGTCGTTGATTCTGTCGCGAAACCACTGCTAAACAAACCTAAAAGAAAAGCAATGCAGTTTGCGCGCAAGTGCACCGATCCGTCTTGTGCTACTAAGACGATTAGCTTTCAACTGGCGCTCTAAAGTCGTAAATCCCATCTCGAACTCCCCACTTGCGTTTGCAGGCGGGACATTCCAGATACTCGGATTGGTCCTCCAGCCGCGCATGACCGCACTCAGGGCACTTAAAAAATTCAATGGGGTTTGTGGGGGCCATGTTTATCGTTGTCTTTGAGCAACCTTCATGGTCAACCCGACAACGAACAAACACGCTCGGCGTCCATTGAAAGAACACGCCCGTCCACTGAACAAGTGAATCAAAAAACACCAACACGAATATTGGAATGGTACGCTTCAAGAAACCGATGCGGAAATGCGAAACCGTTAAAGTCTTTTCTATATGAAACCCCGCGTCATTCAGCCAGTTGGATATCGCTCTAGGATGGAAATCAAAGTTGAGTTTCGCAAACTCCACCGGCTCAAGCGCAAACGGACTCCACGATTGACGCTTGAGCCCGTAACGTACCATCGCTTTGAGATTAAGCTTGTTGGCAAATTCCAAAATGAATACCGCATCGGGCGCTAACACATTCCGAATCTGCTTCAGCGCTCTGGGCGCATCCGCCATGTGATGCAAGGTGCGGATCATTGTCGCTGCGTCAAATAAGCCATGCACAAACGGCAGACGATACGCATCCGCCGCAACATAAATATATTTGTTGGATTTGCCCAGCCGCTGCTGAGCCTGCTCCAATTGCGTACGCGAATAATCGAGCAGGACGATCCGCTCGAAGCCCGTATAACGCGGTGTGTTGCGTCCCGCGCCCGCGCCCAGCTCGAGCATGAGCCGTCCACCTTTAGGAAGCAATCGCTTCAATGCAATTGCTTCAACTCGGTCTTCGTATTCGCGTCCGCCTCGATCCCAAAACGAAGATTGGTAATCCGAGCCTTCGTAATCACAAACGGGAGGATGGGTCATGATTAAACATCAGGGCGGAGCGCTGCTCCGCCCTGATACATTATTTTCCGTTCAGTCCGCGCCCGATGCCGCGATAGGCAAAGCCCATCGCTTTCATGCGCTCGGGGTCGTACACATTTCGCCCGTCCACAATGACCGGTTTCTTTAACAGGGATTTCAATTGATCTAGATCGAGTTGCTTGAATTCATTCCATTCGGTCACGATGATCACGCCGTCACAGCCTTTTGCCATCTCATACGGATCGTTGAACATCTCGATGCCAGGCAGAAGCGGACGCGCCACCTCCATCGCCACTGGGTCATAGGCGCGGACCTTTGCACCGCCTTCCGTTAAATGCTGGACGATATCAATGGAAGGCGCTTCGCGCATGTCATCCGTGTTGGGCTTGAAGGCCAAACCAAACAGGCCGATCGTTTTGCCTTTCAGCCCGCCGACCATTTCACTGGTATGTTTTACCACCTCCGAACGGCGGTCATAATTGATCTTCATCACCGAGTTGAGAATGCGCGGCTCGAGTCCTTTTTCTTCGGCCATGAATGCCAGCGCTTTGACATCCTTCGGGAAGCACGATCCGCCCCAGCCCAATCCCGCATCGAGGAAGTGATGGCCAATGCGCGCGTCATAGCCCATGCCTGCCGCGACCTCCTTGACGTCGGCGCCGACAAGTTCACACAGGTCAGCTAGTTCATTCATAAAAGAAATCTTGGTCGCAAGGAAAGCGTTCGATGCGTACTTGATCATCTCCGCAGTACGAAGGTCGGTAATCACAATGGGTGCGCGCAATGGCAAATGCAAATGCGCGACTTTCTCCGCCGCGTCGTGATGCATCGAACCAATCACCGTGCGGTGCGGATTCATAAAATCGGAAATCGCCGAACCTTCGCGCAGGAACTCGGGACACGATACCACCCAAAATGGAACTGGCTTGGGCTGGGCTTTGGTCACGATATCGGCCACCCAGTCTCCGGTCCCGATGGGAACCGTGGATTTATTGATGATGATCAGCGGCGCGGACATATTCTTCGCAATGGATTTTGCCGCGGCTTCCACGTATTGCAAATCCGCTTCGCCGTTATCGGCACTGGGCGTTCCCACCGCAATGAAGGCATACTCCGCATCCTTTACTGCTTCGGGATACGAAGTTGTGAAGGAAAGTCGTCCCGCTTTTACATTTCGCTTGACCAGCTCATCGAGTCCAGGTTCATAAATGGGCATGATGCCTTTCTTTAAATTCTCGATGCGCTTGTCGTTTACGTCCAATGCCACGACTTTGTTTCCCAAGTCCGCAAAGCAGGCCCCTGTCACGAGACCAACGTATCCGACTCCGACAACACAGATTTGTTTCATTTCATTCCTCGCTCTTCAAAATAAATTTCAGGCTTTATCGCCTTCTGACTCTTTCTTCAGTTTGCACTTTGATTTCGCGTCCGATGTGGCGATCAAATTTGCAACCGTCTCAATGAACAATGCAATATTCATGGGTTTCGAAAGATAGCCGTCGCACCCAGCCTCCAGGGCGCGCTTGCGATCCCCCGGCAAAGTATGGGCGGTCAACGCGGCAATGGGAATATGTCCCGTTTCAGGGTCCGATTTGATGCGCTCGGTGGCAGTCCAGCCATCCATCTCCGGCAGGGAAAGGTCCATCAAAATCAAATCAGGCTTTTCCTCTTGCGCCCTTGAGATTCCTTCGCGGCCATTGTGTGCCCAACTTGTATCATAACCTGCACGCTGGAGCAAAAAGCGGACCAGCTCATAATTATCAATATTATCTTCTACGATCAGTACACAGGGCATCAAAAAATCTCGTTACAAACTGCCTAATGATACTACGGCTTACTGACAAGGGCAACTTCTGGTATATTGACGCCATGCGAATTCTCTTTGTAGCCGACGGACGCTCGCCCATCGCCCAAAATTGGATCAGACATTTCGCGGAACGCGCTGAGGAAGTGTATCTTGCTTCCACGTTCAATTGTGCGGTGGATTTTCCGCTCAAAGGATTGGAGATCACGCCGGTTGCTTTTAGCGGGACAAAGAAATCATCCACCTCTTCGCGAACCGCTTCATCCCGGAATTTGGGTTTACGCACCGCCATTAGACATTTCATTGGTCCTTTAACGATTTCGCGCGCATCAAAAAGATTGCGCGGCTACATCGAACAAGTGAAGCCTGATTTAATTCATGCGATGAGAATCCCTTACGAGGGCATGCTCGCCGCGGATGCATACGCTGGAATCCCACTGCTCATTTCAGTGTGGGGCAACGATTTTACGTTACATGCGCCATCCACTTCGCTGATGGACCATTACACCCGCTGGACCATGAACATCGCCGACGCGCTGCACGCCGATTGCTACCGCGATATTCGGCTTGGCAAGCAATGGGGATTTGAGCCATCCAAGCCAACGCTGGTCACACCCGGCAACGGCGGCATTCGCACGGATATTTTTTATCCACCATCCCAACCAGTGAATGAACCGATCATTTTCAATCCGCGCGGTTTTCGCTCCTATGTCCGCAATGACGTTTTCTTCCAGGCAATTCCATTGGTGCTGAAAAAACATCCCAACGCGAAATTCGTCTGCGCTTCGATGGCCAACAAATCACAGGCGCTTCAATGGATTAATAAACTTGACATTCGCGAATCGGTTGAATTGCTTCCTGCGCTTCTCCATGCTCAAATGGCGGATGTTTTTCGCCGCGCACAAATCGTGGTTTCACCCAGCATTCACGATGGCACGCCCAATTCCCTGCTCGAAGGCATGGCCTGCGGATGTTTTCCCATTGCAGGAAATCTGGACTCGATTCGCGAATGGATCACCAACGGCAAGGATGGCATTCTCACCGAGGCAACCGATCCGCAAAAACTCGCCGATGCCATCCTTGAAGGTTTGGAAAATAAAACCCTGCGGGATCAAGCCGCAGGGTTGAATCAAAAAATAATCGCAGAGCGCGCAGAATATGGGAGCATAATGAAGCGCGTCGATGAGTTTTATCAAAAGATAAAACGCAAAACATAAGACTGCGTTTTATGCTTTGCTTGTTAGCTTTCGCGCGGGGCGCGCATGGACTCCAATTGTTCGGTCAGCTCGATGCGGCGCGCCGTCGCCGCGTGGCGCACATCGTTGACGAGAACTTCGCCACGGGCGCGGATCTCGCTTCGGAATTTGTCGCCCGTTTCCGGTGCGAGTAGAAGCGCAGCTGCTGAACCAATCAAAGCGCCCACCACAATCCCGATCATAAATCCAAACATCCGACGCATAGTATTCTCCTTTTTCTCACATAGAAAATTCTTCGTGCTCTTTATCGCAAAGATTTTTCTGACAAAATTATTATAGGCGAAAATCCATTTTTGTGGAATAATAAAGTTTGCCGCGCGTATTGCAAAGGACGCAACAACAAACGCGACGGCGCAAATCAAATCTCAGCTGTGAACGACGCGGCAAACGGGGAGACCGCGCACAAACGGCTCCTACCCATTTATCGGAGGATACCATGTCTACTCTTGCTCCAATCTTAACCACTGTAACTGTTAATCAAACCGCGCCCCAACGAAAAAAAGTCACAACCACACTCTTTCGCCAGAAGAAGGAACGCGGCGAACCGATCACCATGCTGACCGCATATGATTACCCCACTGCGTTGGCCGAGGATCAAACCGGGATCGATTCGATTCTCGTCGGCGATTCGCTCGGAATGGTTGTGCTTGGCTATCCAAATACATTGTCGGTTACGATGGACGATATGCTCCATCATTGCAAGGCCGTGGCGCGCGGCGCGAAGTACGCGTTGCTGATCGGCGATATGCCATTCATGTCGTATCAAGCCTCGACCGAGGAAGCGGTTCGCAATGCCGGGCGATTTTTGCAGGAAGCCGGCATGGACGCGATCAAGCTCGAGGGCGGACACGAACGCGTCGAAGCAGTCCGTGCCATTGTCAGCGCGGGGATTCCCGTGATGGGACATCTCGGTCTCACGCCGCAATCGGTCAATCAACTCGGCGGATTTCGCCCGCAGGGAAGAACCGCATCCACAGCACAACGGTTGATTGAAGATGCGTTGCTCCTTGAAGAAGCCGGATGTTTCAGCATCGTTCTCGAATCTATTCCCGCAAAACTTGCCGAGTTGATTTCAAATAAACTTTCCATCCCGACGATCGGCATCGGCGCAGGTGTTGGGTGCGACGGCCAGGTCTTAGTCTCACATGACCTGCTCGGCCTTTTCGATCGCTTCACGCCCAAATTCGTTAAGAAGTATGCAGACTTCCACGGTGAGATGCAGCGCGCTTTCAGCGAATACCTGGCTGATGTGCAAAGCCGGTCATTCCCTGCCACGGAACATTCCGTCGAGATGGACGACAAGGAGTGGCAGGCTCTGCAAAAAGAAATCTCATAACCGTGGACATTTTGATCGTTGGCACCGGCGCGCTAGCGACTTTGTTCGCAGCGCGCCTCACTTCCAGCGGACACCGCATCACTATGCTTGGCACCTGGCCTGACGGTTTAAACGCGTTGCATCAAAACGGTGCACGGATGATTGATGCGAATGGAGATGAAGAAAAGTTTTTCGTTCACGCCACCGATGATCCAAAGGAATGCCGAGACGCAAAGGTTGCGATTGTCCTGGTCAAATCATGGCAAACGGAGCGTGCCGCGCATCAGCTCAAAGAATGTCTATCAAATGGCGGATTAGCAATCACGTTGCAAAACGGATTGGGTAACCAGGAAATTCTTGTTAGGGAATTAGGCCGGTCACGTGTTGCGCTCGGGACCATCACCATCGGAGCAACCTTGCTTGGCCCGGGACTGGTCAAGGCCGGAGGCGATGGAACAATTTCCATCGAAGCGCATCCCGCTTTAGGTCGGATCGAAGAAGCGTTGAAGTCCGCCAAATTTAAAGTGGATGTCGTGGAGGATACGCTTTCCATGGTGTGGAGCAAACTAATCATCAATGCGGCCATCAATCCATTGACCGCGTTATTGAGAATCCCCAACGGAGAACTGCTCGAGCGTCCAGCCGCGCGCAAATTGATGCGTTCATTAACGCAAGAAGTCGCGTCCGTTGCATACGCCGAGAAAGCAAACTTGCCGTTTTGTGATCCCGTTGCTTTCGTTGAAGACGTGGCGCGCAAAACGGCGGGCAATTATTCGTCCATGTTGCAGGATGTTCAGCGCGGCGCCCCGACTGAGATCGACGCGATCTGCGGTGCAGTCGTTCGTGCTGCACAACGACATCATATCCCAACGCCCATCAATTACGCCTGCTGGCAATTGGTGCTGGCTTTGACGCCCGGTAGGTGATTCTATTCCCAACACTCACACAATTAAGGGTACCTCGACGTTCGCTTGCATGGTAAGATAAATAAAATTTCCTTCGGAGGTGTCCATGCGCAGGTGGTTAACGGTCTTGATCTTCTTCGGAATATTGATTCATCCATACCCTGTTCAGGCAGCGGGGAACGCAATAAAAATATCAAGCCTTCAAGTGGAACTGTGGCCCGAATTTGACAAGCCCAGCATGTTGGTCATCAACTATATTACGCTATCGCCGGATACGACTCTGCCTGCCACACTCATATTCCATTTGCCTGCAACGGCCGAGGGACCCAGTGCGCTCGCGGTGGGACCAACGCTGGACGCGGTTTCCGATCACGGGATCAATTATTCAGTCCAACCGCAAGGGGATTCGCTGAACCTGACCATTAAAGCCAAAGGTCCGGCTATTCAGCTTGAATATTATGATCCGATTCAAAAGGACGGCAAGACGCACAAATATCTCTATCAGTGGATGACAGACTATAATATCGACTCTTTCAAGCTGACCGTCCAGCAACCCATCGGGGCAAAGGATCTTCAAACTGTACCCGCCCTCACTTCCTCCGAAACTCGAAGCGACAACCTGAAATATTACAGCAATGATTTTGGCGCGCTGACGGCCGGAACTTCCTTTTCGCTTTCGTTGAATTACGAAAAGGCCAGTGACACTTTGAGCGTTTCTTCTTTACAGGTTCAGCCTGCACAGCCCATCGGTGCCGATACGCCGGGCAGTGCCATGTATACGTTCAGCAATGATCTTCCTTATATTCTCGGCGGACTTGGCTTGTTGCTGATTGTGGGAGGCGTGTTCTATTTCTGGCAATCGGGAGGCCGTAAGAACAAACTGCGCAATCGGCGTTCGCCGCGCACTGAGGCGGAAGGCAATAGCGAGGTTTATTGTCACCAATGCGGGACGCGCGCTCAGAAGGGCGACCGTTTTTGCCGTGTGTGCGGCACGAAACTCAGACGCGAAGCTTGAACAAAGAGTCTGAAATCAGCAGGACAAAATGGGGTGAGTTGCATGATAATTGGTTCAGCTTTTTTCAGCATCTATTAATCTCCACATGTAGAATGAAGTGTGGTTTAGAGTTTGTTATTGCAGTTGGAGGCAGTTTATGGGACGTATGAAATTTATTGTCGGCGGTGTGTTGATCCTCGCAGCGGTCGTTTATTTGATCTTCTCAGCGACGAAGGCCAACGCGGAATATTTTATGACCGTTGATGAACTAAAAGCCAAAGGCGCCAGCATGGTCAGCCAGGATGTGCGCGTCTCCGGAGCAGTGGTCGGCGACACGATTCAATATGATCCGAAGACACTGACGTTAGCTTTTGACGTTGCCCAGGTTCCCGGCGATCAAAAGGAAGTAGACGCTGAAGGCGGATTGGCCGCGGTCTTGCATGCGGCAGTCATCGACCCGAACCGGGCGCGGCTTCAAATTATTTATAACGGTCCCCAGCCCGACCTGCTGAAGAATGAAGCGCAGGCCATTATGACCGGCCACATCGATTCGAACGGTGTTTTCCACGCCGATGAATTGCTGCTCAAGTGTCCGACGAAATATCAGGAGGCGGTGCCCAATCAAGTCGGTGGGTGATCGAACGAGACCTGATGGGATTTGAACCGTCAGGTCTTACTTTTGTGTGAGGAGTTTTTATGGTTGCTGATTTCGGATATGGAGTTATCGTTATGGCCTTCCTGGTCGCGCTTTATAGTGCGGGCGCGGCCATTTACGGCGAGAGAACAAAATCCACGGACTGGATCGAGTCAGCTCGGCGCGCCATGTTATTGTTATGGCCACTTATTTCCATTTCTGCCGCGTCGCTGATTTACTTACTGATCACAAATCATTTTGAAGTGTCGTTCGTTTACGAAGTAACCAGCCGCGAGATGCCGACCTACCTCAAGATCACGGCCTGGTGGGGCGGACAAGCCGGCTCGCTCGTTTTCTGGTCTTGGCTGATGGCGGCTTTCGCCTCGCTCGTTACCCTCCGCAAATGGGATCGCGACCGCGAATTCCTGCCGTGGGTCATTGTCGTTACATCCATTACGACTGCATTCTTCCTCAGCCTGGTTGTCTTTTACGAAAATCCCTTTGCATTTTTCTGGCAGGGGCCGGATGGGAAACTCATCACCGATGCGGCTGGCAATGCCATCAAAGGCATGCTCGCGCCCATGGCCGGTGCAAGCATCGCCATTCCACAAGACGGCAATGGATTGAATCCATTATTGCGCCATCCGGGGATGATTATTCATCCGCCGATGCTTTATCTTGGGTTCGTGTCATTCGTGATTCCATTCGCGTTCGCCATCGCAGCGTTGATCACGGGCCGCACGGATGATCGTTGGATTCGCATCACGCGCCGCTGGACGTTATGGGCTTGGTTATTCCTCTCGTGCGGTCTCGTGCTAGGCAGTCGTTGGGCCTATGATGTATTAGGCTGGGGCGGCTTTTGGGGCTGGGACCCAGTTGAGATCGCGGCTTTGATGCCATGGTTGACCGGTACGGCCTTCCTTCATTCTGTGATGATTCAGGAGAAGCGCGGAATGCTCAAGCAATGGAATATGCTTCTCATCATCCTGACGTATTCATTGGTGATCTTCGGGACCTTCCTGACCCGTACCGGCGTGCTTTCTTCAGTTCACGCTTTCGCTCAAAGCGCCATCGGGCCGGCCTTCTTCGTATTTATCGGCGCGACTTTTGTAGTATCCATCGCCTTATTGATTTATCGCTGGCCTGACCTGCGCGGTGAAACAGAAATGAAATCCATGCTTTCACGCGAGGCGCTTTTCCTACTCAACAATCTGTTGTTCATCAGCGTGCTGGTTGTATGTTTCTGGGGCGTAGTCTTCCCGCTGGTTTCACAATTGGTTACAGGTCAGACCGTGACTGTGGGACCACCGTTCTATCAAACCGCGGTTGCGCCGCTTTTTGCTGGGTTGATGTTGTTGATGGGCGTTGCCCCTCTTTCCGCGTGGGGACATTCCAGCATCAAAACGTTGGGACGCGCCATTTGGAAATCGGCAGTTGCCGCGTTGGTAATCACTGCTCTTTCATTCTTCACGTATACACATAACCTCATTGCGCTGGTTGGATTCTTTCTGGTCGCGTTGGTTCTATTCGTGACCATTCAGGAATTTTGGCGCGCGACATCTGCCCGTATGAGAGCACAGAACGAAAACCTGTTCACCGCGTTTTGGCATCTCGTGGGGCGCGACCGCCGGCGCTACGGTGGTTATGTGATTCACATCAGCATGATGCTGATGGCGATTGGTATTCTCGGCATCAACCTATTTCAAGTGCAAACCCAGGGAACGGTTTCGACAAACAACTCATTATCCTTAAGCGGCTATACCGTTAAATATGATTCGGTTGCCCAATTTCCCGGCCCGGATGGACAGCAGGTAACGCGTGCCGTGGTCAGTGTGTATCAAGGCAATCATTACCTGGGCGATTTATATCCGCGCATTGATTATTACGCGACCGAGCAACAGAACATGACCATTCCGGGGGAGCGCCCCACTTTAAAGGACGACCTCTATATCATTCTTGTAGATTGGCAACCCACATCCACCAACGGAGCAACCTTCAAAATCTTCGTCAATCCGCTGGTGAACTGGTTATGGATCGGTGCAATCCTATTCTTGTTTGGCATTATCATTGCAGCATGGCCCGATCGCGATGCCGAACGCGTTCCGGCGCGAACGCATCACATTCATCAAACGGATTCCAAGCAGACCGGCGCGGCAGACTAAAGGGCCAATACCACCATGAAAAGATTGCTTTGGATTTCTATTCTTATAGTTATAGTTGCCGGTTTCTTTACAAGCATCGCACTTGCGCAGCAGCCTGCGCCCACGCCGTCGGACGATCAGGTGAATCAGATCGCTCATCAGTTGTATTGCCCCGTTTGTGCAAATACGCCGCTGGATGTATGTCCCACCGATGCCTGCCGCCAATGGCGCGACTTGATTCGTCAACAGTTGGCTCAAGGCTGGACGGAAGGACAGATCAAACAATATTTTGTTCAGCAATATGGTGCGCGCGTGCTGGCTGAACCGCCTCAAACGGGAATCAACTGGCTGATCTATATTCTGCCGCCGCTGATCATTTTGGCCGGCGCGTTCATCCTCTTCCGCGCGCTAAGGACGTGGACCAAGCCTGTTTCGAGCTCAGCCGCTTTCGGGTCGCATGAAGATGCGTTGAAAGATGAATATGTCGCGCGCCTGGAAGAAGAATTGAAAAAGAGAAATTAACTTTCAATCCTGCATGGAGCAGGATTGTCGATGGAGAATGTTATGACTGAAAGCACATCCAACACTCGGCGCCGCGGCGTTCCGTTGTGGGTGCAAATCATCGTTTGGGTTTCATTGCTCGGCCTGCTCGCGATCATTGCCATCGAATTGAATGATTCGCAGCAGGGCCAGATTGGCCCCGGCGATAGAGTTAATAATTTTACAATGCCGCTGTTCAGCGGTTATGAGTGGAACGGACAATCGCAAATCCAGCTTTCTGATTTTCGCGGCAAGGTTGTGATGGTAAATTTTTGGGCTTCGTGGTGCAAGCCATGCGAACAGGAAGCACCCAATCTAGAACAGGCCTGGCAATTTTATAAAGACGATGGCCGTGTGATATTCATCGGCGCGGATTATGTAGATACGGAACCGGAAGCGCGCGCCTATCTGGCGAAATTTGGAATTACGTTTGCCAATGGCCCAGATATGGGCACGCGCGTCTCGCAATTGTTTCGCATCAAGGGCGTGCCTGAGACATATTTCATTGACCAACAGGGCGTTCTTCAGTATGCTCAAATTGGGCCATTCTCTTCAGTGGATGAGATAAAATCAATCATTAACCCGATGTTGAAATAGGAGGGCTTGTGGATCTCAGCGCAATTCTTTTGCTGATCGCCCTGTTGCTGGGCGTAGGCTTATATCTGGCCGCGCCATTGATTTTCGATTTGAGGCGGCGCAATACGAACGAAGAATCCAGTGAAATTTCTTCACTCATGGCAGAACGCGACCGCGTCATCAACTCATTGCAGGAGCTTGATTTCGATTTCAGGCTTGGTAAAATTCCGGACGAGGATTATCCGGCGCAGCGCGCCGAACTCCTGCAAAAAGGAGCGGATATCCTGCGTAAACTGGATGCCCTGCAGCCACAGCCGATCAGCGACGAGGAAGTGGAGCTGCGCATCGAACAAGCCGCGGCGGCGCGCCGTGCCGATGCAGCCATCAAAACCAAACCGCCATCCGACGATGAAATCGAATCGATGCTGGCGGCGCGGCGCAAGGAACGCAAAGGCAGGTCGGCTGGCTTTTGTCCAAAATGCGGCAAGGCCGTCCTAGTCACCGACCAATTCTGTGCCAGTTGCGGAAAGGCTTTGAAATAGAAATTAGACATCACATACAATGCAAATAATCGGTATAAAGTTTCTCTAAGGAAATCATGAAACTTCGTTATCTGCCTATATTTATTTTTTCAGCCATTCTCCTTGCAGGATGCAGCCTCGCTTCCGATATCACGCCGCCGCCCGGCTATGTTTCACCGACTCCCCTGCCGACGCTTGGCCTATTGTATCCCGCCTCCGCTCCGAATATCCAAAACGGCGCGCTGCTCTTTACACAAAACTGCGCAGCTTGTCACGGCGACACCGGCCTCGGCAACGGGCCTCAAAGTCAGCAACTACCCGTCACGGTTCCGGCGCTGGGTCTAGCGGATACTGCGCGCTCCGATTCGCTCGCTCAATGGTTCACTACCGTCTCACAAGGGAACCTGGAGCGTTTCATGCCGCCGTTCATTGGAGATTTGAGCGATCAGGATCGCTGGGATGTTGTGGCTTATGCTCTGACGCTTCACACCAAGCCGGATCAAATCGCGCAAGGCAAAGCGTTGTTCGATGCAAATTGTTCCAATTGCGCCGATAAATTCACCGACCAGAAAATGATGGCCGCGTTATCCGAAGATGACATCATCCGAATCATCAAGAACGGCCAGGGAGATATTCCGGCCTTTGGAAAGAGCTTGAGCGACGCTCAAGCATTGGATGTGGCGATGTACATCCGCACCCTGACTTTTGCATCCACGCCTCTTACCGCGACAGTTACACCGGCTACCGTTTCAACAGCCGTTCCTTCAACGGTAAGCGGAACCACTTCAACTGAAGTTACTCCAGCCTTGAACGGGACTCCACAGCCAGAATCGAGCAACGACTTCACCTTGCTCAAAATGAATCAAGTACATGTGTACAGTGACTTTGCCACACAAGGAGTGGTGCAACTCATTGAAATATATGCGTTCACGAACACCAGCGACAAAACCGTCATCATCTCCAGTGATGGCGTGACCATTCCCTTCATCAAATTTCCAGACGGCGCCCAGAACACAGGCTACGAACCTGATCCAAATAGCGCACAGCTTGTTGCGGCAGGAAAAAGTATAACCGCGCCGCCCAGCAGTAATCCATACGCAATCATTGCCTTCTTCACCATGCCCTATAACGATCAATTGGAAATCAAACAGCCGTTTGGAATCGACTCACCCTCCGTGGTTTTGCTGATGCCGGAAGGGATCACCGTAACTGGCGATCAACTGACAAGTGAGGGTGCCGTTGTAATACAAAACAACAACTATCAGGAATTCTCGGCCAGCGACTTCAAAACCGGTGATGTGCTAGACTTCACGGTCAGCGGCCTGCCAAAGACGACGGCATCAGCAAATAATATGCCACAAATAATATTCGTCGGCGCTGGCGCGCTGGGTGTGATATTGATCGGCATAAGCGTCTGGCTGTTCTTCCGCGGTCGAAAGAGCACCCAAGAAGAAGAGGATGACGAATTCGAATCGGCGGATGAAGTCATGGACGCCATCCTTGCCCTGGATGATCTGCATCGCGCCGGCAAGATCAATGAGGAAGCCTACCAAAGACGGCGCGCCGAGTTGAAAGAGATTCTTAAAGAAATGATGTAACTGATCGACCATGATCACCGTCCACAAACTCGTCAAGCGCTTCGGTATGAAAACCGTCTTGCGCGGGCTGGACTTTGAAGTTCAGCCCGGCGAGTTTGTGGCATTGCTTGGACCAAACGGCGCGGGCAAAACAACTTTTCTCCGCATCCTGGCTTCGCTTTCCCGCCCAACTCTTGGTGCGGTGAGCGTGGATGGTTATCGCCTGCCCGATCAAGCCGCAGCCGTGCGCGCTCGAACTCGGCGTGGTCTCGCATCTGCCGTTGCTCTACGGCGACTTGACCGCCGAAGAGAATCTGCGTTTCTTCGGACGCATGTACGGTGTATCAAATATTGATCGCCGAATTATCGAAGTCCTCGAAATGGTTGGCCTTGCCTCGCGCCGACGCGATCTCGTCCGTACTTTTTCGCGCGGCATTCAGCAGCGTCTCGCCATCGGGCGCGCTGTGTTTCACGATCCTGATGTGATGTTGTTTGATGAACCATACACGGGGCTTGATCAGGATGCGTCCGCGATGCTTGACGATGTGCTTCGCTCGGTCGCAGCAAAAGGTCGCACCGTCGTGATGACCTCCCACGATTTGATGCGATCCGAAGAACTCGCCACACGATTCGATATTTTGTCGCGCGGAGTCATCGCTGCTTCAGCCACACGCAAACAACTTGGCAAAAGCAAATTGCTTTCATTCTATAAGAAAGCGCTGACAGATTGATATGGCAACGGCAATCAATCATCAACTACCTCACCCTTCTTTCTTGAAGGCAACTTTCGCAGTCACTTGGAAAGACCTCGCCGCCGAATTTCGTTCGCGTGAACTTTTCTCGGCGATGCTGGTCTTTTCACTTCTCGTCATTTTGATCTTTAACTTCGCACTTGAACTGGATATCACCGCGCGTCAATCTGTGACTGCGGGGGTGTTGTGGGTCACTTTTGCTTTCGCCGGCACCCTCGGCCTCAACCGCTCGATGGCGGTCGAGAAGGATCGCGGTTGCCTCGACGGACTCCTGCTGGCGCCTGTTGACCGCTCCGCGATCTATTTTGGAAAAGTGATCAGCAATCTGATTTTCATGTTGATTGTAGAAGCGATTGTGCTACCGGTTTATTCATTTCTTTATAATGTCAATCTTTTCAATCCCGGCTTATTCCTGATCATCTTGCTGGGTTCAATTGGCTACATCGCGGTCGGAACTCTATTGGCTAGCATGGCCATCCAGGCGCGCACGCGGGATGTGCTCCTGCCGATTTTGCTGTTCCCAGTTGTGGTCCCGGTATTGATCGCCGCCGTCAAAGCTAGCGAAGGATTCCTGGCGGGAAGTGATTTCAGCACGATCTATGCGCCTCTGAGCCTGCTAATTGGCTACGATGTGATCTTTATTGCAGTCGCTTATATGGTTTTCGATTACGTGGTTGAAGAGTAAAATGAATTTACGAAAGGACGATTATGCAATCCAAGCCGCTTACTTTAAAAATTCTTGATATCGCTTCCGTGCTCGCTTTGGGGATTGCAACCTATCTTGCACTGATCTATGCGCCCGAAGAAGCCGTGATGGGACAGGTTCAACGTGTGTTCTACTTTCACATTGGGACAGCCTGGACCGGCCTGCTGGGCTTTCTCTTCGCGGCGGGATTGGGCATCACCTATCTCGTCAAGCAGGATTTGAAATGGGACATTGCCGAAGTCGCCGCGGTGGAAATTAGTGCGGTGTTCTTCTTCATCACGATCATCCTCGGCTCAATATGGGCGCGTCCAATTTGGAATACCTGGTGGACCTGGGATCCGCGCCTGACCACTGCCGCCATTACGGAATTGATTTATGTTGCTTACTTCATGTTGCGCGAAGGCATCGAAGATCCGGATCGCCGCGCCCGCTTCGGCGCAGTGTATGCATTGATCGGTTCAATCAGCGCGCCGATCACCTTCCTCTCGATTCGTTTGTTCCGCACCATTCATCCGGTGGTTATTGGAAGCGGCGATCCAAATGCACAGGGAACCTTCGCGATGACGCCGCGTATGGAAGTTGCTTTCTTCTTTGGGTTATTTGCCTTCACGGTCATCTTCATCGACCTGTTCTGGAATCGCATTCGCATGGGCCAATTGGCGGCGAAGGTTGAACAAATGAAACTCAATCTCATCCACTAAATCTTAAGGAGCAGCCATGTTTCCTCTCGATGCCCCTCCCGATACATCCGCCTACATGATTGCAGGCTATACTGTTTTCTTTATTGTTGCAGCCATTTATATCGTCAGCTTGCTGGTACGCTGGCACAACCTCCATCAAGACATGACAACGCTCGAGGCCATTCAAAAAGAAAATAACATCAAAGAAGAAAAATCAGTTCCGCTTGTAAAGCGGAAAGCCGCCGGCAAAAAGACAACAAAGAAAAAGTAGAATCTACAGGATTTGAATAGAAACAATAACTCCTTGAAGATTGATTTTGATGATCCGTATCTTCAAGGAGTTCATCATATCTATTGCGGTCATCCAAATTCGCAGTTGTTCGCTGGCCAACCAAAATTGTGTGAACAACATCAGCAAGCAAGCGGAAGCATTTCCTTCCGCTTTTTAATTTTGTGCTAAACTAAAAACATTGCTCCACCCCATCCCTCCCCAAATCCTTTGGCTTTGAGGAGGGTGGCCCAAAGGGACGGGTGGGGTCACGGAGACTCACATGCTCACCCTCACTGAAAAAATCCTCTTCGCCATTGCAACCATTGCTTCACTCTATTTCACCTATCGCGGCGCAGACCGCATCATCAAACTGATTTCCAGCGGGCAAGGCAAGCCCGATTGGAAAGCCACTTTCAAACGTAGTCCCGAAGCTTTTGGAAAAGTCATTTCGTTCCAACCCGTTTTTCGTTTCAGGTTATGGTCCAGCATTTTACATGCCCTCATCGGCTGGGGCTTCCTCGTTTTTGTCGTGGTCAATCTTTCGGATTTGATCTACGGTTACACCGGCTTCAGCATCCTCAATCAAACTGGATTATTCGGGGATTTGTATCGCTTGCTGGCAGATATTGCCAATGTAGCGATTATCGTTGGCATGCTCGCGATGATCATCCGACGCTTCATCCTGCGACCCGCGACCTTGTCCACGCGCAAAACGACTTTACTCAACCCGAACGCGCGCTTCGGCATCAGCCGCGACTCAGCCATCGTGGCGACGTTCATCATCGTGCATAACGCCTCCCGCTATTTGGGAGAATCTTTCAGCGTGGCATTAAGCGGATCGGCTGACAAATGGCAGCCCACCATTTCACTGGTAGCCCGCTTATGGTCCGGTGTGAACACGAATACTCTTGTCATCGGCGAACATGTCATGTTCTGGTTGTCGCTTGGCGTGGTGCTCGCGTTCCTTCCCTATTTCCCTTATTCAAAACACATCCATCTTTTCTTCGCACCGTTGAACATTTGGATGAAGCCGCAGCGCCGTTCGATGGGCGAGTTGAATTACATCAATCTCGACGACGCCTCGATTGAACAATTCGGCGCGGCAACGATAAAAGATTTGGGTTGGGAGCAGGTGATGGACAGCTATGCGTGCATCATGTGCTTCCGCTGTCAGGAAGTTTGCCCGGCCTACAACACCGGAAAGCTTTTGTCGCCCGCCGCATTGGAAATCAACAAACGTTATAACTTCAACTATGGCGGCGGCACGGATAAACCCATGCTGGATTTGATTCCGGAGGAAGCTGTGTGGGCTTGTACCTCCTGCGGCGCGTGTGTCGACATTTGCCCGGTTGGCAACGAACCGATGCGCGATATTCTCGAGGTGCGGCGCAATCTTGCCATGATGGAAAGCAAATTCCCGAAGCAGTTGGAGACGGCATTCAAAGGCATGGAACGCAATGCCAATCCGTGGAATATATCGCAAGCCGATCGAATGAAATGGGCTGACGGTTTGAATATCCCAACAATTGAAAAGAATCCGGAGCCGGAAATTTTGTGGTGGGTCGGTTGCGCCGCCGCGACGGACGCACGCGCACAAAAGACCGCACAGGCTTTTGCAAAAATATTGAACGCGGCCGGAGTCAATTATGCGGTGCTCGGACAAAATGAACAATGCACCGGCGACTCGGCTCGACGCGCAGGACGCGAAGATATTTTCTTTGGGCTGGCAACTGCGAATGTGGAAATCCTGAATGAACTCAAGCCCAAGAGAATTGTCACAACGTGTCCGCATTGTTTGCATACGTTGAAGAATGAATATCCCGCTTTCGGCGGAAATTACACCGTCATCCATCACACGCAGTTGATCAATGAACTGGTCGGAGCAGGAAAAATTCAAATGAAGCTGGACGGCGATACGATGAAGATCACCTTCCATGATCCATGCTATCTGGGACGACACAACCATATCTTTGATGCGCCACGCGAGGATTTAAAATCGGCAGGCTTGCAAGTGATTGAGATGCCGCGCAATGAGTCCAAGTCGTTCTGTTGCGGCGCAGGCGGCGCGCAGATGTGGAAGGAAGAGGAACCCGGCACAAGCCGAGTCAATACGACGCGATATATGGAAGCCAAAGCGACGCATGCAGACACAATTGCGGTCGGTTGTCCATTCTGTTTGACAATGATGAACGACGCATCGAAGGCGGATGGCGATTCGCTTCAGGTCAAGGATGTGGCCGAGATCGTTGCGGAGCGAATGAAATAACCAAGCAATATCAAGGTGATGTAGTGAAACCGAAAAAAATATTGCTGATCACGGTCAGCGTTCTTATCGTTGCACTGATCATTTTATATGCGTGGATGTCGGGTCTATTGAGGCAGATCACCCTTGCGGCTGAGACGGAAGCGCTGTTATTTAAACACGGCGATCATCTCGTCCGAATCCGATTCGATTTGAACGACCACATGAATCAGGTTTACATTCCTGCCGGAGAATTCACGATGGGATCAGGCGCCAAAGACAAAGAGATTTTAGCGCACAAGGTTTATTTGGACGCATATTGGGTGGATCAAACGGATGTGACCAATGCGATGTATGCGATTTGCGTGAAGGTGGGCATCTGCTCGCATCCCGCACACTATGACCACTATTTTGATGATCCCAAATACGCAGATTATCCCGTAGTCTATGTTACGTGGTACGCAGCGCAGACTTTTTGCACATGGGAAGGCGGAACGCTTCCCACTGAGGCACAATGGGAAAAAGCCGCGCGCGGTTTGGATGGACGGCCATATCCATGGGGCACAAACGCGGCAGACATCACGTTATTAAATTACAACGGTGATCATGGAGATATCGTCTCCGCCTATGACTACTTGATTGCGCTCAGCCCTTATGGCTTGTTGCAAATGTCCGGCAACGTCCGCCAATGGATGTCTGATTGGTATCAACGAACTTATTATTCCATCTCACCATACAAGGACCCGCAGGGACCTGATAGCGGCGAATATAAATCCCTGCGCGGCGGCGCCTTCGACGACGACTTTCAAGAGGTGGAAACAACCTATCGTGCCTATCACGAACCGACCTCGGCGGGACAGGAGCGAGGTTTTCGTTGTGTGCAGAATGCAAATTAGATGACGAAGACCCGTTGAAGGCGAGATAAAACTTCGCAGCGCGTTATACACCCTCTTTCTTTTCCGTTATAATTCGCCTCAACCAACCTACGGAGAGAGTCCATGCCCAAGAAGAAGGGTTCTGTTGCATTCCCCCTTGAAATAGAAGAGATCATTAAAGATTACCGTCTCGCCTACCAATCGCGGCAGGCGAGTTTGATCGGTCGACGCGAAGTATTGAGCGGCAAGGCCAAGTTCGGCATCTTTGGCGACGGCAAGGAACTTGTCAACCTGGCGATTGGGCGTGCGTTTCAAAAAGGCGACTGGCGCTCCGGCTATTATCGCGATCAAACCTGGATGTTCATGCTGGGAGTGATGAGCATCCAGGAATTTTTTGCCCAGCTCTACGCGCACGCCGACGTAAATGCCGAATCGAACACCGGTGGGCGCGGCATGGACGCGCATTTTGCCTCGCGCTACATCAATCCCAATGGCTCATGGAAAAATCAAACCGATACCTATAACACCGCCGCTGATGTCTCCCCCACCGGAACACAAATGCCGCGCGCCGTTGGATTGGCCTACGCCTCGGTCCTTTATCGCGAACTTGAAATGGCGGAAGCCTCCTTCGGGGGTGCTAGCGCGAGCCATCCGCCCCTGCCCGAGTTCAAAAAATTCTCGCACAACGGCAACGAAGTCACTTTTGCAAGCATCGGCAATGCCTCCACGGCCGAGGGCATGTTCTGGGAATCGATCAACGCCATCGGCGTTTTGCAGGCGCCCGCGGTCATCACCGTTTACGACGACGGCTATGGCATCTCCGTTCCGAATCAATTCCAGATGGTCAAGGAAAACATCTTTGCCATCCTCAAAGGCTTCGAGCGCGACGATTGCATGGAAGAGGAATGCGAGCGCGGCTATGACCTTTATCAAGTGCGCGGCTGGGATTATCCTGCACTGATCGAAATCTATCAGAACGCGGCTGAGATCACGCGCAAACATCACATCCCACAATTGATCCATGTCATTGAAATGACTCAGCCGCAGGGCCATTCCACTTCCGGAAGCCAGGAACGATACAAATCTCCGGAACAACTCAAATGGGAAGATGAGTTCGATTGCATTCGCAAGATGCGCGCATGGATGATCGAGAACCGCCTCATCTCGGAACCGGAGCTGGCCGCCGTTGAAAAAGGAGACTACGAAACTGTGGAGGGAATCCGCAAAACCGCGTGGGAGGCTTATCTTCATCCCATTCTTGAAGAACGCATACAGGTCATGGACATGCTCGATGAGATCGCGAGTAGTTCGTCCCATGCATCAGAGTTGAACGATATCAAAGAACGGCTGGCCGCCGCCCCGGTGCAACTGAGGCGTGACATCCACGTTGCGGCACACGAGGCTTTGCGACTCCTGCGCGATGAAGCAAATCCAACGAAACAGATTTTGGTCGAATGGAAGAACGAGCAGGACAAGGTCAATGACGAACGATATGGTTCGAACCTGTACAGCGGCGAAGCATTGAAGGTGAACGAAGTGAAGCCCGTTTACTCTGATTCATCGCCAACGATGATGGGCTTCGAGGTCATCAATGCCGCATTCGATTCGATTTTGGCGCGCGACCCGCGCGTGATCGCGTTCGGCGAAGACTTGGGCCTGCTCGGTGACGTGAACCAGGGCTTCAAAGGAATGCAGGAAAAATACGGCACACTGCGCGTCACTGATACGGGCATCCGGGAAGCGACAATTTTGGGACAGGCAATTGGCATGGCGATGCGCGGGCTGAGGCCGATTTGTGAAATCCAATATCTCGATTATTTGTTGTACGCATTGCAAATCATGTCGGACGATCTGGCAACTCTGCATTGGCGCTCCGCAGGCGGACAATCCGCACCGGTCATTGTCCGGACACGCGGCCATCGCCTCGAAGGCGTCTGGCATTCGGGTTCATTGATGTCGGGCATAATGAATTTGACGCGCGGCATGAATATTCTGGTACCGCGTGATATGACACGCGCAGCTGGTTTTTACAACACACTATTGAAAACCAATGAACCTGCGCTCATCGTTGAAGTGCTGAACGGTTATCGTATCAAAGAAAAATTACCCGATAACATCGGCGAGATGGCGGTTCCAGTCGGCATGCCGGAAGTGATTCGAGAAGGAAAAGATGTCACCGTCGTGACCTACGGCGCGTGCTGTCGCATCGCAATGGACGCCGCAGAGAAATTGAGCAAGGTTGGTATCGAAGTTGAAATCATTGACGTGCAATCTCTCTTGCCATTTGATATTCACAGCAAAATTGTCGAGTCATTAAAGAAAACAAATCGCGTTTTGTTTTTGGACGAAGATGTGCCCGGCGGAACATCCGCATACATGATGAGAGAAGTCATCGAGAAGCAAGGCGGATACTACTATCTGGATTCTGAGCCACGTACGTTGAGCGGCACAGCACATCGCCCCGCGTATGGCAGCGACGGCGATTATTGGTCGAAGCCAAATGCCGAAACAATCTTCGATGCAGTGTATGAAATGATGAGTGAAGTTGATCCGGCGACCTATCCGCCGCTTCGTTGATATGACCAACCACCAACTGGAGTGAAATTATGGCAACCAAAGTATTAGTTCCATTGCTCGGTGAAGGCGTGGAAGAAGTAACCGTTACGAAATGGCTCAGGCAGGAAGGTGATACCATCAAGGAATTGGAGCCTCTGCTCGAAGTCAACACCGATAAGGTGGATACAGAAATCCCTGCGCCCGCCTCAGGGACAGTGTTGAAGATCGTCGCGCAGGAAGGTCTTCCCGCGAAAGTCGGAACGATATTGGCGTTTATCGGCAAGCCGGGAGAAAGTATCGACGTTTCAAATGTTCAAGTTACAAAGCCGTCAGCGATCAGCACTCAACCTGCTCTTGTAGTTTCTCAGCCAATTATCGAGAACAAAGAAATTGGATTTATCTCCCCCGTTGTTTCCAAGATCGCTGCGGAACATGGAGTCAATTTGTCTCAAGTTCAAGGCACAGGTTTGAATGGCCGCATCACGAAGAACGATGTGATGGCGTTCGTCGGGAATCGAGAATCGGGAATAAGCACACCCGAGCAAAAATCTGCGAGCATTCAAGCTACAGCAGGCGACACGCTTATCAAACATACTGTCATCCGCAAGCAAATCGCGGAACACATGCTGATGTCGAAGCATATCTCGCCGCACGTGCTGACCGTCATGGAAGCGGAGATGAGCAAAGTTATCGCGCATCAAAACGCAAACAAAGATATCTTTGCCCGCGATGGAGTAAATCTCACATTCACTGCATATTTCATCATGGCAATCGTAGCCGGATTGAAGGCTTATCCGATGACCAACTCTTCATGGACGGATGAAGGCGTTCTTGTCCATAAAGCCATTAACATCGGTATGGCAACTTCGCTCGGCGAGGAAGGCTTGATTGTTCCGGTCATCAAGAACGCGAATAATCTTTCTCTATTGACGATGGCGAGCGCGGTCAACGATCTCGCCAACCGCGCCCGTGTTAAGAAACTCCAACCCGATGAAGTCAGAGGCGGGACATTCACACTGACGAATCATGGTGTGAGCAAATCGTTGTTTGCGTTTCCGGTGATCAACCAGCCTCAATGTGGAATCCTCGGTGTCGGCGCGATGCAGAAGCGTGTGGTCGTGATTAACGATGCAATCGCGATTCGACCGATGATTTATTTGTCATTTGTCTTCGATCACCGCATCCTCGATGGTGCGTCTGCCGATTGGTTCCTGATGAAGGTCAAAGAAACTTTGGAGAATTGGAGTTAACATGACAGATCAAAATATGGATCATGCGCAAGTCATGGTCCCGCCGCCACTGGTCTTTCTCGGCTACTTAATCGGCGCGTTGATATTGAATTGGATTGTGCCCTTTCCCGCTCCATGGACATTTGTCTTGCGCATCGTTGGCGGATTTGCAATTATCGGCGGAATATTATTCGTCGGCTCAGCCTTCTTGCAAATGCGAAAAGCGAACACCCCAGTTGATCCGCGCGAACCGGTCACAGCATTCGTGACCACCGGCCCATATCAATTCACGCGCAATCCGATCTATCTCGGATTTTTTCTGATCTATCTTGGATTCACACTTTTGGCCGGAACGCTCTGGGGTTTGATCGCCTCGCCGTTTCTGATTTGGACAATCACGAACGCAGTCATCCGTGCCGAGGAAATTTATCTCGATGAAAAGTTCGGTGAACAATACAAACAATATCGTTCGCGGGTGAGACCATGGATATAAATAAATCAAACATTCAACTGAAAGTCAACAATAAAAATGTAAATGCCTATTTGGCCGCTCCAAAAGATGGCGGAGTAGGCATTTTAGTTCTGCATGCCTGGTGGGGACTCAAGCCGTTCTTTAAACAAGTTTGCGGTCAACTTGCTGAACACGGATATGTTGCGTTGGCGCCCGATCTGTATCAAGGGCGTATTGCTACTACGATTGAAGAAGCCAAAACCTATCATGCAGAATTTGAGGAACGCGGTCCTAAATTTATGAGCGATATCGTCAAAACCGCAAAGGACTATCTATCAAATCTTTGTGCAAGCAAGCCCATCGGTGTGATGGGCTTTTCGATGGGCGCGGCATGGTCAGTGCTTATAGCTGCTAAAGAACCGGATGTTTCCGCTGTGGTCTTATTCTATGGCGTTTATGCTCCGGATCTCAGTCGGATGAAAGCCAAGGTTCTGGGTCATTTTGCAGAAGTGGATGAGTGGGAGCCGCTGGATGGAGTCAGGGCGATGGAAAAAGATATGCAAGCCGCGGGCGTGAATGTGACGCTTCACATCTACCCGAATGTTCATCACTGGTTCATGGAAGAGGATCGCCCTGAATACGATCCCGAGTCCGCGCAACTAGCTTGGCAGCGGACATTTGAGTTTCTGAAACAAAACCTGCATTAGATACTGGATATAAAGTAAAATTGAATACAAAATCAAGTGTCATTGCGAGCGAAGCAATGACATCAAGGAGAACTCATGCCAGAAAATTTTGATGTGGTCGTCATCGGCGCGGGACCTGCGGGATATGTTGCCGCAATCCGCGCCGCGCAACTCAAGCAGAAGGTTGCAATCGTGGATAAGCAATGGCTCGGCGGCGTGTGCTTGAACGTCGGTTGCATTCCATCCAAGTCATTGCTCAAGAATGCTGAGGTCGCACACACACTGCGCGAGCGCGGCAAGGAGTTTGGTTTTTCATTTGATAATTTAAAACTGGATTACGGCGCGGCGGTTAAACGCTCACGGCAAAATTCAGATCGCTTGACCAAAGGTGTCGGCTTTTTGATGAAGAAGAATAACATCACGGTCTTCATGGGCGAAGCGCATCTGACCAGGCCGACAGCGGTCACCGTCAAAGAAAAAGACGGCAAGCTGACAGAGCTATCCGCTAAGAACATCATCGTTGCCACCGGCGCGACCGCGGCTGTCCCCGGCGCGTGGAAAGTGGACGGCGAGAAAGTTGTCAGCTATCTCGAAGCCATCCTGCAAGAGAAACTTCCGAAGTCGGTGATCGTGATCGGGTCCGGCGCGATCGGCGTGGAGTTCGCGACCGTGTGGAGTTCCTACGGCGTGGATGTGACCATCGTCGAGATGCTGCCGCGTCTCGTTCCACTGGAAGATGAAGAAGTCTCGAAAGAGTTGGAAAAGGAATTCAAGAAGCGCGGCATCAAATGTTTGGTCGGGAATAAAGTTGAATCCGTCGAAGCAACATCAACCGGCGTGAAGGTAACGGTATCCGCCGACGGAAAGACAACGCCGCTGGAGGCTGAGCAGGCTTTGATCGCAATTGGGTTCCGTCCCAATTCAAAGGGACTTGGCCTCGAAGAGGTCGGCGTCAAGATCAGCGAGCGCGGCTTTGTCGAGATCGATGAAAAGATGCGAACCAGCGTTGCAAACATTTACGCCATCGGCGATGTGACCGGCAAGTTGATGCTGGCACATGTTGGCTCCGCGATGGGAATTGTCGCCGCAGAAAATGTCGCCGGTGCGGAGACGGTCACGCTCGATTACGAGATGATGCCGCGCGCCACTTATTGCCAGCCGCAAATTGCTTCATTCGGTTTGACCGAAGCACAGGCAAAAGAACGAGGACATAACATCAAGATCGGACGCTTCCCATTCCAAGCCAACGGCAAAGCATTAGGGCTTGGCGATTATGCAGGCTGGGTCAAGATCGTGGTGGATGAAAAGTACGGCGAGATTTTGGGTGCGCACATGATCGGCCCCGAAGTGACCGAGTTGCTGCCCGAACTGACGCTGGCGCACATGATGGAATTGACGCCGCACGAGATCGCCCGCAACGTCCACGCGCACCCGACGCTTTCAGAAGTTTTGATGGAAGCGGCGCACGATGCGGAAGGAATGCCTATACACAAATAGGCATATTAGACTTCCGAAATCCTACCGGATTTCGGAAGTCTTACAATCATGCGCGTATCATCGTCAGCAGCATCATGAATTTTGTTTTGGCTTTTACGGCGTGCGGTTCTTTGGCGGGCATGATGATAACCTCGCCCGCCTTCAACAAATAAGGTTTTCCAGAAACACGAATCTCGACTTCGCCTTCAACGATATGTGCAAGCGCGTCGAACGGCGCAGTATGCTCGCTCAATTCCTGTCCGGCATCGAAGGCAAACAACGTCACATTGCCCGCGTCCGCTTTTGTGATCTGGCGGCTGACCACCGAACCTTCCTGATAAGAAACGAGGTTGGCCAGTTTTAGGACTTGCGATTTTGGTGCTTCAGACATTGGTCCTCCGATCCATTATTTGATTTCAAGCGTAAAGCCCGCGCGCAAACGTGTAAAACGTTCCGTGCCGGTCACCACCAACACCGCGTTTTGCCCGGCCTTCAACGAAAGCGGGATGTCTGCGGTCTCATCCGGTGTCAGCGCGATATTTTGAACGGTGGTCTTATCACCTTTGACGATCAGCGCGAGGCGGAAGGTTTGCGGTAGATCGTCCTCGACGCGCGCAAAGCCATTCGCTTGCCATCCGCCGTCGTCCGCTTCAAAATCGGACGTGTAGTGGATCGCCGGTATGGAGATATCATCCACCGCCAGGCCATTCAAGTTCACCGCTGGATCGGTGACATATTCGAATCGTAGTTGGATTTTCTTGCCCGCATATTGCGAAAGATCAGCCGTCTCATTCAACCATTGAGACGAGTCTCCACCGCCGCTCTTGCCGGTATAACCACAACCATACGCGTTACCCGATGTATCCTGATTGAAGCAGGACGGCGTGTGGATAATATCCCAATGCAGCCCATCGGTGGACGCTTCGAGATATGCATAATCGTAACCTTTTTCAAGATCATACCAAGCCCAATACGACACTTAAATCGGCGCAGTCACGTTAGTGAAATCAAAATCGTGCGTCATCGTCATATCGGACTCATCGCCCTCGTTCGACCAGAACATATAGGCGCCAGAATGTGGAGAAGTTGGCAGAAGATTGACCTCGGTTGAGCCCTTGAAAGAAAGTGTGTAATTTCCGGCGCAGGAAATATCAATGTATTCGGCACCGTATTGATTTACGGACATATTGGTCGGTGCTTGCGGACAAGTCGTGATGGTCTGGGTATCGTGAGTTTGCGGCACATCGGGATAGTTATGATAGGTATAACGTCCATCACCGACTGAGCCGTCCTTCAAATACATAGCAACAAACCAATCCATGACTACATCGTCCGCAGTGATCAGCTTGCCGGTTTGCGGGTCAGTGATATTGAGATTCTTTAACGTATCGTCTACGCTGGGAAGGCTGTGTTCTTTATCCTTCACCAACGCTTGAGTTGCCGACTTGCCAAAGCGGTTGAGGAAATAATCCATGAAGAGAAAAGCTTCTCCATAATGAGGGCCGTTATCGCCGGGGTCGGGAAGCCAATCGGTTAGATTAAGATCGGGATTCAGCACATACTGCTGATCAAAATAAGGCGGGTAACCGTTGATAAATTCCGCCAGCACGGAGGAACCTTCGTTCAACCAGGTGGATTCGTTGCGATCCTGATTCCAGTGGATCATATGCTGAAACTCATGAGCCAGCACGCTGTACGTATACGGATCAGCGAGAGCTGAATTATCCGCATTGAACACAAACATCTCGTGGCCATTCGAATACTTGAAGACAAGAGGGTTATATTCATCCACAGAAGAAAAGTAACCGGCATTGGAAGTGCCGGTACCGCGCGCATAAAGAATATAAATGTGCGGATCGTTATCCACGCCCGGCGTCCATTCGCTCCCGAAGAACTGGCGATCCGTCGGATAGATTTTATTCTCAAAGGTATCCATCAACCGTTTCATGTCCGGTTGATTAACCTGTACATTGTTCTGCACCCAAAAATACGAATGAGGTGTGATATAAAACAAGGTTGCATTAATCTGGAAGTTCTGGGCGGTTTCCACGTTGGCAACCCAGAACTGGCCCTGCGCGCCCACTTGAAGCGGTGCCGCTGGTGCCGGCAACGTGTGCGGCACATTGCAAATATCCTTCAAGCGGCATCCAAGATCATACAGATCATTATATGGAACGACATCCTGCTCCAACGTGTTTAACGTCTCATCGGAAATGGAACCAACCGGCGGGCGCATCACAGGAACCGTCGGCTCCTGCGACACATTGTTATTATCATTATTCAATGGCAGGCTTTGCGACCCTGACATGAAAATGTTGTTGCTCTTCAGGTAATAATATGCATAGCCGCCAATCGAAATGATGATCAAACCAATGCAACATAACACCACCACGATGGCAATGATCCAGCCTCGCTTGGATGATTTGGGTTCGGGTTGATCCATGAGTATTCTCCTGTTTCAAATTCCTACCATATTACCTGAATTCACTTAATCCTGCTTTAGGATGCTTGAATAAAAATACCGCGCATGTGAAGATGCGCGGTATTTGGCATTATGGAATTTCGACTAAGCAGTGATCTGCTGTGTGGCCTTCTTGAGCAGCTCGGCGGTATGAAATGAAATCTTGTTTTCCTTCTCATCCACATCCACCAGAACGGTCCCACCGTCCTTGTATTTTCC
The DNA here is from genome assembly GCA_963753985.1 of uncultured Chloroflexia bacterium. Classification (GTDB taxonomy): domain Bacteria; phylum Chloroflexota; class Anaerolineae; order Anaerolineales; family Villigracilaceae; genus Fen-1038. The sequence goes on from CAVWED010000007.1 coordinate 168,543, forward strand.
GCCGAGCAATTCGACCGACAACGGACTCTCCACATATTTTTGGATGGCGCGGCGCAATGGACGCGCACCGAATGCCGCATCGTATCCTTCCTTGGCGAGCCACTTGCGGGCCGCCTCCGTCAATTCGACATTGATATGATACTCGTTCAATCGGTCCTGGACTTCCTTCAGTTGTAGGTCAACAATTTGTTCCATTTCATCAAGCGACAGCGGTGAGAACATGATGATCTCGTCCACGCGGTTGAGAAACTCAGGGCGGAATGTTCCCTTCAACGCCTTCTCGACCTTATCGTGAGCCTCACGCTCCTCGTCGCTATCGGCATGCTGGAGAAAGCCGAGCGTGCCGCCCTTCCGCACATATTCCGTGCCGAGGTTCGAGGTCATGATCAGTATTGTATTGCGGAAATCCACCACGTTACCTTGACCATCCGTCATGCGGCCATCGTCCAAAATTTGGAGAAGCGCGTTCCAAACTTCCGGATGAGCTTTCTCGATCTCATCGAACAGCACCACCCGATATGGGCGGCGGCGAACCGCTTCCGTCAACTGGCCGCCTTCCTCATAGCCGACATAACCGGGCGGCGCGCCGAACAAACAACTCACAGTATGTTGCTCGCGGTACTCAGACATGTCGACGCGCACCAAGGCATCTTCATCATCGAACATGAACCATGCAAGTGCTTTTGCCAATTCAGTTTTGCCAACGCCCGATGGCCCGATAAAGATGAATGAACCAATGGGCCGCGACGGATCCTTCAAGCCAGAACGTGCGCGGCGGATCGCGTCGGAGATGGCGTGAATGGCTTCATCCTGGCCGATGATGCGCTCGTGTAATCTTGCTTCCATTTGAAGAAGTTTGGTGGCTTCGGTCTCCATCATCTGGCTGACAGGAATGCCCGTCCATTGATGGACAACTTCCGCAATATCATGGATATCCACAACTTCGTCGAGCTGGTGCTCCGACTCCCATTTATCGCGCTTGACATGATATTCATCATCTTTGCGTAAGCGCTCCACCTTGATCTCAGCCGCGCGTTGATAATCGCGCGAGTTCGAAGCCGCATCTTCCTCGGCCTGCAGGCGGTCGAGTTCCGCCTTCATCTCTTTCAACTCAGGAGGCATGGAATAAAGCGCGACGCGCAACTTCGCGGCGGCTTCGTCCATCAAGTCAATCGCTTTATCGGGCAGGCGGCGATCTGTAACATATCGGTCGGCGAGACGAGCTGCGGCAACCAACGCCTCATCCGCAAAACGGACCTTGTGATGCGCCTCATAGCGATCCCGCAAGCCCTGAAGCATCTTGATCGTGTCATCCACGCTCGGCTCTTCGACATAGATCGGTGCAAAACGGCGCTCGAGCGCGGCATCCTTTTCAATGTACTTGTGAAACTCATCCAGCGTGGTCGCACCGATGCACTGCAACTCACCGCGTGAGAGGGCGGGCTTGAGCATATTGGATGCATCCATGGCGCCCTGGGCAGCTCCCGCGCCCACTACCGTATGTAACTCATCGATCATCAGGATAATGTCCCCTTGCGAGCGCTGGATTTCTTCCATCACCGCTTTGAGGCGCTCTTCAAACTCACCACGGAAACGCGAGCCAGCGATCATCGCACCCAGATCGAGCGCTACAACCTTTTTACCGGACAGAATCTCCGGCACATCGTTCGTGGCAATCTTCTGCGCCAATCCTTCGACGATGGCTGTCTTCCCCACGCCTGCTTCACCGATCAAGACCGGGTTATTCTTGGTGCGGCGTGAAAGGATTTGGATCAAGCGAAGGATTTCGTTATCGCGCCCGATAACGGGATCGAGCTTGCCTTCGCGTGCAAGTTGAGTTAAATCGCGTGAATATTTTTCCAGCGTTCGGTAACGCGTCTCAGCTTGCGGATCGGTAACGCGCTGTCCGCCGCGCAAATCCTGGATCGCATCATAGACCCGGTCGCGGGTCAAGCCCGCTGATTCGAGAATGCGCGCGGCCGGTGTATTCCGCTCAGTCAATATTGCTAAAAAAATATGCTCGGTGGAAATGTATTCATCCTTTAAACGATTCGCTTCTTCATTGGCAAGGTCGATGATCCGCTTGACGCGCGGCGTGATAAAAATCTGCCCCGCCCCTCCGCCAAAGATATTTGCCTTCGGGCTGGAGCGCAGAGTGGTGTCGAGCCGCTCAACCAAAGCCTCAGAGCTGACGTTCATCTTTTCAAGGATTTGTGGAATCACACCGCCGGGCTGTTCGATCAAAGCCAGCAGAATGTGTTCGGTATCAATTTGGTTATGGCCGTAGCGCTGGATAATTTCCGCAGCACGCTGGGCGGCCTCCTGGGCACGTTCGGTGAAACGATCAAATCGCATCATAGGAAAACTCTCCCGTAGGACAGAGCACTGCTCCGCCTCTACTATAAATTTATAGTGGAATTATAACAAAATGGAGGTTAGCAAATTGTTCGTACCGCATTAGAGTTGTGTTAAATTTTCCCCGAGTCGGGGCTATAATACACGCAATGGCTTCAACTACCGTTCCGATTCAGAGCGGGGAGACCAATTCCCTGCGTCCGCTCAATATTTTCCGGGATTTGCCCCAAGTGGCAGACTTGATCGAGCAGTGTTTCTCTGCCACCATGGATGAAGACGGCCAATCCTACCTTCAGCAAATGCGCAGCGCCGGACGGGATACCAGCTTTTTGCAATGGGCCACATCAGCTTCCTCCGTGCCACTCTCTGGCATTGTTTGGGAGGAAAATGGAAAAATCGTTGGCAATGTTAGTCTCGTCGTCCACAATTACAAGGGCAGCAAGATCACTCTGATCGCCAATGTCGCCACCCATCCCGATTACCGCCGACGCGGGATCGGCCGCGCGTTGACCGAACGCGCTATGGAGCAAGCGCGGCAAAAGGGTGCAAAGGAATTATGGCTCCAAGTCCGCGATGATAACCCGACCGCGATCAAAATTTATGCAGATTTGGGCTTTGTCGAACGCGCGCGCCGAACCACTTATCAAATCTATCCCAATTCATTTCGCACGCCGACCATAAATGATATAACCGTCACAGGCATGAAACTACAGTTCTGGCCGCTTCAACGCGACTGGCTATACCGGGCGCATCCTGATGAACTAAGCTGGTATTGGCGTTGGGATTGGGATCGGTTTGGCCCTGGTTTGCAAATGTGGATACACCGTTTCTTCATGGAGTTCGATGTCCGCCAATGGGCGGCAGTAAAAAACGGAAAATTGCTCGCAACAGTAAGCTGGCTAGGGGCCACGCGTCCAACGGAACTGCTTTGGGTGGCGACTCCGCCCAATGGCGACACGGCCGGTCTAAGGTCCGCACTCGAAGTGGCGTGTCGCGAACTTGCTAATCAACGCCGATTAACGATCGAATATCCAGCGGGCGAAATGGTCGAGGCGATTCAATCCGCAGGTTTCAAATCGCAACGCACTTTGATCTGGATGTGCGCGACATCCTGAAAATGATTTAACCAGAGTTGAACAAAGATAAACGAGGTAGAATTTTTAAATCCTCGTTCATCGCCGTTTATCTCCGGTGAATTTTCGAAACCACCTGGGCCGTTTTGCGTATTTAATTAGCGAAAGGAAAAATATGATGACAAAGTTCATTCTGCGTTGGATTATCAACGCCATTGCCATCTTCCTGGCCATCAAATTTGTGCCAGGGATTCATTTGACTAGTTTGTTCTCGATCGTCTGGCTGGCTTTGATCTTCGGATTGGTAAATGCCTTCCTGCGTCCATTGCTCAAACTATTAACCTGCCCGTTGATTGTCTTAACTCTTGGCTTATTCACTTTGCTGATCAACGCATTTCTATTTTGGCTAACCGGACAGATTGGTCAGGCATTTGGCATCGCGCTCACCTTCGCTGGTTTCTGGCCGATCTTTTGGGGCGCGTTGGTGATCAGCATCGTGAGCATTGTGATGAGCTTGATCTTTAAGGATGAGTTGAAAGGCAGATAAAATAAATTTCCCCGCACTCATGGGGCGGATGAAGTCCGCCCCTATGTTTTTAATCCCGGCAATCCTCCCGCGGGTGCGGCCATCTTCACCGCACGCAGAATTGCTTGAGATATCGCTTCTGCCGCGAAGGTTCCAATTGTTGTAACATCTGATTTTTTCTTTCCGGTTGATAACGCAAAGATCGTATCCCCATCCAGCATCGTATGCGCGGGACGAACGCAACGCGCCAACCCATCGTGAGCCATCTGCGCGACCTTCGTGGCTTCGACCTTCGTCAGGGCGGCGTTCGTCGCCACCGCGCCGATCACCGTATTCGATTTCGTTGCAAGCTGCATCACATTGCGCCCTGAAAACGTTCTCATCATCTTCAGTGTATCAGCAAAATATTCTTTGCCGCCCACGCGAATCGGCCCAACTTTTCCCGAACGCAAACCGGCGATGATCTTCCCATCTTCGATTACATCGCCCCAAGCATTGACCGCGACGATTGCGCCAACAACAATTCCATTTCCGATATTAATGCTGGCGTTCCCGAATCCGGACTTCATGGCGAGCGCGTTGCCAAAAAGTTTTCCCACGCTCGCACCGGTTCCCGCGCCGACGTTTCCTTCAGCAACTCGATCCACTGATGCATTAAGACAAGCTTGATATCCCATTTCTGCGTTCGGGCGGATATTTTTATCTCCGAGATTTAAATCATACAAAATTGCAGCAGGAACAATCGGAACTTTGACAACGCCCGTGTTGAATCCGATTTTATGTTCGTCGAGATAACGCATCACGCCACTGGCTGCATCCAATCCAAAGGCAGAACCGCCGGCCAGTACAATTGCGTGGACCTTCTCCACGAGATGGATTGGATCGAGCAAATCCGTTTCGCGCGTACCGGGCGCGGAGCCACGCACATCCACACCGGCCACCGCGCCTTTCCGGCATAAGATGACCGTGCAACCGGTCATCGCATCATCATTCTGCGCGTGACCGACTTCAATGCCCGATATGTCGGTAATCGAGTCTTTCGATTTCATTTATTTCAGGATGCGCGCCAACTCAAGAAACTCCTCCCATTCCTCCTGGAAAAAATGAACCGTGACGTTATTGAGTTCAACATGATAAGTTACTTCGCCATCCGGTTCTTCCGCTCTCCAAACAAGATAATTCTCGGTCTCGGCCAGAGTTTGGGTTTGAGGTTCACTATTGTTATCAGACATGACATTCTCCTTTGATATTGATTATAGACGCACATTATTGACTTGACTTGACGAACCGTTCGCGTAGAGTATGCCAGAAGTTGCGAATGGCGGCAAGGATAAGAGAAATCGAAAGCGGCGGCGGGTATGTAGTCTCGCCCTCCGACCACGGATCGAGGTCGAGCATTTTCCGCATCATGTAGCGCCATAAAAGAGTGACCGTTGCAAGCATCGGCGCGGCAATGATGACACCCAATAGCCCAAGGAAGGAAGCGGCAATGAGAGCCGCGATCAAAACCCCGGCGGGATGAACATGCAAAGCGCGGGCGAGAATACGCGGTGTGACCAGGTTATCGATGGTTTGATCGATCAAAAAGGCCAATCCCACCGAGAGGATCGCGTAAGTTAGAGGCGGGAGTCCAAATGGGCCGCTTCCCTGAAAATAAGTCACCAAGGCAAGTGTGATCCACGTGATAGGCTCTCCGAAATAAGGAATAAATTTAGCCAGGCCTGCAAGAACCGCAATACCGATCGCGTAGTTCACACCGAGCGAGCTAAAAATAACCGCATAAGCAATAAAGGTAAAGAAAAAGACAATGGTCTGCCCTCGCAGGAATGCATTCCAGATCAGACCCAATTCATGTCCGATGCGATGAATATCATCTGTATAGCCTGGGATATCCAGCCAAACGATACGCCGACGCGTCCCGCCGCTTTCGGAGAGGGCAAAGTAGGAGACCAATACAATGAAGAACAGCCAACCCAGAAACTGTGCCGCGTCACTAGCGATCGCGCCGAGAAGCGTTCCCGTTTGTCCAAGCACGGTCTGGATGAGTCCAAGTATTTGCTGGCCGAAAGGATTGAGATCAAGGTGGCTGAAGTCGAACTGGAAGGGACCAAATTGATAAATCCGACCGGAAGCCTGCGCGATCAAGCTGGGAATGACTGTCAAGCTGTTCTGGACAAAGATCACAAGATTTTGAATTTGCTGAATCAGTCCCACCCCACCGGCAGTTAGCAGGCTGAGCAAAACAGCCAGGAACAAAATGTAAATGATACTAACCACAAAGCGCCACGGCAAATGCGCCACACGCTGAACAAAACTTGCAACGGGATAGAAGAGATAAGCCAACACTAAAGCTAGCAACAGCGGAGCAAGAACTTTTTCAAAGCGAATCAACAATCCGCCGACAATGGCAACCAATGTCAGAGCGACGACCAATTTAGTGGTTGCGCCCCAACCCGGAGAAGAGGATGGTTCAGTCTGATTCATACCAAGAATTGACACCGGCTTGATTGTAGTCAATGTGAATTGATTTTACAACCATTCCTAAAAATAAAATGCCCCCGCGAGTGATGATTCGCGGGGGCAGGTACGCCGAGGATTATTTGCCGCAGCCAGCTAAGAAGGGAAGGAAGGTACACCAAAGGTAATTCTGATCGATATACCAAAGGGCCCCCACACAAAGACAAATCAGCACCAAGGCTCCAACGACAATGAGTATAAGCGTCAAATTGTTTTTCTTGACCGGTACCAACGGTGTCGAATAATTGGGCGGAGGTGGCACCACTTGCGCCGACGGGGGTATGACGGGCGCCGGTGCACTCTTACGAGATGAAATGACTGTCGCACCCGCATCGAGAGACAGCGCATCGAACATCAAAACAATTTGTTCGCCCAATGAAACTATATCGCCGGATTTAAGTACCACCGGCCCGGCCAGCCGCTGACCATTCACGAACGTTCCATTGGTTGAGCCCAAATCTTCAAGCACATATTTGCCGCCTTGAAAAGTCAGGCGGGAATGCTTGCGGGAAATCTCAGCATCATTGATGACCACGCCGTTGGAAGAATCGCGGCCGATGACAATCTGATCGCCTTCCAAAGAGTAAGTCGCGCCGGGCGTAGGGCCGGAGCGCATGACAAATTGAAATTGAGCAGCCATATCTCCTCCAAAAAACAATGAGTTCTGTGCACTTAGTTTACAGTCTTCATGTCAAAAAGTCAATTGCCCTGCGGGTTACCCACTGGTACCATATTAAAACCAAAGACTTCTTCAAATGCGAGCAGGATCTCTTTTTTCACCGTACTCATATCCGGCAACTCATTCAACAAGTCGTCCAAACTCACCACCGGATATTCAGCCAGCCCACAAGCCACGATGCCATCCCAATAAGACATGTCAGGATTGACATTCAATGCAAAGCCATGACGCGAAACGCCGTGCACATCCACCTTGACGCCAATCGCCGCGATCTTGGCCGGTTTGTGGCGATCTTCGGGACGACAGCGTGGGCAGCGCGAATACACATCGGCCTGCACCCATACGCCGGTCAACCCGGACCTTTGGCCGGCTGCCACCCCGAGACGCGCTAACGCGGCGATCAGCATTTTCTCCAAATTGCGCACATAGCCGATGTAGTCGGTTTCAGGGATTCGATTCTGGTCAGCCAATTTTCCCAAAGGAATCAACGGATAGCCTACCAACTGCCCCGGCCCGTGATAAGTCACATCGCCGCCGCGATCCACCCAATGAACGGAAATGCCTTTTTGTTTTAACTGTTCCTCACCCCAAAGCAAATTCTCGATGTGACCTTTTCGTCCAAAGGTATAAACGTGAGGATGCTCAAGCAACAATAATGTCGGCGGGCGTTTTCCTTCTGCAATTTCCGAAGCGTATTCATCCTGCAATCTCCAAGCCTGCTCATATTCGATCAGGCCAAGATCAATCACATTAAGATTCATGAGGAACAGGCCACCTCGGACATCTCATGATTGATCCACGCCAAATACGCGCTGATATAAATCGGATTCCAACAACCCATTCGGGTCACAACGTTTCTTCAGGCTCTTGAACCGCGCAATGGTTGCCTGGCCAAGGAAGCGTTGCGCGGTTTCAGGCGTGGTCTCACTATTTTTTGCAAAATAGAATCGTCCACCCGCCTCAAGGACGATTCGATCGAACTCCTGCAACATCTGACTCAATTTTGCGCGATTGCCATTCGTGACTTTGAAATCCATTGCTAACGAAAACCCATCTACTGCATGAGTTAATAAAAATTGGTCGGGGCGATGACGCTTGGTCACGCCGAGATACGATGGAAGTCCGCGCCTGAGCGAAAGCTTCAGCATTTCGGCCCACGCGGCTTCTGCGGTTTCCTTTGGTACGAACGATTGATATTCGATCAATCCGCCTCGGCCATACGATAATTCCCAGTTCGGAATGTAATCGAGTAAAAAGTGAAAGGCCGCATGTGACTGCCTGAAAGTATGGCGCGGCAGGCTGGCGATATATTTTCCGGTGTTCACGCCCCATGTTCCCAAATTATTCACGAATGGCCCCATGAAATAATGCAGGATCGATTTTGGAAAAATCCCAAAAATACGCGGTGGCAATACCTGACTCTGCAATTGCATCGTCTTTTGTGGATTCAGATCTTCGCCTTCGTTTAAATAACGCGCAGCGTGAATCTGTCCGCGGCCCAACCCGCGGCCTCCGGCAGTGGCATCCAGCCAGCCGACGATGTAATCGTAATTCGGCGCGTCGTCGAGCAGGTCAGTCAGGTGTTCGTGGAGATTATGCACCGGATGCGCATCCACCTCCATGAGTCCGGAGTAGATGCGTTTCATTTCCAGCGTGACGGACGTGAAGATTCCTAACATGCCAAGCCCACTGATCATCGCATAAAACAGGTCGGCGTTGTTTTGCGGCGAGCAAACAATCTCAGCGCCGGTCGGTAAAATCGCGGTGAACTCGATCACATGCTCGCCGATGGTGCCCACCTTAAAATTGTTCTTGCCGTGAATGTTTGCACCAAGACATCCGCCCAGGGTTGTGTACATCGTGCCGGAAACAACCGGCGGCCACCAGCCGTCGGGTTCGACGCGCTGCCAAAGTTGCTCAATCGTGACGCCCGGCTCGGCGGTCACGCGCCCCGTTTGCGGATCCCATGTCACGATGCGATTCATCGCTGACATATCCAGCACGATACCGCCGCCATTCAACGAAGCATCGTTATAACTGCGTCCCGCGCCGCGCGCCGTGATGGTAAGTCCGGTCTGGTTGGCCAGCTCAAACGCCTGAACGATCTCTTCGGAACGCGTCGGGCTGAACACATAAGCGGGCGCCCGCAAAGAGTGCCCAAAATTTTCAAGGGTAGTAAAAGATTTATCGAGGGTTACCATTTTATATACTCATTCTCCGGAATAAGATGGATGGAATATTGCGGATGATGAACATGATCCCGCGCCAGAACCAGGGTGTGTAAATTTCCTGTCTGCGAGCACGGATCGCTTTCCAAATATCATCCGCAGCTTTTTCAACAGTGATTGGAAACATCACTTTTTGCGCGGCTTTCAACATATCGGTTTGAACAAAGCCCGCTTTGACGGTCAACACGTTCACACCGCGCCGCGTGAGACGGTTGCGCAGCGATTCGAGATAATTCGTCAGCCCGGCTTTCGAAGCATTATAGCCGGGGTTCCCTACTCGTCCGCGCTCGCCCGCCACCGAAGAGATGCCGACGATCTGTCCTGCTTTTGAAGAATGAAACATCGCGGCAATTGGGTTCAGCCAGGCGAACGCACCCATCAAATTGATCTCAAGCATCTGACGGTCATTCTTTGTGTTATACTCGTCTGCGAGAGGTGCAAAGTTGACACCCGCCGCATAGATTACCAGGTCTAATCCGCCTAAGTCAGAGACGATGCGGCGAAGTAGATCAGGTACAGCCCCATGGTCGCTAACATCATGAACATAATATAGAGCGCGCCCTTTATCAATACTTTGATTTATTTCATCGCATAAGGAAGAAAGCAATTCTTCCCGGCGCGCGATCAAAGCCAGATCATAGCCTTCGTCAGCCAGCTTCTTTGCCAAAGCAGCGCCCATCCCGCTGGATGCGCCGATGATCAAAGCCCGCGCCCGCGGTTTGAGAGGTGTAGAAGTAGGAAAATCCGGTTGTTTTACAGGCACATGCCCTCCAATTGTGAAAAGTATAAATCCATTTTAGCGTATTCAATTTTACAATAAGCAGCCAATATCGGCCAAACCATATTGTAATCTCTATCAACGAAAAATAACGATTGTGCTAAAAGTTCCCAAAATGGATCCCCGCCTGGAAGTTCTGAAAGATGCGCAGAAATCGCTTGATGATGCGAAGGATTTGACGTCGGAGGAACGCGAGAATCTTCTAAAGTTATTGGGTCTGCTGACGGAAGCGGCTGAAAAATATTACGGGAATGACAGCCAGCTCCGAAAACTCGCGGGGGATTTGATCAGCAACCGTTCTCTGCTGATGATGCTTCAGCAGCATACCGATGAGCTGGACGCGCTCAAGAAACTCAGTCTCAACCTAACCTCCAGCCTGAATCTGCCCACTGTGCTGGACGCGGTGGTGACCGAGGCGATGCGCCTTGTCAAAAACGCGCGGGCCGCCTACATCTTTCTTTATAACGCTGACGGAAAATTGGAATTTGGCGCGGCGCTTAGCTCGGATGGCACCCGCAATCAGCCCATTTCCATGCCGCGCGAAGAAGGGCTGACTAATACGGTTGCCCGAAGCGGTGAACAGATCATGATTGGCGATATGAGGAATCATCCGTTTTATGAGGACACGCCAGAGGAACGGGAAGGATCCATCATTGGCATCCCGCTGAAGTTCAATGACAATGTAGTGGGCGTGATGAATTTATCCAAATCCGTAACCGGCGGATTTACACCCTCGGAACTGCGGCTGTTGGAACTTCTCGCCGATCAGGCGGCAGTCGCAATCTCGAACGCCAGCCTGCATCAATTGGTGAGCTCACAGGCCTATACGGATACCGTAACCGGAATAGCCAATCGGCGCGCGCTGGATGATCGTCTCGAACAGGAAGTGTACGATGCCAGGCGTACCGGATACACCTTTGCGGTCATCATGATGGACCTGGATGGATTCAAGGAGGTCAATGATGTCTACGGTCACGCCATTGGGGATCAGGTTCTGCGGCTGATATCCAATTATCTTTTCACGCTTCTGCGCTCCACCGATTTCCTGGTCCGCTATGGAGGCGATGAGTTTACGTTGATATTGAGCAAAACCGATCCGTTTGCCGCGAATCTGGTCATGGAAAAAATTCTGGATAAGGTGAAGAAGTTCTCGTTCGATGCGCCCAATGGAAACAAAATCAGCCTCGGACTCTCAGCCGGGATCGCTTTCTATCCCATTCACGCCCTGACGCCTTCCGACTTGCTTCACGCCTCGGATGTTGCCTTATATCAGGCAAAGAAGCATAATCGCGGCTCTTATCTGGTCGCACGAGGATTTACAGATCAATTAGCCCAACTGCCGTCGCAAGATGGCTGACGCCTCCTTATTTATTTGCAGGGGTTATAATTTTCAACTTAACTTCGGAGGAAAATCAACCAATGAGCCGCAAAGTCAAAATCATTTTGAATCCCATGGCCGACATGGGCAATGCCTGGAAAGTCGCGGATGATTTGCGTCCCATCCTCAACGATTATGGCAACGCAGATTGGAGCGGAACGGTATATCCGACCCATGCAACGGAACTTGCCAAGCAGGCCGGTGAACAAGGCTATGACATGATCATCGCCATGGGCGGAGATGGCACGGTTCATGAAATCGTCAACGGGATTATGCAATTACCCGAAGCCATGCGCCCCATTCTCGGAGTTGTACCCGTCGGTTCAGGCAATGACTTTGCGCACGCCATTGGCATCCCGATGGAATCAGATCATGCGTTGGATCACACGCTAAAGAGCGAGCCATCCGCCATTGATCTCGTCCTAATGACCGACGAACACGGCCGCAAAGAATATTTCGACAACACATTGGGCATCGGCTTTGACACGGTCGTCACCATCCGCGCCCATAAACTTCCCATCGTTCGCGGCTTTCTTCTGTATCTCACAGCGGTAATCCAAACCATCCTGCTCAACCACAATCCAGTTGGCGTCCAGTTCGAGACCGACCAGGAGAAGTGGGAGGATCAGGTCTTGATGACCACGCTTTGTAACGGTGGACGCGAAGGCGGCGGTTTTATGCTTTCCCCGGATTCGAAAATGAACGACGGGATCATGGAATATGTCATGGTGCGAAAAGTATCGCGCCCCATGATGTTTCGTCTTGTTCCAGAATTTATGAGTGGCACGCATCGCCGCTTTACAAAGCAAATCCGCATGGGAACCTGCAAAAAACTCAGCATGATTTCCGACCGCCCGCTGTACATCCACGCCGACGGCGAAATTTATACGAGCTTTGGAAGCAATCTCCGCAAACTAAATTTTGAAATTTTGCCAAACGCATTGAAAGTGGTACGCGGGTAAAATAGAGGCGAGCAGTGCTCGCCTCTATATTTATGCCAGACATCTACCACTCGTTTCTCGGTCACGATATTGGACACCTGCGTATTATCGCGGAATTATGGGGTGTGGAACTCAAATCCGATGATACAGAGGATGCGGCAAAAGAATTGACCGCTTCTCTCCTCGACCCGAAACTGGTTGCCGAATTAATGAACTCGCTTCCGCCTCCAGCGCTTGAGGCGCTTCATGCGTTGACCGCCTCGAATGGCCGAATCCCATACGCAAACTTTGTCCGCGAATTCGGCGACATTCGCGAAATGGGCGCGGGCAAACGCGACCGCGAACATCCACATCTCAAACCTGCTTCGACATCCGAAGTTCTGTTCTACCGCGCGTTGATTGCTCGTGCCTTCTTTGACACAGATAAAGGCCCGCAGGAATTCACATACATTCCTGATGATTTGTTTGCAATATTACATGTAGGGGCGACTGGCCAGTCGCCCCTACCAAAAACAGAACCTTTGGGCCGCGAGGCGATGCCCGGCGAAAAAGCGCATCTCATCCCTGCAACGGATCGCATCCTCGATGATGCGACCACTTTGTTAGCCGCCCTGCGTCTTGGACGGGAAATTTCGTCCAATCCAAAATTGATTTCACTTTTGCATACTGCCGAATTGTTAAAGAAAAACATTCCACAAGCCGAAGTCACGCGGAAATTCCTCGAAGCCTCACGTGACGAGGCATTGAAAGTTCTCATCGAAGCATGGCACAAATCTGAATCATTCAATGAATTGCAACTCATGCCCGGCATCATCTGCGAAGGCGAATGGAAGAATCAATCGCTTGTCGCGCGTGAGTTTTTGCTGAATTTGGTCGAAGCGATTCCTGAAAACAAATGGTGGAATATCAATTCATTTGTAAATGACATCAAAAAGAAATATCCAGATTTCCAACGTCCCGCTGGAGATTATGATTCGTGGTTTATCAAGCGCACATCGGATGGACAATATCTACGCGGATTCAAATCATGGGATGAAGTGGATGGCGCATTAATTCGATTCTTCATCACGAATATTTTATATTGGCTGGGAATGGTTGAACTGGCAAGCCCAGAAGAAGGAAAAGAATTCGCCGCCTTTAAATTGTTGAACGTTAAAGGTTTAAAGTTGAAAGCAGAAGATTCAAAACTGCATATTTCTTCGCAAGGGAAGGTTGTCATCCCAAGATTTGCTCCGCGAGTCGTGCGTTATCAACTCTCACGCTTTTTTGAATGGGATGATGAAAAACCGGACGAATATCGTTATCACATCACACCGCGTTCAATGACCAAAGCCAATGAACAAGGATTGAAAGTTGAACAAATGTTGGCTTTGCTGGCAAAACATTCTGATGCCGGAATTCCTCCGGTGTTGGTCAAAGCTCTCAAACGCTGGGAAGTTAACGGAACCGAAGCACGGGCTGAGACTCAAATCGTTTTAAAGGTCAGCCGCCCCGAAGTCTTGGAAGAGTTGCGTAAATCGAAAGCGGCAAGATTTTTGGGCGAGCCGCTGGGTCCGACAACGGTAACCGTCAAAAGTGGAGCCATCCAAAAAGTGATGGACGCGATGACTGAACTCGGTTTGCTAGCGGAAGACTTGACCGAAGAAAAATAGAGCGAGTGTCACGGGCAAATCGTGACACTCGCTTTTTATATTCTCGCTATAATAGATTTGCGAACAGGAGAAACCATGACCACAAAACTCGATTGGCTCACGCAAGAGATTGACGGCTTGAAAGATCAAGGCTTGTATAACCGCATCCGCACGATCGGCTCGGCTCAAGGTGCGCGCCTGATCGTGGACGGAAAAGATGTCTTGAATTTTTGCTCAAACAATTATCTTGGATTGGCAAACCATCCGAAAATCGTTGAGGCTGCCAAGAACGCCACGAAAAAATATGGCGTGGGTCCGGCCGCGGTGCGGACGATTGCGGGCACAACCGATTTGCATGTTGAGCTTGAAAAACGTCTCGCAAAATTCAAGGGCGCCGAGGATGTCATCACGTTTCAATCCGGCTTCACCGCCAACATCGGAACGATCTCGGCGCTTGTTGCAAAAGAAGATGCGATTTTTTCGGATCAACTCAATCACGCTTCGATCATTGACGGAAGCCAACTCTCCGGCGCAAGGATTATTCCGTACGATCATAACGATCCGACTGCGCTCGAAGCGGTCATTAAGGAAAATGCCGGAACCTTCCGCCGCGCCTTGATCGTCACCGACGGCGTCTTCAGCATGGACGGCGACATTGCACCACTGCCCGCCTTGTATGAAGTCGCCAAGAAATATGACATCATGTTTATGGTGGACGATGCGCACGGTGAAGGCGTGCTCGGCAAAGGCGGACGCGGCATCGTGGATCATTTCAACTTGCACGGCAAAGTGGACATCGAAGTCGGCACGATGTCGAAAGCGTTTGGTGTTGTAGGCGGACTCGTGGCTGGAAACAAAATCATTATCGAATGGCTGCGTCAGCGCGGACGCCCGTTCCTGTTTTCGTCTGCGGTCACTGCGCCTGATGCCGCGGCTTGCTTGGCGGCAGTAGATTTATTGGAAGGGTCGACTGCATTGGTGGATAAACTTTGGGACAATGCTAAATACTTCAAAGCCGAGATGAAGAAACTTGGCTTTGATACTGGCGCAAGTGAAACACCGATCACGCCCATCATGCTCGGCGAAGCGACACTCGCCCAACAGTTCAGCCGCGAGTTATTCGAGAATGGTGTGTTCGCCATGTCCATCGGATTCCCGACCGTGGCAAAAGGTAAAGCGCGCATCCGCGTGATGATCTCCGCATCACATGACCGCGATGATCTGGGTCAGGGCTTGGAAGCATTCGCGAAAGTAGGAAAGAAATTGGGAGTGATAAAGTAACAGTGGTTAGCAAGCAGTAACCGACTTCCTTAGGAAGTCGGTTTTTTCATCGGTTTTTCATCCCTTGACAAGAATAACTAAACACTGTATATTAATAACTATACGGTGTTTATTTACAAGGAGTCACGATGGTCCGACCCACGCTCAAGAAGCAAATCCCCAATCTCCAGCAAGCCATCAAGGATGCGGCCTGGAAGCACATCGCAAAAGAAGGCGCACCGGCGCTGTCCCTGCGGGCCATTGCGCGCGATCTCAAGATCACCGCGCCCGCCATCTATAACTATTTCCCGGATCGGGATGCATTGGTGACGGCGCTCATTATCGACGCGTATACATCCTTTGGCGATTTACAACTTGCGGCGCGTGATGAAGTCTCACCCGATGATTTGGTTAGACGCATGAATGCGATTGGCATGGCGTACCGTCAATGGGCACATAAATATCCGCAACGTTATCAACTGATTTTTGGAACGCCCATCCCGGGCTATCATGCGCCGATCATGGAAGTCATGCCTTCCTCGGCGCGCTCTTTGAGTGTGCTGGTCAGTGTGGTAGAGCAATTACGCCTCGCAGGAAAACTAAAAATCAAATCCTTTCCCAAGGTCAAGGCAGAATTCAAAGTAGGATTTGAGATGTGGAAGAAATATGGCGGCGAAGCAGATCTTCTTTCCATTTCCGTTGCCATGCTTATTTGGGCACGCGTTCATGGGATTGTCTCTCTCGAAATCGCAGGTAACCTGCCTCCCTTCGGCGCCAGCGGAGACGACTTGTACCTGCACGAATTGAATTCGATTACACAACAATTCATCAAGGAGTAACATCCCATGAACGGAAATGATTTCGTAAAATCTATGTTGAAGTCCCCTTTGCAGGTTTTCATGGGCAAGACCATGCTCATCACGGTTACAGGCCGGAAGACGGGACGCAAGATCGCGGTGCCAGTGAATTACTATCGCGAGGCTAACGAACTATGGGTCATGACCACGCGTTCACGGAATTGGTGGCGCAACGTGAAAGATGGCGCCGAAGTTGATTTGCATGTATGTGGAAAAGAACGGAAAGGTTTTGCCGAGGCAATCCTGGATGAATCAGCGGTGGCCGCGCACGTCGGGGACTACATACAGCATCTGCCGATCTCTGCTGGTGCGCTGGGTGTGTGCATCGAGAATGACGTACCGAATACAGAAGACGTTGCCCGGATCGCAAAAGAAAGATTATTTATAAAGATACAACTGTATGAATAATGGCATGTGATTATCACATGCTTTATTACCTAACATCATCGCAAGAACAAACGAAAGGATATTCTTATGAAAGCAGTTATTCTGGATGGTTCAAACAAAAACGATTTAACCGGTCAGCATGTTCGTAACGCGTTGACAGCTGAACTCGAGTTCACGCGGCTGGGAAATTGAGCACGTGCAGTTATGTGAGACGAAGATCGGCAACTGCGCCGGAGATTTCTTCTGCTGGATCCGCAACCCAGGCCTTTGCAACGTCAATGATGCCAATCGCATCATCGCCGCCTCGATTGCCAACTGCCAACTGCTGGTTTATCTCACGCCAATCATGTTTGGCGGCTATTCTTCCAACCTTAAAAAAATGGTGGATCATCAAATTCAAAATGTCCTGCCGTTCTTCGCGCAAGTCAATGGCGAGACGCATCATCAGAAGCGCTACCCTGCCTATCCGGACTTTTTGGCAATCGGTTGGATGGATCTACCCGACGCACAGACCGAATCCATATTCCGCCATCTGACTTATCGCAACTCCATCAACTTTTACTCCAAGAGATTTGTTGCTGGAGTGGCTCTAACTGATCAGAATGAAAGCGAGATTCAATCATCAGTGCAGAATTGGCTGGATGAGCTAAAAGCTGAGAAAAGAATCGAGCCGGTGAAACTGCCTGAAAGTCAGAACGGAAGCGTGGAACCCACTTCGATCAAGCGCGCATTATTGCTCGTGGGAAGTCCGCGCACGCGCAAGAGCACATCCAATTCGCTCGGCGGTTATCTCTTTGACCAATTGGGCAAACACAATATTCAAACCGAGACCATATACATTCACACCACCATGTACTCAGCAGAAAGGACGAAAGTAATGTTGGATGCCGTCGACGCGGCAGACCTGGTTATGCTGGCATTCCCACTTTATGTCGATTCGCTTCCCGCGCCGGTCATGAATGCACTCGAACACATTGCTGCGCATCGCGCATCACAGGCCGAAACCAAGCCGCATCAATTATTCGCCGCCATATCGAATTGCGGATTCCCTGAGCCTGACCACAATGCAACCGCATTGGCAATCTGTGAAAATTTTGCTCGACTGACTCATTTCAATTGGGCAGGTTCTTTAGCCTTGGGCGCGGGCGAGGGAATGGTGCACGGTATGCCATTAAATGAATTGGATGGGCGCGTCAACCCATTAAAGAAAGCTCTTGACCTCTCGGCAGAATCGCTTGCCCAAGGCATGGCGATTCCATCAGAGGCGCGGGCACTGCTGGCAAAACCATTTATCCCCGGCTGGCTGTATCGCGCAATGGGAGTGTATGGCTGGAGTCAGCAAGCCAAGCAATACCACACAGAAAAAATATCGAAACGACAACCTTATAAAATCACTGAAACGGGAAGATAGGATATCATGCCTGAACTACACGTAATTTTTGGAACCGGTCCGCTTGGAAAGTGGACGGGACGCGAATTGATCAAGCAAGGCAAGCAAGTTCGCTTGATTAACCGTTCTGGAAAAACTGATCGGTTGCCGGAGGGCGCGGAGATCGTCGCAGGCGATGCGTATGATGTCAATAAAAACATCGAGCTGACCAAAGGCGCGGCAGCTATTTATCAGTGTGCACAACCGCTGTATTACGAATGGGTTGAGAAGTTTCCCCGCTTCCAATCGGCGATCATGCAAGCGGCGGAGACCAACAAATCAAAATTCATCGTGGCTGACAATTTGTATATGTATGGAGATGCGCACGGCCAGCCCATCCGCGAAGATTCACCGTACCAGGCGCACACCAAAAAAGGCAAAGTCCGGGGCCAGGTGGCAAACGCAGTGATGGAAGCGCATCGCACTGGAAAGATTCGCGCTGCCATCGGACGCGCCTCGAATTTCTTCGGTCCCGATGACCACGCCGTAACCGATTATGCCATTCGTCCCGCGCTGCTTGGAAAAAGCATCAACCTGCTTGGCCGGCTGGATCAACCGCACACTTTTTCGTACGCGCCCGACTTCGGAAAACTGCTAGCAACTCTCGGCACGCGCGAAGATGCGTTGGGTCAAATCTGGTTCACCCCCAGCCCCGCGCCCGTCACACAAAATGAATTGGTCAAGATCATGGAAGCGGAACTTAACAAGCCGGTCAAGGTTTTAGCAGCGGGAACTGCATTGATGAGCTTTCTCGGTTTGTTCAACCCGATCATGCGCGAGACGGTGGAGATGATGTATGAGTGGACTCAACCATTCATCATAGACTCCACTAAAGCCGAGAAGGCATTTGGATGGAAAGGCACATCACTGCAACAAGCCATGCAGGAAACTATCTCGTGGCTGAAAGAAGATATCACGAAACGGTAAAAACTTTATTGGAGAAAAAGAATGGCAAAAATATTTAACGGTCGTTACACGGCAAAAACAGAAGAGCCTTTTGTAGTATTTCTGATTGGAATGCGAATCAATCAATGGTGGCGATTCGATAAATGGATTCCGGTCGCATCTGCCATGACACCGATGCTGACCACCCTATTCACTCATCCCGAAAAAGGATTCTTGCACGCCGAATTCTTCTGGAACTTGAGCGGACCCGTGTTGATCCAATACTGGCGTTCCTTCGAGGACTTGGAGCGGTTTGCACGCCAACCATCCGAGCCGCATCTTGGGCCGTGGAAGAAATTTAACCAAGCAGTCGGTGCAAATGGTACGGTCGGCATCTGGCATGAGACCTACGTCGTCAACCCGAATCAATTCGAATGCGTCTATGGCAACATGCCGTTATTCGGACTCGGCGCGGCAGTGGAACATGTCGAAGCAACTGGAACGCGTGAAACGGCAAGACTACGTTTGAGCGCAAATAAGACCTCCTGAGGATTGCAACGCAAAATGACTACATCTTCTGTTCAACAATCTATCAACAGTAATGCCAACGCAGTTTTCTGGGCGGGCATAGTGGTTGCCATCGGCGCCCTCGGTGTTGTCATTGGCAGCGCGTTCTATGCGCTGTCGCCAGTATCCCTGGCGCTGCCTATGCCCACTCCTTCATTCATCGATGCGCTCAATGGCGCGATCGTAGGTCACACTACTATAGTGGCTGCTGGGACCATTGGCATCTTCTCCGATGTAATTCTTGCAGCAGGAGCACTTGTGCTGATGGCCTTTCGCCATCCCATGGGTTTGCCAATCGAAAGATTAGGTTGGGCACTGCTGACAATTAGCGTTTTGGTTTTTGTCCTCGTGGATTCGCTATCGGGTGGTGTGTTGACACAAATTGCCGCAATGCACGGCGGAGAGGTAGCCTTTGCTGGATTCAAGCTCTTGTTCGATACTCTCTTCGTTTTAGGCACGATTACCTTCGGACTAGGCGGGGCGGCCACTCTGGTCAGCGAAATGAAATCGGCATCACCCGTGATTGCGAAGCCGCTAATATGGATTGGCATTCTTTCTGCCGCGGCGGGTTTTGTATCAGGGCTTGCTTTTTTTATCAATATTAGTCTCCCGCAAGTCATTGGGATCTCTATCGCGGTTGGCTCGCTCGTCTTTGCCATCTATGGAATTCAAATTGCACGTTCAGTTCGATAGTGTCAATAGGAAAACGTCATCTGTCGGACCTGGTGCGGCGATGGAACATGTCGAAGCCACCGGAACGCGCGAAACCGCAAGGCTGCGTTGAGCGCAAACAAAGCTTTATAAGACCAAGCTGACAAGTCCGCGTGACTTGTCAGCTTTATTATTTAACCAGTGACATTCAACCCTTTTCATTAGCCCATAAATTGGGTATCATGTCAACATCGGCGCCAGAAAATCAAAGTCGTATTCCCCCCGCAGTCATTCAATTGATTTTACGACAGGCGGCCTCATCCAAAACTTGAGGACATCATGTCGCATACCAATGCTCAAAAGGAAAAACGTTCTGCCGCGTTAAGTTCGGTCCTCTTCGCCATCGGGCTGACCACCTTCAAGGTCATCGTCGGCGTGCTGACCAATTCGCTCGGCATCCTCGCCGAAGCCGCGCACTCCGCTCTCGATCTGGTTGCGGCGCTGATGACGTTCTTTGCCGTCGGCATGGCCGATAAACCCGCGGACAAGGAACATAACTTCGGTCATGGCAAGATCGAAAACTTGTCGGCGCTGTTCGAAGCTATTTTATTACTCGGCACCTCGGTTTGGATCATTCATGAAGCCATCGATCGGCTGATCTTCACCAAAGCCGAAGTGGAAGTTTCCATCTGGTCGTTCATCGTGATGGGAACTTCGATCGCGATTGATGCCACACGCTCGCAGATTTTATCTCGTGCCGCCAAGAAATATAACTCGCAGGCGCTCGAAGCGGATGCGCTTCATTTCTCCACCGACATCTGGTCGTCCAGCGTGGTTATCCTCGGCCTCGTCGGCGTGACACTGGCCCGCTCGATACCGGCGCTCCGCTGGATGTCCGAGGCGGACGCGGTGGCGGCGATGGCCGTGGCGCTGATCGTCATCTTCATCAGCGGCGAATTGGGCTGGCGCACCATCAATGCTTTGCTCGACGCCGCGCCCAAAGGCATGACTGAAAAGATCATTGCCGATGTTGGAAAGATGAAAGGCATTCACGATTGCCATGCGGTGCGCATTCGTGCATCCGGGGCAACGTGGTTTGTGGATTTACATGTGACGATGGATGGAAGCGCCACGCTCAACGAAGTCCACGAGATGACCGAGAAGATTGAAAAAAGAGTGCACAGGCTATTGCCGCGATCCGATGTGACCGTGCACGTCGAGCCGCCGGAGATGGCAGAGACGTAAGGATGTCAACGCCCTGCGCCCTTTCAGGGTTGCGAGCCTACGACACTTGCGCCTGCATGCAAGTGCAGGTGAGCAGGTCGTAGCAATCTCGTTCGTATAAACAGGAGATTGCCACGTCGCCGTTATGTCTTGATACGGCGGTGGTCGAGTAGACCGAAGGTCATATCGAGACCCCGCCTACTCGACAACCAGCGACTTCTCGCAATGACACATGATATTTCATCCAACGGCCTTCAAAACCTTAAGCGCTCGCAATGTGACCCACTGATTCGGTTCTTTCTTGGCGCCGAAGTCCAGCCACGTCCTGCCGCTGTAATCGAATTCCATCAACCATTGACCCTGCTCATTTTGTTTTTCACGGATGACATCGAGCGTGCTCGCTAAGCGTTTGTCCTCGCCATAACCCAAATTGACCATGGCTTCAGCAAGTTGTAGTAAATCGGTGATGTAGAAAACCGGGAAGCCGAACTTCCACCAGTTGCGGCTCGGTGCATCGTCTTGGCGCGTCGGATATTTTGCCGTGGCCGGATCGATGCCAAGGAAAAAATCTGTGCCTTGTTTGATGGCTTTCTTGATCAATGGCGTCCGTCCCTTCACCGGGATTTTGCCAAGCGCCAACATTACTTTGACTCCACCCCACGCGCACGGAAGCTTGCCATTGATGCCGCAGGCAAAGGTCGGGCCGGACTTGAAATAGTAATAACGGACGGCTGCGTCTTTATCTTCCGCGGGTGCGATGCCATCGCCCGTAACCGTACGCGCCATCCATTCGTAGGCTTTTTCCAAGCGCGGATCATCGTAACCGATTTGCATCAATGACCAGCACAGATTTCCCTGCAGGCAATCTATCGTTCCAGAGGGCACGCCGGAAGTGGCGGTTGTGAATTGACCGCCTTCCGCCATATGATCCAATAGATATTTGCAAGCTAATGCAATTCTTTTATCTTCATGGATGGATGCACCGAGTTGCGCCAGCAAAATGATGGACCAAACGGTGGAACGATATTTTTGGGTGTAACCGGGACCCGGCTTGACCCAATATCCCTCCTTCTCCATCTTGGATAAGACAAGCGAAATCGGCCCGTCTTTGTGAGCGGACTTGCGCGCCGATTTCAATTCACGATCTTCAGCGGGGAGTTCAAGCACATCGCGCAAGGCAAGATAGCGAACGCCGGGATTCTCAAACTCGAGCAACCACGGCAGAGAGTTACTTCGCAATTGATTCTTCCAAGACATGCAAGTTTCCTTTCGGAATCAAATATTCCAATATCTAAAAATAGTATAGCACTTTGTAAGCTCGACAAACACATCGTTGTTTGGGCGTATAATTATCGAAGAATTAGGAGAGCATGATAAGTAATAAATCCTTACAACTGACGGCAATCATAGAACGTGACGACGATTGGTATGTTGCTACTTGTCCGGAAATAGATGTAGTTAGCCAAGGCAAAACAATCGAAGACGCGCGCTCCAATTTATTGGAAGCGGTGGAAGGATTCTTCGAAGTCGCTTCTCCTTCTGAAATTCGACGCAAACTCAAAAAAGAAACCTACATTATGCCTTTGATGCCTGCTGTTTCAAACTTGAAAGTGAAACCGCGTGTGAGGGCATAATATGCCAAGACTGCGCGTACTTTCTGGCAGGGAAGTTTGCAAAATTCTTTCCGAGCATGGGTTCGAGAAAGCAAGACAGAAAGGAAGCCATATCATTATGCAGAAGAAAGCGGGAAGTTCTACCATCACTATTCCTGTTCCAGATCATGATGAGTTAGGACAGGCACATTATTGGGGATAATCAGGCAGTCTGGATTATCCCGTTCAATATTTGAGACGAAATAATATGAAGGCTGGAATGTGATCCAGCCTTCAACATATAAATCATATCAAGCAGATCGCGCAAAGCAAAATAACGAATGCCGGGATTCTCAAACTCCAGCAGCCACGGCAGAGAGTCGCTTCTTAGTTGATCCTTCCAAGACAGTTGCGTCTCCATTCAGAAACAAACACCCTAATTCTAAAAATAATGTTGAAACCAATAAGATTATTAAAAGAAAACTTATGAGTTTTTATTTCGCTTACTTGTCAATCGCTTTACCGCGTCGGCCAACTCCGCTTCATCTTTCAACGCTTGCCCCAATCTTTCAGCGAATTCAATCAAAACAACCGCAACGCGAATACTAGTTGCAAGTTCAAGGCACTGGGCATCATCGTCAGCATGCACACCTTCGCTCAATGCAAAGTGCAAAAGTAAAAGCGGGTTTTGACCATTTATCAGAAGCGATTGCGGTATAGCATGCTTGATTGATTCAACAGCTCTAGAAAATTGAGTTTCCACTTTCGCATTCTCAAGTTCAGTCAATAGTTCATCACCAGGAGAGACTACTTTTGTAACCTTTATGATTTCATCGAAAATCCGATTCTTTTGATTTTCAACAACTCGCCGATAGTAAACAAATGCGCCGATTCCCATTCCCTGATTTTCACAACGTCTTCCCTGCAAGAATAATTCCCTATCGGGCCCAATAAGCTTTATTGCCCCTGCGGGAGTGGGAGGGCCAAAAGGAGGAAGTTCGCCATACTTATATGCAATCCAACCAGTTAAATCACTGGAAAATTCGATATGCACAGAAAATTTTTTAGTCGTTTGCTCACAGTTTTTGCACACATAGTTTACAAACGCATCTGTTCCTTCTGGTGTTAAGGATAATATTTTCTCGGTTGATGATACAGCAAAGACTCTTTTCCCGCCACATTTTTTATTATCACAAGACAACTCGATTTCCGGAAGAAAGAAACGTTTTTCTTCGCAATAACATCTTGCATCGATAGCCAACGATCTAAAATCAACACACTTTGCCCAGGAGGTACGGTCTCTAGAAAAACTTCAGGACTAAGACTTTGTACTGTCATTTTATTCATCCCAAAATTACACTTTACCAAATTATAGCAGTTATTTTTGCAACTCTTCCCATTCCATCAACTTCTCGTCCATCTCTTTTTGGATGCGGGTTGTCATTGCGAGGAGGTCGGAGACTGACGCGGCAATCTCCTGTTTGAATGTTAGTTGAGATTGCCACGCCCACTCGCTACGCTCGGGGCTCGCAATGATATTATTCAATCTGCAATCCTTCCCACTCCGCCAACTTCTCATCCATCTCTTTTTGGATGCGCTCGTATTCCTTGCTGATCTTTACCACTTCACTTGCACTCACCAGCGGACTCTCCAACTGTGCGCTGAGATTCGCCAAATCTTTTTCCAAGTCAGCAATGGTGTTTTCAATTTCCTGCAACTGGGCAAGACGGCGGCGTTCATCCTTGTTTGAAGATATGGGTCGTTTCGGCGTAGGGGCGGAGCGTCGCTCCGCCCCCACCATGGCATTTGCATTACGCGCGGCTTCCTTTTCACGTTCAGCTTTCATCTGCGAATACGTGCCGTTGAAGGCGGTCATCTGGTTTTCATCCGGGTTCACTTCCCAGATTTGCGTCGCCAGCACGTCCACCAAATAGCGGTCATGCGTCACGAGCAAAATCGTACCGGCATAATCGTCCAACACCGCTTCCAAAACTTCCTGCGACGGAATATCCAGATGATTGGTTGGCTCATCGAGCAGCAACAAGTTTGTATCTTGCAAAGCGAGTTTGGCTAATGCAAGCCGCCCGCGTTCGCCGCCCGAAAGCATGGACACTTTTTTATAGGCGTCTTCGCCACTGAATAAATATCGTCCAAGATAATCGCGGATCTGTCCCGGCAGCCAATTCGGCATGATCGAGTCAATTTCTTCGATCAATGTGTGCTCTGGATTCAAGCCTTCATGCGCTTGCGCGAAATATCCAACGTTGAGACTCGCTCCGAGAATCACCTCACCCGCCAACGGCTCGGTCTGACCGAGAATGGTTTTTAGGAAAGTGGTCTTGCCTGCGCCGTTGGGTCCGATCAACGCCGCGCAATCCGTTCGACGCAGTTCGATATCCGGCGCACGGAATAAAAGTTTATCGGGGTAACCCACTTGCAGGTCGTGCGTGCGGATCACCAACTCGCCGGAACGTTTTTGCGAACCGAGCTTCAAATGCAAATGCGGCAGCGTTCGAACCGGCGAACGCAAGGCGCGCACGTGCTTCTCGGCTTCTTCCACGCCGAACGGACTCGTGGTGGTTTCGACATCGAGCTGCGACCAATTGGTGTTGAGCACCGCATCCATACCGACCTGCTCGATGGCTTGCACAATGCGCGTCAGCCGCCGCAGTTTTCCTTTGGCTTGTTGAACGTTTTGCCCCGCAATATTCTTCTTGATATATTCCATGTCCTTCAAAAGCTTATCGCGTTCACTCTCGAAAGTTTCTTGTCGCCTATCCGCACGTTCCTGGCGCTGATGCAAATAAGCCGAGTAATTGCCATGATACAACTCGAACGCGCCCGGATGCATTTCGAGAATCACATTGCAGGCTTTATCGAGAAAATAACGATCATGCGAAACGACAACGGCCGCGCCATCCCATTGCGCCAGATAACTCTCCAGCCATTCAACCGCCGCGATGTCGAGATGATTGGTCGGTTCATCGAGTAACAACAAATCGGGATTGGATAACAACAGACGAGCGAGATACGCACGCGTGCGCTGTCCACCCGAAAGATGATCGAGTGAAAGCGTGTAATCCTCTTCGCCAAAACCGAGACCGGTCAGCACTTGCTTCATGCGCGTGAAATAGGTGTATCCGCCGCGCCGCTCGAACTCTTCCTGAAGTTTTCCATAACGCAACATGACGGATTCCACCTGCGCCGCGTCCGCCATCTGGACTTCGAGCTTATGCAACTCTTCCTGACGCGCGATCAAGTCCGAAAATACATGCAGGCACGCGTCCCACAATGTGCCGATCATTTCGAAATCAGCTTCCTGCGGAAGATATCCGATGTGCGCTCCGCGGGCGCGATGAACTTCCCCAGAGGAAGCTTCATCCGCGCCGACAATGATGCGCAAGAGCGTGGTTTTGCCTACGCCGTTGGGTCCGACCAGCGCGAGCCGCGAACCTTTCGCCACCGTGAAACTGACGTTAGTGAAAAGGTCCAGCGCGCCGAAAGATTTGGTGAGAGAGGAGACAGTGATGAGGGACATGGAAGATGGTTAATGGTGAATAGATAATTATTTGAAATGCCTAGGAATTATAAAGCACGGGAGCGAACCCCCTCCGCCTTGCAGGCACCTCCCCCATTTTCGCTGAAAATGGGGGAGGCTGGGTAGGGGGTAAAAATTTATTCCTCTTCTTCAACATGTGCCTCAGGGAGATGCACCGGCTTCTCTTTTCCCAATTCCAGCGAACGTTGGTACGCCGCCCAAACCGAGCGAGAAATCGCCGTACGGAAGCCGGCTTTCTCGAGATAATACAACGCCTCGGCGGATGTGCCTCCCGGTGACGTGACCTGATTCCGTAAGGCGGCCGGATGATGCTCTGCCTTGCAATAATATTCCACCGAGCCGCGCAAAGTCTCGACCACCAACTGTTCGGAGAGACGACGCGGCAGGCCCATATGCACACCCGCATCGATCAGGGCTTCCATGAAAAGGAAAACATAGGCGGGCCCGGTCCCTGAAAGAGCCGTCGCCATATCGAGATAATTTTCCTCCTCGACGAAGACTTCCTCTCCCAACGCCGAAAGGATCGCGCGCGCAATTTCCTTTTGCGCCTCCGTCACCGCCGAGGATGCCGTCCAAACGGTAATGCCCTTTCCAATTTGTGCGGGAGTGTTCGGCATGGAGCGAACGACAGCGTTGTGTTTCAACCCAGCGCTGATCTTCTTGAAGCCTGCGCCGGCGATAATCGAAAGCACCAGCGCGTCCGGACGAACCCCTTTGAGGGTCTTCATCACATGGGTCAGACGCTGCGGTTTGACTGAAAGCACCACTACGTCCGCATTGTGAACGGCCTGACTGTTATCCGTAAACGGCTTCACGCCATACTTTTTCCTTAACTCCTCGCCGCGCTCCGGGCGCGGACCCGCTGCGAATAATTCTTCAGGTTTAGCCAGTTCCTGGCGTATCAGTCCTGCGATCATGGCTTCCGCCATGGCGCCTGACCCGATAAATGCAATATTCTTCTTTAGCATAGTTGCCTCCGTTGTATCGTGCAATTATAAAGCAGGCGGGCCGCCGTTCTCTAGAGATTTCCTGCGATTGGAGCTTATTCCAGATAATCATCAAGTATTCATAGATGTGTTATAATACGCTTGATGAGCACCTATAATGCAGCTGAATTTGCAAAGTTAGCCGGAGTGTCGGTCAAGACGCTGCAGCGCTGGGATCGAGAAGGGCGACTCAAAGCGTCCTCTCGAACACCAGGGAATCGGCGACTGTACACCCAAGAGCAATTAAACAGCCTGCTCCAGGTGAAATTCAAAGGCGAACGGGTCACGATTGCTTACGTGCGGGTTTCGAGCCCAGCACAAAAAGGGGACTTGACCCATCAGAAAAAGGCGCTGGAACAGTTCTGTATCGCCAAAGGGTTGGTGGTGGATGAATGGATCAGCGAGATCGGTGGGGGTCTGAACTTCAAGCGGCCCAAGTTCACTGAATTGGTGGACCGGATTTTACGAGGAGAGATTGTTACGCTGGTGATTGCGCATCAAGACCGGCTGGTGCGCTTTGGATATGATTTGTTGGTACATTTGTGTCAGTCACACGATTGTCAAATCGTCGTCTTAAACACAGAGTCGCTCAGTCCAGAACAGGAAATGGTGCAGGACCTGATGACCATTACGCATTGTTTTTCAGCGCGGCTGTCCGGACTGAGAAACTATCGGAAAGCGGTTGCCCAGGCGTTGAAAGATGATCAAGGCGCACAAGATCCGGCTGAACCCCACGCCTGAGCAAGAAATCTATTTTCGCAAGGCGGCGGGCACCGCGCGCTTTGTTTTCAATTGGGCCTTAGCGGAATGGAAACGGCAGAAGGCGCTCCACCCGGGGGAGCAGCACGGCGTGCTGGCCCTGAAGAAGGACTTCAATGCCCGGAAGCCAACCGAGTTTCCGTGGGTCTATGAGGTGGCCAAGGATGTGGCCGAAGGCGCGTTCATGGATCTGGGGCGGGGCCTCATGGTCTTTCCAAGGTCAGGCATTTCGAGCGAGAATCCAGCAGATGACGCAAAACTCGTCAATATTCTGCCGAAATGGCTCTCATGCACCACAAAGTTAGAAATCCGTCAAGCGACCTTGGAAAAACCATGGGCGGGGCCTGAAGAACTATTTCGACAGCCAACATGGCAAGCGCCAGGGGAAAAGGGTTGGTTTCCCTCATTTCAAGTCCCGGAAAAAAGGGCGGCCATCGTTTCACCTGAACAATGACAAATTCGATGTGGGCGACCATGCGCTGTACGTCCCGAAGCTGGGCTGGGTGAATATGGCCGAGTCGCTGCGCTTCGAAGGCAAGCGGATGGGCGCCGTGGTGTCCCGGCAGGCGGAGCGTTGGTATGTTTCGATCGCGGTCGAAATGGAACTGCCTGTGCCGCGCCCGTTCTTGAGGGCTACGGTGGGTGCGGACTTGGGAGTCAAGACTCTAGTGGCATTGAGTGATGGAGTGAAGTACGAAAACCAAGTACTGTTGCGCTCGCAGCTCAGCCACCTGGAACGATTGAACCGCCGGCTGGCTCGCCGCCTAGAGGGGAGTCAACGTTGGCAGAAGGCCCGTTTGCAACTCCAGCGCTTCCATGAGCGGGTGGCCCGCCAACGTCTGGATTATCTGCACAAGACGACGACCGAGATCGCCGGCACTTACCAGGTAATCGGCCTGGAGGACTTAAACGTCTCTGGGATGCTCCGGAACCACAAGTTGGCCCTCTCCCTGGCGGATGCCTCGTTCGGGGAGATCAGGCGGCAGCTGACCTATAAGAGCCTGTGGCTCGGCGGTCGAGTGGTGCCGATCAGCACCTTCTTTCCCTCCTCGCAGTTGTGTTCGACACCCAGATGCAGCGGACGAAAGTCCGATCTGACCCTGGAGGATCGAGAATGGACCTGCCTGGAATGTGGCTTGACACACGACCGCGATCTCAATGGTTCGAAAAGCGAAACCACTTTGCCGCACGCAACATCGAGCGCGAGGCTCTGCGGATTTTGAGTAGTGAAGAAACCCCGGTAGTGGCTACGTCGGGGTCAATGCTCGTGGACGGGATGTCAGACCGTGTTCTTCCCGCAAGGTGCGGCAGACTATCGCGGCAATCCCGGATGAAGCGAGAATTTCTCAGGCGTTCACTCGTGAACACTTAGAAAGTAGCAGTTGGTATTTCTGTGAAGAAAACAAAAACCGCCTTTGATGCGAAGGCGGTTAAGAAAGGTGCCCCTTTACGGACTTGCTCCGAACTACCTTCCCTATTCCCAGGGGCGGATAAACCATCTACGACAGAACGAAGATAGACAAACGGGGAGTTTATTTCAAAATCAACGACCTCGCCATCGACGCCAACTATAATTCGCTTGAGTAAAATCTGCGAGAGTCGAGCGTTGTTTCTCCTCCAATCGTGGAAACAAATCGCTTATCTTTGCCATGAGCGCTAATGCCGCATCCAAATCATCCAAATGGATCGAAACATCGCGCTCCAGATCGGCGAGTGCCAATTCAAGATGACAAAACTTTTCCTGCCATTCTCTCCTCAATTGATTGTAGGTTTCATCCCCCATTTTGCCCGAGATACATAAACGACCCAACTGGACTTTCAGGCTGCGGCGGTACCTCCCCGCACCTTCACTCGAAAGGCCACCACCTTTTCATAAGTGAATTTGCTGGGAATTAAGTCCATAGCAAGTTCCACGCGATCATATCTTTCCCATACGAGCGCAGATGCACATACCTCAGTAATGGGTTCCCAACCCAAATCAAGCCACGGTTGAAGTTTGGGCAAAAGGAAACTTTGTTCTTCCTGCCAAACATTTTGCCTAGTGTAAACGAGTGAGGCAGCACCTCGGTACGGCTCGTGGCGTGGAGAATATCTATATTCAAAATCTCTATATTCCCACTTTGTATTTTTACTTTTTGCGGTCGATTGAAGCTTAGTACCGCAATGAAGACAAAGGGCGCTTTTTTCCGGGATTTCTTTCCGCATGAAGGACAGAACATTTGCTCCTCCTACATAAAAAATATGGCAAGCATAAAGCCAAACCAGTCCGTACGCAAGGCTAAATACCTCGGTTCATTACTAATCCCCACCTACACTCCCGTATACAATCTAACAGATGTTCATCGAATCACTGACTCAGGTCAATTGTGAGGGTACAGTCAAATCCAGACGATATTTATTAAGATATTTTCTATCAAACGGGAACACGTTTGGGTTGATTAGTTCGCCGGATGGACTTTCAAAGATGCACTTCGATATCACTATCTCCGTTTTCCAATAACGAGAGATACCACCACTTTATGCGAACGAAGCGCTTGGATTAGAAGCCCTTGCTCTAGTGAAGTTCTTTACGCCGGATAGTAGCTGGACGTGATATGGCAGCGAGTTCGACGGCGAAGATACCTTCTTTGGCTTGGTATCCGGATTGGAAGTGGAGTTGGGATATTTCTTGCTATCCGAGTTGGAAGAGACCACCGGGCCTTTGGGTTTGCCCATCGAACGCGATCTACACTTCGAGCCGACAAAGATAAAACAATTGATGGAGCAACACGAATAAGAGATATGCCGGGTAGACCAAGATACGAAATGCCGTCGAGCGAGCCAGACGAACTTAAGAATTACTTTCTGCTCTTCAAGACGTACTACGGCGCATTGCTTGGTTGGTGTGTACGTACACGGCTAGATTCTGATGATGTCCCCGCTCATATCGAATCCGCCGCGCAGGAGTGGCTTTCATCGGATGAAGGGAAAGGCTTTGTACCTAAGGAGCAGTTGGAAGAATGGGGTTTCGATTATGCTCATGCCATGATGAACGTTCCGGCACAGATACTCGCCAGTCATGGCATTTTCTTATGGACGCCGATCTCTGAAATCATGGAACTGGATGCAGATGAAAACCTGCTACCGGAGGAGTTGAAACGCTAACTTTCGAGCCTCAGCTTCAACATGGCAATCGTATCCTCGCGTAGTTTTGCTTTCGCCCAATCCTTCTGGCTAGACGTCAACAATTCACCGACCCCGTCCAAGATGTGTCGGTTGCTCAGTTTTTCCAGTTGATTGATGCATGTTTGGAGTAACTCATCGAAGGACATCTTGGAGCGCGCTTCGACAATCTCCCGATTGATCGGGAAGCGATGCTGTAGGAAAAACCAGACGTCATAAATATCGCGACTGGTCTTGCCGATGCGCTCATGCATGGCCATTAACTTATGGGCGAATACATCCTCAGGAACCATCACGAGCATGGAAACACCCAAGTAGGTTTTAATTTCGTAACGTGAGCCGAATTGCCTCCGGTTGATCTCCACCTTGATGTGGTGTGCCCTATCTTCATAGGAAAGAACATAGAAGATGCCGAACCGCTTCCGGTTCGATTCTAGTAGGTTTCCGTAAGCCTGGACGATCTGCTTAACCCGCTCGAAGACAACCTCCTCTTGACTCTCATCCAAGAGATCGAAATCGAGATCAATGGAAAAGCGGTCCAGTCCGTAGAACATCAAGGCCGCGGTGCCGCCCTTGAACCCCAGAAACGGCGCGATAGAAGTATCGGAATAGATGTCCTTGAGGATTTGGAACAGAATGGTTTTGTGGGTGGATATATCAAGTTTCATGGTTTCTTCTCGCTTGAAGTTTATAAAGCTTATTTACTCTTCCAGTCATCCTTTTATTTTGATAGATCGGAAGCAACTCGAATACCTTTTTCCAATCCAAGCCGTTGAGATTATCGAAATAGTAATCGGTGTGGATATAGAGGGTATCCAAGAAGGCTCGCTCTTTGGTAGCAAAGGAGGATTCATTCCTATTCTCTATCCCCCCTGGGTTAGTGAGAACAGGGTCTTTGATCTTCTTGAAAGAATAAGCTTGACCATCCACTTCAATCTCACGGGTTAGGTATGAAGCAACACTGACTTGGGTATAGAACTGAAAGGTGAGGCCTTCTTGGGAAAGGATAGTCTCGAAACTTACGTAGGAAGGGGTATAGATCCGTGTGGCTAGCTCCAGCTTGTCGTAGCGTTTATCTTTGGCATATATGCCCTTATGAACGCGGTATAACTTGCTGTGACTAACGTAGTAGCTCAGGCGTACCCGGACAGCCTGTGTGCTAGGCTCTCCCCACAACAAAGCCACGTCTTTAAGGGTAAAGACGGTCTTAGGGGATCTTAAGATAGCTTCAAAATACTGGCCTTTTTGCATCATATGGTTTATATATTAGGTTAAAGCTTATTTCCAGTTCATATATTACGGTATTTTATGTTCAAAGTCAAGGCTGGCAACGCTTCTGGACAGATGCTATGCTCATACTATGAGCGAAGAGTTGGATAAGGCTAGGCAATTCGCGGCACAACTTGCGGCTTGGGATCGGCACATCGCGCAAATAGTTGGGATCGAAAATCAGCCAGGCAAGGAGAAAAACATTGATCTGGTTTGCAGTTTTCGAGCCAGAGCCTTCCGATGATTGTCTTGGATTCTTCTTTATTGCGAACTGGTTGACACGGATCGAGCTTGAAAGCCTGGACGAATGCCTCTATATTTGAGCTTCACACGATGGCAAAATCATCAGCGGCTTGTTTTGACGAGGATATGGTTGGCGGAGGGAGGAATAACATGTCCAAATAATCAATATCCATGCTTTGAGGAAACACCAACAATACTTGGAGCGGGAAAATGCTGCGATACACCTATTTGTCCCGCTGGATATTACGGACTAGTATCATCATCGCCCCACGTGCTACTTTGAAACGCTAATGCCAGAAGAAAATGTAACTTGTATGAATGGATACGACTTTGTCTGTGTTGGAGGTCTTGTAAGTCAGCAGTGCTGTAAATCAACACATGTCCGGCGGATTATCGCCCGCAAGGCATATCTAAAACCTACAATAAATGCGCGGATCCTGAAGTACCGGCTTTGATCAATAATCTTAAATCTGCTATAACGACATCCAACGGTGTAATTCTATCTTCGGTCGTAAGCCCCATCCACGGATTAGATGTTCGCCTCTACGCAGACGGATTACTCGTGAACCACGATGTGGAGCATGCCAAATCCCTATTTGGGTCCACCGATCAAGACAATTGGAGGATCGCGCCCGGAAGTGGGTCGCAAACCAATGGATCTTTCAAAGATGTGGTCCTTCCGGCTCTTTTAGCCATCTTCAATAAACCGTACACATTTGATTGCACTGAATTAAAAAGCGATGAAATTATCTATACATTGAAAGTCGGCGCATCTACTTATACGTCGAACTGGTCGTCGGATCCTAGTGTTAAATTTCATTCTATTGCCTTTCGCACCACTCAAGGCAGCTGGAGCCCAGGTTGGCAATACTTGTTAACGGGCACCGAGCAAGTGAGTGGCAAACTTTATCTGTTAGCCCTACTTCTATCTCAGCCAGAGCCTTAACGGCACTAATAATCAGTTGGGTGAACCGCATCTCCTTTTGCGGGTGCAATTGCAACACTACAGTGTGGAAGCTATGAACGCTTGAAACCGATTACCTCTAATTATTCATCGATGCTGTTTTTATCATGGCCCCCAACGAGAGTCTCCTGTGCCTTGAGTAGTATTCAAATACGCTTGCAGACAACGAGCCTCAACAGACCAAACTCGACTTATCTTTATACCCTTCAACTTGTTTACCCTTAGAAGTCGTCTCAGATACTGGCCATTATATCCACTCGCCGTTGACGCGATAGCCAAGGGAACATATTTTCCAATAGCTATAACTTCATTTGATTTCAGAGATAAAGAGACCATCCTGACCAATCTCACTTTCGGTCAAGGGACAATTCTGCTATCTTTCCTCGCTGCTCGAATCGCAACATTGAAATGAATTGTTCCTCAACCACTTGATGTGGTTCGGGATGGATCCGTGTAAGTGCCCCCAAGCGGACTCGAACCGCTGTTTAAGCCTTGAGAGGGCTTCGTCCTGGGCCGCTAGACGATGGGGGCGAGCTCTGCATCGCCGACATGAGTCGGCGATGCGATTTGTGACGGTTTGAAACCGCCCAGATCGAGGCGAGATTGTATCATCCGCATCATCAATCGTCAACGACGAACACATGCAGCTCCTTCGGTCCATGCACCCCAATAGTCAATGTCATTTCGATATCGGCCGTGCGCGACGGTCCCGTGACCAACGCAACAGCGGAAGCATTTCGAACTTCTTTTTTTTGTAACGCTTCATCCAACGACCAAGCAATTTGCGATGAATGGATAATTGCAATATGAAATTCAGCAAGCAATGACGCACTCAATGGCTGACCTTTGCCGGATGGAATCACCAGGGTTCCCGTTTCTGCAATTGCAGACAGCGCGCCCGTGATACCCGCTTTCAATGTTGGATCGACGCTTCTTTCCACTCTCATACCGGCTTCCGCTAAAATCAATTCATCCAATCCCGAAACCGAATCCCATACCATCGCTGCATTGACATCGTGTTCTTTCAAGAATTCAATCAACCTTATAGCTAATTCGCCCCTTGTTAAACGATAAGCATGCCCGCCGACTGTTTCCAGCTCCTGCGAAAATCTTTCGACGAGGTTGACGTTTTGCGCTTTCGGCGTATCAATTTCTTTTTCTTCCACTTTCTCTTTCTTCAAAATCTCAATGCTCTCGAGGGCTTCTCGGTGGAACCGATCCCGAAATGTTCTCGTTGCGAAGCGCGGAAAATCTTTGCTGTAACCCCATCCTGTGAAAGCCGGAACCCACATCCATTGCGAAAACGGAGAAAGGATTCGTGTTCCGAGGCCAGCAAATTTTTGGGAGAGAGTAAATAGTTGTGGCGACGATGCCATCATGCCAAATGCTTTTAAGCCAACTCTGCTCATCAAGGAGAGACCGATACCTTTGCTTTGTGTGTTTTGAGTTTCGCTGGAGGGATTTCCCGCCCTCACTCTTGTCAGTAATTTCGGTAAGTCAATATCGATGGGACAAATATCCTTGCATGCGCCGCACAACGATGAGGCTTCCGCCAAATGTCCAAACTGTTCCAATCCTAATAATCCCGGCGAGACAATGGACCCTATCGGTCCCGGATACGGTGCAATCGAGCCATCAACGCCAACATAAGCATGGCCGCTTAATTCGCGGAAGACGGGACAGATGTTCAGGCACGCGCCGCATCGGATGCAATATAATGCTTCCTGCAACGCTGAATGTTGCAGGCGTGAGCGGCCGTTGTCAACGATGATGAGATGCCTTTGACGCGCGCCGTCTACTTCGTTCGCACGGCGAGGCGAATAAATCAGTTGTGTGTAAACGCTGAGTTTTTGTCCCGTCGCGGAACGCGGTAGAAGCGACAGCATCAAAGCCAGATCATCCAAGGTCGGAACAATTCGTTCCATGCCCATCAGTGCAATATGCACCGGGGGCATCGTCGTGACCATTCGTCCATTACCTTCGTTGGTGACGATGCATAGCGTTCCCGTTTCAGCCACGCCAAAGTTGACGCCGCTGATGCCAACGCCGGCGGTGAGAAAAACTTCGCGCAGCACTTTGCGGGCGGTGTTTGTGAGTGTCGGAATATCTTCGGTGTAGGGAATACCGAGTTTCTCCTGAAAGAGTTTTCCCACTTCATGGCGGCGCAAGTGAACCGCAGGCGTGATAATATGAGCAGGTTTTTCGCCCCGCAATTGGACAATATATTCGCCGAGATCGGTCTCGACCACGCGATGCCCTACCGCCTCGAGCGCATGATTGAGTTCGATCTCTTCTGAGACCATGCTTTTTGATTTCGCAATTAATTTCGGTTCCGACCCTATAATTTCTGAAATAATATTTATGGCCTCAGCCGCGTCTTTGGCGCGGTGGACAATGAATCCATTTTGTTCAACCTTTGCGATGAATTGATTGCGATATTCATCCAAATGAGTAATCACATCCGCCCGGACCGCGTGTGCGCGTTGACGTCTCTCACGCCAATCCGGCAGAGATTCAAATGCAGCGGCGCGTCCCTTTAAACGGCGCTGGGTGTTGTTGTCCAGCGCGATTTGCAAGGCTCCATTCGCAATGGAAGTACGAATATGTGATTTGAATTGGGTGGGGGTCATGGTGTAGTCTTGACAAGAATTTCTGCGATGTGCATAACTTTTTGTTTCATCTTGTTGCGATGCAACCCGCCTTGAATGTGCATGAGGCAACCCGCATCGCAGACAACCAAAGTAGGCGATTGAGTCGTCTCGAGATTTTTGATTTTGCGTTTCAACATTTCGGCAGACAGTTCAGGATGTTCGACGGAAAAGATTCCGCCGAAGCCGCAGCAATCCTCGGCCTCGGGCAATTCTCGGATTTCGGCGCCTTTTATATTGGCCAATAATTTGCGCGGCTGACGGTCAATGCCGAGACCACGATTCAGGTGACACGTTGCATGATACGTCAGCGGGCCATCCCAGCGTGCACCAAAATCGGTCACACCTAAAATGTCTACGAGATATTCGGTGAATTCATACGTGCGCCCGGCCAATGTTTTCGCACGCGGAAGCCAGATGGGATCGTCGGCGAATAGTTCTTCGTAATTGTGACGGATCATGTGCGCGCACGAACCGGAGGGAATCACCACGTCGCCTTGAACGGATTCAAAGACTCGGATGGTATGTTCCGCGATTGATCGCGCCTCCGCTCGCAGTCCCGCGTTGAACGTGGGCTGTCCGCAACAGGTTTGGTCGCGCGGAAAGTCCACTCCCACTCCCGCGCGGCGAAGCACACTGACCATCGCTTCGCCCACTTCGGGGAAAAAACTATCCACAAGGCATGTAATGAAAAGCTGAACGGGCCGCATGTCTTTATTGTAGTCCAAAAGCTTGTGGTATGATTCCGCCGTTATGAATACATTCCGTTCCAAACTACCCAATCACTTTGATCTTCCCAAGCGCATCCATCAACTCGGTGAGCTTGCCTACAACTTATGGTGGACGTGGCAGCCGGAAGCCGCGCGCGTCTTTGGCCGGCTCGATTACGATCTGTGGGAGAGTCTGGGGCACAATCCGATTCAACTTCTGCGCGAGATTGGCCGGGCACGCCTCAATCAAGCGTCGGATGAAAAAGAATATCTTGCATTGTATGACCGTGTCTTTGCCAGCTTTGATACTTACATGTCCCAGACGGAAACCTGGGCTGAACGTACTCATCCCGAATTGACCAATCGTCCCATCGCATATTTCTCGATGGAGTTTGGTCTGCACGAAACGCTTCCGATTTATTCCGGCGGACTCGGCGTGCTGGCTGGTGATCACCTGAAAGAAGCATCGGATCTGGGCCTGCCATTGGTTGGCGTTGGGCTGATGTATGGGCAGGGGTTTTTCACCCAGCGCATCAGTGAAGATGGCTGGCAGGATGCCATCAACAACGAACTTGATTTCGCCGACCTGCCTGCGATGCAAGTTTTTGCGGATGATGGAACCCGCATGACAGTGGAGATAGAATTTCCCGAGCGAAATGTCACGCTGGGTTTATGGGAAATCCGTGTGGGGCGCGTGCCGCTTTATCTGCTCGATTCAAACATCGACCCAAATTCAGGGCTTGATAAAAATTTAACCGCGCGCCTTTATTGGTCCGACCTTGACCTGCGCGTGATGCAGGAAATCGTTTTGGGTGTGGGCGGCGTCCGCATGTTGCGCGCGCTCGGATACAACCCATCGGTCTGGCACATGAACGAAGGTCACGCGGCTTTCCTGACCATCGAGCGGGCGCGTGAACTCGTGGCTTCGGGCCGCACCTTCGAGCAGGCTCTCGAAAAAACGCGCGGACAAAACATCTTTACCACGCACACGCCGGTGGCGGCGGGCAATGATGAATTTCCGCTGTGGTTGATCGATAAATATTTTTCCGCGCTGTGGCCGCAACTAAACATCACGCGCGAACAATTCTTCGATATTGCACGTCATCACACGCCGACCGGCGAAACCTTTAGCATGGGCGTGCTGGCGTTGCGCAATGCAGAAGGCCGTAACGCTGTTTCCGAATTGCATGGACGCGTGGCGCGCCGGATGTGGCATTTCCTGTGGCCCGATCACGATGAAGATGAAGTGCCGATCAGCCATGTGACGAATGGCGTTCACACCGCCAACTGGATGGCGCGTCGTCTGCGAAACTTGTTGAGTCAGCACTTCGGTGAAGATTGGATGGATCACCTCGATGATCCTGAGCTATGGACGAAGCTGGATCAGATTCCCGATGCGGCCTTGTGGGAAGTGCATTTGCATCTCAAGCGCAGACTCGCATTCTATATGCGTGAGCGCGTCCGCGACCGCTGGGAAGCGGGAGGGTATCATCCGGTTCAAGTTGTTTCTTCCGGCGTGATGATCAATCCCTACGCGTTGACCATCGGTTTTGCACGCCGTTTCGCATCCTACAAACGCGCCGGACTCGTATTATCGGACGTGGACCGATTGCTTAATATCATCAACCATCCAAACATGCCGGTGCAAATCATCTTTGCAGGCAAGGCACATCCGTCGGATGAAGTGGGCAAACAACTTATTCAACAAGTCTACCGTCAAGTCAAGCGCGCGGAAACCAGCGGACGCCTCGTCTTCCTTGAAGATTACGATATGAACATGGCGCGCTACCTTGTGCACGGCGTGGACGTGTGGATGAACACACCTCGCCGTCCGATGGAGGCGAGCGGCACATCCGGCATGAAGGCCGCGCTCAACGGCGCGTTGAATTTTTCCGTGTTGGATGGCTGGTGGCGTGAGGCCTTCAACGGTCAGAATGGCTGGGCCATCGGGGAAGATAAAGACATCGATGCACCGGAGGCAAGCGATCATGAAGACGCGCAAAGTATATATAATCTTCTGGAGAACGAAATCATCCCGCTGTTTTATGAGCGCGATCCTAAAGAAATCCCGCATGAATGGATTGCACGCATGAAAAATTCAATGAAAACCGCGATCCCGCAATTCAGCACGCGGCGCATGGTCAAGGAATATGTGGAACGGTTTTATGTTCCCGCGCTGAAATGACTATGTTCAACTTTCTTTTCTCTCCCTCCGCCTGGCTGATCATGCTGATCATCTTCTGCCTGCGCGTCACCGACATGTCGCTCGACACATTGCGCCTGTTGTTCGTCGTGCGCGGGCGCAAAGGCATCGCATGGACGCTCGGTTTCTTCGAGGCCGCCGTTTATATCATCGCCATTACGCGCGTCTTGTCCAATTTGGGCAACCCATTGACGATCCTGGGTTACGCGGCGGGATTTGCAACCGGCAATGTGGTCGGCATGTTGATCGAAGAGCGCCTCGCCATCGGACACATTCAGATGAGCATTATCAGTTCGGCGCGCGGTGTGGCGCTGGCGCAAGCTTTGCGTGAGGCCGGTTTTGCCGTCACCGAGGTCCCGGCGCGCGGCAAGGACGGCATGGTGCATATGTTAAGCGCCAGTGTTCTTCGCAAAGATGTGCCGAATGTCGAACGCGTGGTGCATGAAGTGGATACAGATGCTTTCGTGACATCCTCCGATGTGAGACCGGTTCGACACGGCTTCTGGGGGGTGTAAATTTTGATCGCGATTACGCGCGAAGTCAGCCGTTCCATTATTCATTGTGAACTGACGCATGTGGAGCGCACGCCGATTGATGTTGGGCGCGCTCGTGTTCAACATGCGGAATACGAAGCCGCGCTGAAACACCTTGGTCTGGTGATTTTATCCTTGCCCGAAGAGCCGACCTTGGCCGATTTGGTTTTTGTCGAAGATACCGCGCTGGTGCTGGATGAATGTGCGATCATTCTTCGACCCGGAGCGGACTCTCGCAAACCTGAAACAGAATCCATCGCCAAAGTTTTGGCTCCCTATCGAAAATTGTTTACTATCCAAGCTCCGGCACGCGTGGACGGCGGAGATATTCTGCGAGTTGGTAAACAGGTTTATATCGGCTTATCATCTCGAAGCGATACCAACGCCATCGAGCAGATTCAGGATTTTCTTCAGCCATATGGATATGAAGTCCATGCCGCGATGGCGAGCGGATGTTTGCACCTGAAATCCGCAGTGACGCAGGTTACCGAAGATACGTTGTTGATCAACCCGGCATGGACGGATAAAAAGAATTTCGCCGGAATGAAATTCATCGAGATCGATCCATCCGAAGCCTATGCCGCGAATGCTTTATTGATCGGCGATACGATTTTATATCCCAAAGCTTTCCCAAAGACGCGTAAGAAATTAGAAGATGCGGGAATCAAGATAGTGGATGTGCATGCGGACGAACTTGCGAAAGCCGAAGGTGCGTTGACTTGTTGCTCGTTGATTTTTAAAAATTAATTGAGCTTCATGAATACGGTTCAATCAAAATCATGCCACGAATTACGCGAATTTACATAGATTTTAAAAATCTTCCGTGACAATCTGTGACATCGTACTCGAAGAGTAAATCAGTGGCGAAAAATAATTTCATAAGAGACCATCATGACAATTCCTGAAATTACTGTTAAAGAATTAGCGAAGAAACTAAAATCCAAAGAGCAATTTATTTTGCTGGATGTGCGCGAGCCGTCCGAGTTGGAGCAGGCCAAGATCACGGACGCCCGCCTTGAAGTCGTGCCGATGAGCCGCTTGGGGAACGAAGGGATGAATGCACTTTCTGAATCAGCGCGTTCCAAAGACGCCGAGATTTACGTGATGTGTCATCACGGAAATCGCAGTATGCAGGTGACAGGCTGGCTGGCCTCACAGGGTTGGACAAATATCCATAATGTGTCCGGCGGGATTGATGCTTTTGCTCAATTGATTGATCCCACCATTGGAATCTACTAACTAGACCTGACACGCAGTCAAATTGGAATTGGGTTGCAGAATTTAATAGGTATAAATTTGTAGATATTTGTCGTCTGAGGGACAATGGCGCGCGAATATCACTTTCAATGGCAATGGGATTTAACTTCAAGCCCTGAAGCATTGTGGCCGCTCGTCTCGGACACTAATCGCTTCAACCGCGATACGGGCCTGCCGTCTGTGAAATTGCTCAATATCGAGAACGGCGTGCGCCATCTTCGTTTTCACTTCCCACTGCCTTTCATCGAATGGGATGAAGAACCTTTCGAGTGGACGTATCCGTATGCGTTGGGCATTGACCGGCGTTATCGCGGCGGGCCGATGGCGGAGATACGGGTTCAAATTGCACTCGAACCGTGCGGTGCTGGCGGCACTCGTGTCACTTATCAGACCTGGGCGCGGGCGCGCAACCCGATTGGGACTTTGGGAATCTTCGTGGTCATTGGTCTTTTCAGCAAAACAAGATTCGAATCGGTCTTTCGGTCCTATGATCGTATCGCATCCAAAGGTGGATCGCTTGCGGAGATTCCATCCCGGCGCGGACTCAGTTCGGCGGGCCGCACCCGCTTTCGGTCGTTGAGCGCGGCGTTGATTCAAAGCGGTGTAGATGCCACCTTGATCCAGCGTCTCGGAGAATTTTTGGATCACGCCGATGATCTTTCGCTTCAACGCATCCGGCCTTATGCGCTCGCAGATCGCTGGGGAATTTCGCGACGCTCTGTCCTTGAATTATTTTTGCGAAGCACGCGTGCCGGCATCCTCGATATGTTTTGGGATTTGCTTTGTCCATCCTGCCGCGGCACGACAGACACCAGCGCGCACTTGAGCGCGGTGCATTCCGCATCGCATTGCAACACCTGTAACATTGATTTCACAGCCAACTTTGATCACAACGTGGAAGTGTTCTTTCGCCCCAATCCATCACTGCGCCAGATCGATGCGACGCTGGAGTTTTGTGTCGGAAGTCCGCAACAGCAGCCCCATATCATTCTGATGCAGACTTTGTGGCCGCGCGAAGAATTGGCGTTCGATACGGAGCTCCATGAGGGACGTTATCTTCTGCGGGCTTCGGGGCTTTCCGGATCGCGCGGCTTGGTCGCTGCGAAAGAAGGCGAAGCGGCTTTTGAAGCCAGAGCTTCGTATGATGGCTGGCCTTATGGCGAAACGCATATTTCATTGATGCCGCACATCAAGCTGATGAACATCACCCAAGAGCCGCAGACTTTTCAGCTTGAACGCACAGCGTGGTCAGATCAAGCGACTACGGCGGTAGATGTAACCATCCTGCAGGTCTTTCGCGATTTGTTTGCCAGTGAAGTATTGAGACCGGGCGAGGAAATTTCGGTCGGCTCAGTGACGTTGATGTTCACCGACTTGCGCGAACTCGACGCGTTTATATCGTCAAATTGGCGATGCGCCCGCTTTCGGACGCGTACGTGAACACTTCGAGATTTTGGAAAAAGCAATTACATTGGAAGGCGGTTCGATCATCAAGACGATGGGCGACTCGGTGATGGCCGCTTTTCTTTACCCCGCCTCCGCCTTGAAAGCGATTACGAGAGTGCAGAAGATATTGAATACACACGGTCAGGGTCTGATGCTCAAAATCGGAATCCATCACGGGCCGTGCATCGCGGTCAATATGAATGAACGTTTGGATTATTTCGGTTCGACGGTGAATATCGCGGCGCGCCTTCCGCATTTTTCCAGCGGAGGTGAAGTGGTCTTTTCGCAGTCCGTCCGAGATGATCCCGAAGCGATTCGTTTTTTGGAACAGAACACGCTTCCGAATTCGGTGACGCACTTTCAAGCGGAAATCAAGGGATACGAAGAAACGTTTCCGTTGTGGCGACTAAAAATCTAAATTAGTAGGGGCGGAGCGATGTTCCATCCCTACGTTATTTCAATTCCAATTCCGTTCTCACCACTCCAGCGCGTTCATGCCGCGCAATCACCTTGACATTTCCACCCTTCGGTGCATGCACGATCCACTCCACTTTCAAACGGTCGCTGGTTCCTTCACTCCCCAAAGTGGCTTCCTTGTAAGCGCGTCCATCCAATTGACCAAGCTCTTCGCGCGGTTTGCCTGTTTCCAGCTTCGCGCCTTTCGGTAATTCGATCTCGCACACCAAGCCGCGTACTTTTCTTTCGATGGCTTTCTTGGTGACATAACTTGGAAGCCATCCGGTATTTTCAACGACCACTCGCACGCGATAGGTATTATTGCCCAATGCGGTGACATTTGCCTCGCGCAGATTCAATTTCGGCGAGATCAATGCATGCCAGATCAACCATTTGGGAAATCGCTCGATTTCACTTTCCAAAAATTCGGCGGGCGGATTCGTCCATGTGTTCAACCAATCCCAGCCGCCCAATTCCACTTTGCCCAATTGCGGATGATCGAACTCGTACCAGTCAATGTAGCTTTTGCCTTTGAGTTTTGAATCGCTCCACTTGAGTATCTTCAAATCATCTTCGACGTTATGCTCACGGAACCAATCAAAATATTTATAGTTCTTGATTCCCGCTTGCCTGATCGG
The DNA here is from genome assembly GCA_963753985.1 of uncultured Chloroflexia bacterium. Classification (GTDB taxonomy): domain Bacteria; phylum Chloroflexota; class Anaerolineae; order Anaerolineales; family Villigracilaceae; genus Fen-1038. Next base: position 212,335 of record CAVWED010000007.1, read on the forward strand.
ACTCCATATCTCGACCGTCCACGCAAAAATGCCAAGGTGGTCATACATCCATGTATCGAACGCGCCAGTCGTGAACGACTTGGGATGATATTTAAAATCATGAAAGACCGAGATATTCGGATAACCCGTCAGCTGGGTGCCTTCCTCGCCGATCTTTTTGTATGTCCATAAATCTTCAGCGGGGAATTCATCATCGGAACGATCATCATACGGACGCATGATGGTTGCCGCAAACGTATGGAACGAAACCGCGCCCGTAATATTTTTATGCCTGACAATGAAATCAATTTGGTTGCGGACTTCAGGCTCGCTGGTTGGATACGGTCCCGCGCCGTGCTGTTCTGATTCTGTGCGCCATGCAACGGGATAGTTGCGATTCAAATCCAGACCTTCTTTCGGACCGCGCAATTCAATCGTCACGCCATCGTAATTTTTCAAAAAGCCTTCGGGCAGGACGCGATAATATTTGCCGCCGAATTCGGTGGGATCGCGCCGGATGAGGAGACGCGGTTCTTTCGGATGCCGCTTCCAGGTCCCGTTTGGATCGGGCACGCGCATCAATAGAATCCGTCCATCGCCGTCAATGTCCTCTTCGAGCAATCCATCCACCGGTTCTTCGTCATACGGATAGGGCCGGGTGCTCGAACGAATCACTTTTGGCTTGTCAGCGAGCGCCCATTCCGCGCCATCGGGATTGAGGCGCGGCACGATGTAAAACGCGCGCGTATCCAGCGCAGCTGTGACCTGTTTATCTTTTCCATATTTTGTAGCGAGCGTGTGGATGAAATACAAACACGCCGAGGAAGCCGTGACTTCCGATGCATGAATGTTGCCGTCCACCCACAAGGCAGGCTTGTCTGCATCATCACCGGATTTGAAATTCGTGGCTGTGATGAGCCAGACATCGCGGTCCTCATAGCTTTTGCCAATGCTTTCGAGCTTGAACAGCTTTGGATATTCTTTAACATAAGCCTTGAGAAGTTGAGACAGTTCGTCGTAGCAATAGAATTTGTTGAAGCGAGGTCTGGGCATGGAAATGTCCTCCGATCAATAATTGATTTAACATACAACTCGATTCCGGTTTTCAAAATTATCCAGTGCACTCCCCACTCCTGATTTTATTCTTTCAATCTTTAACCGGGTAATAGCATAGACCGGCTGTTCCCGGTCCGGTATGGACCGCAAGGGCTGGCGAGAGTTCCGCGAACATCGACTCCACCACATTCACTTTGGCTTCCACCAATTCCTTGATCTTCTCGACCTCATGTTGCGCACCGGCATGGACATAAGCCACCTTGGCTTTGCCCTGGCCGATGGCTTGAGCCACCATCTCGGCCATTTGTTGGTATGCCTGCCCGCGGCTGTGAGCCTTTCCCAACGGCACGATCTCGCCATCTTCCAATCCGATCAGAGGCTTGATATTCAGCACACTGCCGAGCAGGCTTTGAGCTTTGCCAATTCGTCCGCCCAGATAAAGGTACTTGAGCGTATCCGCGGTTTGAACCATGTGCGAGACGGGAATCATATTTTTAACGAGAGCCGTTATTTCATCCAGGTTGAGACCCGCCAGCGCGGCACGCGCCGCTTCGATCACCATCCAGCCCTGACAAAGCGAAGCATTACGCGAGTCGATCACTTCGACGTTGATTTCAGGGTGGGTTTCTTTTAGCATGGATTGGGCAACGGTCGCGGCTTGAAATCCGCCGCTTGCCTTCGACGTCATGTGGATGCTGATGATTTCCCGGCTGCCTTCCCCGATCAAACGTTGATACGCGTTGAAGTAATCACCTGGGCCCGGGCTGGCCGTGTTCGGGGCGAATTTTGCGGTCATCATCCAGCGCAGAAATTCTTCGCGTTGCACCGTGACAAGATCCCGCAAAACCTCTTCACCGCGGTGGATATAATATGCAACGGTGGTGATCTTCAAGCTTTTCAAGAAAGTTTCGGGCAGGCTGGCAATACTATCGGTGAGAACGGCTACATTCGCCATCTTTTATTCCTTACTACATATTCTGGATTTATTTTACACCTCTCGACACTACGCGAATATGATTTTTAAGACCATCCTTATAGGGGAGTTGACCATCCCTCTGTTTGCTCTTACAATATTAATAATGATGGGTTATGTTTGCGTTTATAATGCAGGATTCTATCGCCCAGATCACGATCCTCCATGCTCCATTAGTCGTGCCTTGGTTATCCTTTAATTAACCTTACCAATCATCGGAGGAAAATTGCATGTTTGCCCCTCTCCTTTCCAAACGCGCACCAGTTTACGACGACGTTCCCGACGAAAAGTGGAACGATTGGCGCTGGCAGTTAAGTCACCGCCTGAATGCGGTGGAGGAAATTGACAAAGTTATTTCATTGAACGAGTCCGAAAAGAATGCCCTGAATTCCAGCGGCCTGTTCCGCGTGGATATTACCCCGTACTTTATCTCGCTGATTGATCCAAACGATCCGGAAGATCCGATACGAAAGCAGGTGATCCCGACCGACGCGGAGATGGTACCGTTCACATCCATGATGGAAGATTCTCTCGCCGAAGATCGCCACTCTCCCGTGCCGGGACTGGTTCACCGGTATCCGGATAGAGTCCTGATGCTGGTCACCACGCAGTGCGCGTCGTATTGCCGATATTGCACACGCTCGCGCATCGTCGGAGACCCGAGCGCGACATTTTCGCGCCATGAATTCGAGATGCAGATCGAATATCTCAAGCGCACGCCGCAAGTGCGCGATGTCCTGCTTTCCGGCGGCGACCCGCTGGTGCTGGCCCCCAAAATCCTCGAAGAGATTCTGACCCGCCTGCGCGAGATTCCACATATCGAGATCGTCCGCATCGGTTCGCGCGTCCCCGTGTTCATGCCCATGCGCATCACGCAGGAATTATGTGATATGCTCGGTAAGTTCCATCCGCTGTGGCTGAACATTCATGTCAACCATCCGAATGAGATCACGAAGGAACTGGCCGAGGCTTGTGACCGCATGAGCCGCGCCGGAATTCCTTTGGGCAATCAATCCGTTCTTTTGGCCGGGATTAATGATTGCGTCCACATCCAACGCGAATTGGTCCAGAAGTTGACGCGCATCCGAGTCCGCCCGTATTATCTCTATCAATGCGACTTGGTCGAGGGCGCGGGGCACTTTCGCACGCCGGTCGCGAAAGGCATCGAGATCATGGAGGGTTTGCGCGGTCACACATCCGGTTACGCGGTTCCGCAGTTTATCGTGGATGCGCCCGGAGGCGGCGGAAAAATTCCCGTGATGCCTAATTACCAGATCAGCGCCTCAGATCATAAGATCATCCTGCGCAATTACGAAGGTTACATCACAACCTACGAAGAGCCGACGGAATATAAGGCGCATGATCCAAAGACATGCAAGTATTGCCAGAACAAACGCATGGAGCCTGGTCAATCCGGACTGACTGGCTTGCTAGATGGCGAGGAAATGTTCATCAAGCCCGAGGGCTTCGACGAAATTCATGACCGCAACGGCATCCAGCATCGCTTGAAAGATTCGAAGAAATGGCAGCCGCTTGGCATCGGAACTGGCGATACTATTCATCATGAAGAAGTTTAATCTGACTTAAGGAGAAAATTATGGTCACAAAAAAAACCACGCTGCAGGCCTTCCGTAAATCATTGCTAATAACGCTAGCGGTGACGGCGCTATTAGCGGCCTGCGCACCGGCGCAACCGAGTCAGGGACAGGTCCAATCCCTGGTTCAAACTTCCGTCGCGTCGACAATGCAGGCACAAAATCAGGTTGGTACGTTTGTAGCGCAAACCCTGCAAGCGTATCAACCCGCCGCGACCGAGACGCAGCAACCAAACGAAACCGATACCCCAACCGTCGAGACCACGGAGACTCCGCTTCTCACCTTGACGCCCATTATCCCCCTTCTGACCTCGACCTCGATACCTTCATCCGGTGGCGGAGGTGGCTATGTTTATGTTCCACCACAGCCATATTCTTGCGACCCCGATATTGATAAGCGGCCACTCGACTCGAATCCGCCCTATGCGCCCGGGGATCACTTCGAAATAAAATGGACGCTTCTCAATAATGGAACCGATGACTGGCCCGCGGGATATTATGTAGACTGGTACAGTGTACAAACAAACATTATTCCACAACCAGATCCGAGCACTTTGCCGCAGATTTCGGTCCAAACAGGTCCCATCTACCTGCCGGAAGTCGATTCAAACCACACCTATCAGCTCCCTACTCTTGAAGGGATCGCCCCAAATCAACCGGGAAGATATACCTTGACCTGGAAATTACATGGTTTTTCTCAGTGCTATCTTTACATTGCAATTACAGTGAAATAACATAAGCGAAACGATCTGAGGAGAAACGCGCATGAACCTAGAATCAAAACGCGCTTTGCCAATATTCCTCGCCTCTGTTCTTTTGGTGATGAGCTGCGATATGTCAACGTTCGCTGCGCCTCAGCAGGTTCCTACACCGATACCGGGCGCGATCAAATTGATGGTCATTCAAACTGCCGCGGTCGCCGCGACCGAAACAGCCGCCCTTATTCCTCCAACCCTGACCCCAACATTGACGCCTTTTCCGTCCCGGACCCCGGTGAACACCCCCACGATTACACCGACCTTCGTTTTTCTATTGCCTACATCAACAACCACACCTGCACCGACAGGCGTTAGCAACGCTTTTGAGTGCCAGCTGATGTCACAGTCTCCGCAGGACGGAACCCACTTCGCTCCCAATAAATCGTTTACAGTGACTTGGAAGCTTAGGAACACCGGTTCTGGCAATTGGTATCAAGACGCCGTCCACCTCGATTATGTGAGTGGTGCACAATTGACCAGCGCAACCATTATCAACTTACCAAGAGGGCTTGATTCCGGTAACTTTTTTAACTTGGGAATGAACATGACCTCGCCGAATGTACCAGGCCATTACACAACCAATTGGACCTTAGCGACTACCAGTCAAAATTTCTGCTCCTTGTCCTTGGAAATCAAAGTCCCATAAAACAGAGTGGCGACCAATAGGTCGCCACTCTGTTTTATGATACGAGCGGTAATTTCACCCTCGCAACTTCGCGCCGACTTCCTGTTCCAATCGCTTCACGATTTTGTTCCGGATCGCGGCAGCCTCGGCATCGGTCATCGTTTTGTCGACGGCCTGATAAGTGAGGCTATAAGCCAATGACTTTTTGCCCAAGCCAATTTGATCGCCACGATAAACATCGAAGAGGCGGACATTTGTCACGCTCTTTCCACCCGTTTGACGGATCAATGTTTCGACGCGTGACGCGCCGACTGATTCATCCACGATGATGGCGATATCTTCCAACACAGGCGGGAACTCAGGGACGGGTGAAATGCCATAAGTTGGATTCAACGCGCGCAGTGCTTCGAGATCAAATTCCGCGAGGAGCACCGGCAAATCACCCAGTTCATATTTCCCTTTGACAAACGGATGCAGCTCGCCAAATACGCCGACGATTTGATCGTTGGTTTTTATTTGCGCGGCTTTGCCGGGATGCAGGTACTTGATGGAATCGATTGCGGAGTAGGAGAGGTTTGTATAACGGAGTCCGCCCAAAAGGAGTTCGATGCGGCCTTTCATATCGTAAAAGTCAAACGCCGTTGAATCTTTCACATCCCATGCAGTCGCTTCGCGCAGGCCGGTCATTCCAATAACAAGTTTGCGCGTCTCATTGGGTAGGTCATTTTTGTTTGGCTCAAAGATCGGACCGATTTCAAAAAACGCCAGTGATTCGCTTAAGCGAATATTGTGCTCCATCGTGTCCAACACGGACGCGACCAGACTGCGGCGCAACGCACTTCGTTCCGGCGCAATTGGATTGGCGATATGAACATAATCGCCAATGAGGCCCAGCCGCGCTTCGCGTTCGACGGATGTGAGACGATAGGTAACCACTTCATCGAAGCCAAGCGTTATGAGCAGGTCACGTAATCGTTCTTCCCATTCGTGAATCGGATTGCCGACCTGAGGCGGCAAGTGATCCGCTATGGTTGTGGACGGAATGCGATCATAACCATAGACCCGCGCAACTTCCTCGAGCACATCGGCGAGTCCAACGACGCCGGTTCCAATATCCATGCGATGCGGCGGCACTTTGGCTTTGACTTCACTCTTTTCCACCGTGCATTTGAATTCAAGTCGTTCCAATGAATCTGCGATTTGTTTGGCGGTGAGATCGATGCCTAGCAATCGTTTCACATCTTTCGGCGTGATGGTCACGGTCGGATCTTTCGGCTTGAGCGGATATTCGTCCACGAGACCGGGCGCAACATGTCCATTTGACCATTGCGACATGAGCTGCAGTCCCCGTTTGACTCCGGTTTCAGCCAGGGCAGGATGAACGCCGCGCGAGAATCGGAACGACGCTTCGGATGGCAGGTTATGTTGCTTGGCCGTGCGGCGAATGTTAATGAAATTCCAGGCCGCGCCTTCGAGCAAAATATTGCGCGTGTTCTCTGTGACTTCAGACTCAGCGCCACCCATCACGCCTGCCATCGAGAGCGGGCCTTTCTCATCGCAAACTAGAACGTTCATTGAGGTCAAGGTTCGTTCCGCGTTATCGAGCGTGGTAAGCTTTTCTCCATCTATTGCAGAGCGCGTGATGATTTTGATCGGTTTTTTACCGGCGCGTTCCTTCAAGACATCATAGTCAAAGGCATGAAGCGGTTCGCCAAGATCAATCATGGCGTAATTCGTTGCGTCGACGATGTTGTTGATCGGACGCATGCCCGCCAATTTGAGTCGGTGCTGGGTTTGGTATGGACTCGGTTTGATTTCCACATGGCGAATCAATCCAAGCACAAAGCGCGCATTGAGTTCGGGATCAGTAATCGCAATCGAAACCAAATCCTCAATGGATTCACCCTCTGTTTTGAGCTTGATCGTTGGCTTCTTCAACTCGCGTCCGGTCAACGCCGCGAGTTCACGCGCCACGCCGATAACATTGGCATTGCGAGCCATGTTCGGCAGGATGCTGATATCCAAAACCGCATCACCGATGTAATCTGCAAGCGGCATACCGACCGGCGCGTCATCGTCGAGCAGGATGATGCCCTCGTGTTCTTCAGTAATGCCCAATTCTTTTTCGGAGCAGACCATCGAATAGGAATCCACGCCGCGGATCTTTGCGCGCTTGAGGGTTGTCAACTGCAATCCCTCAGCGTGACCGTCATAAAGCGTTGAGCCTTCTTTGGCATACGCAACTTTGATGGGCTTGGCTAATTTTCCCGTGCCCTTCAAATGGAAAATGTTCGGCGCGCCGGTGAGAACCACTTGTTGTTGCTGACCGTCGAATAGGTCGAGCAGAGTCAATCGGTCGGCGTTGGGATGCGGTTTCACTTCATAGATTTCAGCCACAACGATTTTGTCGCGATCCCAGGCAATGCCGCTGGTCTTGAATTCATGCTTCTCGCCTTCGCCGTAAACAGGCAGGGACAAACCCACATAATGAATCTCGTCCACTTCGAGACCAGCCAGAGTCAATTTGCGGGCAATGTCTTCAACAGTTAAGCCATCGAGGTCAATGAAATCTTTTAGCCAGGAAATAGGTAACTTCATTCCGGCCTCCTAAAATTGTTCCAGGAAACGAATGTCGTTTCCCCAGAAATAACGAATGTCTTCAATACGATAGCGCAGCATCAATTGGCGTTCCGGGCCCATGCCGAACGCGAATCCGCTATATCGACGCGGATCATAGCCACCGTTCTGTAAAACGATGGGATGCACCATGCCGCATCCAAGGATTTCGAGCCAGCCGGAATTCTTGCACACCGCGCAGCCTTTTCCACCGCACACAAAACACTCCACATCCATTTCAGCGGATGGTTCCGTGAAGGGAAAGTACGACGCGCGGAAACGCGTGCGGGCGTTCTGTCCAAACATGCGGCAGGCGAAATCGGTCAATGTGCCTTTCAGGTCACTGAAGGCCATCTTCTCACCCACCGCCAATCCCTCCACTTGATTGAATTGAATCTCCGAGCGCGATGTGATTTGTTCATAACGGAAACACATGCCGGGCAATGCAATTCGAATCGATGGCGGGTTCTTCGGATCCTTTGCAGAGGATTCATGCATGGCGCGGATTTGCCCCGGCGAGGTATGCGTGCGCATCAAAATGGGATTCTCACCGCGTCCTTCGGCTTCGACATAAAACGAATCCTGCATCTCGCGCGCCGGATGATGCAGCGGGAAGTTGAGCAACTGGAAGTTCATCTCATCCGTTTCCACTTCGCGTGATGTATAAACCTGGAAGCCCATCTCAGCCAGAATGGATAAAACGCGTCGCAACTGTTGCGTGGATGGATGCAATCGTCCCTGATGGATGGCACGTCCCGGCAGAGTCACATCTAATTTTTCTTCATTCAGCGAACGTTCCAGCGCGGACCGCTTGATGGATTCCGTTTTATCGGCCAGCGCGGCTTCGAGCGCCACCTTGAACTCGATTCGCGGCCTGACCGACTGTTGGGCGTTCCTCCTTCGACAGCGCGCCCAATCCGCTAAAGACTCCCATCAGAACCGAACTGCGTCCGAGATGAGTCACCCGCCACGCGTCGAGGGACAATTCGTTATCCACTGATTGCAACGCATCCAACGCTGATTTTTCGATCTCACTTAACTTATCAATCATTCATGCCTCCAAAACAAAACCTCCCATCCACAATGGGACGGGAGGGAATTCCCGTGGTACCACCCAATTGGATTGTCCTGAGCATAGACAAAGGACAATCCGCTTTGCGCTGACCAACATCAGCATCTCGTGTAACGTTGAGAAAACGGTTCGGACTACCAACGTGAATGTCTTCACCCGAACAGCTTAAGAGGGAACTTCAACCGGCTTCTACCGAGCACAGGTTTCAGCGTTGCTCCTGTACATCTCTGTCGGCTTATGCCAGCTTACTTTCCTCTTTCATGGCTTTTGTATGGGGTCGCCTGTTGGCTCTTATTATCTTCAAAAACGAGATGATGTCAAGGCTACTAAAAAAAATTATGGCAAATAACAATGACGTTGTATCCTGAAAATTTCGTTTTAACAATGCCATTTTTTTGCATTTAAGCCGATCCGAGATGTTTTGAACGATGGTTTTAACAATAAGGTTGTATCCTGGCCTACGAACCACTGGAGAAGTAAGCTGTTCCTTCACGTTCAAATCAAAAAGCTCAATTTAAGTTTCAGTCGCCCAATATTTGGTTGTATACAATAAAGTCATGCGCCGCCGCTCAGGCGATCTTTTGCATCGAGCGTAAGCTAGTGCAGTTCATCGAATTCCGCGTCATTGGCCAAAGAGTTTGTCACATCAATCCTCGCTGCATAGCCCAAAAACCGGACTCCATTTCAAAGCGTAATGCGGCAAAATATTGCGGACCCATCTTGCGAGCTGGTCGTGATGCCAGCAACTCGCTGGCATAAACATCTCGCAACCATTTCAAGGTGATCATGCCATGAGTATGTTTAATTCCTTCGGCGTTTACCACAACCAGCGGATTCGATTTATTAATCACAGCGGTTTCGTAAGCCGACCACGAATCAAACCCTGCAGATTTTGTAAATCGATTCAACCGTGTGCGGCGTTCTCGTTGCCGTTCTGTTACGGTAAAGTCGTTCCAGCCGTTATTGTGCCTGCGCTTTTTTGTTTTGGTGATTGTTGCGTTCTCTATTTCCGGCAATCACGGGATTGCCTATAATAAACTGCACGTTATATTACGTGTCAATACATTAGTTGCACATTTTCTCAATGAAAATTGAATTTGCTTGGCCTGTCCTGGCTGCTCCATCCGCCCGGTTTTCTGAGCCTTTTAGGCATGACCGAAAAATTACTTTTCCGTTTTGCGGATCGGCTTGTGCGGAATGATAGTGTAATTCCAGCGTGGCAAAACACGATGCGGCTTGAGATTAATAAATGTCTTTTGTTCGTTGGAAATATGGTTGCCAGTTACATAGAGTTTCCGATCCAAATAGGCTCGACAACGTAATCCAGTTTCTGTTTTTGTTGTGCGAATGAATTTGATGATCGTCTCGTAGTCATCCAAAGGCATACCTGCCCAATTGGCTTCCATGTAACAAAATAGTCTGTGTTCGATCAAATTCCATTTGGAGGCGCTGGTTGGCAAGTGCGTCACCGTGATGGGTAGCCCAAATTCATCCGCCAGTTTTTGTAGTTCATACTTCCATGTCCAGAGCCGATTGCCGTTGGCTCCGCCGCAATCCGATTGAACGAGAAGGTGCTTTTTCTTGGGAAATTTCCTTTTTCCAACTCGAAGCCACCAGCGACGAATACAGGCTGCAGCGAATTCTGGCGTTTGGTGAGAGGTCCCCACCACCACAAAACCTTCATTGTGCTTCGTATCATAAATGCCATAGGGAATCGCCACGCCCTCTGCATCACTCGGATAATCGCTTCCCATCACATCTAGCGGTTTGCGGCGGTAGGTACGCCCTGGATTTTTGAAGTTTCCAATCAGTTCGCGCGGTTTGGCATCTACAGAAATAGAAGGAAAACCTGCTTTTTCGTGCTGTTTTCGCATCCGCACCAGATAGCGCATTTGGCGATCACGATCCGCATCTTTCTTTTTACTCAATCGCTTTCGGTTGCTCCTGAGAACGTATCGGCCTTTCTTCAGCAAACGACGAACTGTATCCTCGCCAACTTCATATCCTTGACGTTGGAGTTCGCGGCACAGGGTGTGCGAAGTTTTCTTCGTCCATCTTAAGCCTGTGATGGGATCGCCAGCGGTTGCATCTTTCAGTAATTCCTCCAAGGCCTTCAAGATTTCGGGCTGTTTTTTTCAACCAGTTTGCGCCCCGCCCCTCGCTGGCGTACTCGACCTTGTTCCGCCTGACGTTCTTTTCGTTGCACTTCGTCTCTGCCGCGTCGAATTGTGGGACAACTCAATCCAGTAATCGCACTCAATCGTTCTACGCCGCCTCGTCCCCATTGCAGTGCCAATAAACCAACAAATTGACGCCGTCCCTTTTCATGCAGCAGACTGATTACCTGATTGATCGCTTGATGCTCTTTGGCTTCTGAATTCCTGAGCGCTTTCTGACATGAGGCACACTGACATTGATGCAGTTGTTTCTTTTTGATGACGCTCATCCGCTTGCAGTTCCGTTGTAAAATTGATTGTCTTCAGCCATTTCGCAAGCATACTACGAATCGGAAAAGTTATTTTTCGGCTATGCCTTAGTCATAAAACCTCCGCTAATAGCGAGATTTGAGCGACGGATGATGCAAGTAGCTAGGACAGGACGGACAAGACTCGCTGATATTATTGCACGAAACTTAGCAAACCGTACTGCAAATCTTGGGGCGATAGCCCCGTCCCGTGCACGCTATGTTGGCACGCTTTTGGATTGCAAAACTCTCCGCCTGTTTACAAGCGGTCATAGTTTGGAGGCTCAACCTTCGCTACTTTTGACATTGCCTTAAGAAATTTTGCCTTGCTTGCACGTTTCGCACGCACTGCTAAATAATCCTCTGTGCCCAATGCGGAAAGTTTCTCTGCTAATGCCAGAGTAATAAGTTGATTAATCGAAATATTTTCTTTTTCTGCTAACTTGCGAGCAGACTTGTGGAGTGACTCAGGAAGTCTTAGACTTAATGTACTCATATCTCACCTACCATTTCTAGAAATTCTTTTGGTGTCATTGCTTTAATACCGGAGTTTTCAATTCCTTTAAAATCGTTGACGTTATACGTGATGATGTAATTACAATTTGCCGTAACTGCTAATTCTAAAACCATATCGTCGCTGGGGTCCTTGAGTTGCGGTCGCCATAGATAATAAATTTGCCAGTGGTTTGAATTACTGATAACAAAGTCAAGGATGTCGTCAATTTCTTTTTTACTCAAAGCAATTTCGCCAATCATTCTTTTAGCAACTTCTTCATATTCAAGAGCCAAAGGGACAGAGAGATTTAATTGATAAATATCTTTATCAATAAGCGAAAAGAGTTTGTAAGATGCTCCAAACTGTGAGCGTAAAGCCGTAACAAAAACATTTGTGTCAGCGACAATTTGGTGTTTCTTCATACTGGTATTGTATATGATACCTTGCCGCAAGTCAATCCCATCCTAATATTTTCTTTGTTTTGCAAGGGCGTACCAACGGTTTGCGTTATTAGAATGCTGTCCTGGCTACTTGCTCCATCCGCCCGGTTTTCTGAGCCTTTTAGTCATAAAACCTCCACTAATAGCGAGATTTGAGCGACGGATGATGCAAGTAGCCAAGACAGGTCTTCGTTCAACTGGTATTTCGCCCTCATCGGCTGAACAATCAGCAAGAAAGCTATGGCAGAAGGTAACAACGTACCGAGAAGTTCAGATTCTTGCATGGTGGTATACTCCGAATAACCGCTCATATTATTCTAATCTAAATCAGACTAATATCTCGACTTTTGCAGCACATTAATAACTGAATAACCAAACAAGCACCAAGCGGTACAATGCAGAGGTGTGATGATTGTGCGGGAGGTTGTCATGTATCCACTGGTGGAATTTCCTGAGCTGGTGCAACACTACGCTCCGTTCTTCGAGGAGGTATTCACGGCAGAAGCCTTCATCGAGTTCAAGCGTTACGTTAGCGGACTGATCGTTTCTGAGAACAAGACGGTGGACGGGATTAACCGGCTGTTTGTGACAGAAAGCCGGAACCAGAGTTCGCTCAATCGTCTGCTGACGGAAAGTCCGTTTTCGCTGGAAGAGCTAAACCGGGTGCGCTTATCGATGCTGGCGAGTCTGCCAGGGACGGCAATCAAGCCGAAGGGGGTGTTGGGAGTGGATGACACGCTGCTTCAGCACTATGGTCAGGACTTCGAGAAGATCGCCAAGTTGTTCGATCATGTAAGTCAAAGCTATGTGTGGGCACACGACTTGGTGACCATCCATTATAGCGATGAGGAGACGGACTATCCGGTGATGTTCCAACTGTGGGAACCGATGGAACTGGAGAAAGTGGAAGCTGGTTTACGATCTGCAGGGATTGCGCTCAAGGTCAGCAAGGAGAAACTGAAAGAGACGGATCCGAACAAGTGGCGCAGCTATGTATTGGGAGTGTGGCAGAGACAGCAGAAGAAACATAAAGAGTTGGGCGAACTCTACGACAGCAAGCTGATCCTGGTAGAAAAAATGCTGACCCAATGGGTGGCAGAGCATCCCGATGCCCATTTGCCCGTGACCTTCGACAGTTGGTTCACCCAACCAGACTTCTGCAAGTTCCTGGATCGGGAACTCAAATTAGCTTATGTGGGCACTCTCTCTGGAAAGGATCCCGTGACTTTGAAAAACGGACTGCTTCCGCTGGAGAAATTCGCCGAACGGTTGAAACAGGAACATTTGGCAGCCATTGCTCATAGTGGAAAGCCCATCTTCCACCGTATCACCATTCCCTTCAAGGGCGAACAGGAAACGTATTTTAGCTACTGCCGAACGCATCGGATCCATAATTTCGGACGACAGTGTCTGGTGATTAACTATCGCCAGGAAGACTTATCGGACAATCCAACCTTTTATATCAGCAACCGTTTGATCTGGCACGCCGCCGGCATTACCCGAATTCGACGTCATCGCTGGCCTGTGGAAGTCTATCACGAGGAAGGCAAAGCAGAAGGACTGGATCAGTATCAGCTACGGGATTTTCAGGCTGTTCAGCGTCATGTGGCCTTGGTCGCCGTGGTCTACTCCCTCCTGCGTGCAGCCCAACACAACTCTGTCCTTCGCGGACGACTTCAACGTATCCTTCACCAAGACTTGGAAGGTCATCCAGCGGCTGGACGTCGCACCGCTCAGGCCCAAAGCCTGTGGGCTCTGGCTCTATTCATCAATGCCGGTTTAGCTCAAGGCCATTCTTTGCACAGAATTTTGGATCCGTTGATTCAAACTATGTGTCGGGCCTAACCGACATCGGCTTAGCCAGCCACGGTTGTGATCTCGCCAAGAGTTCCTCGCGCGAGATAGGTTGGTGTTGCCCCAGCCCGGAAGCAGGGCACATAAAGTTGCTTTCTATAGCCGTTTGGTTATTCAATTTTTAAGCTGCAAAAGCCGAGTAATATCTACAAAATTCCGCGGATCAACTGGACAAAAAGTTAGGGTAAATGAACATTAGAAACGACAGCCGAGCGACTGATCAACCATCTCTTCCATAATTCGGAGTCGAAATGATTGACATACGAATTCCTTCATCAACAGAATACAACACCGCTGCTGCAAGCCTATTAGCAGCAGAGATACGAAGCTTGCATACTTTTGATGAAGTTGCCAAATGGGATAACAAAGTAAATGTGGAAATTGAGACCATGCTCTCAGTTATCAGAATTATCGAAGCCAAGGAGCAGACCGCGGCTCAAGCCCTAGCACAAGAAAATCAAACTCATGAAGCCAAATCTTTCTTGGCTCGCTCATTCGATGATCGTAAGGTACAAAAACAATGGCTTGCCGAACAGTCTCGACTTACCAATGAAAAGGTGGAGATTAGTAATCTCATCGAACAATTCAAATCTGCAATTGACTTTATACCTAAATCAACCAATGAACAAAAAGAAATGATAAAAGAATGTAAACAAAAAAAGAAAGAACTGCAAACAGAAAAGAAAGCGGTAAATGCTCAAATGGCGTCTATCCGTGTTGAAGCTAGACAATTGAGAGCTAATACTTATTCCGGCAAAGTCGGAACAGCGCAAAAACGCCAAATTCGGTTGAAAGAAGAATCTGTTCTAAGCCCCCATGAGAATAAAAAAGCCGAGATTGAAAGACAGATCATCAACCTTGATCAAATAATTATCTGGTTAGAGAGAATTGAGTAATATGGAGATGACTATGACACTCGAATCATTGACGATTACCTTTCTCATTATCCTAGCTATTTTTCTTATACTTTCATGTATATTCTTAGCATATCTGTATTTTGCTCAAAAAAACCAAACTTCCCAAGCTATACGAGACGCGGAGACTTCGTGGCGATTGAAAGACATAGATAGTTTGCGGGCAGAGCAAACAGAGCTAGCGCATAAAGAAGCTCTCGCACAGCTTAAGTCATGGCGACATCAAGAACTGGAACTGGCCCGCAAACAACAATTAGAAATTGCACGAAATGAAGCACAGGTTCAATTTGAACAATGGAAAATTGACCATACGCAAGAGATCAGACAAGAAGCGATTGAGAAGAGCCAAGCAGTAATTGCAGGCAAAATCACAGAGCATTTTATTCCTTACCTGCCCGAATTCACCTATAATCCAAAAGATGCCCAATTCCTCGGTACACCAATTGATTTCGTAATATTTGATGGATTGGATGAAGGACAAATTAAGGGTATTGTTTTTGCAGAGATTAAAACAGAAAAATCTACTCTCAGTACCAGAGAGCGCCAAATAAGAGAAGCAGTGCAATCAGGTAAGATCTCTTGGATAGAAATAAGACATCACCTAAACCTAAGCCCTGAAATACTCAGTGAAAGCGACAAAGACCAAATTGTGGAAAATCCAGTGGCTGAAGTAAAGGCTGACTTACCGTCAGCGGAAAAAAAGAGTGCTTCGGAGCGCCTCCAATCTATCTTGAGGAAATGAGTCGCCTTTCCTGCTTCATGTGGAGCTCGTGCAGTTCATGTAACATGCTGTGTAGAGGCTAAATTCGCATCAGACTGGTTTTGCTCCATTCTTGTAACAATATGCCTGTTTTATTACAACATGTAAACCGTAGATAGGCTTTTTGAAAACTCTGGATCAGCTAGTAGAAAGATAAATCACCAGCCAGACTGAAAGAAAGCCACCAATTTCCAAACTCAAAAAGCGAAAATCAGCTGATTTTCGCTTTTTGAGTCCGGAGTTACGTGAGACTCAAAAAAAAAAAAACAAAGTGGTGCACGAGTCCGGAGTTATGTGAGATTCCGAGTCCAGTCCGGAGTTACGTGAGACGGGACATGAAGCCCTTACGATCCATTCTGTGGAGAGGGCGGGATTCGAACCCACTGTGGTCACAAGGGCCACAACGGTTTTCAAAGCTGACGCGACGGTTTCCTTAATGAAACCGTTTCAAACGAAAATATCATCCCCCACTGCTTGTCGCATACCTGAACTCGATAGCAATATCCATTTCGAGCATCGTCCAAGGTTGAAAGAGATGATAGAATTTGACCAATCAAAACGCCCTATATGGCATGAGTGTTTTTGTTGTCTGATAACTTGCAGATTTTCTAAGGATACAACCTTGTTGGCAGGGATGCGACTCCATAGTCAAGGGTCACTTAGTGAATTGCTCTAAGTGTCCCGAATGTTCTCTAACATACTGTCGGAAGAGGTCAAAATACCCCCCATATATGGGGGGGTGGAGAGATGTAACAGATTTTAATATTTTTCAGGATACAACCCCATTGGCACAGGATGCAACCCCATGGGAACAGGATGCAACGTCAAGGGCAACGGCCAATTATGGCGTTGGCGTTTTAGTTGCCTTCCACGATGTGCTGGTTGGATACATCGTCCAAGTCGGAATGGGTGTGCGCGATGGGGTTGAAGTGGGTGTCGGTGTATCGGTCGGAAGGAAGGACGGATCACCAAGCCAGGGCAGGAAGCGAATGAACGTCTTCGCATCTTCGCCTCCCGCTATATCACACCGTTGTAGATCAAATAAGTTGCTCACACCCTGATTGTCGACATAATTACAGCCTTCCGCACCCATGGCGGCAATATATCCCGCAAAATGCACATAATCCACCACACCGCTATTCTCTCCGCCGAACGGATAAGCAAAGGTGAGTATGGGAACCCCAAGCTGTTGTTCCAAATATTTTCGTGATTCCACGATCTCGTAATGTAGTTGATCGTCGGTCATCACAGTTAATTCTTGGTGGGTCATAGTATGACTGCCTACTTCCCAACCCGCGGCGGCCATTTCTTTAATTTGATCAGTGGTCAAATAATTGGGTTGATCAATATACGTACCCACAACGTAAAGCACTCCTGTAAAACCATATTTTTTCATAATAGGAAAAGCGTTGGTGTAGTTATCCTCATTGCTATCGTCAAAGGCGAGAATAATAGGACGCGGGGGAAGTAATGCGCCCTGCATGATCCCTTTTACCAGCATGGTGGTGGTAATCGTTGTATATCCCCAATCATGAAGCAATTTGAGTTGGTCATCAAATTTATCAGGGGGCACACAAAGCGGATCTACGGGGACGCAAAATGGACTGCCACTGGGTGAGACCAGGATATGATGATATAGCAATATCGGGACTTGAACGCTATTTGGTCCCTGTGTGACCCAGGTCGGAGTCGGAATCGCTGTCGGTTCGGAGGTCGGGGTGATGGAAGGCGTTGGTGTAACGGTGGCCGTTGCGGTCGGAGGTAGCGGCGAAGCGGTTTGCGTCGCGGTGGAGGTGGGCGCGTTAAAAACTCTTCCACTGCATCCAGCCAGAAGCGCGGTCAATAAAACAATAACAGTGATGCGATAATTCATTTATTCCTTATAAGAAGCGGAGATTGCATTTTATCCCACTCCTTGCCCGGAGAGATTTTATTCATTAGACTTTAATTTCAATTCAGTTCCCACAGTATTCTCAAGCCATCCAGCGTAAGCCACGGCGCGAGAATGTTAATGGCTTTCGTTTCTTTTGAGACTAGCTCCGCAAGACCGCCCGTGGCGATAACTTTCATATCGCTTCCTAACTCGGACCGGAAGCGGGTCACCATGCCCTCGACCATGCTCACATATCCGAACAGCAACCCTGATTGCATGGCGTGCACTGTGTTGCGTCCAATCACGGAGGGCGGTCGTTGAAGATCGATGCGTTGGAGTTTGGCGGCATGAGTGAAGAGCGAATCGGCCGCGAGATTGATGCCGGCCGTGATCGCCCCGCCGAGATATTCACCGTCTTTAGTCAACGCGTTGAACGTAGTGGCTGTGCCAAAGTCAATGATACAGGCCGGGCCGCCATAAAGATTCATCACTGCCACCGCGTCACAGACGCGATCCGCGCCGACTGCCCTGGGATCCTCATAGCGGATTCGGATTCCGGTCTTGACGCCGGTATCCACAACAAATGGTTCCTGCTTCAAATATTCACGGCAAGCTTGGACAACGCGGCTGGTCAATTGCGGCACAACGGAAGACAAACTGATGCCGGTCAAATTGTCGGCAGTTCGTCCTGCATGTTCGAGCAAGCCCAACAACTGCAGACCATATTCATCGGGCATGCGCGCCTGGTCAGTGGCAAGGCGCCAATGCGAACCAAGCTGTTTGTCTTCGTAAAGACCGAGGGTTAGGTTTGTATTGCCAACATCAATAGCGAGCAGCATTTGATGACTATTTTACCGCTAATGCCTTCTCAACGTCTGTAACCATCGTGAAGAACAAAAAGAGAAACGGCACATAGAGTTGAAACACGAGTCGGCTGAGGGAAAAATCAATGTGCCATTGCAAATCATAAGGCGTGATCAAATAGATTCCATAATAACCGATGGTTTGTAGGATGAGAATCAAACCGATGGCAAGGTAAGCAGACCGAAGTTCCAATGATGGAGCAAGTTTGAAGATCAGAGCATAGACGAGCAGGATGGGCAGAATGCCAATGCCCCATCCGCCGAACGAAAGGAAGTCCGCGCCAAAAGATTTTAAGATGGTAATGTGCCGGGACAAATCCAATGCTTGCTGGATCGAGCGCGTGATGCCGTTGCCCAGCACATCGCTGGGCGGCGCAAGAAATTCTTTGAAGTAGAGCACGATGATTAGTGGGAAAGCCAAACCCAACGCATACCATCCGAGGATGCGCCAAGGTTTTTGACGGAAGAAGGCGATGAATAATGCAGGCAATGTGACAAGTGCAAAGAGACTGCCTTCATTTTTTGTCCAAGTCGCGATCCCTGCCATGAAGCCCGCCAATATCAACAACTCTGGTTTCTTCGATGTGGCATATAAATAGATCAATACGATTGTTCCAAGAAAAAAATATGCTAATGGAAGATCGGCTCGTTGCGCAGCGCCTTCATTCCCGATCAGGGATGAGCCGAGCAGGAGGATCAAACTGATGCTCGCCTGACCAAGACTCTTTGTCAAGTTAAGGGAAGCGCCGAGCAATCCCGCACAGGCTAGCATAAAGAGTCCGCTTAGTACAATGGGAGTACGCTGGGTTTCCTGACCCACCGCTTGCCACGCCCAGGCAATATCCATGCCGAGTTGCAATGGATAATCCGCGTGGAAGATTGGATCCATTTGCCGCGAGAACGATCCCAACCAACCGGCTGGGTCGCGATAAATGAAGCGCGCGGCGCGGTTGTACATCATCCATGCGTCCCAGGCGCCGTGCGGTTCGCGCGCCCACACATTGACCGCGCTCAGTGCGGATAATATGATTACTATTAATAATCCTGCAAGCAATATGATTTGCCAACAACTCAATTGAACCGGGGGAAGAGTGAGTCGAAGATTTTTTCTTTCGCGTATGATGACCACAATCAACAATCCAGCAAAGAGTGCCAGTTGCACAAAGAAAAACCTATTCTCCGTGGAGAACAATAGCATATAAACAAAATCCAACAACGAGGCTTGTCCAAGCCCTAGACCGATGCCGAGGAATATTTTGACCCAAAAAACTTTCCAGCCGCGTTCTGGCCACAGCAAATGGACAATCAACAAGCCAGCCAATATCGATGGCAAAAATACTAGGATGGATAACAAAGTCATGGAGCCAGCCTCTGAAGCAAATATAAATCATCTTTCAGCGGAAAGACGCGAAACTGGCCGTGATTGGATTGGCTCCAGATTTGATATGCCTTGCTATTCAAGCTGGCTATCGTCCATTCTTCTTTGTCGCCGCGCACCAGAATGATGGGCGACATGGTGTATTGGGTGAGCGTATATTCTCCCTGTTCATTGTTGGCATCGTAGATTGCGCCGGGCACATCGGAGTTCGTCAGATAGCCGACCACGCCGCGCTTGAAGGGCAAAAGTTTTTTAACCGCATTAAAACGAACTTCCCATTTTGTGACAGGATCACTGTTAAGATTTCCAACCGCAATGGCGGCGCGGACATTTTGAACGCCAAAATAAATGCTCGTCAAAATGATTCCAGCGATCATCACTCGCTGCAAGATAAACCTGATGTTCATCTCTGTTCTTTTACTTTCTCAATAATCTCTGCAATCAAATCAAAGCGGCTGAATTGCGGCATAATGTAAACACCATGTGCCCACGGTTTGATTTGTTCGATCAATTCTACCGCGATACGTATGCCCTCTTCCGCGGCGTCTTCGCCAGCCCGTTCCATCCGCTGAATAATTTTATCCGGAATGGCAATGCCGGGGACTTCATGATTCAAAAAGTTGGCATGTTTCAAACTGACCAACGGCAGGATGCCGACCAATATCGGCTTTTCCAATTCCCCATTCTTTTTTTCATAAGCCGATAAAAATCCGCTTCCATCTTCAGGGCGATAAATGGGCTGCGTTAAAAGAAATCTGCACCCGCTCGAATCTTTCTCCGCAGATTCTGCGTCTCCCGCTCCGGTTCGGGCGCGCCTAAATTCAATGCCGCGCCGACAAAGAAATTGGTCGGTTGGCCGATGCTCGTCCCGGAATGATCCACGCCTTCGTTGAATCCCTGCTTGATCAGTTTGATCAAACCTGATGGCACAAGATCGTAATTGTCCATCGCTTCGGGATAATCACCGACCGCAGTTGGGTCGCCCATGATGACGAACACATTGCGGATGCCCAGCGCGTGCGCGGCTAATAGATCACCTTGAACGCGCAATAAGTTTCGTCCGCGCGTCGGGAAATGAAGCGTGGTCTCCACGTTGACGCGGCGCTGTACCACATCGCATACTGCCCACGCCGACATTCTCATACGCGCCATCGGGGAATCAGCAACATTGATAACGTCCGCACCGGCTTCAGTCATGAGCGAAGCGCCCGCGATGAGTTTATGAGTCGAGAGTCCGCGCGGCGGATCCATTTCAATCGAGATGACAAATTTTCCTTGTGCAAGTTTTTGCGCGAATTGAGTCGGCTGCTCCTTCGCCATCTCGCTGATTTCTTCAGCAGGCATCATCGTGATATGCGATGGATTGATTTGCGGTGCAGTATCGAGCGCTTTTCTCATCGCCGCGATATGTTGAGGCGTGGTGCCGCAGCATCCGCCGACAATGCTCGCACCGGCTTCGCGGAAAGAAAGCGCATAATCGCCGAAGTAATCCGGATCAGCCGGATACATGATGCGTCCGCCGACTTGTTCGGGCCAGCCTGCATTCGGCTTGACCCAAAACTTTCCAGCGGGGATAGCTTGATGCATCTGCTTTAGCAATCTTAAAAGTTGCGCGGGGCCGCCTGAACAATTGACGCCGATTACATCCGCGCCAAATTCGTGGAGCGTGCGCGCCACCTTCATCGGATCGTCGCCCAACAAGGTTCGGTCATCGCGCGTGAAGGTGACAGAAGCAACCACAGGTAAGGGCAGATGGCCATCCGCCCCTACATTTTTCGCAGCTTTGATAGCTTCCTGAATTTCATAGAGATCGCTCATCGTTTCGATCACGATCAAATCCGCTCCCGCTTCACACAACGCTTGGATCTGTTCAGCAAACGCCAGGCGCGCTTGTTCCGGTTTGACGCGCCCAAACGGTGCGATGCGTACACCTAGGGGTCCAACATCCCCGGCGATCAAAACATCCTTGAAGGAAGCCGCGGCGACACGCTTGGCAAGTTCCACGCCCGCCTTGTTGATTTCAACGATTTTCTGACCCAATCCATGTTTGCTTAGCTTGAAGCGATTTGCCCCAAAGGTGTTGGTCAATATGAGCTGTGCGCCCGCTTCGATATATTCTCGATGGATTGCCGCAACCGCGCTGGGATTGGTGAGATTCAATTCATCGAAACATTTTTCAAAGCTGATGCCGCGGCTGTGCAACATCGTGCCCATCGCGCCATCCGCTAATACAGTGCTACTTTTCAATTGTTCCAATAAATTCATCTCAATGTCCAATCTTCTTGATTACAGTTAAGGGAACGCCCTCGCGCTCGATAGTATCAATCACCAGTGCATTTGGAAAATCAGTTTTATCCACGCCATAACGCGTCGTGATGATGGCATAATCAAAGACCTGGGTGTTCATATCAATATCCATATAAATCCTAAGATCATTACGCTTATAGATGGCAGCGATATACGATGGACCCGCGACAAAAATTTTTCCATTGGCAGGCGCAATGCCGTTGACATAATTCATTGCGGCTCGATAGGATGTAGCCCAGTAATCCAACTCAAAGCGCCCCTGTGCACCGGGCACACCGCCAATAAAGCTGTTGTAATAAATATACTCGTACGGATGTAATTGAATGCCTGCAACAATTCCGGGAAGAACCAGCGCAGCCATGATCAAGCCTCGGACGCTGGGCTGGCGGAGGCGTCGAAAGAGCCAGTCCACGCCCAGGCCGCAGACAAAGAATACCGGCGGCAGGACGAAAATGACCTGGCGAAAATTATCGTACAACGGCGACCGTGAAATAATCAATGCGGCCAATGGCAGGACAAACCATAGCAGGGTGGCAATCAAAAGATATTTCTTTTTCCAAAGCAAAGCCAAACTCAAAAAGAACAACGGCCATATTGGCTCCGTGATTTGGATGGCAAGCAATACCGGCAGATACAAACGAGGCAAATCGGCAGAATGATAATACTGCCCGTTGAATAGCACTTGTCCCGGCCACGGATATTGCGACATGACATGCCAGCTCTCAATCAAACGCGCTACTGGATTAGGCCAAAGATAGGGCCACGTGGCAAGCATTACGACCAGTGCGATGCCTGCATATATAAAAAGCATCGGCCATGATTTTTTGCCCATTTTTTGCCAGGCGTAGATCGCGACCAAGAGTCCAACCAAAGGGCCAAGGATGCGAATGGAAGTTGTCAAACCAAGTGCAATGCCAGCCCATAGAATATTCCAACTGAAAAGTTTAAAAACTTCAGGGAATTTTTTTCGACATAAAAAGCCGATTAAAATCGCACTGATGATTAGATAAATCAGCTTAAGCCAGATCAAAACAATCAAGGCTTCTTGGATATATATATCAGGCTTGGTTCTGCCAAAGCTGGAGGAGAAGTTTCGGAGCAGATCGCCGAAAAAACTTTGGGGCTGAGAAGATGCGTTTCGGATCAGCGCGGCCAGCCCATTATCCAGGATTTGAGGGGTGAAGAAAAAGAACAGCAGAGAAAAAATCCAGAAGCCGGTGATCAAGATCAACGCGCGCGGTGGTCGTCCAGTTATTTCGGGCTGCGATTCTGCCATGCGCAACCCCAAAACAAGGCTAACGAGGAACGCGCTGAGGAAGGGAATATCCTTCGGGCTGATAAAGGCATGTCCCCAAAAAACAGGCTGGGCGGTGAAGAGAAGCGTCGCGGCGAACGCCGCCCATCCGCTCATCCAGCGACAGGCGAGAACATAGAATGCATAGATGCCCACGACGAAGGTGATGAAGTAAACGAGATGGCGAAGATCAGAGATGATCCAGCCCGGATGGATGGCGTTGAGCCCGCGCGCAACTAACGCCGTGAACATGACGAAGGCCGGACCATAGTTGTCGTATGTGTTGCCGGTGATGATGATCTGTGCACTGGTCAGCCAGGTTGTGTAAGAGGCCAGCGCGTGATTGGCATATTTGAAGAATTGAAGTTCATCCCATGACTCGCCATAGTTCGTCAGTGTGAACAAACCGATCATAAAAATGACGATCAGCAGGGCGATAATGGGAAAACGTTCGGAACGAAAGAATTTTTTCATTATGCAGTTAATCTTACTTCATCAATGATTCCACGCGGTTCCCACCGACGAATAATACTTAGCTTGAACATGATGCACAATGATCGCCGTGAATTTTTAAGCACTCAATTGACATATGGCTGGAGTACTTGAAATTCTTTAATATGTGTACATCTCTAGTGGCAGGTTTGCCCAGGGGCTACTTGTTTTACATAAGACAGGATAGCCCCGTCTCTTTGCACTGCAAAGACTATTTTAATGTTCTTACAATAAGTAAGGTCTTGATTTGCGCGCGTTGAAGAAAGTATATAGTAGGTTCGGTCTTGAGGTACGTTCAAATTATTAGTGATGCCGATTGAAAGGTCGGGTCTGGCATAATCTGCAACAACTTGTCTGCTACCACTAGCCATCGCAATGGTCGCTCCGGGTTCTGCCTGCTCATTGATGTACTGTATAGATTTCTGGAAGGAGGTCGCCCAATAATCCAACTCGAATTTACGATAGGCTCCTGATATGCCTCCGATCAAGCTGTTGTAATATATATACTCATAAGGATGGAGTTGTATACAGTCATAAATGCCGGGCACAACCAAGACAATCAATAATACCGCGTTTAAGATGGAAAGTTTGACAAAGGACATTAACAGATCAATTCCCATACCGGCGAGCACAAAGAGTGGAGGCCAGAGAAATAATAGTTGACGAGCATTATCATATAGAACGCTGTGCGAAAGAATGATCCATAGAGCTGGAGCCAGAAACCATCCCCCAAACAACAGGATCGGTTCTCTGGATTTACCTTTGATGAAAAGCCACAGTGAAACTGCAAAACCGATAGTGATGAGGATCAGCGCGGGTTCAGTCAATTGTAAACCGAGCACTGTGGGGAAAAATATTCGAGGCAATTGATTCGCTGGATATAATCTTCCCATAAATAGAACCAGGGCCGTTTCAGGAAAATCGGACATGACTCTAATGCTAGCGAAAAAGTTGGCAATCGGTGCTTTCCATAAATAAGGCCAGGTCAAGTATGTAGTGATGCCTGCGATCAGGGAATAATAAGGAATGACAGTTAATATTTTTCGTGGAAATTTGATGACTGCATAGATCAGAATGAGAAAACCTGCCAAAGGGCCGATCACTCGGATGGAAATCGCTAATCCTAATACGATCCCGGCTGGGATGAGCCATTTCCATTTTGAGTTCTGAGAGGCATCTAGCATTTGAAGACCGAAATAGATACTGGCTAGGAAAAACACCATGAAGGGAAGGTCTTTAGGATTCATAAAAGAATGTCCCCAGAGCAGCGGCTGAGATAAAAACAAAAGCGCAGCGCCAAATGCCGCCCACTTGCTTGTCCAGCGTCTCGACAATAAATACAATATCAGGATGGATATTAGAAATGTAATAAAGTATACAAAATGCCGGGCTACGATGATCGAAAGGGACGGATCTACCAATTTGATTATGTTGGATGAACCATCAACGACCATGAAATATGCCGGCCCATAAACATTCAGGTTCATGGAAAAAGTGGGAAATAATTGCAAATCCTGAGGATGTAAAATATACTGATATGCTTGGAAAGAGTAATCAGCATAATCATAGATAGGCGGTTCATCCCAACTTTCACCGTAATCTTTTACTGTAAAGATTCCCACTATGAAACACAAGGTCAACAGAACAATGATCGGAGTGTATTCATAGGAGAGTATTTTTTTCAACATCGAATTTCTCGTTCCTGTTAGTTCTTCATCAATTGTTCTACCCGGCTTTCGCCGACCGAATAATACTTGGCTTGCGAATGATGCACAATGATTGCCGCCGTGGATTGTTCGGGAATCAGCTGATACGCGGCGGAGAGAGTTATGCCGAGTTCTGTTTCAACAGCTGGCAACAGCTTAAAGACTTTCTCATGATCTTCGAGCTCCGGAATGGCAGGATAGCCCCATGAATAACGTTTGCCCTGCTCTTCGCCGATTCCCAATTCGCGGCGGATGTGTTGGTGCAAATAATCGGCAGCTGCTTCAGCAGTTTGAACAGCGAGGCCATGTGTAAAATAGGCTTCCGAGTAATCTCCACCGCTTTGCAATTTATCAAAGCGTTCTGTGGCTTCCTGTCCAACCGTCACAACTTGAAATGCAACCACATCCATCTTGCCTGTTTCAACCGAAGCAAAATAATCAGATAGTGCAAGATGATCATCGTAAGGCTGGCGCGGGCAAGCAAAGCGTGTCAAAGCATCCGGTGAAGCCGAGTTGGTGGTATTGGGATCATAGATGATCAATTCATCGCCATCGGATTGGCAAGGGAAGAATCCGTAGACGCCCTGCGGCTTGAGCCATTTCAGACGCAACACATCTTTGGTCATCTTCTCCAATCGCGTATCGAATTCGGCTCTGAGTTTTTCCCACTCCGCACCGTGCGAATTTTTCGCACCCCACGACAAACGATATAACTCATTGAGGCTAAGATGCTTCAATACGATTTCGAGCGGCATATCTTTGACAACGCGCTGTCCCCACTTGAGCGGAGGATTGATCGGTTCAGGCTGGACCGAGGAGCGGGTCGCCGTTGCTTTGCGGTATTCAGGCGTTTGGGAGGCGCGTCCCATTTCGAGGTCCGCTTCCTTGCGAACTTGTTCGAGCAACACAGGTTTACGTTCAGGGTCAATAAGTTGATCCATTGTTTCGAGTCCCTCGAACGCATCCTTGCAGTAAAAGACTCCCAACTCGTACGCATTGCTATCTTCAGCAAACAAGATTCTTCTTCCAAAGCGGCGATTGATCGCCGCACCGCCAACCAGCACCGGGAATTTGAGTCCGCGGCGATGAAGCTCATTGATGATGAGCGGCATTTGCTTGGATGTGGAAACAAGCAACGCGCTCAGACCAATTGCGGTAGCGTTGACTTCAACGGCTTTGGTAATAATGGTCTCTGCGGGGACTTGCTTGCCAAGGTCAATAACGGTATAGCCGTTGTTTGCAAGAATCGTTTTGACAAGGTTTTTGCCAATATCATGCACATCACCATAAACTGTGGCAATGACCACTGTACCTTTGGTAACTCCCTCTTTCTTTTCGAGATAATTTTCAAGATGTGAAACGGTCTTCTTCATCACCTCGGCGGATTGAAGCACGAAGGGCAAGATCAATTCGCCTGCGCCGAATTTGTCGCCGACTTCTTTCATGGCAGGAAGTAAAACAGTATTCAGTGTGTGGACCGCGGCTTCGTGCTTCGTTGGGAAGTCGCCGCGATTGACAATGGCATCAATATCCGCTTCGACGCCTTCTTTGTGACGATGGAGAATCGACCAATGCAAACGCTGTTCCGGCGTCATACCTTCGGTGGGAATTCAACGCGGCCGCTTGTTCGGTGGGCGTGACCTTTTCATAATATTCGATATATCTTTGCAGCGCGTCGGTGCGGCGATTGAAGATCAAATCCTCTGCCAATTCGCGTTCGTTTGCATCGATTTCTACATAAGGTTTGACCTGCGCAGGATTGACGATTGCCATATCGAGACCGGCTTGCACGCAGTGATAGAGCATCACCGAATTCAATACGGGTCGCGCTTGCGGCGCGAGACCAAATGAAAGATTGCTCACACCCAGTGATGCCATCACGCCGGGTAGATTTTGTTTGATGAGTCGAATGCCTTCGATGGTTTCAATCGCGGAGTTGATGAACTCTGCATCGCCGGTGGCCAGCGTGAATGTCAGCGCATCGTAAACCAAATCGTCTGGTTTCAAGCCATGTTCATTGACTGCAATATCATAGATGCGTTTAGCAACTTCCAATTTTTTCTCACGCGTCTTGGCCATGCCATTTTCATCAATAGTCAATACGATGACCGCGGCATTATGTTCTTTGGCGAGCTTGAAAACTTTATCAGCTTTGGTGCGACCGGCTTCGAGGTGTGTTGAATTAATCAAACACCGTCCGGGCGCGGTCTTCAATGCGGTTTCAAGGACATCGAGTTCAGTTGTATCAATGACCAAAGGAACATCCACACCCATTTCAAGTTTCTTGACAACCTTGCGCATCAGTTCAACTTCGTCGGGGCGTTCGGTGACCGCGCAGGAAATGTCGAGGGCGTGCGCGCCGCCGTTGACTTGATCGCGCGCCAATTCCAATATGCCATCGTAATCTTCCTCAAGCAGCATCTTCTTGAATTTGCGCGAGCCTTGTGCATTACAGCGTTCACCGAGCAGGGTTGGCGGAGGATTTTGTCGCATGAGAGTCGCCGACATGGCGGAAGCCAGCTTCGGATCCGAATAATGCGGGCGCGCCGGATGCGGATGCGCGTTCAATTTATCCACCAGCAATTTCAAGTGTTCAGGAGTCGTCCCGCAACATCCGCCGACAATTGAAATGTTGTGCTTGGTCACGAATTCATAAAGATCATTCGCAAACGGTTCAGGCTCGAGCGGATACACAGCTTGACCATCCACGTTGAGCGGAAGTCCGGCGTTGGGAATGCACGAAACGGGAAGCGTGGATTGTTCGCCGAGGATGCGGATGGGCTCGCGCATGTGCTCGGGTCCGGTGGAACAGTTGAGACCGATGACATCGATGCCGAGACCTTCGAGGATGGCAAGCGCGGCTTCGACGTTCGTGCCGAGCAACATGCGTCCGGTCGTATCGAGCGTGACCTGAGCCTGGATCGCCAAAAAGATTTGAGTCTCGTCGAACGCTTTATGAATGCCGGTGATGGCAGCTTTGACTTCGAGAATGTCTTGCGAAGTTTCGATGAGAAGCAGATCCACGCCGCCGCGGATCAGACCGAGGGCTTGTTCGCGAAAAACATCAGCGAGTTCATCGAAGCTGACGTTGGAGAGTTCGGGATCGCTGGCCGAGGGAAGTTTGCCCGAGGGACCGATGGAACCAGCGACAAAGCGATTTTGAATTTCTGATTTCTGATTTTTGATTTGTGAATATTCATCTGCGAGTCGACGCGCGAGACGCGCGGCAGTTTCGTTGATCTCGATCACGCGGTCTTGCAGTTTGTATTCCTTCATCGTGATTCAATTCGAGCGGAAAGTGTTCGTCTCGATCACATCCACGCCGACCTCGAGGAACGAACGATGGACTTTTTCCACGGCTTCGGGATATGAGATGACTAGGTAATCGTTGCAGCCGTTGTATTGCTCACCGCCAAAATGCTCAGCGGTGAGATGTTGGTTTTGCAGGCTAGTTCCCATTGCACCGTCAAAGACGAGGACTTTCTTTTCAAGGGCGTCGAGGTATTTTCGATTTGTATACTTTTGATTCATCATTAAATCTCCTCATATCTATTCTTGTCGATACTACTCCCACACGAGAGGCCGCCAATGAAAACGTTTGTGCAACATTGGAGACATTGATACACATTACTTTGCTTCTAGTAAATAGAAAAGAAAGTCCTGTTCCGGTGTCTTGATGTCAAAATGTTGATTGAGCATCGCTAAGATTTGAGCGCGGTGATCGGTGGCATGATTGGCAATGTGCATTAGAATTTCCCAGCGCGCGTTCTCAGCAGTCATGTTACGGTCAGGCATTTGCCAAGTAACTTTGCCATCCAGGTCAGCTTCGCTCAACGTGGAGATATATTTCAACGCTTCGGTGCGCAGTTCATCCCATTTGGCTTTGGTTACGATGCGGGTGAGAAAATCATCAAAAGCAAGACGCGGAGGCATTTCACTGCCATTGATGCGGATAATCCAGCGTTGTGTGGTACTCATGATGTGGATAACATGATTGCGAATGGAGCCGCGTGAATAATCAAGGTCTCCCACGAATTGTTCATCAGTCAATTGCATCACGCAGTCCCACACTTTCTCAAAAGCCCAATCGCCGTATTTAAACACCGTGCGGATCTCATTTGGTTTCATGGTTAAGTCTCCTGATTCTTTGACCATAGCCACAAAATAAAATCATGACTAAAGGTCGGCACGCTGAACTTCATCATTTTATCTTTACATCACTTGCAACAAAATCGCCTCTCGAAATGAGAGGCGACATAATAACATGGTCAGCTCTCATCTCCCAGACGTGTTGTCTGCCGAAATTGGCACCTGCTCGTTCGAGCGGTTGCCGAGGCTTCATCGGGTCGGTCCCTCAGTCTCTCTGGATGAGTATATTTTGTTGCGAGAGTTTATCATGCCGAGAAGCGAATGTCAAATCGCAGCACGAGAACGGAAAGCGATATAGTAAAATCAGATTCTCGAGATAGAGTCATGAACACGATTTGGAACCGATTGAAATTGTCCGTCAAGCCAGATTATATCGGATGGCTGTTTATCGCGCTGGGAACCGTTCTGCAACTCCGCCAATATCTTGCCGACCGTTCCCTCTGGTATGACGAAGCCAATCTGGCGCTCAATCTGGTCAACCGTACATTCAGCGGTCTGACCCAGCCACTGGATTACGAGCAAGGCGCCCCGATTGTTTTTTTGTTTATCGAGAAGTCGTTTCTTGTCCTTCTGGGGAACAAAGACTACATCCTGCGATTATTCCCGCTCCTCTCCGGCTTGCTGGCTCTGTACTTGATCTATCTCATTGCCCGCCAATATTTCGGCACAACCGGTTTATTCGCCGTCCTTTTGTTTGCCGTTTCATTGGAGTTGATCTATTATTCCTCCGAACTCAAACAATATTCCAGCGACGCGATGATTGCTTTATTGCTGATGTATCTGGCGTTTCGTTGCCTCAAGGATGACGGACGCCTGGCTGACTTTCTCTTGCTGGGCGTCACCGGCTTGATCGCGATTTGGACGTCGCATCCTTCGATATTTATTCTGGGGGGAATTGGATTGACGCTGGCCTTTGATACACTGAATCGAAAAGCCTATACGTCTCTTGCCTGGACCTTAGGCTTGGGCGTCTTGTGGATGGCTTCACTGGCAGCTGTTTACTTTGTCTCGCTTCAATATCTGACAGCAGATACTGTCCTGCAAAATTATTGGCAGCATGGCTTCATGCCACTACCACCCTGGAGTAATTTCAACTGGTTTGGCAAAACCTATCTCTTGCTGTTGGATGCCAGCCTGGGTCTGGATTCTCGATACCTGACGATCACGGGTTCTGCTTTGGCATTGATCGGCACAGTGGGTTTGTTATCTCGGAATCGCAACACCGCCATGATCGTGTTACTGCCCTTTGGCTTGGCTTTGATAGCAGCCGCCCTGCAAAAATATCCACTGGACGATCGGTTGATGCTCTTTCTCGCTCCATTATTCATACTGTTGATTTCCGAAGGTCTCAGTCAAATTTACTGGCTTGTTCGAAAATTGAATGGAACCATGGCGGTTATAGTTTTTGGATGTATCGCCCTATCAACGCTTTGGGTGCCGGCCAACAATGCACTTCAAAACTTTCTTGCACCGTCTATGGGCGAGAATATTAAACCCGTTTTGCAATATGTTGCAGCGAACAGGTCCCCGAACGATATTGTTTACGTTTTTCATGGAGCCAGACCATCCTTCAATTACTATGCGCCGTTCTATGGGTTAGAAACGGGCCAAGTCATCACCGGCACTGACCCTCCCACGCTCAGGCCCTTCGACAATTCTATAATCAGGTAAATCAACTTAAAGGGAGCAACCGGGTTTGGATCATATTTTCTCATATTGTTGATTGTGGTGGTTGCACCCGAAACAAGGAAGCTTTTTACGTTAAGTATCTTGACCAATTTGGCAGGCTGGAGGGTCAGTTTCAAGCTCAGGGTGCGAATGTATATCTTTATGACTTAAATCCGTAATAGAAACATCGTTCATCAAACGGTTATAATTACAAATTCAATCAGCAGTTTGGCGTATATGGCAGATAATCCATCCGTGGCTTCCCGTAGAATTTCCATCCTCGGTAATTTTTTACTGGCAGGTTTAATTGGATTGCTAACATTGATCGTATTATCTCAAGCAAATCCCGGCATTACCTTGCTAAATCGGGATGAGGGAGTTTACGAATACATTGGTCAGCAAATCCTGTTGGGGAAGTTGCCATATAAAGATGCATGGGAGTCCAAACCCCCTGCCATTTTTTACGTGGATGCGCTCGGACTTTGGGCGGCGCATGGCCTGCGATGGGGAATTTGGGCGATAGAATTTATTTGTTTAGCGGTGGCAATATGGTTATCGTATATCTTGATGAAAAAACTATGGGGCGTGTTTCCGGCTTTATGTGCGATCGCCATCTGGACCTTCGGACTGAATATCACACTCCAGGGCGGGAATATCACTGAAGAATTTCCGCTTCCGCTTCACTTCCTTGCCCTGATTATTTTTCTGAGACTTGCTGAATCTCCAGATAATTATATGGATGGTTTGATCATCGGGCTGGCTTTTTCAATCAGCTTTTTATTCCGCGCCAACAACGCCATGGTGGAAACTGCCATCGTGTTGACTCTGTGGTTGATCTGGATCATCCAGCGAAACTTCCGCGTCCTTCTTCGACAACTCGTTTGGATGGGAATCGGTGCGTTAATACCCATCCTGATCACATCCATTTATTTCTGGTCGCTGGGGATCTTCAAAGCGATGTTTGACGCGTCCATTACCTACAATTTTACATACAGTGGAACAAAATTAAGCAGTACGCCTGCCATTGCAGCTGGGATACAAAATCTGGGCTTTGACGCGTGGGTAGGATTGATCGGCTATGGCATGGTGTTGATTTTACTCATTGCTCAATGGACCACCAAATCGAAGCCTCCTGCGATACTGCTCTTTTTATTGATTGGATGTCCGTTTGCGGTGGTAGTTACCGATCCAGCGCAAAGAAACTATGGACACTATTTTGTCAACTGGCTTCCTTTCATTGCGTTGTTGACTGGATTGGTTTTTTACAACATCCATAATTGGATACAAAAATATAAAGATTTAAAATTTACCGAATCTTATTATCTTGCTTTCGGATTGATAGTTGCCCTTGCTATTTTTGCTTTTAGCGGTCTTGCCACTCAATATTGGAACTCGTTTACAAATCTTCTGAGCCGTTCCGAGGTGGAACGCGATTCGGTCATATCCGTCTATGTCGAAAATAACACCAAGCCTAGTGATTCTGTTTTATTCTGGGGCGGATTTCCCGGTGAGAATCTAATGGCACATCGCGCTTCGCCGATCGTCTACCTCACCTATCCTCAATTATTCGATACAAATTTTCCGGGTCAACTTAGCGATCAAACTCTTCTCGATCTCACTAAGAATCGCCCAGTCTTGATTGTGGACATGGATTATGCTAAGGACCTTTCGCTTGACCCGAAGAAGCGAGCGGTTCAACTTGAGGCTCATGAGGAGTGGCCATATATGCCGGCTAAGATTGATCAAGTATTAAGTTTCATAGATAACAATTACCATCTTGAGACCACTTTCAGAAACGCAACCGTGTATCGCTTAAACGGTACAACCGCCCCTTAACCTTCCTCAAAAGTAATTGAAAAGGTTAACTCTTAAAGCGGGCATTTGATGCATTGAGAGCCTCCAGCAATTCTGCTTTCATCTGTGACGCAATGACCCTCTCGCTTGAGTATAAATCATCCATTTCTTCAATGTCATTTTCTAGATCATACAATTCATAAGCATCGTCATATTTTTCCCCGTAACCCAAGTAATGGATCAATTTATAGGCTCCCTTCCTCATGGCAACGGTGGCGGTCTTGAGCGGCGCAAATGCCGGATTGAGCTTTGCCTCTATCGAGAATGTACTCCTTTGAGGATCGTAGGTTCCGCCTAAGCCGGGCAGCAAAGTCCCTTCGCACCAATCTGGGATTGGGACATCGGATAAATGAAGGAGGGTCGGTAATACATCCACGCTGTTGGTCGGCTGATGGATATCGTTTCTATTTTGCTGGCCGGGAGTGGAGATCAGCAATGGAACACGAAGTATAGGATCGTAGAGCAAAGGCGTAAAATGACCCTGTTCGCCCCTCTCAAACATTTGACCGTGATCGGCAGTGACGAGTATCGCGCTGTTCTCAAGAAAGCCAGACTGCTCAAGCACATTTAACAAACGGCCAAATTGAGAATCCGCATCGGCGACATATTCATCATATCGTCTGCGTTGTTTTAGCTCTTCCTGGGGGCTCACTTGGTGGCCTAGGGCGTGTTGAGGTTTTGAGAGCGGCTTATAGCTATCAAAGAATAAAGTAAAGAAGTCTTTACTGGGCCGGTATGGCTCATGGGGCGGGTAAACATGAAAATAGGCAAAGGTCGGCGTCTTGATATTTTTTACACTCGAAATCAAACCGTCGAAAACATTTTCGATGCGATAATAAATTGGATAATTATCTGTATTGGGCAAGCCTATAGGATACTGTTGCGAGTAAGCACTCTGTGCCTGGATGACCTGCCTCAGATAATACAACCTTTGAATAGTGCCAAAAATAAGCGACGCAGAGGCTGGATTGGAAGAATTGACGTCAAACTTAAAAAGAAAGTCGTCAAATGAGCGATAGCCACTCGATAGATCATTTTTGAACCACTCACCGACAATGCCGTTTGCCAAATCGAAGGAGGAGGGTGAAAGACGAATATCAATGTCCGATTGAAATTGGCTGAGTATATAATTCGCGAATATGTTCTGAGCAAAGGCTAAGCGCTTATATTTTCCTGTAACTAGATTAAAGATGTTCCTGCTCGTTAGGCTCCTCGCCATGAGTCCCGAGATGTTAATGGCTCGATGTGTCCAAGGATATAAGCCAGTGAGCAGGGAAGTCGTTCCGGGAGTTGTGAAGTTTCCGGCAGAGTAATGGGAGTGATACACATTCGCCCCGTTGGCAAATCGAGTTAGATTGGGCGTCGTGTTGCGCGGGTAACCATAAACCGATAAATTCCTGGCACTCATTGCATCGAATAAAATAATGATGATATTGGTCGGAGAGTTATCCTGACCAACTCTTTTTGGAAAAACGACATTCTTTACCAACGGGGAGAGGACAGCGCTGATAGGTATTAATGCGGATAATTTCAAAAAATCACGCCTGCTGAAAGGATGCATTCCATTAGCTCCTAAAAATATTCCTTGCAATAACCACCAGCAGAGAGATAAAACCCACAGGCAAAAAGATGTAGCTGAAAATAATGGCTCGGTCTGCAAGTTCTTCGAACAGCTTACGCAAGAAACGGATTCTTCCAGCCAGAAAGCTCAATATGAGTATCAAAAGACCGATGACGGGAATCAGGTGAACGATATTCGCCGGGTAACTATCGTTGTTGGAAGCGATGTGAGAAGAGATGTACATTATATATCCCAGGCCCAAGATTACCAATGGGGAAGCCCTCGACAGAAAAAAATCTTTGAACCATTTTGCCGGTAAAATGGCACAAAGGAATAATGGCATTAATAATGCAGTCAGGCTTTCTAAAAAATTGGTCGCCATAGCATAAGCAAATACGATTGCGATTTCCCCCATAGTCATAAAATATTCCCAGCTCGGCAATTTCCAAAAAAACCATATTAAGGTCCAGCCATAAACAATCAGCGATATTAATCCATAGACCGCCAGAATTTGTTGAAGGCTGGGAAAACGATTTTTCAATACCGCAAGCATTTTTCTTCCATCTGGTTCGTCCAATACCTTCGCTTTAACGAGAATCGATAAATCTTTAAATTCCGTCATCATAAACGGGTCGAGTATTGCCTGCTTTATATCATGCCGGTAGGAGGTTGTCAAACTTACTGTTGTTTTCTGTTATAATCACTTACAATTAAGGAAAAACTTAATCGTATGAATAACATCGAAACCCTGCGCGCTTTTAATCAGATCAAATTACTGGCTGACGCGCGCCGCATGAAAATCCTGTCCCTGCTCATGGCATCCCCCGCCACCCTCACGCACCTGGCGCGGACCCTCAAACAATCCCCGGCTTGGATTCGACACCACATCCTCGCACTTCAGTTGGCGGGGCTCGTTGAACTGGTTGAAGTTCGCAAAACTGGAAAAGTGACGGAAAAATATTATCGAGCCAAAGCAGGTGCTTTTTTGCTTCAACAAATGGTTTTGCCGAAAACAAAAAAATCTGCGCTGATGATCTCCAGCAGTAACGACCTCGCGCTGGAATCCATCGGACATCATCTGGAAGAACATTTTCATTTATTGAACTTTCCAGTCGGCTCGTTGGATGGTCTTGTTAATCTGCGCCAGGGGCTATGCCAGTTTTCCGGCTCACATATTCTCGATGAAGATGGCCAATACAACGCCTCGACGGTTCGCCATCTCTTTCCGGACCGCGCCGTGGAATTGGTCACGCTGGCTTATCGCACACAGGGCTTGCTGGTAAGACCGGGAAATCCAAAATCGATCAAAAGGATTCAAGACATTGCCCGCAATGGGATGCGCTTTGTGAATCGGGAGGCTGGATCAGGCACACGTCTGTGGTTCGATGCGGAACTCAAACGCCTGAGATTGGATGCAAAGCAAATCAGGGGCTATGATCGAATCGCCAAAACACACAGTGAGTCTGCGTCGCTGATCGAAGCGGGTCAGGCCGATGTCACATTGGGCATCCAGGCCGCCGCGCATCAACACCATCTCGATTTCATTCCATTGTTTGAAGAACGATACGATCTCGTCCTGCCGCGCGAGAACGAGGAGTTTATCTCGCCTCTGCTCGATTATTTACAAACCGCGGCTTTTCGCACTGAACTCAATTCGCTGACGGGCTATAACTCAGCCCATAGCGGTGAGCAAATTCTTCTCTAGGAGAAAAAGATGAAACGTTTTACTTTGTTGTTTGGTTTAATGGTTGCATTTGCGATGGTATTTTCCGCATGCGCGCCAGCCACCACGCCGACGGCCATGCCTACCGCAATGCCTACCGCAATGCCTTCGATGGCAATGGACACGCCAACCGCGGCTCCGACATCCACAACCGCGCCGCAAACATTGACCGTCTTTGCCGCCGCGTCACTAACCGGCGCGTTTGGTGATATGGGAAAAGCTTTTGAGGCCGCGAATCCCGGCGTGACCGTTAAATTTAGTTTTGCTGGCTCTCAGGTGCTGGTCACGCAGATCGAGCAGGGAGCTCCCGCGGATGTGTTCGCATCAGCTGACCATAAGAATATGGATGCGTTGGTTACAGCGAACCTGGTTGCTTCAGGCTATAAGGATTTCGCAACCAACCTGCTCCAAGTAATTCTGCCTCCGGGCAATCCAGCCAATGTTCAGACTCTTCAGGATTTAGCCAAGCCCGGACTGAAGTTGGTCCTGGAAGATCCTTCCGTTCCGGCTGGAAACTACACGCGCGAGATCTTAACCAACATGAGTAAGGATCCAACGTACGGAACCGATTTCAGCACGAAGGTGCTAGCCAATGTTGTTTCGAATGAAACCGATGTCAAGCAGGTGGTCGCCAAGGTGGATCAAGGCGAGGCAGACGCTGGTGTTGTTTATGTCACGGATGCGCTCGCCGCACCGGATTTAAAGACTATTTCAATTCCGGCAAACTACAATGTGATTGCCCAGTATCCGATCGCGGCCCTGGAGAAGGCACCCCATTCGGAGCTGGCCTCGGCTTTCGTTGCATACGTCCTCTCGGCGGATGGGCAGGCTGTGATGAAGAAATGGGGGTTCTCTCCCGCCCAATAAACGATTAGCGAATTCCATGCATCGTTTATATCATCGAAGTCGAACAAAAAATTCGCCAGGCTGGGTATTTATCGTACCCAGCCTGGTATTGATTGGCCTGATCGGCCTGCCGCTCTTCGCGCTGGTCTGGCGCTCGATTGGCAGGGATTTTTTTACTTACATACTTTCTGAGAATGCTATCAGTGCGCTTAGACTCAGCCTGCTGACCAGCAGTATCAGTGTGGGTCTGGCGTTGTTGACCGGCACGCCTCTTGCTTATCTTCTAGCGCATTGGAAATTTTCCGGTCGCGCATTGATCGACATGCTGGTGGATTTGCCGGTTGTCCTGCCCCCTGCAGTGGCTGGCATCGCGTTATTAATGGCCTTCGGAAGAATGGGGATTTTTGGAACGTGGCTAAACGCGATTGG
The DNA here is from genome assembly GCA_963753985.1 of uncultured Chloroflexia bacterium. GTDB lineage: Bacteria > Chloroflexota > Anaerolineae > Anaerolineales > Villigracilaceae > Fen-1038. The sequence goes on from CAVWED010000007.1 coordinate 250,080, forward strand.
TATTACCATACCCTTCACAACGGGAGCAGTGGTAATAGCGCAGACCTTTGTCTCTGCGCCATTTTTAGTTCGTTCCGCCAGGATCGGTTTTTCTGCCATTGATCCACAACAACAGGAAGCAGCCCGCATCGAAGGGGCTAATGAATGGCAAGTGTTTCGATATATCATGATTCCTTTGGCTGGCCGCGCCTTGTTGACCGGAATCATCCTAGCTTGGACTCGGGCTTTAGGAGAATTTGGAGCGACCATACTTTTTGCGGGGAATTTGGAGGGCAAGACTCAAACCATGCCACTGGCGATCTATATCGGCTTCGAGGAAAACATTCATATCGCTTTAGTATTATCCGTGATGTTGTTGGCTGTCTCACTCGTATTTCTGGCTCTTCTAAGAAAACTTGAAGAACCCAATCAGTTTTAGAGACAATACTGATTTATATCGAACCACCATTTATTTTTGCGTGATATGCATTCAGGAGAAAACATGGACATTACCTTGGGCTCCATTGGCATCATTCATTCCCCGTTTATTGAACCATCCCAGGCGCCCATCCAATCCTCACGCTCGACTGCTGTCGGGAGCGCGGAAGTGTTTCCGCAGTTTGTTGCCGGGCTGCGCGATTTGGATGGGTTCTCACACATATTTCTGTTGTACTTGATCGGATGCCCGCAAGGCTATAACCTTCATGTCAAACCCTTTCTGGATGATCAGGAACACGGCATCTTTGCCACGCGTTATCCTTGCCGGCCCAATCCAATTGGAATCTCGATAGTTCATCTACTTCATGTGGAAGGCAACCGCCTCGACATCGAAGGCGTTGACATGTTGGATGGTTCTGCCCTGCTTGATATCAAACCTTATGTTCCCGATTTCGATATCCGCGAGAATGCAAGAATTGGCTGGTACGGCCACCGAACTTATGATTAGTCCATTTAACGGCTTACCCCGCGATCACTCGCGGGGTAGCCAAGGACCAACTTAGAGGGAGGAGAGAGAGATTGTCAAGCAGGTTTCGAAAAACCTGCTATGATCACAAGGGTTGACGGCCAGGATTGGTGCCGCACCAAATACATCCGGGCTTATCCATTTGATTGCAGATCAGGGCATTGGAGCAACGATGGGCGTTCACTCTCGGCGGTTGATCGGGCAACTGCTCGGCCGGATAGGTCACTTCATTTTCCAGTGCGACTTCATGTCCAACCAGCTCACAATACTTGATCTTATCTACATGCCAGGTGCGGAATGCCATTTACATCTCCTGACTTATATCCTTAGTGTACGAGATGTCCAACGTGAGTGCCAGTGACACGCGTCACATCTGCCAGTGACAAACGACCACACTTCGAGACCAAAAAGGCCGAATCTATACCCGATATTCTTGATTATTTACTGAGCCGATATATCGTGCCGCGTCGGTCGGCAAAATAGATTTCACCGGATGGATCCTGCCCGAACGTTGTGATATTTGCTCCGGTCTCGAACAAGACTTGAGCCTGCCAGCCGTTATTAGAGTGGATCAACCCCCAGATTTTTCCACTACAATCGTCGCCATAAAAATAGACACCTTGCAATTCTGTCATGGCACCGCGATAAACATATCCGCCGATGATGGCACAACCTCCGACGGCATGGTTATATTCCATCACTGGAAATGTAAAGTTGACTCCGGCAGGCGGGTTGCCGGCATATGGATGCATTCCCTCATAATAATTCCATCCGAAGTTCAAGCTGGTTGAATGCGATGAGACGACGTCCACTTCTTCCCAGGTATCCTGACCGACATCTCCGATATAGAGATCGCCGGTTGCTTTGTCGAATGAAAATCTCCATGGATTGCGCAAACCGTAGGCCCAAATTTCCGCTTTGCCGCCTCCGTTGACAAAGGGATTGTCCGCTGGAATTGCATACGGATTGCCATGATCCACATCAATACGCAGAATCTTGCCAAGCAACACATTCGTATTCTGTCCGTTCTGATTTGGATCGCCCTCTGAGCCGCCATCGCCGAGTCCCATGTAAAGATATCCATCCGGTCCGAATGTCATCTCACCGCCATTATGATTGGGAAATGGTTGTTGGATGTGGAGCAAATCCTTTTCACTGGCAGGATCAGCAAGATTGCCATTGGCTGTGAAACGGGCAATGACGGTATTCCCATTTACATCGATATAATTGACATAGAAGTATGGATTCTGTTTGAAGTTCGGATGAAAGGCCAAGCCGAGCAAACCCTGCTCGTTGCCCAGACTTTCCACTTTTGAGATGATATCGAGAAAGGGAGGATCGAGCATCTGTCCGTTTTCGATAATGCGGATTCGTCCATCCTGCTCGATGATGAACATGCGCCCGGAACCGTCATCAGGAAATTGGATATCAATGGGCGAGGCCAAGCCTGATACAACCGGAGTCCAATGATAGGCAGATGGATCAGGAAAAGATGACACATTTGATGGAACTGTGGTAAGAGGAACGTTCGTTGCAGTTGATGAACTGACGGTAGTTGTCGGTGGTGATGAAGTTGGTATAACGGGAGCAATAGTCGGCGTGAAAGGAAGCCCCAAAGGCGTGCTCACTGATCCGCAAGCCACAAGAAAATCGTCACCAATAAAATGAATCCAAATCGTTTATTTTTTATTGTCATCTTTACTTCTAATGATTCTATTATACACGCGAAATCTTTTGAACGGTTCGAGGGAGTAAAATGGACGCCATGCCATACTTGATTGACGGCCATAACTTGATTCCCAAACTTGGCCTGCGACTGGATTCGCCTGATGATGAGATGGAACTCATCAGTGTCTTGCAGGAATTCTGCCGTTGGGAACGTCGCAATGCGGAAGTTTATTTTGACGGTGCGCCGGTTGGCCAAGCAGGCACACAAAAATTTGGAATCGTCACCGCACATTTTGTTCGCATCGGAACGACGGCCGATGCCGCCATAAAAATCAAACTCGAGAAAATGGGGCATGCCGCGCGTAATTGGTTGGTGGTCAGTTCCGATCATGAGGTCCAAGCTTCAGCGCGCACCGTTCACGCCGATGTGATCTCATCCGAAAAATTTGCAGACCAGCTCAAGAAATCATCTCCGCCCAAACCAAAGTCAAATGCGGACAGCAAGTTATCGTCAGAAGAAGTGGATGAGTGGTTGAGGTTATTTGGCCGGAGAGAGTGAAAATTTAGACAATTAAAATCCAAATTCTAATCCCCATTTAATGTCAAATAGACAATTCAGATGTATATTAACTTTACGACACCTGCCCTCCCTCTTATTGGTATAAAAATAAGGTGTCAACCACCGATAATCGGTTCGCATGTCCCCCCCATGCTCACCGACGGTGGTCCCCCTCAAGATTGTCAGGCGTGTCAATGACACGCCTGACAATCGTTTAAGCATATAATCATTGCGATGACGACGGCTTATACGTTTGTTCCATCACCTGCACATGTTTATCCCGATCATCCTGAACATCCCAGCCGCTTTGATCTATTGGAGCCGCGGCTTGATTCGTTTGGCGCACAAAAACTGGATGCCAAGCCCACGACACGCGCAGAAGTCACACGCGTGCATCATCCCGAACTCATCGCGTCCCTGGAAGATGTATGTAAACAGGGCCCGGCGATCATTGATTATGCCCCGACGTTCGTGACTCAAACTTCATTCGATGATGCGCTTCTCGCCTCGGGCGGGACCTTGAGCTGTTCGCGCGTCGTATTAAACGGATCAGCCCGAAATGCTTTTGCCATCGTCCGCCCGCCGGGACATCACGCCGAACCAGATCATTCAATGGGATTCTGCATCTTCAACAACATCGCCATCGTGGCGCGTGACGCGCTGGAACGCGGAATCAAGCACGTTGCCATCGTGGACTACGACGCCCATCATGGCAACGGGACTCAAGCCGCATTCATAGATGATGAACGCGTGGCTTATTGTTCAACACATCAATGGGGAATTTATCCCGGCACAGGCTGGTATGAAGAAGCGCCGCAAGCCAAAAAGAGAATCGTCAATGCGCCATTGCCCGCTGGTTCAGGCAATCAAACTTACGAACAAATCGCCGATGAAATCTTCGTGCCATTCATTCGATCATTCAAGCCTGAATTGATTCTGGTATCCGCCGGTTTCGACGCGCATTGGAATGATCCGATTACATCGTTGGGACTTTCCACAGCCAGCTTTTATATGTTGTCGAAGAAATTAGTTGATCTGGCCGAGGAACATTGCAGCGGAAAAATCGTCTTTGTGCTTGAAGGCGGATACAATGCAACGAATCTTGCCAATGGCTCAGCCGCAGTCTTCGCCGCGCTGATGGAAAAAGATTTCGTTGATCCCGGCGACGCCTCGCCGCGCAAAGAGACCGATGCAGGTGAGATGATTGAGAAGGTATGTAAGTGGCATGGATTCTCCGCATAACTCGAAGAATCAAATCAATGCCAAGTCGTTTGCAAGACGCAACCGATTGAAGTGTATGAAATCATGGTTTGAAATAGGAACACGTTTAGCAAACAAAAGCCAGCAAAGGTATAATCGTAACAGTAAAGATGGAATACGATACGCTGTTACACACCAATCGCAGGAAAATATTGGAAGTCGCCGCTCGCTATGGCGCGTCGCATGTGCGCGTCTTTGGCTCAGTAGCGCGCGGCACAGCGGACGAAATTAGTGATATAGATTTTCTGGTCAATCTTTCTCCAGAACGTAGTCTGTTCGATTTGGGCGGACTGCTTTATGAACTACATCAGATGCTTGGGGTGGAAGTTGATGTAGTGACCGAAGAAGGACTCCGACCGCGAATTCACGATCAAGTATTGTCCGAGGCCGTGGATTTATGAGAGATGACCGCCAGCGCCTGCTGGATATTCTGTAGGCAATTGAGAATATCGAACGCTATGTCCACGCCGAAAGTGATCTTCGCGCATCCGAGGGAGACGAACTGTTAAACGACTGGATTGTCCATCATCTTCAGATCATCGGCGAGGCGGCTTCCAAGTTGTCAGAGGCTTTTCGCAAAAAACATTCGAAGGTAGCTTGGGGCGGGATGATTGGCATGAGGCACGTTCTCGTGCACGGATATTTTGAAACGAATACCAACATCGTATGGAAAGCTGTTCAACGCGATCTGCCTATTCTCGCAGAGATGAAGTGACCCCTATCAAATCTCAAAGGCAAGACGCAACCGATTGAAGTATATGAGGTAATGGGATTGAAATAGAGATGTAGTACATTGTATATGCTTTATATGATGTACAAGGCAACTTGTTCATCGTTCCGAGTGATATGCGTAAGGGGGCGGGTTGTCTTGATTATGAACCATCAACTGATAAAGATCCTTTAAGGCATTAACTAAACTATCGCGAGAGACTTCACAATTTTTTTCGAGTTTGATTCGATTCTTCCGATTATCATAAACTTCAACTTCTGGCATCTTACACCTAAGTAAAGGCGGTTTAGTTCCTTTGAACATCAATAGTTCAACATCAACCAAAACACGCCAATACACACTAGTACCGCCATCCTCAAAACCACCTCTTGGCCAAGATTTTTTTCCTCGTAACCAAGTTGCCAACGACCAACGACCCAATAACCTATAACTGGGTCATATCCTGTGTCTGAAGATGACCTATCTTCTCTTATCTCAAATTGTTCTTAAACAGCTTCGCCAAATTGGGCCAAGGTATTTGCAATGAACTCCGCATACTGTTTATAAAGTTTTTCTTTGGAGTTTTGCAATTTGTTTTCTTGTTCTGCCTGTTCAAGCCTTATTCTATCACTGTCTCGTCGAGCCTTTTCGCGCCTTTGTTGTATGAGTTGTTCATGTTGCAACTTAGCCTGTTTTATGTCATCAAAAGGACTGTCCATGCGGGAACCTTCAACTTTGCTATCCTAACCTATAGGCAGTATAGACTGAATTGACTAAACAAACAACCCTGAACAAGAATATATCTATTTAATTCTAAACTCTTTCCACAAACCTCGCCAACTGCTCCATGCCTTTTTCCACCGGTCCAACATCAATATATTCATGCACGGTATGCGCGCCGCTACCGGTCGTGACTCCCAACACAACGGACGGATAGCCGCGGCTCAATGGAATATTTGCGTCCGTGGAACCGGAGGTCAGCTCCGCCTTCAGTCCCTGCTCGCGCAGACATTCCCCGGCGAGTTGAATCAGCGAATGATCGGATGCGATCTCGCCTGCGGGCCGCTGGCCGATCAATTCATATTCGATCTTCACGCCCTCCTTGTTTGCAGAGCGAATCATCCCCTCCACTTGACGCACCAAACCACTCAACGTATCTATGCTTTCAGAACGCAAGTCCAGCTCGAAGGTCGCTTCGGAAGCCAATACATTGATTCCCGTCCCGCCGGAAATTTTTCCAACGTTCAAAGTGGTGCGGGGAATCACTGGAACCGATAGCGACGCGATCTGCGTGACGAGCTTTGCCGCCTCATGCACCGCCGACGGCTGACCATAATCCGACCACGAGTGTCCGCCCGCGGTTTTTGCCATGACCCGATAACGTCTCACTCCAATGGCGCGATGATAGACATGTCCAAGTGACATACCTTCGATGACGAGATAGGCTTTTACGTTTTCGCCGAAGCGATCCACCACTGCTTTCATGCCGCGCAAATCGCCGAGGCCCTCTTCGCAGACATTGGCAACCAACCAAATGTCATTCTGTAATTCAACCTTGCGCTCACGCAACATCCATGCCAATCCAAACAACGCGGCCACGCCCAGTGAGTTATCACCGACGCCCGGCCCGTAAATTCGATCTACCTCACGCGTCACATGCAGGCTCGTCTCGGATGGAAAGACGGTATCCATGTGTGCGCTGACAATCAGTGGCTTTGAATTTTTTACGCCCGGCAAACGCGCATAAACATTGTTTACCGAATCCATGGAAACATCTTTCAATTTTTCCTGGGCGAACAAATCGCGCACAAACTCGGCACGTCGTTTCTCCTCGAAGGTCGGCGCGGCAATTTGCTGGATTTGAATCGCAAGATCAAGAGAACGATTAACAAAATCAATCATGGTTGTTTATCCCTCACGCCTCTCGCACAAAATCCTTCAACGCGTTCAAACGCGCCTCCGCCAGGCCGGGCAACACATCCAATGGATAGGACGCGCCGCTGCCCTCGATTTTCAATGACGCCGAAACATTTCCGTATAACGCGGCTTGCAATGGATCGTAGGTCTTTTTATAACCCGCGAGAAACCCGCCGCAGAAGGCATCGCCCGCGCCGGTTGGGTCTGCCATGCGGGCTGAATACGCGGGCACTTCCCATTTATGTTTACCTTTGACATCGTAGACCATTTGTCCGCGCACACCGCACTTCACCACAATGATCTCGCATCCGTAATTACCAAGTGCCGCGGCCATTTCCCACAGATCATGCGTCTCGCCCCAAAAGAGGGCGCGCAATTCTTCCTCGGACGGCAGAAAGGCTGTCAGTCCCGAAAGAACGACGCGCAGTTCCCTATAAAACGGCGGGCTCATATACCCCGGCGAAGGATCGAGTGTGACCGTATTGACCGAGGCGGCTTTGAAGACCTGAGCCAGTTGGTTGTGACTGATGAAATCGAACGGACAAAGATGAACCGCTCCTGCTTCAAAGTAGTCGCGCGGAATCTCAACTGGAAGCGGCGCAAGCGGATCGGGCTTCTTCGCATCTTCCTGGATTTCAGGCGGACTCTGATATCCGAGCAGACTCTTCGGGAAGGGCAGTTCGCGGCGCGCAAATTGCAAAACGGGGTTACTATGCGTCACTGCGAATTTTTCATCGTATGCCATGAAACTACGAAGGTCAATACTCTGCGGCAAAATGTGAACGCCTTGAATATCTATATCCCGAGCTTCCAGCTCTTTCAACCATGCACGCGGATAATCCTCGCCCACGCGCGTCAGCAAGCCGACCTCCTTTTCCCACACCATCAATCCGCCAGCGGTATAAAGTAAATGGCCGCCGGGATGATCCAGCCACGGCTGGCCCACAGAAGGCAAAATAAATTCGCGTGCAATTCGTCCGACAATCACAAAAGTTGAATGCATAGATTCAATTCACGACCGAGCACGCCGAGATCACGGAGAAAGAAAATAAGACTTTGCGTTCTCCGCAGTGAGAATCAAGGGGAGAAGACGCGCGAACCAGCTTCAGCTTGCGCGGGGTTGACCGGTAATAGGAAAGTAAAGTTACTGCCTTTTCCTTCCATGCTTTCCGCCCAGATGCGTCCGCCATGCATCTCGATCATCGCCTTCGCAACGGAGAGTCCCAGTCCCATGCCGCCGTGCCGCCGCGTCAAATGGGACTCCACTTGAAAGAAACGGTCGAAGATGTACGGCAAATCCTTGGCCGGGATTCCGATGCCATCATCAACCACGGAAACTTTAACATATCCGGGCACGAGTTCGCCGGTCACAAATACATGTCCGTTCTCGTCCGTGAACATAATGGCGTTCTTAACCAGATTGCTCAAGGCAATCGCAATTTTGCCGCCATCCACCTCGACCCGCAAATCATCGCGGCCCGGATCGGCTTTCAAGGTAATATTTCGCTGGGAGGCCATATCGGAAAATGAAGCGACGACATCCTCGACGACGCGCGCGATCGAAACCGTGCCTTGACGAATGCGGGCCGCGCCGCTTTGATAATTATCCACGCTGGCAAGGCTCTCGATAATCTCTTTCAGCCGCGAGGCATTTTTGATGATCATATCGATCTGCTCGTGATACTCCTTGCCGAGCAGTTCGCGCAGAAATGTCGCGTGGCCAAGGATCAATCCCAGCGGCGTGCGCAGTTCATGCGAGGTGATGGCAATAAAGTCGCTCTTGAGTCGATCCAGTTCAGCGATTTCAGCATAACCGGCTTCGACGCGGCGTTCTAAGTCGGCATTATGGATCGCCAGCGCGGCCGGAGCGGCCAGCGTCTCTAGAATTATGATGTCATCCTCGGTATAATGGATGTCGCCTATTTTATTGACGACTTCGAGCACGCCCAGCGGCCGGCCCTTGACCATCAGCGGAACAGCTAAGATGGAATGCGTTTCAAAGGCCAAAGCGAAATCCAATGCGCTAAAATGTTCGGGGTCCGCTTTGGAATCAGGAACATGAAGCGGTTTCGCCTCGCGGTACACCCAGCCTGCCGCGCTGCCCTTCAGCGGAACACTTGCGCCGTGCAACGCATCCTGATAATGCCAAGGTGCGGAGAGAAACTCCAGTCCATTACTGGTTTCGTCATATTCCAGAATGGACGCGGCCTCGCTATCGGTAAGTCCGCAAGCTTCAGAGATGACGGTTTTGAGAAATGGATCCAGATCAAGCGCAGTGCTGAGGTTGCGTGTGACTTCCAGGAGTTGTTCGAGTCGAATCGTCCGTTCGCTATCCATAGGCAATGAGATTATACTTCGCAATAAATAATTTAAAGGAGACAATGTATGGCTAAGAAAAAAGTACGTGTTGCGCTCATCGGCGTTGGCAATTGCGCCTCAGCGCTGGTGCAGGGTGTGCAGTTCTATAAGGACACGCCCGATGATGCAACGGTGCCCGGATTGATGCATGTCAATCTCGGCGGCTACCATGTTCGCGATATCGAATTCACGATGGGGATTGACATCAATGCAACCAAAGTGGAAGAAGACCTGGCTGATGCAATTTTCGCTGAGCCGAACAATACCTACAAGTTCTGCAACGTGCCGCAGTTGAATGTGCCCGTGGTGCGCGGCATGACTCATGACGGCCTCGGCAAATATCTTTCAGAAGTCATCGAGAAAGCGCCGGGCCCTACAGCGGACATCGCCAGCCTGCTCAAGGAAACCAAAACCGATGTAGTGGTCAATTTCCTGCCGGTCGGCTCGGAGGAAGCCACCAAATGGTATGTGGAGCAGGTCATCGCAGCCGGATGCGCGTTCGTCAATGGGATTCCGGTTTTCATTGCTTCGCAGGATTATTGGGCGAAACGTTTCCGCGAGGCCAACCTGCCGGTGCTCGGCGACGACATCAAGTCGCAGGTGGGCGCGACGATTCTGCATCGCGTCCTCACCACGCTGTTTGTGGATCGCGGCGTCCGAATTGACCACACCTATCAACTCAACTTCGGCGGCAACACCGATTTCCTTAACATGCTCGAGCGCGAGCGACTTGAAAGCAAAAAGATTTCAAAGACCGGCGCGGTCACCAGCATGATCCCATATGACATTGGCAAGAACAATATTCATGTTGGCCCGTCCGATTACGTGCCGTGGCTGACTGATCGTAAATTCTGCTATATCAAAATGGAAGGCACCACCTTTGGCGAGGTGCCGCTCAATCTCGAAGCGAAGCTTGAAGTCTGGGACAGTCCCAATTCGGCGGGCGTGATGATCGACGCGATTCGCTGTGCAAAGATCGCGCTGGATCGCGGCCTCAGCGGACCCATCGTCGGTCCATCGTCTTATTTCTTCAAGACGCCGCCCAAGCAATTCCGCGATAGCATCTGCCGCGACATGGTGGAAGCTTACATCCAAGGCGATGCAAAAGAATAAAGATGTGACCATTGCGTGATTTCAAAAAGGCGCGTCGAGACGATGCGCCTTTTCTGTTATTATTGAACAGCTATGAAACCACCAAACCCTTTACCATACTTTGCACGCTTCTTTCTCTTGACCCGTTCGACTGCGCTCAGGGCAAGCCTTGTGCTGCTGGCCGTTTTATTAACGGCGTGCCAGCCTCAACAAACTCCGACTGTTGATTCGAATGCGGTCATGACACAGGTAGTGCAAACTGCCATGGTGTTGATTCAACAAACCAAAACCGTATCCACTCCCCTTCCGACAAAGACCGCCGTTCCCACTCCGACGGTTCCATTAACACCGCCAGCCCTGCCTTCCGTGTTTACCACCAGCGCGCTCAATCCACTGGATACGCCGCACACCTATATCAATGACGCGTGTCAATATCTCAAGGCAAAATGGACCTCGACCAACGCTGTGCCGGGCACGATTGTAATCACGATCATGTTTCACGGAATCGAAAAGGGCACGATCTCTGATCCAAACCAAATCAGCGTTCATGACTTCAATCAGTTGATGACCAGTTTGCATAATCAGAACTTTACCGCCATCAGCATGCAACAAATGATGAACTTCATGTATAACAACGCCAAGATTCCCCCGCGTTCGATTCTACTGATTCAAGACGACCGCCATCCCGCCCAAAACTTTACCGATCACTTTCTGCCTTTTTATAAACAGTGGGGTTGGCCGGTGACCAATGGCTGGATCAGTGCATTTGGCGGGACGGACCCGGTTTTGGCAGAAAATGTTGCGCTAGCCCAACAGGGATGGATCAATTATCAGGCTCACGGCGTGATCCATAATATTGTTATCGGCCCTGACTCCACGAATGAGTTCATGCTAAGCGAATTACAAGGCTCGATCAATAATATTCAAAAATACTTTGGAACCGCGCCCATCGCCTACATCTGGCCGGGCGGCGGATTCACGCCAAAAGGAGTTCAGCTCGCCCGCCAGGTTGGATACAAGCTTGGATTTACGATCAATCCGCGCGGTCCTGTGATGTTCAACTGGGTACCCCAGGCCGATCAGGTTGACCCGCAGCGCCCGCTTCTCATCCCCGAAGGTCCCGCCAGCGATCCGCTGATGACCTTGCCGCGCACCTGGGATGTCGATGCACAACAACATCTCGGCGCGTTCGTTGCCATCGGAAATGCCGCGGCAGCCTATGCCCAACAGAACAAAGCGGTCGAGATGCAATACTACAATATTGTTTGTGCGCCAAAGGAGGGACCGATCCCATGACCGATTGTTTATTCTGCAAAATCGTCAAGGATGAGGTCAAGGCATCTATCGTGTATCGGGATGAACAAGTGACGGCCTTCCGCGACATTCATCCGGTCGCGCCGACCCATATCTTGATCATCCCGAACAAACACATCGAATCGGTCAATCAAGTACAGGTTGAGGATGAACCATTGATCGGTCACATGTTCATGGTGGGACGTCAGATCGCGGCGCAGGAAGATATCCATCAAGGCGGGTATCGCATCATCATCAACACCGGCCGGCATGGCGGACAAACCGTATTTCATATGCACCTGCATCTCATTGGCGGACAAAGAATGCGGCACCCTATAGGTTAAACGATAAACGGGACACCCGATTGGATGTCCCGTTTCATTTATCTTTTCGACAGTCCGCTGTCTTTAAACTTGCTGGCGGGCCGGCGCAAACGAAGCGCATACCATCCAAGCCCGAGGCCGGCAAGCAAAAGGATGCCTCCAAAGATTCCCAAAATCGGCGACGTAGTCGGCTTATTTTCCGGTTGAGCAATGGTAGTCTCTTTGGATTGCGCGCCGAAATCTATGTACGCGCTCTGTCCTGCGTCTAGATGCAAAGTGTACGTCAATGCCATGGTCGGATTGTAATTATCCGGGATGGCCGCGCTGATGTTATAGTCCCCTTCGGGTAGATCCGTAAAACAAATGGGGTCCGTTCCGGCCAGAGTGGGAAGCGTCTTGGAATACTTCCCGCTCTTTTCGGTCACGCTGATCGCACCGTCTGGAATCATCGGCTCGGTGGTTTCATGTAATCCATCACCGTTGAGATCATTGAAGAGCGAAATACAAATTTGTGTTGTTCCAGCGAATGGCGTGGGCGTAATGGTGGGAGGCAGAGATGTGGGCAACGCGCCAAGCGTCGGCGTCGGATTGGTGGAAGCGCCAATTCCCATCAGGAGTTGATCGCCTACGGTCAACGTGCAATTGGCATCCAGCTCGGTATTGAGCTGGCGCAGTTGGACTTCGCTGATCCCGTAAAGATATTCAATATGAAGACACGTATCGCCAGACTGGACTATGTAATAGATATTCCCGTTCGGATTCGGCGTGTTGGTTGGCTGCGCGCTCTGTGGAACAGGCGCGGCCTGCACGGGAAGCGATAACACAAATACCAGGAGAGTGATAGAGATACTGGCAATGATTATGAGTCGAAGTTTCATCGTTAAAGATTATAACAGAATCAAAATTGTCTTTTTAAGCTTGTGATCATCAACTACTTTCCATACCGCCTGCGGATTTGCGGCAAAAAATATTGATCGAAGAATGCGTCCTCATCATAATCCGGTTTCCAGCTCCAATCTTTGCGGGCCAGAGAATCGTCCACATCTTCCGGCCACGAGTCGACGATGCCTTGTCGCCTCGGATTCGGTTCGAAGGTGATCGTTGCGTCGGGAAATACTTTGAAAGCATGATCACGGAATTCGCCTGCCGTCAAAGCAAAAGCCGCGACGTTATAAATCATGTGGCTTAAATTCTGGCGCGGCGCGTCCGTCAGCATCAACAACGACTTGATCGCGTCGGGCATGGCCATGAAGGAAATCTTCGTATCCTCTCGCACGAAACACGAATACGGTTTCCCCTGCGCCGCGGCATGAAGCATCTCGGGACCGTAATCGCTGGTCCCGCCGCTGGGAAGTGTAAAGGCGGAGATCAAGCCGGGGAAGCGGAGGGCGCGAAAGTCCAGCATGACCGGCGGGTTCGGATCCAAATGTCGCTGACCATAATAGCGGCTGTAATACATTCCTAGCTTTTCACAATAAAGTTTGTTGCATCCATACATGGTATGCGGTGTATTATGTTCATCCTCCTTGATATGCCCCGCAGCTTTTTTATCCGCGAGACTTGGCATTCCGTATGCCGCGATGGAACTGGGAAACAAAAACTTGACAGGCTTTCCGTATTTCTCTGAACGGTATGCCGCCAGCATCAGCAACTGCATCGTTCCTTCGACGTTGATACGATGCGCTTCTTCCGTTGCCACTTCGGCCTTTGACGAGAGTGAAGCCGCCAAATGAAAGATAATGTCGAAGTCATAATCGTAAAAGGTCTTGATCTTGTAAACCAAATCTCCCTGTACATGTTCAGCCGATAAATTCCTGATGGTCTCAGGCAGGGGCATGAGATCTGACGTCACGATGCGATAATCTCCGCGCTTCGATAATTCCTGCGCCAATGCCTGGCCAATCTCACCACAAGCGCCGGTCACGAGCACCGTTTTAAGAGTCATCGTTAGCTCCTTGTATGCTAGAATGGGAACGCTGATTTATTGTACAACAGCTTGTGAGTTTTTGACATGAATCGAATCTTGCTGATATTCTTATGTGCATCAATGTTGACCAGTTGTGCCAGCGCGGCCAACAATTCGCTTCTCATCAATTCCACGGCGACGGAAACCCCAATTCCTTCGCCGACTATTGTTTGGTTCCCGCCATCGGCCACTCCTTCGCCTCAAGTACTGGCGACTCAAGTCCCCACGCCCGAACAAAAACCCGGTATTGGCGCCGTCACGCTCACTGATGATTTCTCTTCGCCTGATTTATGGAATGTAGCTTCATCGAATGAAGGCAGTGCAGCAATCAGCGATAACCAACTAACGTTAGTGGTTGGGCCCGGCGTTTATATCATCAGCCTGCGCAAGGAATTGATCCTTAACGATTTCTATGCTGAATTGACGGCAAGTCCAAGCCTGTGCAAAGGACAGGATGAGTATGGGCTTCTCGTACGCGCCTCGGCAGTAGCTTATTATCGCCTGGTGCTAATCTGCAATAGCACACTGCGGCTGGACCGTGTCAAGGGCAATTCCCATCAAACCCTTCAATCCGCTGTTCCCAGTAGCGATGCTCCAACGGGCGTGCCCGGGGAAGTGCGGATGGGCGTATGGGCTGTCGGCTCGGATTTGCGCTTCTTTCTGAATGGCCGCTATCAGTTCAGCGTGAACGATAAAAATTATCCCAGCGGAACAATTGGCGCCTTCGCCCACTCCGTGGCGGATACACCTGTCGCGGTTACCTTTTCCAATTTAACAGTTTATGATGTAAACTATTTGCCGCCGACAAAAACACCCCGCCCCTAATCTTTATGGACTCTTCTCGCTAGAAGATTATGCCGAACAAACTCAACGATCTCGATCCAAAGACGTGGCTCAAATTCCAGAAATCGTGGTTCATTCATAATCCTCCACCGCGCCGAAAAGGTGTGCTGGTTCATCCCGCCAAATTTCCAGAGACAATGGCGCAGGAATTTATCGAGTTCTTCACCAAAAAGGGCGAGACCGTTTTGGATCCAATGGCCGGGACAGGGTCTACGCTTGTGGCGGCTTTGCGCGCCGGACGCAATTCCTACGGCATCGAATTGAATCCAAAGTACGCAAAGATCGCGAAACAGATCATCGAAGATGAACGAACTGCACTGGGCAACTCAGTCAAGAATCTGAAATCCGAAATCATCAAGGGCGATGCAGCCCTTGCGGTCAGCTTCGAACTGCCGACCGCCAACTATGTTTTGACCTCACCACCATACTGGGATATGCTTCACGTCAAAGGTGCACAAACTCAGAAGAAGCGCCGCGCTTCTTCTGCATTAGATGTCTTCTATTCCGACGATCCCATGGATGTGGGCAATATCCATGATTACGAAGGGTTTTTGGAAAAGCTACTTTCGATTTATACGGGATTAAAACCTTTGTTGAAAGAGAAAGCGTATCTCACGATCATCGTCAAGAATATTAAGAAAGGCGGAAAGATTTATCCACTAGCATGGGACTTGGCACGCGGACTCGGCAAAGTGTATACGCTCAAGGATGAAAAGATTTGGTGCCAGGATAATCAGCCGCTTGCGCCGTTCGGGCTGGGGAGCGCATGGGTCAGCAACACGTTCCATCATTATTGTCTGCAATTTAGAAATGAAGAATAAAAGAGATGGCATGAAAAGATTTTCCTCTTCACTGCAGCTCAGCGGCATCGTCTTGCTTTTCATCATCGGGATCGTATTTCGCGATATTGCCCTTCCGGCAATATCTGCTGACATGCAATGGTTCTTAATTCCTTGGTATGACTTTCTCAAAATCCGTGGCGTACAAGGATTGGGCATAAGCTTCTCGAACTACACTCCGCCCTATCTCTATCTTCTATGGTTGGCAACACTTGCTTCAAATTATCTACCTAAGGTAACTTCCATCAAATTGATTTCCATCTTTGCAGATGTAATTAATACGGTTTTAGTCTATCGCATTGTGAGACTTAAATATCTGACAGGCTCAAAGCCTTTGCTGGCAAGCGCCCTCTTTTGGATTCTACCAACGATCATGCTAAATAGCAGTCTTTGGGGACAAGCCGATGCTCTATATACTTTATTCTTGCTAATCTGTTTGTATTATCTTTTGACCGATAAGCCACTATTAGGCATTTTAGCTTTCGGAGTAGCCTTCACATTCAAGGCACAAGCAGTATTCATCGTTCCTATGCTTGCGATCCTTTTCTTCAAAAGGCGCATTGCGTGGCAGTACTTTTTGTTAATACCGTTCACCTACATTTTATTATGTGCACCTGCTATTCTTCTTGGAAGGAACTGGACGGACATTTTTACAATTTATTTATCACAGGCACTTACATATCATGAACTTTCTAGAAACGCACCCAATCTCTACATCTTTATGAACTCATTTCCCTACGAATTAGGAACAGCCGTCGCGTTGACTATCGCAGTGGTTTTGATAAGTTTCTGGATTTGGCTTAACGTGCGTATGAAGTCAGAACTCAGCCAAAGCACAATCTTATTCATAAGTCTAGTATCGGTAGTGCTTGTTCCATTTCTATTACCGAAAATGCTGGATCGCTATTTTTATCCCGCGGATATATTCTCGTTGCTCGCGGCGTTTTATATGCCTGAGTTATGGTTTTTGCCGATCCTTTATCAAATCATTTCCTTGTCAGCATATATTGTATTTCTTTTCAATGCACCACCTCTATTGACTCAAATTGCCGCAGTCTTGAACACGCTTACCATTGGCTTCCTGGTTTGGAAACAGGCCCGAACACGCACTCCAACAATTCCATTACAAATCACAACGAAAGAATCGCTGATATAGAAAACTCCGGCCGGGCATCTTATGATCACCGCTTCCGATTTCGTGCATATCCCTTACACCCCCGATCTGACCGAAGGCGGTATCGCTTATGCAAATCGTTCACTGCCGCACACGTATGATCGCATGGGCGGCTCGCAATTCGACCGTTTGCGCCGAATCGTCGCGGGTGTGGCCGTGGAATTGGCATTTCGTCGTTATCTGGCGCAAAAGAATATCCCATTTGATATCAAAGGGGCAACACCGTTCACGGATCCGGACCGTTATGATGTTTCGCTTGGCGGTCATCATTGTGACATCAAATCGTTTCTCATCTCACATCGGGATCAAATCACTTCGCTTCGCGCGGACCCTGGGTCAATTCTCGAAGCCCCGGCTCTGGTGCCGCTCGATCAATATTCCGCGGAAGGCCATTCGGATAACGATCTATATCTTTTTGCGTTCCTCACCGGACTTATTGCCGCCTCACCGGACGATTTGCAAAAAGCCGTGGATGCAAACCAACCGACCTATCTCATTCACACCATGCCAAAATTATGGATGCGTCCAAAGTTGTGGATTCCGCTTGGGCCGCTGGCGCTGAAATCCGAATCAGATGAAACACTGAAGGTTGAAATCGGCGGACAGGATTCAGGTGGGGATTTTATGACGCGCCAGCTCGACCTCCCGCCGCGCACACGCGTGGAAGTGGATGGAGATTTTTATTCGCTGGCTTATATCCACGTCGAATCCAAACCCAGGGCGCGGCTTGGAATATATTCTCCAACTCGAAAGGAATCGTATCTCATCGATCCGATTGTCTGGAGCAACATCTGGGTATATGGCATGGATATTTATCTGACAGGCTGGATTAGCCGTGAAGAATTTCGCCGCCGCGCCAATTTGATCCATGAAGGAAGCCAAGTATTTCAATATAACCAAACACGCACAAAAAACCTGGCGGTGCCGGTCTCGGACTTAAAGCCCATGGGCGAATTATTCAAGCGCGTACAAAGTGTGAAGTTGGATGGGACGTAAGGGTCATTGATAATGGATAAGAACATTATATAATCCCTAAAATTTCGTCATCGGAGGCTCTTGTGAATAACCCAATGTATTCTCTTCAAAATATCATCCGCCGCGGCGCCCGCATGGTCGGCTGGGAAATCGGCGAAGCGATTGAAGGCGTGATGTGGACCATCGGCATCGGTTGTTTCATCTTGTGTTGCGCGGTATTTGCCTGCGGAGCGGTCGCGTTTCAAATATTGTTTCATCACTAGTTCGGAATCCTTCTTAATGCCGTTGATTCACAACGGCATTTTTTATTTAAGAAACCGCTTATTCAAATCTGGTACACTTTTCTCCATGCTTAAGAAGAAAATATTTTTTGCTTTCGCAGGCTTAATAATATTGATCGGGCTTGCCGCGGGGATCTATCAGATCCCGGCGATAAAAAACCGCCTCGAATGGCACCTGATTGTTTGGAGCACTTACATTCACAACACAGTGGATCCGGTTGGCAAAATGCCTACGCCGTTGCCATCCACTCCTTTTGCAACTTTTACTCCTGCGCCATTTACTCCAACTTCTATTGCACTTGCGCCTATTACGATTACACCCAGTCCAACATCTCAACCTCTTCCATCACAGGTTTCCTTGCCGGATCCAAAATATGAATTACAAGGAATCAATAATTGCGGCCCCGCTACCTTGACAATGGCTCTTCGAATGTATGGCTGGCAGGGGACTCAAGATGATATTGCTAAGATCATCAAACCTGTTCCCCAGGATCGCAATGTCAACCCGGATGAGCTTCGTTATTTCGTTCTGACTCAAGCAGGTTGGCTGCGCGCCGAATTCCGCGTAGCAGGAAATGTCGATCTGCTCAAACAACTTCTGGCCGCCAATTATCCAGTGATTATCGAAGAAGCCTCGACTCTTCCTGCTCAAGATGCAAATGGCCCAAGCGATGATTTATGGGACGCGCATTATTTACTGATCACCGGCTACGATGACAACGCCAAGGTTCTCACTGCTCAAGATCCGTTGCGCGGACCTGATCAAAAAATCCCTTATGATAAGTTAATGGTGGATTGGAAACCATTTAATTATTTGTATATGGTCATTTACTTGCCGCAGGATGAAGCCGAAATCAAATCCATTCTCGGACCGAATTGGGATCCGGATCAAAACAGACAAAACGCATTGGCCATTTCTCAAGCCGCAATTACGGCGAATCCAAACGATGCCTTCGCGTGGTTCAATCTCGGCAGCAGCCTGGTTTATTTTGAACGATACAAC
The DNA here is from genome assembly GCA_963753985.1 of uncultured Chloroflexia bacterium. Taxonomy (GTDB): domain Bacteria; phylum Chloroflexota; class Anaerolineae; order Anaerolineales; family Villigracilaceae; genus Fen-1038. The sequence continues at coordinate 269,283 of CAVWED010000007.1, forward strand.
GAAGCGGCCCAGGCTTTTGATAAAGCCTTTACCATCGGCTTGCCTCAACGCATGACACGTTACCAATTCTGGCCTTTCTACGCCTACTACAATGCCGGCCGCATAGATTATCTACTCCAGATAACAGAGAACACTTACAAGTCAATCAGTGGTGAATACTCGGAGGAGGCTCTGCTCTGGCATGGCTATGGACTTCTGAGCAACAGGGATACATCTGGCGCGCTGGCGGATTGGAACAAGGCGCTTAAAGTTCATCCCAATTATTGCGATGCAGAGAAAGCTATCAACACTTATATTCAACCGACTTACAACTTAACCAACCCGCCTTGCAGTCCTTGAAAACTTTATGTTTCCTGGAAGCTGTATCCACCCGGCCATGTTTGTATGAGATAAGATGATTTACTGGAATCGGGTTCCAATTTTTTTCTCAAGCGATAAATCACATTTTTCAACACCGCCAGATCTCCTGCCGCGCCCCAAACGGCCTGCATGATCTCCTCGTTTTTAAAAACATAACCGGGACGACTCATCAACAAATGTATCAGACGAAATTCCAGATTCGTTAGCTTGATCTCATTCCCCTTCGGTTCGATCGCGGACCGTCGAGCCGGATCCAATCTCAATTTTCCGGCCTGCATCGGACTCATTGGAACCGTCCAACTGCGATGCGCCCAAGCCATGATCTTCGCCAAAAAGATGGCAGGGCTGATCGGTTTGATGACACATTCATCCACACCGTTATGATACGCTTCAAGAATTTCTGCTTCGTTGTTTGTTGGCGAGAAAAGCAGAATCGGGCTGGCGCTCAAAGCACGGAACTTCCTGCACAGTTCCATCCGTTGCGAATGCGAGGCGTTAACATCAATCACAATCAAATCTGGGACCTCCTCCATGGAACGCTCCATCGCCTTTTGGACAGATGTTTCCAAAACGGCGACCAAACCTTTTTCTCGAATGATATATCCCCAAATCGGAGCGGTCGCATCCTGGTCACAAATTACAAATACGCGTAAGGCGCCTACCGTCTCGAGTGCTGAAGAAGATAACATAAGATCTTGCCTTTCTGGTGAAATTATATTTCAAAGCTACCTAATATTACAGCGCAAGGTTGCGAGCGAAAAAACAGGATAATTTGAAAAAAAGCATGGTATCTTTCTCCAATCACTGCCGAGTGAAAAGGAGAGGAAGAACACCATGCCGAGAGAAATTGTAACCGAAACCAGACGAGATAAGTGGTCGGGTCGATCCGAAAAGTTTGGTGGTAAAGCCCAGACGCAAGCTAATCGAATTCAACTTGGAACCTGTCCGGCGCCCGAATGTAACCTGTCTACGAAAGATGTGAGACTGTTTTTGAATGAAACGAAAAAATATATGAAGCTGTTCAAAAGTGCGTTTGTGCGAGTGGAGCAAATGACGCGCAGCCAAGCCTATGTGCAAGGCTTGCTGGGTAATGCCCTGCGCAAGAATGTGGAACAGATTGCACTGGGACAGAAAGAGAAAGTACGAAGCCTCCAATATTTTGTGGGACAGAGTGCGTGGGAAACAGAACCTGTGATTGCGATCCATCAAGGATTGATGGGCGAGACCTTGGGCGAAGAAGACGGGGTGATGTTGATCGATGAATTGAGCGTAGTCAAGCAAGGTTCTGAGTTGGTGGGAGTAGCTGCACAATACTGCGGATCGGTAGGCAAGATCGCGAACGGGCAGGTAGGGGTGTATTTGGGATATGCCAGTCGCAAAGGCTATAGTTTGATCGAGGGACAATTGTTCATGCCGGATGAATGGTTCAATGAAGAACATGCCGAGCGCAGGCAAGCATCGGGTGTGCCGAAAGATCTGGTTTTCAAAACGAAGCCGGAAATCGGGCTGGAATTGCTGAAAAATGCGATCGAACGCGGAAATTTGGCGTTTTCCTGGGTGGCGGCAGATGCTCTGTATGGAGACTCTCCCGCTTTTCGGGATGGCGTAGCCGCCTTGGAGAAATCGTATTTCACGGCTATCAAGGACAACACCTTGATCTGGCCCACTCCGCCTAAAGTTCATGTGCCAGCATGGAGCGGTCACGGGCGTCATCCTAGCCGCTTGCGTCTGAGCGATCCGAGGAAACATCCGTTGCAAGTCAAACAATTGGTAAAGAAGATTCAAAAGCAAGATTGGGTTCAAGCTGTGATCAAAGAAGGCAGCAAAGGTCCCATCGTTTGTGATTTTGCATTTCTGCGCGTGACCGAATTGCGCGGGGGTCTGCCTGCCGGTGAACTCTGGTTGATTATTCGTCGCAATCCGGATGACCCGACTGAGATCAAATACTTTTTCAGCAATGCGCCTCTCAATACTCCGCTGAACGAATTCGTGCGGATCAGCGGCATGCGTTGGCCCATCGAAACGATCTTTGAAGAAGCCAAAGGTGAAGTTGGTTTGGATCATTACGAGATGCGGAGTTGGATTGGTTGGCATCATCATATGTTGCTGGTTTCTCTAGCTCATCATTTCCTGGTACGTTTGAGAATTCGTTTTCAGAATCAAGCTCCTGCGCTTACTATTTACCAAGTTCGCATGTTGCTTTGCAGCGTTTTGCCTTCATTTATTTCTGACATTCAATCTGCTTTAGATCGTGTTCGTTATTATCAACAACGTAACTTCGTCGCGTATCGTTCACACCGCAAGAAAAAACTCGCTCAATTTCAGCTTTTCACTCGCAACCTTGCGCTGTAATACTAATTAGTAACACAGAATCTCATTTTTTCACCAAAATATGACTTTTGGGGGATAGGAATTTAGTACTATTTCCGTATACTCATAAATAGCAATCGAAGCAAAGGAGGCTTACGATGAAAAAATTATTTCCGGTACTGGCCGTGCTCGTGTTGATTTGCACTGCATGTCAATTAGGTGGCGGTCAAGCGCAGCCTACACCGATCGCTGTTGCATCTGCCGTTCCAACCAATACACCTATTCCGTTGAACGCGACTGCGGCACCTTCAGGGAATCAGACCGCGGGTTCCACACGCACATCGGTTGACGGAATGACCGAGGTCTACATTCCGGCGGGTACTTTCCAGATGGGCGGAGTTGACCCGAATGCCATGGACGTGGAAAAGCCAGTGCATCAGGTTACGATGCCTTCCTTCTGGATGGACAAATTTGACGTCACGAATGCCATGTATCTGGGATGCCTCACCAAAGGCGGTTGTACGCCACCGCAGGCAACAACCTCCAAGACCCGCGATAGTTATTTCAATGATCCAAATTATAACGATTATCCCGTAATTGAAGTGACTTGGAGCCAGGCAGACGCTTACTGTAAATGGGCAGGCCGCCATCTACCTACCGAGGCGGAGTGGGAGTATGCGGGGCGGGGCAACACTATCAACATCTATCCATGGGGCAATCAGCAACCTGACAGCACTCTCGCGAATTTCAACTACCAAGTCGGCGACACAAGCAAAGTGGGCAGCTATCCAGCAGGTGCCAGCCCGTTTGGTGTTCTGGATATGGCCGGCAATGTGGCCCAATGGGTCAATGACTATTTCGATCCGACCTACTACAGTAAAGGCATAAACATGAACCCGCCCGGGCCTGGGGCACGTACCAATTTCTTTAACCGGGTCGTACGAGGTGGCTCGTGGCAGGACGGCGCCACAAACCTACGTGTTTCATTGCGAGCTTCGGTCCTCGGTCCCAATCCGGACGCGCAGGTCGGATCGGACGCCTACCTCGGAACGTTCTCTCCAAAGATTGGCTTTCGTTGCGCAGCAGATAACTAATAAGCAATTCATCAATCAACCGCCGCTGGTTCGGCGGTTGATTCTTAATTGACTCAACCTCTTACCTGTGGTATTATGCCGCCATAAATCAATAGCCCAATCGGCACTCTTATCCAGAGAGGCGGAGGGAACGGCCCTGCGATGCCTCGACAACCGAACGGCTTATGCCGAACACGGTGCCAATTCCGACAGAAGGATGTTCTGGAAGATGAGAGGGCAGCCGTGCTTCGTGCGCAAATTGCCCTTTCGAGACCGAAGGGCAATTTCTTTTTCTGAAAGGAACAAAATAATGAGCACAACTTTTATGGTCTCTCCCAAACTGATGTTTACATCTGAATCAGTAACCGAGGGACATCCCGATAAACTGTGCGACCAAGTCAGCGACGCCGTCCTTGATGCCTGCCTTGAGCAGGACCCGATGTCGCGCGTTGCCTGCGAGACGGCCACCAAAACGGGAGTCGTGATGCTGCTGGGTGAAATCACCACGCACGCCTATGTCAACTTTGACGAACTTGTTCGGCGGGTTGTAAAGGAAATTGGTTATGACAGCAGCGAGAAAGGTTTCGACGGCAATACCTGTGCGGTCCTCTCAGCCATTGCCAGCCAAAGCCCGGACATTGATATGGGTGTCAGCAAATCACTGGAAGCCAAAGGTGGGGATGAGGAAGACATTGATAAGATCGGTGCAGGCGATCAAGGCATGATGTTTGGTTTTGCCTGCAATGAAACACCGACTCTCATGCCGATGCCGATTTATCTCGCGCACAAGCTCACCCGCTGTCTGGCAGAGATGCGCAAGAATGGCACCATGCCCTGGCTTCGACCGGATGGAAAAAGCCAGGTCACTGTTCAATATGCACAAGGCAAACCCAAACGCATCGATACCGTTTTGATTTCCACACAACATGCGCCGGACATTTCCCATGCAGAGATTACCGAGCAGGTAATTGAAAACGTGATCCACCCATCCATGCCAAAGGATATGGTGGACAAGGACCTCAAAATTTTTGTTAACCCAACCGGACGATTTGTGATTGGCGGCCCGATGGGCGATGCAGGCGTGACCGGCCGTAAGATCATCGTCGACTCTTACGGCGGCATGGGAAGACATGGCGGCGGTGCCTTCAGCGGCAAAGATCCCACCAAAGTGGATCGCTCCGCGGCGTATGCGGCCCGCTATGCTGCAAAGAATGTTGTGGCCGCTGGTTTGGCGGACCGTGTCGAAGTTCAGGTGGCTTACGCGATCGGCGTGGCGCACCCGCTCTCGGTCAATGTGGAAACCTTCGGCACTGCAAAAATTTCAGATGATCAGATCGCAAAGCTGATCAGCGAGCAATTCGATCTGCGTCCGGGTGCGATCATCCGCGACTTAAATCTGCGCCGACCCATCTATCGCAAGACCGCCGCGTATGGCCACTTTGGCCGCGATGATATTGAATTCCCGTGGGAAAAGACCGACAAAGCTAACGCATTGAAAAAAGCCGCAGGACTATAAAACCAAAAAGCGCATCCACCATCGGATGCGCTTTTTATTATTCCATCACACGAGCATGATAGTGGGAAAGATTACAGCGATGCAACAAATCATGATCGTTCAGAATGTCAGACGGCTTTCCAGATGCGACGATTTGATGCTCCTCAGAAAAGACGCAGATTGTACTAGCAATTGCTTCCGCGACGGATAAATCATGCGTTGCAACGATCATTGTCTTGCCTTGTTTGTGCTGTTCCAAAATGAAATCAATCAGCCAGGATTGACTGCGCGGATCGAGCCCGGTGGTGGGTTCATCCATTAACCAAACATCCGGCTGAAGAGTTAACAAGGAAGCCAGCGCGACGCGGCGCTTCTCTCCGCCGGAAAGACGATGCGGCGCGCGATCCCTAAGCTTTTCGATGCGAAGCGCCTCGAGCGCCGCATCCACCCGCTGGTTGACCTCATCCCGCGCCAGTCCAAGCTGAAGAGGCGCAAATGCAACTTCATCCAGCACAGATGCGGAGAAAAGCTGGACATCCGAATCCTGGAAGACCAGTCCGACGCGGCGGCGAAATACAAAATTGAATTCGTCGTCACGCAAAGCTTGTTCGGTAAGAGGCTTGCCGAATGCAGTGATCGTTCCGCTTGAAGGGAAGTAGAGGCCATCAAGCAGATTCAACAAAGTGCTTTTGCCGCTTCCATTTGCGCCCAGAATGACCAGCAACTCGCCAACAGACACTTTAAGATTGACATGCTCGAGGGCTGCCTGCTTTTCCTCGTAAGCATAGGATATGTCACAAACGTCAAAAACAATTTCTTCGTTCAAAATAGTTTTCCTTTATCGTCCAAGAAAAATGGCGAGGGTCGCGATCGCCAGAAAAATGAAAAGCCAAAGCCAATCCTTGGATTTCATCTTGAATGGTTTTAAAGTAATGATGGAACCTCGAAAGCCGCGCGATTCCATGGCAAGGTAAACTTCACTGCTTAGATTTAATGACTTGCTCAGCAACGCGCCACTAATTGCCGCCAGCACGCGTTGATTCTCGGAAGTGCTTAGATGACCCACCATGCGGCTCTTCCGTGAGAGAAACATATCATTGGCAACATGAAGCAATAAATAAATATAGCGATAGGTCATTCCCAGAATCAAAATCAAGACATCCGGCAGATGCAAAACGCTCAGCGCACTGAGAACCGTGTTCCATGGCGTCGTCAAGATCAACAAAAGCGTCAATGAAACCGAAGTGCTGACTCGCAACAACAAAAAGAGAACCGTGTTTACGCCGGTTTCCGTGATGACCAATCCCAAAGGCAGATGGAAAAGCACGGGACCTGGAGTAATGAATAAAGCCGGAACGACAATCAAACCGGTAAAGAACGGAAGCGCCAGCCAGACGCGCTTGATCAAATAATCAGCAGGGATGGCTGAAGTCCAAGCAAAGAACAGAGTCAAAAGATAGATGGAGATGATCACCCACAAGCTGCGTGAAAAGCTGACGCTAATCAGCAAGGCCAGCGTCGAGATGACCTTTACGCGCGCATCCAAGGATTGAAACAACCCGGCGCGCGCACTGATCTCTTCGGCAAATAACGCGTGCTCAAGAGTCTCCGTGATGCCATGCAGAGAATGTTCCAAAACATTTCTGTGGCGCGAATGTGAAATTGAAGTAGTCGTTTCCATTTTTTGTCGAGGCTGTGCCCGAGTTGCTTAACCCGAGAACATCCTCTTATCTTTTCAACGGAGAGTTTTCAATGTGGGTCTTCTTGCTGGGTCTTCTTGGATCCCGTTCCAGCCGTCAACAACATGCTAAACAACCAGACCACGACCGCGATGATCACGATGCCCGCCACCGCGGAGAACACATATCCTAAATTCGCATTGCCAAGCGCAGGCAGGTTATAGTTCGCAAACGGAGCACCCCACAAACCGGATAGCTTCTGCAATCCAGCCGGAATATAACCCAATCCGCGACTGGCAAGTTCATCTTTTCCCCATTCACCGAAAGCGGTACCCGGCGCGAGCAGACCCAGGGGAGAGGCAATGATCAGCACCACCAAAACTATCCAAAGTGCGCGCAGTTTCTGAAATCCGCTCGCTTCTCCAAGAACAGCCGGCTTCTCAGCCGCTTCCAATACAGAAATGTTCGAGCGCTGCAAATAAGCGACCACCAACGCCGCCAAGATCCCTTCTGCCACCGATGCGATTAAAGCATGCGGGATGACCATAGCGGGAATCGTAACCGCTAGAGGATACGGCGCATATAACGGCGTTCCATTCATGGAATGGAATAGAAGCGGCTGGATTCCAAATTCAACACCGGCAAAGAAAGCCGCGACAGTCACGCCGGTCCAGCCGCCGACAAAGGCCCCGACTAAGCGCCGCTTGGAAGTCAGAGCTTGATTTTTCGAGAAAGCGCTATAAATGGCATAAGCAATATAAGGAACAGTGATCGCCATGTTGAAACAGTTGGCGCCATACGCAGTAATGCCTCCATCGCCAAAGAAAAGAGCCTGGATGAGCAACGCAATGGATACCACGATCGTGGCCGGCTCCGGTCCGAGAATGATGGCGGCGATGGTGGCACCAATCGCATGAGCCGTCGTCCCGCCGGGGATCGGGAAATTGAACATCATGATCACGAACGAGAATGCCGAGAGCAAAGCGATCAGCGGCACACTGCGCGCATTCAACTTCTCACGAATTTTACGAATGCCGATAATCCAAAATGGCAGAGCGATCAGGAACATGATGATGCAGGTCACCGGACTCAGATAACCATCCGGGATATGCATGGCGGTTGTGCTCAACCACAGCAACAACGCACCATAATAAATGATAAGCAGCTTGACTCTTTTAGATTGGCTAAACATCTTACGAATCTCCTTTCTTGGGTTTGATTTTTTGACACTTTGGACATATGCCAAAGAACGTCACGTGACTATTGATAAAACGATATCCGCTAGATTTCTCCAACCGACGAATTATGCCATCCAGCGCTTCGGGCTGGACCTCGAAGCTTGCTCCGCACGATTGGCAGCTCAAATGATGATGATTTCTTCCGGCAATCTCATAAACAAGCTTTCGATTATCCACCTGAGAAGAAATCGCCAATCCATTCTTTTCCAAAAATTCCAGCGTGCGATAGACGGTCGGTTCTGTCAGGCTGGGCGCGTCGCGGTGGGCTTTTTTATAGATTTCAGTCGGCGAAAGATGTGCGCCGGATTGATGGAGCACATGTAAGATCGCCATCCGTTGTGGAGTCATGCGAAAGCCGTGTGCGCGCAGCCCCGGTGCATACTCAGAACCACAAGTCATATGAGTTCCTTATTGTAAGTTTTTGCAACAACATTTTTATAGTATACTCCTTATTGCAACTTCTTACAACAATACTCTCTCTGTTATAATGGCGCTTGTTTGGAAATCACACCCGCAAAAAGGAAGAATCGAAAAAATGAAATCTCGCATGCTCATTTTCGCTTTAATCATTTCAGTATTAGCCGCCTGCGCTCCAGCCGCCAATTCATCAACATCCCAAAATGGTATCGAGATCGAACAGGCGCGAATCGTGATCGCCGGGAGCGCCATGGCAACATCAGCCGCGGAAATGAACGCCAGCACCACATCCATGCCGGGAATGAATATGAACAATTCCTCCACCCCGATGGCGGGAATGGACATGGGTACATCTTCTCTTGCCGGGTATTTGGTCATTAAAAACACCGGTTCAACCGACGATCAATTGATTAGTGCCAGCGCTGATTTTGCAGGCATGGCGATGCTGCATAAATCGGTTGTGGATAGTAATAACGTAGCCACGATGCAGGAAGTGCAATCCATTGACATCCCTGCCGGTCAAACCGTGACTCTTCAACCCGGCGGCTTCCACATCATGTTTATGAATCTCAAATCCATACCGCAGGTTGGAACCAAAGTCGCACTGACTCTTGTTTTTCAAAAAGCCGGAACTATTACCGTTCAAGCCGATGCGACCAGTGAATAGTCAACGCCCGAGTTTGAGAGTCCCATTATTTATTCTGGCCGCCCTGGTGGTGTTCACGGGAGTCGCCATATTCTATAAGCGCTTCGAGACTCCCACCTATAACGGATCAGTAATTGATCCACCCAAAGCCATGCCGGAGTTTACTCTCCAGTCTTCCAATGGTCCCGTGAGCCTGGATAGTTTTCGCGGAAAGTATGTACTGGTTTACTTTGGCTATACCTCCTGTCCTGATATTTGTCCCATTACGCTAGCTACCCTGACAGAAGCCCTGGCAAAGTTGGGTACGAAGAAGGCTGAGAATTTCCAAGTGATTTTCATCTCGGTAGATTACAAACGCGATACTCCTCAGATAAGCGATGCATTTGCCAAGAGATTCAACGCGAATTTCATTGGCTTGGGCGGCACAGAAGCCCAAATCAATCAGGTAACGCAGGAATATGGCATCTATTACAAACTCAATCCCCCCGATCCAACCACAGGGTTTTACTCCGTGGATCATACGGCCCTTGTTCAAGTGCTGAACCCGCAGGGTGCACTGATTCTGATCTGGCCCTTTGGCACACAGCCAGATCAAGAGACTTCCGACCTAGCGACTCTACTCGGTCGATAATTACCAAAAATAGATTTCAAACTGGTTACGGCTCCCAGAAGAATTGCATAATGGCATAAAGATATGGTTGGCCTTTGACATATTCCATGCCGATCAGCCATGTACGCCAATCCAAGTTGTTGCCATTTGGAGTGCCTGCGAAGTAAACGGAATAGAAATTAATTCCCGCATACGGCCAAGTTGCCTTGTAGGTTGCGCCGCCGACCTGCACTTGATCGCAATCTAATGCGTAATCCTTGGTGAAGACTTTCAGCAATGCTGGAACGATTACATCATTGAATGAACCTTTCGTTTCCAATCCACTAGGCGCCGCGCCCCAATCAATCTTGTCGGTTGAATCAAAGAGCAATTGAGCTTGTTGTTGATCGTAGTTGACGACGCGCTGATTGCGGTATAAGCGCGCGTCCATGCCGTGAAGCGGACTGACCAGAGAAGCCAGCAACGTTCCATTCGATGTTTGTAGAGCGCTCTTGAAGTTGTTGATCAACACTTGGGGTTGAGGATCAGCACAGAAATCGTCAGGCGAGACTTGCGTTGCAGAGATGATCGACCCTGAAGTTGTGGGAATGGGAGTGGCAACAGCTGTATCCGTGGCTACCAAAGTTGGTGGAGGAGTCAATGTTGAAGTGGTCAGGATGCTCGGAGTCGGAAGAGATGCGGAGTTGCGGAATAACGGGAATGTACATCCGCTTGCGCTCAAAGCAACGCAAAATACGGCCAAAGCCACGGGATGGATATATTTACGCATAATTTTCTCTTTTCTGAATCTATTTTTTCGCCGATCAGCCTCATCATATCATGAGCGCTCGCGTTTCTTTGGAAAATTAAATTAACCACGGATGTGACCGGATAAGTCAATGCCACGAGTGCACAACTGATTTAAATTTATAGCGAGACCGGCGGCGTACGCCGCCGGTCTGTTTCACCAGTTGCCCGTATTAAGATATTCGTCGATGGCCGCAGCTGCTATCTTGCCCTGCCCCATTGCCAAGATAACCGTCGCACCGCCCGTCACGATGTCCCCGCCGGCAAAAACGCCCTTCTTGGATGTCTTCATCGTTTCCTTGTTCACCACCACAATCCCGCTTTTCGCCGTTTCCAAGTCTGGCGTCGTTCTGGAAACCAGCGGGCTGGGACTTTGCCCGATTGCAATCACCATCACATCTGCCGCGATATGGAAATTGGATCCTTCAATCGGAACGGGCTTACGCCGCCCCGAAGCGTCCGGTTCTCCCAACTCGTTCTGGATACATTCCAGCGAGGCAACGCGCCCCTTTTCGCCATGAAACGCAATCGGAGTGGTCAACAAATGGAATTTCACGCCCTCCTGCTCGGCATGGTGGATTTCTTCGCGCCGGGCTGGCATCTCCGCCTGCGAGCGCCGGTAAACGATCACCGATTCCTGCGCCCCAAGCCGCAGGGCGGTTCGAGCCGCGTCCATAGCGGTATTGCCGCCGCCGATAGTAATCACCCGCTGACCACGCGCAATCGGCGTATCGTATTCCGGAAAACGATAGGCTTTCATCAAGTTGGCGCGCGTCAGATATTCGTTGGACGAATAGACTCCGCCCAGATTTTCACCGGGAATCCCGAGGAACCAGGGCAAGCCAGCGCCCGTCCCCAGGAAAACCGCATCGTACTCCTCCAATAGTTCATCCACCGTAGCTGAACTACCAACGATAAAGTCATTGCGAATGTGAACGCCCAAGCTGCAAACATAATCCACTTCGCGCTTGACGATGGTCTTCGGCAGACGAAACTCCGGGATGCCGTACACCAAAACGCCGCCGGATTCATGCAGAGCTTCAAAGATCGTGACATAGTGGCCGTGACGCGCCAAGTCAGCCGCAACGGTCAAACCAGCAGGACCAGACCCGACAATAGCTACCTTCTTCCCGGTCGGGGGAGGCAGTTGAGGCACAGGCAACGGACCTTGCGCGGCCTCCCAATCTGCCACAAAACGTTCGACGCGGCCAATCGCCACAGGCTCGAACTTTTTGCAGAGCACGCAAACGCCCTCGCATTGCGACTCCTGCGGGCAAACGCGGCCCGTCATCGCCGGGAGGACATTCGTCTCTTTAATCAAATTAACCGCGCCGCGGAAATCTCCATCCTCGACCAGTTGCAGAAAACCGGGAATATTGATATTTACCGGGCAGCCCTGGATACAAACCGGCTTGACGCATTGCAGGCAGCGCTTGGCCTCTGCCTTGGCCTGTTCGGGGGTGTACCCAAGCGTGACTTCTTGGTAATTATGTGCGCGCACCTCGGGCGGTTGTTCCGGCATTGGGGTGCGGGTGGGGATGACGACTTTCTTCGGCATAGGATCAACCCTTTTTGGTTGCGGCAATTTCCGGGGCCAGGTGGCAGGCGTGATCTTTGTAGCGCTTCACTGCTTCAAGTTCCTCTTCCCGATAAAACGAAAGGCGCGCCAGCAGGCTGTCCCAGTCGACGTGATGGGCATCGAACTCCGGCCCATCCACGCAGACGAACTGCGCACCGCCATTATCCAACACCACCCGACAGCCGCCGCACATGCCTGTTCCGTCAATCATAATGGTATTCAGGCTGACGATGGTTGGCACATTAAACGGCCTGGTGGTTGCAGCCGCAAATTTCATCATCACCGCCGGGCCAATCGCCCAGACGCGGTCGATTTTATTTCCGTCCAGAATTTCCTGAAGCGGCTCCGTGATCAGCGCCTTGCGCCCGTATGAACCATCGTCGGTACAGACGACGAGTTCATCCGAAACAGCGCGCATTCGTTCTTCCCAGAAAAGTAAAGATTGATTACGGGCACCAATCACCGATATGACTTTATTCCCGGCCTGTTTCAAAGCGCGCGTAATCGGGAAGAGGGGCGCAATACCCACGCCGCCGCCGACCACCACCACCGTTCCATAATTCTCTATTTCCGTCGGATGTCCTAACGGGCCGACCACATTCAAGAAAGCGTCGCCCACTTCCAAAGTCCCCATTTGCATGGTGGACTTGCCAACTTCCTGGAAGATCAAGGTGATGTTCCCGGCAGTCGAAGTCAAAATCGGCAATTGTCAGAGGGATGCGCTCGCCGCGTTCGTCCATGCGCACAATCACGAATTGTCCCGCTTTGGCCTTGCCAGCCACTAACGGGGCGCGAACAACGACCAGCTTAACGGTAGGACTCAGGATTTGTTTTTGAAGAATAGGATACATTCATAAACCTCGTGGAACATCTTATGCTGATAAACATTAGATATCATCCGGGGCGAATCTGGTCTTGGGCGATCTTACATATGTGTCTATCGCCAATGGGCATGATGCGGCCAAATGTTCAGCGTCACCTGCTTCGCGACGTTCTGATTCTCCCTGCCAGCAGGTTTCAGTTTTGGTAAAACGTAAGTGCTGCGAGCGTTGGCTTTGTTCATAGCCCTGCATCATTTTATGCGATAAGGATACTACAGCCAATCCCTTTAGCGCACAAGAGAAACTCACGTCCAATGCATGACATTTGTTACTTGTGCGGGCTTCTTGATTTCCTACAATTCCCAAGAGAGAATTGGCCTTGACATTCAATGCATCGCGTATATAATTCAGTCTAATAATCAAAAGCCGTGACGAGGACGAGTACGCGCTGAACGACGGCATCATGGTAGGCAAAGCGCCTACCACTTAGAGAGCAGGTGAAGTGGTGAAAGCCTGCCCGAGACGACAGCGCCGAATGGACCTCCGAGCTTCAAGACGAACGGGCAATGCCCAAGTAATCTCTGACGGAACGCCACCGTTATCAACGGCTAGGTCACTTAGTCGAACCGACTAGCTGACCAATAGAGTGAGGCTGGCTTTTTCTCCCGTTGCATCACAACGGGATTTTTTATTAATACAGCCTAACTTGGGTGGCACCACGGCCGCGTAGCGTACAGCGTTCGTCCCATTTTGATAGGTCAAGTATCTATCAATTGAGATGAACGCTGTTTGTTTTAATATATTGAAAGGAGAAACGATGAATCCGCAAGATGATATATCGAAAGAACAAGGTCAGACAGAAATCGTCAATTTACAGGAACAGTTCGGCAATGGACTTCAAGACAGATCGCTCCCTGCCGCGCAGGTACTGGTCGAACAGACAGCGGTGCGCGACTCAAATGAACGCGCTCCGCTCTACGTCCCGTGAGGCTGCGATGCTCCTGTTTATTTTTCATCCACCCTGACTGAGTCAATAACTGTCAACCGAGAATCAATCTATCAAATCAACCAAAGGAGAAAAAATGACCAACCAAACTCAAACCCGTTTTTTATTGAATGAATTGGATCTGCCGAAGTCCTGGTATAACGTGATGGCCGACAGCCCGCTTCCGCCGACGCCGGTCCTTCGTCCAGATACGCTCGAGCCGGTCACGCCGGACTTTCTATCGGTGCTGTTCCCGATGGAATTGATCCTGCAGGAAATCTCGACCGAACGATACATCGAAATCCCGGAAGAGGTGCGTGAGATTTATAAGTTATATCGTCCCACGCCTTTGATCCGTGCGCACCGATTGGAAAAAGCATTGGATACACCCGCTCATATTTATTATAAATACGAGGGCGCTTCACCTGCCGGAAGCCATAAGCCGAATACGGCCATTGCGCAGGCATACTATAATAAGAAGGCCGGAACAAAGGCGCTCACCACCGAGACCGGCGCGGGACAATGGGGATCCGCACTGGCGCTGGCTTGCAACTTCTTCGACCTTGATCTGGAAGTGTACATGGTCAAGATTTCCTATCAGCAAAAGCCTTATCGCCGCATCATGATGGAAACCTATGGCTCGCAGGTCTTTGCCAGTCCCACAGACCGCACCAATTATGGCCGCTCCGTTTTGAAAGCGGATCCGAACAGCCCAGGCTCGCTCGGTATTGCCATTTCGGAAGCAGTCGAAGTCGCGGCCACGTCAGGAGGCAAAAAGAAATACAGCCTTGGCTCAGTGCTCAATCACGTGTTGATGCATCAAACCGTGATCGGAGAAGAGGCGTTGAAGCAAATGGATCTGGCAAATGAATATCCGGATGTAGTGATCGGATGCGTGGGAGGCGGATCGAATTTTGCCGGTATCGCCTATCCGTTCCTGCGCGAGAACTTGAAGAACGGAAAACGCACGCGCCTGGTGGCCGTCGAACCGACCGCTACGCCTTCCCTGACCAAGGGTGTGTATGCCTTCGATTACGGCGATACGGCCAAGATGGCGCCTATTGTCAAGATGCATACCCTGGGGCACGGCTTTGTCCCGCCATCCATTCACGCCGGCGGATTGCGTTATCACGGCATGGCGCCCAGCCTGAGCGCATTCTTTAACGCGGGGCTGATCGATGCAGTGGCAGTCAAACAAAAGCCGACGTTCGAAGCCGCCATTCAATTTGCACGCACCGAGGGCATCATCCCGGCCCCTGAATTGGCGCACGCCATCCGGGCCGCAATAGATGAAGCTTTGGATGCGAAAAAAAAGGGCGAGAAGCGCGTGATCCTGTTCAACTTATCGGGTCACGGCCACTTTGACTTGAGCGCCTACGAAGCGTTCCTGAATGGGAAACTGGAGGATTACGAATATCCGGCGGAGGCGGTTCAGACCGCGATGGCTGAGCTGCCAAAAGTCAGCATTCCTGCATAAATAATTTGTAGGGGCGACTTGCAAGTCGCCCCTACATTGTTAGGCAGCGATTGCTATCCCATTTTTGTTTTACTCAACGGTTTGCACAAATGGTGAATAGTAGAGCAGGTTGAAGTTTATAAATTGCCAGCCACTCTATGCGCCATCAAGCATACCTACCCAATTTCAAAGCTTATATTTCTATTTTATCGAATACCACTATACTTGCGCCACTACGCTTTACCAATTTTTCTAATTGGTCTCTTGGATTCTTGAGCTGATTTTTCAATCGATCCGCCCCCAAGATAAAAACTACAGGGCGCGGGCGCGGGAAGCGAGTGGACGCAAGAGATTGGCCAAGTCCGTATTCAAGGAATAGCACAATCACATCGTCTCTAGTCCAATTAGCATCGAGAGGTAATTGATAGTTTGAATCAAATATATCGATTCTCCAGACATCTGGAAAGATGCGGTCGTTTGGAATTTCCTCTCCGATTGCAATTGGCAACAACTTGGTTTTCTGATTGACTACGTATACAAAGGTTTTAATCGAAAGAGTAAAGTTGTTATCCATGCGAGTAAAAATAAAGCGCGATGGATCAGCATCAATAATAACGCGCATTGAAAAATGCTTGAAGAAGATACTCATTGATTTGACATTGATTTTGTTGTATGCCTCATCTAGAGATTATGCAGTGACAATATAATTATCTACGCCACGCTCTCCGCGACTTTTAGACCTCCGAGTTCTTGAAGAACTCGGAGGTCCTGTATTGCTACACTACGCTTTCTGCGACCTTCTTGCCATATGCCATCAAGGCTTTTACCATTTCTTGTGTTCTTCCCTCAACATACACACGCAGCACTGGCTCTGTTCCCGACGGGCGAATCAACAACCACAGAGTCATCCGCCATAATATATTTCACGCCGTCGCGCTGACTGACTTCATCCACTTTCTCGCCGCCGATTTCCTTCGGCGCCTGCTTGGTGAGAAATTCCGTCATCTCAGCTTTGGCAACGGGACGACTCAAGCGCAGGTCCACGCGCTCGTAAAAGGCGGGACCGACTTCATCCAATAGCTCATTGACCATTTCGCCCAGCGGCTTCTTCCAGGCCGCGATCATTTCAACCAAAAGTAATCCCATGATGGGGCCGTCGCCTTCGGGAATATGTCCCTTGAACGAAATGCCGCCCGATTCCTCGCCGCCGATCAACACATCTTCCTGCATCATGTAATCCGCGATGTGATTGAATCCCACCGGCGTTTCATAAAGTTTCAATCCATATTTCTTAGCAAGACGATCAATCATGCGCGTCGTGGACACCGTCCGCACGACCGCGCCGTTCAAGCCGCGTTGTTCCACCAGATATTTCAGCGACAAGGCAAAGACCTTATGCGGATCGACGAACGTGCCGCGTTCATCCATTGCGCCGATGCGGTCGGCGTCGCCGTCGGTGACGAGGCCAAAGTTGCCCATCCCGGAGCTGATCGCCGACGAAAGCGCACCGAGATTCTTCGCGATCGGTTCAGGATGGATTCCGCCAAAGCCGGGATTCATCTCCGAGCGAATCTCGGCGATGTCGCAGCCGGTTCCCTGCAAAAAGGATTTGATCACGCCGCGTCCCGCGCCGTACATTGCATCCACTACAAAGCGCTGTGGGTTCTCAGCGATGATATTCGTGTCGATGAGCGTATGAAGATGTTCGAAGTAGGCAGGCAACGGATTGAACTTTTGGATCAATCCCGCATCGCGGGCCTTTTGAAAATCCATCAAGTTCGGGCCGCGCGCCCGTTCTTCGTTATCATTGATATAAACTTCCACGCGTCGGCATTGCTCCGGCAACGCCGAGCCGCCAAACGCGCCTTTGAGTTTGACGCCGTTATAGCGCGGTGCATTGTGCGAGGCGGTAATCATCACGCCGGCGATGGCATGTTGATGTTTCACTGCATGGGAAATGGCGGGCGTCGGCGCATCGGATTGAGAAAGCAGGACGGTGAATCCGTTGGCGGCGAGCACGCGCGCGACTTCACCGGCGAAACGATCCGACAGAAAGCGCGTATCGAATCCGACCACGATCTTTTTCGGATCCGGTTTCGGCACGCCAAAGCCCTGTGTGTTTTCAGGGCTGCCGGATTTATCCGCAGGACCATTTCGATGATCCCAACCATCCGAAGCCACCGCGTCCGCAACGGCTTGCGCCACGATGCGAAGATTATCGAAGGTGAAACTATCTGAGATGACGGCGCGCCAGCCGTCGGTGCCAAAATGAATAGGCATGAATTCTCCTTGCCCCAACCCCCACCCAACCTCCCCCACTTTTCGCGAAGCATCCCGAAGGAAAAAATGGGGCAGGTGACCAAAGGTCGGAGGGGGTAAAAGTGGGATTATGGTGTAGATGTAATTGTTGATGTGCCTGTGCTTGCAGGCGTTAATGTCAATGCCAGTGTGGAAGACGGAAACAAAGCGGGAACAGATGTAGCCGTGTTCAAGACGGATTGCAAAACCCAGCCATCATAACGTTGGTTGCTGCGATTGGCAACCACGTGCGCCCACACGACCCCGTTGACATCCTGCGTATCCGACTCAACTTCCACGATGGAACCGTTATCCAACTCGATGAGAAATTTTCCGTCCGGATCTTTGCGCAGGTTGGCGCCATTTCCTTGTGAGGCATTGACGCGCGCATAAACCGGGGTCGACTCGATGGTGAGCGTGATCGTCGGCGTATCCGCCGGAGGCAAAGTCACTTGGAGCGTGAGCGGAACCGGCGTGATGGCGGGCGTATCGCTGGCGCCAACTGCAGTGGATGTTTCGATCACCGGCGTGGCCGAGGCTGACAGCAATGCTTCAGGTGAGGACGTCGCGGTCGAAACAGCAGGCAAGTTTAAAGTCGCATTGGGTGTCGAAGTGGAAATCGAAGCGGATGAAAGGGGTTGCAACATCGAAGGGAATTTCAAATTGCCGCCGCTCATCAAAAGAACAAGGATCACAACAAAGATCAGCAAACTGCCTGCGCTCAAAACAAAGCCGTTCGGGCTCGTCGGCATAAAGCGCAACGCGATCAAAGTGAGGATGCCAAACAAGCTGGCCCATGCGAAGTGAACCAGGAAGACCATCACCCCATTCGGCCAAATGCCGGCGACGCCACTGCCCAGACCAAAGCCGCCCGCGCTAAGCGGAAGGAAAAGTTCATAAGCCAGCATGATGCTTGGCAAATAGGGCTTGTCTTCCGAACGCACGAATGAAATCGTCAAGATGACGGCAGCAATAGCCAGCACGATCAGATCGAGCCACCACAAATGGCTGTGAAGAAACGCCTCGTTAAGCGTGCGCGGCAGGACTGCGCGCACAGCGAAGCCAGCGATCAGGCCGCCCAAGAAGATCAGGAAGGAACTGATAAGCAGTGCTGCCAATGTTTCAAAGAAGAAGCGCGTCGAGCCGGTGAGCGCCGAAAGTAAGAGACCGATCCACGGCGTCAGCAGGGGTGCGAGCAAAATCCCAAAGATGAGCACGGCTTGCGAATCAAAGAAATAGCCGAGGCCGAGGATTGCTCCGCACAAAAGAGCGAAGACAAATAATTCATAGGATGGATAGGCGCGGTGCGCCAGAGAATGAAGAAGCTCGGCACGGCCTTCCGCATCGCGCGGGACAACGAGCTGGCCGCGTCGGCGACGACGGGTGCGCGGCGGGACAACGGGTTCGGGGGCTGGGGAAGATTCGTTTAGTGTCATTTGCGTAGCCGTTACTTGCGAAGTGTGGCAACGATTCGAAGTGGTTTATCGAGCAGGTCGAATGCAATAAAAATATTTGGAACAACAATGTCGGCGGAAAGAAGCGTTTCGGTTGCCGCGCCTTCCTGCGACATGACACAAATGCCCAGCACGGCTTCTTTTAACATGGCAGCGTCGTTGGCGCCCTGACCAATGGCAATCACTCTTTCCGATCCCAGTTTTTTTACATATTCGCGTTTTTGTTCCTGCTCATGTCCGCCTGTGAGTCGTGTCGCGCTCAAGTTGAGTTGCTGATCGATTCCAGCTTGCTTTCCGTGCGTGTCGGCGGTCAGCAGATGAACCGTGAGCCGGTCGCGAATAGATGCGATGCGTTGGGCGAGACCATCGATCAATACACCGTCCACTGCCAGCGTGCCGTTGACATCGCTGACGAGATGTTCCAACTGCAATGTGCCGCGCCCCGGGATGCTGATCTCAATCATCACGCCCATTATACCCGCATTGACACGCGTTTTTCTTCAGGGTATTATTCGCCCCCTGGCCCACTAGCTCAATGGCAGAGCAGTTGAACTCTTAATCAGACCATCTCACCGCCGAGTCAGTACTACTAAGGCATGACCGAAAAATTATTTTTCCGTTTTGCGGATCGGCTTGTGCGGAATGATCGTGTAATTCCAGCGTGGCAAAACGGGATGCGGCTTGAGATGAATAAATGCCTTTTGTTCATTGAAAATGTGTTTGCCAGTTTCATAAGGTTTTCGATCCAAGTAGGCTCGACATCGTAATCCAGTTTTTGTTCTTGTCGTGCGGATAAATTTGACGATCCTCTCGTAGTCCACTAAAGGCCTACCTGCCCAATTGGCTTCCATGTGACAAAAGAGTCTGTGTTCGATCAAATTCCACTTGGAGGCGCTGGTTGGCAAGTGCGTCACCGTGATGGGTAGTCCAAATTCATCAGCCAATTTTTGTAGTTCATACTTCCATGTCCAGAGCCGATTGCCGTTGGCTCCGCCGCAATCCGATTGAATCAGAAGGTGCTTTTTCTTGGGAAATTTCCTTTTTCCAACTCGAAGCCACCAGCGACGAATACAGGCTGCAGCAAATTCTGGCGTTTGGTGAGAGGTACCCACCACCACAAAACCTTCATTGTGTACCGTATCATAAATGCCATAGGGAATCGCCACGCCCTCTGCGTCACTCGGGTAATCGCTTTCCATAACAGCCAGCGGTTTGCGGCGGTAGGTACGCCCTGGATTTTTGAAGTTTCCAATCAGTTCGCGCGGTTTGGCATCTACAGAAATAGAAGGAAAACCTGCTTTTTCGTGCTGTTTTCGCATCCACACCAGATCGCGCATTGGGCGATCACGATCCGTGTCTTTCTTTTTACTCAATTGCTTTCGGTTGCTCCTGAGAACGTATCGGCCTTTCTTCAGCAAACGACCATTGAGATTGCAAAGGATATCGCTTATTTCGCAAGAGAAATTTATGAAAAGGAGAAACCCTGACAACCACCTGTAGTAGTACTACCTATCTGTCCGCTGCGAAGCGCCCGCCGAGTTCGGCGGGCGCTTTTCTTTTCACGGCGCTGATTCTTGTTTTGGTTGCCCTCGCCGTACTGAGTGTCCCCCGCTTGGGTTTATCCAATAACCGTAAAAATCACGCCACACAAATTGAGTTTCGCCAGCGGAGAACGTCTCTACAATGCCGAGCAGAAGACGCGATGGTAGTGCCCTTCGCGCAAGGGTAATTACGAAAAGAATATTCAATTGAAGTGGAAACAACACAAACATTGCAACCAGATATTGCCATTTACAATAGTTAGCAATATGCTGGTTTCCGCCCGCGAATCAGATGCTAAATCCGCTGGTATTTATGCCAGATATTGATTGGAATAATTTTGCAGAACAAACCATCATTGATTCCTGCTGACGAAATTCAATTTTCTTCTGGCCAGAAGAACACACAAGAGAATGTAGGGCAAATACAAAGCAAGTGAATGGTGTGTACTTAACATTGGAACAATGTGCGTATATGATACCCATTACACAGGGTACTCTGTTCGCTTTTAAGTGAGTTTGCAAAAGATCCCAAGGCCTTTTGGGTTGCATAATGAACGGTAGTTTCAAAAAAGGATAATGCTCCGCTACATCGCCAGGACATACGCCGGTTACTTCAGTTTTTAGGCGATTTTGGTGCTTCAGTAAGGCAGCAATCACTTATTATTTACAGCCTTACTAAGATGAGCGAGGCGTTTGACAGCCGTATATAGTTATGTTATTCTGTACGGCATAGGAAGCAAAATATGGAAGATACTAAATTAACGATCCGCCTGCCGCGCACAATATTGGAAAATGCCAAGCGCTACGCACGCCTGCAAAACACAACACTTACCAAATTGATCGGCGAGTATCTGCGTCATATTCCCGAGACGGCCAAAGCGCTTGAGAATGCGCCAACGGTGCGCAGGCTTTCGGGTACGCTTTCGCACAAGGTTACAACTGCCGATTATAAAAAGCATCTTGACGCGAAATATGGCCACAAGAATTAAGGCTCTCTTTGACCTGAACGTAATTCTGGATGTTTTGCAAAAGCGCGAGCCATTCTATGAGACTTCGTCGCATCTACTGGGTTATGCAGAGATAGGCCGCATTCAGGGATTTATCGCATCGCATTCGCTGACCACATTGTTTTATCTGGTTGCAAAAGATCAATCTTCTGCCAAAGCGCGTGTGACGCTGACCAGCCTGCTTCAATTCCTTTCGGTTGCAGCGGTTGACCAATCCACCATCGAACAAGCCCTCAACCTACCATATCGCGATTTCGAAGATGCGGTGCAAATGATCGCGGCGGTACAATGCAAAGCTGGTTACCTGGTCACGCGCAATGTAAAAGACTTTCAGCCCGCACTGATTTCGGTCGTACAGCCAGTGGAGTTGATCGCGCTCGTTTGAGAAGGGACCGGTAAGGGCTATTTTTCTTGTACTCCCGGCTTGGATCCAATCGCAGGAAGATTCTTAACACAAGATTCATTCTCCGGCACGCGTCGTTGGCTACTTGCGCAATAAATTGCGCCGTATTATATTTATCTAAAGGGAACAAGTGCATGAATTTTGAATGGGATCCGCAAAAAGCTGACAAAAACCTAAGTAAACACGGAGTGTCATTTGCGGAAGCAAGCACAGTTTTTGGCGACGAGCTTGCCATCACTATTCCTGACCCTGATCATTCAACTGAAGAAGACCGTTTTATCACTGTTGGATGGTCGCACATGCCGACCGTGGAAACCGTATCCGTATTACCACCCGTGAGCTGACTCGAAGAGAGCAAGAAGCCTATGAAGAAGAAAACGACTGAACTGAATGACGAACTGCGTCCCGAATATGATTTAAAGTCCATGCTCAAGGGTGGCGTGCGCGGCAAGTATGCAAAGAAATACCGAGCGGGGACGAGTCTTATTTTGCTCGAGCCGGATGTTGCCAAGGCCTTCCCAAATGAGAAAGCAGTGAATGATGCGTAGCGGCTGGTGATGAAGTTAAATAAGGTGCAGGATAAAACGCGGCAGGGCGCAAGGCAGTAAGAATGGTGTCATGAACTGTCCCGCCACACCTGCGAAGGTAGTGAGCAGGTTCCCAAAAGGATAGAGGATTAAAAAAAAGATAACCTCTGACAAGTTCTTTCTAATTGTCAGAGGTTTTTTGTTACTTATTCCGTTTTATTGTAACTGCTCAGCCTTTTTGCTTCAAAAATAGCTTTGTGTTTTGCTCTTTAATATACTCACTTCCATCAAAGGCACTTTGTGCTATGTGCTCCAAAATTTTTCTGCTGTGTCAAGGAATGGAAGTGTCTCTCGCTGTCTTTTCGAATACCTCGCCCTGTCGGCTGAGTTTGTCGTAACGAAACCAATCAGAAGTGCAGATGCCAGGACTAGGCTGAAGCCCGACTCTGTCGGAGGGATGCATATCCCAAGCCCTAACCTTCTTTGGCGAAAGATGTTCGCCCCAAGGGTCGCAATTCCATCGGGCGGGCACTTCGAAATTTCGATGACAAATCCTCCGCCGTGCCGGTCAAAGTGGAATGCGGTTATTTCTTGGCGAAACTGGTTTTATATTGGATAATGTATATTAATTGTGCATTATCCAATATAAAATGAAGACAGACCTATTATCCCCTTTTGAGAAATTTCCTTATTTTACCTTGGCCGGATTCAAGCAGGCCGCAGGAATGGAATCTCCCAATCAGGTAAACACCCTACTCCACCGTTGGGCCAAAGCCGGCCACATCATCCAGCTCAAAAAAGGAATCTATATAACCCGTCGTTTTTATGAGCAACATCGGGCCGATCAACTATTCTCCGCGGCAGTGAGCGCGATTCTTCTTCCAGAGTCATACGTCTCTCTTGAATTCGTCCTGCAGCAGCACAATCTCCTAACTGACGTAACTTATCCCGTTACCTGCATCACAATGAAAAATACGCGTAGGATTGTCAATTCGTTAGGGACCTTCTGGTATCGCAATATACGCGCCGATCTTTATCGCGGTTTTATCATCTCGGAATATTTCAGTATTCGGATTGCCAAAGCATCCACCGCAAAGGCGCTCTTTGACTACCTTTATCTCCGGCCGCTACCACCAAGATACCGAACCCCGAAAATAAATCTTGGCGAGGAACTCAGGCTCAATCTTGATGAGCTTTCCCCGATCGACCACGAGGAATTTTCCAGCTTTGCAGAATCAAGCCACTCGCATAAGATGATGGACATTTTAAACAACTTTAGGAGCAATAAATGGCATCCTTGATTCAAATATTGCAGCACACACTCGATTCCAATGACCCACTTCTGGCCCTTGAGACAAAACGCATTTTGCTAAAAGAGACATTGCATGCCTACGTGCTTGATTTTATATATAATCATCCGATCTATCGCCATTTAAATTTCTATGGTGGGATATGTCTGTACGTAGTATATGGACTAAATAGACTGTCTGAGGACATTGATTTGGATAACAAAGCAGGTGTGGATTTAATCAACCTGTCTGAAGACTTAGCCGGGTTATTCCGTAAATCTCTTGCATATGATCAGGTTGAGGTCAAGTTGCAACAGAGCGAGAGTCGTATTCTTCGTGCGACCATCCGGCTGCCCGTATAAATGAGCTGGGATTATCCCCCTATCGCAATGAAGTGCTTCACCTTAAAAGTGGAAATCAGCCAACACATGCAGACTGCCGTACTTCAAAATACGCCTGTTTTCTATCTCGGGCATAGTTTCGTTCCATCCCATTTCTCGTTGGAAACCATGATGGCTAGCAAGGTGATTGCCTGCCTGGAACGCAATTTTCAGCGCGGGAAAGAGGACGCCTTCATCAAGGGCCGCGATTATTTTGATCTGCTATGGTTTATGCAAAAAGGCGTCCATCCCTTGGAAGAGAAACTATCCAAGGATGGTGAACAACCTTATACGGCTGCTTCCGCCATGTTGGCTTTGCAGAACAAGATTTCCAGGATCTCTATCTCAGATTTGGCAGTGGATCTATTGCCTATGTTTGCGTCAAGTGTATTTATCGAATCATGGTTGGAAAATTTTCACACCAACTTTGCGCGCTTTGCAAGTCGCTATACAAATACATAAAATCAGTCCTGCATCTTCATCTTTCGTTTCCATAAAAAGGATACTGGACAGATGAACGAGTTTTGAGCATCAAGAGGGCAACCGCAATCAACGATTGGATTCTCACAATTATTAGCGGTTTCAAAGATTTTCAATTTCAGGATTAACTAAATAACACCTTCACATCATCTTTGGTTAGGGACTTAAAGAAACTAGCTTCACTGGCAATAATACTTTGAACAAGGGCACGTTTGCGTTCCTGCAGCTGTAGAATCTTTTCCTCGACCGTATCGCGAGTAATAATCTTGTAGATAAATACCGGTTTATCCTGGCCAATACGATGAGCGCGGTCACTGGCCTGCATTTCAACAGCGGGATTCCACCATGGATCGATGTGGATTACGTAGTCGGCGGCAGTCAGGTTCAAACCCACACCGCCGGCCTTCAGGCTGATGAGAAAGAATGGAAAAGAGGCGTCATTCTGGAATATATCGACGATCTTTTGCCGGTCCTTGGTCCTGCCATCCAGGTAAACATATTTGATTTTGCGCTCATCCAGGACGCGGCGAACAAGCTTAAGCGTTTCCACAAATTGCGAAAAAACCAGCGCCTTATGCCCTTCTGATTGCAAAGTCTCCAAGGTTTCAAGCAGAACATCAAACTTGGGCGCATCCCCTCTATAGTTTTTCTCGACCAGTCCAGGATGGATAGCGATCTGCCGAAGACGCAACAGCCCTTCGAGTATCTTGAAGCGGGCATCGGCGATCCCATCACTTTCGATCAGGCCCAGCAATTCCGCACGGTAACGCTCACGCGTTTGGGCATAGAACTTTTTCTGAGCAGGTTCCATATCGGTATACACAATGCGTTCTGTACGAGAAGGTAGTTCGGGCGCAACTTGTTCCTTGGTGCGACGCAAGATAAACGGATAGACCAATTTCCGCAGCAACGTTGTTGCACTTTCGTCCCCTCCGCTTTCGATGGGATTGGCAAATTCCCTCCTAAAATAATCCATACCGCCCAAGAGGCCGGGGTTTAGAAAAGCGAACTGGGACCAGAGCTCAAAGGTATTATTTTCCACAGGGGTACCAGTCATCACAAGACGATGATCGGCGCTCAATAGACGAGCAGCTTTTGAACTTTTCGCGAGCGGGTTTTTAATGGCCTGCAATTCATCCAGGATCACGTGATGAAATTTATATCCCCTCAGGATTTCGATATCGTGCAGCATTGTGCCATACGTGGTCAGTACGATATCATAATCATCGAAGACAGTTGTGTCTTTGGGACGAAGATTGCCCATATATTCAAGAAAGCGCAGATTGGGCGTAAATTTTTCAGACTCGCGCTGCCAGTTCGCGATCAAGCTTTTGGGGACAACCAGCAGCGCAGCATTCTGGACTTTGGACTGCTCGCGCAAGGATAGGAGATAAGCCAACACTTGAACCGTTTTTCCCAACCCCATGTCATCGGCGAGAATACCGCCGAACTTATACTCGAATAAGAAGTGAAGCCAGTCGAAGCCATGTTTCTGGTAGGGGCGCAGTTCGCCGGTTAATCCGCTGGGAAGCGGCTGTGACACGATGTGTTCGAAGCTATGTAAACGCTGCCTGCGAAGTTGTAAGTCTGCAGGAATCTGAAGTGCCGGGTTGCCTTCCAATAAGGAGTCGATCAAGGGCAGGTGAAAGTCGCTAATCCGGAATCCGGATTCGGTTTCCTCGGCCAAATTCCACAGGTGTTTATATTTTTCAAGCCACTCTTCGGGGATTTGCCCCGCTGATCCATCTGCCAACTTAACATAATGTTCACCGCGCTTAAGCGCCCTACGAACATCTTGTAAGGAAACTTGCTGATCCCCGTATTCAATGAAAGCTTTGAGATCAAACCAATCGATGCCGGAGGTGATGTTGACCCGCAAAGTGGGAGTGGAGCGATTGACCTTGCCGAGCTTTAAATTTTCCTCGCCATAGATCTCAAAACCCGCTTGTGTGAGACGGGGAACAGAATGCATAAGGAAATCAAAAGGATGGGTCCGGGAACGAAGTTCAAAGGTGCCAAAAGGCTGGTACGAATTAGAGCGTTTAATACCGTATGCGGGATCTGTGAGAAGCTGATAAAAAGCCTGTTCATCCGTCAGTTTTCTATGAACGCGGATCAGGTCCCAGCCATCCGGAATTGTCTTCACAGTAATGGGTTCGTTGGACTTACTTGCTGGTAGCTCTTGTTCAGCGTAACCAAATCGCAAACTAGCGCGCAATATATCATCTTTATCATCATGGAGGTACAAACGAGGAGTTGGATTGGTTTGGATTTCGTGCCAATGGATGAGTTCGCTTTGAATAGGGAACCGTTCGGCAACGTGACGGAGATATTTTTCGCGGAAGAGATCAGCCTGCTTCTCTGGAATGACAATGGGAAAAGATGAAAAGAGAGCCAGGTGTGCAGGATTGCGGAGAGTAAAAACGGTATTGCCCGCCATGATCCAGGGCGGATTATACGAGATAACTTCGACTTTTCCTTCAACAGGCAGGGGGGTATCTGACATGACATTCGCTTGCAAGGTGAGGTTTCCCTGACCCTGTGTAAATGTCACCTGAACGTCTACGGGATTCGGCAAGATCTGTATGCGGTTTTTTACGTTTTTCTTGTATTGGTTGGCAGCAAAAACAGGAATCTGCATTTGGGCGATCACCGGAAGATATCCGGCAAAGGAGGATGCCCCACCAAAAACATGCGTGTATTGCTGGATGAAATTAAAAAACGTAATGGCTTCGGAGCTGAGATTCAGGCATCCTGCAGGGTTGACCTCTGAGAATTGGATTTCGCCATACTTGATCCACTCGTGGTCCTTGTCAAGCAGATCGTTTATGCTTTGCTTATCCGCATGAATCATTTCCAGCAGGGTATTCCAATTCCTGGCTTTGATGATGTAAGCTGTTAAAGAAAATGAGCCATAGGCATAATATTCCTCTTTTGAAATTAAAAGCACAGCGGCATAACGCTGAATATTCGCTCCGGTCTGCGATGATGAACGAGGAAGCTGGGCAAGAACCTGGTCGAGCTTCGATTGCCAATTGGGATTGTGCTGTGGCACAAAATACTCATCCTCCTCATCAGCAGCATCTTCATCCTCTCTGAGATACTCTTTCAATTCAAGAATTGCGGCGACCATGTGTTTACAGAAATGCTCCTCAGCATAAGGACAATCGCAATCAAATTCCAGTTGGCCCGATTTTAAATCCACCGCGATCTCAACCGTGTACTCGCCCAAATCCCCATCCACCACGCAAACAGCCTTGCTCTGGTCTCCTTTAAGATCGATATCGAAAACGCGGCCCTCATCATAATATGCTCGTCCACGCTGAATGGATCTTGGATCAGCATACTGGGAGAGCGAAAAATTATCGAGAAGCTTGGAAGTGAGAATGAACATGAACCACCTTTTTGAATTATAACAAAATGAATAATGTGTGTTTTCCTTGGAAGTGACTTTCGAAGGACGCTTGGCCTGCTCCCTATTGGATGAGAATATATCTTACCGAACCATTCAAGGGCGATGATGTATTACACGCCTTGGTACCTTCTTATCAATTTTCGATATCAAATAGCCAAGGATAAGGAGTTTGCAAGAGGACGTTGCTTAGTATAACTTAGACGCCCATCCAGAAGTTAAAAAGATGGAAACACAATTTGACAGGCACCTCCGTTGCGGTATAATAGCCCCCGCGTCAAGGAAGTTTTTCAGAACCTTTATCAAAAAAGGGAGCAACTGATTCGCGAGGCTCCCGTCATAGGACGTTCAAAAAGTAGTGCAACTGACTCGTGTTTTTGAGAGTCAGTGACACCAAAAATGGCCCACTAGCTCAATGGCAGAGCAGTTGACTCTTAATCAATTGGTTCAGGGTTCAAGTCCCTGGTGGGTCACCTAAAAACACACTCTTCTGCCTTGATTTTCGCAAAAACAATCCAAAAAAGAGCCTTCGGATAACGGAGACTTTTTTTTGACAGCTACCTGACAGCTACCCGAATAAATCGCATGAGTGAAGATTCATTGATATTCCTGCTAAGCCGCAAATAGTCCAGCATAGGATTGAAATGAAGAGCCTCCTGGCAGCTACAGGAGGCTCTTATCTTTGTTGATTGGACGGCATCCAATGATTATCTCGTTTTATAGATTGCCGTTTGATCTTCAACATGCTTGAACTCCTCACTGACCTCGATTGGTATTAGGATCTCATCCATCTTCTCGGCAGCATCCTCCTGCATGGAAGGCAACACGTGACTATAAGTATTCAAGGTCAAACTGATATCCGAATGCCCCAGCCTTTCTTGCACGATCTTGGGATGAGTGCCTTGTTGAAGCATCAACGTGGCGGCAGTGTGTCTGAGATCATGAAATCGGATGTCCGGTAGATTTGATGATTTGAGAGTTTCTTTAAAGTCTTTATACATATTGCTGGGATCAATAGGGGTACCGAGAGTTGATGGAAATATCAAATCGTTTTCCTGCCATTTATCCCCAGCAGTCACCTTCTCGTTTTGCTGACGATCAAGATGCTCTCGCAATTTGGCTACCGTGGCCGTGCTGAGTACCAGCATGCGCTTCCCAGCAGCCGTCTTAGGTGCTGTAAAAACCATGCCTTTCCCCTGCAGTCGCTGCAACTGACGTTGAACTTTAAGATGCTTTGTTTGCCAATCCAAGTCTGACCACTTCAAACCGAAGAGCTCGCCCTCCCTTAATCCTGTGAAGACCGCCATCCAGAATAAGGCTTCGTGTCGCAGGCCTCGGGCGGCTGATAAGAATACCCTCACTTGACTATCAGTCAACGTTTTCATTTCCTTTGCATACGCTTACCCAAACGCGCGAAGATGGTTCGTGGTCTCAATGGTTGCGATCGGTGGCACACACAAATCTGTTAATCTTGGATGATTGGATGCGCGACCCGATCACATTGCAGAATGCGCAAGATCTTTTGGAAATTCTGGATGACCGTTTTGGACACACATCGACCTTGATCGCAAGTCAAGTTCCGGTGAGTGAATGGCACCGGCGGATTCCGGATCCCACGTTAGCTGATGCGATTCTCGATCGCATCGTTCATAATGCCCATCGGATTGAATTGAAAGGAGAGTCTCAAAGAAAGATCAGAGCCAAAACGAATATGCCCACTCCTAATTAAGGTACAATCCAAATCTCAGCGCACTTCCCGCGTTTCATGTGTGCGACATGCTCCGGATTCAGTGTGCGATTTGACCGGATTAAGCAGTCAATATAGAAATCAAAATAACGACACTGTAGCATGTCTACCGACATTGGGATGCCAAAACTCAGAAACTCGCCGATTTTGTATGTTTTTGAGAGCCGAATAAGACAAGCGGCTGATTTCAAGCAATATTCAACCGACTTCGCTGATTTTTGGTGGCAAATTGTTTGGCAAAATCCTGCCCAAAACTCACAATTTTGTGTAGACATTATGCATCGGTAAGCTTACTACAGTGTCAAAATAACTCCTATTTTTTGAAATTATTTTGATTTCTATAAATAGGGTTAATTCTCTCGTAGACAACTCTTAATCGAAGGCTTGGTATTTTAACCAGCGTTCTCGATAGAGTTCAATACGTACACCGACCAAGCGTAAACGGGCTAGCAAACTATGATTCTTGTCAAGTCCTTGAGCATGTTGCCAATACAGATATGCATCGCGTAAAAGAATTCTAATTTTGGCCGCCGTATGTGCCGCTACTTTCCTATTGTTGCGATGGGGATTCTCTAATCCCTGCCAGACTAATTCAAGCTGGCCAACACAAATTCTTGCCAGATGATAGTAGATTACGGCCAATCCCGGGTCAAAGTGCAATGCAATATCTTTCAATAAGTGTAAAGATTTTTCAAGTTTGCTTGGCTGCCCATTACGGAACAAGTTCCATGCAAGCGTATCAATGTAATTAGCCAGACGTTTTTCGTAATTCGTCGTCGCCCAAGTAAGAGGATCGAGCAAATTCTGCAGTTGCCTACCGGAGTAGCTGGCAGAGGTATTTGTCTTCTGCCACTTTGGTGCGACGCTTAGCAACAAGTTTTCCATAGTGGCAATGTTTTTCTGGGAATCTTGTTGGGCCTCGTCTAGATTGAAGTTCAACTCCACCCAATTGAAAGCCGAGTTATTATAGAGATCACACATGAACACAATCTGTTCAAACAAATCCCTGGAAAATAGAGCAATTAGTTGGCTGGATAAGACAGCACCAATCATATCATCCTGGTAAGCTTGAATTGCAGGCTTTAGATAGTTCGCGAGAAGGTCTGATCGCAAACACAAGCTTGCCAGTCTGTTATGAGCTCTCGTTCCAAATTGTCCTCTCAGCCCAGCCAGATCATGGTTATATTTTCTAAGCATTATATTTAATAGCAGCGGCACTCTTTCATCCACTGCCTCAAATTCGGTGGCAAGGGCTTTATGATCTTCGATAAAATTTTCGAACTGTATCATTTCTTTGAGCTGGGCGTCCTTTTCCAATGCTATTGAATACTCTCCAATGTTAGTGGTCAAGACACATTCTAAGATAAATGGCTCAAGTCGCTTGATAATTTGATGGTCAAATGGTGTCAGACTCAAGTGAAGGTTCTTGGCTTCTTCGGATGCCGTTAGGGCTTCTTCAAACCTGTGTTGCTGATCAAAAATATGAGTGAGATCAAGAAAAAGTTCGGCTGTCAAATCTTCATACGGGCAATGACTGATAGCCAACATCAGATGATCGGTCACAAGGCGCATCTCATCAAGGGAAACAAAAACGCTCGCTAATGTAATATGAATTTGTGTTTGGTTTACCACATTATCAAACTGGAGGCGCCCGTGTATGCGTTCTCTCTTAGATAGGTCAGTTGTCGCATCTAACCTGGAGATATCCTTTGAAACCGCCATCGGAGGTCTTACAGTTTCTCGTGAAAGGTATTTGTGGGGATCAAGAGGAAGTAATATCTGCTCAAGCATAATGAGATCGTCGGCTGCCTCTCTAAAAAGCCCGAGCTTCTTGTTGAGCAAGGCTTGAGAATAGATCGCTAAAGGGTGAACAGAAACTAGGTTCCTTGATTTCTGAATCAATGCCTCAGCATCTTGGAGAACAAAGTCGTTGATTTTCTGGCCATCGCGCGCCTCAAGTCTTGCTTGAGTAGCGATGTCATCAAGTGTCGCCATGAGACTAAACGACTCCCAAGCATATAGGCTAGAGAGTTGGTAGTATGCTACCTTACGCCCCAGGGGCATCCAGGATGAGGAAGATTCCAGATCGCTCATTCCAAAAAGAAAATGCTCAAGGATTTTCCCCAATTCGTGTGCCAAGCCGCGGGCATATTCGTACGCTTTTCCTTCCACCATCAGCTTAATAGTGAATATAGAGAGTTCGGCAAATACATCCATGGCCCAACGTTCTTGAAAAGTTATGGGACTGCCATTTATCTTCTTGCTAATATTAGTAACATAATCCTTAACACGGATCAGTTGTTGCCGTCCGCAGTCTGCCAATGCGAGACAGGTACGCCTGCGGTCAATGTTCTTGATACTACGAATATTTTCGTCTCGCTGAAGCTGCTCATAATATCTTTCACGCAACATAAGTAGAGAATCGAAGCATGATTGAAATTCGTCCAGAGGAGCCACCTTCGGATCAAGTCTGACATCCGCGATGCTACTGGCTAATTCAAGGATATTTAGATCGGGAACATATGCGTTTCCCAGAATACGCCAAGCTAGCCAGTACCTCAACTGTGCCATATTGCAATGCTCTTCATCGATGATGGACTTATAAACCTGATGAGGATTTTGGCCATTTCTGCATTCTTTCTTGTAGCGACTCAAAACATCTTCAAAAGCAGGAAGCCAATCAAGCTGTCGCCAACGAAAGGTATAAGCTGGATATTGCTGATATGCAAAATCAAGGCAATTTACTGCGTCGTCCAGAATTCTCTTATTTTGTTTATTGGTTGTGATCCGGCCACGGTTGCCAACTTCCTCGTATTTACGAATCAGCCAGTCAATTACACGGATAAAGGGATCTCCGTTCTCTGCAACGCCACCAATCTGGGACCAGCCCATATAAAAATTTGCACTTTTATTCCACTCCAATTCCGGATGATTGAATACCTCCGTACGAAGGAATTGATCTGCTTGCCCCCAATTTCCGGATAAACAATAGGTCTTTGCAATATCGATCAGGGCCCTACTATTGCGCGGATAGGCGATCAGCATTTGTTGATAATATCCTTCTGCTTCAGGAAAACGCTCTAAGCAACGCAGGCTATCAGCCAAGCGATGAGCAGCCGACATCCGATCTTGTACCAATTGTGCCTTTTCATCGAACGTCGTGGACAAAGCATTAATGTCGTCAGGCAATCGGCGGATTGAGCGATCATACTGGACAACGGCCTTGAAAAAATAATTTAAGGATTTGTGATAATCATCGGCATACCCTCGAGCAATCGGATCAATTCTATAAGGACTTTCGGTCAGATCCTTGTAATATCTGGTGTAGGTGCGCTCTCGCAACCGGCCTCTTTGATAGTAAGCTGTGGCCATCAAGTGATAGGCTTCAGGAAAATCAGGGCGCAATTTGAGCGCAGATTGACAACCGTTAATAATATCTGCAAAAACCGATCGAATGATATGCAACTCATTTCTGAATTGATAAAAACGTCCAAGGGCCAACATATATTGGGTTTCTGGCAGCGGTGGGCCCACGGTCTCTGCTAGCTCCAGATACCTCATGCCCTGATTTATTTCCCCTTGGAATAGCAGCATGACTCCCAAATGATAGTAACCATATCCGAAAGTGTTGCGTGCGGCTTCCTCCATATGAACCGCCTTTCGGTAACAGGCAATAGCGTGCCACCAATTTCGATGGTAGGCAGCGTCAAGGCCATTTATAAACAATTGTAGGCTTTTCCAGGAGGATGCCAAATGTGCATATCCCCCAAGGTTGAATACCAACTTGACTGCAAGAGTAGAGGCAATCTGGTTTATGGTATCTCGGTCAATATCCAGGGCCGAATTTTCTGGAAGAAATGCCATATCTACTGCAACCGTGCGACCATCACGTTGTTGGTATTCTACCCAAATTGCAATCGTTCGGTCTTCTTTCCGTTGAACGGAGCCGTATACTCGCGTTTCAATTAGGTTAGCTATCAATGGTGCCAATAGATTACCGAAAGGGATCTTGATATCTTTTGTATCAATATTGCCAAGAGCGCGCACCTGTTCGATTAATTCTTTGTCTTGGCCGCTTGCGACGAATACAGCCAGGCTCCCACTATTGCGCAAACTTAGATTCTCAACTTGTCGCAGATTAAGTAAAACCGAGATATTCTTCAAACGTTCCACGAACGCTTGCGTCGTCAAATTGGCTATCACTTCTAGCCCAGGATCTTCGTTTCCATTTATAGTCTTGAATGGAATCACAACATGCTTCGGAGTAATTTGAATCATCCAATAGATGATTGTTAAACTTGCTAGAACAAAACCGGTCACGAGACCGATAGTCATCAAGATTAATAGATTCTTTTCGATATTTTTTGTGTAAAGAAAAATCGGAAGCAAAATACTTCCCATTCCCCAAGCAAAAATGAAAAGGAACCAAATTATATTTTTCTTTATGGGAGAAGTTATCCAGTTCCAGAGGCGAGCAAGTGGATTGACTGGCGGAAGGCTAGTTGAGATCAGTTGGTGAATCGTTTCTTGTCGGATGCGACGGAAGATGTATTGGATATTCGCGCGTTGCTGACTGATCAGGTCATTAGGATTGGCAACTAGGAGTATAAGGGCAAGACCAAGCAAGGATACTGACATCACATCGTTTGAGATAAGAAGGATGCTCAAAAAACAGATAAAAATAAACATCCGGCTAAATATTCTCCAGAGAAAGCCAATCCTAGTTGGTAGACTAAACCGCATCTCTCGTTTATATGACTTCCGAGTGTCATTGATGCCAAAGTAGATGGGGAAAGGTGTGATAACGAATATGCTAATAAACAAAGGGGCACGTATCAGCCAAGGGGGAATGAAAATATAAAGGGAGGAATAGTACAGGATCAGAATGCCGAGGATGCCTAATAGCAGAACGTTGACAATAACCAGAGAGACCACCCCTGGTCTTAATGGGTTAGACAAGAATTTGTTCCTGGCCAGTAGGCGCTGTAGGAAGAACTCAAAAAGGAGCAAAGTGCTTGTAATTAGGAAGACTTGATGCACGATGTACTCAACATGCAAGAAAAAGAAAAGCAATAGTGCTATAGAAATTGCAAAGACGCGTTTTCTTTTCCAGAAGCCTGGCCGCCAATATATGTTTGCGCTTAACATGTTCAAGATCGGCAAACCAGAAACAATCCAGATAACGGTTCGCACCGATTCCTTCAGTGCGAAGTAATTCCCGATACCTTCAACTATGCCTTTAAAAACCAAAAGATAGGCCGGAAAGATTATGATGTTAGCCAACAAATCAAGGATCTCTTTCCGCCGTTTAGTCGGGAAAGGGGAAAGGATTGTCTCGCGGGCCGGAAGTGAGTGAACTTTCAAAGCAGCCATATCTGTCTCCTTAACTTATATCAACGTATAGCAATCAAAGAGTTCTGGATTCGGAATTCAGCTTGTTGATGTCCATCGCCTGAACGTGCAAAGAAACTGGCCACATTGGATCTTTGATCGATCATGACCGATTGATAAGGATCATATTGTTTGTGCCTATCTTGGTCGAAAATAGGAACTTGGGGAAACAAGCAAACTCGACCACTTCGCCGACCAAATACTGCCACTACATAACGCCCATTACGGTCGGTAAAGCCGAGATCGATGCCCAGCAGGCTCTTTCCCTGTCTGTCCAAGGGTACGCAAACCTGTTTTGTCCATACTACAGGTGCACGCCATCTCTGATGACATAATGGACAGGTTTGTAAGCCCTCAAAAATAATTTCCTGCTTGCAATAAGGACAGGACTGAACCCACTCAAGAGCAATTTCCAAGTTGCGTAACCAATCTTCTGCCCGAGGACGTAGTTCGGGTTCCCATTGAGCCACGGTATGGTGAAAGACAGAAGTGAACCGTTGTTGCAATAGGGGACCCAACCGAAGATACTCTTCAGCGTGGAAGGGTATATATTTTTGGTGAGATACGCTGGGGGCCTGTCGTACTGGCCAATTCGTTGGATTTTCAACTGCCTCTTGGTATGTGTCTAGCGCAAAATAAGGATCCAACCCAGCAAAGAGCAATTTATGGAGAGCAACTGCCAAAGACCAGCGATCACTGGCTATTGAGGCAAATAATCTCTCATTTTGGATGAGTTCTGGAGCCATGCTTGAGCCTTCAAAATGACCGCGTACCAATGGAGCCAGTTGGAAGTGATTGTCTAATGGTGAACCCAAAATTCCTCCTCCGTCTAAGTCGGTATGAAACACCATTAAGGAGTTCAAATCCAAGTGCAGATTAGGATCAGCGATATCTGCACTCACGATCTGATATCGATGCAAGGTTGCAACGGTTTCAGCCAAGGAGCGGGCAGCACAAAGTCGGGCCCGAATTCCGTTTGGGTGAGTATAAAGGTCATGATAGAGAGAACTATCGAGAGGTCTACCTGAAATCAACCTCATAATGCAGCCAACACGATGTTCATCTTCTTCTTCCACAGCCCAAAGGGGCAGTGGAAGAGATGGGCTTGCTTTTAGCTGCCCTTGCGATCGTATGTATTGAACAAAGTGGATCAAATGCTGGCCCTGAGGGGTAGAAGGCGGGCAATGATACAGCTTGAGTGCATAGCTACTCGGGTTGTTCTCGAATCCATCAATGAGGGTTACTTCGCCTTGCGCCCCTTCACCCAACCGTTTGCTTGGTTTAACCCGGTAGGTTTTGGAAGGATCTAGCAGGTCCTTTAGTTTCATTATTTCTCCGTAGATTAAGATTGCGCCGCCAGCTTGGTCTTTTTCCAGTGGCAAAATGCCTCGCGACTCACCAGAACTCCCAAAGTCCGGTTATCGTCAGTCTTAAGGCGCGCCTGGACCCAATCAGCAAGTACTGAACACGTTGCTTCGGCTGCATTTTCAGGTATCGTGCCGCTGAGAATAGATTGAATCTGATCTAGTATCTGGGCAGAGGTAGAAATAACCTCTCCCTGCGGAAGTGCGCCATCAGAGCCAAGCAAAAGAACGCCGCCATCTGGCCAAGTCTTGGGTAATTCCATCACAGCTGGCATAATGTGGTCACAATCAGCACTCAGATACGAGGTAATTGCGCCTGCTTGACCAGTTTGAGGAAAAAGAAGGTTCTGCATCCACTTGAGGTTGCCTGTCGTTAATACTGCAGCGCCGTCACCAAGATATCCCAAAAGGAAACTTTCTGCCTGCTCAAGAGCCACAATCAAGGTCGTGGCAGGTGCTAGTCCATTCTCAGGTAAACCTTGAGCCTCCTTGGCTACAGCAGCCTGGGCATACGTAAAGACTTCCTTTAAGTCCTTTGTTTCTACTTCACGTCCTTCTTCCCAAATCTTTTTGATGGCTTCGACTGTGGTATTCACAGCGGCTTTGGCAGCCAGATGCGCCTGGTTTGAACTGCTAATTCCGTCGGCAATGGCCAATACTTTATTGCCATAAATTTCAGCTGATAGCCAGGCATCCTCCTGCTTTTGTTTGCCTCCTATAGAACTTGCGCCGCTTGAAACGCCACTTGGCTCCGTTAATAGAGGGATATTTAGACGCGGAGAAGGCAGGACGGTCTTCTCTTCTGTATTTGAGGACTCTTCATAATTGGTCTGCTCAGACTTCCGTCTCCTCGGATGTTGCTCTGGTTAAACGGGAAAGAATCCGCCAGAGAAGCAGGATCGACAAAGCTAACGCCGCGACTAAAAGGGGTAATGCATCTTCTCGAAAGAGTATCCAATTTTTGAACATTATCATATGCTCCTCCCCATCCTCCAAAATCGGGGGATGGGGAAAATGGCAGCGGAACAGATTACGGAATTGGCTTTACTAATTCAGCTGTCCGCCAGGCTTGCTAACGTAAATGCTCTCGATGAAGAAGTCACGCAATTCCTCTCCGGAAGCTACCTTCTTAAACATGGGTGAGCCATCGGGCCGGTTGGATGCCATAGCCTCCAACATTACGCGATCTGCATCGTCCCCATATGCAGCGGTGGCCAACATGATTTTTGGACGGACACCGCTACCCTGACCGAAGGATTTGATCTTTGCGGCAGCCCCAAGAGGGTCACTATTTGCATTCTCTTGACCGTCTGACATTAGCAGGATGGTGGCATAACGACTAATGCCGGGGGATGCTAGAGCGAGCCAATCCTGAGCCACTCGGAAGGCTTCGTTCAAGGCTTTCCCAATTGCCGTGCGCTGGCCATGCTTCTGCAGTAAAGGTATATCCATTTCTTCACGCGGGATCTGCTGGATAGGTCGAGGCAGGATGATATCCACACGATCGTCGAAAGTGAGCCAAGAGAGGTATAGATCCTCGCGATTACGGCTAGTCATAAGGCGGTCAAAAAGACTGTTCGGGCCTTTGACTAGGTGCCGTATAACATCTTCGGCTTTGGTTAAGCCGCTTTCCTGAATCTTGTCTCCCATCGACCCGGATGCATCCACAACCAGAATGGGAAGTTCTTCAAATGTTCTCGGTTTTGGGAGTTCTTCACCACGAACGGGCATTAAAGTTGTAGCCACAGTTACTTCTCCTTTCAAATTTGTTTTATCTTTCATTATTCTTAAACGATTAACAAGATGGAATGTAATATCGACTTGGATAACCGTTCATTCGTTTAGTAGCTCTTGTAAATCCTCTAGCAAATCCGAAGGTGTTTTTTTGCGGAAACTTGACATCCAAGCTCTTTCTGCTGGCTGTAACTTCACCTTGTTTAACCGCTTGTTGATTATTTGTCGGGCAGGTAAAGGCAATTCTGCAAGATAGAGTTGTATTCGTTCGCGGCGATCCTGTTGCAGAAATTCAATTTCGGCAGAGCGAGTGATAAGTTCAGGGTGGTGGCGATCTTCCAGCACATCCTGCAGGGTGCGAGCTTCACCTTCTTCGCTCTGCTGGACATATTGATCAAGCTCGAGATGATTTCGATAACGCCCTTTGCGAACCTGATCCTTGGCAAAATTCTCCGCGGTTGTTCTTAAAATAACGGGCGGGATAGCCCTCTTGCCTAACCTCAAGAAGACGGATCAGAATTTCACCATATAGGTCTTCGTAGGTGAGGTGAAAAACTGATGATTGAAATTGCCTAGCAACTGAGCAGGCAATTTTCTGTATTACTTCAATGGGTTCAAGATCCTTCATAGCTGCTCCTTTCTTAAACAATCTGTAAGGAAGAAGCAACGCTATTGGCCGCCTAAGGGGTATAATGAAAATACCCAAAGCCTTGTAATGCTGTCTTTCCGGGACAAGTGCGCAAGGCCTTCTGGACTTGGGCGGTCTGCGCTGCTTCCTCAGCCAGGCCGCCTTTCTACATGGAAATGGTTATTCTTTCAGTTGTAACAGTTTGTTTCACCTCCGGATTAAGGTAACGTAATGGTTGATCCACCTCGAGAATGGTTGAACCATTCTCGAGCTAACAACGCTGAGAGCGGGTCGGTATTCTGAGTACCCATAATCCGTACCATGAGCAAGTCGAGATATTGTCTAATTTCAGAGGTCCCGTAATTATTTAACACGTCCAAGACTTCGATCATGTGCGCGAC
Source organism: uncultured Chloroflexia bacterium (assembly GCA_963753985.1). GTDB lineage: Bacteria > Chloroflexota > Anaerolineae > Anaerolineales > Villigracilaceae > Fen-1038. The sequence continues at coordinate 308,794 of CAVWED010000007.1, forward strand.
CATTCCTTGCGCGTTAGGCTTGGCAGCTTGTTGTTGAATATAAGCTTGGCTGAGATCTTGGGGTCCAATAAAAGTTACCCTGAATGAAGTTGTAAGGATATCCATTCCAGCGGGGGCTAATCGTTGCGCGGTCTCTTGAACAATCTGGCCCTGAATAAGAGCTTGTTGAGTCCCAGTCATGAGTTGGATATGGGTAAAGCGCCGTACAATGTAAAGGGCTGCGTTGCGAGCTGCTTCCAGTGCAGCCAAGTTCCGCCCCCCGGGGCCGCTACTGATTAGTTCGTGTGCTTTTTGTCGGTCCCGAATTTGTTGAGGAACAAAACGAAAGGCAAATTCAAGGCGAATGGTGAAGATGATTTTGTCATCGGAGTTTGCATCTCGCAACTCACACTGGGTTAGGGCGTAACGTGTGTCGATCGGATCGCCGCGCGAAACAAATGGCCAGAGCACAAAATGATGCCCTGGCCCAACAAACTCCAGATAGTTACCTAAAAAATATATTGGCAAAGATGAGTTATCCTCAACGTGAACGTGGCCGTGGATGACAACCAACCAAGCCAAATCGATAAGAATGGATACCCAAAAACCAAACCAAATGGCAATGACTATACAAAGGCCAACCGCAACCATTTCTGGCCAAAAACGAAACAGGCTTTTCATGCTGTGCCTCCTTCGGGCAATAAGATAGCCAATTCAAAATCTTTGCTTATGCGCAGTGTATACAGCTTTGAAGGATGACAAACTAGAATTATTAAATCATATTTTATCAGAGATTTTATCTCTGTCAATAGTGAATTTATCACAATTCTATTAATAGATTGCAAACTTAAATCACTTTACAATTAGTGAATTAATCACTATAATATTGTTGATTGATCTCAAATTGATGGAGTAGAAAGAGAGAGAAGCATGCTTATCAAAAACGCCCTAGAGGATTTTGAAAGCGCTCGTAAAAATGCGCCCCCCCCTTTCACGCAGTTTGACTTAGCAAGAATGTCATATGAAGAACTTGTAAATTGGCATGCTGATACTTCTGCAGTCATAGCCAGCCTCTTGATTCCTGTTCTAACTGAAGAAGCCAGATCCAAGGAAGAATTAATTGAGGCATATCAGGCTGATACTTTAGAAGTGATAGACAAATACCTCGACTGGAAAGAAGTATCAGAAACTCTAGAAATATCCGAACCAAAGGCAAGATATTCTTGGCAACTTCGCTTCCTCTTGCGGAAAATATATCTTGAACTACCCAATTTATCTTTTATTCTCTTAGTTTTGGCATTTCATAACGCCGAACTTATGAGCGGCAATTGTGATTTAAGTGCAAAGGCACAAGAGACCGAAGAAGTCTTCGCTCCCCTAGCCAAAATGCTGGGACTCTGGAGATTAAGTCGGGCTTGGTTAGATAGAAGCGCCGCCATTCTCGCGCCTAAGGAATATAACAAAATGCTAATAGATCTCGGATATTCCCAGGCCTCGTCTGAAAGCGAGTTAAAAAAGGAATTTTTGGAAGTGTGCGTCAATTATCAAGAATTGAGCAGTCTACAATTAACCAGCGATCAAAAAATGGAAATGCTTGGAAAGAAGTTGTTCCTTGAAAAGGGACAAGCTTTCTTTGCAATCGAAGAAAGACTTCAGCGACTTTTCCTTAAAAATGCGATTTGGCCTAAACCGCGCATTCTACCAATCCGTCAACTTCCCGGCATAAATCTTCGCCGAACATCCCGGCCTTCATCCAAGGAAGAATTGGAAGAAGAACTTAGAAACAGACTGAGCGTAAGAATTCTGTGTCAAACCAGCGATGATTGCTATCGAATATTGGGATATGTACATAGTCTTGGTATTCCTGTTACCTCAAAGTATTCTGATAGGTTTGAAGATTTCATTGCCAAACCGCAAATAAATGGTTATAGAGCGTTGCATACAACAATACTATACAAAGAGCAAACTGAACGAAGATCTCGCTTAGTGAATTTTCGCATCCTTACACCAGAAATGCATCGTCTAAACGAGGGAGGGTATATCGTTGCAAGGACAAATAGCCGATATAACGCTTCAGAGGCGTGGTGGAATAACGACAATTCTCTTAATCAGAAACTACTCAGAGAATCGAAGATTGATCTCAACTTTACTGGGAAAGACTTCATTCGGCGTAACAATATGGGATCACAGTCTTCTCCTTTGTATGTCTTCACACCAGATGGCGAAGTTATTTTCATCGAAAGTAATAGCACAGCTCTGGATTTCGCATATAAAATACACACTCAGCTTGGCGATCACATTGGGAGTGTCGAAGTAAACAGCGCCCCTGCACCATATCATCGGTTGTTACATAATGGCGATATCGTTCATATTCAATTCGATCCCGACTCTCCGGGACCCAATCTAGCTTTCCTAAATATTGCTAGAACTCAATATGCCCTAACAAAAATAAGACGAGGTTTGATAAAAAAAGCATCTGCAATTCATCGTGGTCGCAAAATAATAGAAGAAAAGCTGATCAAAGTGCTGCAATTCTACCAACAAGAAAAACATTATGTATTGCCTCTTACATCTGGCAGACTTAACTCATACCTTCAACGCATCAAGGAGCTTCGTAAATTATCGAGTATAGATGATCTCTACGACGAAATTGTAAATGGAGACATCTCGCCCATTAATATTGTCAATCGGCTAATAGCTGAAGAACTAAGCGCAACGCTGGTCGATCTGCAAGGCAACTACCCTTCAGCACCGCCTCATAGAATTTTCTTGTGTGATCAATGCCATCCGGTGCCAGGTGACCGTATCGCTGTCTACGAGCGTAGAACCGGAACGAGCACGTATGGTTTAGTTATACATGTTCAAGGGTGTAAATCAACGCCGAATAAGGAGCCCGCTACATTTGAATGGCCACAACCCCATCCGGCCGAGAGGATGTTGTTCCATTTGGACATTCTGGGTCATGACCGTTATAGATTGGTAGCTGAAATTCTTGATGTTATTTATGATGAACCTGGTGTATATCTCTATAAGATTGACGCAGAAGCAAATGAAGAAACAAAGCAAGCAAAATTAAACCTTGTTATTGAAATAAGCTCTCTAGAACAATTATCAAAGTTACAGTCGAAGTTAGAAACCATAAGAAATGTAACCCAGACTTTTTCGTATCCGAGTTCAACATCCCAGCGTCTATCAATTAAGAACTCCTCATATGAGCAATTCTCCAATCCATATTTTTTTCAAGCCGTTTATGAAGCCTCAATGTTTTACGGTCGTGTAAAGGAAACAAACGAATTACTTAGGTGGCTTGCTGAACCACTACCAACTCGCCTAGCCGTATTGCATGGACAACGCAGGGTAGGCAAAACCTCTTTGGTAAAATTCCTATCCCGTGTCGCCATTCCTAAGAGTCCATACAGCCAAACTGTTATTCCCATATTCATTGATTTTCAAGGTCTTTCCTACTTTGGAGCAGCTGATATCGCTGGTCTAATAATGAATACTGTATATCAGACAATACAAAAGAGCTTACCAACAATTAAGACATTAGAACCTCCCATGCAGTGGCTAAATCGGGGATTACATGAAGCCCTTGATCTTGTAAGAGGAAAAAGAATTCTAATAATTATGGATGAGCTAAACGTATTACTGGATCACGCGCGAACTGCAGCTGTAGACCTAGCGATTTTTTCAAATCTGCGTTGGGTTATGAACGAAAATCGCCTCATTAACTGGTTGCTAGTAGTTCAAGATGTATATTATCATGACCCCGCGTATTGGGGCGTTGTTGGAACAATTTTGCAACAAGCTATGCCGATTCACTTACCGAATCTCACAAGTAAGGAAGCACGCAAGTTAATTATAGAGCCCGCAAAATCTGCAGATCTTAGCTTTGAGGGGACAGTACCAAATAGAATTATTAACTTGACTGATCGTAATCCATTCTTCGTTCAAGTTCTCTGTTATTACCTAGTCGATTATGTTAAACGCCAAAACAGAAAACAAATAACGCCGTACGATTTAGAGTACGCAACAGATTTGGTTTTGTCTGAGAGCCAAACATATTTTGATCATATTCTTAATATTACAGCGCAAGGTTGCGAGCGAAAAAACAGGATAATTTGAAAAAAAGCATGGTATCTTTCTCCAATCACTGCCGAGTGAAAAGGAGAGGAAGAACACCATGCCGAGAGAAATTGTAACCGAAACCAGACGAGATAAGTGGTCGGGTCGATCCGAAAAGTTTGGTGGTAAAGCCCAGACGCAAGCTAATCGAATTCAACTTGGAACCTGTCCGGCGCCCGAATGTAACCTGTCTACGAAAGATGTGAGACTGTTTTTGAATGAAACGAAAAAATATATGAAGCTGTTCAAAAGTGCGTTTGTGCGAGTGGAGCAAATGACGCGCAGCCAAGCCTATGTGCAAGGCTTGCTGGGTAATGCCCTGCGCAAGAATGTGGAACAGATTGCACTGGGACAGAAAGAGAAAGTACGAAGCCTCCAATATTTTGTGGGACAGAGTGCGTGGGAAACAGAACCTGTGATTGCGATCCATCAAGGATTGATGGGCGAGACCTTGGGCGAAGAAGACGGGGTGATGTTGATCGATGAATTGAGCGTAGTCAAGCAAGGTTCTGAGTTGGTGGGAGTAGCTGCACAATACTGCGGATCGGTAGGCAAGATCGCGAACGGGCAGGTAGGGGTGTATTTGGGATATGCCAGTCGCAAAGGCTATAGTTTGATCGAGGGACAATTGTTCATGCCGGATGAATGGTTCAATGAAGAACATGCCGAGCGCAGGCAAGCATCGGGTGTGCCGAAAGATCTGGTTTTCAAAACGAAGCCGGAAATCGGGCTGGAATTGCTGAAAAATGCGATCGAACGCGGAAATTTGGCGTTTTCCTGGGTGGCGGCAGATGCTCTGTATGGAGACTCTCCCGCTTTTCGGGATGGCGTAGCCGCCTTGGAGAAATCGTATTTCACGGCTATCAAGGACAACACCTTGATCTGGCCCACTCCGCCTAAAGTTCATGTGCCAGCATGGAGCGGTCACGGGCGTCATCCTAGCCGCTTGCGTCTGAGCGATCCGAGGAAACATCCGTTGCAAGTCAAACAATTGGTAAAGAAGATTTAAAAGCAAGATTGGGTTCAAGCTGTGATCAAAGAAGGCAGCAAAGGTCCCATCGTTTGTGATTTTGCATTTCTGCGCGTGACCGAATTGCGTGGGGTCTGCCTGCCGGTGAACTCTGGTTGATTATTCGTCGCAATCCGGATGACCCGACTGAGATCAAATACTTTTTCAGCAATGCGCCTCTCAATACTCCGCTGAACGAATTCGTGCGGATCAGCGGCATGCGTTGGCCCATCGAAACGATCTTTGAAGAAGCCAAAGGTGAAGTTGGTTTGGATCATTACGAGATGCGGAGTTGGATTGGTTGGCATCATCATATGTTGCTGGTTTCTCTAGCTCATCATTTCCTGGTACGTTTGAGAATTCGTTTTCAGAATCAAGCTCCTGCGCTTACTATTTACCAAGTTCGCATGTTGCTTTGCAGCGTTTTGCCTTCATTTATTTCTGACATTCAATCTGCTTTAGATCGTGTTCGTTATTATCAACAACGTAACTTCGTCGCGTATCGTTCACACCGCAAGAAAAAACTCGCTCAATTTCAGCTTTTCACTCGCAACCTTGCGCTGTAATATTAAAAACCTAACAAAAGATAGCAGAAGAAGTGTTTTGGCAGAAATTGCGAAAAATACAGAAGGCCAAGATTGGATATCAATCAATCAAATCGCATCGAGTCTTGCCGAGCATAAAAAAATATTTACCATAGAACAACTGGATCAAATAACGAACGAGTTAGAAAGAGTCGGATTAATTGAAAAAGAGGCAGTTAGTGAGAATTATTCTGTTCGAATTCCGATGGGCCTTATCAAGCGCTGGATAGTAACCGAACCACAATTTTAACTATTGATGATCGAGTTAATATAAAACCGGCGAGGTATAAGAGATGAATACAAATCCATATTACGAATATTTAAATTTTGCACCACAGAACCACTTTGGGAGAGAATTTGAGCTCCTAACCCTCCTGCGGGGGGTTTCCCTCAACGAGCCACTACCTTATGAGGTACATTCTTTTCCTGAAATGGGGAAGAGTAGCTTGCTCCAATATCTATTTTATCTATTAGATATTGAGAAAACTATTGCGCCAATCAAAAGTGAATGGTTAAGCCATTTGCATGAGCCTTTCAAAGGAGATAACTATCATTTCTTGTTCCCTATTTACATAGATTTTGAAAATCTCCGATCTGATCTCCATCCTTTCATTTATTTATATGAAGGTTTTCACAATGCTTACTCAACCTATAGGAGCAAAAAACAAATAATATCTGGAGACAACCTGCCTGATATACATCAAAACGTAACCGAGACAAATCCGAACCAATTAATCGATCAATTGGAAAGCGAAATTAACGTCTTAGTGAATCTAAGAATTCGTCCGGTTTTCCTTCTTGACGATTTTGACATTGCCTTTGAAAAACCACGTATGACTAGAGAACAAACGACACGCTTAAGTCCCTTGCGCGATAGAGTCGCATTTGTCTTGGCTACTACGAGAAGACTTGCTAAAGTCAATCCTGATGCCGCAGGTTCACCATTTTACCAATCCTTAATGCCCATAACTCTTGGAAATCTACCTGACAGTGAAGCTTCTGAGGTCATCAGGAACTTTTTGAAGAAGATGAATATGCCATATTCCAAAGAAATTATAGATTACATAATTACATTAACAGGCGGACATCCCTATCTTCTAATATTGACAAGTATAGCCATGTGGGATGTAAATTCCAGCCTTAAACTGAGGAGTGGCGTAACAACTTCTTCACCCGAGGCTTATCGTTATATACTCCAAGGTCGACTTAAAGATGACTTTCTCAGATCTTTTAGAATCTATTGGGAACTTTTAGATGATACTGAACAGAGTGCATTAAAGGCATTTGTAGATAAGGAAGGTACTTCAATTGACAAAGAAATGCTTTCCAAATTAAGCCCACTGTATCCAAAAGGACTCGTACGTCTAGGAGAGAAAACGGGAAATTATATTTTTTTCACGCCATTATTTCGAGACTTTGTTAATTCTTTGCGTTTTGACGAAAAAGAGAGGATAAACAACCAAGAACCTGAATTCACTAAGTTAGAAAAAAGACTTTTTGAGTATCTAAAACTCAATGCGGGTCGAGGTTGTACATATGAAGAACTATGGACGAATGTCTGGAATGAGCCGATAGACCGCGGAGATCAGTCCAAAATCCATCACAGGGTGCAAGAGAGCATATCACGTTTAAGACGTAAACTTGCAACCAATGATATTGGCGATATTATTCGTGAAAGAGAAGAAAAAGGCTACCGCTTTGAATTTAAGAAACAAAATTGAGGACCTTGCTCCAAGGACTTATACCAGAATTTACACTCATCTTGGCTAAAAAACCGCAAAGTTATCATTATCTCTCATTCACGGCATCTAGAATTCATTACATGATGTCGAATAGGATTTCCAGAAGGGCTGGAAAGATCAAATGCAGATTGCAATCTCATTATTGACAACCTGCTCCCCGTCTGCTTAACTGATTGTACTATCCCAATCATGTCCCATCTATATACCAAGATAGTAATTCCCAGAGTCAAAACGAAGTGCTGATCAAGTTCTTATCACCTATTCGGTTGAAGAAAGTATTACGAAGTCTTGCCAACGAGCGAAACATCGACTTCATTCCGCCCCGCCCATCAGCGGGGAACGCAAACCGTTTGGATTGCAAAGAAAGGGATCGCTATGTTAAATTTGGACAGTATTGGCTCAAATATCAACTCGTTCAGCCATCTATTTTCTGATGGTACGGGTGGAAAAATTCAGAAATGCGCTCACATCCTCATTTTCATTCGCATCAGGTGCGGTGAGAATAATCCAAGACTCATCGGTAAACCACCAATTAGAATTATGGGATCAAGCAGTCTCTTATTAGCTAGGAACCACATTGAAATCAGAACCTTTCCTCGCTAACGGAGTAAAAATTTATTTGGAAAAACAGGAAAGCGAAGAAGTTTGGCACTATGGCTTTCCCATACTCGAAAAAGATAGCAATCAGAAAACAAGGCAATGGGTTTTGCCTGATGGTCTTTTCAAAAAAGGTGATCAAATAATCACAATTGAATTTGATCGCGGAAAAGTTACCGGGAAACGGGCAAGCCAGTTATTGAAAGCGATCCGTGCACTAGCAGCGACGAAAATCGATGGGATAATTTATAGTTATTGTTTTGATGGCGGGTCATCGATAAAAAAGTTGTCAACTGATCAATTGACCGCTGAATTTAGAGCTCTGTTGATCGTCGTAGCTTCGGAAAACCAATAGGTATCTTAACGATCTTTTCGCATGAACTGCAGGTTGATTTACCTAATCGTAAGAATGTCATCGATTTTCTTAATTCCGTGTCTATAAATAATCCGGGTAAAGCCAAGGAATCAAGGGAAAAAACAGAAGAAATAACGAAGACACTAGCAAATAATTAGGACAGCCCAACACAACGATACCCGACTTTGATAATTTGCCTCGCCAAAAGGAGTTAAACTACGCTGAAGAAATTCCCGTCAAATCAGCTTGATCTCGCCTCACCCACCGGCAGGCAGGCAGCCGTTTTTTGTTGTATTAACTTTCGGTTCGCTCATGATTATGGCGGATTTGTAGATTCTACATCAAGCCGGGTGTAGATGCTGGCAGGCAAGTCCAGCAAGTTGAGAATCTTCCGCTGCAACTTTGAAAGAGGTGTTAGGTGCTGGTAGGTTTGGCCGCCCACGGTGACGAAGTTCAGGTAAATATTCTTGAAGGCCCGCAGCATGGCTTCAGTGGTCGGGTGGTCAGTGGCCCGTGTCGGATTCCCGGCATACAAGGCGGGAAGTTTTTCGCTGAGTTCGGCGAGATGAGTGCGAGCGACCTGCTCGAGCAAGGTCAAAAGACGAATGCCAATCGTGAGCAAGCGCGTCAACCCGGTGGCACGGCGAGCGTCTGCGAGATACATGGGGGTCAAGCTCAAGGGCTTGCCTTTCAACCGGCCGAAGCAGTGTTCCACCAGATACTCCTCTCGGTAGGCGAGCACAGCATCTTGCAGCGGGAGTTGGCTTTTCGGACAGTTGGTGCCATAGACCCGCCATCCCAAGCGGCGAATAGTTTTCTGGATGGCGCTTTCATCCCGTTGAACGTTCAGGGTCAACTTCTGGGCGAGACGAGTCTCTGCCGGATGGTCTCCATATTTGCGGACAATTCGTGGCTGCACGTGTTCCGTGATATGGATTTTCAACAGCTCCTGAACATCATAATGTTCGAGCAGCTTGTCCGCGGCTTGGCGCAAGCTTTCTGCCTCGCTGAAGGGTTCCTTCCCCTGCTTGCGCACCGCCAACGCTTCGAGAGCACTTTGCGCTTTTTGCAGACGCTTGCCCAGGGCCGCTTCGGCAGCTTTCGCATGCGCCAGGGAGTGGAGGACGAGCCGTCGTTCCAGCCAGCGGACTTCCCGCTCTTCCATGACCGCAGTGACGTTCTCGCTCAGCTCGAACCCTTCAGCAACCTTTTGCAGTTGGCTGTCCGCCCCGCGACGTTTCACGCTCTTCAAGGATGGCTCCCCTGTCCACACTCCACTCAGGTAGCCATCCAGCGTCGCCTCCGATACCTGCACCAGCGAGAATGGCCCCAAGTAGTCGTCGTCCCCCGCCTCCAGGTGAGCACGGGTCTCGAGAGACATCATCTTGCAGTCCCCGATGTACAACAAGCCTCGCTCGCCGATCCCCTGGCGCACCTGGTCGATCGCCGGGATGTACAACGGGTCGTCCGCCAGGTTGCCCCCCACCACCTGCGTGGCCACAGGCATACCCATCGGGTCCAGTGTCGCCAAAAAGACCTTCAACTGCGGCAAGTCTGGCCGGTGATCCTTCGAGTGCCCCAGCTGGAACAGCCCGTCCTCCGTCACCTGCCAATAGCCGCTCGCACTGGTGGTATCAATTCTCACCCGCTCCGGCTTCAGTTTGTAGACCCGAATACAGCGCTGATTCAAAGCCGCCTCAAACCTCTGCCACTGCGCGTCATCACTCAGCAGTTCCAGCCCCCGCGCCAGACGATCATCACTAAAATCCAAAGCCCGGACTTCGGCTCCCAAGCAGCCCCCCAATGTTCCCAGGTGTTGCTCCGCCCATCTTTCCACCTGGTTCAGCCGATGATCCAACTCCGACAACACATGGCTCAGCCAACCCTCCAACATTTTCCCCAAACTCAGCCCCTGCCACTTGCTGTCTACGACGAAATGCTTGTCCAAAAGGTCTGCCACGCCCAAAGTACTGTGTTCTCTCAGTATCCGCTCCGCCGATGCTACCAAGATCGGGATGTCATCCACCGCTTCCGTCGTTACTGTAAGCTCTTTGCTCATGCTCCGAGCTTACACCAATTCTGAAATCAGGTCAAAACATGAGCGAACCGAAAGTATTAAGATAGAGAAAGAAGAAATGAAAAGTTCAAGTCCAGAAATTCTTCACATCATTTCTGCTCGCTACAGCACAATGACAAATACGCAGTGTGGGTTTAATGCAAAATTCGATAGCATATTTGAGCTCGAGAAATTGGGGAGGGAGGGTTATTCGGATGCAGTGGAAGCTCTACACTCAACCCTAATTGAATTAAACAACGAGGGTGATTCACGAATATGTGTCGAAATTGTAGATGCTCTCGGTAGCACCAAGCAGATTAGCTCCTTCGCTAGATTATTTATAGCGCTTGGGGACAAGAATCCTGCTGTCAGTCAAAAAGTCCTTGTTAAGGTGGCAGATCTTACTACTGATCTCAACGAACAAGATAAAGGGTTCCAGTAATTTGCAAAGAAGGAAGCACTACGAATGATTGATATTGCAAAAAATGAAGCTCTTCCTGAGGTGCGCCAATATACTTATTCTGCTCTCCAACACATAACAGAAAGAAGTAAATGAGATGGATTTTAGGTGGTTGCCCAACCAAGAGTGCAACGGACTGGTGTGCATTCTGCGGCAACATTATCATGTTGCGGATAAGAGGCCCTGCGCTGTGTGTCATCTCAACATTTGGAATACAGTGGCTGTTTGCTAAGGTGATGTTTCCTGCCTGAATTATTCATTCGAGCAAGATTTGTTTCATTGATCACTAACGTTTCTTGGATCAGCGGATTATCTGTGACAATTTGACAGCTACCTGACAGCTACCGCAAAAGATACTATGGAAAAAGTGAACATATTTGATAAAATAATCACCAAATATGCCACAGAATAGATGCTATAATACTAGATATACAGGCTGCACCAATCAGAGACCAACTCTTAATCAATTGGTTCAGGGTTCAAGTCTCTGGTGGGTCACTGTTTTTTCATATATAGCTGTAAAAATCGCCTTCGAATGCTCGAAGGCGGTTTTTCTACAACTATTTTACAGCCTCGCAAAAGGAAATTAAATGCAACAGTCGTTTACTACATATAAAGCGGTGACCGCGTTCTTCGTCATGGCTGTCATGCTTTCAGCGTGCGCACCGTCTCAAGCTGCCATTCAAACGGCGATTGCGCAAACGCAAAGCGCCTATACACCGACTCCTAACCTTGGAAACATAACTTTTGCAACTCCAACGCTTGCAACTCTGACTCCGCCGCCCACGGATACACCGACGGCATCTCCGATTCCCCAAGTTGGATCAATAGATTCTCCAATTCCGTTCAGCGCAAAAGGCACATTGACCGATCCGCTGAGCGGCGGGACTTTTGATCTTCAAGTTCAACAAGTGGTGCGTGGATCGGAGGCAATTTACCTGATTCAGCAAGCCAGTACAAAAAACCTTAATCCGCCGCAAGGCATGGAATATATTTTGATCGAGGTCACGGCCACTTTAGATTCGGGCAATTTGAATTTGAGCGATTATGACTTTATCGTGGACAGCAACGGAAACCTTTCCGATACATTTTCATCGCCTGTTTGCTGTATGACCAATGTTGGTTATCAAATCTTCCGTGCAAATTTGTCTACGCTCGGTTCATCAACCGATGGCTGGATCGCGCGCATGGCTTATATCAATGATCCGAAGCCGTTGCTGGCATATCGAACAAGCGTGGGCAATGATATGTCGAACGCGACGTTCTTTTCGCTTACCCCAACAACGCAATCACCATAATCCCGGCAAAGATGATTACCGCGCCGAGGATGCGCAGGCCGCCAAACTTTTCTCCAAGAAACTGCCAGCCGGCATAGGCCGCAATCACTACGCTGACTTCACGGATCGAGCCAGCGTATCCAAGCGGTGAAATGCTGTAAGCCCAAAGAGCCAGGGAATAAGCTCCAATGGTCAGAACGCCGATGACGGCTAAAGTTAAAGGATGAGCCGAAAATTCATCCTTTAATTTATTCCATCCATATAGTTTAAAGATCAATGGTGAAGTGAACGCGGGAACACAGAGAAAAAGAACAACCACATACGGCAGAGCGGCAGTCTGCTTGACGGCAACCCCATCAAGGATGGAATAAATTGAAATCAGCAGGGCCAGCAAAAGCGCAAGCAGAATCCCGCGCGTGTGCGGCTTAGTGTGAGCTTGTAAAATATCCCCTCCGCCGACGATCAATAAGCCAGCAACGATAATAATGATTCCGATCAAACCGCCGGGAGTGAATCTTTCGTGAAGAAAGATCGCGGCCCACACTGCGATCAGCGCTGGCGCGGCGCCGCGTCCCATCGGGTAGACAAGCGAAAAATCCGAATCCTTATACGCCTCTCCCAGCACAATATAGTATGAGATTTCCAGGAACGCACTGATGATCAGGATATGCCAAACCGTTTGGGATGGGAAGCCAAGAAAATAAATCGCCGGTGTAAACACCAGAAAACCAATGATCGCGCTCCACCATATGGCGATATATTTTTCCCCAGCCTGTTTCAATAATAGATTCCATGTTGTGTGAAGAATAGCGGCGACAAGCAATAATCCAATTGCAAACAGTGACATCAGGCAGCTCCGATTCGGCTGAGATATGTGCGAATAGAAACCGCTGTGTAAGAATCAATATCCAATTCTTTCAATGCTTTTTGTGGATCAATCCAAGTGAACTCCTCCGCTTCATCATTTAAAATGATATCCTCTTGATTTGTCTTGGCCGTGAAGCTCAGGAATATAAAGTGACGCGGCTTCCAGAATTGTTCATCATAGATAAATTCCTGCCAGCATAGATATTCGAGATCGCGAATCTCGAGGCCCGTTTCTTCACAGATTTCACGATGTGCTGTTTCCAGTGCCAACTCGCCCAGCTCAATATGCCCGCCTGGGACCACAAATTTGCCGTTCCATTTGTGCGATTTTGTCAGGAGCATTTCGCCGCGCGAGTTGAAGATCAAAATCCTAACCGTCGGTTCTGGAAAGATTTGTTCAGCCATATATTCCTTTTCGCAACAACTTGCGAGAATGTTATTACCTCCAAGGCCTGTCAATTATAGCCCGTAAAAAACAAAAGCCTGAGATATCTTATCTCAGGCCTGAAAGGAAACGATCCTCTCATCTAAACAACGGAATACGCGCTCCGTTAATCTGGCTTGCTTCATCGGAACAAAGATAAATCATCGAAGCGACAATTTCATCCGGCGTTGTACCTTTGCCTTCGCGATTAACATCAATAGATTTGACTTGAATGATGTTGGCTGTCACATTTGATTCTTTAAGTTCTGCCGCTAAATTCAAAACCAAATTTTCCTGCGCGGCTTTTGCGGCAGTATAGGCACTGGTTTTGCCTTGCGGATTGGTCGCTGTGGGTGCAGAGACAATAATCACGCGTCCCCATTTATTTTTTGCGAGAAGCGGCGAAAATTCTTTGAACAAATAAAATGTCGTCCACACGTGCTGACTCAACATGGACTCAAAATCATTGATCTGGGTCTCGGCAATCGTCTTGCCTCCAACCCAGCCGCCGACGAGATGAATCAGCCCATCGACGCGACCGAATTTAGCGGTCACCGCTTCGGCGGCGGAATGAACTGTATCTGCGTTGCGAAGATCAGCGGTCAGCTTGAGGAAACGCGCGGCGGGCAGATTCAATTCGCGAGCTAAAGCGTCTAACGTGGATAAATCCGTTCCGATCAAAACTAATGACGCACCGCGCTCACCCAAAGCGTGCGCCGCGGTTCTTCCGGTTGCGCCCGTTACGCCGGTAATGACAAAGACGCGATCATTCATTGATGACCTTCATCTGTTCTTCGCTCATGCCGGTGATGATGGCGCGGTCATCCTGTTCCTTGAAATGGACCTTGCCGCTGAAATCCATCAGATGCCCCGACTTGGCGGCCTTGGTTTGCAAATAGAAAAGATTGTGATCGTTCGGCTCCATCACGTGCGGAATGCGATCCGTGACATTGATGCCATAATCGATGAGCTGTTGAATCTTTTTTGGATTGTTGGTGATCAGCCGCGCTGATTGAATCCTGAGCGACATGAGCATGTGCGCGGCAACTGCATAATCGCGTTCGTCATCGCGAAAGCCCAGCGCGAGATTTGCTTCGACCGTATCCATGCCTTCGTCTTGCAAGCTATAGGCGCGGATTTTGTTAGCAAGCCCAATGCCGCGGCCTTCCTGCCGCAAATACAGCAACATGCCGCGCTCCATTTTTCCGATCATCTTGAGGGCGGCTTCGAGCTGGTCGCGGCAATCGCAGCGCAGTGAACCGATCACATCGCCGGTCAAACATTCGGAATGCAAACGCACCGGCACATCGCTCGCCCCGATCACGTCACCTTTGGTAATCGCCACATGCTCCTTGCCATCACGATTATTCTCAAAAGCCACAATGTGAAAATCGCCGAAGCGCGACGGCAGTTCAGCCATCGCCACGATCCGCACGCAAATATTATCCTTGCCAACTCCTTCGCAATCGTGATCTTTATTTTCTTCCAAAAGCAAATTCATTTTTTCGTGCATTGTCGTTGTCATTTTGACCTCTTTTCAAATTGATACCTTAACAAAATTCCGCCATCATCCCACGCTTGAGATTCTACTAGCTTGAGCGGAATCGCATTGCTTCTTACCAGACCTAAACCGGCCGCGATGGTCGGAGCCTTTTCTCCGCCGAAGATCAACGGCGCGACATAAGTTGTCAGTTCATCCACGAGACCCAATCGCATCAACTCGAAATTGAGCGTCGCGCCGCCTTCGACCATCAAACGATGGATGTCTCTTTTCTTTAACGCCTTGAGCATCGAAATCAGATTTACGCGTTCGCCTTCGTGTATAAAGACTTCTGCACCACAGGAGCGGAGGATGCTTAATTGCGCTTCATCCGTTTGCGAAGTGGTGAATAGGAAGATTTGCGCGGCGCCTGCACCTAGAAAATTGGAATCCGGTTTGAGATGCAAGCGCGAAGAGATTCCCACTTTGGCGGGATTCGTTGGAAGTCCTCGGGCGAGTCGTTCGGCGTGCAGCGATTCGGATTTGACAGTTAGCTTGGGGTCTTCATCATGAAGTGTATGTCCGCCGACCATGATTGCGTCGGCTTCGGCGCGCAGTTGATCCACGCGTTCTTTATCCCCCGCCGATGAAATCGCCGCGCCGCATCTTTCGAATGTATCAATCTTTCCGTCCGCGGTCGCGGCGACGTTGATGTGAACGTAAGGACGATCCATGATTCTCCCCTGCAAATTATCCGATGCGGACCGACCTCATCGAGAGCGAGCCGCCCGTCACTTTATCCGCGAAGAACGAAACGGGTTCGTTTTCATCTTTCAGCGCCAACGTATAAAGCAGAGGCACATAGTGTTCGGCAGAGTTGATGGCTAGCGCCGCGGTCTGATCGCCTTTTTCGTAGTTGATGATCGGATCAAGATCGTTTTGTGTAATCCAATTGGCGATGCGTTGATCAAAATCTATCGCCCAACTATAGGCAGAGTCATCAAAGCGCGCCATGCGTAGGTTGTGAACGATATTGCCGCTACCGATGATGAGCACACCTTCTTCGCGCAATTCCTTTAATTGACGGCTGATTTCATAATGCTTCTGTCCTTCGATATTCGCATCCAGCGACATTTGGATCACAGGCACATCCGCTTGCGGAAACATGCGCTTGAGCACGGTCCAGGTTCCGTGATCAAGTCCCCAATTCAAGTCCGGTTTGACTTCGGTATTCTTGATAATGCGTCGAACTTGTTCTGCCAAATCAGGCGCGCCCGGCGCATCGTAACGGATCTCATACATCTCCGGCGGGAAGCCATAGAAATCATAAATAGTGCGCGGCTTGTCCATGGCCGTGACCATGGTTCCGCGCGTGACCCAATGTGCAGAGATGCAAATGACCGCTTTGGGTTTGGGCAAGGCTTTCCCGGCCGCATCCCAGGCGCGCGAAAATTCGTTGTCTTCCATCACGTTCATCGGGTTGCCATGCCCAATGAATAGAACTGGCATTTTTTCAGTCATATCTCCATCCTCTGGTGATCAGCGAATTACTCTATCCATATCATAAACAGGCAGTTGTTCGGTTTCAAGATAATCACACAGACCGCTTATAAATTCAAATTCATACCCCGCGCCGCGTAAGAAAATTATTATATTTTCAAAGAGTTCAAAGGCGTTCTTTGCATTGCGTAACAGCAATGGCTTTTCGTCCGCCGTAACTTGGTCTGCAAGCAAATGGAAATAATAATCATGCGGATGCGCTAGCACCGCCATTTGATTGGGCGGCCGAAAAATTTTCATCAGCCAGTCGTACGTCCTCCACCCAAACAGCTTGACATAACTTAGCGAGAAAACCAAACGCGCTCCATGCAAAGTTGCAAACGGAATTTCGATAATGGATTGCGCCTCGTGCCGGACCCGAAACGGCTCGACCGGCAAATGGAGATTGTTGTATCCCATGTGCCCCGGACGGAACGATGGATAGATGCTTGAGTCGTAACGCAGTCCGAAGTCAAGCAAAGTCTGCATGCCTTCACGCGTGATCTGTCCGACGGGCGCGCGATAGCCGCCTGGGTTTTGTCCGAAGAAATTGCGATATGCGCGGACTGATTCTTCGATGTCGGCGCGTGAGCATGGATTATTCATGTCATGCATGTGGGAATGGATTGCAAACTCAACCGGAATTTGTTCCTGCAATCGCCGATAGGAATCGCTGTACTTTGGAATCAACGAAGTGACAAGGAATGATGTCACTTTGACATCATATTTTTTTATAATGCTGACGTAACGATTGAACAGCGCATCTTCCTCAAATAGGCGGATGCGGCCGGTCGGGTCGAGGAAATCTGCTTCGGTATCCAGTGTGATACAGGCGATTTTTCGCATTACGTGCGCGGCAAGTTACTGACGTAATCAAAGAGCGAGTAGCGGGTGAACCACAA
This sequence comes from uncultured Chloroflexia bacterium, assembly GCA_963753985.1. GTDB lineage: Bacteria > Chloroflexota > Anaerolineae > Anaerolineales > Villigracilaceae > Fen-1038. The sequence goes on from CAVWED010000007.1 coordinate 326,190, forward strand.
GTTTGTATATCCAAACTGCGCGGTCATCTTTCGGAACTGATCCTGCGTGAAAAGATAAACGCCCGGACAATGATTGAGGCGCAGATACACCTGCCGCAGATTCCAAATCAGCCAGTTGCGTGTGCGACCTTCCGCATCAGGAAAATCAAGAAAAAAATATTTCGTTTTGAATTTACTTAACAATGTGGAGAGTGTCGACGCATCGAAGTATTCGATGACACCCAGTGCGGTAACAAGATCAACTTGCGGAAGTGCGACATCCGGCTGAGTTAAATCCATCGTTTTAAACTCCACGTGATCCGCATAGGGACTGACGAGTCTTTTTTGGTTCGCCGATTCAATCGCGGCGGGTGAAACATCAATGCCGATAACTTTCTGCGCACCTGCTTCCATCAACTGAAAGGCAAAGCGTCCTGAGGCGCAGCCAATATCCAGAACGCTCATGTTCTTCACGTACGGCTTGACCATACGCAATGCCGCGTCCATGCGGACATACATGCCTTGCCCGCGAAAGAGAGTCGACATCCGATCCCAGAACGTCGATTGTTTGCCGCTGTCCTTAAAATACGCACTGGCTTCCCAGCTCATCACATGTTGCTTCCAATAGTCCCCGCTCTTTGAATTTGATTCTGGTGTCACGATTCCTCCAAATTTCAATCAATGAGAATGTTGAAAATATTTCTGGATAATATCAGAAAAATCTGTCTTGGTGTGCAGGCGCAGGGTCGCAAAGAAATCGTCGGCGGTGGCGTGCTTATGTGCGTAGCGCGCAGCGTAATCTTTTAAGAAAGCAAAGAAAGCCTCGTCGCCAACGCGCGTCCGCAACGCGTCGAGGAATGCTGCGCCATTGATATACACGGCACTGACATAAGCAGTAAATGTCGGGTAATCATAGATACTTCCATCCACGTACCCACTCGGGGGAAAATTATAGCTACGGAAATTCCACCACCAGTTGCCGTAGTTCGGATAATTGTATTCATAAAAAATTTTTTCAGTATATACGGCCATGGCTTCATCCAGCCACGGTTCTTCCCCTTGATCGCTTCCTACCAATCCGAACCACCATTGATGCGCTAGTTCGTGCGCGCCAATCGTTACCAGATCACTTTTGGCTGTGCCATTGTATTTTTCATAAAAATTCCTGGAAATAAAAATCAAGCCATCATATTCCTGCCCATCGGGGATATCGGTTTCAACAATGCTGATGGTCGGATGCGGATATGGCGCAAACTTCGCTTCATACAGGCCTATCGCTTGTGTCGCGATCCAGAGGACCTCACCGCTGGCATTTTCAGCACCAGGAAAATAATACGAATAAATCTTGACGGACCCGACCGCGGTATCATCGATCTTGAAGAGGTTGCTGGCTGACAACACGAACGTGCGCGCAGATTGGACACGATATTCCATCCACTCCCCGTTGGCTTGTTCCGGCGCGCTCGCCGCGATGATAACAGTCGGATCATCCACTTTGAGATTCACATCATAATCGGCGACGTCATAAACAAGATATTCGCCAAACGGCCACGGATCGTGAAGCACCCATCCATTTTCATAGGGAACGATGAACGGATACCAATCGCTCAAATTGATTTGATGATCAAGAGAGCCAAACGCTTTTTCACCGCTTTGTGGAGGAACGGATAAATCAAAACTTAATGTAAAGGTGGTTACTGCATTCGGCACAAGTGGTGGATCAAGATTGATTGTCAACCGCTGACCATTGAGACTGTAATTCGTAACACTTTGTCCATTTTGGGTAATGCCATCCAGGGAAAAGCTTTTGCTAAACAAATTGGGGACAACTGCCAGAAGGACATTCGATAGAGTTTGGCCCGTTGTATTTGTATATTGAATTGTTTCATCTGCATGAAGGGTGCGCGCTGAAAATTTAAGATCGATATAGAATGTATATTGTGTCCGCATGTTTGCGGACACGGAGGTCGGTGAAGGCACATCAGATGCAGTGATGGTGGTGTTAGTTGGAGGCAAAGAAGTGGAAGTCGCCGTGTCCGCCGGAGTGGCTGTACTTATTGGAAGCAAAGTTGTAGAAGGAATGGATGTGTCGGTCGGCGTGGAGGGTTGGAAGGGAGTCGCAGTGGCGGTTGAGTTTGGGGCAAGGGTAACCAGATTGAAGTCGGGGGTGCGAGGCGTGGGCGCGATCTGGGCTGGCACGCAGGAGGCAAGAGTCCAAATAACAAGGACGCAAAGAGCACGGAGGAATTTTGTCATTGATACAAATTCTTGAAATACTTTTTTACTATATCAGAGTAATCTACCTGGGTATGGGTGCGCAGGATGCGGAAGAAATCATCCGAGGTTGCGATCTTGCCATTTTCTTGTTGGAAATAATCCTGGAAGAAGGCAAAGAAAGCCGCGTCGCCGATGCGGGTGCGCAGGTCGTCGAGAAAATGTGCGCCTTCGAAATAAACTGCATTCATGTACGGCTGGTAGCCGCCGCCCTGATAAATCGGAATATCCACAAAGCCTTGTGGATTATATTGATCGCTCCGCACGTACCACCATAACTGAAGCTGGGCAGGGTAATAGGTTTCAAAAAAGATATGTTCGCTATAAGTTGCCGGAGCCTCAGCCAACCAGGGCTGCGTCGCCCGATCATTTTCCACTTGTTCAAACCACCACTGGTGTGCGGTCTCATGTGCGGCCAGATAGATCACGGAGAGCTTGTATATGGAATTTGTGGGACTTCCCGCAAGAAGATTGTAATAACCATAGGACATAAAATAGAGCCCTGAAAATTCCTGCCCGGTATCAAAATTAGCCATGACAACTGAAAGAGTCTTATGAGAATACGGGCCATAACGCTGGTTATAAATCTGTACCGCTTGCGCCGTGGTCGTTAACGAAAGCCTGCCCGGTATATCGAAGGTCGAATAGTTATAATAATAGCTATAAATTGTAACGTCTCCAACTTTTGTACTTTCCACTTGAAAATCAGGACTCATCGAAAACACAAATGCGCGTGCGGCAGTGATCGTATAAGTAGCTGTGCCGTCGGCACTGGTTCCAACCAATTCGCCACTCGACGCAACCACGGGAGGGGGAGTACTATCAGAGAATTTGAGATTAACTGTAAAATCCGAAGAGTCATAGACCAGGTAGTCGCCATAATACCAGGCATCATGTAAGATCCATTGACCGCCAATGAACGGGACAACGAACGGATACCAATTCACGAGATTGATCTGACCTTGGGTATACCCAAAGACGCGCGGCCGTTCCAGATTTGGATTCGTCGGTACGATCAAGGGAAGGTTGAGAGTAAATGTGATTTGAATCTTTATGATCGCTTCAGGTGCGAGGGCTTGTGGGAGTTGAAGTGATAACTTGTGATCAACCAGTGTGTAATTCGTCCACGCCGCATCGTCGATGGCTAGACTTTTTAGTGTAAAACAATTTTGCCAGTAATTGGGTTCCACCGCAAGAACCAGATCGTCCAAGGTTTGCCCAGTATGGTTTGGATAAAGAATCGTCTCATCTGCGCTGAGAGACTTGGCGTTGTAATCCATCACAACATTTATTGTGTATTGTGGGCGAAGCGAGGCGGCGACAGGCGTCGCTGTAGCGGTTGTTTGAGGAGTTGAAGTCGTTGTCGACACGGAAGTTTCAGTGGATGTTCCAGTTAAAGGAGGGGTCGGCGCGGTCCGAGATGGTGCACAAGCAACGAGAGTCCAAATAAAAAGGACGCAAAGAATGCGAAATGTTGTTTTCATCAATACGAATTCTTGAAATATTTTTTTTCCAAGTCTGAGAAATCGATCTGGGTATCAGCGCCTAGGACACGGAAGAATTCCGCAGATGTGGTGATTTTTCCATTCTCCTGTTTGAGATAATCCTGGAGAAATGCAAAGAAGGCTTGATCGCCAAGGCGGATACGCAGGTCGTCGAGGAAATGCGCACCGCCCAAATATACCGTGTTGGTATATGGAATAAATCCACCCGCATCGTAAATGCTAATGTCCACCCAGGGCAGAGATTCAGTTCCTCCCACGCGCGGATACCAATATGCCCACCACCATGAAACTGCGTTGGGATAAACGGATGCATAAAAGACATGCTCGCTATAAGCGGCAAAAGCTTCATCCAGCCACGGCTGCAGGGCTTGGTCATCCGCAACTTGCTCGAACCACCATTGATGTGCGGTTTCGTGAACGGTCACGGTGATCAGAAGGCTTTCGGGTGTTCCATTATATAAATTGTAGGCGCTGCGCGGCATAAAGACCAAGCCGGAGAATTCCATCCCATCATTGAAATCACCCATGACAATGGAAAAAGTTTGGTGCGAATACGGAGTCCCATAGTGCTCGGCATAAACTTGGATCGCCTGAACGGATGCCATCAAGGAGGCTTGTGCAGATGTATCGTACAACGGGAAATAATATGCGTAGATCACTGAGTCTCCCGCCTGTGCGCTGATCACCTTGTACTCGCGGCTGGCGGAAATCACAAACGTTCGTCCAGCAGTGAGCGTATATCGAGTCCATTCGCCGTTTGGGCTTGGCGCACCACTGGAGGCGACAATCGGCGCATTGGCTGGATCTGCGAATTTTAGATTGACATCAAAATCCGCCGCATCGTAGACCAAATGCTCGCCGTAATACCAGTGATCGTGCAGGATCCATTGCCCACCGATAAACGGGACGACAAACGGATACCAGTCTGTGAGATTCAATTGGCTGGAAGTGTAACCGAAGATTTGCGGCCGCACGCCATGCGCTTCTTGGAGAGGCGGAAGGACAAGATTAAACTGAATGTGAATTGTGATTGTTGATTCAGGAGCAAGGGGTTGAGAAAGTTGTAACGTCAGTTTATGACTATCGAGTGTGTAACTTGTCGATGGATTGCCGTTCAACGACAAGCCATCGAGCGTAAAACAATTCTGCCAATAATTGGGTTCCACCGCGAGCACTAGATCATTCAAGATTTGACCGGTATGATTTGGATAAAGGATGGTCGCATCCACGCTGACAGATTTGGCTTTGTAATCCATTACGACATTCATTGTATATTGTGGGCGGGGCGGCGCGGCGGCAGATGGCGCGGTGGCAGTTAGTTGAGGAGTTGAAGTAGTCGGTACCGGAGTTTGGGTGGATGTTACAGTTGAAATCGGAGCTATGCTGGCGGATGCTGGAGTTGGGGCGGAACAAGAGGCGGATAAAAGAATCAGCGCTGCACAAAATGAAAGGTTCAGAAGAGTTATATGTCGTTTCACGAATTATATTGTAAGCGAAAACTTATTAATTATTCGTGAGAACATATTGCAACTAGCTTATATTGCTGAAATAAAAATCCTCCTGCTTCTTTGCAGGAGGATTCATGCTTTTAACTTTCAATGGCTTTCTTGAAAGTCGCCAAGCCGGTGTCCGCGGCTGCCCGTAGCTGTGGAATAACCATTCCTTCCGTGCCGGGCATCACCGGATAATCTGTGGAAACATGCAGTTTTGTGCCGTTGCCTTCATTTTCAAAGGTATAGGTACTGACGATATCCGTTGCAGGCGGGGTGGCAATAGCTTTCACAGCAAATGTTTTATTTGGCTCGAGTGCCACAATTTCGCTCACCGAGTTGAATTCCCGCGCACCATACTTGGATTGGACGGTGTAACGCGAGCCGACTGCTATTTTGCCGTCAAATAGAATGCCAGTCGTGGCCGGGCTGAGGGACTTCATGTTCATCGGATTGGTCACGAATGCAAACACTTGCTCAACAGGTTTATTAATGCTAATGCTCGTTTCAATTTTTGTCATGGTTCATCTCCTTTGTGATGGAGATGATTGTAATCACTTGACGGAAAAAGCCAATAGGAAGAAGGTCGTGGGTGGAAATGTCATCGCACGAATCATTGGGAAGGCAAAGTTTTAAGAAATTGAATGGCTTGTTCGGCTGTGGCAATCTTGATCACCTTGATGCTTCGCGCAACCGAGACTGCATCTGCATAATTATCCGCAGGACATAGGAAATAAACCGCACCCACTTGTTCCGCCGCGGCGACTTTTTGTTGAACGCCTCCTATCGGCCCCACGGTTCCATCCAAATTGATCGTGCCGGTGCCCGCGATTCGTAAGCCGCGCGTCAAATCGTCAGGCGAGAGCATGTTATAAAGGGTCAGCGTAAACATCAAACCAGCGGAGGGTCCGCCGTTGATCTTCTGAGTCACGATGGAGATCGGGAAAGGAGTCTTGTAATCAAAGCCTGCAGATGTAATGGAAATTCCGATCTTCGGTGAATCGCTGGAGGAGGTCGGAGCCATCAGCGGAATCGTCACTTCCATTTGAGTTTGATTCCGTTCCACTTGGAGTCGGACCAAACCCGAAGCGGATTGCGCTTGCACCTGCTCAATCAAATCCGACGTGGTTTGTATCGGCGTTCCGTTCAAGCCGGTGATGATGTCTCCGACATTCAAGATGCCATTGGCGTGACTACCCGGCAAAATGCTGACGACTCGCGCACCCTTGCCAATCATCTGAGTTTGATAACCCGCCAGCCGCAGACCGACCGTGATGGCTGTGGCCTCACTATCATCCAGCATTTGGTAATCCTGTTTGGCTTGCTCCTGCGGCGTTGTGTCTTTCGGCACGACGGCTTCAGGCGGAAGGATCACCATTGCCGGATCGGTTTTCCCAACAATCCATTCTCCGGCGAGAATGGGCGCGTGAGAAATGACCGTAGTCAAAATGAATGTGCCTTTATGTAGATGACGATATTGAGCCGGAACATTCACCATGGATTCCACTGAGAGTGCCACGCCGGGAGCATCAAGGCCGTTATTCGTCAACAAGAAACTGGAACTGGCCCCCAACAGAATCAGCGCAAGGATTCCCGAAACAATAAAACGCATGATTCGATTTTTTACATTGTGATCAATTTTGATATCATCATCTTTTGACAAGGTGGGTATTCTAAATCCATCCAATAATAGAAGCACGAACGCAAATGTGATTAGTCCCGTCTCGGTGCTGAAGCGAGCACGTTGAGCGAACAAGAAGATTCCCCAGCCGGTCACGGCCACCGCGACGATGAATCCAAAATATTTGATCAAGAGCGATATCGTCGGTGATTTCATCAACCCTTGCAACAAGGCTCTGATAAATCGTCCGCCATCCATCGGAAACGCCGGTAAAAGATTAATAACGAATATCCACACATTAAATCCAGATACGCAGAGTGCGACCAGACTTACAAAATAATTGATCTGCGCGTTCCATAATAGGTAAGCCAGCCCGGCAACTAGTAAATTCGTAATTGGCCCCGCACCAGCAATCACGATTTCCTGCCAGGACGAATCCGCTTCCAGCCAGGATTGAGACGCCTCTCCAAAAATCAGAAGCGTCAGCTTCGTTGGAGTTTCTTGGTGCATTGCCTTTGCAACCCAAAGATGTGCCAAGATATGACATGCGAGAGAAACTCCAATCATCAATGCGATGAGCAGAGTCACGATCCATGTTTGAAGCTGAGTCAAGTTCTCACTGAACAGCGGCAAGTAATATCCCGCGATGGCCCATATGCCCGCAGGAATGACGGCCAGCCATGTAAACCCAAAACTGAATTTGGGTAGGACGATTGTTCGCAACATGTTTACCTGATAAGAATAGTGTAATAGGCAATATCAGTTGTTCTACGCAACGTGTTTGAGCGCTTTATATTTTAACAATGGAATCTAAATAAGGAATGAGTGATGCAGACTTACACGGAAGGTGGAAGCACTTCCCGGCTTGGGTGAGGCAATTCCCGGTAACGCCGCGGAGAACGCATGGCGTGAACGATCAGCGCCATGAAATAAAACAGGGATGTTAAACTGACAATATAAAAACTCGCGGGCCAGTGTCCGATAAATGCAAGGGCCAAGCCCGCGATTGTAGCGATCAGGCTGATCAATATGGATATGGTGATCGCAAGCCAGGGACGATAAGTCAAATGCTCGGCCGCCGCGGCCGGTACGACTAAAAGCGCAAAGACCAGTAACACACCAACCACTTTCACCGCCACTGACACGCTGAGCGCGAGCAGGATCAGGAACAGAATCGAAAGTCCTTGAACAGGAACGCCGCGCGCCTCCGCCACTTCCGGTTCGATGGAGGCGAACAGTAATGGGCGAAACAGAACAACCATCAAAATGATGATGAATATGCCGCTTCCCAGTATCACCTGCACATCGTTGATCGTCACACTGAGGATGGACCCGAATAATACTCCCACAGCTTCGGTTGCGTTTTTAGTGTAGAGGCTCAGGAATAAAACCCCGAGTCCAAGCACGAACGATAATACCATCCCCACCTCAATATCCCGGCCGCTCAATTTCTTGCCGAGCGCACCTATTCCAAACGCTGCCAGCAAAGTAAAAACGAACATGCCTACCAGCGCGCTGGCTCCGACCAAGGCGGCTGCGAGCGCACCGGTAAAACCAACATGCGATAAAGCTTCGCACGCGAAAGCCTGCCCGCGCAGGACAACAAAATAACCGACGAAGCTGGAAAGGATAGCAACGATCACACCAGCCAGAAAAGCATTTTGAACAAAGCTATGACGCAAGATGTCAATCATTACGATCTTTCTGCGACGCCAAAGCAGAATCCGTTATCGATAGTTTTTTAAACTCTTTGGGTGACCTGTTTGAATCGATTCCTTTGGAGAACAAACGAACGGGCAGATACACACCAAACGATAAAGCGGTAATGAAAAAACTAACCGGCCAGGGACTGTTCCCTCCAAGCAGAATTCCCAGCCAGGTGTAAGTGAGTCCCAAAATGACCGCCAAGATAATCGCTCGTAACGGTTGATGAACCAAGCGGATGGCAGTTGCGGGTGGACCAATCAACAGCGCGAACACAAGCAATATCCCAACCACTTGTGTGGTGATGGATATGGTCAATGCGATGAGAACCAGGAAGATGCTCCCCAGCGCACGTACCGGAACGCCGCGCGTCTCGGCTAGTTCTGCATCGAAAGAACTGAAAAGCAGAGGCCGCCCGATGATGGCAATCATGATCAATAGAATCAAACCTAATATGAAAGTGAAAACCACATCGTCCCGGCTCACTCCGACAATCGTCCCGAACAGAATGCTATAGGCCTGCTCAGCATAGCCGTGATAAAGCGATAAAAATAGAATTCCCAATCCCAATGCGAAAGTCATGATTACGCCCGTGGCAACATCCCGTTCGCGGACTTCTCTTCCTAGGATTGAAATGGCCATGCTGGCTGTGACAGTGAAAACCATCAAACCGTAGATCGGCGACACGCCAAGCAACACTGCCCCAGCCGCGCCCGCAAATCCGATGCTGGACAAAGCGTGACCGGCAAAACTTAATCCGCGCACGATCAGGAAATAACCGAGCACTGCCGCAACAATCGCCACCATCGATCCGGCAATCAAGGCATTTTGAATAAAGGGATATTGAAAGATCGCAAACAATATAATCCTTTGTGCTTTGCCGCTAGACCTCAGCGCCGACGACAAAGTAACGTCCGAGCGTGTGCACCACTTGAACGGGCGATCCGTAAAGTTGACTGAGATTGGATTCGGTAATCACTTCATCCGGCAAGCCGATGGCGCTATGACCACGAGCCATGTAAAGGACTCGATCCGCGACTTGCAACAACGGATTGACATCATGTGCCACCAGCAAAATGGTCACGCCGCGAGTCCGGCAGACCTTGTCAATCAGCGCAACCACATCCTGCTGATAAGATAAATCCAGATTCGCAAGCGGTTCATCCAGGATCAGCAGGCGCGGATCGGTGAGCAAGGCTTGGGCAATCAGCAAGCGCTGTTGTTCTCCGCCCGATAAATGTCCAAACGGCGCATCGGCTAATTCCAATCCATCCACTTCTTTCAATGCCTGATCGATCTTTTCCCGCCGACTGCGGCTCGGCAATCCGATTCCCCAGCGATGACCATCCAGGCCGAAGCCAACCAGGTCGCGGCCGCGCAGCGGCAACTCAGAATCAAAAACACGGTGTTGCGGAGCGTAGCCAATCAGATGCGACCCGACTCGCGGCGTTTGACCCAGCACTCGCACCGATCCGGAAGCGGGCTGGATCAATCCAAGCAGGAGTTTGAGAAATGTGGTTTTACCGGCGCCATTCGGACCGAGGATGACAATGAACTCACCGGGCTGAATGGACAAGTCGATATTTTGTAAGATAACCCTTCCACCCAGTTGAACATCCACTCGTTCCAGTTGAATGATCGGTTCTTGTATTTCTGTGCTCATTATTTTTTTATCCACCGAGCGCTTGTTCAAGGTTGTTCAGTTGATCCAGCATCCAGCTCTGATATGTTTTTCCAGCAGGCATCGTCTCGGACACCGGCACGATGGGAATGTTATTTTGTTTGGCCTCGTTCTGCAGATTCGTTGTAATCGGAGTCACGGTTTGCACGTTATAGATCAGAACCTTGATTTGGCGATTCGTAACCTGATCGTTGGCACTCACTACGGTATCTGCCGGAGGGTCATTTCCTTCTGCAATGGCTTTCTCAAACTCAAATGGCGTCAGGACGTTCAAGCCGATAGGCTGGGTCTGGTACAGGAAGATGGTTTCTGTGAGACCAACGGGCGTTCCGCTGTATTTATTTTTTATTTCAGCGATCTTCTGCTGAATGGGCGTTAGCGACGCTAGAAATTGAGTCAGCGCGGCATCGTAATCGGCTTTATGGGCGCTATCAAGCTTGTTCAAATCAGCCGTGATATTTTGCGCGATGGACTGAACATTATCGATGCCGTACCAAAGGTGAGGGTTATCCGGTAGCGGATTGCTGGCGACATCCGCCGCGACCAAAAGGATTCGATTGGGATTGGGAGAAGCGGCGAGAAGCTTATCCATCCAGGTATCATAATCGGCTCCATTCTGAATCACCAGTTGAGCCTTGCTGACCGCCGCAGCATCTTGCACGCTGGATTCATATTCATGCGGATCCGCATTCGGATCCGAAAGAATGCTGACCACCGACACGTGGCCTGCTCCCAGTTGCTGAACAATATCTCCGTAGAAATTCTCCGCCGCGACCACTGAAACCGTTCCCGCAGTATTTCCAGATGAAGCACTTGCTCCCGAATAGGCATTGAGCGCCAATGTTAAAGAAAGCAAAACGGCAATTAGCATCCAGAAATTGTTTCGCTTGTTTTTGTTCATTTTAGCCTCCGATCATAAAATAAATGGTTGGACATGACAGTAAAAGGCAAAGCAATAGCTAGCTGGACTGAGTAAAGTCCGCTGACAAGGGAAGAAAAAATTAATTACGCGGCTCGCCGCTTGGGATCAGGGAAGATACGTTAAGGTATGATACGTCACCGAACCAATCATCAGCACGATCACCACGCCAGCCGTGATTTGCATGATGGGCTTGGTCGATGGTTTTTCCGTGCCCGCCGACTCGGCCTTCTTTTTCGCTTCGATTTGTTTACCGTTAAGAGTGATGCCGGTGGTGGCCGCAACGGGAATTGCCGCACAAAACATACACATAAGTTTCTCCTTTGGTTACTTGCAATTTTCACATAGGCCAAAAAGCTGAAGCCAATGTTCGTTGATCTGATAGCCCGTCTTGCGCGCAACGGACTTGATGAATTGATCGAGGTCGTCGCCCTCGAAGAGGGTGGTTCGTCCGCACTTGCTGCAAAGCAATAAATGTTGATGACCTTTGCCTGCGGTGATAAACGCCTGACATCCCTGCGGCTGGTGAACGCGCTGGATCAAGCCAAGTTCTTCCAGCTTTTCGAGCGTGCGATAGACGGTGACCAATCCGAGGGCGGGATACTGATCGCGTGCCGCATCATACACCTCGACCGGGGTGAGGGCGCGCTGGCTGGCGGCGACAATCTCGACGACGGCGCGCCGCGCGCCCGTCAGCCGGTAGCCGTTGTCTTGCAATTGAGTAAGCCAATTTATTACAGTCATAGATGATATTGAAAATCATTTTCAATTATAGCCAGAAGAGTAAAAAAGTCAAGGGTCATCATGGAAGCCAATGCGGCCAGGTGCCTTGCGCCACGACACGCGGCTCCATCATTCCCGCTTCCCAAACTGCGATGTTGGTCGTGTGTTGTCCAGTAATCATCTCTTCCTGAAACAATACTTCATTCCCCCACGGATCCCATTTTGGAGTTTGATAAATGAATTGAGGATCGCGTGCCACCGTGGGTCCGCCCGGATCATCAGGACTCACTAACAATAATCCTCGCGATGTAAAATCAGGCGGGAGCCTCAAGCCAATGATAATCTCATCAGGATTCGGCGCCCAAGCCAATTCTCCGTATTGATAATCCTGCGGATCATTCTTTCCGATCCAGATCGAGATATCGCCTGTGGCAACGTTTGCCATCTTGATTTCCGTCCATGAACTGGATCCATCCGCTGAGGTAGCTTCGTCGGTAAATAATATGGATTGGCTGTCCGGTGACCAGGCAGGCGTGTCGCCTCCTGTAGCACTGGGCAAAGTAAATTGTTCGCCCGTTTCTATGGATGCAACTCGGATCACCGCCTGCACGCCATCATAAGATGTTATGTATTTTCCATCGGGTGACCATGTGGGGCCAAAGCCAATGATTTGAGGATCAGAATAGAGAGGATGGTCCTCCCCGCTTTGAATATTGACGACCCATGTGCGCGGAGCACCGATGGGCATGCTCGGGGTAATGGGGGCAGCCTCGCGCGTGTAAGCGACCTGTTGGCTATCCGGCGAAATGGTGGGCGATGTACAGCGATCCCCGCCACAGAGGACAAGCAAATGCAACGAATTTCCGTTGCGATCCACATACCATAGATCCGCGCCTTGCTTATCGTTGAGCGCCGAAAAGACCAAAAATTCGCCGTTGGGTGCAGCATCCAAATCAAAGATTGCCTTATCGAAATTTCCAATCCGATGCGGAGATTTTCCATCTACATTTACAGCCCATAGTTGATTATTATTATTTACGGAAACAAGATAAGCAATTTGAGGCTGGCGCACACGAAGCGTCCAAAGATGATTGAAGCGCAGGAGCAAACTTTTATTTCCCAAGGTTCCGGCATTCATTTTTATTTGATAGTCAGTGTTAGGCTGCAGAGGTTCAAGCGGAGTGAAGCGAAGCGTCTTTGCGTCTACCCAATCGAACTTGATAGGCGCATTGGGTCTTATCGAAACCAGTGATTGGGCAATAGTTTGATCGACCGGCTCTGAAAATTTTAGCAGGATGGATGATAGCGGACCGATCTCCCCGCTTTGATCTGTGGTGATGATATTGACTTGAATGCCTTCCCAAGTGCCTACCAAAATTACCACGCCAATGATAATAATAAGTGCAACGGCCAAGCTTCCGGCAGCGAGATCAAGCGGTTGAAGGATACGTAACTTCATGGATAAAGATAGGGCTGATCCGGCTGCGGCGTGGATTCAACGTAACTTGCTTCGATCAACGGGATGGGTTGGCCGCCCAACTTGGAAGCTTGTACCGGACCCTTAACCTCTACCCAGGAACTTTCTTTCAAGTCCGCACTTTGATTCCAATTAACGATCATGCCGATTGCAGAAGCATCTGCGGTGCAGCAGGTGATGACAAAACGGCTTACGATAAATTGATTCGATGGCAGGCGCGGATCGTGATAAACAAAACCGGTCACCCTCGCCATCTGGCCAACATAGGGCGAGAGGTCGTCGGTGGAATTAAAAATGACAATCCAATCCAGAATATTGCGCGTGTCCGCCGCAGATTGAAATTCGCGTGTTTGTGAAGAACCAACCAATGGCGCCGAGACATTCATGCCACGCGTGGAGGCTGCCGTGGCGTCGAGAGGATGCACGGGAATCAGGATGCCGATCAGCAGCGGGACGATCAAAATCACCAAGGCGCTTGGAGAAATATCGTGCTGATGACTTGAGTCGTGATGCGCGTGTTCGTCTGGCTCCGAATTCGAGTGTTGAAGCACAACAAACGTCATAATTGCAAGCATCACGATTCCAAAAACGGTCAGAGGCATATATTGCATATTGATATAAAGCGATAACGTACCACTGATTAACTTAAAGCCAATGAACACGACCAGCGCGAGCAGGATAAAGGCTTGCAAAAAACGATAGAGGCGAAGGGACATAGTTTTCAAACGTAAAAGTAATTGAATGCCAATCCTGCCAGGAGACTCATCAGGAGTGGGAGGAGGACGAGATAAAAAACCGTCTTGCGGCGAAAGACCTGCAGGAACATCAGAATGCTCTTGATATCCACCATCGGGCCAAAGACCAAAAAAGAAAGCACCGAGCCGAAGCTAAAGGTTCCCAGGAAGCCGAGTGCGATGAATGAGTCAACGGTGGAACAGATGGATAATAGAACCGCCAACGTCAGCATGATCAACACGGAAAGAATGGGGCCGCTTCCGACAGCCAGCAAAGAGGTTTGCGAAATGAACGTCTGCAAAATCGCGGCAAGCGACGCGCCCAAAACCAAATACCGTCCCATTTCAAAAAATTCATCTGCACTGATCAGCAAAGCTCGCCAGATTTTTTTCAAAAAAGTTTCGTTTGCAGAATGATGATCCAGAACAGGTAATTCCATTTTAAATATTGGCGCCCGCAAAATGTTGGCTGAATCCTTTTCGATGGAAAATGCCAAACCAACCGAGACTGCCATCAACAAGCTGAGACCCAGCCGCCACAACAGCATTCGTCCCCATCCGAATGCGGTGGCCGTGCTCAATATCACGATGGGATTGAGAACCGGCGCAGCCAATAAAAAAGAAATGCCAGCTGGAAGCGGAAGCCCTTTTCGGAAGAGGCGGCGCGCCAGCGGAACCGTTCCGCATTCACAGATGGGGAAAATCAATCCGAGTGACGCTCCGACCAAAGCAGCGGGCAAAGCGCGGCGCGGGGCAGAGCGCGCCAGCCACTCGTCGGAGAGAAAGACTTCGACCAGTCCCGAGGAAAGTGTCCCCATCAATAAAAATGGAAGAGCCTCGATGAATATCCCCAAAAAAACAGTGGCAAAAACTGAAAGCCGTTGTCCCAGCCACGGCCATGTAGAAGAAGGCAGACTGGTATAAAGAATGATTGTAATAACACCAAAAAGAATGATCCAGATTAAGATGCGCGATAAACCATATCGCTGAGTTGGTATTTCCATTGAAAGGATTATATCCATAAACGGCTTCGGCAAGCATTAGTCGAATATGAGAAGCCGCCTTTCACTTTCTTCGTCAGGCCGTTATACTCGCACACTGATAAAGAGGAAAAATGAAAAAGGTTCCGGTTTCGTTTATTGTCGCAGGTGCAGTCATCATTTTGTTGTTCGCCATTCTGCTGATGGTGGGCATTCCGTATTTTTTCGAGCCGCCGCAATTTTCGGGTAGTGCCGGGGCGACGCTTGGTTCACAAACCGTACTGGCCAAAATAACGCAGATTGTTGATGAGGGGCAGATCAATCTCAATGGCCGAAATCAGCTTTATCAAGTGATGCAGATAGAAGTTCTGGAAGGGGATTACAAAGGCATTCCCTTCCAGATTGATTATGGAAAGCGCCAGGTACGCAACGATAATTTCCGTTTTGTACCGGGCGATGAAGTTTACGTGGAAGTGGACAAGACTCCCAACAATGTGCTTCAGGCGTATTATGTGGATTATGTGCGTACCCAACCGCTTTTGATCCTGCTGATTGCCTTCATTGTTTCCATGTTGATTATGGGGCGATGGAAAGGGCTGGGCAGTTTGGTGTCGTTGGGTGTCAGCATGGTGATGATTATCGGTTACGTGATCCCGCATATTCTTGCGGGGGAAGATCCGGTGAAGGTCAGCCTGATCGGCTCCGTGATTCTTTTAGCAGCAACGTTATATCTGACCTATGGCTGGAATCTTAAAACACATGCCTCGGTCGTGAGCATCATGGTCTCTTTGTTGATCACCGGCGCGCTCTCGTTATTTTTTGTATATCTGACGCGCCTCACCGGTTATGGGGATGAAAACGCAACTTATCTCATGCAGTTTTCATCGGTGCCGATTGATCCGCGCGGCCTTTTGCTCGGCGGGATGATTATCGGTTCGTTAGGCGTGTTGGATGATCTGGTCACTTCGCAATCAGCAGCAGTGGTTGAGATTCACGATGCCAACCCCTTGCTGGGATTCCGGCGCACGCTTCAAAAGGCCATGCGCATCGGTCAGGACCATGTGGCGGCTACCGTTAATACATTGGTTTTAGCCTACACGGGAGCCGCACTGCCACTCCTGCTAATCTTTACTCTTGGAAACGGAAGCTACAGCTACTTTATCAACTCTGAATTTTTAGCCGAAGAAATTGTGCGGACGCTGGTCGGCTCGCTGGGGCTGATCGCGGCTGTTCCCATCTCCACTGTATTGGCGACCGTAATCATTCTTTATCAGGAACGATTCGGACGATGGCGTCCCCTGCTGGGTCCCGAAACGGGCGATAAGATAGAGCATGGTCACGTGGATTGAAAAGAAAAAGCTCCTGCTAAATTTGCAGGAGCTTTTTATCGACTAGGAGAATGGGCCGCTCCTCCTATCGGCTTCTGTTATAGACTTTCGACCATAGTCGAAACTGCAAAAAGCAGCCAGCCAGCGGTCATGAACCATAGATAATGGCTAACGAGAGGCAAGGTAGGTACAAACCTCCCCAGGACGCCGAGCAAACCGAGGATGACTGCAATCCACCAGGTGATCATTTTGGGAGCGGAAAGTTTCATTTTTGTTCTCCTTATTGAAAATACACTTATTAATTTTGAGCGAAAGGTTGCGGACGATCTATCACTTGGCCCAGAATAGTCACAGATCGTTGGATGCAAAATCGCAACCTCAATCCCAAATAATAGAACCCTAAGAATAAGAAAGGGTTGTGAACAAGCCTTAGATTTTTCTATTCTTCATCATTTGCTTAGCAACGGCCAGCGATTGTTCATCGCCGCGTTCTTTGAGATGCTGAATGATATGAACATAATCTTCGTCGTCACGATTCTGACTTAGTTTGAAACTCGCTTCCACGCGCGTTACTTTGACCTGAAAACCCATTACGCCTTGCATTTGTTTCTCGGCAAAATCAGAGGGCAGAGACTTCCATCCGGTAATTGCTGTTTGATTCGTAACGCTGGATGAGCCGCGCAAGAATATTGCGTAATTCATCCCCGCCGTCGATCACGCGCGGGAAACCGTAAAGATGAACCGCGATGTAATTCCACGTCGGAACGTTGAGGTGGTTGTACCACGTCGGCGAGATGTATGTGTTCGGTCCGCCGAACATCAATAACACTTCTCTTTCAGAATTAAATTTCTGCCAAAGCGGATTGGAGCGCGCCATGTGACCGCTAAGAAGCCACGTTCCATCGGTATCCGTTTCAAAGTCCACGAGCAGATGCGACGCAACGGGAACATTGTTCTCAGCCAGCACCAGCGTGGCAAAATCATGCTCACGGACGAAGTCCGCGATCTTAGTTAAATCTTCTTCGCGATGAAAATGGGAAATATACATTGCGTCCTCATAAAAATAAATGAACACGGACTACAATGAACGCATCCGTGTTCGCACGGATTGTGGCAGACTAAAACAATTCCACCGCTTTTTTTAGATCTGTGAAAACCTCGAAGAACTGGGTGAAACCAGCCTTGTCCAATGTTTCGCTGACCATCTGTTGTGGGTTAAGTCGTTTGATATGAATTTGCATCGCGCCACCTCGTGAGCTGTCTATGGATTTGAGCGCCGCCCAGCCCGATTGCAGATTAATCGGCGGTTCGCCGCGCAGGAACATGGCAATGCTATGCAAAGCCACCAGCCCGGCACTGCTCATAAAAGGCACATCGCTTAGATCAACTAGAAAATCTTTGGAACCGCCGTTGAAAAGTTCGCGCGCCTTGTTGATCAATTCGACATAGTTGGACGCGTCCACATCGCCATGCGGCTGGATGACTGTGACCGGCACACGTCCTTGTTGTCTTGAGACAGTGATTTCCATGGTTTCTCCTTTGGGTTGCCCCATTATACTGCTGCCTTTTATTTTTCCAGCTTCAATTCCAGCCTCTGACGACGATGAGCCAATTCTTCCATCCAATGCTTTTGGATATAAACCGGCAAATCCGATTTTTCAATCTGCTTCTGCGCCGACTTCGTCCATTTCAACGCCGACTTGGCATCACGCATCTTATGTTCATAATACTTGGCTAATTCAACAAAAGCATAGATATGACCTTTGTCCGCGGCTTCTTCCCATAAGCGAATCGCTTCACCAAAATCGCCTCGCCTCCTCTGCAGGACCGAGAGACGGCGCACCGTTTCCGCAAAGTTTTCTTCGCTGATTCCTTTTTCGAGTCCGCGCTCGAAGAGACGGGCCGCGGTATCCCATTGACCAAGGTCTTCATAAAGTTTCGCGAGCGCCACCACATCGAGTCCGTGTTCGATGCCTTCGTGAAATGGATCTTCCAACATCTTCGCAGTGTGACTGAGCAATGCGGCCATCGCGACCACATCCATGGCGTTGTGATAGAACACGCCTTTCAACGGACGCGCGTCGCCGTCCCGCAGATAATCAAAATAAAGATAGGGAATTTCATAACCCGGCACTTCTTCCACGGTACGCGGCGCAAGCAGAATATTCTCCTCGAGATATTTCAAGGCGCGCGATTCCAATCGGTCTCGCCATAATCTTCTTGCGAGAGGAAGCAAATCCAAGTGGGCGAAATCTTTGAATGGAACCGGAAAATTATGCAACGTATAACGTGTCACAAGCAAAGGCGCATCGAAGGCTTTGCCATTAAATGTGACTAATGCATTTGCGGACGCGAGAAATTCTCCAAGTCCTTCCAATAACGCAGGCTCTTCCGATGGATCGCGCATAAAGAATTGCTGCAATACAAATTCATCATTGATAAACTTGCCCACGCCTACGAGGAAGGCATAAGTTCCGGTGCCACCTGAAAGACCGGATGTTTCGGTATCGAGGAAGGCAAATGATTCAAGGGGCAAGTCTCGCAAGCGTGTATCCGCTGCCCAAGCAGACATGATGTTTAAAGGAACTTGAAGTTTGATCGGCGCAAGCCCATGATGATAATCCGAAGCGAAACGTTCCTCATGGATAAATGTTTCGCCCAACGATGTCGATGCAAACGCGCCAGGCACAACCGAGTCAATGGAATAACGCGCGTCCGGTTTCGGCGTTGGAATCTCGCGGGCGCCGACCTTGACGCCTAGTGCCTTGAGTTTATCTGCAAGCGAGGGCATGGTATTATTTTATCGTTACTTAAATCGTTGCAATGTCCACACGCTGGTCAGTGCGGACGACTTGCAATTGCACAGCATACAATCCACTCAGACCGGTGGTATCCCACGTTGCAAGGACATTATCATTTGTCGGCGCGGTTGAATCGTTCCCAACTTAAATCCAAGCTTGCGGATCGATTCCCTGACCGACCAGCACGCGATAACGATCGAAGTCTGCGCCGGCAGCTGTACCTTTGATTTGCACTTGTCCGTTCACTTCAGCAAACAACGCGGGCGCGGTGATGTTGACATCGGGATTGACTTGTGATGGCTGGATGGCATCATACGCGGTGGGCGCCATCGGCACGTTGGCAGATTTTGCCCAGTCTTGTGCCTCCGGCGGAAACATCATAAACACTTTGTTCTCGACCAGTTCTGGTGGCGTGAAGACCGTTGCCAGATATCCGGTCTCGCGATTCACAGTGAAGGTTTGATACAGATTATCCAATTGGACCGGCTCATTGCCATTCAAGAAAACTTCGCTCACAATGGATGGACATTCTTTCGTAGGCAGTAACCCCGACGGATCGCACACATCCATCGTTGTGATTCCTGCGGGTATTGACCAACCCTGTGATGGAAGCGATTGAGAAGCGGTTTGCATTAACGCGCTCCACAGGTCAATGGAAAGCTGAGGTGAAAGGCGCAACGAACCAGATGTGCGCGTCGCGGTCCACACAGCAACCAGCCGCGCGGGAGTATAACCAATCGTCCAAAGATCGCGGCCGTCATCGGTTTGACCGTATTTCATTGCCGTTGTCTGTCCAATCTCCGATGAATTCGGATGCCCAAGGCTGGGCCAGCGCGCGACCTCATCGCTCAAGATATTGTTGATGAGATAAGCCAACTGCGGCGTGGTCACCGGCTGGGCTTGCGGGTTGCTTTGATCCAGCCAAACGGAATGATCCTGCGCTTCGACGCGCAATACCGTGATCAGTCCGGGCTGGCCATAGCGCACGCCTTGTGCGGCGAAGATTCCATAAGCCGAAGCCATATCTAACAAATTAAAGGTATCGCCGTCGAGACCAAAAGAAGTTTCGGTTCGATGAATGGCGTCGCTTCCCATTTGATTTGCGATGGCCGCTTCAGGAACGAGATAGTCGTTGGCCAGCGCGATCCGTGCACGGACCGGACCATGAAATTGTCCATCGGGATTTTGTGCGTTGCTTGTGGACGGAATATCCCAGACCAGAGAAGCCGGGCTCATACCGCGCGTGAATGCGGTCAAATAAACAAACGGTTCCATCAGGGACCCGGGATCGTGCTCCGTTAAATTAGCTGTCTCTTCGCCTCGAAGCGTCTCACCGACCGCCGCGAGAATTTGACCGGACTCCGGGTCGGTAATCAGCGCGCTGGCAGATGGCTCGGAAAGATTCGTTCCGGGCGGCAAGGATGGAAGCAATTGCGTCGCGTTACACGGCGTGCTTGGATCGGGTGTGTTCGCCAGACGATGAGCGTAAACCAACGTAACGCAGGACGCTTGGCTTTGCAAATCGTAATCCAACGTGGTGATGATGTTCAAACCGCCGCGTTCGATTCGTTCGCTGGTAAATTGTTGATTCAACTCGTTGATTGCGAGACTAATGAACGCCGGAGCCACCACAATCTTCGATGTGGGAATCGGCGAATCGGGAATCAAGAATCGACCGAGAATATCGGTTGCATTCTGATCTGAAACCAATTTAAGAGTCCGCATTGCTTTGATGACCGCTTCGCCGCGTTGCAGGGCCAGGTCGCGTGCATCGAACGGATTCAGGCTCGGGGCTTAACTCAGGGCGGCTAATACCGCAGCTTCCGGGGAAGTTAATGCAAACGCCGAGGTGCCAAAATAAAGCTGTGCGGCCGCGTCCACGCCAAAGGCGTAATGACCGTAATCAGCTGAATTGAGATACCACTCCAGGATTTGACTTCGTCCGTATTCGGCAGTGACCTGCGCCGCGAGGATTCGTTCGCGGATGGCGCGTTGAATCGTCGGAGGTTCGTTGTAGAGCAATAAATCGGAAACGAGTTTTTGTGCGATGGTCGGATGAAGATTCGGGTCCTGCCAGTCATTGAGTGTGTAACCGGGACTTGTCCAAAAATCAGGCTGGGCGATTGCCACGGTGGCCTGCGCGAGAAAGTCAGGGAGATGCTGTGGGTTTTGCGGATTGAGCGGAAGATAGCGGCGCGGTGAATCACTGGCATTGCCGGGCGCAAATGACGTCAAGAGGTGCTGGCCGGTGCGATCATAAATGCGCGTGGGTTGGAGTAAGAGTCCATCCGGTGGATTGAGCAGAACGGGAAGAAGTGCAACGTTTGGAAGATTGCTGGTCAGATTTGCATAGGCCAGCGCGGTCAGTAGAATCAGCAACACCAATAGGAACGAAATGATTATGCCGATTTCAATGCCGCCCATCTGAAGACGCATAGCGCGGGCGCGGCGTTCATCGGCGCGGTGGGCGCGTCGGCGTTGGACGATGGATTGGGTTTGCGGCATAAGGGAATTAAACCACGAAAGAGAAAAGAAAGAGTATCAATCTTTCAATAAGTCACCCAGCCATTCCACCACGCCAGATTTATCAGATTTTGTGGCAATGTCGCATTGCACGGTATCGTTTTGTCCGCTGATAAGAACAAGATGGCTTCTATTCTCAAGCCACAGTTCAGTCATCCAAACCGGAAGCAAATTGAGCCGGAATGAATCGATGGTCATGTTTGCAGACGAAGTAGATATCAATCTTGTGAGACCGGCTTTACTTGGCAAGTCGCGTTTGGTCAAGTTCACAGCTTGACCGCGTGCATCCAGAGACGCGTCCGCCATCGGAATATCATAAAGCTCAGCGGGCCAATCAGCCAAATAGCGCGGATCGTAAGGTTGAACAGCTTTCAAATCAAAGGTCGGTATCAGCCGCACGAATGGAGCCGAACATTTTCGGCTGGCTGGAATCGGACAGTCGTGGATCAACAATGGATAACTATCATTGACTTGAATCATTTTGGGATGCCTGCGTCCAAAGCCAATATCATCCTGATCAACCATCTCGCCCGTGTAATTAATCACACCGCCGAGATCGAATGTCCACAGCGGAAGATACAGTCCGCGCGGTTGCTCCACCTGCTTCTCCGGTTTGATTTTGTTTCCTTCTACATAATTGATCAATAATTGAATTGCATGTTTCTGATCAAAAGCAAACGGGATGATCCCATCCGGCGAAATTAGATCTTTTGACTTTTCCAAGTTGACCACGTGCGGCGAACCGCAATAAACACAGACAGCAGAGAGTTGATCCGGCGGCAGGATGAATTGTGCGCCGCAGCCCTGACATTGAAAAACTTGTTCCGCCAACGGCTTGTCATGTCCGCGCACAGTCGCCATTGCTACGACGAAATCTTCCTGCTTGGCTGGAGCTTGTGTATGGAGCGATTGGTTGCGCGAGCAATACTCGCAGACCAAGGATTGACCATCCGGCGCAAACGTCATGCGACCGCCGCATTTGGGACACATGAATCTTTGCGCATCAGCTTGCAACAAATGCGCGGGCGCGGCAGGTAATGCATCGGGATCAATGATCTCATCGGGTCTGATCTTGCCGTCGAGAATGGCAAGCGCGCGGCGAGCGCGGGCATGTTGTAGATCGTTGGATAAACAATTTTCCAACGCCTTGCGCTTCTCCACCGGATCATCCGTGACCTGGCTGATCCAAAACCAGGCTTCGGCCATCACATCATGATCACTGCTCATATAAGTGGCGCGGTCGAAGTAACGGCGGGCCGAATCCTTATTGCCCGCCCTGGCTTCGATGATGCCGTTTTTCAAAAGTTCCTTGCCGTAATCATCGGCGATGCTATCGTCGAACAAAACCTGACTGTAATTTATGCTCATGGTTTTTTATCCCTGATAATCGCATCAGTCATCTTTGCGACGCGCGCCATGTATTCCACATCGTGCACGCGGACGATGTCCGCGCCGCGCGAAATTCCAATTGCAATGGTCGCGGCGGTGCCTTCCAAGCGCTGATCGGAAGGCACGTCTAAAGTGTAACCGATGAACGACTTGCGCGACGGTCCAAGCAAAACTGGAAAGCCCAAGGCGCGGATTTCATCAAGTCGATTAATCAGTTCGAGATTATGCTCCACCTTTTTGCCGAATCCAATTCCCGGATCGAGAATGATGCGCTCATCCGCAATGCCCGCTTCACGCGCCAGCGTCACGCTATCCATCAATTCGCGCTTCACATCCTCAATCAAGTTTTTATATTCAGCACCAATATAGGCATTGCCCAATTGTGCGCGTACTTCCACACTGGCTGGATCGCTTCGATTGTGCATCAGGATCACAGGACATTTGGTTTTCGCGACAACATGTTTCAAGTCGGAGTTGGCGCGCAGAGCCCAAACATCGTTGATAATCTGTGCACCTGCGTTCAGCGCTTCTTCCGCGATGATTGCTTTATAGGTATCAATGGAAATCAATACATCAGGAAATTCTTTAACAATTGCTTTGATGACGGGAATGACGCGCCGCCTCTCTTCCTCGACTTCAATCGGCTGTGACCCCGGCCGCGTCAATTCCCCACCGACATCCAATATTATGGCCCCCGTGCTGACAAATCTTTTTGCCTGTTCAAGGGAAACTTGAACTGAATCACCCTGAGCAAGAATACCATCGCCCGAAAAGCTATCCGGCGTGATGTTGAGGATGCCCATCACATAGGTGCGGCTTCCCCAATCCAATGTATGATTGTTAATTTGCAATGGCTTCATGCAATCTGATCGAGCGGACGGGCAAGCCACGCCTCAGCTTCATTGATATCCGTAAAGATTTTCATGGCCGCGGCGGTTTCAGGCAAGGCAAGAGATGCAATCGTCCAAATCGCGGTCGCAATCTTTTCATCGGCCACCACCACGGCCAGACGAATGTTGCGCGCGGATGGATCGCTGTCCACTTCGACGGCTGCGCGAATCGCTTTTTCCGAAATGTCCTTGACTGCGCGTATATCGTAAAGATTGCGTGTCAGACGGTCCGAACCAAGCAGATGTTCCAGCGCAAAATCGTGCCATTCGCGAATGGTGGCCTCGGATAGATCACTGAAGGTGAGGGTCATCCCACCATCCGCGCGGCGGACTATGTTCAGGCCTACACCGGGCTTGGCTTTCCAGTTGAGAGGTTTGAGATCAGTCATGAGTGCCTCCGTCTTTACCGCGATTATATACTATTTGTAAGGATGAATATCATTGATGTCCACGCTCGCCAATAATTCTTTGATCGTTTTTTTTAAAACCGGATGAACGAAATCGGAAGCAATATCTGCAAGCGGGACAAGGACGAAACCACGTTCTTGCAAACGCGGGTGAGGAATGATCAACGATTCGGACTCAAGAATCAAATCGTCATAGAAAAGGATGTCAATGTCGATGAGGCGCGGACCCCAATGGAAAGATTGCTCGCGTCCAAGCTGGACCTCAAGCTGTTTGAGACGCTTCAAAAGCAACTCCGGCTCGAGATTTGTTTCACACTTAACTGCCATATTGAGGAAGGCTGGTTGATTCTCATAGCCCCACGGCGGCGTCTCATATACTTTTGATTCGGTGATGACATTGATTTCGGACGGCAATGTTTCAATCGCCGCGCGCAGATTGGCTGGACGATCACCAAGGTTTGTTCCAAGCGCAAGATAGATGATGGACATTTTCACCACAGAGACACGGAGCGCACAGAGTTTTTATTTTAGAGTTCCCGATTCGGGCCGCTTAATCCCAAATCGCAATTGAACAACATTGAAGTTTATCAAAAGCCCCAGCCAATAATTTGAGAGTTTCAAATATGTTAGGAGCGGAGCCTCGTGAATAGCTTCGAGCTTTTCCACCGCTTTCAGCTCTACAACGATTAATTTGTTTACAACAAGATCCATGCGATAGCCAGCGTCGAGCTTTACGCCTTTGTATACTACTGGAAGTTCCACCTGATTTTCAAAGGGGATTCCGCATAATTTCAGCTCATGGCAGAGACAAGACGCATAAGCCGATTCGAGCAAACCTGGCCCAAGTGTCTTATGAACCTCAATAGCTGAGCCGATGATTTGTTCTGAAAGTAGATTGTATTTATTTTGCTCGATCATAAAAGATTCTCCGTGTTCTCTGTGACTCTGTGGCGAGATAAATTCTCAAAGCCTTTCAATCAACAAAACCAGCTCATTCACTGTGATCATCCCCCAACGTGCAGACTGTTCTTCCAATTCATCCAATGTTTCCTTTATAAGCACTGCACCATTTCTTCCGTTCTTGGTTATGGTTACATCTTTCAATTCAATCTCCGCCCCGCGCAACGCTAACTCAACTCCATTCAGTGAACGCGCCGCGAGACGCGCACGCGGCATCAGATTCCATCTGCCAACTGCATCGGCTGAAGCTAACAACAATGCCGTTGAAGCATTGGTTTCGATGCTGACCACAGCCACAATATCCACATCGAAGCTCAAGATGGATTGCGCCGCGAAGAAGGCCGCGCGCAAACTCGATGAAACGGTAGCCGCTGAACAGGTCAAGGATGAGGCGCTTAAGATTTCATCTGCATTGATCGCAAGCAATTCGTCCAAGCCAAAGATAGCATCCTGTATGCGGAGCGAATCTGCTCCGGCATTTTGAATTGCTTGTCGTATGGCTTGAGCGGGCTCAGGATTCGTGATAACAGAAATGATGAAGACATCAGAATCGGACATGGTTGGGTTTGACACGATTGACCTTTTTGTGAAGAGATATATAATTTCTATGGACCATTATACAGAATGATTCTGGATAAGCAATAGCTGGGAGCGGAACATGCGGAGGAAAAACGGATAAGATTTCTGTTGAGTTAGGCGATGTGCAAAAAACGTTGTTTCTGCCTTTATGGGGACGCGCATTCGAGTCGAAAAAGGAAAGACCTTTGCTTCGAGATCAGACCGCGCTCGAGATCATCGAAAAAGTGGATTATGACTTTGCCAGCATCGCCAGGAATATCAGCGAATTAAGCCAAGTCGCATGGATCATGCGCAGTATTTATATTGATAAAGTCATTAAGAATTTTCTCGATAAACATCCAAAGGCAACGATTGTAAATATCGGCTGTGGCATGGACACAACCTTCGATAGAATCGATAACGGCTTGCTTCTTTGGTACGACCTAGATTTGCCGGATGTCATTGCGTTGAGGAGAAAATTCATCAAGGAAGGTGAAAGAAGAAAATTCATCTCGGCTTCTTTTCTTGACGAAGGTTGGTTGAAGGAAATCAAAGTCGCTGATGGCGTTTTGTTTATCGCGGCGGGCGTATTTTATTATTTTGAAGAAGAGGAAGTAAAGACGTTTCTAAAAAGGATTGCCAATGCCTTTCCGGGATGTGAAGTGTTTTTCGACGCCTGTTCTCCGCGCGGAGTGGAGATTGCCAACAAACGAGTCATCAACAGCAGCGGCTTGAACGAGACATCATATCTAAAATGGGGATTGAAAAACACCAATGACATTTTGTCCTGGGACAATCGCTTTGAGATACTGAAGATATATTATTACTTCAAGCATAAAGATATAAATTTGAAAATCAGGATGATTGGCTTGATCTCGGACTGGATGAAAATACAATATATGATTTATTTGAGAATCGGAAACTGAAGAAGAATATAATAAGTCAGGAGGCTAAAATGTCGTCATTCTATGAGTATTGGATAGGGCAAAATAATGATTACGGTAGCCTTTGGAACGATTTCGATGATGGTAAAGGCTATATCGAAAAATATAATTCAAAGCCAGCTCACTTATTGAGATTAACTTTTAAGCACTCTCCTACAGACCAACCCTGATTTAATCACGAAGCTGTATTTAAAACTGTACAAGGAACTTTCCATGATCTACTGATTTTTGAATAATGTAAGTCACAAAATAAAGGCATTTTCTCTCGTATTTTGGGCTAAAAATGAGACTTTCTTTTTTTAAAAATCAGTAAAAAAGGAAATTTTATCTGGAGATGAATACGAAAATTATGGTCCTCTTTTCTTGTATAAAGTAAATCGCGGCTCAGAAGTTTGGTCATTTCTAGCAGAGCTTAAACCACTTTTATTATACGGCTCGGCTTTAATACCACCCATTATCTATACTTACCAGAAGATTGCTAAACAAAATTTAGAACTTGAAGAGAAGAGCTTGGAGATAACCGAGAAAAAACTTTCTATGTTTCGTACATACTTTCCAGAAGCTTCAAATATTGATGTCGAAGAATTCATAAGAGCTAACACTTCGA
Source organism: uncultured Chloroflexia bacterium (assembly GCA_963753985.1). Lineage (GTDB taxonomy): Bacteria > Chloroflexota > Anaerolineae > Anaerolineales > Villigracilaceae > Fen-1038. Next base: position 353,684 of record CAVWED010000007.1, read on the forward strand.
TGGGTAGACAAAAGGTTTTAGAAAGGCTATTAGAACAAGGCCTATTTAAAGTGGAAGTGTCTAAAGATCCATTCATTGGAAGGAAAAGAGGAAAGAAGATTTAGATGATTGATTTGGAATTTGTTTTGTTGGATAAACCAATAAAAGATTCAAGGAAAGGAAAACTGAGAAAGTAATGAAAGAGCCAATGGAAATCCATTGGCTCTTTCTATTTATCCTTTCACTGCATTGATGAAGTCCGCGAAAAGACCGTAAGCGGTTTCTTCGGGTCCGGCGCCCATACCTGGGCGTTCGGATTGGATGATCGCCAGGTCGCCCAGCACATCGGTGCGGAATTCAAGCCCGGCGCTGGCGCTTTCCATTCCATACAAACGCGAGGAAGCATCAACCAATTCCGGTGCGACGCGCGCGACGATTTGATTTCCGCTTCGTTCCGCAGACGCAACCAGTTTCCAACGCTGACCTTTTTCTTTTGCGCTTCGAATCATTTCCGGCGTGATGCCGCGGACGCCGGTTCGATTCACTTCCTGCGGCGTGAACGGCGTATCCATCAAGACCGTGATCAACGCTGCAACCTTGATCGCCGCATCCCAGCCGTCCACATCGTTGGACGGATCGGTCTCCGCCACGCCGATTTTCTGACAATAGCTCACGGCTTCATCGAACGTTTCGCCGTTTTCCATGCGGGTCAGGATGATGTTAGTGGTCGAGTTGATGATGCCTTTGAAAGATGTCAATTCCGCGGCAGGCATCGCTTCGCGGAACACAGAGAAGACCGGCGTGCCGCCCAACACCGTCGACTCGAAATAGAACTTTTTGTTTTTGGATTTTGCCAGCGCGGTCAACTCACGATAGCCATGCACCACCGTGCCTTTGTTGGCAGTGATGGCGTGCATGTTCGCGTTCAACGTTGCGCGAACGTGATCAATGGCAGGTTGACCCGTCGCAACATTCACCGGAGAATTTTCAAACATCACATCGGCTTTGGATTGTTTGATGACCGCTAATGAATCGTCCACGGGCATTGACGAAAGACTCGCAACCGATTGACCGGATTTGATCAGCGATAATGCTTTCTCGATATCCAGCCCATTTGGGCTGACGGCGAAACCATGTTTTCCGGTGGCGATGCCGGTCACGGAAAAGGTGATGTCATATTGATTCTTTAAGGTTGCCCGCTTGCGTTCCAGCAAATGGATCAAGGCTTGGGCAACGTTGCCAAAACCGATGAATGTAAGTTTGTAATTCATAAGTTCTCCTGTTATTAATTGTCATTGCCACGTGCCTTCGGCGCTCGCAATGACATAATCAAACTGGCGGGTATGGAAACGATCTTCGTCCTTGTGGCGGACGCGGAAAAACTTTCGATGCAATCAAAGCTTTGGCGCGCGATTTGAGCGCAGTAATCTCGCGCGGGCTGAGATAAGGCTGAAGGTCGGCGAGCAAGCTTTGGTTCGAGGAGAGATGCGAGATGCACGATAATAAATCGTCGGGTATCGATTCACCTGCAAAATCCCATAATACGGTTCGCAGTTTATGTTCCTCGTGGAAACAGATGCCATGATCGATCGCATAGAGTTTATGCGTGCCATCTTCAAAGAAAACGTGACTGCCTTTGCGGTCGGCATTGTTGCAGAGCAGGTCGAAAAGCACAACCGGCTTCAACAACTGTTTATCCTCTTCGCTGAAATTGAAGTAATGATATTCGGGATCGTACTCGATGTATTGTTGGAGCGAACCGGAACCGTGCGGACCGTCGGCGCGCAGTATGGTAAACGGGACGAAGTGAAAGCCCAGCGCCTCACTGACCACATACGCGGCGACCTCGCGCAAGGCCAGTGTGTTCTCTGGAAAATCCCAAAGCGGTTGCTCGCCGCGCGAAGGTTTATACACGGCTGGATAGGTTTTATCTTTATAATGAACGTCAACAAGAAAAGTGTAATTGGAGCCCAGCATGAACTGGCCCTTGAGTTCAAACTCCCCATTTTGTAGCACGGATTGCAAATCGCGAAATGGAATACTGGTCACAGGGAATGGTTAATGCAAATGCCCATTCTTCTTCGGGCAGAAGTGGCCTTCCGGTTCCATCGGCTGTCCGCATTGCGGGCAAAGCGGACGCCCGCGCTGTGAAACTTCCGCACCCCAACGAGCCATTTTATGGATCTGTTCGCGTGTGCACCAAAAGCGGATGACCGCGCCCGATTTGGGATCTTGATCCTCTGTCAGCAGTTCACGCACCAACAGCACCACGCGGTCGCGGACCTGATCGTAGCCGAGTCCGATCTCGCCGACGCGGAACATCGGGTCAACGGGTGGATTGATGCGCATCTGATCCTCAACGTAATTGGACGCGGCTTCCTCGAGATTTGGATTCTGCCGCGCCACTTCCGCCAAAAATTTTTCAACACCGACGGCCATGGAAAGCAGTTGAGTCTTTTCAATAATCACGGTGTAAGTCTTTTCCGCGCGAAAAGCCTGAATGTAAAAAACGCGCTGGCCCGGTTTGCCGATGGCATCGCTGGTAATGTGATCGCAGGGATCAATATCAAGTTCAAGACGAGGAGACATAAATTACCTTTGTTCTAATTTTAGTATACCAGATTCGATTTCTCAGTGAATGAATGTATAATCTCGATTATCGTTCGCCAAACGAGGAGAGAGTTATGTACGATAAAAAGAAACTGAATGAGTTAAAAGATTCTCTTGACAAGTGGGAAGAGACTTCCCTGAAAAAGACTCTGGCATCCCTGCCGGAGCGACAAGACCAATTTATTACCACATCGTCCGAACTCATCAACCGGCTGTACACTCCACTCGATGTCCAAAATTTAGATTATCAAAAAGACCTCGGCTTGCCCGGTGAATATCCATATACGCGCGGTATTCACCCTACGCTGCACCGCGGCAAGTTATGGACGATGCGCATGTTCGCCGGATTTGGAACGGCGGAGGAAACTAACAAGCGATTTAAATATCTGCTCGATCAGGGTCAAACCGGACTTTCGATCGCGTTCGACCTCGCTACGCTCATGGGCTATGATACCGACCAGCCTGAAGCATTGGGCGAGTTTGGCAAATGCGGTGTGGCGGTCTCATCGCTGAAAGACATGGAGCTTTTGCTCGATGGGATTCCGCTCGATAAAGTTTCCACCAGCATGACGATCAATTCACCCGCCGCCATCATTTGGGCGATGTACATCGCCGCGGCGGAAAGACAGGGCGTACGCTCCGATCAATTACGCGGCACACTTCAAAACGACATCCTTAAAGAATTCATCGCACAAAAAGAATATATCTTTCCCCCGAAGCCATCCATGCGATTAGTTGTTGATACGATGGAATTCGGTTCACAAAAGGTTCCGCAATGGAATACGATTTCGATCAGCGGTTATCATATCCGTGAAGCCGGTTCGACTGCCGCGCAGGAATTGGCCTTCACGCTTGCGGATGGAATGGAATATGTCCGCTGGGGAATCGAGCGCGGCATGGATGTGGATGAGTTTGCGCCGCGCCTTTCGTTCTTCTTCAACGCACATAATGATTTCTTTGAAGAGATTGCCAAGTACCGCGCCGCGCGTCGTATTTGGGCACGTGAGATGAAGGAAACCTTCAAAGCCAAGAATCCAAGATCATGGTTATTAAGATTTCATACACAAACTGCGGGCGTTTCACTCACGGCGCAACAACCGGAGAATAATGTGGTGCGCGTCGCAATTCAAGCCCTGGCGGCTGTCCTTGGTGGAACACAATCCCTCCACACGAATTCCCTCGATGAAGCCTTGGCGCTGCCATCCGAACATGCGGTGACCATTGCGCTACGCACTCAACAAATCATTGCGGAAGAATCGGGAGTGGCAAATACGATTGATCCACTGGGAGGCAGTTTCTTCGTCGAAGCCCAGACCGATCGAATTGAAAAGCAAGCTTATGATTATTTCCGCCGAATCGAAGAATTGAGTGGAGTCATTCCTGCCATCGAAAAAGGATTCTTCCAAAGCGAAATCGCTGACGCGGCGTATCGCTATCAACGCGAGATTGACGATGGCACGCGAAAAATCGTCGGCGTGAACGCGTACGACGAACACAAGCCGCTCACCGTTCCGATTCTCGAAATGGATCCGAACGGCTATAAACGTCAGATCAATCGTTTGAGCGAAATCCGCAAGACACGCGATAACGGACGCGTGGGTCAAGCAATGGATCAGTTACGTATCGCATTACAAGGCACCGAGAACACGATGCCACACTTAATGGATTGCGTTCGCGCGTATGCGACGCTTGGTGAGATTATCCAGGTTATGAAGGAAGTCTTGGGGATTTATGAAGAACCGACGACGATCTAACGCGCCAACATCTTCGTCATTTGATAATACTCAAGGTTCACAGTGCGTTTGTTGCCGATCACATCTTCAATCGGGATATATTCAATGTCATTACCCTTGAGGCCGGTCATCACACCGCTCTTGCCTTCCAGCAAAGCATCGACCGCTTTCACGCCCATGCGGGAAGCCAACAGGCGATCATACGCCGTCGGCGAGCCGCCGCGCTGAATGTGTCCGAGGATGGTGACGCGCGTGGTGAAGCCGACGTCCATCGCTTCGAGTGCATTGGCAAGCTCTGTGGTGTTATGCCCAGAGCCCTCTGCATTGATGATAATGGCATGGGTCTTGCCGCGCGTATAAGCATCCTCGATGACCTTGCCCACCTCTTGCACGCTTACCTGGACTTCGGGAATCAATACGATCTCTGCGCCGCACACAATACCAGCCATCACGGCCAGATAACCGCAATTGCGCCCCATCGTTTCGATCAAAAACGCGCGGCGATGAGATGAAGCGGTATCGCGTAATTTATCCACCGATTCCATGATGGTATTCATAGCCGTGTCCGTGCCGATGGAAATGTCCGTTCCCCACACATCGTTATCGATACTACCGGGCAGACCAACCACCCTGACGTCCTGTTGATGCAAAGCGTACGCGCCATTGAGCGACCCTTCGCCGCCGATCACGATCAAAGCATCCATGCCGGCTTCGTTCATACGGCGGATGGCCTCACGCTGTCCCTTCGCTTCCTTAAATCGCGGACTGCGGCTGGTTTGCAAAATGGTTCCGCCGCGTTGCAGGATTCCGCTGACATCACGCACGCCGAGGTGACGAAACTCCCCATTGAGCAATCCTTCATAGCCATCTACAACTCCCAATACATCTGCATTATGAGCATGGGCTGTGCGTACCACCGCGCGGATGGCCGCATTCATGCCGGGTGAATCACCGCCCGAAGTCAACACTCCTATTGTTAAAAGTTTATTCGTTTCCATTCTTTTCATCTTTCCTTATTTGGTAAATATCGAAATCGCGCGCCACCACTACATTCGGATGAATGGATTGGGCCTCCTTCAAAACATCCCTCCCGCGATAGCGACGTGAAATGTGCGTCAGGATTAATTTTTTAACCGTGGCCTGAACGGCCAGCTCGGCGCCCTGTTTCGCAGTGAGATGCGAGAACTGATGCGCCATTTCCGCTTCTTCTTCCAGATACGTGGACTCAATCACCAGCGCGTCCGCGTCCTTACAGACCTCAAGCAGGTTCTCAGTCTTACCAGAATCACCCACAATGACGAGTTTGACTCCTTTTTCAACCGGTCCCAGCACATCGTCCGGTGCGACGCGTTTGCCATTCGATAAAGTGATCGCCTGGCCCGCCACCAGATCGCGTCGCTCTGGCCCGAACGGAACGCCCAGTTCGTCCGCCTTCTCTGATAAAAATGGCCGCCGTTCCTTTCCTTCAAAAACATAACCGAGACAATCTGGGCCGCGGTGCGTCACTGGAAAAGCCGTGATCGTAAAATCTTCCGCATCAAAGAAAATCCCAGGCTTGATTTCCCGAAAATGAAGCGGCATGGGAGTTTGATTGCCACGCAGGACCACATCGTCGATCAAAGTGCGAACGCGATCCAATGTGCCGCGTCCGCCGAAGATTTCAAGCTGGTCAATTGCTTCCCAGCGCATGAACGTGCTGACCAAGCCGCCGAGGCCGAGAATGTGATCGAGGTGACCATGCGTTAGGAGGACGCGCGTCAGATGCCTAAAGCCAACTCCGGCTTGCAGGATTTGCCGCTGCGTGCCTTCGCCGCAATCGATCAGAAAACGATATTCATCGTGTGTAACGATTTGAGCGGGAAGCCCGCGCTTCGCAGACGGCGCGGAAGCAGAAGTGCCGAGGAATAGAATTTCGAACAATTAGAAGTCCTTGTAAAAATGGAATAAACAGAACGCCAAGACATAAATCGCAAAAAAAGAAACTTCGTTTGCGTCATTTTTTCTATTGTTGCCTAATTGTACCTTAAAGAAAACAGACCATTTGTGCTATAATTTTTACTTGTCCGTTTACGCGCTGTGTGGTACAGCATGTCTTTCTTTAAAATCTTTTTCCCATCCAAATCCAAGAAACGTAAACCTCAACGGAAGAATCCTCCGAAGGCAAGGGCGCAGGCGCGCCTCAAACCGTCCAACCAGCCCAAACCACCGGAGCCGGAGTCAATCTCTCCTGCGCCACCGCTTTGGGACAGATTATCTTCTGAGCGCAAGCTTGATCTAACCGGCATTATTCTCGCGGTCATCGGCATTCTGATTCTGCTTACGCTTTTTGCTTCCTCGCGCTCGGTATTCACGGCAGACCTGATGCGCTTTCTTGGTCAGATCTTTGGCTGGGGAATTTACATCCTGCCCGTTGCATTATTTATCTTCGGCATTTGGCTGATCCTGCGCCGCAGTGAACGGCTTCCGGCGTTATCGCTGGAACGAACCGTTGGAAGCATTTTGCTTTTTGTCTGGTTGCTGACCACCATGCACAGCATCATCGCCCAGCCGGTGATGGCGGACGCAGCGGCATTGGACGGCGCGGGCGGAGGTTACATCGGCGGCCTCTTCGAACGGCTGCTGTTTTTTGGTTTTGGTTTATGGGGCGCCGTGATCATTCTCGTTGCTTGGTTCTTGATCGCGTTGACCATGACATTGGATATAACCATCCAGGACTTATTTAGCGGGATTGGAATCGCGTTCGCACGACTCAAATCCTTGGTGATCAAACCATCTGCGTCTCCCGCGCCCACGGAAGCGGTTGCACAAACCAATGGGTATACTCCTCTGAAAGAGACACCTGCCGCGCCATCGGTTCCATCGCCACCGCCCAATTTTCCAACGGTGACCACAACCGTCAGCCCACCAGTCATTCAATGGGTTTTGCCGCAGATCAATGACATCCTCGATGCAGGCAACGCGCCAGCGGTCAACGAGGAATTCATCAACCAGCGCGGACATTTGATTGAAGAGACACTAGCTTCGTTCGGAGCACCGGCTCAAGTAGTTGAGATCAGCCGCGGGCCGACGATCACGCAATTTGGCGTCGAGCCGCTTTTCGTCGAGACACGCGGCGGCCGAACGCGCGTGCGCGTCAGCAAGATCGCATCGCTTGCCGACGATCTCGCATTGGCGCTCGCCGCGCCGCGGATCCGCATTCAGGCGCCCGTTCCGGGACACAGCTATGTCGGCATCGAAGTTCCAAACGAGGAGATGGCGCTGGTTGCTTTGCGTGACGTGCTGGAGAACGAAACCTTCCAGCGAAATAAAACACTGTTGCGTTTCGCACTGGGACAGGATGTAGCCGGGCATCCCATCGCCGCCAATTTGGAAGCGATGCCGCATGTGTTGATCGCAGGCACGACCGGTTCGGGGAAGTCGGTGTGCGTGAACTCGATCCTTTCCTGTTTTCTGTTGAATAACACGCCAGACGACTTACGATTGGTGCTGGTGGACCCTAAGCGCGTGGAACTGACGGGTTATAACGGCATTCCGCACTTGCTTTCCCCTGTGGTAGTCGAGGTGGAACGCGTGGTGGGCGCGTTGCAATGGATGACGCGCGAAATGGACAAGCGTTATCATGAGTTTGCCAAAGTCGGCTCGCGCAACATCACCGATTACAATGGGCGCATGAAAGCGGAAGGCAGAAAGAAACTTCCGTTTCTGTTGATCGTGATTGATGAGCTGGCCGATTTGATGATGATCGCGCCGAATGAAACCGAGAGTGCAATCACTCGCCTCGCACAACTGGCGCGCGCCACAGGCATTCACATGATCTTGGCAACCCAGCGTCCATCGGTGGATGTGGTGACCGGTTTGATCAAAGCCAACTTTCCGGCACGCATTGCGTTTGCGGTCGCTTCGGGCGTGGACAGCCGCGTGATTCTCGATCAGCCCGGCGCTGAACGATTGTTGGGCCGCGGCGACATGTTATATCAAGCACCGGATGCGCCTGCGCCGGTTCGCTTGCAAGGTGTGTTTGTTTCCGACCACGAGATTCAAAAATTGGTTGAATATTGGAAGGCGCAGGTCGCGGCTTCCACTCCATATACTGTGAGCGGTGCGCCAGTGGATGCCTTGCCGGAGAATGTGCCGCTCAAGCAAAAGCCATTATGGGAAGAAGAACAATCTACCGATGGCGATCCGCTTCTCAACGATGCGATTGACATCATCCGACGCGAAGGCCGCGCCTCGGTTTCGATGTTGCAACGCAGGATGCGAATTGGTTATACGCGCGCCGCGCGCTTGATGGATGTGATGGAAGAACGGGGCATTGTCGGCCCGCCGGAAGGGAATACGCAAGTGAGGCAGGTGCTGAATTATGGTCCCGCCGCGCCGCCGAAAGAAGAGTGATTCAAACAAGTGATTCCAAATCAATTATTTGGCGAATTAGAAAGTTTATAAGAAGTAAAACTGCGGCTATGATGCAGTCGCAGTTTTTTACAAAGAATTTTCTCTCCGTTAATATTGGTCTCATATGCTTTGATTAGTATGTGATGGTGAGGTACATATCATGAGACTAGCGAAATTTTTTCTTTTGGCCCTATCTGTTCTTATTCTGCTTGCCTGCAATGCGGTAACCGGCTTGGTTTCAACTTCCACACCGGTGGTCGTGGTTGTAACAGCTACTCCGAATCCAAGTTCATTGGCAACCGCTCCAGCGCCAACAGTTCAATCCGTGTCCGCAGTGCCGACCGCTTCCGAATCTCTTGCGTTGGCCCGCGAGAAGATCAAGCATGTTGTGATCATCATGCAGGAGAATCGTTCGTTCGATTCGTATTTCGGAACGTACCCCGGCGCAGACGGGTTTCCGACATCCAACGGCCAGTTTACGGTCTGTGTGAATGACCCATTGACTGGGAATTGTGTCTATCCCTACCACGATCCAGCTAATTTAAATTATGGCGGTCCACATGGCGAAGCCGATGCTACCAAAGATATTGACAACGGCAAAATGGATGGCTTTGTTGCGGAGGCTGAGAAAGGCAAAGCCGGTTGCGAAGCAACTGACAATCCTGACTGCGGCGGAGGCAGCGGCAAGACGGATGTGATGGGTTATCACGATGCGCGCGAGATTCCAAACTACTGGGCGCTTGCGCAGAACTTTGTCCTGCAGGATCGCTTGTTCGAGCCGAACTCTTCCTGGAGTTTGCCAGCCCATCTCTTCATGGTCTCGGAGTGGTCCGCCAAATGCAGTGTGGCAGGCGATCCGATGAGTTGCATTAATGCATTGCAAGCGCCGGGCAATCCTCCTGACTTTCATCCCAACAGACCGAATGCTACAGACCTTCCTGCTCCGGATTATGCATGGACAGACTTAACGTATTTGCTTTTCAAAAATCAAGTCACTTGGAATTACTATATTCAAAGCGGCACCGAGCCCGATTGTGAGGACGATGAGGCGGAATGTGCTCCGGTTCATCAGGATGCGAAGACGCCCGGGATTTGGAATCCACTGCCGTACTTCGACACGGTGAAACAGGATGGACAGCTCCAAAACATCACGGATGTGACGAATTTCTATAAGGATGCCAAGAATGGAACTCTGCCTGCCGTGAGTTGGATCACGCCCAGCGGACAAAATAGCGAGCATCCCCCAGCTCTTCTCAGCGACGGTCAAGCCTGGACAGCCAGTTTGATCAATGCCGTGATGCAGGGACCGGATTGGGATAGCACCGCCATCTTTCTTTCATGGGATGATTGGGGCGGATTCTATGACCAGGTGGTTCCGCCGCACGTTGACCAAAACGGATATGGCCTGCGCGTGCCGGGCATTGTCATCAGCCCGTATGCCAAACAAGGTTACATTGACCACCAAACTCTAAGCCACGATGCGTATGTAAAATTTATTGAAGATATCTTCATCAATGACCAACGAATCGATCCCACGACGGATGGCCGACCTGACCCGCGCCCCGATGTGCGCGAGGATGTCTCCATCCTCGGTGACCTGGTCAGTGATTTCGATTTCTCTCAAGCCCCTCGGTCTCCATTCATTTTGCCGATCCATCCCACGCCAGGCCCGGCATCTCAACCTTAGCCATCTCCTGCCTCCCCCATGTTCCAAATGGAACATGGGGGAGGTGACCATTTGCCCGCTGCTCTAAACCCCGTGTTCTTTCAGGGTTGCGGGACGGTCGGTGGGGGTTCTTGTATAATGTATACTTCTGAATAATATGCCCAATCAAAGCGCACGCATCCACATTAGCGGTATCGTTCAAGGCGTCGGCTTCCGGCCTTTCGTTTACAATCTTGCTGCGCGCTTGGATCTCAAAGGCTGGGTACGCAACACATCCGCAGGTGTGGATATTGAAGTGGACGGCGAGCGCGATGTTCTGGATGCTTTCGTCAAAGCATTGAGTAACGAAGCACCAAAGCTTGCTCACATTGACGAACTGACCGCCTCTTTCGGGCCCGCCAACGGCTTCCGTTCATTTGATATTATCCATTCCGAATCGATTGACTCCGCCTTCCAGCCGATCTCGCCGGATATTGCCATCTGCGAGGATTGCCTGCGCGAGCTCTTCGATCCATCCGACCGCCGTTACCGTTATCCGTTCATCAATTGCACCAACTGCGGACCGCGTTTCACCATCATCAAAGATATTCCCTATGACCGTCCCAAAACAACCATGGCGCCTTTCGCTCTGTGTCCTGATTGCAAACGCGAATACACCGATCCTTCAAATCGACGTTTTCACGCGCAGCCAGTGGCATGTCCCGTTTGTGGTCCGCACGTTTGGTTGGAGATACATAATGAGCAAAACGCTAGAGATGGCGATGCGATTCAAAAAACGCGGCAATTAATAGCCGAAGGAAAAATTGTTGCCATCAAAGGCTTGGGCGGATTTCATCTCGCCTGCGACGCGACGAACGCTGAGTCCGTTGCTGAGCTTCGCCGGCGCAAGTTGCGCGTCGACAAACCGTTTGCCTTGATGATGCCTGATCTCGCGGCGATTGAAGAACATTGCTTTGTCAATGACGCTGAACGCAATTTATTGCAATCCACTGCCCGGCCGATTGTTTTATTACGCTTAAGGCCGGAATCGAATATTGTTGAAGAAGCTGCGCCGGGACAGAATTTCCTCGGCGTGATGTTGCCGTACGCGCCGTTACATTACTTACTCCTCGAAAAAGCGAATGGTTTTCCGCAGACCCTCGTAATGACCAGCGGCAACTTGAGCGAAGAACCGATTGCTACGGACAACGATGAAGCGCGCCAACGATTGACATCGTTGGCGGATGCGTTCCTGATGCATAATCGCGATATATACATTCGTTGTGACGATTCGGTTGTGCGTGTCTTTGAAGAGGAAATCTATCCCATCCGCCGCTCGCGCGGATATGCACCGTTTCCTGTCAAACTGCCGTGGGAAGTTCCACCGTTGCTTGCGGCTGGCTCTGAATTAAAGAATACGTTTTGCATTACGAACAAGAATTACGCGTTCCTGAGTCATCACATTGGCGACATGGAAAATTATGAAACACTGAAATCGTTCGAGCAGGGCGTGGAGCATTTCGAACGGTTGTTCCGCGTCAAGCCCGAAGCCATTGCTTATGATCTGCATCCGAATTATTTAGCCACGCGGTACGCGCTGGAACACGCCGAACGCGAGAACCTGCCTGCGATTGGGGTTCAGCATCATCACGCACACATCGCGGCTTGCATGGCCGAACATGGATTGGTTGGCTCTGAACCGGTTATCGGAGTGTCTTTCGATGGCACGGGTTATGGCGAAGATGGTGCAATCTGGGGCGGCGAGTTTTTGATTGCAGATTACAAATCATATCAAAGGCCATTTCATCTGCAGTATTTTCCGCTGCCCGGCGGTGACGCATCGATCAAGAAACCGGCGCGCACCGCGTTGGCTTTGCTTTGGTCGCTGGGAATCGAATGGGATGAACATCTGGCATCCGTTGTTGAATTCAATAAAGAAGAACGGAAACTTTTGCATACGCAACTGGAAAAGAAAATCAATACGCCAATGACTTCTAGCATGGGCCGTTTGTTCGACGCGGCCGCCGCGCTGGCAGGTGTTCGACAAATCGTCAATTATGAAGGACAAGCCGCGATTGAATTCGAAGCGTTGGCAGATCCGGATGAAACGGGAAGTTATTCATTTGGGTTGAATCAAAACGAAGTCGAAGTAAGAAGCGGAATTGAATCGTTGATAAAAGATGTGATGACAGGAATCCCGATATCGAAAATTTCGGCGCGCTTTCATAATGGTCTGGCTGAAACGGTTCGAATGACAGCTAATAAAATGAATCGCGCAACGGGCATTCGCTCCGTTGCGCTATCCGGCGGAGTGTGGCAGAATCTCACCTTAATTGGACGAACTTTGTCACTATTACGCACAGATGGATTCACGGTATACCTACATAGACAGGTGCCAACGAACGACGGCGGCCTGTCGCTTGGACAAGCGGTGATTGCCGCAAGCAGATTGCGAGGATAAGATGTGTCTGGCTGTGCCAGGAAAGATTGTTGAGATTTACGAAAAGGGCGGACTTAATATGGCGAAGGTGGACTTCGGCGGAATCTTCCGCGAGGCTTGTTTGGATTATGTTCCCGAAGCAAAGATCAATGATTATTGTGTGATCCATGTTGGGTTTGCGATCAGTTTGTTGAGTGAGCAGGAAGCGATGGAGACGCTCGATTTGCTCAAGGAAATTTCCAACATCGAAACGGAACTGGGACCGGAAATAGCCACATGAAGTACGTTACCGAATATCGCGATGCGGCTTTAGTGAAAGGCGTGATCGAAGAGATTCGCCGCACGGCTACGCGCCCATGGACCATGATGGAAATCTGCGGCGGGCAAACGCACGCCATCGTTCGTCATGGACTCGATCAACTGCTTCCGCCTGAAATTGAATTGGTACACGGGCCGGGCTGTCCCGTTTGCGTGACGCCGCTCGAGTTAATTGATAAAGCCCTTGTCATCGCTGCGCGCCCGGACGTGATCTTCTGTTCCTACGGTGACATGCTGCGCGTGCCTGGTTCCGGACGCGATTTATTTTCGGTCAAGGCACAAGGCGGAGATGTGCGCGTCGTTTATTCGCCGCTGGACGCGGTACAGATTGCCCAGCAGAATCCCGATAAACAAGTTGTCTTCTTTGCGATTGGCTTCGAGACGACCGCACCGCCGAATGTGATGAGTGTCCTGCAGGCGCAGAGACTCAGGTTGAAAAATTATTCCACTCTGGTTTCGCACGTGCGCGTGCCGCCTGCCATCAACGCCATCCTTTCATCGCCGGAGAATCGCGTGCAGGGATTTTTATTGGCGGGTCACGTCAGCGCAGTGATGGGATATTGGGAATATCCTTCGCTGGCAAAGAAGTTCAACGTGCCGATGGTGGTCACGGGCTTCGAGCCACTCGACATTGCCAATGGAATTTTGCAAACGGTCCAACTGCTCGAAGCAAATAAAGTGGAAGTCGGTAACGCGTATTCGCGGGTCGTGACGTTGGAAGGCAATCAATCCGCGCAGAAAACAATTCAAAAAGTTTTCATGGAATGTGACCGCAAGTGGCGCGGCATCGGTATGATCCCGATGAGCGGCTGGTGTCTGCGTCCGGAGTTCGATGAATTCAATGCCGAAAAACGTTTCAATGTGGAAACGATTACGGCAGACGAATCGCCATTGTGCATCGCCGGGCAGATTCTGCAAGGGCTGAAGAAGCCGCATCAATGTTCCGCATTTGGAACGATTTGCAATCCCGAACATCCACTGGGTGCGACGATGGTTTCGTCCGAAGGCGCGTGCGCCGCGTATTATAAGTATGGTCGGATTGAAATGAAGGATTCGGTCGCATCATGAGCGATGAAACCGTAAACATGGAAGGCGCGGTCTGCGCGCCGCCTTTGCCGCATAACGAACAAATTGTGATGGGACACGGTGCGGGCGGACGGATGACGCATCAACTGATCCAAAAAGCGTTCCTGCCCGCCTTCGATAACTCTGCGCTTCGTGCCGGAGACGATGCGGCGGTGCTGGAACCCGTGACTGGCGTGCAGCTTTCCATTAGCACCGACGCGCATGTGGTTTGGCCGTTGTTTTTCCCTGGCGGCGACATTGGTCGTCTGGCAGTGTGCGGCACGGTCAATGATGTGGCGATGCTGGGCGCAACGCCGCTTTATTTGACGGCAGGTTTTATTCTTGAAGAGGGGTTGGCCATCGAAACGCTTCAGCGCGTCATTGAGTCAATGAAGGCGGCCGCCCAGGAAGCGAATGTTCAGATCGTGGCGGGCGATACGAAAGTTGTTCAAAGAGGCAAAGCCGATGGGCTTTATATCACGACCGCGGGCGTGGGTTTGGTGCGACCGAGTTTGAAGGTTGGCGGTGCGCAAGCCAAGCCAGGCGATGTGGTGATTCTATCCGGTTCAATCGGTGATCATGGGATTGCGGTGCTGGGCGCACGCGGCGAGTTGGGATTTCAGTCTAGTATTCAAAGCGATGTGGCTCCGCTCAATCATCTCATTGACGCGATGCTGGATGCAACCCAAAATGTTCATGTGCTGCGCGATCCGACGCGCGGCGGCCTTGGAACCACGCTGAATGAAATTGCATCTCAATCAAACGTCGGCATCGTATTGAATGAGCAAACTATTCCGGTGCATTCGGATGTCAATGCGGCGTGTGAGATGCTGGGATTTGATCCGCTGTATATTGCCAATGAAGGCAAGTTGATTGCGATGGTCGCGCGTGAAGACGCCGAGGCAGTGCTGAAAGCCATGCGTCAGACGCGTTACGGAGAAGGTGCCGTCATCATTGGCGAAGTGACGGCCGAACCGCGCGGACGCGTGTTGATGAAAACTGCCATCGGCAGTCAGCGCGTAGTGGATATGCTGGCAGGGGAAATGCTGCCCAGGATTTGCTAAGCCATTACCGGTGGAAACAGATACGATCCAAATAGCGCCTGAACAATCAGGCGCTATCTTTTTCTTTATACTCGATTGAAATTTAGTCGTTTGCTTCGGGGACGACAATAGGAACCTTTGTTTCACCAGGGATGTGGTCGGGCAGGTCAATCTCTACGTTGCGAATCAAGGGATTGAATAATGCCAGGATCGCGACCAGCGTGGTAAGCAATCCAAGTAAACCGATCAACAAACCAATGCCATGGTTGGACCCAATGCCAATGATTGGACCAAAGATCGCGGCCCGTGCGCCGCCTGCCGACATCCCGGGCTTGAACACATAATCTGCCAGTGGTGCAGCCAGCAGCGGGGCTACCATCTGACTCGACCAGGCAATCGTGCGGCGCACGGCGAAGACGCGTCCCTGCACATCGGGTGCGACCTTCGATTGCCAGATGGCCTGACTGGCCGCATTCATCAACGGTACGCTGAACATAAAGCCGAAGCCGCAGACCGCCAGCAATGGAATGGAAATTCTCAATCCCACCGCCGATAGGAACAAGCCGCTCACCAAGCCCGCGCCCAACAATGTATAAATTTTGCGTTTCCCGCCGCCCCATGCGCTCATCACGACCGTACCGGCCAGCATCCCAACGCCCATGATCGTGCTGAGATAACCGAGCACATCGGCCTTCCAATTATCCAGGACCAGCGGAATGAATAAAGGTTGCATCACTCCGCCGAGAAAATTGATGGCGAGGAAGAACATCAGCAGGGACAGCAATCCCTTGCGCGCCAGGATGTAGTCCCAGCCATATCTCATTTCTTTCCAGACCGAGCCTTGGGCTTGATGGCCCGCCTCCGTGCGCGGCGGTTTGGGGATGCGTACAAAAAGAATCATCACCACCACCGAGAAGATGTAAGTCGAAAAATCAATCAGTGCCATATTGCCGAGTTTGATCGCCACATACAACACACCGGCGATGGCGGGACCCGCAATCTGCGGCAGGGCCTCACCCAATTGGACAAAGCCGTTCGCCCGTCCGTATTGTTCTTTCGGAACCAGCAGCGTGACCGAAGCTGTGAAGGCCGGCCACATCAAGGAGTTGAAGGCCGCGATGAAAAAGTTGATCGGGATGACCATCCACGGCTGGAGCGAATGGGTAAGGTATAAGGTCGCTGCGCCCAATACAGCCAACCCCGCGCCGAAATCACTGAGGATCATCACAGTGCGACGATTCCAACGGTCGGCCAGCACGCCTGCCAGCGGCGAGAAAAACACGAAGGGCGCGCTGAGCGCAACTTGACTGACCGCCAACAGCGAGACGGAATGAGTTTGGTCGTAAATCCAGACCCCCAGCGCGAAGCCCGTCAACTGCGAGCCGATCCATGAAACCAGTTGACCGATCCAGATGGTAAAGAAGGAACGCATACCGGTCAAGGATGGGGAAGTTTTCATATCTGCTTTTTACGGGCAACGCCAAATTCTACCATTATCGGTATTGAGAAAATAAATCTCCCTGGTGAAGTGACCACCGAGCCGCGCCAGCGCTTGGTGAATATGTCCGCGGGGGCATGCCGCCAGGGATTCGCTAAACGGCGTCTGACAAGGCTGGCGGGCTTACCGATTATTGCGATGGCGTGGCCGTGGGCGTAGGTGCGGCTCCTGTAGGAGTTGCTCCCGTCGGCTTGGCTTCTGGCGTCGGTGTGTCCGTGGAGAAGCTCCCGCTGGAGCCGATGCTGCAAACGCCGACCGCGCCTTGCAGAACACACTTCGAGAAATCGTTACTGCTTAAGTTTGACATAAAGGTAACGAGATCATCCTCTGTGTCAGCCAGCAGAACCAGTGTGTTACCATTATCTCCGGAACTAAACAACAGAACGGAATTGCCAGTCTTCCCCAACTGGCCAAAGCCGGGGAGTTCGATGTAATTATTGGAATCATTCATAGTCACATTAAAAGGTTTCACGTACTTATTCAAGTCATCGGCTTGGGAAAACGTGCCCAGCACGATCAGGTTCTGGGCTGAGGTTGAGTCTTGAACAATATTGATGTCTATGTTGATCGCCTTATAGCTGGATTGTAATTTTGAAATCGCACCGATCAGATTGGCTGTCATCTGGATGTTTGAAGTGGGCAGCATATCCACAGTTGTCCCGGTGAAGAGGTAGGGGAAATCCGCGAGAGTATATTTGAGGGTTCCACCCAGCAGAAAGTCGGCGATGTTGCTGATAAAGACAGCATTGTCTCCAACAGTGTTGTACGGTGGCGTCAGGAAAGTGAAATCGCCCACAGCCAAGACATTACCGGTTTGGTCAAGTGCGGCTGCTGCCCAGCCTTGCTTGGAATCATTATTAGGCGTCGCATCAGTCTCGGATGAGAAGGTTTTGTCGCTGCCTGACATAAGGGCCAATCCCGAAATCGGTTTCAAGGGAGTGTGTCCCATATAAGACGACTTTCTTCAATCCCCTTGTCAGGTCAGACTTACCAAATGACTCAAAGTAAACGTTGCGGAAATTGCCTTCATTTTCCGCTAGGTCATAAAGATAATCACTGTTGATTGTGATTCCAAATGGTTCCAGTAATGGATTGACCTCAGTTGTATCCGGGATATTGCTGATCGGATTACCGGCGGGGTCATAAATCACCAGGCCGCGGGTCGGGTCCGTGAAAACAGCCATCCGGCCGCCGCGCCCGATAAAGTTCTGAATGACCTGCACTTCGCTGGGAGTGTATTTATAGTAAGGCGAAAATACCAGGTATGCGCTGGCATATTT
The DNA here is from genome assembly GCA_963753985.1 of uncultured Chloroflexia bacterium. Taxonomy (GTDB): domain Bacteria; phylum Chloroflexota; class Anaerolineae; order Anaerolineales; family Villigracilaceae; genus Fen-1038. Next base: position 371,687 of record CAVWED010000007.1, read on the forward strand.
CAATTGGGATTCCAGTTTCGACGAATCGGAATTCAGTTCGACGCGCGCTCCGCGTTGGCCTAAAGCATCCATCAGGGTTTGGATTTCGTCAGGCTGGAATTGGTTGCTGTGTGCGTTATCCAATAGCACTACGCCGCCCACTTGTTTAATCGGATTCGACTGGAGAGTAGAAACGGGTGCTTCAGGTAATTTCAGGTTTGCATAATCAGGCGTTGCAATGGTATGGGGCGGGTAGAAACCCGGGAAGAACCAAATCAGCCGAAGGAGCAGTGGCAGGACAAACACGGCAAGGGCAATCAAGGTGATCTTGCGATTCATAGTTGCCTCCTACTTCTCTGGGATGGGCAGAGCGGGAATATACAGCATGTAAATCCCAGCCTGCGATGGATAGGGTGACTTGGAACCATCAGTTGTCTGTTGGAAAAACCCCACTGCGCTCGTGCTTTGACTCAAACCAGATGCTACGTATAGATCGGTCATCTTATAATGCCACAAGTGTGCCAGACTGGCGGCTTCGTCGTACGCTTCTGTTTCAGAGCCGAGCTGGTCCACTAGACCATATTGGTATGCGGTGCTGGCGGGCCAGATCTGGCCGCGCAACAAAACATCGGGTCCAATCTTCAAGCGGTTGCCGCGTCCCATTGTTACGGCTTGAAAGAATCCCTGTTTGATCATTTCAGTCTCGCGCATGGTCGTGTCACGCGGGGAACCCCACAGCTTATAGGGTCCGGTTGATATGATATCCTCGAAGATCATCGGCGCGGTAGGAAGGTAAGCAATCACTCCGACGTTGCCCACCTCGGCAGATGGTACGGCCACGATGTAATCCGTCCCCGAGGCAAGATAATATGCGCCACTGGCATCCAACCCACTGACCCAGGTCACGACCGGTTTGGTTGCGCGAAGTCGCACCAATTCTAAATAAATGGCTTCCGAGTCCACCACGGTCCCACCCGGACTATTGATGATTAACACCACAGCATGAATGTTTGGATCTTGGCGCGCGTAGGTGATCTGAGTAATCAAAGCCTCGGCCGTGGTGGAATCGATCGCGTCGCTTAGTTGGATGACACCGATCTCAGGAGGCGGGATCAACAACGAAAGCAGAATGCCGACGATCAGGGCGGGGATCGCCCACCACGCGGCGCGGCGCAATTCCTCCCCGGTCATTTTAAAGTGGCCCATGTCGACTCCTTATGAGCAGAAATATATTCAGCATCCAGATTCGGGAGAACTTTGTCGATGATCTCGCGGCCGATGGTATCAATAATGAATTTGTTTTGCTCTCTCATGTTCATAGCTCACCATTAAACTTACAATCTATTTTACTGTACTCTCTGGGGTTGATGAAACAATCAATGAAAGCGGATGGTAGTAATTGCGTGTTCGGTCTCAAGCGCTTAGGAGTGCTAATTATAATATTTATTGCCCCGGACGTGGTGTGACTGTTTCAAACCGATGAATTGCACTGTCAAGAGGTGAATGTCTTTTGGCAAAAAACTAACCGATATGGGACCGAAAATATTTAGCATAATGGAACATCCTTCCTACCCAGCACCAAATATGGATTGGCACAGGCTGACAAAAGGACTGCAATGGGAAGAGGTAACCAGATCAGATATTCAAATTGAACTCAGGCAAGCGTTCCAGCACTTCTTCTACTGAAGCAATCGGGCGATTTTTCTGGTGCTTGACACGGGCAATCTCCTGACCGATTTTCAAACGCATGAGACCATAACGCACAAACTGTGGCGAAGTCAGACCGCCGCGTTGGACCTCATTCAGTTTCCAGGACCAGATCATCAGCTTGGAAGCGACCATATCCGGGTCTGCTCTACGATCGGCAGCACGCTCGGTGAGTACATGCCAGACTGCCACCAGCAATCTGCGGGCAATCGCGACAATCGCTTTGTTAGCTGCCATGCGGTGAGAGAGTTTGTGGTATTGCTCCCGCCAATAAGGATTCGAGCTGACTGCAACCCAGGCGGCTTCGACCAAAACCTGACGCATTTCCTTGCGTCCCTGTTTGGTAATCCGTCCGGAGTAATCTGTTTCACCGCTTTGATGCAGGCTGGCGCCCAGGCCGCTGTATCCGACCAATTGTTTGGAGGTTGGGAAACGCCCAATTTCTCCGATGGCAGAGAGGATGGTCATGACGACGATCAACCCAAAGCCGGGGAGTTGTATCAGGTAGGGAACGGCATCTTTCCAGGGATCACAACTACTTTGCCGGGCCAGTTCCGCATCGACATCTCCGATCTCGGGTTCCAAGAATTCCAACAGCGCCAGGTTTTGTTGGAGACGCAACTTCTCGACCGGGGATAGCGACAAGCCCTTCCACCAATCTTGGTTCTTGTCGGCAAAGGCGCCCCCTTCCGGAAGGATCAAATTGTGGCGATGGGCCAGGCTGTGCAGCCGGTTGCGGGTCATGGTGCGCATCTGGATCAAACGTCGGCGATGGGCGATCAGGGTTCGCAATTCTCGCACGGGCAGGGGAGGCACCCACACTTCCGGGATCAGGCCGCCTGCCAACAAACGTGCCAGGCGAAAGACATCCTGCTTGTCGGTTTTTACCCGCGCATTGGCGATCAGCTTGACTGCCAAGGGGTGTGCTACCACCACTTTCCCGGCTACAACTGCGGTGAGGTCGTACAGATCCCAGGTGTTGGTACTGGCTTCGATCACCACGCAATCCTGTTGATTAAGGTTCTCTTTCGCCCACTGCGGATACCGCTCAATATCCATTCTTCGGGCTGCCAGCACGATCTCGAGCTGAGCATTCAGTCCGCCTACCACCACGTAGTGTTTGTGGGCATCGATGGCAAGGTATCTTTCAAAAGTTCTTGAAATTTGAGGGACAGGCATGATACGCTCCTTCTGAGAGAGGTACCTCTCTCACACAATGCGGAAAGTCCGCCGCACTTTGCGGAAAGTCCGCCGCACTTTGCGGATGGGGTGCGGACTTTTGGGCTAAAGGTTCATAAACCGATGCGGGCTCGATCCTTTCGCGGATCGTCCCAGATGAGAGAGTCCGACGGGGAGCCAAAAAATTGGACAGGCTCATTCGTCCTATTTGAAACACCGGCTCGCCCAGACGCTCCATGCCCCAGATGCGTTCCCGTCACTCGTCATGAAGAGGATAGCACCTGCTGCCCCCATCCGCAATTCCATTCTAATAATTGGTAAACTGCATATGAAGCGGCAAGTGGATAGAAACCCCTGAGATAAAGTGCGATCAAGTGACGAAGGTCGCCAAGTTCAAGCCCTCCGCAAGATGATTACCGCAGTAGGCAACCAACCGACTGACATTCAAAGCCGATTGATCGCGTTTATATCCGCGCATCGTGCGATATCTTTCTTTTACCCACCATCCAATTGCGCGCTCGGTGGCATTGTTCGTGCCGTCCAAAATGGGTTGGCCATCCCGGTCTTTCCAGGTGCGATAAAAGGTCAGGCGTGGCCATAAGTTCCAACGGTCAAGGAATAAGTTGCGTATGCGGTAGGCAATGCTGGCAGTCTTGCCTTTCTTGGAATGAGGGGCAGCCGCATAGCGTTCATATAAGGCTTGTACTTCCGCCTGTTGCTCAGGCAAGCGCGTATGGATCAGTTCTCCTAAACGACGTAGATCGGTCAGGGCTTGAGCCAATTCGATCTGCAATTCAGCCAAGGAAGAATCCTGACCCGCTTCAATGGCCAAACTCAAACTCTCGATCAATTCTTCGGTGTTGCGTCCCACGTGGCTTTTGCATACTTGGTGGTACAAGCCACTCCGGTGGTAGGGCACGAACCTACCACTTTCAGCCACTTCTTTAAATGCATCGGCGTCATCGGTCACCAGTGTATGCGCTCCCACCTGGTCTGCAATTGGTTCTACCCAGTCCTTCAAGGTTTGGCGTCTTCTCCATCTAGGTGATCCACACACAACACCAGTCCGTTGATCGGATCTACGACCACTCCAATGGGCAGCCACTTCCCTTTACATTTCACACTCGTTAAATCCGCTCCAATGGCTTTCGTACGGTAGCCCTGCAAGAGTTCCGTGCGCTTCATCCCCGGCACCGCTTCCGCCGTCGCTTGCACCGTTCGATACACACTACTTTTCCCGAAGGACACCGGGACGGTGTACTCAAGTACACCCCCAATGCTTCCAACATCAAAGAGGCTGCTCCGTAACTGAGCCCCAACACATACAACAATACTCCCATGCCTTTCAGCCGCTGTGAGATCTGACTCTTCTGCACTCCTTGAGGATACACTCGGAATGTGCACCCGCACCGCAAACACTTGTATCGACGGGCGACAACTTCTTCGAACTCGCTATCCCGTACATTCTTCTTCACTTCCTGCCACGGCACAAAGCGCTGGCCGCTACACTTCGGATCGACGCAGTGCTCCGGTTCTTCAAATTGCTCCGGATCGATTATTGGTAGAATCAATTTGAGGCGCATAGTATCGATACGCCTTTCTTTGGGATTCCGGAACGATCTCAACTCGTTCCGGTTTTCCTTTTATACACCCCTTCCACCAATTTTGAAACAGTCACGACGTGGTTGAGAAATGCTCTGTCGAGATAATGGTAGAGATGGTAGTGGAGGAAATGTTGCCGGCTGCTGACAAACCCGGTAAAGCTACCCACTAAATCGGCAAGGCCACCGACAAGCCCGGTTGGCTCACCGACTAAACTGGCAAGGCTTCCATAAACGATGGAAAGCTTTCCAACAAACACAGATAGAGTGGGATGAACGATGGAAGGCCTTCCAACAAGCTCGGTAAGCTTACCGACAAAACCGGTAGGCAGGGGAACTAAATCCCCCACAGGGGAACTAAATCGGTAAGACTATCAACAAAACTGGAGGATATGCTCTGCACGTTGTGCGTCGCACCTTACTCAACCGAGTCACCCTATAGAGTCGACGCTGCCGGTTTAATAGATTTTTCCGCCTGTGTGGTGCGACGCACCGCGCGCAAGCATATGCTGGCGGGAAAATGTCGCCGAGGTATGCTAAGCTGATTAATAATCAAACGTATTCTGGATTAAATCCAGCTTGGCTATGATTTTAAGGGATGGTTACCCTAGGAATGCCGCTTTTAACCTAGCGGTTCGAGGGTCTTATCCTATTGACATACACTTTTGCTTCTTTGACCGAAGCTTCGATATAAATTGGTGAGGATATTATTCGACTGCTTTTTTGCAGATCGCCAAAATAAGCTGAGATTAGAAGGGCATCAAAGACTGGTGCAAGTAAAGCACAAAATATGTTCAATAGTAGACTAGGAACCAATGGGCTTACAAAGGAGGCATATTCATGATAAGTTATACTATTAAATGTAAGCACAGAAAAACCTTTTTGCGCACCCACAATAAGCATGGCAATAATTATTTGTATAAGAGTATACAATAGAGCTGTCATTATCTTTATATCTTGCCTTATAGTCCATACTTCTGCTCCATGCTGAATAGCTTCTTTAATCCCCGAGTTGTTCCTTATCATTTCCAATTCAACATATGTAATCAAAAAGTTCAAGAAAAAGACAGGTAATATATTTAGAACTAATATGCAGAAAAGGAAATTAATTGTGTTGAGGATTGTAAACCTAAGAGCAGCCATCACGATGACTAGAAGAAGGATTAACAGAAATATGCAAATCCAACGCATAGTATATTTCCTTACGCCCGAAAAAACTTCCTTAACCTTAACCGACTCCCCCAAGTATCCGTGATAAAGTGTAATTGTCATAACGAGTGGACACAGGGAAACTATAACAAACCCTATTAGATCAACGCCACAAAACAGAAGGGTCATCAGGCTGGAGCCGGATATGTTATGTTCTATGAACACCAAAAATAGGTAAAACAAAAAAGAAAAAACCAAACCAACTTACTGTGGCGAAGTATTTTCCAAGCAGTGCCTAATAATGATCCGTTTTCCATAATCCTCCTGCTCTCAACCTAGCGGTTTGGGGTTCAAGTCCGATTGACATACATTTTTCACCGCGGATTTAAAGACAAGAGATCAATCAAACACGAGGGTTTTTCTGATCGTTGCCTTCAAGCAGGCGGGTGATTTCTTCAATCTGCCGTGATTGATCCATGATTTTCAAAAACAGAATAAGTATGCCAATCCCGGTCATGAAGGCTCCCACATCTGCCCAGAGATGATTGGACGGATCGTACCCGATGACAATTATCAGCGGGCCAAATATTGCAAGCGCTGGAGTGAGGGGCAGAAGAAGGTTGATGAATGTTCTCATAATTTATCTCCTTGTGGATCTGAAAATCGGAATCGTCCCTTACTGATCCAAGGGCCGTATATCTAGCGGTCTGAGTATCTGAGGCTCAAGTTCTATTGACATGCCATTTTGCTTGCACCTAATTATAATCAAGCGTATCCTGGTTCAATTCCAGTTCGGCCACAAATTCGCTCTATTCGTCAGGGCCGGAGAAGACGCAGACGCCCGGAGCAATTACGGCATATTCCACGATGACGTTTGGATTCATGTCGGCGTCCTTACATCGAAAGCTCATTCCACCGATCACAAGGCCATAATATCCGATATAGTGGCCGCCATCCATAAGCCGAATATACGATTGAGTTTCATCTGCCTTCGGGGAGATATCAGCCCACACATATGAAAATGAAGTAATACCTTGGGGCCGCTCTTTCACATTTGAGAATTGATCCTTTCGAGATTGGCTGATGGTGTGAACTGCCCACTGCTGTAATACCGGCACATTTATTTGTGATTTCACTCTGTCAGCATACCCAACTATAAATGCTCCTTGAGGAAAGATAATCGATGGAATTAGTTGCGGCAGTGCAGCAATTACTAACGCTAGTCCAATACAGGTTTGCAGCCGCTTAAGAAATTTCCTGTAAATAGCGACTCCGCGAAGAAATATCGCCATACCCAAGAGGTAGGGCAAGAAACCTGCTGTAATAAGGAATAATGGATAGCCGATAAAAGTAAACTCATTAGAAAAAATTATGTTCGTTGTCACCCAACCGAATCTTCCCCTTGCATACTCCAAAAACCATCCAAGAAGAGCACAGATTAGGCCAATAGCCGCAGCGATGCTTTCGAAACTCTTGAAAGATAACCAGCCAGTATTAGATGTGTCTTTGATTGTTACCATCCTAATCTCTGATTTTGAAATATTTTCGCTAAATCATCTTGTACACACCAACAATCAAGCAATCATGAGTCGCAAAAACAATAGCGTACTGGATTTTATCTCCAGTACGCTATTTATCAACTTACGCCGTCTCGTACTCTGTCTGCTCTTCGTCCACCGCTATCACCGGTTCCTCGGCGGGCTTCTTATCGAGGAACTGCATCATCAGTGCGATCACCTTGCTGAAATATTTGGTCTCGCCGCCTTTGTCCTCGTACTTGTCGGTCTTCAGCCGGCCTTCGATGTAAACGAGGCTGCCCTTCTTGAGATACTGCTGGGCGATCTCACCCAGCCGTCCCCAAGCCTCCACGTTGACCCATTCGGTATATTCTTTGGTCTCGCTTCCGCTCTTCCGGCGTTGCGAAATCGCAAGGCTGAAGTGAGCTACTTTCTTTCCGGTGGGCGTGAAGCGGCTTTCCGGTTCCTTGCCCAAATATCCGATCAGTTGAACACGGTTTAAAGCTGGCATGTTTCCCTCCTTTCCTTCAGACTTTTAGAGGCAATGTTTTGTGTCATATCGAGTCTCCTTTTCTCTAAAAGAACGATTGGGTGTGGTTCGAACGGGTTATACTTTGTGCATTGCTAGCTTCTGGCAGGCGCCGCTGTGGATGGTTGCGTCCGCTTCAAAACGAGCATGCCCGTTTTCATCTCCACGACCTGGTAACCGTCAGGCACCGCATCGAGCGCACCTTCCTTGATTTCCTTTGAGAAGTAGAACATCTTGCCGTTGGTGTGCAGGTAATACGTAGTGCCTTTCGAGTTGCTGTGTGAGTAAGCCATTTAGATCTCCTTTCTGGATTTGGATGCCAAAAGTGTAGCACATATTTTCTATTTCTGTCAACTAGGAGTTTTGTACGGTATGATGATCGTTTCCACGCTCGAAGAACTGCGCTCCGCCCGCCTCCTTCTAGACGGGAAGCTGGGGCTTGTCCCGACAATGGGTTATCTCCACGAAGGGCATATCTCCCTAGCCCGCCGTGCCAAAGCTGAATGTGACTACGTCGCCGTAAGCATCTTCGTCAACCCCACGCAGTTTGGACCGAACGAAGACCTCGCCAAATATCCCCGCGATTTGGACCGCGATCTGCATCTGCTCGAAGACGCGGGCGTGGACTTGGTCTGGACGCCGACGCCCGAGGTGATGTATCCGTCCGGGTTTCAAACCTGGGTCGAAGTCGCGGAAATGACACGCCCGCTGGAAGGCGCACAGCGTCCCCGCCATTTTCGCGGCGTCACAACCGTCGTCACGAAATTGTTCAACGCGGCTCAGCCGACGAAAGCCTATTTCGGCCAGAAGGACGCGCAACAAGCGGCGGTCATCCGCCGAATGACGGAGGATTTGAATTTCCCAATCGAGATTGTGGTTTGCCCGATAGTTCGTGAGCCGGACGGGCTGGCCATGTCGAGCCGCAATGTTTATCTGGATGCCAATCAGCGCAAAGCCGCGACGGTTCTATATCGTTCGTTGAGCGCGGCCAAAGCCGCTTATGAAAAAGGCGAACGTGATGCCGAGAAGCTGCGACAAATCATGAAAGCGACGCTTGCATCCGAGCCTTTGGCGCAAATGCAATATGTCTCGTGTGCGGATTACGATACTTTGCAGGAGTTGGAAAAAGTAACCGGAAAGACTTTGCTTTCGATGGCGGTGTTTTTGGGAAAGACAAGGTTGATCGATAATTTTGTACTGGGATGAATTTGTAAGGGCGGATGGCACTCTTCGAGTATCTGCGACGATCCGCCCCTACTGTTTGTGGAAATTAGACTTGTTCGAACCGTTCCACCGGAACAACGAAGAGCGAGACGCGTTTCTCGGCAGGCGCGCCCATTGCGATGGTCTCGCGAATGAGCTTGATGGCCGAATCCACTTGCAGGTCATCTACGCCGAGCAGCAAGGTCGCCACGCCGCTGCGCAGAAAGCCGCCCGTTGAAGCGATACGTGTCACGCGGTATTCTTCGCTAGTCAGGGCGCGTGTCAGCGCATCGGCTTCGCTGTCTTTGACAATCAGGATAATCATCTTCATGGCTATATCTCCTCGAAGCGTTCGACCGGCAGTGCAAATACGGTTGCACCACCTACGGTTACAGGGATAGAAGTCGGCATGGGAAGAGGCGCACCTTCCAAAGGCATGGATAGATATTCGACGCGCTGTCGGCAGGATTTGCGCAATTCCCTAAGCACATCTTCCTCACGGCCTTTCGGCAAACCAATCAATATGGTCGCGTTGCGCCGTCCGAGAAATCCGCCCGCGCTCGCCAGATAAACAACGGGCGCGCCGAAAGAACTTACCGCGCGCGTGGCGACATCCAAATCCTGCTCCTGCACAATCGCCAGTATCAAGAGACGAATCGGATTGTTCATAATCTACTCCTCATGAACGATCATTTAATGTTAGCATATCACATTTAAGTCATGGATACTATTAACGGATTGTTATCCGTGATCGTGATGGTTTTGCCGTTTCGAAAAGTGATTTCCGTTCGTTCCAGGCCGCGTACGATCTTCAAGCCTTTATACGAAATTGTCACCGGCCACACGAATGGATTCTTGCCCTCGAGCCGCACGCGGTCATGAGACAAAACCGTTACTCCCAATGTTTGTAAAAAGAGACCGACAGGCGCCAGTCCATTCAAGGCGCCGCGTTCGCCCAGGCCACTTCCCGTCTCGGCATGATAGCGTTGATAAAAAGCATGGTTCTGCTTAAGGCTTTGGATGACCGCGTTCATGAGATGCGCAGTGAGCCGCGCGGCTTCATTTCTGAATCCATAAGCCAGCAATCCTTCGCCGACCAATATATTCCAGGGCAGATGAATGCTCATTGCCACCGCGTCCGCCTCGGGCTCCGGAATGGAAGGCAGAGCCGGAACACCAAAGGGTTTGCCAAAATATTCTGCATCGGTAAGAGAACGACTGATCATCACTTGAGCGCGCTGGGGATCTGGGATATGCGCCCATAATGGCGTGAAGAGCGTGATGTCTTCGCTTGCCATATTTACGATACTGATCAACACTTTATCTTGTTTGTCCAAACCTTTAATGCTGATGCGCCCGATTTTTGTAAAGACCTTTTGCGTGGTCGCCACGAAACCGCCGCTCTTCCACTGGAATTGATTTTCTTCAATTACTTCGACATCGCCCCGGCCTTTGGTCACCAGATCGCTGATCTCGATAGTTGGCCGTTGCGCCGCCGGATTTTTCGTCTGCACCTCGATCAACAAACGAACCGGTTGCTCGAACTCCAACTTGGGATGCGTGTTGCCCGGCCCTTGATGTTTCGCAATCAATTTTCCGACCTGACAAATTTTGGTAACGCGGTCCCGATAACTATATAACGCGGCGCGCGCATCCCAAGCCGTCTCAACGGAGGCTTTTAGTTTCTCCGCCTGCGCTTCAAGCAGTACAATTTCACTGGTCTTGTTTAATCGCTTCGCCATTAGGAACAGGCTTTGCGCTTCGTTGTACATCATGGCTTCCAAAGCCGGATCTTGCATGACAGAAATATCCGCGCCTTGTGACCACGAATGCCAGACATCGAAAAGCGGATTGTCTTCAAAGCCAGTTTGAAGCACATGCTCCCAGGCGGGCAAGCCATCGCGGTCGTGGTCGTGTTGCGGCGAAAGCCAATCCCAGAAAAATGCCAGTAGTTTGGGAAAGACTTCATTTAGAAAAGTTTCATCTTCTGTTTGTTGAAAATATTTCCAAGATAAACTTGCCAGGATCGGCGCGGCAGATAATTTTCCGCGTTGGCCGGCAATGCCGGGCCTATGATCTATAGAGCCATCTTTGGTTTGCGTAAAAAGAAAATTGTTGATCAGTCCGCGCGTTAATTGGCGCTCAGCCGGAAGCAGACTGGCAAGATAATAACTTTCAATCGGCGTCTGTCCGCTCCAGCTGGGCGGATAATCGTGTCCATCCCCTTTATGGGAAAAACCGTGGTCCGGTTGTCGCGATTGCACAAAGGATGGATTCGGCAATTGTTTATCGGGAGTAAAAAATAATCCCAGCGCCGTGCGCTGACTAAAGGCGAGAGCCGCATCCCAATCCAGATCGCCCGTGTGAATATCGAGCGTGTCGCCCGCATCCAGCAATTCGATGTGAGAACGTTCCGCTTCCCATGAACGACTTGCAGTGCGCCGTGCTAAATCGAATGAAGCTTCCGCAGAATCAGCGGAGCCGACAGCCCAACTGACTTGGCGGCTTGCCCCCGGATCAAAATCCAGCGCCAGCGTCAGCGATGGATGCGGACCCGGACCAAACTGCGGGCCGCCAGTCATAAAGATGACCGGGAAGAGCCCCGCGGTCTCGCCCACGAGAACGTTGACCATTTGTTGTTGAGAATCTTTCAGGGGCTGCCCATCCAGCGGAGTCAGCATCCCACATAAGTCAACGGTAATCTTACGCGCGAATGCAGTGCGATTGTTAAGAGTCAATCTGCCGGCCACGGCATGAGACTCGGGAACCCAATATTCGGCGGTGACTTCCAAGCCCTCAAATGGAGAAAATTCCAGCCAGAGAAAGTTTGGATAGAATCGCCGTAGGTACGGTGATGCGAAAAATTCAGCGGGGTTGGTAATGGTTTTGCCCAGTTCCCCAAAGCGATAGAAGAGACGCATGGCGCGTGCGCGCAATCCGTAGGTTGTACGCATGGCAAGCGCAACAGGCTCGCCCGAGCCGATTTCAAGCTCCCAGATTTGATCATTCACGTAATCCGGCTTCGAAAGGCGAAAATCCGCCGCCAAAGTAAGAGAAAGTGGATCGCCAGGCCGGAGGTTCCAATCGCGCATAGTTCTATTGTACGGTCAGATGAGCGGATGGTCAAAGGGTATAATTTGGTCAGATTCTTTATGATAAGGAGATGAACATGGGCATGTATTTTGAGGAATTCAGTGTTGGAAAAAAGATAGTGACCGGAGAGCGAATCGTCACGTCCGATGACATTATGAAATTTGCCGATTTGACTGGCGACAATAACCGCATCCATACGGACTCAGAGTTCAGCAAAACCACGCCTTTTGGTCAGCGCATCGCACATGGACTTTTAGGCTTGTCGCTCGCATCGGGCCTCGCCTGGCAGACGGGGATTCTCGATGGCACTGTGATCGCTTTTCGCGAAGTGAACGAATGGAAATTCATCAAGCCCATTTTTATCGGCGACCAAGTCCATGCGGACTTGAACGTGGCTGAAATAAAAGCCTTGCCGCGCATCGGCGGAGGCGCCGTTATGCTTGAGGTACAGTTGAAAAATCAGAGCGACGAAGTCTGCATGAAAGGCTCCTGGAATATCCTGGTTTTATCGAAGCCGAAAGAATCCAATCCATAAAAAATAGCATGCCCGACAATCGAGACCAAGAACGAATCCGAAAATTGCTTGCATCCGAAGAGGCAACACGCGCTACGCCCGCCGCGTTTGAGCCAACGACGAGGCGCCGAAACGCGAATCGGCGAAACGTCCAGAAAAGAGGCGGGAATTGGTTTTTTCAATTCGGGGCTGTCGGTTGCATAATTCAAATCCTAATCGCAATTCTATTTATTTTAGTTATTGTTGGCCTGGGCCTGCTCTCGCTGGGCGTCTATGAATATAATTCCATCGCCAGCTCGCTTCCCTCCGTCAGTGATTTGCAACAACACACTTCCCAATTCGAGACCACGCGCATCCTCGACCGCAACGGCGATTTGCTTTATGAGATCCTCGATCCCAACGCTGGACGCCGCACGGACGTGCCGCTCAGTAAAATTTCTCCGGCGCTTGTCGCCGCGACGATTGCCACCGAAGACAAGGATTATTACAGCCATCCCGGTTACGATGTGTGGGCGATCGTCCGCGCCATCTGGCAGAACTACACCAGTGGTGAGGTCGTGTCAGGGGCATCCACGATTACGCAACAACTGGCTCGCTCACTTTTGCTTTCCCCTGAGCAGCGCCAACAAACTTACCTACGCAAGGCGCGTGAAATCATCCTGGCCGCGGAGATTACACATCAATATTCCAAAGACCAAATCCTCGAGATTTATCTCAACGAAATTTATTACGGGAATCTTTCTTATGGAATCGAAGCCGCATCGGAAACATACTTTGGCACGACTGCTGATCAATTGACTTTATCTCAAGCCTCGTTTCTCGCGGGACTCCCGCAGTCTCCCGCTGTTTACGATATTTATACCAACCGTGATGCGACTCTCGCGCGCCAGCAGGAAGTACTAAATTTAATGATGCAAGTGAGTAATGAACAAAATTGCATTCATGTCAGTAACAGCAATCAGCCGGTTTGTGTAACTCCGGCAGACGTCGCATCCGCCTCGGCAGAGACGCGCAATACCGCGTTCCAGCCGCCAACCGTCAACATGCGCTATCCGCATTGGGTCAATTATGTCCGCTCGCAGTTGGAAGCCAGTTACGATCCGCAAACGATTTATCGTTCAGGCTTTACGATTTATACAACACTCGATCCAACTCTTCAGGATTATGCCCAACAACTTGTGACCAATCAAGTCGCCGCGTTAGTAAACAACAACGCCAGCGATGGTGCATTGGTTGCCATTCGTCCATCCACCGGCGAGATTCTCGCAATGGTCGGCTCAGCGGATTTTAACAACGCTGCAATCTCGGGGCAAGTCAACATGGCAGTCAGTGAAACGCGCCAGCCCGGTTCATCCATCAAACCGGTAAACTATGTCGCGGCGTTTGAAAAAGGCTGGACACCCGCAACCTTGATCTGGGATGTGCCCTCGCAATTTCCACCATCCGGCGATCCCAATGATACGCATCCGCCCTATATCCCGAATAATTACGATAATAAATTTCATGGGCCGGTCACCGTCCGAACTGCATTGGCGAATTCATACAACATCCCCGCGGTCAAGACTCTGCAATTCGTCGGCGTGTATGGCGATCACGGCATGATTGCGATGGCACAGCAACTCGGCATCACATCGTTGACGCGCAACGATTATGGACTTTCTTTAACATTGGGCGGCGGCGATGTCAGCGTGCTGGAAATGACCGGCATGTTTTCGGTTTTTGCGAACAGCGGCGTGCGAGTGCCGCCAGTTTCCATTTTGAAGGTTGTGGATTATCAAGGCAACGTGGTTTATCAATATAAGCCGCCGCAGGGTGAGCAAGTGATCAGCCCCGAACACGCCTATCTCATCACCTCCATTCTTTCGGATAATCAGGCGCGCGCGCCGATGTTTGGAACCAACTCGGTTCTGAGTCTCCCGTTTCCGGTCGCGGCCAAGACCGGAACGACAAATGATTTTCGCGATAACTGGACTCTCGGTTACACACCGGACCTCGTGGCAGGTGTGTGGGTCGGTAATGCGGATTATACGCCGATGGTCAACACCACAGGCGTGACGGGCGCCGCGCCAATTTGGTCACAGTTCATGCAGTATGCCGTCCCGTATGCAACGAATGGAAATCCATCCTGGTTCACGCGTCCCGCGGGAATTGTGGATCAAGTTATTTGCGCACAATCCGGCACATTGCCATCGCAGTGGTGCAAAGGCGGGACGCGCACCGAAATTTTCGCGTCCGATCAATTGCCTTTGCCTGCGGGTCAGGATTTGCGCCGATCCGTTTCGCTCGATACCTGGACCGGACTCAAATCTTCTCCCGATTGCAATGATTACACAACGCCGAGTCAAACCGTGATGAACGTGACCAATTCGTGGGCGCAGAAATGGTTCGATACCAAGGATGGAAAAAATTGGTTAAGTGCCAACGATTTTCCCATCCCGCCCATTTACGCGCCGCAACGCGAATGCACGAAAAACGATCCGCGTCCCGAACTGAATTTAAGTGTCAATGACGGCGACCTCATTTCACAAAATATATTGACCATCACTGGCACCGCCAATGCAACGGGCGACTTTAAATCCTGGCAGCTTGATTTTGGATTGAGTGATAATCCGTCCAACTGGACAACGCTTGCACAGGGAAGCCAGCCGGTCAACAACGATCTTTTGTCTAATTGGAACGTTTCGAATCTATCGGGCAATACGATTGCTCTGCGTTTGCACATGGATGGCACGAACGGATTCGCCGAAAAGATTGTTCACTTTCGAGTTGAACTTCCGCTTCCGTCCCCACTGCCAATATTTACGCCTCCGCCGACGAATACGCCGGTTCTGACCATTCCAACGGATACTCCAACTCCGACGATCACTCCGTTACCCACTGATACTCCCGCGCCAACGGATACACCGTTCAATCCGGCAACACCATGAAAGAACATGACTCTAAATTTCATTTCCACACCCGGAGTTCAAAATGCGTCTTGAAGATTTGAATTGGATGGATGTTGAAAAATATCTTCAGCATGAAGATCGTCTGATGTGGGTGATCGGCGCAACGGAACAACATGGTTATCTTAGCCTGCTGACGGATGTCAAAGTTCCATTGGCGCTGGCCAACTCTGCTTCACAGGCAAGCGGCGTGCTGGTCGCGCCGCCGTTGAATTTCGGCGTCTCGCCGTATTTCTTATCCTATCCCGGAACGCTGAGTTTAAAAGTCAGCACGTTGATCGCGGCGGCAGAGGACGTCGTCCATTCCGCGTATAGACATGGCTTCCGGCGCATCCTGATCCTCAACGGGCATGGAGGCAATTCACCGGCGCGGAATCATTTGCACCAAGTCAATAATGATTTGCCTGATTTGAAACTGAATTGGTATGACTGGTGGCTGTCGCATTCCGTGGAAGCGGTGGCACAAAAACATGATATCAAGCCAGCACACGCCAATTGGCTGGAGGCTTTTCCGTTTACCGTCGTTAGCGAAATGCCCGAAGGAAACAAAACGCCGCCCAATGTCCCGAGCGCGATCGTGGATTCGAAAACCGCGCGTCAAGTTTACGGGGATGGATCCTTTGGCGGCGCGTATCGCGTCCGTGACGATATCATGCACGAACTTTTTGCCGCCTGCCTAGAAGATATTTTACAGTTACTAAAATTCGAATGATATTCTCATAGAAATTTCATAATCAAGGATGGGCACCACCTAAAATGCTGTTACAATTCTAAATTGTCAATCAGAGCGCACCGATAAAGATTGTGAGGAAACATGTATATTGATCCCAATACTGGCGGAATGTTGTTCCAGATTCTGGCGGCATCCTTAGTTGTAATTTCAGGTGTTCTGCTTGTTTTTTCAGGCAGGATCCGTGGCTTCTTTGCACAGCTCCGCCGGAAAATGCGAAAAGATAAAACTGAAGACGAAGAATAGATGAAGACGGTTATCCTCGGTTTCAACTCATTCGATCCGGCAACCTTTGAGCGACTTCAAAGCGCCGGACGAATGCCCAACCTAACCAAATTTGTAGATCAGGGCGGATATTCTCGTTTGGAGGTTTGTTCGCCGCCTCAAACCGAAGTGTCGTGGACATCCATCGCAACCGGCGTCGACCCGGGTTCGCACGGGATTTTTGATTTCGTTCATCGCGATCCGGAAACGTACATTCCCTACGTGTCCATCCTGCCAACCAAGGTAACCGCGTTAGGCGAGCAATACCAGCCGCCCTACACCACCAAAACTTTTTTTGAAGAAGCGACCTCGATGGGATATCCAGCAACCGCCTTATGGTGGCCCGCTTTATTTCCCGCGCGTCCCGATATTCCAGTCGCGACCATTCCCGGCTTGGGTGCGCCAGATATTCGCGGTCAATTGGGCGTTGGCATTTACTTAACCACGGAGCCAGAAGAAAAGAAAAAAGTTAAAGTTGTTAAACTGGAATCAGCGGGTAACAAGAAATTCACTGCGACGATTGAGGGACCCACCATCAAGGCAAAAGAAGGGACGCGTTCCGCGACTCTTCCAGTGACGATTGAAATTTTAGATGATAAAACCGCAACCTTGACGATTGATAACCAAAAGGTTCAATTATCGCTCGGCGTGTGGAGTCCCATCATCGAACTTAAATTCGCGGCAGGTTTTGCGTTCAATATTCAAGCTATTACGCAGGTTATCCTGACCGAAGTAAAAGACAAAGTTAGTTTGTATTCCCTGCCTCTACAGATTCATCCGTTACATTCGCTCTGGCTGTATGCCACGCCGTCATCGCTTGTAAAAGATTCGTGGAAAAAAATCGGGCCATTCCTGACTCTGGGCTGGCCTCAAGACACGAATGCTCTCGAAGATGATTGCATCACCGACGAGCAATTCCTCAGCCTGTGTGAATCGATTTTCGAATCCCGCAAGAAAATGTATTTCCGTCTGCTGGATAACTTCAAAGAGGGTGTGTTGGCTGGAATCTTCGATGATCTGGATCGCGTCCAGCACATGTTCCTGCAGACCAATCAAGAGATTGTGGACAGTTGGTACATTAAGCTGGATCAATTCGTAGGTGAAGTTCAAGATAGAATCAATAAACTTGGCCTGCAGAAATATCGTTTCCTAATTTTGTCTGATCACGGCTTTCGCATCTTCAAGCAGAAAGTTCATATCAATCGCTGGCTGGTCGAAAACGGTTATATGAATTTATCGCGCCCCACCGAAACCTCGGAGCTCAGCGATGTGGATTGGGATAAAACCAAAGCGTATGCTTTGGGACTCAACAGCCTTTATCTCAACATTGCAAGCCGCGAAGGCAAAGGAATCGTACAACCGGAAGAAATCGAAAATCTTTTGGATGAGATCAAAACCAAACTATTGAACTGGAAAACTGTAGATGGCAAGCAAATCATCAGCCGCGTGTTGTTGAAACATGAGGCTTTCAATGGTCCCTACACACGTCTCGGCCCGGACCTCGTGATTGGTTACGCTCCCGGATTCCGCGCCTCGTCTGAAACCGGTCTCGGAAAATCCGCGCCCGTTTCGATGGAGGCGAATCAGGGTCATTGGGGTGCTGATCACTGTATCGATTCGCTGATGGTGCCAGGAGTTATTTTTACGAATCGCGATATCCGCAACATGCCAGGCATTTCGTTCAGGGATATCCCGTTCCTTGCACTGGGCAAACATCTCGACCAATCCTATATCAAGCCGCCTTCCCAAACTGGCTCGCATGGTCAGAAAGGTTTGGAAGAAAGATTGAAGGGTTTGGGTTATCTTTAAGAAAGCTGCCAGTTGGATTCAGGCATAAGGGTCGCAATGTTAAAGAATATATTTGGTGGCAAAACGTCCCAAAGAAATGATAGCAAAACAATCATCGTTGTATCCGGTTTGCCTCGCTCCGGAACTTCAATGATGATGAAGATGCTTGAGGAAGGCGGCATCCCGATTTTAACGGATGCAATTCGCAGTGCTGACGATGATAATCCCAACGGTTATTATGAATTTGAACTTGTAAAAAAATTGCCCGATGGCCAGAACCAATGGCTGGCCGAAGCAAATCATAAAGTCGTAAAAATCATTTCCGCTTTGCTTGAACATCTTCCCGCAAATTATCGTTACAAAATAATTTTCATGGAAAGGGAGTCGCGCGAGATACTGGCTTCCCAGCAGAAGATGCTCGCGAATCGAAACGAGAAATCAGAGATCGGCGACACCGAAATGCAGGAGCAATTCCAAAAGCACCTGGACGCGATCAAATATTGGCTGGCAAGACAGCCCAACATGGATGTGATGTATGTGGATTACAACAAAATGATCGCCAAGCCGGAGAATTATTGCCAGGCCATCGCGGATTTCATTGCCACCCCAGTGGATGTTTCAAAAATGCTTGCCGTTCCCAATGAGCGCCTTTATCGAAACCGAGCCACTAAATCTTAAATTCCTTTAAGGTGCTGTCTTGACTTCAACGCAATTCGGCGTATAATTGCATTTGTTGAATGTGAAAATTGACTAAGAATTCGCAAGCGCTTGAGGATAAATTCCTCGAAGCGCTTGCCTTTGTTTGTCTCTCGTTCATGCCGACTATACGCTAAATAAAAACAATAATTTAAGCTTCGTATTTCGCGACGAGGAGAGGAAGCAGTGGAAACTAAAGGATTAACCGCACTTCGCATCAGCTTGGCGTCCCCCCAAACGATTCTATCGTGGTCATACGGTGAGGTACTGAAACCGGAAACGATTAACTACCGTCGCCTCCGCCCGGAAAAAGACGGGTTATTCTGCGAGGCCATTTTCGGCCCCACTCGTGACTGGCAATGTTATTGCGGAAAATATAAGAACCCCCGTTATAAAGGCATCATCTGTGAAAAATGCGGCGTGGAAGTGACGCGTGCCGCTGTGCGCCGCGAGCGCATGGGGCATATCGCACTGGCCACGCCTGTGGCACATATTTGGTACACGCGCCGCATCCCATCTCAACTCGGTATGCTGCTCGATATTTCACGCCGCAATCTGGACCGCGTGCTTTATTTTGCTCAATACATTGTTACCTATGTTGATGAAGAAGCCCGCAAGAAGGCTTTGCAGCGCATCGAAGATGAGATCTCCGTTTCTGAGCGGGAACAAGCCGCCGATGTCAACGCGAAGATCGCTGAGATCAAGACCAGGCGCGATCATAGGCTAAGTGAAATCAATCAAAAGAAATCTTCTCTTGAACAGGGTTATGACGAATACATTGCCGAACAGCTCGATCCCGTCATCCGGGAAGGCCAAAAACTCGAGAAGGTCTTGCAGGACCAGATGGGCGAGCCTGCCAAGAAAGCGGTCGTCTTCGAATTAACCGGCGAGAAGATTCTGGATGCAGCCGATAAGGTTGCCAGCAAACATATCAGCCAGGTTCAGAAGATCGTTCAGAAGAAATTGGAAGCGCTCGAAAATGAATTGAAGGATAAGCGCGCCAAGGAACTCGAAGACCTTAAGATGGAAGCCGGCCGCGTAAAGGCCGATGCGGACATGAAGATGGAAGCTTTGCGCTCCCAGTTGGAGGATCAAACCTCGGTGTCGGCCAGTCAAACCTCGCGTCAACGCGATGAGTTGATGGAACTCCGCCCTTTTACCTTCATCAGCGAAGCCCGTTACCGCGAACTTAAACAGCGCTGGGGACAGGTCTTCCGCGCAGATATGGGTGCGGAGGCCTTCTACGATATTCTCGAACGTCTCGACCTCGATAAGTTGTCGGTGGAACTCTGGAAGGAAGTCCGCACCACCAAGTCGAAGCAGAAGCGCAAGAAAGCCACGACTCGGCTCAAAGTTGTGGAGGCGTTCCGCCGCTCAGGTAATCGTCCCGAATGGATGATCCTGACCGTTCTGCCAGTCATTCCGCCTGACCTGCGCCCGATGGTTCAGCTCGATGGCGGCCGCTTTGCCACATCCGACCTTAACGATTTATATCGCCGCGTGATCAACCGCAACAATCGTCTCAAACGATTGCTTGAATTGGGCGCGCCGGATGTGATCATCCGCAATGAGAAGCGTATGCTGCAGGAAGCAGTCGACAGCCTCATTGATAATTCCCAGCGCGGCAAGGCGCTTAGCCGCCGCGGCCGCCGCGAACTTAAATCTTTGAGCGACATGCTCAAAGGCAAGAAGGGACGCTTCCGCCGCAACTTGCTTGGCAAGCGCGTCGATTATTCCGGACGTTCCGTGATCGTCGTTGGCCCGCAACTCAAACTTTATCAATGCGGTCTGCCGAAGGCCATGGCGTTGGAACTCTATCGCCCGTTTGTAATTGCACGCCTCGTTCAGAACGGTTATGCTGCGAACGTCAAGGGCGCGCGCCGTTTGATCGAGCGCAATCGTCCTGAGGTCTGGGAAGCGCTCGAAGATGTGATTAAGGATCGTCCTGTGCTTCTTAATCGTGCACCGACTCTGCACCGTCTCGGCATTCAAGCCTTTGAACCGATCCTCATCGAAGGTTCAGCCATTCAACTTCACCCGCTCGTTACCACCGCGTTCAATGCAGATTTCGATGGTGACCAGATGGCCGTGCATGTGCCTCTTTCACAAAAGGCTGTGCAGGAAGCACGTGAGCTGATGCTGGCTTCCAAGAACCTGCTCAAGCCTGCGGATGGTGAGCCGATCATTTCTCCGTCGAAGGACATGGTGCTCGGCGTGTATTATCTAACGATGGAGCAGAAAGCCGAACATAAAGGCGATGGTCGTGCCTTTGCGGATATGGACGAAGTTGAACTCGCATATCAACTCGAACAGGTTGAGGTTCACACCAAAATCAAGATGCAGGTGACAACCTGGTATAACGAGAAAGGCGACCGCCTGCCTGAGGCTGAAACGCGTATCATCGACACGACCATCGGGCGCGTGCTCTTCAATCGAATTCTGCCTCCTGAGGTTCAGTTCACCAATGAAAAACTGGATAAAGGCGGCGTGAAAGATTTGATCGCTGATGTGTATGAGTTATGCGGACGCGATCCAACCACAGAGGTCGCTGACAAGATCAAGACCATGGGCTTTGAGTTTGCGATGCGCTCCGGTATTACGCTGGCTGTGGCCGATATTTCCATTCCACCGGAACGAACCGGCATTCTCGACGATGCGCAAAAGCAAGTCGAAGTGGTGGAACGCGATTTCCGCCGCGGCCTGCTGACCGAACAGGAACAGAACGAACGCGTGATCGACGTCTGGCAAGTTACTACTGACAAGGTTGCGGATGCCGTCAAGAAACATATGGACCCCGATGGCAACCTTTCCGTCATGGCCGCATCTGGCGCGACCAAAGGTGGTTTCTCGACCGTCTCGCAGTTGGCTGGCATGCGCGGTCTCATGGCTGATCCTTCCGGTCGTATCATCCCGCTGCCAATTCGTTCCAACTTCCGTGAAGGCCTGACCGCGCTCGAATATTTCATCTCAACCCACGGCGCGCGCAAAGGTCTCGCAGATACCGCCCTCCGCACCGCAGATGCTGGTTATCTCACCCGCCGTCTCGTGGATATTGCACAAGACATTATCATCAATGAGCATGACTGCAACACCCCTGAAGGCATCTTTATCCGCCGCTCGGATGATGTCGCCGGTCAATCCATGGCCAGCCGTCTCTATAGTCGCTTGCTGGCCGAGCGCGTCATCGATCCAAAGACCGGCGAGGTCATTGCAGAACGCGATGATGTGATCGATCATGATCTGGCACGGAAGATTGCCGCTTCCGGAATTGCGGAAGTCAAAGTCCGTTCGCCGTTGACGTGTGAACTTCAACATGGCATCTGTGCCAAATGTTATGGGCTCGATCTGGGCCGCGGTGACATGGTAGATCTCGGTGCGGCAGTTGGGATCGTTGCCGCTCAATCCATCGGCGAACCTGGCACGCAGTTGACGCTGCGTACCTTCCATACCGGCGGTGTGGCCGGCGGCGGCGCAGACATCACAACCGGTCTGCCGCGCGTGGAAGAGTTGTTCGAGGCGCGCAAGCAGCCGAAAGGCGAGGCCGTTGTCGCCGAGATCGGAGGCGTAGTACGCGTCGTCCAATCGGAAAAGTTTGTCGATTTGCGCGAAGTCAGAATTGAGCACGCGGAAATGGTTCACGATGAATACGCTGTGCCCGAAGATTGGAAGTATCTCGCTGTGGATGCAACAGAAGTCAAGCCCGGCGATATTTTAGCGACCAAAGAGAAAGCCACTGTGGTTGCCCAACATGGCGGCAAGGTGGCCGTTGAAAAGAAAGATCATAAGATCATCGTGTCGTACGAACAGCGCGAAGAAAAAACTTATGACATTCCTTCCACGTCACGCCTGCTTGTAAAAGAAGGTGATCACGCTGAAGCTGGTCAGGCGTTGACCGAAGGTTCACTCAATCCTCATCGTGTGCTCCGCATTCAAGGCCGCGAGGCCGCTCAAATGTATCTGCTGAGCGAGATTCAGAAAGTCTATCGCTCACAGGGACAGAACATCCACGATAAACATTTCGAGGTCATCATTCGCAAGATGATGAGTAAGGTCGCGGTCAGCCGACCAGGCGACAGCAAGTTCCTGCCCGGCGACGCGGTGGATCGCCAGGAATTACGCAGACTGAACGAGCAGTTGCTCACGGAAGGCAAACAGCCCGCCAAGCTCCTCGAGACCCTGCTCGGTGTGACCAAGGCTTCCCTCAGCACCAACTCGTGGCTCTCGGCTTCATCCTTCCAACACACGATCAAAGTGTTGGCGGGCGCGGCCATCGGCTCGACCTCCGATCCGCTCTACGGCTTGAAGGAAAACGTTATCATCGGCAAACTGATCCCCGCCGGATCGGGCTTTGTCCCCGATCAATTCAAAGATGTAACCAGTGATGGCTCATCCTCACAATGGATGGAGATCGGCGAAAGCGCATCTGCCGACTAACCAATCAAGTACAGAGACGCCAAACGGCGTCTCTGTTTTTTATATATAATCAATACCGATGAAAGCACGATTGCATCCGCGCGTTGTTTCAAAGAAACCGGAAGGTCAGCCGACGCGCGGCAAGACTGCATCCAATCGACTCCGCCGCGTCGATAACTTTATCCTGCTCTATGAGCCTTCGCTTCTTTCCCGGACCGAAGGCGGATGCGCCGATTCCCTGTTTGTTGATCTCGGCTATGGCTTTGATGCGCGCACCACGCTTGAATTTGCGGCGCGCTTTCGACGTGTGAATCCAGCGTTGAAAATTTTGGGCGTTGAAATTGACAAGGAACGTGTGGATGCCGCGCTCCCTTATACCGATGACAAAACTTTCTTTCGCCTTGGTGGATTCAATTTGCCGTTGAAGGAAGGTGAAACCGTCCGATTGATCCGAGCCTTCAATGTCCTTCGTCAATATGAAGAAAAAGATTTCAGTCTCGCTTATGAAAGACTCGCCCAATATGTTTTGCCCGGCGGCTTGATGATCGAAGGTACATCCGACCCGTTTGGAAGGATTTGGTCGGCGAACCTAGCAAGGAGAATGAATAATGGATCATGGAACATGGAAGCGCTGGTGTTCAGCACTAACTTTCGCTCAGGCTTTGATGTGGAAGAATTCCAAACGATCCTGCCCAAAAATTATATTCACCATGTCCTACCCAGCGAAATGATCTATAATTTTTTTGCGGCATGGAAACGCGCCGCGGCAGAGACCGTCTCGGCCAAAGTCTATGGATTGCGACCGTGGTTTGAAGCCGCGGCTCAAAGCTTGGCGCGAAATGGATATTCTATCAACTTGCAAAAAAGATTTTTAAGTAGGGGCTGGTTGATATGGTATTTGGGAAAATAATGTTATGCGGCGGGCGAGTTTGAAAGCCTGTTTACAGAAGAGAGAGTAGCAAAATCCTTGTATTGTTTATTTTATTGGCTGGTCTGCTAATCTGCGATCTATATCGCCATTCGAATCAAAGCTTGTAGCATACCCTTGAGGGTCAAACAGCACCCATTGATCGATTACTTCTTCATTTTACGCAAAAGGGGTTGTCCCAAGCCTTCCACCTAAATCAAAATAAAATATCGCCTTTGCCTGATTATCAAAAATAACATTGGCTAAAGCCTGCCCATTAATATCATGTGCCAGACGATGAATATCTTCTAGTGGCGATTCGCTGCATCCAAGCAAAGTATCTTCTCGAAAATATTTCCAATCGCAACCAAAAATCCATAAAACCCATTCCCTACAAATTTCAGTAAACCGCGTTGGTTTTCCTTTAACCGTCTTGGGATCATGAACATTCAATTTTGGTTCTCCAAAATTTATATAAAGAATAGAAGAATAACTTTTATGAACATTCCAACTTGGTTTTCCATAAAGCCTTACGAACTCTGCTTCAAGTGCTTCCTTTGACATAGTTCTATTTATTTGAATACTCCGCGGGTGCGAAGAACACCAGCACGATCAAATCTTCTTCAATCGAATGGAAGCGATGCGCCACTTTCTTCGGCACATAAATCACTGAGCCTGCCCGCACGTCACGCGCTTCGTTCGCTACTCTAATCTTCGCCTTGCCTTCCACTACATAATACACTTCATCTTCCGTGTGCGGCGATTGGATGTCCGTATCGCCCACCAGCAACTGATAGACTCCCATGCTTAAATCGGGAAGGTGCAGGAATTCAAAATAAGGCTTTCCGCTTCTCGATTGCTGTTTGATGATATCGAGCAGTTCAAAGGCTTGCATAGAATCTCCTCCGTCATTGCGAGGAGCCGCTCTGCGACGAGGTGGCAATCTTATTGCATCAAACAGGAGATTGCTTCGCGAAAAGCGCTCGCAATGACATCAAACGATTATCGCTTTTCAGCCTTCACCAAATTCTTCAACGTTCCCAACCCTTCGATCTCAACAACCACGTTGTTGCCGTCTTCCAATTTACCAACGCCGGACGGCGTACCGCTAAAAATAATATCGCCTGGCTCAAGCGTCATCACGGAGGAGATATATGCGATCACGGTCGGGACGCTGAAAACCATGTCGCGCGTCGAAGCCATCTGGCGCGGCTCGCCGTTGACTTTGCAGGTGATGATCGCGTCCGAGATATCGAAGTCAGTGTCGATCCATGGACCAAATGGGCAGAACGTATCGAAGCCCTTGGCGCGCGTCCATTGGTCGTCCGTTCGTTGAAGATCGCGGGCAGTGACATCGTTACCGATGGTATACCCATAGATGTAATTCTTCGCATCCTCCGCCGTGATGTTGCGGGCGCGCTTGCCGATCACTACCACCAGTTCCCCTTCATGCTCCACCTGCTTCGACTGCGGCGGCAAAATGATGGTTTCATTTGGGTTGATGATAGAAGATGGTGGCTTCAAAAAAAGCAGCGGGATTTTTGGGACCTCGTTACCTAGCTCTTTGGCATGTTCCACGTAATTGCGTCCCACGCAGACGATCTTGCTTGGCTCGCAAGGGGCCAGTAGCTTTACGTCCGCGAGAGGCGTTTGGGCCTCCAGCCTTCGGTATGCACCGAAAGGGTCGCCTTCGATTTCGCCGATCCTGTCTTCCAACAGCCATCCATATTTTGGTGTCTCATTTTGTTTTTGATAACGCACGATACGCATGGTTTCTCCAATAGTTGATTTGCTGGTAAGTGTAATCTTCAACTTGCCAACCTGCAACCTTCAACTTATAATATCGCCTGTGGGCGCATGCCACTGCGCGGCACGCGGTAGCTCAGTTGGTCGCGTAAGCACTACCCGCCCTGTGTTCTCCAGGTGTGGGTTGAGCACTTCTCTGACTCAGAGATTCCCACAAAAGAATTTTTGGGGCGCATAGCTCAGTTGGTTAGAGCGCTTCTCTTACACAGAAGAGGTCAGGGGTTCGAGTCCCTTTGCGCCCACCTTGTTATCGGAAGGTTACAGAGCAATACAATTATTGTTCCGATGGAGTAACCTTCTATGACGCTATTTACACGAGCAAACAAAAAGACTATGCCTGATCTTGCAGAGTTCATGACAACTGAAGAAGCCGCTGAAAAGCTAGGCTTTCATGTTCAATCAATTCGTAATATGATAAGAACTAATAAACTTGCGGGTTTGAAAATTGGCGGCAAGACTTGGCTTGTATCAAAGAGGTCTGTGCAAGAATATCTCAAAGAGACGTCAGGCATGAGTAAGAACGATCCTCGCCGAAAATTGCCAAATTAAAAAGCGCTTGCCCATTTGACAGGCGTTTTTTGTTTTGGTATACTTACAACGTCAATAAATAACCTAGTAGCCGCATCAATGCGGATTATTTTTCAAGAAAGGTTACAACGCCAATAAATAAGTACTTTGGAGACTTTCAAATGGAAATCGTGACAATCATTCCAAACACAAACACATTAATCGATTTTGGAACACAAGCCAACGAAGCCGCGGCGCGTGCAGTCTTTGCGTTGTATCAGGAACGTCGCCCCATCAACACACAGCGAAGCCAACGCGGCGCACTTCGTCTCTTCACCGAGTTCGTGGAAAACTCCGGTATCCGTGTCAGTAATTTGTATTCCGAACCCATCGCATGGCGCGGCATCAGTTGGGGACTCGTTCAAGCGTTTCAGCAATGGCTCATTCAAAACGGCTACAGTATGAAAACGGTCAACGACCGCATTTCCGTTGTCAAGGTTTACATGTCGCTTGCAAATCAAGCCGGGATTATTCCAGACGGCGATATTCTGAAACTACAAGGTCTTCGAGCGTACACGCACAAAGAAGCGATTGATACCGATGCCAAACGCCAAGCCAATGGAATTGCCACGCGCAAGGGAAACAAAAAGAATACAGCGACCATCATCAGTGATTATCAAGCGCTTGTCTTGTGCCGGGTCCACAAGGACACACCCCAAGCACGCCGCGATGCGTTGATGATGTGTTTTCTACTCGATCATGGTATGCGGGTCAGTGAAGTTTCCCTATTGAAAATTGAAGACATCGATTTGGAGAAAAAGCAGATCACATTCTATCGGCCAAAGACCGGCACAACTTCGCGGCACAACTTGCGCGGGCGCGCTTGGGAGCGTCTTACTGAATATCTAGCCAAGGACAACGGTGCTGATCGCGGCACATTGATCCTGGCTTCGTGCAAGACCGGCGCACTGGTCCAAGGCAAGGGCATGACCGTACGCGCTATCAACGAGCGAGTCCGCCAGCTGGGAAATGCAGTGGGCTTGAAATCTCTCAGCCCTCATGATTGCAGACACTATGGCGCCACGAAGTCAGGCAACGATCCGGATGTTTCCCTAGCCGGACTCATGTCCTGGGGCGGATGGTCCAGCGCACAGAGTGCGGCGCATTACATTAACCACGGCGAAGCGGATAACGAGGGCGTGACTTTAGGCTTGGAATAGGAAGCGGAACGATTCGCTTTTTATCTGTGGTCTTTTGACCACCGGTACTTTAAAAACAAAATAACCGTTTACCGGGTACCGCGTGAGAGTAGCGCGGGAGTGGTAGCACGGCAAAGATCAAACCAGTAAAAATGATGAATTTGAACGAAGATTATCAGAGAGAACACTTGAAACCCAGCACAAAAGGGCGTGTAGCATTCTGCTACGCCCTTCAAAAAAGCACAAAAATGAAAACCCCATGCACGCCTCAGGTCATCAAAAAAACACACCAAAAAGCCTGCTCCTGGCGCGCGGCGGCCGAAGAGTTGAATGCCTTGTACGGTGTACATCTTCCCCATCTCACTTGGAGGGACTATGCAACCGGACGCCGCGATATTGCAGATGATGAAACACGTGCCGCGCTCATGTTGGGACCGCGACCCTGTCCACGCTGCGGGAATAAGCCGAGTGTTCATTTCTCGCGATTGCTGAAACGTTTGAGGCCAAAGGATTTGAATCACTGGCGAAGGCTTCGTAACCAAAAGAAATACAAAGCGGCGAAAGAATTTCTTAATGAAGTCTATAGCCGCAAGATCACACATTAGATAAATTGGAGGTGAGTTGAAAAAGATAGTTTTTCTGCTCTTGCTGGTTTCGTCCCTGGCATGTGGGTTGTTCGAGAACGTTTCTACAGCAACCCCTACAACCAATACGCCGTCTTCCATCCCAACTGCTCTAGAAACAAAAGGGAGCACCATTCCTATTTTTTGCGAAGTGAGAACGGGAACAGAAGACGGCGGCTTATTAAATCTCCACGAAGGTCCAGGCGTGAATTACACGCCGGTTCGAGTCCTTCACGAAGGCGAGGTGATTGTACTCGCGAACATCCCCGCCCAAAATGGATGGCAATCCGTGAAAGTGGATTCCACTCAGGGCTGGGTCAATGCAACATATATCAGATGCGAGGTGAAACCATGACAAAGGGATTGACAAAAAGTATTGGAAAGATTGCATTCTATGTTTTGCTGCTCGGTTTGTTCGTTTATGCCGCGTCGCGTTCGCTGGATTTCATCCAGTCCACCCTGCCCCCTGACCAGAAGATGATTGGCTTTCTCGGATTGTTTGCAACTGAGGGTGGCTCGATCATCTGGCTGGTGGTGTTCTTGAAGGAAGCCAGCGGCCTTCCTCAGAAAGCGATCAGTGTTCTGACCGCGATCGTGGACATGCTCGGCTCGATTGGCTTATTTACTTTCGATACCTTGTATCGGTCCGGTCAAAACGGGGCGATTGCGTCGCTCACGCCTTACGATATCCGCAACGTAATTTTGGGCTTGTCCGGACTCATCGGATTGAACTTGATCAGTGCCTTCGCTTTTCATGTCATAAATCCTGAGAACATGCGGAAGATGCGCGAGGATTCTGCCCATGATGCTGTGCAAGCTTCGCTCTTGAAGCAGATCGAAGATGAAGCGGAACACATGGCGCAACAAATGACTCCCCTACTGTTTGCTCAATGGCAAGAGAAGTTCATGCAAACGTTCAACCATATTGACGTCTTGGGCCTGGGTAAATTTGAGCTACACGGCAAGCCAATTGCCATTGAGCCGGCGCAGCGCGATAATCACCATGCAACGGAGGACAAGCCCAGCCCGGGTGAACCTTTTCGCGGGCAAGGCAAATAGCAGGAAGATGATCTATACCTGGACCTGCCAATACTGCGGGCAGCCGTTTGAGACAACGGTTTACAGCCAGCGGTACTGCAACCCAACCCATAAGAAATATGCCTACCGCGAACGAAGGAAGTCTGTCCACGCTCTGACCGTGGACAAAAATACAGAGTAGAGACTTTCTCCCAAGCGGCAGGATGCAACACAGGGCGCAGCATTTTCGCTGCGCCCTGTGTTTTTGTGGTTTGGGATGATATGATAAATGTACGCTCAGTGCCGGCCCGCAAGATGGAGTGATTACTTGGCTTACGGTCGGTGTGCGTATGGATGTGTATGAGATCGTCGATGGGCGGGGGAGAATTACTAAAGAGAACGGAGATAACGCTCAATGAGTGAATATGAAATATCTGTGCAATAAATAATGATATAGCGGGCGCGAGGGCGTCCGTTGTATGATTATTTAATTCTTTAGTGTCTACGTCTCGATTTGTTGAATTGATTCAACTTTATTTTATTTCTTCTTGTAAAAACCATTTTGAACCAAGGCTGATCTCGCACATGGTTAAATAGGGGCCATGAATTGATAGTGCTTATATCTTTGGTTGCGGCAGCATACTTCAATTGAGATTCTACATCAATATAGTTTTCGTTAAGCATTGCTACCGCGATGTCAATTGTCCAATTGTGAGGTGTTTGAGAAAGATTTGAAACTATCTTTTGAACGTTGGATTTATTGCCCAATTCCCTGAAAGCAATTGCACGATTTACTTGCAGGGTTTGAGAGGTCTCAGGAGAAAGTTTGAGGGCTTTTAGATCAGAAGTTAATTCAAGAACCAGATCGTATCTGTTGTAATCAAAAGATGAAAATATCAATTCGGTAAACTTTTGGCTTTGCTCTTTAGGCGCCATTTTGGTAGATTGCCAGGCGGTCAAGCACAACAGAAATCCTAATGAATAAATCGCATCAATAGCCGTTTGAAAATATTTGGTAGAAACTACAAGAATGCTTCCGAGAGATAAGCTTTTATATTTCTGAGTGGCTTTTTCGATAAATTTCATGTCCACAACGCCATCGTTATGAACTATCAAGTTTCTACGTTTGGCAATCTCAATCATGCGGTTCGTATATTGTGCATGTTGTGCATCTGAAAGTAAGTTGATCTTCCGCAGTTCCCCCAAACGATTTCCCCAGCCTTTATTTGAAATTTGGTGAACAATTTCTTTAGCTTGTTCTTCCGTTTCGTCTTTGGATAGGTAATAGGTAATTATCAAATCATCAACAAGCATTTCCCAGAAAGTCACTAACATAACGAGCATGCTTTTTCGCAGCGTAATGCCGCTGATCGGCGGATCCTGGAGAGCTGAATAAAGTATCTTGAGGAATTTCTGGCTTTTGTAAGGATGTTTTTGTTCCCAATCCAGAATCTGTTCGATAAATTTACTATCTTGAAGTGTAGCTATCATTTCTCTGACAGAGGCGCTATCTTGGATGCTCGGGTAAAAGTCCAAATCATCAATCGATGGGAAATTTTTCAAAAGATCGGCTTCAATGTTTTCCGGTGTATCTCTAAATAATGGCGCCAAATCAATAGACATTCTCTTGATCTTTTCCTTATCAAGAGTATCTGCAATTTCAGTAAGTCTTTCAAAAAATGAATAGAGCGCGCTAACATTCGAGTTAAAGCGCGTCCAAGCGGCTATGTAATGTTTTCTAATTTGATCCGCGTCCATCTATTTTGACCATGAGCGCTGTGTCGTTCTTTTTTCCCTTGCAGTTTTCGTGCTCAAGGTTTTTCGAAATTCAATCCATTTTTGTGCTTCTCGATCTTCTGCATTCATATTATTCCATTCGCAAACTCGGGTAAAGTAATAATAAAACCAAGCAACCAACCAGAAAACAGCAAGAACAACTATGACACCAAATAGAACAGAATTCTGCTGCAGAAGAAATAGCCAAGCTAAATATCCGGCTATTACATTGGATGCCAATCCAGTGAAAAACAGCAAGTTGTCCGTAGGGGTGAGTGATGAAATATTGCGAACGGACATTCCTACCTTAATCGAACTGCGTCGAGCAAAATAACTACCACTTTCCCAATTCAGTTCCGGATTTCCATCTTCAAGTATGACGCGAATGTAGGATGAGATGCGCTGAATACCTGCATAAATTTCTACAAGTTGTATGCGTGCGGCGCTTATCAGGAAGGCTGCCATAAGCGGGGGCAATGGATTCTTTAGCTGTATGCCTGCCGCAACTAACGCGGCGGTGGCTGTTAATGCCAAACCTAACACCGTGAGACGATTATTTTGATGATTGAGTATTTCTTGACGCAAGGAGTTATATTCATCTGTTGAAGTTGCCATATATCACCTTTTGACTGCTGATTGAAAATCAATTATTTGGCGAAAGCCGTTCGCTTTTCATTCCAACAGACTTATTTATTTGTTGAAGTGAAATTACAATTCGGTATTGTCCAATAATTCTTTCAATGCTAGTAGTTCTTCTTTGGACAAGGTAACACCTTTGCCCATTTTCTCCCGATCTGGCGACCATTCGCGAATATCGTATTTCGGTTCGCGATCGTTCCAACTGATCAAGTTGAGTTCCTTCGCCCAGCCCTTTTCGGTCTTGGAAAGTACGCCAATCTGCTTGACGATCTCGTATTTAATTTCGGACATGTTTATTCCTCTTCAACATCCATAGCATTTTCCAAATACAATTCCCAAATTTTGTCCCTGAATGCGTTGGACTTTGACCCGAAAATCCAGCCGAACAGGTTGCCCATATTGGCATAAGTTTTTCGATCATTAGTGGTGGCATAGAGTTTGCCGTTCTCAGCATCCGTCCAACCGCCCATGAAGGCTCGCTTATGGGTTCCTTGCGGATCTCGGTTCCGAATATCTTTTCTTCCATCTGTCATATCAGCCTCCTTATTATTTTCACTTCATTAACCCATCGATAATCGCATGTGTCTTCATTATGCAGCCGATAGGTTGGCAGTCTTTGGCTCGTAGAGATATTTCTGAAAGCCAATAAACATATTGCGAATGGTCTCAACGGTGCCGAGAATTTTTTGGGCGTCATCCAGCGCCATATACTTTAGAGTGAGAAGTTCGGGGAGTTTTTCCTGATCGAGTTCTTCGACACCGGTTTCGATGTATTTGGATAGCACGAATTCAAGGAACTGTTTTTGTTCAACGCTCAGCGATGAGAATATTCTGGTCTGTGCTGTAGCAACCCGCACTTCACGGGTGATGGGTTCTTTGGCGAACGAGATATATTCCAGCACATCGAACAGGTCGCTTTTTTCAGCATTGACAAGCGATTGCATAACGCTTAATTCTTCTTTTCCGAAACCGGCTTCTGCCAGTTTTTCGAGCAGGGCTTTTCGGGTGATGGGACTTGACCAGATCCTGCGCAACTCAGCTTCGTTCTTGAAAAACTCTGGCAGTTTGCCAAATAGGTTTTGCAGAAATTGTTCGGCAGAAATAGGTTTGCCGTCCGAACTATAAAAAAGCGTGGATGCCATGTGTTGAATCTCGCGCTCTTTGCCATCGCGCAATTTCACCTTGACTCTGATCTTCGGTTCAGGCGGCTCTGTCGGCTCATAAGGCGGACGCGGCGGCTCGCCGATTTTTCTCGGTTCTTTGATGACAGGTTCTTCAGGTTCTCCATCCCATTCGGGATCGGCGAAGTGATGATGAGCATCTACAAAATCATAGATGGTGAAATATTCTTTGCCGTCAAAGAGGCGTGTACCACGCCCGATGATTTGCTTGAACTCGATCATTGAATTGATAGGACGCATAAGAATGATGTTGCGGATGTTGCGCGCGTCCACGCCGGTGGAAAGTTTTTGCGAAGTGGTGAGAATAGTGGGGATGGTTCTTTCGTTATCTTGAAACTGACTCAAATATTCTTCACCCAACGCTCCATCGTTGGCAGTCACGCGGACGCAATACATCGGGTCGGGATTCTTTTTGTATTGGTTGATCAAATCTCGGACGGCGGCAGCATGATC
This sequence comes from uncultured Chloroflexia bacterium, assembly GCA_963753985.1. GTDB lineage: Bacteria > Chloroflexota > Anaerolineae > Anaerolineales > Villigracilaceae > Fen-1038. The sequence goes on from CAVWED010000007.1 coordinate 405,102, forward strand.
CTGTGTGGCACAGAAGACGATTGCTTTTTCGTTTTGGTTGATTTCATCCATGAAAAGCTGTACGCGTTTGGCTTCACGCGCTTTGATCTCGATGATGCGATTGAAGTCCGCTTCTTTGTAGACTTTGCCTTGTTCAATCTCACCTTCAACAACCGTATCATCCGAAGTGTAGATGTATTCATCGAGCGTGGTTTTAATTCTTCGCACTTTGAATGGCGTCAGGAACCCGTCGTTAATGCCTTCCTTCAGCGAGTAGACGTACACCGGCTCGCCGAAATATTTATAAGTATCCACATTGTCTTTGCGTTTGGGCGTAGCAGTGAGACCGAGTTGCACCGCAGGCGAGAAATATTCCAGGATGGCGCGCCAATTTGATTCGTCGTTGGCGCCGCCGCGGTGACATTCATCTATCACGATGAAGTCAAAATAATCTTTCGGATATTCGCCAAAGTAAGGTGTGTCATTCGGTCCGGACATGAAGGTTTGGAAGATGGTGAAGAAGATACTGCCGTTCGTGGGAACATGTCCCGCCTTGCGAATCTCATTCGGTTTAATTCTAACCAATGCGTCTTCTGGAAAAGCCGAGTAGCGCGTGAATTCGCCAAAGGCTTGATTGGCAAGAATGTTTCGATCGGCGAGAAACAGGACGCGGGGTCGGCGTGAACCGTCGTGTCGTAAGTTCCATCGTGTTTGATAAAGTTTCCAGACGATATGAAAAGCGATGGTGGTCTTGCCGGTGCCAGTTGCGAGCGTGAGCAGGATTCGATTTTTGTTTTCCGCAACCGCTTTGAGGGCGTTGTGAACGGCGATTTCCTGAAAGTAGTACGGTGGTTTTGTGCCGCCAATGTCTTCAAAGGGAATGGGGTTGAACTTGTTTTCCCATTCATTCGGTGCAGTGAACGTCTTGTTCCAAAGCTCATCGGGCGTAGGGAATTTGGCAACCACGCCTTCTGCCCCCGTGCTCATTTCGATTTGATAAATTTCCTTGCCGTTGGCGGCGTAGGTGAAGTTGAGTTTTAGTTTTTCAGCGTAATTCTTGGCCTGGCCCACACCTTCACCAACGCCGAGTTCGTTGCTCTTGGCTTCGATGACCGCGAGCTGACGATTTTTATAAACGAGAATGTAATCGGTGATGAGGGGTTTGCCGCGACCGCCGCCGGTTTGAATTTTGCCTTTGGTGATGTGCCGTTCACGCAGAACCTTCGAGCCATCGACCACGCCCCAGCCGCTGGCGCGCAATTGTGGATCAATGAGTTCGGCTCGGGTCTCGGCTTCGTTCATAGATGATTACTTGCTATCGGCAAAAATGTTGAGATATTCTTTATAAACATAGGATTGACCATAGGTCACATCTTTATTTTTCTTTGATAAAATTTTCATCTTGACAAAACGATTGATTACTTCCTGAGCCCCTGGGCGGCTATAGCCTGTCCATAGTTGGATAATGGACACATTGACAATGGGCTGCCCGTACAGTTTTGGCATAATCTGTACAGCAAACTCAGCAGCGCGCTTGCCAAGTTTTTGAATTTTCATAAAATCCTGCTCGCGCAGGTTTGTAATCTTATCTATGATGTCAACAGCTTCATTTGAAATCTCGATCACGCCATCCAGAAAAAAATCGATCCACGAAGCAACCTGGCCATTGTGATAATCCGTTAGTTTTTCGTAATAGTACTGTTGATATTTCTTGAAGTATGAGGATAGAAACAGCACCGGGTTTTCCAGAAAGCGTTGATGCCAAAGATAAAATGTGATGAACATGCGGCCTGTGCGCCCATTACCATCCAGAAATGGATGAATGGTTTCGAATTGGGCATGCAGAAGACCTGCTTTGATGATTGTAAGAGTGTCATCTTCCTGATAGATATATTTCTCAAGTTCGCCAAGGGACTGGTTCATCTCTGCCGCTGGAGGCGGTACAAAGCGCGCATTATCTGGACGTGTGCCACCGATCCAGTTTTGGGTTTTGCGAAATTCACCGGGATTTGCAAACTGACTTGAGCGGGCTCGAGTCATAAGCTCGCGATGAAGTTCGCGCAAAAAGCGAAGAGATAGAGGGAAGTTATCCTCTTTGGCGCGAGCCATTCCATAGCGAAGAGCCTTGATGTAGTGCAGGATGTCGTCAACGTCGCTGGGAATGCTGGTATTGGTTCCCACTTCTGCTTCAATCGCATCAATCATGGTTGCCATCGTACCTTCAATTTGACTCGAAGCGGCGGCATCTTTGCGCAGGTACATCAGCAGGAAAAAATCCAAATCAGGCAGTAGTTTGGTAATACCATCCAACTTGCCCACCAGTCTGGTAGCCTCACTGGCCTTTTTGATCATCGAGCCGTCAAAGGCAAATGCTCCCGCGGGCGGAAATGGGGAAGGGATAAAGGCTCGATAGCCTTGTGGTTGTTTTATATAAGTTCCAATAATATTTGCTGGCATGGTTTGTTTACATCTAATTTATCAATGTAAACAAAGTATAGCGTTTTGTTTACATCTTGTCAACGGATACAAACAAACTTTTGACCCCCTCCTGCCTCCCCCAAATACGACAACTGAAATTTTGGCTGATATAAAAACTTTTCATTGTCGGATTTGGGGGAGGTGTCACGCAGTGACGGTGGGGGTGTTATAACTCTCCCTCAAATGCTTTTTGCAGTACGGACTTCTTCAACTCCTCCAGCGACTCAACCTTGCGCTGATAGATGCCTTCGAGCCGCTTCGTTTCCGCGGACAACGCCTCCAGCCTGCCAACGATGAGGCGTTGTTCGGCGAGCGGTGGAACGGGAAATGAAACTGAGAAAAGTTGTTCTCTATTTATTTTGGGAATAGCTGCTCTTTCATAAAAACCGCCAATTGATTTCATAAATCTTTTCGACAACAAATAATGTGATGCAAATTCATAAAGAACAGATTTATCGAACTCAAGTGGATACATATCTGAACTGCAATATCCTTTGAAGTCTGTAATACTCACTTTATTTAGATACGGACGGATTTTGCTGTAAAGCAATTTTTTGCCAGAAAAAAAACTAACAGGTCCTCGTATTCCTTGTTCTAAGACAGTTTTCTTTTGTAATAATCTACCGCTATTCGACTTAATACTGTCTGCGCCGATATATGGAAGGCTTGAATCAATATCACGAGTTAATTCCCCTGCTACTTTACACACATCTCCTAATAACTTTTCTTCCCAATCTTCTCCATCGTCAAAGATTCTTTCCAACACCGATTCAAACAGCTCCCTTGTATTGACTAGATTCTGCTCGGCGCTGGACTTAGCGTGCGCGATGGACGCAAGCGCTTCGTCCAACACGGACACGATCCGCTGTTGTTCGGGGAGAGGTGGAATGGGAATTTCGATATTTCTAACTAAGCCCATGTTTAACCCACGTCTATCTTTTTCATCATCGCCAGTGATTTTTCTGATTTCTTCGTATCTGCCATGCAAATTGAAATAAATATATTCGGGTTGTAATTCCGTTAAATCTTTCGGACATATGCTAACTAAAGATTGATTGCAAGTGGCTTTGGTTCTTAATAATGCTACGGAGCCGCGAGTTTTTCCTTGACCGCTCAATGCAATTATTACTGAATTAACAGGCAAATACTTTGCATTTGAATTTCTCATGCCTTCTTCAGTGATTCTTCCTTCGCAATCAAAGATTTCTTTTTGATGAATGTCTCCAGAGACAAGCCATCTAATATTTCCGTTGGCAAAATACTCTGGCTTACTTTTGCTTGGTGTTCCACCCGTCATCAAGTCGCATACATCACCAATTTTTTTTATTTCCCAACCCTTCTTCATAAAATCCCCTTAATCTTTTCCATAATCTTCGCGCTCTCCTCGTCCAGCGACTTCATCTCGTCGAGAATCGTTTGCGGCGCTCTCAGCGCAGAGTCCGCTTGCTTGTGCGGGTTCTTTACCGAAAGGTCGAATGATGCGGGATCAACATCCGCAAGTTCCACCGTCCACGAATTCTCCGAATCCGCTTTCGACTTTTGCAGGCTCAGGAAATCCGCCAGGTCATTTTCATTCAACGGATTGGTTTTGCCGAGGTTGCGATCCAAATTCAATTGATAGAACCAAATCTTTTTGGTGGGTGAACCTTTTTCGAAAAATAAAATCACGGTCTTTACGCCCGCGCCGGTGAACGTTCCGCCCGGCAAATCCAAAACCGTGTGCAGGTTGCAGGTTTCGAGCAACTGCTTGCGCAAACTCACCGAAGCGTTATCAGTATTCGAAAGGAAGGTATTCTTGATGACCACGCCGCCGCGTCCGCCCGCTTTCAAAATCTTGATGAAGTGTTGTAAAAACAAAAACGCCGTCTCGCCCGTTTTGATGGGGAAGTTCTGCTGGACTTCGGCGCGCTCCTTGCCGCCGAAGGGCGGGTTAGCCAGCACAATGTTATAACGATCCTTCTCCTGAATATCCGAAAGATTTTCCGCCAGCGTGTTGGTGTGCAGAATGTTCGGCGCGTCAATGCCGTGCAGGATCATATTCATGATGCCGATGATATACGCCAGCGATTTCTTTTCCTTGCCATAGAACGTTTTCTCTTGAAGGAGCTTCGCTTCGCGCGTGCCGAGACCGGGTTGCCGTTTAAGATATTCAAACGCCTCACACAAGAATCCCGCCGAGCCAACCGCGCCATCGTAAATCGTCTCGCCAACTTTGGGCGCAACTACTTTGACAATCGTTTTAATCAGCGGGCGCGGCGTGTAATATTCTCCGCCATTGCGTCCGGCGTTGCCCATGTTCTTGATCTTGTCTTCATACAACGCGCTCATCTCATGCTTCTCAGACGATGAACGGAAGCGCAACTCGTCCACCAGATTGATGACCTCGCGCAAGTTATATCCGCTTTGGATTTTGTTTTTGATCTCGCTGAAAATCTCGCCGATCTTATATTCAATCGTATCGGCATGGTCGGCAGTCTCTTTGAATTTTTTGAGATACGGAAATAATTTGTTATTGACGAAGTCGGTCAGATCATCGCCGGTCATAGCTTTGTGATAATCTAATTTTCCGTCCCCGTTTTTCGGCGCCGCCCACACATCCCATTTGAATTTCTTATCAATGATGGGTGTGTATGTTTTCCCCGAAAGCTCTGCCGCGTCCTTGCGGTCTTTCTCCAGATCATCCAAATACTTCAAGAATAGAATCCAGGAAGTCTGCTCCACATAATCCAACTCGCTGGAACAGCCCGCGTCTTTCCAAAGTTTGTCATCGATGTTCTTGAACGTTTGCTCAAACAAGGTGTTGTCTCCCGGAAATAAAATCAAGGATACAGCCAAACCCGCCTGCGCGCAAGCCTTTGAATAATATTTCCGCAGTCTTCTGCGACTCCTTTCTCCGAAGTGGTCCACCTCTTGTGCGGATGTAGCCAGTCATCCCGGCCTACTGGCTGGTCAACACAACGTAAACAACCCGTAAACACATCAGTAAACACACTCGTAAACAAAAGCAAAGGCAAAGTGCCAATTCTAATTTCGTCTCTCATAAAATCTTAATCAAGTTGCACGGAGGCTATAGAGAAAGCCCCAAAAATAAGTGGGCATGCCTCCCGCCAGGAGGCCCATATGCCAGTAGGGGCCTTGGCGTAATCACGCCTGGCGTAATTACGCCAGCCTGCTGAATGAGGTGCATATGTTGGGCTTCGTCAACAACAAACTCAAGTTCAAGGAAGGAGGAATACGCTACACAGTTTCAAGATCGCAAAAGATAGGTGTCCTGTCGTTGTGTTGGTACATTAGTTGGGATATGACCATTATTATCTCGTTTACCAATCTCTGTAGCGCTTTTCAAAACCTTGATCTTGCTGATCACGCTAATCATGTACAGGTATATTTACTCGACGGCCTAACTCCATCGCAACTGCAAGCCACGAAGCAGTAAACCCTGGTTGATGGTCAAATCTGGATTTGACAAAATTTGCGATTTGGATAAAATAGCAGTTAATGTGGCCAGAAAAAAATTGACGTGATCCGATAGCCGGATTGTATTAACTTACAAGCCCCTTCCAAACGGAAGGGGCTTTTCGTTTTCCTGACCAATGAACGATGAGTTCCGATAGTGGAGCCTATCGGAAAATGAAAGAAAAATCTTGAACAAAAAAGGAGTAATACAATGAGCGACAAAATAGAAAAAGCCTCAGCGGGTGCAACCGCCGAGGCAAGTCCAAGGACGCTGAGCGAGCGTCAGAAGAACGATCAATCGCATCATATCACATCTATTGAAGATGCGAAAGCATTTTGGGAAAAATATCTGCAAGTATTACCGCCTGAAATGCGATCACAGTACGAACGCTTCAATCTAAACATGCTCACGAACGCGATCGGTGCTGATCACGCGGCTCTAGGTATCGATGCGCTGCTACCAACGCTGAACACAATACCTGCCGGTCAAATTTTACAAACTGATTACCCGGAGATGACAAGCCTCGTCGAGAGTTTTCTTACTTCAGGCGCCTGGTTCCTTTACGGAAAGCCAAAAGTTGGAAAATCTTGGCTCGCTGGTCAGCTTAGCGTCGCAGTCTCCACTGGCCGAAAAATTTTTGAAAAGGTTGTGAAGCGCGGCAGGGTTCTGTATCTTGCTCTTGAAGATGGTGAACGGCGATTGAAGAAACGCATGCGACTGCAGCAATGGCCGAGCGATGTCGACATTGACTTCATGTTGCCAAAAGATTTCCGCGATCAAATTGGCCCATTAAATCTTGGGGGTGGTAAACGTTTATTGGCGTACATCGAACGGCGAAATTATCTTTTAACGATTATTGACACGTTCAGCCGTGCAATCAATGTCAACCAGCTTAAAGGAGAATTGATGACCGATGCGTTGTCACCATTTCAGGAATTCGCCCAAGCTAAAGACCGGACGATTATGTTTATCGATCACGAGCCCAAGCGTAACGATGAAAACGAATCGGCTATCACCTCGTTATACGGGGGTATCGCAAAGGTTGGAGTTGCCGATGGAGTTTGGAGGCTCTACAAGGAGCGCGGCAAGGGCGTGAAGATTGACATTGAGGGACGCGACCTGGAAGATGCCTACAGCCTTAAATTGCGCTTCGATAAAGGTCTATGCCAATGGTATAGCGAAGGCGACGCGGAAAAAATCGAGATAACCGAAAGACGTCAACAAATCTTAAATGCGTTGACGAATCTGGGGCGTTGCAACCTATCTCAGTTGGAAGATGCCACTGGTCAGGCAAAAGGCAACTTACATACGAGGCTCCAGGATCTTGTCACCGAGGGCATCGTGAAGCGCGAAAACGTAAGAGGCAGCGTTTATTACTCCCTGGTCGAGTAAATAAAAGTTTAGGTAGTTATAACGGTTCACATACATCAAATGTTTTTTGTCTAGTACCGCGTGAACTCTTATAACCGCTATAACTCGCTAAACCACCAAATAAGAGGCAAACATGGAAACACACCCAAAAATTAACTTAATCGCTTTGATTGAGAACGATCTGGGGCAGGGCCATAAATCCGGCCGATGGATGCTCTATCACTGCCCTTTCCCTGGGCATAAAAACGGTGATCAGAAGCCGTCCCTGACCGTGACGAATGGCGATTTAAATCGCTCCCCATTTTGGAAATGCTGGTCCTGCGGCAAGCAAGGTGGTCCAGTGAAATGGATTATGGAATATCGCGGCGTAAGTTATCAGGATGCTCTGCGAATATTGAAGATCGATCATGCCATTCCGAACCGACCGAGGCAGGAACCGTCCGTGCAATATCCGGACAACCCACCCGGCGAGAAATGGCAGGAGCGTGCCTGGGCATTGGTAGAGCGAGCTGAAGACGCTCTTTGGGATGACCGCGGCCATGATGCGCTTGAATGGCTGCGGGCACGCGGGCTAAGCGATCCCAGCATTTGTGCGGCGCATATCGGTTATGTTCCCAAAAATTTTAGAGAGAATCCAATAATGTGGGGAACGCCGAATGGTGATCCACACCCACTCTATTTCTATGAGGGCATTTTGATACCCGGGGCGATTGGTTCTACGGTTTGGTATTTGAAAATGCGTCCATCCCATCCTCGGGATGGCCAAAAATACAAGCATGTGCGCGGCGGCAAGCAAGCGCTTTATCTTGCCGACACTCTTACCCACGACCGTCCCGCTATATTTTGCGAAGGTGAACTTGACACGCTCTTATTGTTGCAGGAATCTCGCGACCTGGCAGACGTTATCACACTAGCCAGCTCAACGACCGAGATAAACCTTGCAACATGGGGGCTTTATTTGCTACGCCCTTCCTGCTTCATTCTTGCTTACGACATGGATGAAGCAGGTGAGAAGGGCGCGGCGAAATTAGCGTGGTTACATCATACACAACGATTGCACATTCCCTCACTACGGGAAGGCGATAAAGACATCACCGATTATTACCTGAGTGGCGGCAATTTGCACGCTTTGATCAAAGATGTTTTGCAATTACAAGCATCGACACATTAAAGCGGTAGGAAAACAGCAAGGCAAGAATGACAAGAAGATCACCAGATATAGAGATCAAAGAAATGGGCGGGAGTCACTACACCGACCTATACACTGCACAAATAAACGCATTGCCTGTCCTAGCGTCTGATCTTGCGGAAACTGTGCAGCTTCTTCTTGCAGAGGGCTTGCTTGTCAATGATCATGGAAGAATCATTCCGAATCCAGAAAAGATGCAAATGGCATGAGCGAATATATTTATAAACCACCTGCGAGTTTGCCGCCTGGTGCCATGGTAATTGCTTATTTGCGTGATAGTGGTGGACCTAATCAAGAACAAAGTATAGGACAACAACAAAGATCGATTACCGGTTATTGTGAAGAGTACAGCTTGATTTTGGTCAAGATCTACGCAGATACTGCAAGTGGCCGAAAGACAACGAATCGTAGACAGTTTTTACAAATGATAAGCGATGTTGTAACCGCGCCCGAAGATATGCGCCCAGCTGGTCTGTTGATTTGGGAATACTCCCGCTTTTCTCGTGATGTGGCAGATTTCAACTATCACTTGTTTGGCCTGATGCGCGAAGGTTTGGCTATTCACTCACTAACCGAAGAAATCCCCGAAGGAATAGCTGGTCAAATCTTACTTTCGGTGAAGGCGTATACCAATGCTGATTTTTCAATTCAACTTGGAAAGAGAATTAAACGTGCAATCGCAGATACCGTAAAAGCAGGCTATAGCAACGGTGGACAACCGCCGAAAGGTTATCTTGCAGTAAGAGATAATATAGGCATTAGAAGAAATGGATCAGAGCGGACTGGTATCAAGTGGATTATTGATTTAGAACTGGGACCGCTAGTGGTTCGTGCATGGGAATTACGCGCTCAGGGCAAAAGTTATGCAGAGATTACCAAAGCTACCAATGAAAAACTTTACTCGTCCAAGAATTCATGGGCAAGCCATTTCGAAAACAAATCGTATTTAGGTATTGGGAAAGCAGGTGAACTCGAGGTACCAAATCACCACGAACCATTGATAACCCAGGAATTATGGGATGGCGTACAAAAGGTTAGAGAGTCAATGCCCAGTTTTGGAAAACGCGGAATACCATTTCACCCGAGGCGCATACTTCATCCATCTCTTTTGTCAGGGCTAGCAGTCTGCATTCATTGCGGCGCTGCAATGATTTTACATACTGCGAAAAATTATAAGTGTTATGTGTGTGGAAATAGGGACCGCAAACGCGGATTTACCAACTGTCCAAACGCACAGAGCGTAAATACTCGCAAGGCTGACAAGGCTGTCCTGGATGCCGTGATTAAGAAAATTCTATCTCCGTCTTATGCCGAAGCATTGTGGGAAGAGACTCAGAAAAACTTGCTAAATACCAATACAATAGATCAAGAAATTAACGATGTAAAAAAGAACCTTACTGATATAGAAAGGGTGTTGGCGCGATTAATGAAATTAGCAGAGGGTACCGGCGATTTGGACGAGATTACAATACGCCTGAGGGAGTTGAAACTAGATAAATCGGAACTAACCTTGCGCTTAAAAGTTCTGAATGCAGAACGCGAACTAGATGCATTCCAACTCACGCCCGAGGCGTTTGCACTGGTGGTGGACACTTGGAGGAAAAAGATTGAGGAAGCCAATGATAGCCGCGATGTTCTCAAAACTAAGAATTTGCTTTCCCAGTTTGTGAGTAAAATAGAACTTGGAACCCATACTGTGACGATTCACTATAATTTCCCTTTGGGCGTTCCTGCTGAGAAAAGTAATGGTCTTAGCACTCACGCTGCAGTTCGGCGAGTTACTCGCAAGTTATCCACTCCCTTGGAGTGACTGGCACTGGCCGATTAACATTTGAGGCAAATTTTTTCCAGGGATGGGATTATCCCGCCCCTTACTATGTTGAAAGAAAAACAGTCAAAGACTCAACGGTTTGGTAATGCGGAAGAAGATTTCGAGTGCTGCCATTCATGGATCAATTTTTTAGCTGGAGGAAATCTTATGATGAAGTATTGGGCCATTTTCTTTAGCGTTTTCATGATTGCCATCGTCGCTTTGGCTGATACCGGACATCTTGGAAAATTATGGCTCATTTATAGCTTCCCAGGCGGACACTGGGGCGGCCATTTCGTTCTCTTTGGGCTTCTGAGCTTTGTGGTCGACCTCAGCCTTTTTGAAGAACGTCCCTCATTAAATCGGAAGCGCATCGCGATTGGAGCAGGTCTGATTCTTGCTGTCTTCGTTGGGTTGGAAGAATTCTCTCAACGATTCTTGCCCACTCGCCATTCCAGTCCGGTTGATTTTGCATTCAGCTGCCTTGGTATTGCATTCTTCTCCTGGTTGGCAATCCTGCTCAAAACGAAGACCGTCCGCAAGCAATAATCGATTCCGCTAGTTGATGCTAGTAGAGTTCTTGTTTTTGTTTAAGATAAAACTTGTCCCGTGTCTTAGCTACTTAGTCATTCATCCATGCTTTATCGCACGGATAAGTCAAGTAGCTAGAACAAATATAAAAACTCAGAGTTGTGGCATTCCTCCTCAAGTAATAAGAAGGAAGCCGCAGCGCGCCACGAATGCCATCTGCAAGGATGGCATTCTGGTTTTTCTTTCCCGTGAAAATTCCTCAACAATCCATACCATTGGCCGCCAATCAATATAATTATTTCAGATTCCAAAAATCCCACCTAATTTTTTTACTCTAAGATGTCTCACGGGCTCTCACACGAAACAGAGTAATGCGAAGGAATGATCTCCCCCAAGTGGCGGAGATCAACATTCCCCAACCGATGGATGCGGTCGGGGAATGTTTGTTTTATCATGATCTACTGGATATTCAAGCCTAAACCAACTGGTGTTGCGATCCGGATAATTTGTTTGGAGGTAAAAGATGGAGATTCCTTTGCAAGCGCAAGTTGAGTGCACGGATGGTGTCTGTGGGCGTTCAGTGTACGTGCTGATAAACCCGGTTATAGAGAAAGTAACTCATCTGGTGGTGAGAGAGGATTTGTCTCCCAACACAGAGTACATTGTACCGGTTGAGGCTGTATCGGCCACCATCGTCGATACGATACAACTTCGCTGTAGCAAGGCAGAATTGGAGAAGATGGATCCGTTTGTCCAAACGGATTTCATTGAAGAGAAGGTGCCTAGTGAGAATTTTGTGTATGGCGCGGGAATGTATGGGATGGGATCATACTACTACTTACCCTATGTTACCTCTGAAGGAAAAGCATACGATTCCGTGAAAACTCAACAGATCCCCTCAGGGGAACTGGCTGTGCGTCGTGGTACACGTGTAGAGGCGAAGGACGGCTACGTGGGAAAAGTCGACGAATTCGTGGTCAACCCGAAGAACGGCCTCATTACCCATTTGGTGATGCGGGAAGGACATCCATGGGGAAAGAAAGATGTGATCATCCCCCTTTCAGCAATGGATAAGACTCTCGATGGAACCATGTTTCTGAAACTCAATAAGCACGGCATCGAGTCTCTGCCAACTTTCCCGGTGCACAGGCGCTGGTCCTAATCGTCTGATAGTTGACAGAAGAATTCCAAGCAGGAGATAGCATATGACACATAGTGAAGAATTGATCAACATGAAAGTATTGATGGTTGATGATGAACTCACGGCACAGACAGCCAGCGGCCGCGCCGCCCGCGCATTGGCCCAGGAACTGCGCGACCGTGATATCGCCGTTATTGAAGCAACATCTGATGCCGACGGGCAGGCTGTAACACTTACTGATCCATCGCTGGAAGGCATCTTGCTGGACTGGACATTGGGCGATGAAGATGTGGCGCACGACAAAGCCCGAGCGCTACTGGCGTTTATTCGTATGCGCAATAAACACATCCCGATCTTTCTTATTGCCAAGCGCGACGATGCATCTACACTAACTAGTGAAGTGATGCGCGAAGCCGATGAATTGATCTGGATGTTGGAGGATACTACCTTCTTCATCGCGGGCCGCGTCCTAGCTGCCATCCGCCGTTACCGCGAGGCTATTGTGCCTCCCCTAACCAAAGCTCTGATCAGCTTTGCTCAGACATATGAATATTCGTGGCACACGCCCGGCCATACGGGCGGCACAGCCTTCTTGAAGTCACCAGTAGGACGTATCTTCTATGATTATTTTGGCGAGAATTTGTTGCGCTCCGATCTTTCAATCAGTGTTGGTGAGTTGGGTTCATTGTTGGATCACAGTGGGCCAATCGGGGAGAGCGAGAAATATGCGGCGCGCGTCTTCGGCGCGCAGCGATCATACACAGTGACCAATGGGACATCTACTTCTAATCGTGTAATCATGATGTCGTCCGTCACGCGCGGTGATTATGTTTTGTGTGATCGCAACGCCCATAAATCGATCGAGCAAGCATTGACGTTGACGGGCGCCATTCCAACGTACCTGCTACCCACGCGTAATCACCTCGGCATCATTGGCCCAATCCATCCCGAGAGCTTGACGCCCAAAGCTGTGAAAACTTCCATCGCCACCAATTCTCTAGCCAAGGACAAAGCTCAGAAAGCCATTCACGCAATCATCACCAATTCCACCTACGACGGCTTAATCTATCTTGTACCGCGCGTCGTGGATTTGCTAGACCAGAGTGTCGATCGCATTCACTTCGATGAGGCATGGTACGGATATGCGCGCTTTAACCCGATCTACACAGACCGCTTTGGCATGTATGGCGATCCTAAAGACTATCCAAAGGACAAGCCAACGATCTTTGCAACGACATCCACGCACAAGTTGCTGGCGGCGTTGTCGCAGGCCTCACTTATCAACGTGCGCGACGGGCGTAACCCGGTAGAGAATGCGCGTTTCAACGAAGCGTTCATGATGCATGCCAGCACCTCGCCGCAATATGCCATCATTACCTCCAACGAAATTTCAGCGGCGATGATGGATGGCGTCGGCGGCCTCACGCTCACGACTGAATCGATCACAGAAGCCGTAGCCTTCCGCAAAGCATTGTGCCGCGCTTATCGCGACGTCACTGCGAAGAGTGATTGGATGTTCAGTACCTGGAATGCCGATGATGTTACCGATCCTGGGACTGGTAAGAAGATCGCCTTTGCCGATGCGCCCGATGAGCTACTGATTACCAATCCCGATTGCTGGATCCTGCATCCCGGCGATACGTGGCACGGTTTCAAGGATCTGGAAGACGGCTACTGCATGCTCGATCCAATCAAAGTTTCAGTGGTGACGCCTGGCTTGGCAAACGACGGAGCCTTCGAGAAGACGGGCATTCCCGCCACGCTGGTCACGGCCTATCTCGATCAGCGCGGCATTCAAGTCGAGAAGACTACCGACTTCACGATCTTGTTCCTTTTCTCGCTCGGCGTGACCAAAGGCAAATATGGTACGCTAATCAACGCGCTGCTGCACTTTAAAGAAGATTACGACGCCAACGCGCCGCTGAACGAAGTATTGATCGCCAGCGAGGCGGGCGCGCCCACGCGCTACGCAGGTATGGGTCTGCGCGATCTGGCTAATGAGATGTTTTCACAAATGAAAGAAACGAATCAATTGAAAGTACAGGATGCGGCCTTCTCGACGCTGCCTGTCCCTATGCTTACACCGGCCGACACTTATTCGAAACTGGTGCACAACGAAGTCGAACACGTTGCGATTGACAAGATGGCGAATCGGATTGTGGCGACCGGCGTTGTTCCGTATCCGCCCGGCATTCCAATGTTGATGCCTGGCGAGAACGTCGGCAGCAATGACAGCCCCTATCTTGGGTATTTGCGCGCGCTGCAGGCGTGGGACCGCCGCTTCCCCAGCTTCAGACATGAAACACACGGCGTGGAAAACAAAGATGGAACGTATTACGTGTATTGCTTGAAATGATGTTTACACCTTCATCTCTGTGTTCCTCTAGCGTAGGTTGAGGAAACGGGATGAGGCATTAATAAAAGGAGAAAAATTCTATGAACAAGAAAAAGAGTAATGTCAAAGCACTGGGCGTATTTGTGCTGGCGATGATCAATGTTGCTGCAGTGCTGAGCCTGCGCAACCTTCCGCCAATGGCCGAGTTTGGCTGGTCATCCATCGGGTGGTACCTCATTGGCACAATCACCTTCCTGATCCCGCTGAGCTTGGCGGGCGCGGAACTGGCTACCGGCTGGCCAAAGGGTGGCGGTGTCTACGCCTGGGTGCAGGAAGCCTTCGGCGACACTTCGGGCTTCATTGCCGTCTTCTGCGAATGGTCGAATGACCTAGTTTGGTTTCCCACGATCCTTGCCTTCCTCGCCTCCACGTTCGCCTTCGTGCTTGATCCGGCACTGGCTAACAACGGTCTGTATATGTTCACGGTGATGATGATCATCTTCTGGGGTACCACATTCATCGCGCTATTGGGTTCAAAGGCCTCGAGTCGTTTCGGATCTTATGGGGTGGTTGTAGGTTCGCTCTTTCCGGCCGGTTTAGTCATCGTGCTTGGTGTGGTATATATGTTCGCCGCCAAGGCAATCCAGCTACCGCCGTTCACACTGGGTGCCCTCGTACCATCGATCAATATTAGCACGCTTCCCTTCCTCGCCACGATCGTACTGATGTTTGCAGGCATGGAGATGGCGGGTTTTCACGCCTTGGAAGTCCGCAATCCTCAGACGAATTACCCGAAAGCGATGCTGTTGTCTGCGCTGGTTATTTTCGTGTTAACGGTGGTCGGTACACTAGCGATTGCCATTGTCATTCCGCTGGATAAGCTCAAATTGTCAGCGGGTTTGATGCAAGCTTTCCAAGCCTTTTTGGCTGCCGACAATTTGACTTGGATGCTCGCACCGCTCGCCATTCTCGTGGTGGTGGGTGGAATACCTCTATTGGCCGCGTGGTTGATCGGACCTGCCATGGGGTTGGGCGTCGTCGCCACCGAGGGCAACCTTCCGCCTCTGTTCTCGCGCCATAACAAGAACGGTGCTCCGACAGGTGTATTGATCCTGCAAGCCGTGATCGGCTCAGTTATCTCACTAGTGTACGTCTTCATTCCAGGCGTCAACACCGCTTACTGGATTATGTCAGCCATGACAGTAACATTGTTGTGTATCGCATATCTGTTCATCTTTGCCGCGCTGATCAAGTTGCGCTATTCACAGCCAAATACGCCGCGCGCGTTCAAGATTCCGGGTGGCTTAATCGGTGTCTGGATCGTAGGCGGTTTGGGTTTCCTAGCTACGGCTTTGACATTCGTCATTAGCCTGCTACCGATCGGTGGCATCCCCATGTCAGGTCCACTGTATATTGCGATCATGATAATCGGCACGGCGGTATTGGCACTGCCGCCGTTGGTCTTCTTGAAGCTGAAGAAGAAAAGTTGGAAGACGGCTGGAAAGAAGGAAGCGCTAGCAGCCGGAACTGCAGATTGATGCTCTGCAGCATCTTTAGTCAAATGATTAAGGATTTGTAAAATAGCAATTCCGCGGATTCAAGTCGCTGGAGGAACCGCGGAGTTGTTTCCTGTCGGCTCCTAAATCCTGTCCGATAGCGTGAGCCGCGTAATGTTGATCCCTGAATTGAGGCATTGAATGGATTACGATAAGCTGTTCGGTTTTCTAATTTGCAGCTCCATGCCAGTACCGCCGACGCTCTCTTCGTCGCGGCTGCAGCGCATCGTCGATGAACTTGGGCGCCTTGGCTATCCAACGACGCTCAGTGTCACGACAGCTGAGGCGCGCTCGGCAATCCGGAGCGATGCCAGCTTCGGCTGTGTGATCGTTGAATGGTCGCTAAAGGAACCCGAAAGCGAGGTTGATGCGTTTGTGCGGTTTGTCCGCGAGCGTGGTCTGGATGTCCCAGTGTTCATTCTGGCGAAGCGACACTTGCTCAAGGAAATTCCGGTGGCGGTACTCGGTCAGGTAACGGGGTACGTGTTCATTGATGAGGACACACCGGAGTTCATTGCCCGCAACCTGGTCAGTCACTTACAAAGCTATGCGGAGTCGCTGAAGACGCCCTTTTTTGGCGCGATGGTTGACTATGCTGAACAAGGGAACCAGATGTGGACATGTCCCGGACATAACGGGGGAGTCTTCTATCAGAAAAGTCCGATTGGCCGCGCATTTGTCGAGCATCTAGGCGAGGCGGTTTTTCGGAACGATATTGATAACTCGGTGGTGGAACTGGGTGATCTGCTGATTCACGAGGGCCCGGCGCTCGCGGCTGAGAAGGCCGCCGCCCGCATTTTCGGGGCGGACCGTACTTATTTCGTACTGAACGGCACGTCCACGTCGGACAAAATCGCGTTGACTGCGCTTGTCGCGCCAGGTGACCTTGTGCTCTTCGACCGCAACAACCATAAGGCAGCCCTGCAAGGTGCAATGGTATTCGGCGGTGGCATACCGGTCTATCTGGAAACCGATCGCAATGCTCAGGGCATGATTGGGCCAATCGATTTCGATGCACTCGATGAAAAACGCATCCGGGATGCCATTCGGACGAACCCGCTGATCAAGGATCCGGATGCATGGCAGCGCAAGCGGCCGTTCCGGGTTGCGGTTATCGAACAATGCACCTACGATGGCACCATTTACGATGTACGTATGTTGATCGAAAAGTTGGGAGCGTTGTGCGAGTACATCATGTTTGACGAGGCATGGGGAGGTTTCATGAAGTTCCATCCCCTCTTCAAGGGTCATTTCGCAATGGGTCTCGATGGGCTAGGTCCCGATGCTCCAGGAATCATGGCTACTCAATCAACCCACAAGCAACTGGCGGGATTCTCACAGGCTTCGCAAATTCACGTAAAGGATGCGCATCTCGAGGGTCAGCATCGTCAGGTCAGTCATCGGCGCTTCAACGAGATGTTCATGCTGCACTCATCAACCTCGCCGTTTTATCCGCTGTTTGCGTCGCTCGATGTTGGCGCGCAAATGATGAAGGGCCGCTCCGGCGAGGTGCTCTGGGAAGACACGATCAAGCTTGGCATCGAAATGCGTAAGAAGATTCGCGCCCTGCACCATGAGTATGAAGAAATCGAAAAGGACCCGGCGCGACAGTGGTTCTTCGACCCGTTTGTGCCGGACGTTATTCAGGTGCAAGGCCGCGCCGAACGCTGGGAGGATATTCCGACCGACGAACTGGCGAGTGATGTGCGTTACTGGGAACTCGTACCCGGTGAGAAATGGCATGGCTTTAGCCACTTGAAGACCGGCTATGTAATGACCGACCCCAACAAGCTGACATTGCTGACACCCGGCTTTGATCGCGCTACGGGTGACTATGCTGCTCATGGCATTTCGGCGGCGATCGTCGCTGAGTTTCTGCGCGAACAACGGATCGTCCCCGAGAAGAACGATCTGAACAGTATTCTCTTCCTATTGACGCCAGGGTTGGAATCGAGCAAGGCCGGCACGCTCCTCTCCGCGCTCATCCGATTCAAACAGCTGCATGACGAGAATACGCCGCTGGACGAGGTCATCCCTTCTTTCGTAGCGGCTCACCACGCCCGCTATGCCGGCGTGGGCCTGCGCGACCTATGCGCGCAGATGCATGCGTTCTATCGCGAGCGCAAAGCCAGCCAATTGCAGCGCGAGCAGTTTCGTGCGACGCATTTTCCCGAAATAGCAATGACCCCGCAGGAAGCCATGAATGAACTCGTACGCAACAACGTAGAGCTTTTGCCGATTGAGCAAATCAGTGGTCGCATCGCCGCCACGCTCGCGTTGGTTTATCCGCCGGGTATCGGCGTGGTCGTGCCCGGCGAACGGTATGATGAACGGGCGCTTCCGATGCTTGATTACTTCCGGGTGTTCGAAGAAGGAGGCAACCGCTTTCCTGGCTTCGAAAACGAAATTCAAGGCATCTATCGCAAAGAGGAAAGCGACGGGACCGTGCGCCTCTACACGTATGTCGTCAACGAATAGCTACCATAACACCATTTTGAGCAAGAAGGTATCGAAGATGTTTCTATCGTTGATACATAATGGAGTCGCGAGAGTATTCGTGTCCAATCAATAAATTCATGTCTACAGCAAAGAGGTAATTTTTATGGATATTTCAATCAATGCCAAAGTAAGCTGCACTGATGGCCCGGGTGGCCAATCAACTCATGTGATCTTGATGCCGACCACCGAAAAAATAACCCATGTCGTGGTTCGTCACGAACTGTTTCCGGAAATCAGGTATCTGGTGTCCATCGATCATGTTGTAGAAAGCACACCAGAGTCAATCCGGTTGAATTGCAGCCGCGAGCAGCTATGGAAGATGCCAGTATTTGATCCAATAGAATTCCTCCCCTCTGAGTTATCAGGTGCAGACGCATATCTCAAGTGGCCCTTTTATGCTCCAGTAGCTAATCGCATCAGGCTTGACAACGTAGAGATTCCCGCCAACGAACTCGCCATTCGGAGAGGAACGGACGTTGAAGCCACAGATGGGGCCATTGGACATGTGGATGAATTCCTGATCAACCCGGACAACGACCACATTACACATCTAGTGCTCCGAGAAGATCATCCCTGGGGACAAAAGGATGTGACCATCCCTGTGAGCCAGATTGATCACTATGAGGCGAATACCGTTTATTTGAAATTGGATAAGCATGGAATAGAAGCACTCCCAGCCATTCCTGTTCAACGAACACCAAGTAAAAGGATTTTGGAAAAACCGTGATGCAAAATCATTTAATTTAGATCATGAGCAAATTGAAAGAAGTGAAGTGGAAACGAAGCCCGTGTGTCTCTCTATACCGATGTTATCAACGAATAGCTTCTATAGAAGAACGTTGAACATGTAGATATCAAAGATGTTGCTATGGTGATACTTAATTGAGTGGCGAGAGAGTGTGATGGAATTTCTGCATACACCGCAAGAGTATTTGCGTCCAACCAATAAAGTTCACATCTGCAGAGAAGCAATTTTTATGAATATTTCAATCCACGTCAAAGTAATATGACGCTTCAAACCAAGATTCCTCCTCATCCCAATCCTCCCCCACTGATCCGCATCTCCGGCACACACCGCGAGATGGGGCGCCAGATCGGCGAAGCTTGCCGCAAGCAGGTCCAGCACAGCATCGAGAGTGGAGGAAAACTGCTGTCTGACGCCTATAACCACCTCGAATTAACTTGGGAGGGAGCCCGGATCAGGGCTCGCAAATATATGATCGTTGCCCAGAAATGCTACCCCCAGTATGTCGAGGAACTGACCGGCATCGCCGAAGGAGCCAATGTTTCCATAGATGATGTGTCTGTGGTCAATGTCATGGAAGCGCTTACGGATGATGCCTTGCAACTGACTCGCTGCACCAGCTTCGCGATCAGCGACGATTGTACTGCGAATGGTCATGTGTTATTGGCGCACAACGAGGATTGGGTGCCGGAGGATGAGAACGATGTATTCATCATCCATGCTACACCTAAGAACGAATGTCCTTTCCTTGCAATGACCTACGGTTGCTGGCTGCCGAACATTGGGTTCAATGCCTACGGCATTGCCCAGCTGTGCGATTCCGTGTTTCCCAACGATTCCCGCATTGGCATTCCACGAGTCGTGGTTGCCCGCGCCGTGCTAGCCAGTAAAACGCCGGATCAAGCCATCCAATCCGTGCTTCCGGGCCAACGCGCAGCTGGCTACAACCATGTGTTGGCACATGAGAGTGGAGAGTTGTACTCGGTGGAGGTTTCCGCTCGTCATTTTGCCATTCTTAATGGAGATGATGGGTACATCGTGCACACCAATCATTATCTATCACCGGCCATGCAAGAGTTTGAGCGCGAGCCAGTAGGCATGATCGCATCCTATGTGCGATACTTCCGCGCTAGGCGATTGGTCAAACACGATGTCCAGCATACGATAGCGACACTGCAGGCAATTCAGCGCGACCATGTCAATTACTCTCGGGCGATCTGCAATCACTCAGTAGATGCCAACGACCCGCTGGATCGTGGGAAGACCATCAACGCCATGGTGATCGACCTGACGGCCCGTGAGATGCACATAGCCTGGGGTAACCCGTGCGAGAACCCTTACCATACCTATCATCTGGATGCTTAGAATTGAGGTCAGACAAACGGAAAGATAGCACGCCCTAATCTAGGGAACGTATTGTATTGTAATCATGGCTAAACAAATAGCGGATGTCCCGTGAATCACTAGGTTCTGAGCATTCCATGCGCGTCGCGAAGGAGGCAGGCGATCTCGCGCGTCATGAAGTCCGATATATTGCGCATTGTCGTTGCTTTCGATAAGCATACCGCGCTATCTTGGCGAACCAAATCGGGAACAAGCGATTGTAGCGCGCCTCAAAGAAGCCAATGAGATTCTTCAAATGGCACAGAACGCGGTCGGAAAAATTCCAAGCGAGTTGCCTATCGAATTAATCGAGGGCTCACCCGCAGAAGCCATCATCAACATGGCAAAGACGCGCGGAAGTAGTGTGATCGTGATAGGCTCGCGTGGCTCGAGCAGCATGGCTGAATTAATTCTAGGAAGCACCAGCCACAAAGTGGTCACCATTCGTCGTGCCCTGTATTGATCGTCCGCTAGAAAGCTTTCCGGCAAAGTTTCACTGCTTCTTCACGCGACTTTCCCTGTGCAACGATTATGAGAATGTCCCGAGGTTGAACGGTTGTTTCGCCATGAGGGATAATGACTTTCGAGCCGCGTCGAATCGAGGCAATCACGCATTCTTTTGGAAAAGAAATTTCCTTCATTTTCTTTCCGGCAATCGGCGCTCCGACTTCAACAATAGCATCTGTAACATCCACGCGGTCGGGCGTCATCGCATCCAGTCGCACACTGCCTTCGTGATGTCGCTGTTCCACGCGGCGTGCTAGTGCAAGGTTATAAGCATGGATGACATCCGCGCGGCGTAGAACGCCCAGCAGTTTTTGTTTATCAGTGCGCGACACAACTGGTAAGCGTCCAATATCATGCTCGCTCATTTGCCGTAATGCTGAGGACAGCGTGTCATCGGGAAAAACCACTTGAAGATCGCGGGTGTAAATCTCCTTGACTTTTGCTTTCAAGTCTTTAGCCCGATCTATATCCTGTAAAGAAAGCACACCAACCAGCCTGCCGCGAGCGTTGACCACTGGCAAACCATGATGCCGCTTCTTTTCCAAAAGGTCGGCAGCTTTCTTCAAAGAATCAGACTCGCGTATTGCAGTTGTATCTTTCAGCATGATTTCGCCAATGGTAATGGCTTCCAATACATCGACATCGCGACCGCGGTCGAGGCGAATGCCATGACGCGCCAGGCCGATTCCATAAACCGAATCGCGTTGGATGCGTTGTGCTATCAACAAACTGACCGCTACCGAAAACATCAGTGGCAGGATGATGTGATAATCATTTGTCATTTCAAATAACAGGATAACCGCGGTCAACGGCGCGCGCACCGCACCTGCTAAGAATGCTGCCATGCCGACGAGAGCGAACGCGCTCGAATCGATCCCAAGCCCTGGGAATAGATGCGCGACGGCTACGCCAAAGGCGCCACCTAATGCCGCACCGATAAATAAGGAAGGCGCAAAAACGCCGCCCTTGAAACCGCTTCCGAGGCTAAGTGGCGTTAGAATTAATTTTGCAACGGCAAGGATTAACAAGAAGCTCAATGTGAAACCGTTTTGGTTTAGAATTTCTTCGATGGAACTGTAACCGGTCCCAAGCGCCTGTGGAATAAACAACGCCGCAATCCCTAAAATCAAACCCGCGCTGGCGGGCTTGATCCAATCTGCTACGTGCCATGCGCTATAAATATCTTGGAACCTATAAAGCAGGTCTGCATATAACGCGGAGATCGGCCCTGCAACCAATCCCAGCAAAAGATATAAAGGCAATTCCCATGCTGAATGAAATTGATAAGCTGGCACTTGAAAGGCGGGTGCATTTCCTGAAACGGCTTGCGTGAAGACAGAGGAAACAACCGTTGAAACGAGAATCAACCAGAGCGCATTCCCGCTGATTTCTCCTAGAATAAGTTCGAGGGCAAAGAAGACGCCTGCAATCGGCGGCGTTGAATGCTGCCGCAATCGCAGACCCAGCGCCCGCTGCCACCAATATCTTCACTCTCTCGTCTGATAAACGAAGCCATTGCCCAAACATGGATGCGATGTTGGCGCCGATTTGAACGGCAGGATCTTCCGGTCCAACTGACGCGCCACTTCCTAGTGAAAGCGCGGCAGCTGCGGCTTTGGCGGGAGCACTTTGATAAGGCAATCGTCCGCCTGATAACGCAACGGATTGCATGACCGCAGCCGTGCCATGAACTTTTTCTTCTTTCAGAAAATAGTGATTGAATAATCCAACCGCCAGCCCACCAATCACTGGAATCAATGCCAGAGTCCACTTGCCAAACGGCGCAAGCCATCCGCCTGCAGTTTGGAACATGAATGTCTGGAGCAGGTTATAAATTAATTTGAATAACCAAACGCCAATTCCCCCGCCGAGCCCGACCAGAATGGCTAGGACGATTAGCAATAAAGTCTGCGATCTTCGAACTGTGGCGATCATATCGCTGAGATTAGTGATAATGAAGTCAATAATTCGTCTCATGAAGGATTTGCCTTGCATAGAAATTTTGGGACGATTTATAACAATTCATCAAATATAATAGGACAGTTTTATGCAAAGTTGTTACCGCCATTTACGGAGGGGCAGGATCGGCTGTTTCAGATTTACGAAGTGAGCGAGAGCGAAGCGAGGAAAGGTGAAGCGCCGCGTAAGAATGCCAAAGGGTGAGTTTGAGGGACGTGCCTGCTCTTGACAGCACCCAAATAACATAATTAGCGCCTGTGCCGGTTCATCCGTGCGGATTTTGAGAATGTTCCACTTATCTTATCGCATCCCTTCCACATTAGAGTGATTCAGATAAAGTAAAATAGAATTTAGAAATCATATTACCGCGATTCACGATAATTTTCCTTTGTGATTCCTTCCGAGAAGAGTGTGGCGCTTTGCGCCCACACTTCAGTTCGGGGAAAGATTACTCACAAACTCGAAATTGCTTTGGGGAGTGAACTGTTGGATAAAGTCTAAGGATAAGTTAATCCCCATGAGACCAGGATGTTTTTCGCCTGATCAATACTTATTTTATATTGCACCGTGTCAGATGTTCTTTGGCTCATCTAACTGGCAAACCAATTGTTTCCTTGGTAATAGTATGTAATAGTTATACGTTCTCGCTGTAGCGTGTTCGAGAAGATGTCATGGTAGTCTATAGCGCCAAAGTAAGTATCGATTTCTGACGCTAGGACCTCATTCTGGGTTATCACCTCTTTTGATGCATGATATGGAATATGGTTATCGCGTTTTTCTGCACCTTGTGGGTCAAACCAAGTTGTGTCATAGTCATTGACCATAAATGACCAGCTTTGGGGAATTGTCGGTATGCCAAGTTTTTAGCGTTCTGCGTTGTATTCTAAGCCAAATTTAGGTTGAGACTTTTGGTTGTATAAATACAGAATTGCAAGGCTGGCAACTAGGAAACAAATAACCAAAAGTATGAGCTTGAGTTTCACTTAGATTACTCCTGTGCCGACTGCTTCAGTCATCCACCCAAATCTTTGAGAAAAAGCAGACTCTCCCAACACTATAATCGCAACAGATGAATCAAGTAGCGACTTCATGCCTAACGAACAAGGTCAATCAGCACTTCGATAATGTTGTCAAAACGAATATCGTTTGCATAGTAATTATCTTTGCAATACCGTTTCCAGCGCTGTCCCATGACTGCATCTGCTTGGATCGTTTTTAATATTTTTTCTTCTTCCTGTAATACTTCAACTGACATCCTTTGTTTTGAAGTGGCATTTAAGGCAGCTCGTAATGTTTCCCGGTTAATCTCCGGTTGCCTTGTTTTCATCAAAATATAAACGTCGTAAAAATCTCTTGGTCGGGTATTGAGTACGCTCCTGCGTAAAATAGTTTCTATCTTTTCTGCTAGGATCGTTTCAATGTTATAGGCAAAAATATCAAATCTCTTATCTTCAAACCTCGAACGAAAAGTATAGCGGATAGCTTCAGGGGTAATGGCATCGCCGGTTGTAATATCGATCTTCAAGGGTGTGCTGATGGATTCATACCTGGCAATCACTGCAACTCGAAACCCACCATATTCGTCATCATCCCGAATGGCCAGAATATGATCAAAGGTGATGGTGACATCATCGTTTAACGGTATAGCGCAAATTTCCAATAATGCATCTTGAAGCATCTTCTCAGACAGGGGATACCCTCGCAGGGTCGCATCCATATCCATGGTGGTTCTACTCTCAACCCCAACTAGTGAAGCAATGAGCATTCCACCTTTCAAAACAAACACATCCTTGTATTTTGAAATCGAGATTCTCTCCAATAACCGCTCCATCATGAAATTTTGCAAAACAGCCTGAGCAGGTATATGATTGATCAAAGCCATGTTTTTCATTTTGGCCTTGAGTTGCATCGCCTTTTTCATAAAAGGACCTCTATATATTCCCTGATGATTTTTTGGACCCTGAATTTTATGGCGTAATCATAGAGCCGGTCAATATTTCTTTCTCTACGAGCTACATATTTTTTCAAGGTTTCGTTCAAAAACTGAATATCCATCTGGTTTCTGCTGCGCACTACGTCACAGACGGTTCTTTCAAGATTGAAAGTCTTTATGTCATTCCCGTTTGGGGATTTTATAGTGATCGACCCTAGCTGAACCAAAGCGCGATTAACAAAATAAACTTTAACCCCGCTTGCCTTGAGTAGAGTGGCATTGTATCCAGCCGGAAAAGTCACAGAATAAAATAACGGGCTTCGATCGGTCAGGCCCAAAAGATAGAGTGCTGTTTCATGGGAGAAAATAGCTGTTTTATAGCGTAACTGAAGCACGGCCATTTCGTCTATCAAATTATTGGCAACTGAATACAAGCCTCTGGAAACACGCTGAACCTCACCGTTCTTTTGCAAGATTGAAAGATAGGTTCTTGGAATTCCAAGTTCAGTCAGGTCAGAGGTAAAAAGAATGCCATTATGACTATTTAGGTGCCTCCGAAGTTTCTCTATAGGTTTTGGTTTGCGCTTTACTTTCATGCTTATATTATACTCAAAATAAGCTCGTTTGTAAAAATCAATTCTAGTGCCGGCTACTTGGTTCATCCATGCAGATTTTGAGAAAGTTCCTTCATCTTATCGCATCCTTTCGATATTGGAGCGGTTCAGATAAAGTAAAATATGATTTGGAAACCGGATTTCCGCTTGCAGATTCCTTCCGAGAACAGTGTGGCCCTTTGCGCCCACTCTCGTTTTCGACAAGGTGGTCACAAACTCGAAATTCCTTTGGAATGATTGGCATAGATCTAATTGCTAGAAAGCCAAATAAATAGATCAAAACCTAGAGTAGATTCGTTTTGGAATAATTTGTAATCCTGTGCTGGCCGCTTCAACCATCCGCCCAGATCTTGAAGTTAAAAAACAAACTCGCATAAGAAAGTAATTGCAACGGATGATCTAAGGAACCACTACAGCAATAAGTGTTAACCGTTCTTCCAGTCAACCAACTCGCTTAGCGTCATCATCCCATCCTGAGGAATCCCAGGAAAAACACGTTCGCACTCGCCAAGCGGGAAAACGCTCGATACGCCCCGGGCAGCGATCGCATCCCTCAGGCCTTCACGACGGTTCTCCGGGTATACACCCGCCATGGATACGCCGGCATGCAGATACGGGAGCGCATCTTCCAGGCGCGGCACCGGTCGTACCACTACCAGTCGGCACATAGGATGGTCCAGCATGTCAAACTCTTCAGGTATGACGACCACGCCTGAAGCGAACTCCCCATCTTTCGTATTGATCATCCATTCGGATCGGCTGTATTTGCCACGGCGCAACCGCTTGAGCGCTCCACGCTGTGCTGGCAGTACGAACTGTGGAGCAGCTGCATCCCAGTCGGCCAGAACTGCGCACAAACGGTGGGCATATTCGCAGGCCTGTTCAAAACTGGCCTCCAGGTACTGTACCTGCGAGGCGTTGCAGGCCTTCTGGTTGTAGATGAGGGCATCCATCGCACCACGAAAAGCTATAAAATCCAGGTTAGCATCAAACGCCTCCCGGCCGATCAAACTGACACCATAGCGCGGGTTGAAGCTGATCAGTTTTGTAGAGACTGCCCGGCTCTGTACTGCAGCGACCGCCTGTGGTGCTCCCCATACCACGACCCGGTCGAATGCTCTCGGCATCATCAGAATATTCTCCACGCTTTCATCTCCACCCTGCCAGTAGATTGCCGAAAGATTTCGAGTCATAGGATGGTCGGGAGCCGCCGCGTAGGCTGCCAGTCCCAGCAGCGCACCGGGCAGAGTGGCCTCGAACGGGAATTTGACTGCCCCGGCTGATTTGGTCAGGATCAGGCGAAGCGCTGAGATAAGCGGCACCTCCGGGGCGTTGCCGGCAGTGATATGCAGTTGGCGGGTAGGCATAGCTCGGATCAATGTTCGGACTGTTCCTGGACCAGCTGCCAGCGCGCTGCCGGGCAGAGCCTGTGCCAGGATCGGCACCAGCCCCGGGATAACATGCCCGGGCACTTCCACCCAGCCATCTAGAAACTGGCTGCCCGGCAAACCCCAAACAGCCAGTTCATTATCGATCGTGTTGCGTGCAGCCTCCCGATCCAATCCAACCAGCATAGCAGCAAAGGCCCCATCCAGATACGGCCGGGGTTGTTGGCTTGTGTTGGCGCACAACTGATGCACGCGTTCGACGGTAACCCAGTTATCTTGCAACTGTCCGGCGATCCGATTCAAATAGTCGAGGATGTCGGTCACGCGCAGGGAATAGGGACCCGCCAATAATCGCCCGAAATCCATTTCGATTAATTCTTCCGGGTTCAATGAGGGAAGAACCTGATACTGATACGAACCGGTGTATCGTAGCGTGCTGGGGTCAATCACCGGCTCACGCAACAGTTGTGCTTGCGCCAGCTTAACATACCCAACTTCAGGCTGTGCACTCGCAAAGGCCGCCTCCACCTGCGCCCGGTCGATCTCTGGTGGCACAACCAGACATCCTTTGATCAAGAACGGGACCCGAATTATTCCATCGTCACTAGTGAGCAGATGATATTTCTGACAAAGCGTTTCCATAAGATATGCCTTCCGTCTTCATGCCTTCAGCGAGGCCATGATCCCACCGCAGCCCTTTATTTCCCGGGAGTGTGCCCGGCCGATCTCGGTCACAGCTGGCCCTGACAAGCCGCACGGGCAATCGCCATCCACAAAGTGGACCTCGTCTCCGCTGATGATAAAACCTGGGTAGGCCTGCGCCAGGGAGTCCTGGAAGCCGAACACTCCCCGCAGATCCGTTCCGCGGACAGGTTCAAGCTCTTCATTGAATATCACTGGCTCGATGGTCGGTGGGATATGAAAGCGGCCATGATCGCAGCGCAACATGAAAGCGCTGATCTCGGTCATCGAATACCCTTCCAGGATGCGCTCGGAGGGCAGGTTGAAGCTCCTGGATATCAATCCCATCAGTTCCTCCCGGCTGATCCTGTCTCCACTAAATGACTTCCAGCCGCCGCCAAAGAGCACCAGACTGTCCTCTTTCAAGTCCAGGGGTTGATTCACTTCGAGAACCAGTTCGCACAATTCCTTGTATTGCTGAGGAGTGCCAAAGATGAATGTTTTCTGGCCCTGGTAAGTTGATTGGCGGATGCACTCAATCAGCCGCAGATAATTCTCAACCTTGCGGTTCACTACCAGCTCCTGCAGCTGACGCAGCTGGCTCTGATCCTGCCCGCTCTGCGGGCCGCGTGCCAGCAGGCGCAGGAGGGTGGGCGACAGATTGGTTTCATACAAAAAGGATCTCTTGCGGAAGAGCCCGGCCAGTTCCTGCTCAAGGGTCTGGTTGCCAGTGTTACCGCGGGCGAAATCCAGGAAGACCGCATCGTACCCTCGCAGACCGATTCGCCGGCTAACCCTGGAAAAAATCTCTGGCGGTAGCAGCTTTATCGCAGGCCGGTTGAGATGGCGCTGCCACCAAGTCCCGACCTTGCGCAGCAGCAAAGGGGCAATGTAACAGCTGCTAGTAATGGTGAACAAATTCCAACTGTCCCGGTCACGTGGGATGAAAGAGAAGTTACCCGAGGAACCTGAACTATACACTAGGCGGATGCCAGTCTGACCTAGCCGATCAATCCAGGCATCGATGGAATCTACGCCTTGTAGATCCACATCCACGCGTTGGTGAAAAACCTCTCCCAGCCAGGTGTTCATGCGCTTAAAATTGCCCTGATCCAACCAGGCCTGATCATAACTCTTGAAGATCTCATCTGGTAGCATCAGGTGGTGCTGGATCATTTCGATGGTTGGCTCTGGACCAATCCCCTCCTCTTGAGCGAAGCGGCGATAGACCGGGACGCATTCCAAATAATGGCCATGATTGGACAGGATGGCCGCTTGGCGCAGCTCTGCGGTTCGCTCTGGATCGAAGCCATCGCATAGCGCCCATGCCTGGGTTTGCTGGATGAGTTGTTTATAAATAACAGGAAGGGGATTTAACATATTTTTTGGCATAGCGAGTCACCTGCGAATGATATCTTCTGCTTATGGTTTGTATGAGGCAAATCTGCCTGACAGGTCGTTCTCATTATGCCACGTTTTTGAAGGGCAAGAAAGCGACAGCTATCCGACGCAGCCGAAACCAGGCATTCTTTGGGGAATACCTGCTCACGTTCTGCTCCAGATCTTGGTAGCCAGAGAAGCCAAAGTATACCGATCCCTTTTTCTACTTAGATCATCCGTACGGGTTTTGAGATGGTGTGCTTATGTTACCGCATTCCTTCTATATTGGAGTGGTTTAGATAAAGTAAAATAAGACCCGCAAACTATATTGCCGCGATACACGATAATTTTCCCTTGCAAATTCCTTCCGAGAACAGCGTGGCCCTTTGCGCCCACTTGTAATTTAAGCTAGATTGGGAAAAAGAGCGAAAGCTACAGCCTATTTGCAGCTTGTATGATCGGTACATTAAGTTGATCGACTTGCGCTCTAAGCTGTGCTCTTATTTTCAACGACTCCTCATCACAAACGGGAGGATTTGACATCTTATTTTCCCGAAATGTAAAAACCGTCTTGCAGAGTCGAACCGCGCATTTTCAGGTTAGAGGCTATCGAAGGAGCGCAGGGAAATGCCTCATACCAGCATTGGTCGCCAGATACAGGCACAAACAAGGTTTGATTTGCGAGTCGAAAGGATGTGGTCTCAATTTGAGGATATGGTTTAACAGAGTAGAGATGCCCTCTCCACACCTTTGGTGGAATTTGCCCAATCGCTATCATTGATAGGACAAAAACCACCAGCACAAATTGAATGATCGGAATAAACCATTTGCTTATACGCTCTCTCAATCTAAATAGCAAACAAATTAAAGGAGCATAAAACAATAACAACAATGCAACCAAAAACCCATATCCAAATCGAGGCGCTGGTGCTTGAACAAACCAGAAAATTGCACCAATCGCACTTATAACGTAAACAACCCTGTAAGCATGAACTTGGCTCCGAATTTGTTTATTAACAATAATCAAAATCATGGTCAAAACAAGGCCAAGCAATATCCCCGCGAATAAGATCAATTCCTTTCTGTATAACATCCGGTACCATATTGCAAACCATTGCCCAAATGGCATAGATATTGCAAGATTTGCATCTTGCCCAGGGACGCGTGCCCATCCAGTAATAGCAATTGCAGCTTCCTTCACTAACTCGGGTGGAACTTTCCAGTCAAATCGAAATACATCCAGTTGTGCAAATGGAAAAATGAGGTATCCTGTTTCCACAACGTTTCTGATAATCCAGGGAAGAAAAACAATGGAGGACAAGAAGGTAAGAGTGAGAATTAGCTTGAAATAGAGGCCAGCGCGATCTTTCCACGCCCAATAGAGAGCAATCAAAAGAATAGGAAGAGAAGAAAGTTTGATTGTTACATCAAAAAAACTCAAAATGATGACAGCAATTATGCGCAAATCCACTTGCTCAATATGGCCCAACTCAATTTTTTCCATGGTCAGGAGGAATATGGTCCAACAGAGTAACGTGATGGGTACATCCGGTTCTGGCGATCCAATCGACTCAATGATATTGAAGTATGAAAGACATATCAAAGTACCCAGGGCGATAATCCCGCTGAAACTCAAACCGTTGCTTGGTTTCTCTATTAAAAACAGACAATAAACTACCAAGCAAAGAAAAATGATCATACTTGGTACTTGATATAAATGCCAACCCAAGCCGGCAAATCCCCAAAAGGCTGCTAATAAGAATATCGTTGAATTGTAGCCCAATCTGACATGCAAATTAGCCAATCCAGGCACAATGCGATAATTTTCTATCCAATGGATAGCTTGGGCGTGATACAAACCTGTATCGTAGTGCGGAGGAGCATTAATTGCCAGAAACAACGCGTAAACCAGAAATACGCTTAATACGAGCCAAGACAAAACATGAATAGAACGAATTTGATTAAAGATAATCTTCAACCTAACAAAGACATACTTCCTGATTCCAATAACCAATAGCAATGCAATCAAAAGAAAAAACATTAATGCTCGTGTGCCGACTTCCTCGGTAAAATGACCATATTCCTAATAGACCTGATAGTAGCGCAACTCCTAAAAGAACTGTAATCGAAACATGTATATCATAATCTTCTCTTAACTTTAGGAATTTGATGGCAATAAACTCTAATCCCCACCCATACAGCAACGATAAAACAATACCTCCAAAAACTACTACAAGTAACAAGATCATAGCAAACCTCGAATTCTATGAGCGCACACAGATTTTCTTCTGTGTGCGCTCATAGAATTAATGATTGTTCGCCGCATGCCCAATGCCACGATTGACAAAGCCTATCGTTTTCATGCGCTCGGGATAATAAACTTTGCGTCCATCGAGGATGACCGGATTAAGCATTCTTGAGCAAAGACTTTAATTGATCGAGGTCGAGTTGCTTGAATTCATTCCATTCGGTCACGACGATCACGCCATCTCATGCGGATTAGTAAACATTTCGATATCGGGCAGAAGCGGACGCGCCGCTTCCATCGCCACGAGGTTATAGGCGCGGACCTTTGCGCCGGCTTCCGTTAAATGCTGGACGATATCAATGGATGGCGCTTCGCGCATGTCATCTGTGTTAGGGTTGAACGCCAGACCAAACAAGCCGATCGTTTTGCCTTTCAATCCGCCGACCATTTCACTGGTATGTTTAACCACCTCCGAACGGCGATCATAGTTGATCTTCATGACCGAGTTGAGAATGCGCGGGTCGAGTCCTTTTTCCTCGGCTATGAAGGCCAGCGCTTTGAACGTCCTTCGGGAAGCACGAACCGCCCCAGCCCAATCCTGCATCAAGTATACCGCGCTACCTGATTGGCCGTCAAAGGCTGTGGTGGCTACTTGCCTCATCCTTACAGATTTTGAGAAAGTTCCTTTATCTTACCGCATCCTTTCTATATTCGATATTGGACCGGTTCAGATAAAGTAAAATAGGATTTGGAAACCTTATTTCCGCTTGCAAATTCCTTCCGAGAACAGTGTGGCCCTTTGCGCCCACTGGTATTTAGACGAGACTCTCCTTATTAATCATCGGATTATCCACCTGAATAAGGGCCTTGCAACTCATAATAGAGACCTTTATCTTTGCAATTCAAATACCACCATATGCGAGTCCATCCATCGTCGCCGATTGTTGCATAATTTATCATGTACCAACTGTCTCGAACGACCGGGAACACTTCAAATCTTACGAAGACGGGTTTACCATCCCCAACATCAGTATAGACTTCAATTTCATCAATCCTATATGATCGTATTCGATCGTCCTCAAAAAAAGGTATATTCAGCCTATAAACCCCCGTCCAATCGTACAGATCAAGCTGACCAACCAGAGACTGCCTCAAATACTTCTCAATCATGAATCGCACTATTTGTTGATCGGAGCTACCAGCCGGTGTTTCAAACTTGAAAACCCGAATTAATACTGGAGGGGCTCCCCTGTATAGTGCAAGTATGTTGAAAAACCATGGAGGAGTTAGAAACAGGCCCATGGCGCCGGAGCAGATTATTGAGACAACAATCCCAAGAATGATGATTAAAGCTTTGGAGTTCCTTTTCATAATTCTCGCTTGTCGCGCAAAAACTGACCTACCCCAATTCCGTGTACCATTTCTTATATGTAAACTGCCTCCGTTCTGCATTGGAGTAATTTAGGTAAAGTAAAATAGAATTTGGAAATCATAACGATATTACCGCAAATCACGATAATTTCTATATGAGAATTCCTTCCGAGAAGAGTGGGGCCCTTTGCGCCCACTCTCCAGTTCGGAAGGTTACTCGCTAATTATCCACTCATTTGGGGCGACTAACATGCGCACACCCTCTGTGTCTATAATAGTGGGACAACTCCATCCAATAATTTAGAGTGCAAGGCGGTGGAGAAAACATGGTACAAAATACTGGCGATAAGGTAAATGAAGAAGTGCCCAACACAGAAGTAGTAGTTAAAGCAAAACGGAAACATTTCACCGGCGCAGAAAAACAGCGCATTCTGCGTGAAGTGGAAGCGTGCCGAGGGACTGGGGAGATTGGCGCCTTGCTGAGACGGGAAGGAATTTATTCATCCTATCTAACAACTTGGAAAAGGCAACGTGAGAACAGAGAATTAGATGGATTGGCGCCGAAGAAACGCGGACCGAAGCCGAACCCGGAAGCAATCGAGCTGGCCAAGTTGCGGCGCGAAAATGCCCGCTTGCAGGAGCGCTTGCGCCAAGCAGAATTAATTATTAGTGTCCAAAAAAAAGTCGCTCAGATGTTTGGCGAGACACTCGAGACACCCAATCAGGACGATCCGAGTTGATCACCTCAGTCGAGCAATTGGCAAAAAGCGTTAATCTGTGGAAAGCTTGTCAGGCGCTGGCGGTTCCCCGAAGCATGGTCTACCGGCGACGACAAGTCACCGAACCAACTGTAAGCGCTGAACCAGTGATCTCACCGCGTGCTTTAGCACCGATAGAGAAAGCGGAGGTCCGGCAGGTCTTGAATAGTGAGCGGTTTGCGGATCAAGCGCCGCGCGAAGTATTCGCCACCTTGATAGATGAAGGAACCTATCTGTGCTCGTGGCGGACGATGTATCGAATTCTGGATGAGAATCAAGAAGTCCGGGAACGCAGAAACCAACTGCGACACCCTAATTACGTGAAACCTGAGCTATTAGCCACAAAACCGAACCAATTGTGGAGCTGGGACATCACGAAATTATTGGGACCGACCAAGTGGACCTATTATTATCTCTACAATATCATGGATGTGTTCAGTCGGTACTCCGTGGGCTGGCTTATCGCTGAACGCGAATCAGCCAGTCTGGCTGAAACCCTGATCGCTACCACTTGTGTCCGCCAAGGCATTCAGCCAGGGCAGCTAACCATCCATGCAGACCGCGGCAGTTCGATGACTTCCAAACCGGTGGCATTGCTCATGTCGGATCTGGGCGTGATTAAAACTCACTCCCGTCCGCACGTATCGAACGATAATCCGTTTTCTGAATCGGGTTTCAAAACTTTGAAATACCGTCCGGATTATCCAACACATTTTGGTTGCCTGGCCGATGCGCGCAGTTGGGCGGGAGAATTTTTCCGCTGGTATAACTACGAACATCACCACGCTGGCATCGGATTGCTGACCCCAGCAGACGTTCATTTCGGAAGAGCTCACGAAGTGTTGGATCAACGTCAACAAGTTTTGCAGAGCGCTTATCAAAAGAATCCTGAGCGCTTTGTAAAAGGTATATCTATCCCCGCTCAATTACCATCGGCTGTTTGGATTAACCCGCCGGTAACTGTGATCCCGGCAGAGGTTTTGAGCCCCTCGTAATCGTAGGGGTTGTGGAAAAGTGGGCGGTGATGGTTCCGTCCACTTCTCCACAACCTTCTCACTTGAAAGGAGCGTTTTCTATCTACAAATACACAACCAATCTACACTAATCTTTGAAATTAGTTGTCTCAAATCATTGACACATTCCGACAACTACCGAATTAAGACAGGGTTACTATGACCAGAACTGTCCGCGTGGACAGTCAAAATCCACTAAAGGAGAGTGTCAAATGAAAATGAAAATGCCTCCCAAATATTATACCTGGGCTATGATTTTGTTTTTCATATTTGCAGGCCTATCCGCCTTCGGCGTATCGGGATCGCTCTGGGGTATCCTGACAGGTATCTTTGCCCTGGCCTCCGCAGTGCTACTTTTCCTAGACAAGTAGACAGAAGCGATCTCCATGAGACAGCCTTCTGTTTGGGAGGCTGTTGTATTTAAGCTTGTACAATGACTTTCGCGCATCTCATAGAATATTCCCAAGCCATGTTATTATCTTCCAAACTCCACCACGCCGAAATTATCAATTCAATCAGGCCATGGTTTGGCTCTTCAAGGTCATCCTGCTTGGCTAAGTAACCATTCTGCTGTTGAGCGTACTTTGACCGGAATGCCGTTCACTTCGAGCGCGTCATCGTTAAAGTCTGCCAAGATCATGGCGCTCTTTACATTGACTGACTGGACAGCCTCTGCTAGGGCGCGCAGCTCGCGCTCACGCGTGGCCGGGGCATCGAGGTTTTGGGTCACCTGGACCAGTTGCTGCTCTTCAGGAAGATAAAAATCGACTTCGAACCCGCTCGGAGTGGTGTAGTAGAAGATCTCCCGAGAGTGTTGGCGTAAAGCCAGGAAAACCAGGTTCTCCAGCAATTTGTCGGTGTTTGGGGCGAATCCGAAACCCACGGCGTTGGACAGACCGCTATCGATGCAGTAGATCTTCTTTGGTGCGATCTGTTGCCGCTTGACCGAGAAATCATACCAATTCAGGGTGAACACGAGCCAACTGTTTTCCATATAATCGATGTAGCTCTTGATCGTGTTCACACTTCCCAGGTGGAATTGATCTTTCAGCTTATTGAACGATACCAGGCCAGCGGGGTTGCTCATCAGATAGAAAGCCAATTCCTTGAGTACTGTAACCGCCTCCAGGTGGTAACGGGTGGCAATATCCCGGTAGAGCACATCATCGTACAAGCTCCGTAGCAGAGGCACTTCTGGGTATTTGAGCGCCTCCGGAATCCCGCCCATTTGCAGGTAGGCACCCAGAGCCGACTTCACCGCCCCTTTGTTGGCCGTGGTCATCCGCTGCAGGTCCGGCACTGGCTGGTCGCGGAACTCCAGGAACTCGCGAAAGGAGAACGGGAACAATTCGATCGGCACATAGCGACCAGTCAGGCGGGTTCCCAATTCCCGGCTGAGCAGGGATGCGTTCGAGCCGGTGATATAGAATTTAAAACCCATTTCCATGAACCGGCGGACAAAGTGTTCCCACCCGTTGACGTTCTGGACCTCGTCTACGACGAAGACCTTGCGTTCCCCGAACAGTTCGACAAGAGACTGGTACAGGTTGTTCGCGTCTTCCGCCTGGAACCCGATGAAACGGTCATCTTCGAAGTTGAGATAATAGAAAGCATCCTCGCCAAGCTTATGAGCCATCTGAGCCAGCAGGGTGGATTTTCCCACCCGGCGTAGGCCGGAGACGATCACGGCATGCGGCAGGCCAGCCGCTTGTTCCACGTCTGCAAGCCGGGCACGAGGAATGCCGATATCGTGCTTCCAGAACGAATCGTACTGTTCCAGAAGCATGGCTTTGATCTGATCTTCTGACCATCTGGCTTTCCAAGGGTTTTCATTCATAATGAAATGATACAATAAATTGTTTTCATTGTCAATGAAAACACTCCAAGGTGAAACGCCAATACCGATATTACCGCGAATCGCTATAATTTCTATATGAGAATTCCTTCCGAGAAGAGTGTGGCCCTTTGCGCCCACTTTTGATTCTCATAAGGAGAGATCAGGGGGGGCCTCTGCGAGGATCTGCGCACGCCAACTCACGCCTGAGGCATTTGCTGTCGTGGTGGATAAGTGGAGGAAACAGATTGAGCAAGCTAAT
Organism: uncultured Chloroflexia bacterium; assembly: GCA_963753985.1. GTDB lineage: Bacteria > Chloroflexota > Anaerolineae > Anaerolineales > Villigracilaceae > Fen-1038. The sequence goes on from CAVWED010000007.1 coordinate 441,524, forward strand.
AAAGACGGCGATGTTCTCAAAACCAAGAATCTGCTTTCCTAGTTTGAAAGTAAAATAGAACTTGGAAACAACACTGTGACGATTCACTATACTTTCCCTTTGGGCATTCCTACTGAGAAGAGTAATGGACTTAGCATCCAGGCTGCTGTCTTAGAAATATTGAGTGACTAAGTGTGCTCTGTACCCGCTGGCTATGACGGCCAAGCGATCTGCACTCTGGGACCGACACAATTTCCACGACTTGCTCCTCAAGATCCAGAACATCCCAAGAAAGGTAATATGGCACAAGGAAGTAGGTCAAGCAATCTAAATATGCCCACTTCTTGTCAGAGTCAGTATTGCCTATTCCCTGAGATTCGTTGGCGAGTGGATGTTAAAACCGCCTCTAAAAATTGGTTCGATAGAGGAATTGATTTGCAGAAGGATACTTATCAACTTGAGTATGCCACAGATCCAACCAACCAGCACGCCCATTATGACGAATATTATTGGATAGGCTTGTATTTCACTACATGGGATGCACATCTAAGTTTGTTCAACCCATCAAATAATTTTGAAAATCCAAAGTATCCGCCGCCAAATTTTGACCCTGACGATCAAGAGGCCAATGCCTTGAAGTGTCCATCCGACTTTAAATTCACACAATAGTTATATGAAACCGCTTAGAATAGCTATCTTGGTTTGTTTTCTTCTGCTAGGTTGCGCGCCACAAAGCAGTTCTACTATTATGCCGCCAACTACACCAACTCAATCCATCATGCATGGTATCGCCACGCGAACTCAATCTAACCCCTCTCCAGTGATTTTTCCTATTACATCGTGCAACCTTGTCGCTGAAGGGCAAGCCTCATTTGAGAAGTCTCTTGCCGACTCTCACATCCTTTATAAAGGCCTTACAAAAACAAAAGATGATAGTTGGCAATTCTGGGTTCTGTCCATAGGGAATGGGAAACTCCAGGCCCTAGATAATTATCCTCAAGCATCTGGATATCTGGGGTTTCTTGACGACAGACAGCATTTCGCCCTCACTGGATTCTACGATGTTTGGCTAGGCGATATTGATGGTTCTCCAGCTCGCAAGGTTGATAAGGTGAGCCTAGACGATCCACTCCTGACCAATTTTCGTCCCTACTCTCCAATATGGTCCGACATCCTAGATGTGGCTGACCCGAATCCTCCTCCCGATATACTTGATTATGCCAAGGGTCGTTTCCATTCTCCTAACAATAAGAAAATCGCCATATGGAAACGAGGCGATCAGGCGCTACTCCTTATGGACCAATCTTCAAAGCAAACAACTGAAATTGTTCCAACCGAAATGGGTGATACGATTGATGGTGCTTGGACTAGCGATAGCCAATGGTTTATTTTTGCCCATACCTATGGTGATCCTGATAAATATTATTCTCAATTGCTCGAAGTAAGTTCAGATGGAACTGAACTTCGTCCATTAACTTCACCATTTGGTCAGTCGGATTTTGAGGCACCGATAATTTCCCCCGATGGGGAAAAAGTAGCGTTCGTGATTGACCAAGTTAGCCATCAAACCATCGGCCTATTGTGGCTTAATAATGGCAATCTGAGTATCTACCAATTGGAGCCCGATCCGAGATTGTCCCTTATTGGAGAATTTACAGTTTGGTCTCCAGATAGCCAGTGGTTTGCATTTATAAATGAAAATATTGACGGAAATGAAAAAATCCATATCATGAACATCGAATCTGGAAATACATATTGTATTTTGCCTTCTCCCGCTTTAAGTAGCATTTCGATGGATTGGCGTTGAAAAGCGCTTGGTCAATTACAATGGCGGCGCCAGCGAACCAGTCTGCATATTTCCATCTTTGCCGCAGAAGATTCCCATCTTCTCGAATAATCTCTCGATCTTATAGTGCAATCTCATATTACAAGTGAAGATTGTAATCTTATAGTTGTACGTGTTTACCGTTGTGCCACAGGTACAACAATTATACGCCCGAACAAAGCGCTGCCCGGAAGGACCGGTCATTGTAGATTAATTATCTTACCCGCATCCCTTCTGCACCACAGTAGCTTGATAAAGTAAAATAGAGATTGGGAACCATGGCTGCGATTCACGATAATTTCCCTTGGCAATTCCTTCCGAGAACAGTGTGGCCCTTTGCGCCCACTCTCTTTTTCGGCGGGTTACTCGCAAGTTATCCACTCCTTTGGAGTGATTGACATGAACCTGCTGATGCGAAGTCTGTTAGTCGCTATGTCTATAGCCTATACAGGAGTAAATAATGCCTAATGGAATTCCATTTTCAAAGCAAGTAGTTGACAACTATCTCCCAGGGATGCAACTACAATTTCATTCTGCGGATCTATCCATAGATCATAACTGCCAAGAGTTTTTTCAGGAGTGGATAATAGGAAAGGAGCAGCGGAAAGACTGATCTGCTGAACTTCTTGACCGCTCATTTTATCCACTACTTCCAAAGCGCCATCTTTCGTCAAGAAATATATTCGTGTTGCATCTTGAGCGACATTGCTGATTGGTTGTGCAAAAACTTTCGCAATCAATTTGCCAGTGACTTTATTTAGCATGTAGATATTATCATCTAACGTAGGCACTATTATCACATTGTCTGCGAAGAGTGGATTTGTGCTAATCACAATTGAATATTTCCAGAGAACTTTTTGTGTATTGACTCCGTCATTTGCTAGAATTGATAATCCGACCACTAATGTAACTGTCCTTGTGCGTCTTGTGAATTAGAGAGCCTTTATCACCTTATGACGTTTATTTCTTCGGGTACCATGCGAGTTGTAAAATACCCAATGTACCAAACCAGTTCCCCCCCAGAGATAAATCATTAATGTAATAATGAGGAAATTCGTAAATCGTATAATTTTGTTTGTTCTGGGTATCCAGCAATATAATATATTCTGGATCTCCTTCACCACCGCCACCTAAAAGACAAACCATATCCTTTTCATCGTACGACCAATTCCCGGCAAAGAAAATTCCATAATCCGGTAAAACTGTGACTGTTTCAAAATTGGTAAATTGTTTTGAAACCGGCGGGTGAATAGAAATCCCTGAGACAAAGTTCAATCAAGTGACGAAGGTTGCTAAGTTCAGGCCCTCTTCGAGATGATTTCCACAGTAGGCGATTAAGCGACTGAGATTAAGAACCGAACGTTCGCGCTTATACCCGCGCATGGTTCTATAACGCTCTTTGACCCACCAGCCAATCGCACGTTCGGTGGCATTATTGGTACCATCCAAAATGGGTTTGCCATCCCGGTCTTTCCACGTGCGATAGAAAGTCAGGCGCGGCCAGAGGTTCCAACGGTCAAGGAATAAGTTGCGCATGCGATATGCAATAGTGGCGGTCTGGCCTTTCTTGGAATGCGGGGCGGTCGCGTAGCGTTCATACAAGGCCTGCACTTCTGCCTGCTGCTCAGGTTGTCGGGAATGAATCAGTTCTCCCAAACGACGTAGATCGGTCAGGGCTTGAGCCGGCTCGATCTGCAACTGGGCCAAGGAAGAATCCTGACCGGCATCGATCGCCAAACAAAGGTCCTCGATCAACTCTTCCGTATTTCGCACCACGTGGCTTTTGCAAACCTGATGATCCAGCCCCGCTTCATCGGCTACTTCTTTAAACGCATCGGCATCGTCGGTCACCAAGGTGTGAGCTCCTACTTCGTTGGCAAGCGGCCCGATCCAATCCTTCAGAGTCTGAGCGTCTTCTCCTTCCAGATGATCAATGCTTAAGACCAACCCGTTGATCGGATCTACCACGACCCCAATCGGCAGCCACTGCCCTTTGCATTTCACGCTGGTCAAATCGGCACCCAAGGCGCGCGTCTGGTAACTCTTCAGCAGCTCCGTCCGCTTCATCCCCGGCACCTTCTCCGCCGTCTCTTGCACTGTCCGGTACACACTGCTTTTCCCGAAGGACACCGGGACGGTGTGCTCATGTCCACCCTAACGCCTCCAGCATCAGCGCCGCCGCTCCGTAACTCAGTCCTAGCAGATATAACAACGCTCCTATCCCCTTTACCCGCTGCGAAATCTGCCCCGACTGCACTCCTTGGGGGTAGACCCGGAACGTCCGTCCGCACTGCAAACATTTATACCGCCGCGCCGTCACAACCTCATATTCACTGTCTCGGACATTTTTCTTCACTTCCTGCCACGGCAAAAATCGCTTCCCACTGCACTTCGGGTCGCGGCAGTGTTTCGGTTCTTCAAATTGCTCCGGGTCGACCACTGGTAGAATCATTTTGAGGCGCATGTTCTGGATACGCCTTTCTTTGGGATTTCCGGGACGATTGCAACTCGCCCCGGATCTCCTTTTATACCGCGTCTTTACCAACTTCGAAACAATCACTTCAGTTTTTAAGGTGCTGCAAAAGTCGAGTGAGATTACACGAATCGCCGTAAATTTCATCGTAGAGGATCATAGAGAAAATGGAGAGAATAGTGTGCTTCACAAAATCCTTGCAGCTCTAAATCAGTGATACCACGACACCATGCCACCACGACACCACGGTATCATGGTGCATTTTAGCCCTTGACTTCGACCCTTTTTCAATCTAATTCTTAATACGAAGGGAAAGCATAACCGGAAATCCGGGCAGTGAGTAGGAGATGTCGTCTGCAAAATCCTTCTCGAAAGAGATGTGTGGCTACCGGCCACTGCGACCTAGGCAAATATCGAATGATCCGCCGAACCGAATAGCTGCTTGGTCGATGCTGCCGGAGGAGAAAGACCGGCAAGGATTACGAGGCTTATAAGAAGGACAAGCGCCTCGGAAAATCCAAGGCGCCGTTTAGAGAATTATATTGTTGTTTAAATTCCAAGCTATTGCTGTAGCATTTAGCCCCAGAAATTTTAAATAACGATTTTGCGCTAGCAAAATAAATATATATTCAGGGAGAGGTATCTGTCAAGTTTTGAAGGCATAGGTCGCACATTCTTAAGAATAACTTCAACCGATTGCATTTCGAAAAAACTTGCTGGAGCTCAAACCGGAGATTTCATCGGCTCCGACCCCATCGGCACTTCTAAAGCGATTACATGAGCCCACAGACACTATTTCAGAGCCTCTCGAGTCATTCGTCAATTTTTCTTACGTCCATCAGTGCCGATACAGACTTGAAACAATCGGAAGCGAAGAGATATGCTAAAATTCATCCGGAGCCACTGATGGATCGTCAACAAATCCTTCTCCTTTTGAAGAGCCGAAAACGAACCCTGAAGAAGTACGGCGTCCGTTCGCTGTCTGTTTTTGGCTCGGTCGCACGCAACCGCATTCGGAAACACAGCGATGTGGACTTACTGGTTGAATTCAATCGACCGGTCGGATTGTTCGAGTTTGCGCGCCTTGAGATTTACCTTGAGAAAGTGTTGGGGCGCGAGGTGGATTTGGTGACTCCTCAGGCCCTTCGAAAGGAACTTCGCGAGACCATTCTACGGGAGGCCATCCGTGCCGCCTAGGAATTGGAAAATGCGGATCACTGATATCTTGGACTGCATTGAGAAGATCGAGCGTTATACGCGGGGATATGATTTTTCTGATTTTGAGGAGGATCCGAAAACGGTAGATTCTGTCCTGCGCAATTTGGGTATCATTGGGGAAGCTGCCAGCCACGTCCCCAGCGAAGTTATCCTGCGCTATCCTGAACTTCCATGGGCCGAAATGCGTAGAATGCGCAATATTGTCATTCATGAATATCATGGCGTAAATCTGGAAATTATTTGGCAAACAGTGCAGGAAAACTTGCCTCCACTGGTAGAGCCGCTTAGGCAAATCCTTGATAATGGATGATCGGCGCTGATCAGTTCGATGCTAGAAGCCGCCGTGGGAACCCAACTCTTTGGCCATCTTCTTGATTTGATCCTCTTTCACAAAAGTATGTTAGAATGCGCGTACTCAGTTGTCAACTGCTCCAAAGAAGGCGCAAGTGAAAAGAAGGTCGAACGGTGAAGGTACAGTATTCAAGGACGCTAGCAGTTTGTCGGGGAACTCAGTTGGAAAGTAGTAGACTTGGGAGATGAGCCGAAAATTTAGGACCGCCAATTACGAAGAAATCCTTAATCTCGATATCAAGGTATCGGAAATATTGCCACCGAATCATCTAGCCCGCTTTGTGGTGGACACGATCAGTCAGTTAGACTTAAGTTTGATTTATGACCGCTATTCAGCGGAGGGCGGAGAAGCGATCGCGCCGGAAGTTCTGCTGGGGCTGCTCTTCTATGGGTATGCTACAGGAGTGTTTAGTTCGCGCAGGATTGAAAAAGGTACATATGAAAACATTCCGATGCGCTATGTGGCGGGCGGACTGCACCCGGATCATGACACGATCGCCCATTTTCGTAAGACGTTTCTCATAGAGATCCAGGAATTGTTCGTGCAGATCTTGCAGTTGGCGGAGGCGGTTGGAGTGTTGCATTTGGGGAATCTCAGTATCGACGGCAGTAAGATCCATGCCGATGCTTCGAAGAGCAAAGCGGTGAGCTATAAGCGGCTGCTTGAAATCCAAAATCAGTTACGCCGGGAAGTGCAGGAACTGATTGAACTGGGGGAATAAGCCGATCAACAGGAAGCACCCCTTCCCGCAGGATTGGATATTCCAAATGAACTGGCGATCCGTGAAGAACGGTTAGCAAAGTTGGCGAGAGCGAAGACGGCGCTGGAAGAGCGAGCCAAAGAGCGGTTTGAGGTGGAACAAGCCGAATATCAAGCCAAATTGCAGGAACGAGAAGCCAAGGGACGCAAACGCCATCAAAAACCGCGCGGACCCAAACCCCAACCGCCTGAAGAGGGGCCGCACGATGGGGATCAATTTAATTTCACGGATCCTGAATCACGGGTCATGAAGAACAGCACGAACCAAGGGATGGACCAACACTACAATGTTCAAGTGGCGGTCGATCAAGAGAGTCTCTTGATCGTAGCCCCAGCCTTATCAAATCATCCCAACGACAAACAAGAGGCGGAGTCTACGTTGGATGCCCTCTCTCCCAAGCTGGGAAAACCCAATGCGGCCGCTTTGGATACTGACTATTTCGACTGGAAGGAGCAGTCACTTCGTAGCGCCGCGAATATTCAAGCTTTGGAAGATCGGCAGGTGGATGCCTACATTGCGACGGGTCGTGAGCCGCACCATAAAGATTGGCGCACCTTCTTTCAGGAACAGCCGGAACCGCCTGCGGAAAATGCCAGCCCGAAAGTCAAAATGGCCTACAAACTTCAAACTCAAATTGGTCGGGCCATTTATCGTTTGCGCAAGTGCACCGTCGAACCGGTCATCGGTCTCATTAAAGAAGTGTTAGGGTTCCGCCAATTTTCATTGCGTGGAATGAAAGCTGCCGCTGGTGAATGGTACTTGGTGTGTTTGGCATACAATTTAAAACGGATGCACACGCTATGGCTGAAACACGGATGGCTTCCGCTCGCCTGAGTTGAATTCATGGAAGGAGATTACCCTTTGAAAATGGATCTTTACACCGTTTCTGACAAAATCCATCTCTAATTCAGATCAAAGCCAGCTATTCGAATCGATAGAAAACTTAGTTCTCCGACAAACTGCTAGTCCGACGACTTCTCTGGCACCGATTGGCTCGGCCGCTGTTGGGCAAATTCGATCAAGTAGATGGGATGGCCGGCGGGATCTTTGGTGCCAAAGACTTTTCCAAAAGGCTTTTGTTTGATAGGCTGGATGACTTCAGCCTTTTGAGAGAAATCAGCGAAAGCAGCCTCGGCATCATCAACAAGCCAGTAGACCTCAGAGTCGCGGCTGCCACTCATCGACTCGTCACTGGCAATGGCGAAATTGTTGAATTGGACGAATACGGGGGCGGCCCGCTCGACTTCGAGATGGAGGACCTCGACGTAGAAGCGTTTAGCCGCCTCAATATCCTCCACATATCCCAGGAAGAATCCGAACTTTGGTTTGTTGTTCATTGTAAATACTCCTTTGAAATAGCGTGGCTAGCGGCAGGTTCTATTTGGTCAGGTCTCTCGTCGTTTGTCTGAATTGGTTGTATTCCGTCCATTTCCTGCTGCTTTGGCACCCAGTTTGCGATTGCCAAGCTTGCAAGGATAAGGGCAGCACCAGCAATCACCTGCCAGGTAAGTTGTTCATGCAGGATTGTTACGCCCAGTATCACGCCCCCCAATGGAAACAGATACGAGACCATCGAGGTGCGCGTCGGGCCGATCTCATGGATCAAATAATAATTCAAAATGAACGCGAGACCCGAACCGAAAATTCCGAGCCACAGCAACGCGATCCATGTGATTGGCAAATGCGGAATCGTGATGGGTCGTTCAACAGTAAATGCCGCGATCCACATCACCGCCGTGGATGAAAATAACGGCCCGGCGCCCCGCATGATACCAGATGCCCCGGTTGTGGACTTGCGCGCATACACCGAACTACCCGCGTAAAACATGGATGCCAAGACGACTGCCAATTGTCCGAGGATAGGGCCAATCGAGGTACCGATACTTTTACTCATCAGTATGATCACGCCGATGAAGCCCATCAAAAGTCCTGCCACTTTGGGAACCGTCATCTTGTCATCCGATAAACCGAGATGTGCAATGACAATTGCAAATAATGGAACCGTTGCATCTAAAATGGCTGCCACACCCGAATCAATGACTTGTTCGCCCCACGAAATCAGGAAGAACGGAATGGCGAGATTGCTGATGCCAAGGATGAGAAATGGCATCCAGCCTTTGAAAGTACGCGGCAATGGCACACGTTGAATCAAAATAACGGTAATGCTGAACAAGAGTCCGAACAGCACGCGGAATGCAACCAGCGTGATCGGACCAACTTCCTGTACGGCGATCTTGATCCACATGAAGGAAGAGCTCCAGATCCCTCCCAGTAGAATAAACACAAGCCAGTGTTTTGTTTTCATAGCATACTCCTAAAGCAGAAAAACGCGGCTATTCATCCGCAACGCGAAGAACGATTTTGCCAACTCCATGGTGAAGCAGGTTGTGCTCAAAGGCGTCTTTGGCCTCGACCAGAGGGAATACTTCATCTACAATGGGTTTGAGCACGCCATCGTCAACAAGCTTCGTGATCTCGATAAGCTGTTCGTGGTTTGGCGAAACAACGAAGTAGAGGGACGTGATGCCAAGCGCATTCGCAGACTCTTGCGGCGGTTCAGCGGCAACTGAAATAAGCCTGCCACCTTTGCGTACAATGGCAGGTGAACGTTGAAGACGATCTCCGCCAACCGTATCGAAGACAAGGTCCACTTCGCTGACGACATTCTCGAATTGTGTTGTGGTGGTATCGACGATTTTATCCACCCCTAATTTGAGCGCGGCCGAGATGTTCGGGGTTGAGACTGTTCCAATGACATAGGCCCCGCGTTGGTGCGCTAGTTGAACGGCGAAATGACCTACGCCGCCAGTTGTTCCGTGAATGAGCACCCGTTGATCCTTGGATAACTGACCGTGCTCGAAGAGTCCCTGCCAGGCAGTGAGCGCGGCAAGGGGAATGGATGCGCTTTGAATATGATCCAGCGTTTTTGGTTTAGGCGCGAGGAATTCTTGTTGCACGATGATGTAATCCGCGGCAGCGCCATCACGTTTAAACGAGCTCAGGGCATAGACCTCGTCTCCAACTGCGATCTCTTCAACATTGCTTCCGATTCCCGCGACCACTCCTGAGAATTCGTATGACGGAATCGCGGGCAGCCGGTCAACCGGCCAGTCAAGCTCGTCGCGCGTAATCGCCGCGGCATGAACGCGTACAAGCACTTCTCCCTCCTTCGGTTGAGGCGTTTCAATCTGTTCGTAGACCAATCCCGCCGGTCCATTTGCTGTGTGCAGTCTGATGGCATTCATCCATTTGCTCCTTTGGTTTAGTGGAGTAAATATACAGGGCCGATGGTGTTTTATCAAGAACCACTTCTTGTATAAATCATGGTGCCGCTTTGATATATCCCCTCAGGAAGAATTCAGACGGATTGCAACAAAGCCCTTAGCCGACGGGCCCCGTTTTTTATCTCCTGACCGTTGTAACCGCCATAACCAAGCAATAATCCCTTGCGCGCAAGCGGCTTGATGCTGAAAGCTGAAATAGGCGTGAGGTCGAGATCGAAGTCTGTTGCCTTATTCACCAGGATTGCATCGTCCATCTCATTTGGAAGCCAACCAACGCAGTGGATGCCTGCCTCAGGTGCGTACATCTCCAGGGGCAAATTGGCGGTCGCTTCCAACAGTGCGCTGCGTCGCTCAGCGTATAAGGTTCGCATGCGTCTCAAGTGACGTGTATAGTGACCCTCAATGATGAAGTCGGCAAGCACGGCCTGTTCCAGCATTGGACTATGAGTATCAATGAGGCGGCGCACTTTCAGAAAAGGATCAACAAGCGCCGGTGGCAGAATCAAATAACCAATCCGAATAGATGGAAAAAGCACCTTGCTGAAAGTCCCAATGTAGATCACGCGATCTGCCTGATCCAATCCCTGCAGAGTAGCTAATGGACGATCTGCGAAACGGAACTCACTATCATAATCATCCTCAAGGATGTAGGCGTTGGTACGTTTCGCCCAATCCAATAAAGCAAGTCGTCTTGAGATGGACATGGTTACGCCTAACGGAAACTGATGCGATGGCGTGATGTACACCAGCCGCACTTTGGGAACGCGTGCAACTCCTGCCGTTACAACCAATCCTTCACCATCAACTGGAACTGGAATAATGTGTGCGCCGGCCCCGAGGAATGCGCCTCGCGCGCCGGGGTAGCCTGGATCCTCCATCCAAACAGGATCGCCAGCGTTGATTAGCATCCGCGCGGCGAGATCGAGTGCTCCCTGCGACCCGGGCACGATCATCACTTGTTCAGGTGTGCAATGCACCTGACGCGAGACGGCAACGTGCGCCGCGATCGCTTCACGCAATGGACGATAGCCAGATGAATCCTGATACATGAAATTGCTTACTGGCATCCGCCTTGCCTGCCGGGCGATGAGCCATGACCAGAGTTTATAGGGGAAGGCATCCAAAGCTGGTGTTTCCGCCAGGAATGGGCGCGGTGACTTTCCTCCCGTTGGCGGTTGAGATACTGCGATTTGGGCTTTTGCACGTTCGGAGAAAATGGGTCGGGGAGATGCTCTTTGACGAGGCTTGACCGTTTTCAGCGTGGTATGATGCGAAGCCATCAATAAGGTTTCAGGCAAGATGCTTGCAACAAAAGTCCCGCTACCTTCCCGGCCTTCGAGATATCCCTCTGCCAGAAGCTGCCTGTATGCATTGAGCACTGTGTTGCGCGAGATATTCAATTCATCTGCCAATGCCCGTGTGGATGGCAACTTCATGCCGCCTTTTAATTCTCCGGAAAGAATCGCTTCGCGCATGTGGGCATAAAGCGCTTGATATAGTGAAACATTTGGGGTGGGTCGAAATGGATTGATTTTAAAAACTGTCATCACTTTTCCAATCTCTGCCGAAATGAACTGTTATCCAGTGTCAATTTTCTTCCGGAGGTTTCATGGTGCTAAGACTTTTGACCTTCAGTCGGGTATCAAATCACAATACCAAAAACGGTTTTCTCGTAAAACGATTTCTCCCGGTGTGTTAAGAGGTTGTTTAACAAATCAATGCATGAGAGTGTTTGATAGCGAAGCTTAATGAAAAAGGAAGCATATGCTGAAGATCAAAGCGCAGTCATTTCAAGAGCTCAAAATCAACTTCCTTTCAACCTACAGGCGTAATACGACAAGGCCCGGGTTAGGCAAAGCAAGTTTGTTGCTTGGCCAATCTGCGAGTCATCAACGGCAGCATGGCAATGTATACCATCGCTTCACTCGAAGCGGTGAGACGTTCGTAGTTCTTACTCAAGCGTCGCGAATGGTTTAGCCAGCCGAAGGTGCGTTCCACGATCCATCGGTGCGGCAGGAGTTTGAAACCTTGGGCGATATCGCTCCGTTTCACAATCTCCAGAATCCAGCCGCAGGTCTGCTGAACCCAGTCCACCAAGGCTCCGGCATACCCACCGTCCGCCCAAATCTTCTGCGAAGTAACTGCGCCTTTCAGTTGCAGGCGTGGAAAGCACTTCTTGATTTTCTCCAACAAGAGACGCGCCCCATCGCGATCTTGAACATCTGCCGTGTGGACCACCACCTTCAGGATCAGGCCCAAAGTGTCCACCAGGATATGCCGCTTGATGCCATTCACCTTCTTGCCCGCATCGTACCCACGCATCCCGCTGCTCTCGGTCGTCTTCACCGATTGGCTGTCCACGATCGCCGCACTCGGTTCCGGATCCTTGCCTGCACCCACCCTACTTCAATCCGCAATTCGCGGTTGAGCCGTTCCCAGGTTCCATCGCCACGCCAGTGACTGAAATACGCATACACCGTTTCCCACGGCGGCAGGTCGTGCGGCAACATTCTCCACTGACAGCCGGTGCGCGACAAATACAACAACGCATTGATGATTTCGCGCAGGTTCACTCGACGCGGAGCCCCGCGCACTTGCGCCTGCGGCAGATGCGGCGCCAGACGCGCCCACTGCTCGTTCGTCAAATCACTCGGGTAGGGTTTGCGTTTCATAACTCGTATCATACCGCTGATTTCTTAAACAAGCTCTAAGCTGGACTTTATCCATTTGAACAAATACAAAAAGCAGGATAAGCTAAAGCAAAAACTCTGCCAAGAGGTTGCTTATGCCTACCCTGCGAACGGAATATATCACGATCTTGGGAGCCTTTGAGAGGCTCTTCTCTCAACGAATTTGGAAACATGCGAAGATCCTGTTGATCGGGGCCATCCTGTCTCCTGCCGAACGAACGGTGACCGCGGCTTTGCGCGTAACGGGACTGAGCTTGGAGAAGCATTTTGAAAACTATCATCGGGTTCTGAATCGCGCAAAGTGGTCCAGTCTGGAAGCCAGCCATATTTTGTTGAGTCTCTTGGTTAACGCCTTTGCTTTGTGCGGTCCCATCATAATGGGATTGGACGATACGATGGTTCGGAATACAGAACCACCTTTGAACGGAGGCGGGGAGCGAAGATCAAAGCCAAGGGAATCTATCGAGATCCGGTTCGATCCAGTCACGGTCACTTTGTCAAGGCCAGTGGTTTGCGTTGGTTGAGTCTTATGCTGTTGGCACCTATTCCGTGGGCAGGTCGTATTTGGGCTCTGCCCTTTCTCACTATACTGGCGCCTTCCGAGAGATATTATCAAAACAAACCTCGCATGCACAAGAAACTTACTGAGTGGGCTCTGCAGATGATCCTGCAAGTTCGTCGGCCTGCACTGTGTAGTTCCAGTGTGGTTGCCCAAGCGCCAGCTGGTCGTGGTGGCGGACAGCGGTTTTGCTGTCATTGAGCTCCTTTTTCAGCTGTGCCAACTCAAAAATCCAGTGGCGATGATCGTTCGTTTTCGCATGGATGCGGCCTTGTACGAGCCCGCTAAAAATGCACTCGGTCAAAAGGGCCGCCCGCGCAAGAAGGGCAAACGCCTGCCAACTCTGGAAACGGTTGCCAAAGACAAACATACTCATTGGAAGCGGCTTATCGTGCAAGAGTGGTACGGCGAGAAAAAACGCAAAATTGAAATCACTTCTGGCACGGCCGTCTGGTCTCATAGCGGGAAGCCTGCCTTACCTATTCGTTGGGTTATCGTACGTGATCCATTGCATGTTTTCAAAACCCAAGCTCTGTTATGCACTGATCTCAAAATATCGGCGGAGCAAATCGTTCAGTGGTTTCCGAGACGTTGGCAAGTCGAAGTCACGTTTCATGAAGTCCGAACTCACCTCGGCGTCGAGACCCAAAGACAATGGGCAGACTTATCCATCCTCCGCATTACACCGGCCTTGCTCAGTCTATTCTCCTTGGTCACCTTGCTCGCCAACGTACACGCCCATAAACAAAAGCTGCCTATCCAGCAAACCGCTTGGTATGTTAAAAAACTACCCACCTTTTCGGATGCGCTCTCTATCGTCAAGCAATCGTTGGCATCGGAAATCTATTTTCGAACTTCGCCAATTCACCGTGAAGTGCGAAAATCACCGCCGCCTCACTCAAAATACCGCTCTTCTACCGCTAATTGGGCATTTCTTTAGCAATATTTTTGAATAAAGTCCAGCTAAGATATTCTCTTTTTGAAAATCGGTCCATCGAACACAAAAGAATGATATTCACCATTCTCACCACGTGGATCAACCGTTGAAGGCAGTTCGGACAGGAATTGCTCATCAATCACCCTGCCTACAAATTGCCTGCCCAGCGTATGGGTGTCCACGCAAGTGGTAATCGCGTTGAAACCCAATACTGTAAGAGAACGCGCTAGTTCCCGGGTATCTCTTTTCCAGATAGGGAAAACCCCGTGCAGACCCAAGGTCGCAAGTTTATCTTCCCGATATTTTCTTAAGTCCTCCAGAAAGATATCGCCAAACACAACTAAGGTTACGCCTGCATCCTTATATTTTGCAAGCACTCGTCGCATGTTCGTTTCATATTCTTCGTTCGAGGCGTTCTGTGAAATGAACACTTTTTCAAGCGGAAAGCCCAAGAGGCAACTTGCCGCTCAAGCACAATCCGCCGAACGCCGTGCATGCTGATTCGATCATAGCCTTCGGTCACTGTGGTGAGCAAGGCAGATATTTGGTAGTTTTGACTTTTTAGGATTTCATACAGGGCGATGGCACTATCTTTTCCGCCACTCCACGAAACCACTACGTTCTCCATTATTATCCATCCTTGCTTTTTACAGTTTATTCCAATCCGTGACGCTTTTTTTCAATAGCTCAAGCTGTTCTTGGTTTACCATTGATTATCCCCTGTGAAAAAATTGCAGGCCGTCGATCCATCACCGCGTGCACCTTCTTCATACCGCTGATAAGCTGGCGGTCTTGGGCTCATAGAGGTATTTCTGAAAGCCGATAAACGTATTTCGTATGGTCTCGACCGTGCCGAGGATTTTTTGGGCGTCATCGAGCGCCATGTACTTTAGAGTGAGGAGCTCAGGGAGTTTTTCCTGATCGAGTTCTTCGACACCGGTTTCGATGTATTTGGATAGCACGAATTCAAGGAACTGTTTTTGTTCCACACTAAGCGATGAAAATATTCTTGACTGTGCCGTGGCCACCCGTACTTCGCGGGTGATGGGTTCTTTCGCGAACGAGATATATTCCAGCACATCAAACAGATCGCTTTTTTCAGCATTGACAAGCGATTGCATGACACTTAATTCCTCTTTTCCGAAACCTGCTTCTGCCAGTTTTTCGAGCAGGGCTTTGCGGGTGATGGGGCTTGACCATATTCTGCGTAACTCGGCTTCGTTCTTGAAAAACTCCGGCAGTTTGCCAAATAGGTTTTGAAGAAATTGTTCAGCAGAAATGGGTCTGCCGTCCGAGCTATAAAATAGTGTGGATGCCATGTGCTGAATCTCGCGCTCTTTGCCATCGCGCAATTTGACTTTGACTCTGATTTTCGGTTCAGGCGGCTCAGTCGGTTCGTATAGCGGACGCGGTGGCTCACCGATTTTTCTTGGTTCTTTGATGACAGGTTCTTCAGGTTCTCCATCCCATTCGGGGTCAGCGAAGTGATGATGAGCGTCCACAAAGTCATAGATGGTGAAATATTCTTTTCCATCAAAGAGACGTGTGCCGCGCCCAATGATCTGCTTGAACTCGATCATTGAATTAATGGGACGCATGAGAATGATGTTACGGATATTACGCGCATCTACGCCTGTAGAAAGCTTTTGCAAGGTGGTCAGAATGGTTGGAATAGTTCGTTCATTATCCTGAAATTGACTCAAATATTCTTCACCTAATGCTCCATCATTGGCGGTGACGCGCACACAATACATCGGGTCTATACTTTTCTTGTATTGATTAATTAAATCTCGCACGGCCGCGGCGTGGTCCTGTGTGTACAAAAAACAATCGCTTTTTCATTCTGGTTGATTTCATCCATGAAGAGTTGTACGCGCTTGGCTTCACGCACTTTGATCTCGATGATGCGATTGAAGTCCGCTTCTTTATAGACTTTGCCTTGTTCAATCTCGCCTTCAACCACAGTGTCATCCGACGTGTAAACATATTCATCGAGCGTGGTTTTGATGCTGCGGACTTTGAACGGAGTGAGGAAGCCGTCGTTGATGCCTTCTTTCAACGAGTAGACATAGACTGGCTCGCCGAAATATTTGTAGGTATCCACATTGTCTTTGCGCTTGGGTGTAGCAGTGAGACCGAGTTGCACAGCAGGCGAGAAATATTCCAGGATGGCGCGCCAATTGGATTCGTCGTTGGCGCCGCCGCGGTGACATTCATCTATCACGATGAAATCAAAATAATCTTTGGGATATTCGCCAAAGTACGGTGTATCATTTGGTCCGCTCATAAACGTTTGGAAGATGGTGAAGAAGATACTGCCGTTGGTGGGAACCCGTCCCGCTTTGCGAATCTCATTCGGTTTGATTCTAACCAGCGCATCTTCTGGAAAGGCCGAGTAACGCGTGAATTCGCCAAAAGCCTGGTTGGCAAGAATGTTTCGATCTGCAAGAAACAGGACGCGAGGTCGGCGTGATCCGTCATGTCTTAAGTTCTATCGTGTTTGATAAAGTTTCCAGACGATATGGAAGGCAATGGTCGTCTTGCCGGTGCCGGTTGCCAGCGTGAGCAGGATTCGATTTTTGTTTTCGGCGACCGCTTTGAGGGCGTTGTGAACGGCGATTTCCTGAAAGTAGTACGGTGGTTTTGTGCCACCGATATCTTCAAAGGGAATGGGGTTGAATTTGTTTTCCCATTCATTGGGCGCCGTGAACGTTTTGTTCCAGAGTTCATCGGGCGTGGGGAATTTGGTAACCACGCCTTCTTTTCCTGTACTCATTTCGATTTGATAAATTTCCTTGCCGTTGGCAGCGTAGGTGAAATTTAGTTTTAGTTTTTCAGCGTAGTTCTTGGCTTGTGCCACGCCTTCGCCAACGCCGAGTTCATTGCTCTTGGCTTCGATGACCGCAAGCTGACGATTTTTATAAACGAGAATGTAATCGGTGATGAGAGGTTTGCCGTGACCACCGCCGGTTTGGATTTTGCCTTTTGTGATGTGCCGTTCACGCAGAACCTTCGAGCCCTCGATAACGCCCCAACCGCTGGCACGTAGTTGTGGATCAATGAGTTCGGCCCGGGTCTCGGCTTCGTTCATGGATGATTAGTCTCTATCGGCAAAAATGTTGAGATATTCTTTATAAACATAGGATTGACCATAGGTCACATCTTTATTTTTCTTTGATAAAATTTTCATCTTGACAAAACGATTGATTACTTCCTGAGCCCCTGGGCGGCTATAGCCTGTCCATTGTTGGATAATGGATACATTGACAATGGGTTGCCCGTAAAGTTTTGGCATAATCTGTACAGCAGACTCAGCAGCGCGCTTGCCAAGTTTTTGAATTTTCATGAAATCTTGCTCACGCAGGTTTGTAATCTTATCTATGATGTCAACAGCTTCATTTGAAATCTCGATCACGCCATCAAGAAAAAAATCGATCCACGAAGCAACCTGGCCATTGTGATAATCCGTTAGTTTTTCGTAATATAGCTGTTGATATTTCTTGAAGTATGAGGATAGAAACAGTACCGGGTTTTCCAGAAAGCGTTGATGCCAAAGATAAAATGTGATGAACATGCGGCCTGTGCGCCCATTACCATCCAGGAATGGATGAATGGTTTCGAATTGGGCATGCAGAAGACCTGCTTTGATTATTGTAAGAGTGTCATCTTCCTGATAGATATATTTCTCAAGTTCGCCAAGTGACTGGTTCATCTCTGCCGCTGGAGGCGGTACAAAGCGCGCATTATCTGGACGTGTGCCACCGATCCAGTTTTGGGTGTTGCGAAATTCACCGGGATTTGCAAACTGGCTTGAGCGGGCTCGAGTCATAAGCTCGCGATGAAGTTCGCGCAAAAAGCGAAGAGATAGAGGGAAGTTATCCTCTTTGGCGCGAGCCATTCCATAGCGAAGAGCCTTGATGTAGTGCAGGATGTCGTCAACGTCGCTGGGAATGCTGGTATTGGTTCCCACTTCTGCTTCAATCGCATCAATCATGGTTGCCATCGTACCTTCAATTTGACTCGAAGCAGCGGCGTCTTTGCGCAGGTACATCAGCAAAAAAAAATCCAAATCAGGCAATAGTTTGGTAATACCATCCAACTTGCCCACCAGCCGTGTCGCCTCACTGGCCTTTTTGATAATCGGGCCGTCAAAGGCAAATGCTCCCGCGGGCGGAAATGGGGAAGGGATAAAGGCTCGATAGCCTTGTGGCTGTTGTGTATAAGTTCCAATAATATTTGCTGACATGGTTTGTTTACATCTAATTTATCAATGTAAACAAAGTATAGCGTTTTGTTTACATCTTGTCAACGGATACAAACAAACTATAACTCACCCTCAAATGCTTTTTGCAACACGGACTTCTTCAACTCCTCCAACGACTCGACCTTGCGCTGATAGATGCCTTCAAGCCGCTTCGTTTCCGCGGACAGCGCCTCCAGCCTGCCGACGATTGCACGTTGTTCGGCGAGCGATTTTGGAATTGCGAATCTTATTGTGGCAAGACGAGTTAGTGCAAGTTTAGGCCCCTGTGCCGGCCGGGGGCTACTTGGTTCATCCGTACAGATTTTGAGAAAGTTCCTTTATCTTACCGTATCCTTTCTATATTGGACCGGTTCAGATAAAGTAAAATATGTTTTGGAAACCTTATTTCCGCGCGTAAATTCCTTCCGAGAACAGTGTGGCCCTTTGCGCCCATCACATATCTTGGGAGATATATGTTTCAAAACGAAGCAATCGAACGCAACAAAGCAAGTAGAGCATTCACGCGCTCATAGGCATCCCGCTGGAGTTGTGCTCTTCCCTCTGGATCGATCACGTCCTCAAAGTCGGCCACGTGTTTTGGACCAACGTGGTCGGGCGAGGCAAACTTCTCAGCGATATTCCTCAAGGCTTCTTGTGTAAGCTTATTCTTCAAAAGAGGACGAAACTCTTTGGCGAGTTGCTGGCTGCCCCCGGGATAATTACAAACGCAGTAATAGATATCCCAAGCGTCTTTCTCCATCAGCCGAGATGGTAGCGCCATTCCTTTCATTACGAGGAAAGGTGCAATGGCTGCGACCCGGACACGCGCGCTATCCTTGGCGCCGCCCGGTAATGTCCCACTCAAATTAACCTCAGCCGGCCGGCTGAATGCCAAATCGCAACCACGGGCCTTCCGCGGACGAATGTCCTGGACATTCTGGGTGCGATGGCTGCGGCCCGTGCCGGCATACTCCCCCGCTAGGAAATCTACTTCCACTTCGTAGATGGTGTTGCCGACGGTTACATCGCGAAAGAAGATAAAGGGTTGCTCGTCCTGGCGGTAAGCACGCTTCAGCAAGAGTTGCAAAATACTTCTATAGCCCGCGTCGCCCAACGCATGATGGTCTAAGGCCAAATCCACATCTAAACTGCCTGTGTGATGGTGGCCGGCACCACTGAGGAGGAGTTCAGGTACCTAACCCCCTACGACCACAATTCCTTCGTGATATTCACCCAATAATCGGGTCAGTTCCAGCGTCACGCAGCGGGCAGCCTCAACGGCCTCAGCGGTGTAATCA
Organism: uncultured Chloroflexia bacterium; assembly: GCA_963753985.1. Lineage (GTDB taxonomy): Bacteria > Chloroflexota > Anaerolineae > Anaerolineales > Villigracilaceae > Fen-1038. Next base: position 461,142 of record CAVWED010000007.1, read on the forward strand.
GTACGCTTTGTCACCATGATTGTTCGATTACCTTCCGAATAGCTTGGGCTGCTTCCTGACCACGGCCGCGAAAGTTCTGCAAGTCAAGATAGATTTGGACTGGAGCTGCCGACTGTGCGCCCTCGATATTCCGACTTTCGAAAAACACGCCTTCATCGTAAGGCATCAGAAGGCTGACATTGGCTCCGGTGGCAACAGGTTTCCAGCCAAGGGAATCAGTCAGTACTTCCAAATCGCCTTCCACGTATGAAATCGCGCGTTGATATCGTACGGCTGGCGCGAGGCGAGCCGCCCCCGAGAACGCGGTCAGGACATATCGAACTCCATGTCGTTGGCAGGTTTCTGCCAACTGATACTCGCATTCGGCGACTTCAGCTATAGCATAGTAGTCTATGACCCGGTTGCGCTGGAAGCGATATTGTGCGGCCCACTCGTCAAGCAAAGCACTTGGGTTGATTAGCTGAATGCCACTCCGTTTTGGTGCAAGCCATTCCCGGTCCGTCAGGTATTTTTTTACGTTGGAGACCTGCCCAAAACTGACTTGAGCTGCCTGAGCCAGAGCTTCGGTTTTCCAGCTTTGCTGTGGCTTGCTAAGCAAGATGCGCAGGATCCGCTCCGCTTTTGGTGAATAAAGCGAACGCAACTCTCTGCGTTGGATATTGGGATTTGGCCTACCCTCCCCATGGACGTAAACTGTTTGAAAGGAAATGAGATAGTTGCCAGCCAGGTCTAGGTATCCAATCCCGGCATTTTTACAAACGAGAGCGGCCGCGGGCGATATGTAAGGTGCGATAAATACACCATAATCCCCGCCGCCCCCTGAAAGCCGATCTTTGATCTGCAAAGCAGTTTGTCGGGCGATCCGAGGTTGTCCACTGGACTTGTACTCTGTGAAAATAGTGAAGACACGGTCCCGGAGGCGGATTTGGATCTGAAAATCAGGTCCTGACATCTTTTCCGGAGCAAGGGGTTTCACAATCTGGATGAACGGAACTTCTTCCAAACACACTTGAAGTGCTCGCAAGGCTGCAATTTCATCGCTGTTCATTTTCACTCTATTTACTTATTTCAGCAAATGTTGAAATATATTATATCAATGAAAGTCAGGTTGGGCAACCTGGGTGCATTGTGTTAAGAATCCACGAATCGCTTTGAAAGCTATTCTGACCTATGCTACTACTTAAATCATCCGCCCGGATTTTGAGAAGGTTCACTTATCTTATCGATCCCTTCTATATTGGAGTGGTTCAGATAAAGTAAAATAGAATTTGAAAACCTTATTTCCGCTTGCAGATTCCTTCCGAGAACAGTGTGGCCCTTTGCGCCCACTATATATGGCGTTCGGAAAGCAGGAGACCCTCATATTTATAACATATGGTGGGTTTTCCGTTTAAAAGTGTAGGAACAGGTGTAGGAGTTAGATTGCATTTGACAGGGTAAATAAGGGACAGGTCAGCACAATGTTAATGCTACCCTGCATCGTGATCTTGATAAGTGTTTTTTCTTGGATAACCTCTTTGACACCTGATAAGCTTTGTAGCGGGGCCAAATCCTGAACCGGCTTTGCAGTTTCAACTTCGATCACGCTATCCTGTAAATTTGTTTGAGATGATCGGGCGTGTCAACGGCGATGAGCTTCCCGTGGTCGATGATCGCTATCCGCGAACACAAGGCTTGCGCCTCTTCAAGATAGTTGGTCGTAAGTCGTAATTAGTACAGTCTTGCCCTGATCGCGCAGCCAGAGAATGTAGTCCCAGATGGCACGGCGCGCCTGGACATCGACACTTCAACTAGCTTTCGAGCCGCGGGAATACTCGCTGTTGGCTTCATACGGTTGTTGTGCCGCTGGTTGAATAAAAATAACAGCTTGACAATGCAAACTAGCAGGCATATATTAGGGGCCCATGAAACAACTAGTCTCTAGTTTTCGTCGGTCCCCTGTTGGCAGGCATGTCACAAGCGCGCACGGAGGCGAATGATGCAGAAGACCATGAAGGCCGTGCGGATTCGTGAATTCGGTGGACCGGAAGTCCTTAGATTTGACGATTACCCCATGCCAGAGATGGGCCCGGGCGACGTCTTGGTTAAGGTGGAAGCAACGTCCGTCTCCGGGTTCGACATCAAATACCGTCTGGGATTGTTACATCGCGGCAACGTTGATGCCACGGTCGCCTTGCCCGGTCGTAAAGCTTTTCCCATGCCGATGCAGCTCGGTCGCGATTGCGCGGGTGTCGTCGAAGCGGTTGGTCAATCGGTCACGACGTTCAAACCTGGCGACAGAGTGGTGGGAGTGACGCACCCTGCAAACCCAAACTCTATTGAGACCATCCGTGGCCTTGGGAATCTTTCGTCGGGCGTTGATATCCCCGGCCATTCTATGTTCGGCGCATACGCGCAGTATGTTGCGCGTCCAGAAAACTATTGGTTGCCGCTGTCTGATCGCGTCAGCTTTGACGATGCGGCGTGCGTTATGTGGGCTGCGACCACGTCGCATCGGGCCGTCACCACAAGGCTCGCCGTCAAATTGGGCGACGCAGTCTTGGTTACGGGCGCAACGGGCGGGATGGGCTTCGCCACACTTGCCATCGCGAAGCTGGCCGGAGCCATCACCATCGCAACCACGCGCGACGCCAAGAAAGTTGCCGCGCTTAAGGGCTCCGGCGCCGACCACGTTGTGGTGACAGGAAGCGACGACCTCCGCGCCGTTCGGGACCTCACCGGCGGCCGCGGTGTGGATGGTGCCATCGACTACACGGGAAACCAAGCACTGATCCGCCTGTGTTACGAAGCCATGCGGCTAGGCGGAACCCTCTGTCTCACGTATGGGGGCCCCACGTCATTGCCGATCACGGGAGAAGACATGAACCGGTCGGAACTCACCATAAAAGCCGTGCGCGGCGGCACACCGGCAGACCAATTGGCAGTTTGGGAACTGATGAATCGCGGTGTCCTGCGTATCCCCATTGATCGCGTGTTCCCACTCTCTGAAGCTGCTCAGGCCCATGCCGCTCAGGAGGCTGGCAACCTAGTGGGCCGCATCGTGCTGCATCCTTGGCCGTAGCCAACCGCTTGATGCGTTGTGTCCGGTACGCGGCTGCCTGACATGCGTCTGTTCAAAAAGCGAGGGCACGGCGTCGCGGAGGTATCAAGTCACCAGTTTTCGAGCGTCACCTGCCGTAAGGCCGCCGCTGCAAACGCATCACAGAACGACATTGCCCGTCACCGGCATCTCGACCATCACCCGAAAGCCAACCAATGCGCCCTCTCAAAGATCACGGCGCCGCCTAAAGGATAGCAACTAAGCTGCGGTACTGAAAACTTTCCATTACCACAACTGTCGCGCGTAATTTAATATTTTTTATTTTATTCAATAGCTTCGCCGATTATGGAGTAGCAGAGGGTTGAAAAACTGAATGAATAGCGCCCAAGCGGGCGATTTGCTGAAAAATGTCAGCTAATAAAATAGCGTCAGGTTTTTCCGGAAGCATTTTAATTGTCTCGAAGGCATATCGGCAGCCACGATAGTGGGACTTCAAATCCAGGATGCTGTAGTCAGGGTTATGGGATCGAAAAGGTTGTAACAGCGCATAAGTAAAGTTGACCATAAAAAACGAAAGGTTGGCAGCGTTGGTAACGGCAATTTCTTTTACATTCATAAAATCCTCCAAGCCCCAATATTGTTTGGCGTCGCGGAAATTGAACTCAATCTGCGAAGTGACTGCGACTTTACTGAAGAACGCAGTACGTGTCAGTCGGAATCGTAAACTGTAAAACTTGATAATCTTGTCATAGGTCAACTCCAGATCAGTGCTGAATAAGATGACATGGGCCTGCGCTCCTGTGTTCAGATTGGTCTTCAAAATGATGACCACATTCAAGGGAAAAGCAAACTCTTTATTGTAGAACGGACCCTGATAAATCTCGGTTCGCAAATGATCTTCAGTCGAAGTTTCCTTTAAGTATTTTGGATCGAGTTGATGGACATGGATCTTTGCCCCATACTTTGCCGGACGTCCCACGCCACCATATTCGCCTTCAAAAGGTAGGTAGAGTGCAGCGTCGGAACGCATTTTAGAGATCAGATCCAAATTTACCTGTTTGACCATGAAGGCGCTCGGGTAATTGCCAAAATGACCGTCCAGCACCACATATTTTAGTTTGATGCTCGTTCCAATCGTTTCCAGCATGCTTTTCAGGGCTTTTTGGATCCGTAATAACTCAGCATTGAGTACCACTTCTTCCTTCTTGGTCTTGTTTTTGCTACCTTGCGGACGTCCACGTTTTTTCTTTTCGGCCGTTTTTCTGACTACCGCTTTGGCTTTGCTCGCTGCCTTTTCTTCCGGACTTTTCACTACTTGAACGACCTGCATCGGATAGGATCGCTCTTCCTGTACATTCACAAGAGAAAACGCAAAGAATGACAGGCTCGGGATCACCCGTTGTTGAATGCCTGAGAAAAAGTGATCCAGTCCATACGTCTCTTTGCCAGCTTTACTCACCACGACTTCATCTCCAGCTGTGATGTATTCATCTTCTGCTTTCAAGAAACGCGTTCGAAAAAACAACCAGTGGATTGCATTCCACGGAAGAACACTATGATAAAAACGCTGAATAGTCCGGTAGCTACCGCCTTTCTCTGTCCAACGCGATAACCCCAGCATCGTGATCCGCCCGCTGGCAACCAGCATTCCGTAAACCACCCGGCTCATCTGCCGAAAAGTCATTTTCTCTAAAAGAGGTGCAATGTTTTGTAAAAGTGCTAAAATCTCTGTCATGGGCTTCTCGGTGTAAGTTGGGTTTGGTAGACTTCAACTTTACTCGATTAGCCCTGTTTTGTTACATCATTTTTGGCGAAGGTATTGTTTATTCATAAACTTATTCGCGCGGATAATTACATCCGCCTGTTTGCCCTGAGGGGACTCCATTGGAAAACGCCTGGTAAAGAGCATTAGATGATCCTAGCCTAAATTACCAATGCAAGAACGATACCTTCTGAGCAGAAACAGAAAAGTCTGCAAATATAATTAGCCAATGCTCTATCATATGATGCCCAGATGAAAGACATACGATTCAACTTCTATGTACTAATTCAGTCATTTTTGGAGATCTGTTTCACTCACTCTCACATTTTTCATTGACCTCAGGTGATGAGGTTATTGTAAGATCAGATAATAAGTTATTGCCTTGGAAAACTGCAGATACTCAGTCGATTGAGACAATAATTTAGGATAATTATCCATCCATTCTGCAGTAATGGACACTTTTTCTTAAAGAGAAGATTGACCTCTCCTGTATTTATGGTAGCTCATTCGGCCATCGCTTTGATCACGATGCTACAGTGATCTATGGTTTCATGCTTCATCATCCTTTTTATGAATTGCTCAATCGTGCCGCGCTCATTCCAAGGGTAGAGCATCTCGCCATCCCATTTCTCCACAGGCATAGTCTCAATAATCTCATTGAGCTGGTCGTGTGAAGCCTCATATTCCGCCCAGACCTGTTGCGTGGTCCAAGCGCGTCGCTCGTCAGCAGCTGGGCCATTGTACTCATCATATTCAGTTCTCGCTGAAATGCAGTTATACTCGCTCCCTTGAGCATACGCACTTAGTGAACGAGCTGCCTCTCTATTCCAAGCCCCCAAGTGTCCAATGATGTCCCGAACGCGCCAAGCCCGTTCATCATCGTGAACAACGCGCTCCGGATCCAAGTGGGAGAGTGTCAAGCGCGTCTCGCTTCGCGTCTTTTCGAGCAAGTAAAGAGTTACATTCCGCCGTGTTTCTTCTGCATTGGACTTCATCGGATTCTCATATCAAACTTTTCAATCAGCAGACAAATATATATACTTGAAGACTAGAAGTTTGGAGTGATGTCTAGCGAGACTTCGTCTCAGACTAACGAGATAAGGTATTGATGAAGAAACATGGCTTTCTCAAAGTCGATTGACAAAAAGTAAAGAAACAAGTAGGTAGAGAAACAGAAAAGATCCTTCTCGGTACAATTGCGAGTGCAACCAAGCAATTCATCGAGGAGGATCTAGCATGTATTCTAGCACGAGCCGGATTCGGCAAGAGTATGGGCCGAGTGGCGTTGTATACGATTTAGGGAGTGTGTATGAGGGGTTGTGCAAACTCACGGATGTCCGTAAGGCGCGAGGTAAGCGATATCGTTTGGATAGTGTATTGATGATGATGGTGCTGGCCAAGTTGAGTGGAGAAGACAGACCGTATGGCATGGCGGAATGGGCAAAGCATCACCAAGAGCAGTTGGTGAAGCTACTGCAATTGAAACGGGCCAGCATGCCGAGTCACCACACGTTGCGACGAATCCTGGCACAGGTCGTGTATCAAGAAGAGATGGATCGGTTGATTGGAGAATATAACCAGCAAGAGGAACAGGGCGAGGTGTATGCGCTGGACGGCAAAGCGCCGCGCGGGGCTCGCAAAAAGGATGATGAAGGTTCAGAGTATCTTCTGAGCGTGTATGATGGAAAGCACGGCAAGGTGATGTCACAGGTGGAAGTCGGACGGAAAGAAAACGAGATCCCCAAGGCGCCCAAAGCGCTTGAAACTGTGAAAATCTCGGGAAAAATCATCACAGCCGACGCAATGCATACTCAACGGGTTCTATCCGGTCTGATTGTGGAGCGTGACGGTGACTATGTTTTTCCCGCAAGGTGCAGCGGACTTCTGCCAGTAAAGGAAAACCAACCGGCCTTGTATAAAAGTATTCAACAGCTCTTTGCACCCGAATATCCGAAACCCGGATTCGGCAAGATCGAAACCGATTTCCTCACCGTACAGAAAATCAACAAGGGCCACGGCCGTTTGGAGAGGCGCACGATCACAACTAGCGAAATGTTGAATGCCTATTCCACCTGGCCGGGACTATCCCAAGTGTATCGACTGGAGCGTCAATTTCAATGGTTCCGTGCAGGCCGGGTGTATCATACTTCGCACGATGTGGAGTTCGGGATTACAAGCTTAGCACGCACCAAAGCACCCCCCGCTCGTCTCCTCAAGATACGTCGTTCCCATTGGGAAATTGAGACCGGCCTACATTATCGCCGGGATGTCACCTTCCATGAAGATGCAACACGTATGACCATCGGCAACACCGGAAAGGTGATGGCTTCCATCAATAATCTTGTTATTGCCCTCATCCATCAAGCAAAATTCAACAATGCCGCCCAAGCTCGCCGTTATTTCGCCGCCCACTTATCCCAGGCATTTTCACTGCTTACCACCCCTTTCTCGCGACTTTGAGAAAACCATGGATGAAGAAAGGGTCCAGATTGCGGGAACAAGGTAGAGGCGGTATAACCGTCTCATGGCACCGTCAAGCGGTGAGATGGCCAAAAGAGGCACCCCACAATCAGGACCCACTATGAGTATAACGCGACTTTCCCTTGCTGAAATCCTTCGTAAGCATGTGACCTTGGAAGTTGAAAGCATCGACCGGATGTATCTGAATGTGTATGTTCCGAAGTTGCAATTGGAAGCGGGGGCGAGCTGGTTTTTGAGACAGGAACGGAAGTATCCGGTGCCGTCGTCAGCAGCCATGGCCCCCATTAGCCGGGTGTTTGTGGAGGCGATTGAGGCCTATGCCAAGAAGAGTCAGATGCCGATCTTGATGTTCGAGAAAGGGCAACGGAAAGACGATGTGGTGGCGCCCTATATCCAGCGGGCAGCAGGTCAGGAGGGGATCGTGCTGATTGGCAAAGCGCAGGAGAAGACGACGACCTTTCGCACCACCAAGGGATTGGGGCCACAGGGCCGAGGTGGCTACCCGCGTTTGCTTCGCACGACGGCCATGGTCAACCAGTATTACTTTTATGGGGTGGACGCAAACTTTGGGCCATTCTTTTTCAAGTTCAGCTCGTACTTTCCTTACACCGACAAATTCTGTCTGAATGGACACGAGTACCTTAAGGTGCAATTGGCTCAGAAAGAGACTGCTTATGAAAAGTTAGATAATGGCATTCTTTCGTGTGCGGATCCCATTCGTCTGCAAGCGCTCGCGGAGGGTCTGTCGGCGGAGAAAATCGAAGCTCTGATCCGCAAGTGGCAGGCCCGTCTACCGCAGCCTCTCACGGCAGAGGAGCGCGCCGCGGGATATGACGATGACCTCTCCATCCTGCAAGCTGAGTTCTCCCTGACCCAGGTCTTGGATCGTCCGCAGACGGGCAAACTCTTCTTTGAAGCAGCCATTCGGGAGAATTTGGACTTAGGACGCCCCGAACAAGTCCAGTTGATCTTCGAGCGCCGCATCCAGCGCAACACGCCCGGCCGCTTTCGCACCCGCATCATCACCGAAGGAGTGACCCCTTCTTTGCATGTCGACTACAAACACTCGCGCATTAAGCAATATCATAAAGAAGGTCGAGCTTTACGGACCGAAACCACGATTAATGATACGCGCGACTTCCAGATTGGCAAACGACTGAAGAACCTGCCCGCACTGCGGCAAATCGGCTTTAACGCCAACCGACGTCTCTTGCACGTCCAATCCATCAGCCACGACTGCCTTCTGGGAGAAGATGCATTTCAGCAAGTCAACCAGCCCCAGATCGTTTCCGGCCAACGGGTTGCCGCATTACGCTTCACTGATCCACGGGTCCAAGCTTTATAAGCGTACTCGTGGCCTTTCGGCTGCTGCCTCAGGGTTTTGCCAATCATGAACTACGGACGCTGCTCGCGCCCCTCCTGGGCCTTGCCCCAGACCAATTCACCCCAGGGCAAATGAACTATCACTTGCGACGGTTGCGCTTACACGGCTTAATCGAACGGATCCCAGATACTCATCGCTACCAGGTGACCGACTTCGGCTGGCGTGTGGCTTTCTTCTTCACCCGTGTTTACTCCCGCATCCTCCGACCCGGACTGGCACAAATTGTCCCCAACGCAACTGCTTTAGACAGCCCGCTTCAACGTCATTTCAACCAGATGGAAACGGCACTTGCTGACTGGATAGCTCAGGTCCCGTTGGCTTTATAAAACTTAACTCATTTGCAAAAGATTCATTGCGTTAAGCTTACTAAGGATAAGTTAATCCCCATAAGACCATGATGTTTTTCACCTGATCAATACTTATTTTATACTGCACCGTGTCAGATGTTCTTTGGCTCATATAACTGGCAAACCAATTGTTTCCTTGGTAATAGTATGTAATAGTTATACGTTCTCGCTGTAGCGTGTTCGAGAAGATGTCATGGTAGTCTATAGCGCCAAAGTAAGTATCGATTTCTGACGCTGGGACCTCATTCTGGGTTATTACCCCTTTTGATGCATGATATGGAATATGGTCATCGCGTTTTTCTGCACCTTATGGGTCAAACCAAGTTGGGGCATAGTCATTGACTATAAATGACCAGCTTTGAGGTATTGTCGGTATGCTAAGTTTTTGGCGTTCTGCATTGTATTCTGAGCCAAATTTAGGTTGAGACTTTTGGTTGTATAAATACAGAATTGCAAGGCTGGCAACTAGGAAACAAATAATCAAAAGTATGAGCTTGGGTTTCACTTAGATTACTCCTGTGCCGACTTGTGCCGGCTACTTGGTTCATCCATAAAGATTTTGAGAAAGTTCTTTTATCTTACCGCATCCTTTCTATATGGGAACGGTTCAGATAAAGTAAATTATGATTTGGAAACCTTATTTCCGCCCGCAGATTCCTTCCGAGAACAGTGGAGCCCTTTGCGCCCACTCTCGTTTTCGGCGGGTTACTCACTAGTTATCCGCTCCTTTGGAGCGACTGGCACCAGAAGCTCAACATTCCAGATAAATTTTTCCGAGGACGGGATTGTCCCGCCCGCTTCCCCTGTTGAACGAAAAACAGTCTGAGACTGGACGGTTCGGTTTTCCAGTATAACGGATTCCAATCTCTGTTTCTCTCCTGAACTCGCAATGCGCGACGGATGACTCAAGGAGACAAGACACTCTACCAATTGTTGACCACATCCTGCGAAAGAGGTAAAATATCGTAGCAAAATATGCTACAAAAGGAGAAACCATGCAATTTGTTCCCTATCGCGCTTTACGCAACGAACCTTCTGCTTTGCGCAAAAAACTAGAAACTGAAGGCGATCTGGTAGTGACCGTGGGAGGCAAGCCTTTCGCGGTGATGATCAACCTGGCTGAAGAAGATGATGTCCAGGATATTCTCCTGATGGTATCCCGCTTACGAGCACAGATGGCCGTGCGCGCGATCCGCAGTCAGGCACGCAAGAATGGCCTCGATAAAATGACCAACAAGGACATCAACACGCTCATCAAAAAGACCCGCGCAGACCGGAAACGCTGATGTTGATCGTAGTAGTATTGGATACCAATGTTCTTGTGAGCGGTCTACTTAGTTCAAACGGTTCGCCTGGAAAAATACTCGATCTGATCATTGGCAATCACATTCAGGTCGCTTATGATGATCGCATTTTGGGAGAATACGAGGAGGTCTTGTCACGTCCGGAATTACATATCCGTCCTTCTCAGGCCTTTGCGGTAATTGGTCACATTGAACTCTCCGGAAAATACGTGACTGCGGAGTCGCTTTCCACGGAAGGGTACCCCGACCCTGATGATATTATGTTTGCGGAAGTGCTCATTGCATCCAATGCAAACACACTCGTGACTGGCAACCTGCGGCATTACAATCCTCTCGTCCAGAGGAAGATGCCTGTGATTTCCCCTGTTCAGTTTCTAGAAAAGTACTTTCCTGTACCGGAATAAATCAAATCGCTTTCGGGCGACCGCAACAACAACACATTCCGCCTCTGATTGAACATACCAGGTTCACTTATCTTAATCTTTCCGTCTGCATTGGAGCGATTTAGGTAAAGTAAAATAAAACTTGGAAACATTATTTCCACAATTCGCGATAATTCCCTTTGCAGATTCCTTCCGAGAAGAGTGTGGCGCATTGCGCCCACTCTGCAGTTTGGGGAAAGATCACTCGCAAACTCGAAATTCTTTTGGGGGACTCGCATAGGTTTACTTGCTAAGAGCCAAGATATAAATTCAAGATCTAGGGCATATCTGTCATCTGCCGGAATTGATGATCCGGCAATTTAATGTAACTGTGTTTAAATAGGATGACCTCCTTTTGCTCAGCAGATATCGGATGGAAGAACCAAGTAGCCAACACAAGGACAAGCCAAGATTGAATTCGTAGTTTTGCAGTGTATTAGTATTACAACGCAAGGTTGAGAGTGAAAAGCTCTAATTGAGCAAGTTTTTTCTTGCGGTGTGAAAGATAGGATGCGAAATTAGTTTTTTGGTAATAGCGTACTCGCTCTAAAGCAGATTGAATATCGGAAATAAATGAAGGCAAAATGCTGCACAGCAAAATGCGAACTTGATAAATAGTAAGCGCCGGAGCGCGTTCTTGGAATTGAATTCTCAAACGCACGAGGAAATGATGAGCCAGAGAAACCAGCAACATATGATGGTGCCACCCTATCCAGCTCCGCATCTCGTAATGATCCATCCCGACTTCGCCTTTGGCTTCTTCAAAGATCGTTTCGATCGGCCATCTCATTCCGCTGATGCGAATGAACTCATGCAACGAAGTGTCGAGGGGAGCATTGCTGAAAAAGTATTTGATCTCAGTCGGGTCATCCAGATTACGGCGGATGATCAACCAGAGTTCACTGGCAGGCAGGCCAGCGCGCAATTCGGTCACGCGCAGAAATGCAAAATCACAAACGATGGGACCCTTGCTACCTTCTTTGATCACAGCTTGAACCCAATCGTGCTTTTAAATCTTCTTCACCAGTTGCTTGACCGGAATGGGATGCTTCCTGATATCGCTGAGATGCAAGCGAGTAGGATGGCGTCCATGACCACTCCATTGAGGAAGATGAACCTTGGGCGGAGTACACCAGATCAGGGTATTCTCTTTGATGGCTGTGAAGTAAGACTTTCCCGTTGTTGCCACACCGTCTCGAAACGCAGGGCTGTCTCCATACAAGGCGTCTGCCGCCACCCAGGAAAACGACAAATTATCGCGTTGGATGGCGCTTTTCAACAATTCCAGCCCGATTTCTGGCTTCGTTTTGAAAACCAGATCTTGCGGGACTCCGCAGGCTTGCCGTTGCTCGCTATGTTCTTCTGCAAACCATGGATCGGGCATGAACAATTTTCCTTCGATCAAACTGTATCCCTTGCGGCTCGCATATCCCAAATACACTCCGACTTGCCCGTTGGCGATCTTTCCCACCGAGCCGCAGTATTGCGCAGCTACCCCGACCAATTCAGTGCCTTGTTTGACCGCACTCAATTCATCAATCAACGCCACGCCATCCTCTTCTCCCAAAGTCTCTCCGATCAAGCCTTGATGGATCGTGATCACTGGTTCCGTTTCCCACTGGCTTTGCCCAACAAAATATTGGAGGCTGCGCACTTTCTCTTTCTGTCCCAGCGCCATTTGTTCCACATTCTTGCGTGTGGCATTCCCCAGCAAGCCATGCAGATAGGTCAGGCTTTTCTGGATTTGCTCCACTCGCACAAACGCACTTTTGAACAGCTTCATATATTTCTTCGTTTCGTTCAAAAACAGTTTCACATCCTTCGTCGACAGGTTGAATTCGGGTGCCGTACACGTTTCAATTTCTATTCCGTTCAGCCGAGCCTTCGCTTTACCACTGGTCTTTTTGGCTCGGCCCGACAATCTATCTCGACTCGTTTCGGTTACAATTTCTCTTGGCATGGTCTTCTTCCTCTCCTTTTCACTGGCTAGGTGATTGGAGAAAGATACCATGCTTTTTTCTCGCATTACCCTGTTTTTTTGCTCTCAACCTTGCGTTGTAATATTAGTTATGTTTTTTTGCGAAGGAATTGAACAAGTTTAATAAAACCAAACAACCCAATTCCTGTGATTGCAGCTAAAAGAATGAACGGGAAGATGTCTTCCCAGAAATTTCCTGTCCAACGCGGCGTGCCAACAGTTATTGAAGAGAGTACTACCATTAATAAAGTGCCAACGCTAGTTATTGTTATACATCCTAGAATTACAATACCAAACATAACAAGCAGCCCTCAAACCATAACTGATTGTTCTTTTCTCAGGCGATGATGTAACAAGTTGTGGACTATCGATTATTTGCGTCTGGGGATGTGTTGTGTTTCTCACTACTCTTGTAGAAACCCAACGGTCGTGCCACCAAGTTCCTTTATTCTCAATGGCTTTGCCTGTATACATAGAAATAACTTCGAACGGTGTAAACCTTACGATTGTTCGTTTCGCTATTGTACTGATATCTGGTTTTGAACCATCTGCCATCATCACTCTGGTTCCCGTGATGAATTTTCCTGGCGTTCTCTGAAAGGCCGTTTCAAATATGAAGTAGTAGAAAAATTGGATAAGTAGCGCGAACATGAAACGGATCCAAAAATTGGTAAAGAGCGAATTGCCGAGAATTAGACGAACAAGCAGATAAATTAGTATAAACTCCACAATCTCACACAAAATAGTGTCAACAACCAAGTTCATAAATCGTCTTGCTGTCGTTGCTGTTTGCAATACAGATGTCTGAAGCGGTTGTTCCATGATGAATTTCTCCTTATCTCGGTTTAGTATTTTGCCAAAAGGGGGGCGTGCGCCGGCTACTTGGTTCATTCATACATGATTTTGAGAAAGTTCCTTTATCTTACCGCATCCTTTCTATATGGGAGTGGTTCAGATAAAGTAAAATATGTTTTGGAAACCTTATTTCCGCTTGCAGATTCCTTCCGAGAACAGTGTGGCCCTTTGTGCCCACTCTGCAGTTCGGCGGGTTACTCGCAAGTTATCCACTCATTTTGAGTGACTGACATGGACCTGCTGATTCGAAGTCTTATAGCTCACATGTCTATAGCGTTTAAACAATGGTAAATACTGTACATAGTGCCATATTTGGGGCGAAATCAGTCTATAAAATCAATAGTTTCTAGGCATCTTCCGGAACTTCCCGAATTAAGACAGGATTACTATGACCAGAACTGTCCGCGTGGACAGTCAAAATCCACTAAAGGAGAGTGTCAAATGCAGGGCAATCGCATCTAAATTGAGATGGAAATGAGGTACAACTGGCTATCCTGGAGGAGGTAGCCGTGCCCAAGAAGCCGCTGGAGACGTTAAGTGAGCATTTCGGCAAAGTCACCGACCCGCGGGTCGATCGCACCAAGGAGCATAAACTGATCGACATCCTGGCCATTGCCATTTGCGCCATCATTTGCGGTGCAGAAGGCTGGGTGGATGTGGAGCTGTTTGGCAAGAGCAAGCAAGCGTGGCTAGCCACCTTTTTGGAGTTGCCGAACGGGATCCCCTCCCAGGATACCTTCGGGCGGGTGTTTTCGATGATTGACGCCAAGCAATTTCAACTGGCATTCATCGAATGGGTGTGGGCCGTCAATCAGCGGATGGACCGACAGATCGTCAACCTGGACGGCAAGTGTTTACGGGGATCAGACGATGAGAAATTGGGGAAACGGGCGATCTACATGGTCAGTGCGTGGGCGGCGGAGAATGGAATCGTTCTGGGGCAGCGCAAAGTCGACGAAAAGTCGAACGAAATCACGGCGATTCCGGAATTGTTGAAGCTTTTGGCAATAGCTGGCTGCATCGTGACGATCGACGCGATGGGAACACAAACGAGCATTGCTCAAGCCATCGTGGATGCCGAGGCTGACTATGTGCTGAGCGTCAAGGAGAACCAGGGCCACCTGTTTGAAGATCTGTCGATGCTCTTTGGGGTGGACCGAGAGCTGAACTTTAAGTATGCCTCCTCCCTGGATTATCACAAGACCGTGAACAAGGGACATGGTCGGATTGACATACGCGAGTGTTGGACGACCTCCAACCCTGCCTACCTGAAGCTCATCCGCAATGTGGAGAATTGGACGGCCTTGCAGACGATTGTGATGATGGTCTGCACCCGGATCATCGGCGACCAAGAGACCCAGGAGACACGCTATTACATCTCTTCTCTGCCCAGCCATGCCGAACGGATCTTATATGCGGTACGCAAACACTGGTCGATCGAGAATGAGTTGCACTGGGTACTGGATGTGGCTCTTAATGAAGATCACAGCCGGGTCCGAAAAGATCAGGCTCCTGAAAACCTGGCGGTCCTTCGCCACATCGCTCTCAATTTGCTGAAACAGGAAAAAACTGCCAGAGGCGGCATCCACGCCAAGCAGCTTCAAGCCGCTTGGGATCAGGATTACCTGCTCAAGATCCTCGCCGGAGGAAATTAGATGCGATTGCCCTGGTGTCAAATGAAAATGAAAATGCCTCCCAAATATTATACCTGGGCTATGATTTTGTTTTTCGTATTTGCAGGCCTATCTGCCTTCGGCGTATCGGGATCGCTCCGGGGTATCCTGACAGGTATCTTTGCCCTAGCCTCCGCAGTGCTACTTTTCCTAGACAAGTAGCCAGAAGCGATCTCCTTGAGACAGTCTTCTGTTTGGGAGGCTGTTGTATTTAAGCTTATGCAATGACTTTCGCACATCTTATAGAATATTCCCAAGCCATGTTATTATCTTCCAAACTCCACCACGCCGAAATTATCAATTCAATCAGGGCGTGATTTGGCTCTTCAAGGTCATCCTGCTTGGCTGAGTAACCATTCTGCTGTTGAGCGTACTTTGATAGGAATGCCGTTCACTTCGAGCGCGTCGTCGTTAGAGTCTGTCAAGATCATGGCGTTCTTTACATTGACTGACTGGACAGCCTCTGCTAGGGCGCGCAGCTCGCGCTCACGCGTGGCCGGGGCATCGAGGTTTTGGGTCACCTGGACCAGTTGTTGCTCTTCAGGAAGATAAAAATCGACTTCGAATCCGCTCGGAGTGGTGTAGTAGAAGATCTCCCGAGAGTGTTGGCGTAAAGCCAGGAAAACCAGGTTCTCCAGCAATTTGCCGGTGTTTGGGGCGAATCCGAAACCCACGGCGTTGGACAGGCCGCTATCGATGCAGTAGATCTTCTTTGGTGCGATCTGTTGCCGCTTGACCGAGAAATCATACCAATTCAGGATGAACACGAGCCAACTGTTTTCCATATAATCGATGTAGCTCTTGATCGTGTTCACACTTCCCAGGTGGAATTGATCTTTCAGCTTATTGAACGATACCAGGCCGGCGGGGTTGCTCATCAGATAGAAAGCCAATTCCTTGAGCACTGTAACCGCCTCCAGGTGGTAACGGGTGGCAATATCCCGGTAGAGCACATCATCGTACAAGCTCCGCAGCAGAGGCACTTCCGGGTATTTGAGCGCCTCCGGGATCCCGCCCATTTGCAGGTAGGCACCCAGAGCCGACTTCACCACCCCTTTGTTGGCCGTTGTCATCCGCTGCAGGTCCGGCACTGGCTGGTCGCGGAACTTTAGGAACTCGCGAAAGGAGAACGGGAACAATTCGATCGGCACATAGCGACCAGTCAGGCGGGTTCCCAATTCCCGGCTGAGCAGAGATGCGTTCGAGCCAGTGATATAGAATTTGAAACCCATTTCCATGAACCGGCGGACAAAGTGTTCCCACCCGTTGACGTTCTGGACCTCGTCTACGACGAAGACCTTGCGTTCCCCGAACAGTTCGACAAGAGACTGGTACAGGTCGTTCGCGTCTTCCGCCTGGAACCCGATGAAACGGTCATCTTCGAAGTTGAGATAATAGAAAGCATCCTCGCCCAGCTTATGAGCCATCTGAGCCAGCAGGGTGGATTTTCCCACCCGGCGTAGGCCGGAGACGATCACGGCATGCGGCAGGCCTGCCGCTTGTTCCACATCTGCAAGCCGGTCACGAGGAATGCCGATATCGTGCTTCCAGAACGAATCGTACTGTTCCAGAAGCATGGCTTTGATCTGATCTTCTGACCATCTGGCTTTCCAATAGTTTTCATCCATGATGAAATGATACAGCAAATTGTTTTCATTGTCAATGAAAATGCTCTGAAGTGAAACGCCAATAACGATATTACCGCGATTCGCGATAATTCCCTTTGCAGATTCCTTCCGAGAAGAGTGTGGCGCTTTGCGCCCACTTTTGATTCTTATTAGCGTCGGTCAGGGTTTCCTCTTCAAGGATCCGTGCTTCGACGCTCGCCGTCGCGGAGCACCCTAAGCCTTGTGTTCTTCAAGGTTAGGGTTGCGCCCAACTATATAAAACAGGTGAAGCACGAAATTGCTTCACCTGTTTTATTATTTCTGATTCCGACTTAGAGTTGTTATGGGGTAGGTTGTGGTGTGGGTCTTCCTTGCCACCCGCCCGTATGAGTATGAGGGCCTCCAGATCCGCCGAAACCAAGTCCAAAGAAGCCCGGCCCATTCAGGTAGCCTGCATTGAGACCCTGAAGCAACCAAGTTGCCTTAGCCTGAGTCATCTTGCCAGCGGTAACAGCCTGATTGATCAGTGTGGTCAATTGCGCATTCCGTGCGGTTTGGATCGCCTGTTGCACCGTTTGCAGACTGACATTCTTCTCGGTTGCGATGGCTGACAAGGTTTTGCCGCTTTTCAATTCAGCGGAAAGATCAGTGGTCGTCATGCCGAGGGCTTGCGCGGCCGCAGCCAGTTCGGTCGGCCCGAGATGAAATCCGTGTGTGCCGTTGCTTGATCCGCCCCACGGCCCCGCAGGCGTGGGACTCTGCGCGTAAACGGCAATCGCCCCGATGCTGGCTATCATCACCGCCGCCAGCACGCCTCCTACAATTATCGATAGTTTCTTATTCATGGTTTTGTAATACATCCTTTTATCATAGATTTTTTTGCTTCAGGTTGAGGATATACCTTCAATGTGACCGCACCATTAACTCGGTGTGCGAACATTATGCATATTCAAAAATCTTCGGTTTTATAGGGGTTTTCATTGGTAGAGGTGTCATTTCTCACTTGACCCTTCTCTCCTCCCGTCCTACAATTCAATTGATTTGACAATTTGGACATTCACTCCGTGACCATCAAGGAGACTACGATGACTGATTTTCTTTTCCGCGGCAAACTTGCCGAACTGGATCCCGATGTTTTTGAATTAACCCAATTAGAGCAGGAACGCCAGGCCCGCAAACTGATTTTGATTCCATCCGAATCAACCGCCCCGCTGGCCGTGCGCGAAGCGCTGGGTTCCGCCTTTCAGAATATCTACGCGGAAGGCTATCCCGATGAAGAGATGCGTTGGATGTCGGAAGAAGAGATTCTCGATTATCCGGCGCGCCTAACTCATTATCGACGCAGTGGCGACCCGCGCTATTACAAAGGTGTGGAATATGCCGACGTGGCCGAGTCACTGGCGCGTCGACGCGCGGCAGAAGCCTTTGCCGCCAACGGTTACACCGCCGATCAAATCTATGTCAATGTGCAGGCGCTTTCCGGCGCACCCGCCAACAACGCCGTGTATCAGGCGCTCCTCAATCTCGGCGATACCGTGATGGGACTCAACCTCCTGCACGGCGGCCACCTCTCGCATGGTTCTTCGGTCAACCGCTCGGGCAAATGGTTCAAGGCGGTGCATTACACCATTGATGACAATGAACATTTGGATTACAGAGCCATTCGCAAGCTTGCACTCGAAGCCAAGCCCAAACTCATCATCGCAGGGTATTCATCGTATTCGTGGGTGCCCGATTGGAAGAAGTTCCGCGAGATTGCCGATGAAGTCGGCGCATACTTCCTGGCCGATATTTCGCACATCGGCGGACTGGTCGCGGCGGGCGTGGTGCCTTCACCGATTGGACATGCGCATGTGGTGATGTCCACCACGCACAAGAGTCTCGATGGACCACGCGGCGCGGTGTTACTCACCACTTATCCTGATGTGGCCAAGAAGCTCGATAAAGCGGTGTTCCCCGGCGAACAAGGCGGACCTCATGTCAATGTCATGTCGGCTCTCGCGTTGACCTTCAAGCTAGCGCAAACCAAACAGTTCAAGAAACTCCAAGCCCAGACCATCAAGAACGCCCAGGCGATGGCGGACCAATTCACGAAGCGCGGGCTGCGCGTCCCGTTCGGCGGCACGAATTGCCATATGCTCAATGTGGATGTGACCTCCGTGAAGGGCCGGGAGGGTGCCCATCTCACCGGCGACCAGGCCGCGCGCATCTTGGATATCGTCGGCATCGTGGTCAATCGCAACACGATTCCCGGTGACAAGAATTCGCTCGATCCATCCGGCATTCGCATGGGCACGCCGTGGATCACGCAACGCGGCTTTACCGAAAAAACCTCGCGTGAACTGGCCGATGTGATGGCTGATGTTCTGCTCGCCTGCGCGCCGCATTTAGTGGATACGCCGCATAAAGGCAGAGTGCAACGGGCCAAGTTGGATTTCAACGTGTTGAATGATGCAAAACTGCGCGTGCGCAAACTGGCAACCGCCGCAGGCATTGACTTTAAATTCAAAAAGAGCGGTTACCCACACTTCTATTTCATTGACGATAAATCCACAACGGGCGTGTTTGAATTAAGCGGTCATCGTGTCAGACAAATGCTGGATTACGCCGTCTCGAGTGATCTATCCGTACTGAAGAAAGGCAAGTCGCAAGAGACAACGATTGCAACGCCCAAAGGCATTGTCAATGGTACGCTAACTTGCGTGGATGCAAATACATATACATTGCAGGTGCCTGCTGCCAGATCCGGTGTCGTTGCCACATGGCTGCGAGATTTATCCGATGGATATATTTCGTTCAACCTCGATGGCAAAAAAGATTTCGATGCAAAGCGAATGCCTGGGCCGTTCGTTGTCGCAGATTCAAAGAAGGCCGTAGGGGCGCAACGTGTTGCGCCCGCAAAAGGCGCGGAAAAAACCTGGTTTATCGGAATCAATTCAACGGTCAAGAAAGAAGCCCTCCCGACGTTCAATTGGGTCGAGCCTGCCGAAGGCGAATCGAAGTTCACCCGTCTGCATGATGCGCATAAATCCTCCGGTGCGAAGATGGTTCCGTTCGCAGGCTGGGACATGCCCGTGTGGTACACCTCGGTCGTCGAGGAACATCTTGCCACGCGCCAGGCGGCGGGCCTGTTCGACGTCTCGCACATGGGCGTGTATGAAGTGAAGGGCGCGGATGCGGCCTCGTTCCTCGATACCATCTGCGCCAATGATTGCGGCGGGTTACTGCCCGGCGAAAGTTTATACAGCCAGTTCCTGACGCCCGATGCGGATGTGATCGACGATACACTCGTCTATCGCCGCACCTGGGATAAATATCTGGTGGTGGTCAATGCCTCGAACGATGACAAAGATCGCACGTGGTTCGAGTCGGTGCGCGATGGAAAGGTGAAGATTGATAACGCGCGTCCATTTGCACGCACGTATGGTTACGAGGCGGTCATCCGCAACTTACGCGACCCGAAAGCAGGTTCCGATATGCGGGTGGACATCGCGCTTCAAGGTCCGAAGAGCCGCGACATCCTGCTGGCAATGGGCGTGGACGATAAGACCAAGGCGCGCATTATGAACTTGAAGCGGACTGAGTTGTGTGATGCCGCCGTCGGTGGTTTTGACTTAATTGTTTCGCGCACAGGCTACACTGGCGAGAAGATGGCGTTCGAGTTATTTGTGCATCCCGACCGCGCCGTGGACTTTTGGAATGCGGTCTTGAAAGCAGGCGAGCTGTTCGGCATCAAGTCGATAGGCTTGGGCGCGCGTGACTCGCTGCGCACGGAAGCAGGCTTGCCGTTGTACGGTCACGAGATGGGACTTGGCTCCGGCAAGTTCGACACAAGAGATTTGGGCGTGGCCGAAGGCGGATTTGGTTCGTACGTCAAAACCTATAAGCCATACTTCATGGGACGCGATGCGTATCTTGCGCGCGAGAAAGAACGTAAGGGCGTGGTGGTGCGCTTTCGCTTCGATGAACAGAGCGTCCGCATGGCGCACAACGGCGACCCGGCCGTCAATGCCAACGACGAGCGCATCGGCTGGGTGACCTCCTGCGCCGTGGATGCGGACAAATTCTTAACCGGTCAGGCGTATTTGGAATTGAAGTATGCCACGGAAGGAACCGCGCTTGGAATCCATCAAGGCGGTGTCATGGATCGTCCCGCCACAGCGGCAAAGGTCGTGAGCAGATTTCCAAAGTTGTAACCGCAGAAGAAAGAGGCGGCGATTTGCAAGAGAAGAATCGACCGCCTCTTTGTTTTGCTTGCCAGATGAATTGAACTGTTGTACAGTTATCGCAAGGGAACGAGTATATGAATTTTGAATGGAATCCGCGCAAAGCAGAGCTGAACTTGCGGAAACATCGTGTCTCGTTCACCGAAGCCACAACCGTTTTTGTGTTGTGCTATAGGATATGGCGTTCACAATCGCCATTTTCCCGCCGCGGCTGGGGCTATAGGCAACTCATCCTTCGTTCGTTGTCCGTTCTTCCTTCTTTCATCCTATAACCATCCTATATCCATCCTATATCGCGGCAAGCTCAGAATCTACAGGTTTCCCCGCCTAAGGCGTTTCGCCAGCGATGACTCGCAGCGCTCCCGAGCGTCCAAAATACCAATTGCCTAAAATCTGTTGAAAGTCATAGCCGTCCACCTTGATGGCGGTGAAATTGTCATCGGTCAGCGCCGTGTGGATGCCCGCCGATGGGCTAAAAACGGCGGTCACGTTTTGGAGCGACTGGCGCAGGGAGGCAGCATATTGATTCATGTATGCAGCCTGAGCCGGGTCATTCGGATTCGTCACCCCCTTGATCTGGCTCAGGGTCGGGTCGTGCTGTTCGGCATAAATGAAGACCGGCGTGCTTAGATACGGATAGAGTTGCAGAGTCGGAAGGCAGATTTGCGGTTGGCTGGGGTTCGCTGCCGCACAGGATTGATCGGCGACCGCTGAAAAATAATCGTAGAAGTCGGCGGATCCCGGCTGCGGCTCGAGCGGGCCCGAACCATAATCCGGCAGCAGCGGCACCCAACTGCTATCGAGCACGCCTTTCACTTTTGCCCAAGAGAGTTGCGAAGCGATCCAATCCATGTTGCTGGCCGCGCCGTAACTCCCGGCGGATGATCCGCCCACCAGAACCTGGGTCGCATTTTTCAAATTAGGCGATGGGATCACCGTTGCATCCTGCAAATCGGCCAGTATCGCCGTGACGATCTTATTCCCGCGGAATTGCATCTGCATGCCGTTGACCTGCTGCTCTCCATCCCCGGAATACATATCCGAACTGCAATACTTGATATACACCTGCGTAAAGTTGACGAAGTCCGGGTTCTCTTGAGTGGATGTGGAAAAGATGCCACCAGGTTTAAAGGTGCTGGGCGCTCCCTGTGAGGTCATCAAAGAACGTTGAATACTCCAACGGCGCGTGCAGGTTATGTCACTGCTGCACCAGCCTCCGCCCTGAAAGAAGATGATCCAATGCGCGGCGTCCGCGCCGGAACCGCGCTTGAAATAATACACTGCCGGTGTTCCATCATTACAAACTGCCTGACGTTGAACAGCGTCCTTCACCACATGTTTGATCAGCGTCGAGGGAAATGATACTACGGGTGCGCTTGCTGGGCTGGCAGTGGGTACGCTCGTAGTTGGGGAAATTGTTGCGGCTGGTTGCGGCTGCTGCGCCCCTGCGGATTGACACCCCGTGAGAAACAATGCCACACTCAGAATCAAACCACCGATAAAATGTTTCATCGTGACACTTCCTTCTTGACTATGAATGAAACTGCAATTGATTGGTTGATTATATTACCACCCCCTTGAAAAAATAAAATGCTTGTCCGCGTGCCTACTGTTTCTTTCTGAATCGATCAATTCGTTTTTTGAAAGATGAATAATTCTTCCGCATGTTTGCGCGGCGGGATCGAATCTTCCGGCTGCTCGCGCGCGATCAACTGGAAGCCGCGCTTCGTGAATAGACTCAGCACTTCGTTTTCCGAAACGCTGAACGGCGGTCCGCCCGCACGGCCATCGAGCGGGAAAACCATATCAATATATGTGCCGCCGGGTCTCAATAGACGCGTCACCACATCGGCATAATCGGCGCGTCGCTTTGGGTCGATGGCGCAGAAGCAGGTGTATTCGAGCAAATAATCGAAGGAATGATCCATCTCACGCGGCAGGGCAAAAAGATCATGTTGAAGAATCTCGACCGGCGCATCCGGTTCGGCGAGTCGCTTCATTTCATGGACGGCATGTGCCGCGAAATCAATCGCGGTCACTTGGAATCCGTGCCGCGCAAATTCGCGGGCGTCGTGTCCGCGCCCGGCGCCGGGAACTACCATGCGTCCCGGTTTGAATCGTCTGTCCATGGCCAGTCGCTTGAAGGCGGGTGTCGCTCCGCCTAAATCCCAGCCATCCGTCTTGCGTTCGTAATCCGCTTGCCATTTATCTGGTAAATTTACATCCATTGGCATTGCCATATGGTTTTTCCTCCAACTCATGCATGTCTATGACTCGTCCGTCTTGGAAATTTGCGCCAGCGCATTTTTAAAGGCGTCATACGGTTGCGCCCCGACGATCGCATAGCGATCATTGATCACATAAGTTGGCACGCCGCTAACGCCCATTTGATACGCTTCTTGAACCTGAGCCGCAACCTCTTCGGTATATTTGGCGCTTTCTACTTCGCTTTGCATTTCGTTCGCATCCAAGCCGACTTCTTCCGCAGCGGAACGCAACACATCCCACTGGCTGATGTCTTCGCCCTCGGCATAGACTTTGCGAAAGACATCGGAATGGAATTCGCTGGCTTTGCCGTGCTGACGTGCGTACTCCGTCGCTTCGTGTGCGAGACGCGTGTTATAGATTCGTTTGGTAGACACAAACTTCATTCCGTACGAACTGGCAATTTGACTTAATCGCTCTTCCGAACCTTTGGCGCGTGCTTGCTTAACATGCTCGGGCAATTCCCGGCCCTCGGGCGGCGTGTCCCAAAACAAATAGAACGGTCGCCACTCCAGGTCGATGTCGTGTTCCACTTTGAGCTTCTCGACCACACCCTGGCCGACATAGCACCACGGGCAGATGTAGTCCGAAAAAATGGTGAGTTTGAATTTCATGGTTTTCTCGATGGCAAATTAGACAATCCGACCCATGTCATATCTTACGTAAATATTATGAGCCCCAGAGTTGTTGTTGCCATCGCGATGTTTACGTGTCTCCAAATCCGCTGACTCAACGGCTGAATGTGCCTTCTAAATTCTTGATTTTCCTATCTGCGGATGGGTCTCCGCCGTGGGCCGTGCGGAGCGGGCTATGTTGGTGGGACATAAAAGACAGTCTCGGACATCATTTCACGAGACCGTCTGATAGGCATATCAAAAGAGATTCTTTAAGACGCCGTCAATATCGTTTCAGCGGACTCGAATGAAGAATAAATGGGGATGATGGCAGGAATGCCGGTCACTTCGAGCACGTGCTGCACGTCGGGGATCGGGTTCACAATCACCATTTTCCCGCCGCGCTTGTTCACAGACTTGGCAGTCAACATCAGAAGCCGGATGCCAATGGATGCCAGAAAACTTACTTCGGATAAGTCCACGATGACGCGGACCATCTCTCCCGCACAATGCCCTGTGAATTTGGTTTCGATCTCGCCTGTGCCGATGATGTCCAACTTACCGATCAACTTGATCATGCGGATGTCATGGTCCAGCTTGCTGTATTGAAGTTCCATTTTTTGTCGCCTATGTCTTTGAATATGGAATCATTATATGAGTCCAGACTGGAATTATGTTAACAGCAGGTTATGGTTTTGTTAGGAATTCGTTTTGTGATATAGTGATTTGCAACGGAGGTTCACATGACCAAAGATAATTTACGTCAATCGGCCAATCTGTTGAGCGTGCTTCTTGCGCTGACCGTTAATATACTGGCAACCACCCTGCCCTTGAATAATCAAACCACAGCCCAGATTTCTGACCGCTTCAAGGTATTTTTTGTCCCTGCTGGATATGTGTTTGCCATTTGGGGCATCGTCTACATCGGTTGGATTGCATTCACCGTCTATCAATTTCTGCCTGCGCACAAGAAAAGTCCGCGCTTGCGCGGCTTGGGTTATTTATTTGCACTGACCGGCGTCTTCAATGCTGCCTGGTTGTTCTGCTGGCAATATAATCATTTCACGTTGAGCGTGCTTGTGATGTTGATTCTGCTCGGCTTGCTGATTGCGTGTTATCTCAACCTGAACATCGGGCGCACTTCGGTCAGCACCGCCGAGAAGTGGTGTGTGGATATTCCCCTCAGCGTTTATCTAGGCTGGATCAGTGTCGCCACCATCGCGAATATCTCGGACTGGCTATATTTCGTCCATTGGAACGGATTCGGGATTGATCCTCAAACCTGGGCGGTGATCATGTTGGTCGTAGCGAGTCTGCTTGGAATATTGATAGCATTCACCCGTCGGGACAGCGGCTACCTATTCGTGTTTGTTTGGGCTTTCGCGGGGATCGCCGTCAAACAAGCCGCCGCGCCTTTGGTGGCTTCTTCCGCTTGGGTGGCTGTACTGATCGCATTGGGCTTGGCGATCTTTAGCCTGGTACGGCGGCGAATGCCAGTCTGAGTGATGGATGGCGATGGTTTTCTCAAGAAAGCTTGACGGATTTCCATCTTTACGTTGCCATAGCATAAATTACTCTTGAAGCCGCAAAATCTAGGAACTTCGGATGGATTCTTTGGCCTGAAAATCGGTTCTTGAGAAAACCATGGATGGATGGCAGGTTGGCCTTGACTGACATACACCCTACGTGTAGAATTGCTTTCAGGGTAACAATCGAATAGCGGAGAATAAGCGGCTGGGCCCTGAGTGAAAAAGCAGGGCTACGAGGTGGAGGTTCCGTCTCGCGAGAGATGTGTTAATCACTTACTTGATCTTCCTTCGATGGAAGAGGCCAGTAAGCGGAAAAAATCGGATTGATCAGCGGATGCCTCTGGAGCCTTTCACGGACTCCCTTCTCCCTTCCGAGTGAGCGCAAGGAGTAATTGAGTTTAAAGACTTTATTGCTCGCCGCCGAAAACCACACGGCAACATGTGGCACAAGGCAGGCGCAGTGGCGCAAGCAGATGGAATCCATCTGGATGCATTGGGAAGGGCTGTCTTTCTTAAATTCAACTCGCATTTATACAGACATGCCCAGCATGTCTGTTTTTATTTCGGAGGAAGAATGAATTCAAGTCGCTATCATGTTGAAACGAACGTCATGCCGCCACCGCCTGGCGGATATCCGGCACAGTTTGCCATTATCGAGGGCGATACCTATATCAAGTACGGCCATCAGGTCTTTGAAGGATCTTCCCAGCGCGGAGACAACCATTGGACTGCGGAGATCATCACGCAAACCTGGTATCAGGCTGAGACCGGGCGCATCCCCATTTCTGGCGCCGGCTTTGGCGGCAAGTTTGCGGGCGAAGGCTTTGATGGCCTCTGGCTCGACATGTCGGAAATCGTTCGCCCAACGCGCGACGGCATTCACGGCCGCGAATATATTTCGACACAAGTTGACATCGGCGGCGGGCTGGATAAGTTGACCTTTGGCAAAGATGGAAAATTGCTTTCCTCCCTGCCCGCCTGCCTGAGCCTGCCCATCCCGGTCCTCTTCGATCCATTGCCTATGCCATTGCCGGGTCGCGGTGCGCTCGAAGCCATTGCCTTGGCAGCCAAGAACTCTTGGCACCTTGGCATTGATCACTCCCGCCGATTACAACAACGATCTTGAATCATCCAATCTCGGACTCCTGCTCACGTCAAATGAGCTTGACCTGAAACTTGATTTTTCTCCGCAGTATGTTGAGATCGATCCCGGCAAGACAATCGACTCTGTATCCATCTCTGCCTTGCTCGACAAGGCCGCCTCGCACTTCCCGCAAGCGGTGATCGGCTTGCGGATGCCGCTCGGCCCTCAAGCGGCAGACTTGGTCACGACATGGGCAAAATTAGGTGTCGTAATCATCCACTTGATGGCGGATGAAATCGGGCGCGACACATCCAACCTTCCCATCACCGATTCGCTGAAACAGGTGCATACCGCGCTGGTAAAAGCCGCACTGCGTGACCGTGTAACGTTAATTGTTTCTGGCGGCATCGGTGCGGCGGAACATGTCGTCAAAGCCATCGCCTGCGGTGCGGACGCAGTCGCAATTGACTTTGCGATGCAAATCGCGTGGGGCTGCTCGCTCTGGGCGGATAAAGGCAAGTGCCATGTCGAAAACGAAGAGATTGACCCGGCTTGGGGCGCGCAGCAACTCGTCAACCTGATGAGCGCCTGGCGCGATCAGATGCTCGAAGCGCTCGGCGCAATGGGCATGCGCGAGGTCCGGCGTTTGCGCGGCGAGATCGGACGCACAATCTGGCACAAGGCCGAGAATGCTTTATTCAAAGAAGGCCTCGGTGGAAGTAAAGCTTTTTCTGCATTACCCCGACTTAAAATCCAGGCGGGAGCCGAGGGTGACTTTCGCTGGACGCAATCGCTATTGCTGGCATCCCAACAGCAGGCGCGTACAGGTGAACCGCCCATCGGGTCGGAATGGGATTATCGCTTCGGCGCATCGGATGGTGGGTTCGATCGCATCGCTTTTGCTTTTGAATTCGATATGGACCCGGCGAATCCGCCCACCGCAGATCCAAAAGATTTTGACCTGTCTCTGCCGCTTAACCGCCGCGCGGATGGACGGCCCGAAATCGTTTTGCCTGTTCCATGGTACGGTGCCGGGATGTCATACGGCTCGATTGGTTTGCCCGTAATGCGCGCCCGCGCCCGCGCCGCGCAGACGCTCGGCACATTCATTTCGACCGGCGAGGGCGGTTATCCGGACGAGCTCGCTGAATATAGTAATAATATAATCACACAAGTTGCAACAGGTTTGTTCGGCGTGCGCGAGGAAACTATTCAACGGGCGCGCGTGGTCGAGATCAAATATGCACAAGGCGCGAAGCCCGGTTTGGGTGGACATCTGCTCGGAAATAAAAACACCGAATCGGTCGCGCGTTTGCGAGAGGCCGTGCAAGGCACATCACTATTTTCGCCGTTCCCGTTTCACAGTGTGTATTCGGTGGAGGATCACAAGAAGCACGTGGATTGGCTCAAGCAGATCAATGAAAATGCGCTGGTCTCCGTGAAAGTCTCCACGCCCACCGATGTGGACATGGTGGCCGTCGGCTCTTATTATGCAGGAGCGCACATTATTCACCTCGATGGCGCCTATGGCGGCACAGGTGCCGCGCCGGAAATCTCCAAGAAGAACATTGCCATGCCCATTGAATATGCCATTCCCAAAGTCCATAAGTTTTTGGAGGCAGAAGGCATACGCGATCAAGTCACGTTGATGACCTCAGGTGGTCTGCGTTCAGCCTGGGATGTTGCAAAAGCAATTGCCCTCGGCGCGGATGGAGCCATTCTCGGTACTGCGGAATTGGTCGCGATCGGCTGTGTCCACATGGCGCAGTGTGAGAAGGGATTGGGTTGCCCGTTCGGCATTACCACCACCGATCCGGAACAGGCCAAAAAAGTCAACTCGGATGAGGCGACCCAACGCATCATCAATTTATACACAAGCTGGCTGTGGCAGTTGGCCGGTATCTTGAAAACCCTCGGTATGAAGTCTGTCCGCGAATTGCGCGGACGCAGCGACTTGCTGATGTATTTGGAGTAGGAGAAACAATGTCCATGTCAGGTGATCGAATTCTCGAATCCCGCCGAACTCTTTTGGCGCTCGCACCGGAATTCCAGCGCGCCGAAGATGCAGCCGAAGGCGGATGCGGAGTCTTGGGATTGGCGGCCAATGTTCCCATAAAAGGCAAACATGTATTGACCGCTTCAACGCAGATGCATAACCGCGGCAATGGCAAGGGCGGTGGAATAGCCATGGTCGGCCTCGACCCCGCTCAAGCCGGAGTGGATGCGGAAACATTACATTCGCATTATCTGTTGCAGGTGGCATTGCTCGATCCATCGGCGCGCGCCGAAGTTGAATCGGAATTTATCACGCCGAACTTCGACATTGCCCAATCGTATGAACTGCCTCATCTGGATGATTATCAACAGGTCGAAGCACTCGATGCCCGCCCACCCGATGTGTGGCGTTATTTCGTCCGCGTAAAGCCGGACGTTCTGGCTGGCTTCGCTCAATCAAGCGGAATCGCAACCTCGGAACTTCGCGAAATTGAAGATGAATTCGTTTATCAAAACTCCTACAAACTTAACGTGAAGTTCTATGCCAGTTTGGGCGAGAAACGCGCTTTCGTATTATGTCACGGGCGGAATCTTTCCGTGCTCAAGATCGTTGGATACGCGGAACAAGCGGTGGCCTATTACAAACTCGAGGAACAAACCGCCCACGTTTGGATCGCGCATCAGCGTTATCCAACCAAGGGACGCGTCTGGCATCCGGGCGGGGCACATCCGTTCATCGGTCTCAATGAAGCGCTTGTCCACAATGGCGACTTCGCCAACTATCACGCCGTCAGCGAATATCTTCGCCAGCGGAACATCGGTCAGTTGTTTCTAACGGATACAGAAGTCAGTGTACAGTTGTTTGATCTATGGGATCGCGTTTACCATTATCCACTTGAGATCACATTGGAAGCCATGGCTCCGACCACGGAGCATGATTTCGTCATGTTGTCACCCGAGAAGCGCGAACTTTATCGGGCAGTGCAACGCACACACATTCATGGCTCGCCGGATGGCCCGTGGTTCTTTATTGTGGCACGCTCGAAGGAAGATCAATTTGAATTGATCGGCATCACCGACACCTCCATGCTGAGACCGCAGGTCTTTGCCCTGTTTGAAAACGAGGGTGCGCAAATTGGTTTGATTGCCTCTGAACGCCAGGCCATCAATGCCTGTATGCGTTCACTGGCAGCAGAAGACTGTCGCTTCAAACCACTGGCGGACAAATACTGGGTAGCGCGCGGCGGTTCGCACACAGACGGCGGTTCATTCCGTTTCGCACTGTCTCCGCTCTCGAATGGAGATAGGTCAGTGAACAGAAGTCTCACCTGCACCAATAAATTTGGTGAGGCGGTAACCCTGATGGCGAACCGCGTCCATGCGCCGCATGAACTCCAAATGGAAAAAGCTCCAGGAGATTTTCGTAAAGAGTGGATTGATTCCGCAAACCATGCCTATGACGATGGCGGCGCACCGATTGCCTGGCAATATATAAAATCGCAATTACCCGTACTTGATTGGAACGAACTGGCATGGGGCTTTAAGTGGCTGTCTGATTTTGGCAGGAATGGTTTGAATGAATGGCAATTTGCCCGCCAGACTTTAACTCTGGTTCGCGATCGCCGAACCGATACCGGCAACAAGAAACGCGCCTCGCTCTTGGCGCTGGTGGATGAAGGCCTCTGTGATTTGTTCGGCCAAAGCGTTGAAGGCATTACCTGCCAAACCTGGAAGACGCGGGGTAACCTGCCTGTGCCTGCGATGAAAGATTCTCCATTGCTAGTGGATGCATATGGTTTCGCGGCCGAAGGCGAGGATTCTGTCGCCCGTTCCATTGTCAAGGCTAACAAGCTGGGTTGGAGAAATTTCGTCATCCACAATTGGCGCGGTGGACGCTTCGCGGCCGTAGGTCTCGGCCCAAACACACAAGGTGTGCGCGTCGATCTATACGGCGACGTTGGCGATTACACTGCCTCCGGTTTGGATGGTGCGGAAGTTCATATCCATGCTGACGGGCAGGATCAACTCGGACAGATCATGAAAGAGGGAAAGCTGGTCATCCATGGCGATGTGGGACAGACCTTCCTGTATGGCGCCAAAGGAGGCGATGTGTACGTGCTTGGTTCTGCCGCAGGTCGCCCGCTAATCAACGCGGTAGGGAGGCCGCATGCGGTCATCAATGGAACATGCCTCGACTATCTGGCTGAGTCATTCATGGCAGGCGATCCGCACAAGGGCGGAGGCTTCGTGATCTTGAACGGCATGGGATATACCGAAGACGGCAAGCTGGTTGAACTTCCCAGTCCATATCCGGGAGGCAATCTCTTCTCCCTGGCATCGGGAGGTGCGATCTTCATCCGCGACCCGCGCCATGTGGTGAGCGACGATCAACTCAACGGCGGCGTCTTTACAGGTTTAGAGAAAGCAGATTGGGATTTGATTGAGCCTTATCTGAAAGAGAATGAGCGCTTGTTTGGAATCAAGGTCCAGGAACTGATGATGGTGAACGGTGTTCAAAGGCCATCGCAGGAAATCTATCGTAAAGTCATTGTAAAAGGCAGTGACACGGTTCTAAAGGATACCGAAAATCATTAGAAACTGGGCTTTAGAATCGCCTGCGGTTTGCGATGAGCAATGAAACTCATTTCTGCAAACAGGCAATCAAGTCATTGACTACGCCCTGCGGCTGTGATTTTGTGATCGCCAATAACGGCTCCAACTCGACTTTATAGACATCATGCACGTTGGTTGCTTCCAAGCTACGCGGCAGGAAGCCAATAGAGCCTGCATTGTTCGCAATTGAATCCAACATATTCTGCGCGCTGACCGCCAGACGCGCCAACGATGTAACAGGTTGGTTATTCATAACATTCTGCTCGAAGATTTGTTGAATATCTTCGCCCTGTGCGTACGTCCAGACTTGAATGGGCATATCCGAGCCGCCGACATCTTTCCAATCCGTCACTTGTCCAAGAAAAATGGAATGGATTTGATCGGCGGTTAGGCTATCCATACTGTTTTGGGATTGAACGATAACATCAACGTCGTCCGTGCCGATTTGAAAGGCGGGCGATGAAAGGTTATCGGGTTGACCAAGCCGAATTGTGATGTCCGCCGATTGTAGGTCGGATAAAAGAATCGCCGTGGATGGAGTCGAGCAATTATATAAATCGGTCAGCCGCGATGAGGCGGCAGAGGTGACATACACTTTCACCAGTTGCGGTGTCGCCTGCGAAGTTTGCGCTCCGCAGGCGTTTAATAATATCAGCGCAAAAATAAAAAGAATGTAAGCCGCTTTTTGTTTACCGCGTTCCATTACTCAAACGAAGAGAAACACAAAACAAAGCACGGCAACGATGGCGCAGTAACCGGCGAACCAATAGAGGGAATTTCGGCTGACGAAACCAATCAACCAGCGAATGGACAACCAACCCAAAATCGCGGCGACAACAAATCCAACTGCCAGCGGAACCAAGATTGCGTGCAGGATGTGCAACTTCAAGATCGAAAGCGATTCGTAGGCGCCTGCCGCCAGCATCACCGGTGCGGACATCAAGAATGCGAAGCGTACAGAAGAGGGACGGTCGAAGTTGCGCAACATCCCGCCGCTGATCGCGGATCCCGATCTCGAAGAACCGGGGAAGACTGCCAGGATTTGAAACAAGCCAACCACCAACGCATCAAGCCATGTCATCGAATCGAGTTTGCGGAGGCGCTTGCCAAAGAATTCGGCGAGGAACAAAAGAATCGCCGCGGCGGACATGCGGATAGCGGCTTCCATTAAAGGATTTTGAAACAAGCTCTCGACCGTGTTCTTCAACAACACGCCCGCCAGCAATGCCGGGACAGTTGCGATGATGATGAACCAGGCCTGTTTATTTTCCGGCGTGGAAAACGGCGTTGCAAAAAAAGCCTTGACCAAAGTCCACAGGTCATTCCAGAAATAAACGATCAATGCGACCAGCGGACCAATCTGAACCAGAATCAAAAAGGCGAACATCGCATTGCTGGACGGAATGTTCAACAGCTTCTGAACGATGAGCATATGCGCCGTGGACGAAACAGGGATGAATTCCGTCAAGCCTTCGATGATGCCGAGCAGAAATGCATAGAAGATGTTCATAATTTTTCCTTTGCGAATTGAGATTTAATATCCATAATGAGATGGATTAGCTAGAATTGTATCAGTAGTAGAAGTTGCCTGCTCAAATGTTAATTCGACTTTTTGCAGAATGACAATCATTTGTGTGCGGTCACGGCGCTTTGCCGCTTGATCGAACTCATCAAGCAAACTCGCCTCACTAATCTTTCATTGACTGTCATGCTAGCATAGCGAGATGTGTCAGTCATCTTGCAACATGTCCTGTTTACTTATTCGTTCCGCATTGCCGTGCCATTGTTTCAACAATTCCGGCGCGCGCGATTCAAATGAACCATCGGCAATGTAACCGCGAATGGATTCCATCAATCTTATCAAAGCTCGCAAGTTGTGAATAGAGATTAATGTCCCTGCTAATAACTCTTTCGCTACAATGAGATGACGAAGATAGGCACGCGTAAAAGTACGGCAAGTATAACAATCGCAGGTTTCATCAATGGGATGTTCATCGCGGGCGAAGGAGGCATTCATCAAGTTAAGTCGTCCTTCGCTGGCAAAAGCCGAATGATGACGCGCGAGACGAGTCGGCAGGACACAGTCGAAGATGTCAATGCCGCGCAGAACGCCGTTGATCAAATCTTCAGGCGTGCCGACGCCCATCAGATAGCGCGGCTTGTTTTCGGGCAGATATGGATACATCACATCGAGCATCAAATGCATTTCGTCTTTGGTCTCGCC
Source organism: uncultured Chloroflexia bacterium (assembly GCA_963753985.1). GTDB lineage: Bacteria > Chloroflexota > Anaerolineae > Anaerolineales > Villigracilaceae > Fen-1038. Next base: position 494,545 of record CAVWED010000007.1, read on the forward strand.
CACCGACAGCCCGCCGATGGCGATACCGGGCGTATCGAGCGATGAAATAAGTTTAGCAGACTCCGCTCGCAGGTCAGCTTGAATGCCGCCTTGGATGATGCCGAATAAAGCTTGATCGTCGCGCGTCTTCACACTGACGCATCGTTCTGCCCAGCGATGAGTCCGATCCATGGCGAGTTTGGTGTAGGCGTGTTCGTTGGGATCGGAACATTCGTCGAAGGCCATGATGATGTCGGCGCCAAGGTTCTCCTGAATGGCAATGGACTTTTCAGGCGTGAAGCGATGCGTCGAGCCGTCAATGTGACTCTTGAAGGTTACCCCATCATCATCGATCTTGCGGGTTTGCGAAAGCGAGAAGACTTGGAAACCGCCCGAGTCGGTGAGCATGGGACGCGGCCATTGCATGAATTGGTGCAGGCCGCCCATGTCGCGCACGAGTTCATCGCCGGGACGCAAGTAGAGATGATAAGTATTGCTCAACACGAGCGTGGCATTGATGTCTTTGAGCTGTTCGGGCGTGAGGGTCTTGACGGTGGCTTGCGTGCCGACCGGTGCGAAGACCGGTGTGAGCAGGTCGCCGTGCGGCGTAGTAAAAACTCCCGTGCGGGCGCGCTTGTTTTTGGCGGTAATGGTGAAGAGAAACATCGGGCTGATTGTAAACGAGAACTCGGAGATTTTGCTCCGAGTTCCTTGTCTGAAAGATCTTTAAGGCGCTACGCTGTCGCATAAGAGCGGACATGCAAAATATCCGCTCGCCGCATGGGACGAACATCACCTGCTGAAAGAGTCGCAACGGCAACCGTTTCACCCGCGCCGGTGACGAATTCCACTTCGAAGGCTTTGCCGCTTTCATAAATATGCAAAACCGCGCCGACATCGCCGCGTTTAAGATGATGCCCCTTTAAATCTTTAGCAAGTACAGCTGTGTCCAATTCCTTGATCATGTTCTATTCCTTGAATCAAATTATAGCATTGAGATCGTTAAGATTTCCGCGGGCTTTATGGGGATTTTATTTGTGCAGAATAAGCCAGCCGATCAACAAGATGAAAGGCAAGGCAACCACCAGACGCTTAATCCGTCGTTCGAGCTTTTGACTTTCCCCATGCTCGTATTCGCGGACGGCGTCTTCGTTGTGCTTCACTTTAGGAAGATGATACCAGTGCATAATAACAATAAAACCAGGCAGCGCGGGCACAATTGTTTTTGGAGCTGATTTGCAATTCGAACGTCGAGTAGATTATATGTGAGATTTTTGTTTGAAACAAGATTCGCTACTGTTGATTTCCCAAATCTATGATTATGCCAAATGAAGTTAATGCCCACAATTCTTGATCTGGTGTCATCTTAATATCGACAATATCACCATAGTTTTTGTCATACTTCATATCGCTCCATTCTTTTCCATTCCAGTGATACAAAGCGAGTCCTCCCGCCCAAACATTATTATTTGAAATGGCAAAAACTGTCGAATACTTTTCAATAGGAGAACTTACCGAGACAAACAATTTGGAACCATCCCAAGATTTTCCGTTCCAGTGATAGATATCATCATTTGAAGCAACCCACACATCGAAATCATTTATTACACTGATGGAATTCACAGCATCCGCAACCGCAAGTTCGGAAGACTCTATCTCCTGCCAATTCGTGCCGTCCCAATGTAGCGCAATGCCATTCATATACCTTCCACCAGCAACCCATATATCTTTATCAGATAAGACAGCAATCTGATGCAAACAAAAAACCTTCTTCCCCTATGGAGTTGGAGGACAGGATGTTCTCCCAATTCCTTCCATTCCAATGCATGACAATAGGCTTGCTTAGTTTTTCATCGGAAATATTTTGGTTACACCCAACTACATATCCATCACTTTTGTTGACAAATTTTATATCTAGAAAAACAATGTCCGACACATAATCTGGAGGAACAATGTTCTCCCATGTCTTGCCATTCTAATGATCGATTTGTCCATCAAAAGCCGTTATCCAGCCATAATCTTGAGAAACAAATTCCACAGAACTTATGTATCCTCCACCGCCTTCAAGATAATATTCCTTTGTCTGTTCATCGCCATACTGAAGGTCACTATGGCCAATAAGGCTATCTTGACCAACTGTCCAAACCTCATGATCGGGTAAAACCGCCATTGCATTAAACTGAACCTTGTAATTTGTCTCTTGCTATGATACAGGAGTCGGTGTCGCGCTTGGGAACGGAGTGGAAGTTGCTGCTTCAGCTTGCGTAGGTGCTATGACTGGGATAAGAGTCGGTGACGGCGTAGCAGATATACAACCGCTTATCAGGGTCGAACAAACGAAAGTAAAGGCTAAAATCTTTTTCATATTTCCCTCTTGCAAATTGTATACCATTACAATGTCTTCTGCAGATATTTACAATTTGAGCATCAACATTTTACATTCACTTTATCAGCAGAACTGGCTTTATTGTTGCTCAACTCATCGGGTTTCTATTCCAAGTGGGAACAAGAGTTTGACAGACAGCGTTCCGCCTTTGTCTTACCGCTTCCCATGTTCGTTGAAAGGCTTTCCGTCGTTCATCCCACGCTATCAATGTTTGTTGGATGAGTTTCTATCGTTCATCCCATGCCTTCCATGCTTGTTGGAAAGCTTTCCATCGTTCATCCCCTGCATCCATGCTTGTTGGGAGGCTTTCCATCTTCATCCCATGCCATCTATGCTTGTTGGATAGCTTTCCATCGTTCATGGAAGGCCGTCCATTATAGAATCCGAGCGTCTCAGGAAGGTAAACTGACAGGAGGAAAAGATGTCCAAGCCCTACCCCGCTGATGTTTTGGACCAAATAAAGGCCGCCATCGCAAGCTGGCAGGCCATTGACCCAACCCTGAAGTTCGGCGACCTCTCGCTGGAAATGATGCAGTCGGTGCTCGAACAAGGCCAGACGCTCAGGAACCGTATCGAGGCCCTTGAGATACAACTGACCGACCTGCGGGACCAGCGCGACGCGATCTATCACACCGGCTGGAAATATATCAACCGCCTGCGCGACGGCATCTATGGACACTATGGGGATAACTCGTCCGAGTACGAGATGGTCGGGCGGACTCGGCTCAGCGAACGCAGACCGCGCTGGAAGCGGGTCAAGCCCCCGGTCACGGAGTCCGCTGCCAGGGCAAAGCGAAGCGAGCGATTTTTACAATCAATTCCCGCCTCAATTCGAACGGGATTTGCTCATCAAAAACTTGAGCAACTCATCCAGGATCAGTTCAGTTTTCTCAGGAATGATCCCTCCCTCTTGGAGATTCGGTCCACGAGCTTCTCGCGTGCCTGCGGGTCACCGTTCACGGCCAGCAGGTAGGAAAGCCAAAGTTCCGGGTCAATTTTGAAATTATCATCGTCGTCCATTGCATATCTCCCATCTATTATTAGTCAAACATCGACCATTTGCGCTTGGAGTCTCACCTCGAAGCCAATTATACAGTGGAGACTCGATTTTTGCCCCGCTGGCTTCATTACGGGTTTGCAATGGGCTAATCGCCTGCATTCCAACCCACGAACCTAACTAACTTGATGGTTGAATTCGATGGCCGCTATTGTATAATACTCTTTGAGAGGTAAAGGCACGCGGGCAGGCTGTTGGTGTTCCACAGGTCCTGTCCGAGTCATAGTGGGCCATATCGGCCGTGGATGGATTAGATGGAAAACAACCTTGCACCACAACAAAACCAGGAAAACAGTAATTCCAAAGAGGCGAAATTCCCTTTGAGGGCTTTGCGCTCGTGGGTGGGATCAAACCTCAGACGGTTGTTCCAACCGCCCCGCTTGCCAGGCTCACTCATTCTTTTTGCGCTTGTGGTGATCACCACCGATACAGCCATAACCCTCATGCAACAGACGCCAGAATATTGGATCAATCATCGCACAGCAACCGCATCCCTAATTGCTGCCTACGCCCTGGTCGTCAGCCCGTATTTATATTTGGGCCTTTACCTGATCTATTTGCTCGTTGCATCTTTTGGATTAAGGCTTTTGAACCGCCGCATATCAATCATTGCCTGGGTGGTTATTTGCAGCCTCCACTTAATGAGTGTTGTGGGATTTCTGGAGTGTGGAATAAATCGCATCATAGAATTCAGCTCTAACGCATGTGGAAGCGTGGGTTTCGGGCTCAGTACGATGGCCTTTATTGGCATAGGATTGGTTTTATCAGGGGCTTTGGAAGGCATAATTCAGGGGACACAGCAACCCATTCTGCAAGAAGTGAGAAAAATGGGGAGAAACCCGTGGATCATCGCACCACTTGGATTATGGTTATTGCTTCTAATTTCCGGTGTGATCGCAGCCAGCAGACTTCCAAGCACAGGGTGGTTACCGATCGTGACCGAGCATAGTCCGGCAGGCCGCAACATGGCTTCCATAGCTTATGATACCAAGAGAGACCGAGCGGTATTATTTGGAGGAATGAGCGGGTCAGGAAATCAAACCACCTATTACAGCGATACCTGGATATGGAACGGCAAGGATTGGTCGCAACTTTCCACTCAAATTGCCCCTGCAGCTCGATCAGGGCATGCGATGGCTTATGATGAAAAAAGAGATGTTGTTGTATTATTCGGCGGTCGGAACCAAAATGGAGTCTTGAACGACACTTGGGAATTCGATGGCGTAAATTGGCATCAAATCGACACGACATGCTCTTGCACGCCCTCAGCGAGGGCGGGCCATAACATGTTTTACGATCCGGGCCGGGGAAAGGTTGTTTTATACGGAGGGTACGATCTCAGCAACAATTTTTACAATGACGCATGGGAATGGGATGGTGGTGAATGGCATCAAATTGTTTTCAATTCATGGAGTCCGGTTGCGAGCGGGTTTAACTTGATCTATGACCCTGAGCAATCGCAGGCCTTTGGACATTTGAGCGGCTCCACGTTCGGCACCTGGGTCTGGAAAGATACTCAATGGACGAAACTGGATTTAGCCGTTCAACCCAGTGATCGATCGGACGCGGGGATGGTTTTCAACCCAGTCACGAAGAATATACTATTATATGGCGGCCTTCATACCGGTACTTTATTGACGGATACTTGGGTCTACGATGGCAAAGGCTGGAAGCAGTTGGATCTTCCGTCCCTTCTAGGGGGACGGCTTGGGTTTTCGATGTTTTTTGACAAAACATTGAATCGAGTCGTTATATTCGGTGGCTGGGAAAATTACACATATCACAACGATACATGGGAATTTATCGATCCCTAAAATCTGTGCCAATACATCTCGAAATTTATCAGGCCATTTGCTTTTGGGAGTGGTCCAAAGGGTAAGCTTTCGCCAAACATTTAATTTCGAATTGGCAGAAAAGCCCACTCCCCTGCTGCTTCGCGCCAAAGCATCTGTGTTATAACATCAGAAGAGGAGAGTAACCTTTTTAGCAGAGGAACATGAATGAACAAGAGCTCAATTGCATTGATGACGGATAGCACCTGCGACATACCCGAGGAATTGATTCAGCAATACGGCATCACCATCATCCCGGAACTGGTGATCTGGGGCGATCAAACCTTCCGCGACCGCATCGACATCACGCCGCAGGCCTTTTATGAGCGCATCGAAAAAGACCCGGTGATGCCCACCACCACTCTCCCCACTCCGGTTGAGTTCGAGAAAGCATACAAGGACGCCATCGCGCAGGGCGCAAAGGAAATCGTCATGTTCACCGTCAGCGCCGCCATGAGCGGAACTTTCCAGGCCGCAAAACAGGTCGCTGACCGGATGGGTTTTCCCGTTCATGTCGTCGATTCGAAAGGGCCGACGATGAGTTTCGGTTGGCAGGTTCTCGCGGCAGCGCGAGGACGGGAAGCGGGTGCCAGCGTCTACGAAATGCTCGCCACTGCCGACAAAGTCCGCGAGAAACTGGTGCAGATTGTCTGCCTGAACACACTGGAATTTCTGCATCGCGGCGGACGCATCGGCACCGCGACCAGATTTTTGGGCACTTTATTGGACATCAAACCATTGGTGCAGATCAATCACAAAACGGGAATCGTAGAGCCGTCCGGCCAGGCACGCACGCGCAAGAAATCAATCGAGGTTTTGATCGAGCGTTTCTTCGAGCAGGTTCAAACCGCCAGTCCCATCCATGTGGCCGTCATGCACGGCAATGCTTTGGAAGAGGCTCAAGTCATTGCCGAGCGCATCCGTCAAACATATTCACCCAAGGAATTGCTGGTCAACATCACCGGCCCGGTGCTGGGAATCCATACCGGTCCACGCGCCCTGGCCTTATGCGGTTACGCTGAATAGTGGTTCTATTCCAATTACGTCATTGCGAGACCCCGTAGGGTGCGCTTGCACTGCGTTCTTTCAGTGTGGCAATCCCACAAGGGGATGGTTCAACTAACATCCGAACAGGGGATTGCCACTCTCCCCTTCGCTTCGTTCAGGGTCGCTCGCAATGACATCACAAAATATCTTTAACTAAATACAACTCACCGCGCTCGAAGCCGCGTTCGAAATAGTATTCGCGTGTCCCCACTGCGGAAATCACTGCCATGCGCTTGAAGCCATTTTCCTTCGCAATCTTCTCCGCATATTGAAGAAGCTTCGTCCCCAAACCTGCATGTTGCGCCGCGCCGATCTTCTCCTCGCCCACCGGCAAGGACTGTCCGTACACGTGAACTTCGCGGATCAATGCCGCGCCATTCAAATCGTTTAACTGAGTTGAGGGCGCATCTTTGGACGGCAGAGATAAACGAATGAAGCCCGCCAGTTTGTCGTCGGGCGTGACGTAAGAGATGAAGTGCTCTTCCGCATGATCAGCACCATATACAAGATCGTCCAACTTAAGCAAAGCCAGGTCAACCGGTTTGCCTCTCACTTCTCGGCAGCGGATGCATTCACAGTGCGTGCCGCGTCGCTTCATTTCATCGTGGACATCCTGTCGCAAACTTGTGCGGCGATTCCCTTCCACCACATTGGTTGATGGTATATCGCGGATGACACGGTTCACGCGGCAATAGCGCGGAATGGTCGTTTTGACATCCGCGATTAGATCAATCAACTCTTCAGTAGTGTATGGACGAAACTCGCCGCGCTTCCAGTATTCGTAAAGCTCCGCGTTCGCCAATAATTGATTTGGATAGATTTTGATCTCATCGGGACAAAATCCCTGCCACAGCTTCGCAAAGTCTATGCGGTCTAATTCAGGAGTGGCGCCATGCAGGTTGGGCATCCAATGCAGGACAATTTTAAATCCAGCCGCGCGCAGTAGTGCCGTTGCGCGGCGCGTGCATTCCACATCGTGACCGCGTTTGTTCATCTCGAGGATGCGGTCATCCAAACTCTGCGCGCCCATTTGGACTTTGGTCACCCCCAAATGACGCAACCAACGGATTTCATCGGGCGTGATCTCATCCGGCCGCGTCTCGATTACCAGTCCCACATTGCGATGTAAAGCAGATTTGTTCAACGCTTGTGCTTGACCCAACCCCTCATTCTCCCCTTCCCCGCGGGGAAGGGGAAACACAGAGGAGTTAGGTTCATTCATCGCGTCGAAGCAGCGCTCCACAAACCATTCCTGATAATCTCGGCGATACGAACTCCACGTGCCACCCAGAATCAGCAACTCAATTTTATCGGTAGGATGACCCAATGACTCCAAAGCCTGGATGCGTGACTTCACTTGCAGATACGGATCGAAATCATGCTCGAGGCCGCGCATCGCGCCCGGCTCATCTGCCAGATAGGATTTCGGCATTCGCACATCGGTCGGACAAAAAATACATTTGCCGGGACATGGATAAGGCTTGGTCAACACCGTGACGGTCGTCACGCCCGAGAGCGTGCGCATCGGCTTCATCCGCAGGCTTTCAAGGAGGTGCGCGTCGGCGCCCATTTCATTGTTTCGCACCATCTCATGATACGCGGCCACCAAAACATACTTTCCAAGATAGCCGCCACCTTGGAGAGGATAATGCCGAAGCGCATCCATCACCGTGCGGCCGCCACGAATCTCATCAATGGCTTGACGCGCCAAAATCATCCACTCAGGTCGGATGGTGTGAGTTGTGACCCATTCTTCCTGTTTCAATGATCTCACTTTGATTCCTCGGGTTTCAACACAAATTGATCTTTCACTTCGACCAGCTCTTTGTGTTTGAACAAATCGGTATGGAGTCCGCATTCGGTTTTGCCGCGTCCGGCCCAACGTCCGGCACGATCGTCGTCGTTCAATCCAATGGCGATGGTACACGGTGCGCATCCAATGCTGCGGTAGCCGCGTTCGTACAACGGATGCGTTGGCAAATGGTATTCTTCCATATAAGCCTGCACATCGCGCTTCGTCCAGTTGAGCAGGGGATTCACTTTCAACAGGCCGTCGTCCTGCAATTCCAGAATTCTTGCGCGCGAACGTTCCGCAGTCTGGTCGCGTCGAATGCCGCTGATCCAGGCGCGCAATCCGCTTAACGCATTTTGCATCGGTTGGACTTTATGAATGTAGCAACACAAGTCCGGATCCTGTATCGGCAGGGTGCGCGTGTTTTGCCGCGCAAAGACATCCCAGCGCGAGCCGCGATAAAGATCAACGACGTTAAGATTCCATTCGTGCTGGATTCGTTCACGAAAGATTAACGTATCCCAAAAGTGATAGCCAGTATCGAGGAAGAAGATGCGAAGCGTGGGCATGATGCTCACCGCCATATGCAACAGCGGCATGCTTTGCGTTTGGAAGGATGTGCTCATGGCGATGTCGGGCGCGAACGTATCCACCGCCCATCGAATGATCTCCTGGGGCGTCTTCGCTTCGAACTGCGCCGAAAGCGCATCCACTTCACTTTTGCTGAACATGACCTAAAATTATACCCCACCCCTCACCCTCTCCCCATTTTGCGCTTCGCGCAAAATGGGGAGAGGGTGTCCGCCGAAGGCCCACTGTTCTTTGCGGGCAGGACGGGAGGGGCAAGATTATAATCTTGGCATGGACTCAACCACTCTCCAGCAATTGCTAGATTTGAACCGCCGCTTCTACACGGAATATGGGCGCGAGTTTTCCGCCACGCGCGGACGATTGCAAACCGGCGTACTGCGCGTGATCGAATCCTTGCGCGGCGACGAGTTGATTCTGGATTTGGGCTGCGGCAACGGCGAGTTGGCGCGGACCTTAGCGCGGCGCGGCCATCACGGTTCGTATCTCGGCCTCGACTTCAGCCTGCCGCTCCTCAATGAAGCGGAACGCGAAGCCTTTACTTTCCCCGTTCAATTCACGCAAGCCGATTTAGTTTCCAGCGATTGGGATGTCTTTGCGAGGAATGCCGAAGGCATGACGAAGCAATCTCCACTAAATTCCAAACAGGAGATGGCTTCGGGGAAAAGCTCCCCTCGCAATGACATGTTCGATACTGTCTTTTCTTTTGCCGTATTTCAGCACATTCCGAGCGTCAAACTACGATTACAAATCATCAAAGAGATTCATGAAGTCTTGAAGCCGGAAGGAATGTTCATTCATTCCAATTGGCAATTCCTTAATAGCGAACGACTAAAGGCAAGGATTCAATCTTGGGAAAAAATCGGATTGAACGAGACGGATGTAGATATGAACGATTACCTGCTCGATTGGAAGCGCGGCGGAAATGGTCTGCGCTATGTACATTACTTCGATGAAGCCGAATTAGCTGATTTAGCAAAAGTCAGCGGATTTGAAATCATCGAAACGTTTTATTCGGATGGCGAAAATAAACGATTGAGTCTTTATCAAATTTGGAAAGCAGCTAATGCAACTTGAGTTTCACTATTCCCCATTTACATTCTTTTGAGCGGTTTGAATCCTTCTCCCACCGCTTCATGCGCCTGACCAATTACCATGAAAGCCTGCGGATCAACTTCCTGAAGGATAGCCTTCAGTTGAGAAACTTCCGAGCGGCTGACGACACAATATATAACGGGACGATCTGCGCCGGTGTATGCGCCTTTGCCTTGCAGGATGGTCATGCCGCGCTCCATATCCACAAGCACGCGTTGAATAACGGCATCGGGTTGATTGGTAACGATCAGTGCGGTACGCACCATGCCGGGACCTTCGAGAACCGTTTCCGAAACGAGGCCACTGACATATAGTGTGATGATCGCGTATAGTGCCTGCTTCCAGCCAAAGACGAATCCGGCCGCGAGGATCACAGCGGAATCCACGATCAGATAACTTTGCGTCATCGGAACACTGCGATAGTGATTTAAGATGCGGGCGAGGATGTCCGAGCCGCCGCTGGTGGCGCGCGCACGATAGACCAATCCATATCCCACGCCGCTGATCACTGCCCCGTAAAGGGAATTCAAAAAGATATCATCGGTGATGCCCTGCGCGGGAAAAAAATTCAGGCGCGGAATCAAGTCGACAAACAAAGAATAAACCACAACTGCGAACGCCGTGCGAAGCGCAAAGCGCCATCCGCCCAGAAAGCGCCAGCCGAGAATGAATAGCGGAATATTCCCAATCAAAACCATCAGCCCAATCGGCCAATGAGTGTAGTGATTGATGAGCTGCGATATCCCACTCACACCGCCGCTTGCAAGATTTGCAGGGACGAGAAACAGGCGCAACGCAATGGCTTGTATGCCCGCCCCGATAAAGATCAAGGCGTAATCAAAGAAGAACGGCAAAAATCTTTTCAGCGAATTCATTGCATTGATGATCAGTCCAGCAAATTCACGCCGGTCAATTTCTCGATCACGCCGATGATGGCCGAGTTGTCCAACTCGCCCATACCCAGCTCGATCATCTTTTCAAAAAGTTTTGTGTTCTCGGCCACCGACGGTAATGGCATCCCATATTCGCGCGCCGTATCCATCACAATCTTCAAATCCTTTAGCTGCATATAAGCCTTGAAGCCCGGTGCACGATTGCCTGCGAACAAACGCGGCGGCTTGACGTCCAACGTCCAACATTGAGCCGCGCCGCCTTTGATCGCTTCCACCACCTTTTGCGGATTGACACCGGCTTTGCGCGCAAAGATAAGAAGTTCGCCCATCGCCGTCATCTGCGCCGCGACCATGATTTGATTCGCGGCTTTCGCGACTTGTCCGGCGCCCGAATCGCCGACATGCGTAACGGTCTTGCCCATCGCGTTGAATATCGGCATGACTTTTTCAAGGGCCTCTGATGGACCGCCAACCATAATGGTCAGCGTGCCGTTCTTCGCACCGATATCTCCGCCGGAAACGGGCGCGTCCAGCGATAGTACACCTTTGGCCGATAACTTTTCCGCAATCATGCGCGCCGAGGCTGGCTTGATAGTGGAATTATCCACGAAGATCAAACCTTGATGTGCACCCTCAATAATTCCTTTTTCACTCAGCACGACTTTCTCCACGTCAGGGGAATCAGGTAAGTTAGTGAACACAACATCCACTTGCAATGCAACTTCAGAGGGCGAATTCGCGGCGGTCGCGCCCTCGCGGACAAGTTCACCCACCGATGCATTGGAACGATTATGAACAACAAGCGGGAAGCCCGCCTTTAAAATATTGCGGGCAACGGACTTACCCATCAATCCCAAACCGATATATCCAACCTTAAGCATAAAGACTCCTGTTCATTGTTAAAAAGATATTTATGCAATTATACCAATGAGCCTGATTGTCTCATCGTAATAAAAAGAAACCCACTTCCGTAATTGGAAGTGGGTCACAGGTCGAAGGCTAAAGAGTTACTGGATCTCGTAGGTCATATCCACAGTTACCGTTAATGTCAACTGACCCGCGTTGATCGGCACAGCCGCCGGTGCTGCATTAAGGCCGCCGCTTTTACTATACACATCCATTACCGGCTGAGGAATATTGTTCGTGAAGCTGATGGTCTGCACATTACCAAGCGTGACGCCTGATGCAGATGCAAGTCCCTGGGCTTGTGTTTGAGCATCTTTGACGGCCTGATCGCGAGCTTGTTGGATTGCCGTGCTCTTATCAGCAACATCGAATTGAATGCTGTTCACGTTATTTGCACCGGCTTGGACGGTGGCATCCAGCAGAGCGCCGAGCTTATCCAGTTGATGAACCGTCACGTAAACCGTGTTATCCACAATATACGTTGTGCTTCCAGGCTTTCCAGTTTGTTGATCGTATTGCGTATTGGGATAGATGCTGAAGTTGGTAGTGCGGATATCTTTTGCGTCCACTCCAGAATTTTCCAATGCATTGACTACCTGCTGGGTCTGAGTGTTATTCGCTGAAACAGCCTCAGATGCAGTGGGTTGTTCGGTGTGTACGCCGATATTGATATATGCCACATCCGGAGTAAGATAAACCAATCCCGTTCCGGTCACATTCAATGTCCGTTGAGGCGGCATGGGATTGGAAACGACCGTTGTCGCACCGCAGGCGCTCAAGGCAACTGCGGCAAGCAAAACAGCTGATACGAGAAGAAATTTGATTCGCATAATACTCTCCTTTTTGTTTTTATTCAGACGCTTGATTTATTCAAAAAGTTCCCGCGTATTTTATAAAGATGATCGTTTACTTGTAGAATGGTGGCTAAACAGAAAACGACCACAACGGTCGTTTTCTGTTTTTGATAAGATTGAATTCATTTCCGCAGCGTGCGATTACCGTCATAGCTTCGAGCGCTCATACCCACCGGATGATAGGTCGGCTCGGGAGGTGCAATAGGCCGAGTCGAATCAAAGGCGGGAGCTGGTTTAGGCGCGGGACGAATGTAAGTCGGCGTCTGAGCGATAGATTGAGGCCGCGCTGGAACTGCGGAATGAATCGGGTTGTAGACCGACGGCTGATCCCCGGCCATGGTGAAAATGTTCTCGCCTGCAATCGAAAATGTCCCGATAATCAGGACGCGAATTAGCCAGACCATTAAAGCGACAAAGATGGGCACTACTTTCGTAAGTGTGGCTTCACCAATCAAAACACTCCCTCGCGAAGTGTGATCCATGATCGCTACAGAGACTCCCCACCAAGTGAGGGTCGCATTGAACAACGCCGCCATTAGCCACGCGCCAAAAAGGTACCAAACTTCCGTGGGTTCGTCACGACCACGCTGAGGCGTGAAGATGCGTGCAATACCGGCGAAGTCAATGCCGCAAAAAGCAAAGGCAAGTATGGTTGCCCAAGCTATGCCCGCAAACTTTAAATTCCCAAGCAAGTCGGTGAGTGCGAAGGCGGTGGTCGAATAGTTAAAGACCTCAAAAGCAAGCAGCGCACACAGAAGAATCGCACCAAATATTGCACCGCGCCGCGAAACCGTGCCGCGCAGGAAAGGCATAAGCTGAATGGGGAAGGGTCGGTTCATGGAAATCTCCTTTTGCTTTGTTAACACAGGAACAAAGCAATCCCAAATATAGAACAAATATTCTAAAAAGTCAAGCACAAAATCTTGGGGGACAATCCAGATATTCGCTTGACAACATTCAGTACCTGAATTATAGTTGCTCCTATAAAGTCTATAATATCAATAGGCATTCTATGAGACTTTCAAAGCGCGGTGAATACGGTTTGCGTGCCATGATTATGCTGGCAACACCGGGGCCTGATGGGCATCCGGCCGTCATCCAGATTCGAGAAATCTCTGAGCGGGAGAAAATCCCTGCCAAGTTTCTCGAACAAATCCTTCTCACCCTCAAGAATGCCGGGTTATTGCACAGCAAAATGGGCGTGGGTGGAGGGTATCATCTGGCAAAGCCTGCCAGCGAGATCAGTCTCGGCCACATCGTACGAGTTCTGGACGGCCCGTTGGCGCCTGTCAAATGCGTCAGCCAAATGGCCTACGAACCGTGCGGTTGCCCGAATGAGGAAACCTGTGGCTTGCGATTGGCAATGGGCGATGTGCGCAACTCGATTGCGAAGATTCTCGACGGCACTTCGCTGGAAGACGTCACGCGCCGCGTGAGTAAAGTCCGCAAGTCGCTAAAATCCGGCTGATGCAATTTCGTGATCAGCTTTTTTTGCGGCCTAAAAGTCTATCTGTGCTATAGACTTTATAATATAAACCCGATGTACTGGAGGTAAAAATGAAAAACACGTTCTTCAAATTATTCAGTCTGGTTGTGGTCGGGATGCTGGCGCTTTCCGCCTGCGGAAGCCCAGCGACAGCGACGCCTGCCGTTCCTACCGCTGCCGCTCCCACAACCCAACCGCTTAGCGGAACGATTAACATTTCCGGAGCGTTCGCGCTATATCCCATGATGACCGTCTGGGCTGCAGAGTTCACCAAGCTAAACCCCGGCGTCCAATTCAATGTCCAGGCGGGCGGAGCCGGCAAAGGAATGACGGACACGCTGGCAGGCGCGGTGGATATCGGCATGGTCTCACGCGAGATCCAGCCTGCTGAAGTAACCAAGGGCGCGTATGGGGTGCCAGTAGCAAAGGATGCTGTTTTCCCGGTCATCAGCGCACAAAATCCGGTATTGGCAGACATCATGGCTAAAGGGATCAGTCAGGCCACCTTCAAGAAAATTTTCATAACTGGTGAGATCACAACCTGGGGTCAGGTAGTTGGTAAGCCTAGTGACACGGATGCGATCCACGTTTACACTCGTTCCGACTCGGCGGGCGCCGCGGATGAGTGGGCATTGTTCTGCGGTGGAAAGGTTCAAGCTGATCTTCTGAAGACCGCGATCGGTGTTAATGGAGAACCGGCGTTGGTAGCTACCGTTATCAAGGATCCTCTTGGAATCTCCTATAGCAATCTGAACAGCGTGTTTGATGTGACCAGCGGGAATATCGTGACGGGAGCCGCCGTGCCGCCAATTGACGCGAGTGGCACTGGTCAAATAACGCCAGATGAGGTATATAAGACCACAGCGGACGCGGTCAACGCAGTCGCATCAGGTAAATATCCCTCACCTCCGGCTCGCTTTGAGAATCTGGTGACAAAGGGCAAACCCACTGGTGTTGTACAAGCCTTTATCCTGTGGATTCTCACAGATGGTCAAAAAGACCTTAGCCAGGCGGGGTATGTGCCCCTGACAGCGGATCAACAATCAGCCGCCCTGGCAAAGGTTAAATGAATCGACAAATTCAATCGGATGGAAATAAAGCAAATGAAGAAACAGAAGGCCGGCCAAGCCGGCCTTCTGTGGTTGCCCGTAACAAGCAAAACCAATTAGCAAAACGTACATTTTTTATTATTACGTTATTGCCGATGATTTTGATTTCGGCAATTACTATTGTATTAGCTGTGCGTTCCTGGCCTATCCTGAGCACGTACTCCCCTAAAGATTTATTCTTAGGTTCAACCTGGAGACCGGACAATGGGCTCTTTGGCTTTTGGCCTTATATCACAGGCACCTTCTGGGTAACCGTAGTCGGCGTTCTGCTTGCAGTTCCGCCTTGTCTACTCTCAGCTCTCTATCTATCTGAATATTCCCGTTCATTCACCCGTTCCATCGCCAAACCGATCCTCGATTTGCTAGCTGCCATCCCACCCGTAGTATATGGTGTATGGGGGCTGCTTGCCATCGTTCCATTTGTGGAAGATGTGCTTGCGCCTTTCTCCAAACGGTGGCTCAGTTTTATTTCGATCTTTAAAGTCAACCAGCCAACTGGTTTTAGTATTATTGCGGGGGGTATTGTGCTGGCGGTCATGATCGCCCCACTGATCATTTCCGTTGTTTATGAAATCCTGAGAACCGTGCCGGACGATCTTCGACACGCATCCCTGGCAGTTGGAGCTACGCAATGGCAGACAATTCGTCAGATCGTGATTCCGCGCGTTGTTCCGGGAATGGTCGCGGCGGTTGTATTGGCGGCCTCACGCGCTCTGGGTGAAACGATGGCCGTGTTGATGGTGGTCGGGAACGTGGCGCAGGTTCCGAAGTCCATCTTCGACGCGGGCTATCCGCTTCCGGCGCTGATCGCCAACAATTATGGCGACATGATGTCCATCCCGCTTTATGATGCGGCCCTGTTATGCGCGGCGCTCATTCTCCTGATCGTCATCTTGATCTTCAATATCCTTTCAACTCTGGTACTTCAACGAATGCTGGGAAAAAATTGGGCATGATGAAAAAACGCTGGCAACGACGACACATTGTTGAGGCCTTTGTTAAAGGCCTGATGATTGTTTCATTTCTGATCATGGCTGGCGGCCTCGGTGCAATCCTTTGGACGATTCTTATCAAAGGCCTGCCTGCATTGACATGGGCTATGGTCACACAGGTGCCTCAGGGTGGCTTCTATCTTGGAAAAGGTGGCGGAGTATTGAACGCCATCCTCGGTTCGCTTTATCTCGCGGGCGGAGGTACGTTGCTTGCGCTGATTTTCAGTCTGCCGATTGCGCTTTACCTTGAGACTTATCTCGGCGACTCCGATTGGGGCCGTTACGTTCGCCTCTCACTGGATGTTCTTTGGGGAATTCCCACCATTGTGTATGGCGTGTTTGGATTCATCATCATGCTCGCCATTGGCCTGCGAGCCTCACTGTTGGCGGGCATTGTGGTTCTATCGTTGATTGAGTTGCCGATCATGGTGCGCGCCATGGATGAAGTGATCCGCCGCATGCCCGTTGACCTTGAACAGGCCGCGCTGGCCCTCGGCTCGACCAAGCTGGAAGTGGCCGTGCGGGTCACGACGCGCCAAATGCTTCCCGGTATTATCACTGCCATCCTTCTGGCTTTCGGACGCGGCATCGGCGATGCGGCCTCTGTTCTGTTTACGGCGGGATATACCGACCGCATTCCGACATCGTTGATGGAACCGACGGCCTCCCTGCCGCTGGCGGTATTCTTCCAGTTGGGTACGCCGTATCCCATAGTGCAACAACGCGGTTACGCCTCGGCTTTGATCCTCACCATCATCGTCCTGATCATCAGCATTAGCTCGCGCTGGATCTCGGCTAATTTGAATAAATACACAGTGAAATAGAGAGAAAATATATTTTCATGGACACACATATCCAGGTTCGCAACTTGAATGCCTTCTATGGAAAACAACAGGCTCTGAAAGAGGTCAGCATTGAGATTCCCAGAAAGCAGGTTACGGTCATAATGGGACCATCGGGCTGCGGCAAATCCACCCTGCTGAAGACTCTCAATCGCTTCCTCGAGCTGACCGATGACACGAGGATTTCCGGCGAAGTGCTCGTGGATGAACAGGATATTTACGCCAGCGATGTGGATGTGACAGAAGTCCGCAAACGCGTGGGATTGCTGGCACAGCGTCCATCTCCGTTGCCGATGTCGATTTACGAAAACGTGGTTTACGGCATGCAAATTCATCAAATGCACAAAGACCGCGCATCCTATAAGAAGGCGGTCAGGCATTACCTTGAGATTGCCGGATTATGGGATGAAGTCAGCAAACGCTTACATGACCCCGCGACCAGTCTTTCGATAGGTCAGCAACAGCGTCTATGTTTGGCACGCGGGTTGGCGGTCGAACCGGAGATCATTTTGGGCGACGAACCGACTTCGGCGCTCGACCCGATTTCGGCGCAGAACGTCGAACAGCGTTTGCTCGATCTGAAAGAACATTACACCATCGTGATTGTGACACACACATTGCGCCAAGCCAAACGTCTCGCAGATTATGTGATTTATATGTATCTCGGTGAAGTTGTCGAGGCGGGGCCTGCGCATGAAGTCTTTAACAACCCACAACACCAACGAACGCGCGCATATCTCGAAGGACAATTCTAATCAACCAATCCAGCGACGACTGTGAACCTTGGCAGGGTTTAAATTAATTTGAATTGTCGCTAGAGAAACTTGGTGTTCTTTTGCACGAATCCTTGGATCAATTTTGATTAAAATGGAGGAAGAATTTGAGTCAAATGAGTTTGGAAAAACCACAAGCCAGCCCAAGACATCGCCGGTTTGGTCACATTGATTACAAATGGATCGCCCTTTCCAACACAACCTTGGGCGCATTTATGGCTGCGCTTGACGGCAGCATCGTCTTGATTGCCTTGCCCACGATCTTTCGCGGCATCGGCATCAACCCGCTGGCCCCGGGCGAGACCGATTATCTCTTATGGGTGCTGATGGGCTATGGGGTCATTACGGCAACCCTGCTGGTGACGTTCGGCCGCATCTCGGACATGTTTGGCCGCGTGCGTCTATATAACCTCGGCTTTGCGATCTTTGCGGTCGGCTCGATCTTGCTGTTCCTAGTGCAAGGGACAGGCAACCAGGCCGCGCTCCAGATCATCATCTTTCGTCTGGTTCAAGCGGTCGGCGGCGCATTCCTCTTT
This sequence comes from uncultured Chloroflexia bacterium, assembly GCA_963753985.1. GTDB lineage: Bacteria > Chloroflexota > Anaerolineae > Anaerolineales > Villigracilaceae > Fen-1038. The sequence goes on from CAVWED010000007.1 coordinate 512,712, forward strand.
TCCAACTCAACCGCGATCTTGACCGACGCGTTCCCACCACATCAACGCGGGATGGCCATGGGTATAAACCAGATCGCACTCCTCTCGGGCCAGTTCATTGGACTGCTCGCCGGCGGCCTGCTCGCGGCGATCAATTGGCGCGCGGTCTTTCTCGTCAGCGTGCCCTTCTCTGTTGGCGGCACGATCTGGGCCTACCTGGCGCTGCATGAGACCGCCAAAATCCGGCAGCACCAGAAGCTCGACATTCCCGGTAACGTCCTCTTTGCGGTGGGTTTGACTGCGGTGCTCATCGGCATGACCTATGGACTGGAGCCCTATGGCAGTTCGAGTATGGGTTGGGGGAATCCATTCGTTATCAGCTGCCTGGCAGGTGGAGCGACGCTGTTGGTTGTCTTTTTCTTTATGGAGCAACGGGCATTGGAGCCGATGTTCAGGCTGGAATTGTTCAAGATTCGGATGTTCCTGGCGGGCAACACCGCCGGTTTCCTCGCCTCGCTCGCACGCGGCGGCTTGACCTTTATGCTGATCATCTGGCTGCAAGGCATCTGGCTGCCGCTACACGGATACAACTTCGAAGACACGCCGCTATGGGCGGGCATTTACATGCTGCCGCTCACTGCTGGATTCTTCGTGATGGGCCCGTTGAGCGGGTATCTTTCTGATCGTTTTGGTGCGCGCTTCTTTTCCACCGGCGGGATGTTGTTAACCGCAGCGGGTTTTGGGGGCCTGATGCTGCTGCCGCCGAATTTCTATTTCCCCGCGTTCGCGGTCATCATTTTTGCCATCGGCATGGGGATGGGCATGTTTGCTGCCCCCAATACGACGGCGATCATGAATTCCGTACCAGCTGAACATCGCGGCGTCGCCTCAGGAATGCGCGCGACCTTTCAAAATACGGCGAATACATTGAGCATTACCCTGATCTTTACGATGGTCACCGCGGGGCTGGCAACAAGACTACCAGTTGCGCTCTATAGCGGCCTGACCCAAGCCGGACTGCCAGGCAATGCGGCGCAGGGTATCGCGAATCTACCGCCGACCGCGGCCCTTTTCGCCGCCTTTTTGGGTTACAACCCGTTGGGCACACTGCTGCCGTTGCAAGTGCTTCACAGTCTATCGGCAGCGGCGCAGGCGCAGCTATTGAGCAAGACCTTCTTCCCCAGCTTGATCGCAGGGCCGTTCGAACAGGGGTTGCGCGTCGCATTTTCGATCTCGGTTGTGCTGTCGGTCCTGGCGGCGCTCGCCTCGCTGCTACGCGGCAAACGCTACATTCACGGACAGGAGGAATCGCAAGAGCTGGGTACCATCGAAGAGCAGTCGCAGGAAGAGGTGTCAACGAAGTGACGCGAGAAGCCCGAACAACGGCCCACGAATCCCCGAACGAACTCGAAAGGATATGGTTCACGAAAGCGTGGTCAAATTATAGCTTGCCAAAGGCAGCAATATCAATTTCCCGTCTGACCCGATTTCGGCGCAGAATGTCGAACAGCGTTTGCTCGATTGAAAGAACATTACACCATCGTGATTGCAACTCACGCGTTGCGCCCTGCCAAAGGCCTCGCGGATTACGTGATCTACATGTATCTCGGTAAAGTCGTCGAAGCCGGGCCTGCCCATAGGTGTTTAATAATCCATAACACGAATGAACGCGCACATGTCACGAAGGACAATTTTAATCAATCATCCCTGCGAAGAATTTGTGTGAATGATTAGAAGAGCCTTATGAAAATCTCTGGGCTCATCTTTAGTATCATCGGTGTGATACTGTTAGATCTAGGGAAATATCTTTTCGGCCGGGAGCAACTTTTCGGTCAAAGAGTCGAACCGACTACTCTTTCTTAAATCCCGATTGGTTCCCTCACGAGTATTACGGTCATCCGCTCGTTGACCCATTCGCGCTCGATGATTAGAATTTTGCCTACAAATGTTCCCATGTTGGCAGTCTTACGGACTTGGGCTTCCTCCCAGGGTTGGACATGCTCACGGATACGTTTAAGCGCCGTTTCAAGATCGGGCACAATCTTTTGACTACCTGCTACCAGAATCACCTTGCCGGCTGTGTTGGCGTAAGGACCAATCTGACCGGCAGTAGCAGAAGCCGCTACCAGAATGCCGTCCTCCGTGATTGCATTAACACTGCCCAACACGAAATCAGGAGCAGCCGTCAGTTTCCGAATCTCTTGCATTTGAGTCTTGCGATCCATTTTGAGCGTTTGATGTCGCAAGGCATCATATTGATCCAAATCCATCATGGCATCAAAAATGCCGGAATCTTGAAGCGTCTTCGACTTCCCAGAGTGGACTTGCGCCCCTTTGGGAATCCGCTCGAGCCCAACCTGTCGCGCTTCTTCCCCATTGTTAACGATCAACACCTCGATGTTTCGTTCACGAATCCGATTGGCAACTTTTTGGAGCATCTCTTCCGATGCCGGGGTTTCAAAGTCTATCTGATTTTGGATCATGCCGTGATATTCTCCTTTTAAGAAAAAACAAAAAATTACATAGGCAACGCCAGCGCGATCAACGTCAATGCAATAGCCACTAATAAAGCTTTGATATTCACTTTGCGCGCCTGCCGCTGTACCTGAGCCAGCTCAGCTTCATCTTCGATCTTTTCTATGGTGCCATTTAGATTGCGCGAACTGCGCGAAGCCAGTCCTACTCAGGTTTTATCGCGCCATTGAAAAAAACCTGATCCAGCCCCCATAAACAAAATCAATAACGGCAACCGCCAAAAGCGATTCGCATTTATAGAGATCAACCAGGCTAGAATGGCAAGTGCGATCACAAAGGGAATCACTCCACCCATCAATCGCTTCAACCTTTCACGCGGGCTGATATTGGCAATGCATACTTCCCCATGATCCAAGCTTTGACTTGACATAACCCAACACTCCCATCCAGCTTTTGTTTGCTATTACGGAGTGTAGCATGCCACAATAAATATAATATGAGCAACCATTGGAAAACTCGGGGAATAAAAATACGACGCAAAGCGGCGGAGACCCTGCTCTTGCCATAAGCATACAGCTCAGTGCAATGTTTTTCAGCAGAATTCAATCTTGATGAAACTGTCCATCAATTTGGACGGCGACATCATAGTGGTCGTTCGGGTTGTACTTGATCTGGACCTTGTCCCCGGCCCGAGGAATGGAGGTGCGCGGGACATTGATCGACACGGCGGCAAAGTACGGCTTGATGCCCTTCGGGCTTACGTCCAGCTCGAGGGTAACGAACGGATTACCGTTTTTAGTGACGCCTTTATCATCTACAAATTTGACCTTGGCAGTGACGTCCTTACCGTTCTGGATCAGCCATTGCTGACGCTGCTGGAGGTTCAAGCCGCGCGGATATGAGTCCAGACTTTCCAACAATTCAAGGTCCGCCGGGTCTATCTGGTCCTGATCCGGTGCCTGACCGCGCAGCTCCTCCGGCACGATCACCGTGCTACCACAGAATACACACTTGATTTCCTTTTCCATCCCGCTCGCCGTGAGCGCGGATCCACATTTTGGACATTCAAAACTTTTTGCTTCAGACATTTCATTTCTCCTTTTATAAAAAAGTAGGCATTTTATCGAAGTATAGGCGCCATATACGGCACTACGAACTCACTTCTTTTAGCTTACGCCGGATGGAGACTCCCCACACAAACAATCCTGCTCCCAGAACGATCAGCGGCGTAGGGCAGACGATGATGGTTATGATGTAATCCTCGGTAGCAGTATCACCGCCTCCCACCCCCCAACCGATGATTAATAGAAGTAGGAGCAGGATACCTACGACCGCGATAATCCCACCAGTCACACGCAAGGCCTTTCCGCCTTTGGTCTGCTTTTTCTCGGCATCATCAATCCGTTTTTGTTCCGGCTCGGCTTCGAATTGTTTCTCAGCTGGTTGAACATCAATTTGCTGGACCGCCGTTGTCGTGTCAGCGGCATGTGCTATTGTGCTATTCTTCATCCACCACTGACCATAGAACTGTCCATCAATTTGGATGATGAAATCCGTATCATCGTATGGGCGGTACTTGATCTTAAGTATGGTCCCCGGTTGCGGAAGGGCGGGAAGCGGGGGAACCTTGAACCACGCATGACCTTTGAAATTTCCACCGTCCGCCTTTTTCCCACTTACATTTAGGTCATAACCATCTTTTATCCGATCAACCTTGACCGTCGCGTCTGCACCGTGCTGTATCAGCCATTGGATATGCCGAGGACTGCCGGCATCTTCCCCTGGTGCCAATTCATCATCCGCATCTTGATCCGTATCTTGATCAAGTAGCTCCTCCGGCACGATCACCGTGTTGCCGCAATACGCACATTTGATTTCCTTTTCATCCCCGTCTGGCTCGAGCGCAGATCCGCAACTGGGACATTTGAAAGTTTTCGCATCAGACATTGTATTTCTCCTTTTATATACACCATCCATCATCCTTCAAAAAGTATGGGGACCGAGCCGCTACTTGATGACAAGGGATATTCACCATTTGTTTTTACATTCTGATAACGAGCGAGTAAAGTCAATTCTCAGCCGAGCCAATGATTTCCGCTAGTTCCTTGTGTTTTGGGTCGTAGCGGACGATTACTTCCTTGCCAACCTGATATTTTTTCAGGGATGTATCGCGTATTATGAACTGAACTTAGGAAGAAAAGTGTTGACCGGTCTTTGCATCCGTAACGCCCAACGTGACACAGTACCTTGATGCTGAATTCATGAGAAATCTCTTATGCAAATCTTCAACCGCGAGAATCTTTGCCCTAGTCTCTACGCCGGTTTTACGTAATCGAAGGTCAACTACAATCTGTTTCATGTTCGTGCTAAGCATAAACAGGAAAGATGTAATCTGTTCCAAAGCAGTAATAATCTCTTTTGAGTCAACCGCCATCTGATCTTGTTCCGCAACATCCTCATCCGTCGGGTCGTCCTCATCCTCATCCTGATCGCGCAGTTCCTCCGGTACGATCACCGTGTTGCCGCAATACGCACATTTGATTTCCTTTTCATCCCCGTCTGGCTCGAGTGCAGATCCGCAACTGGGACACTTGAACGTTTTCGCATCAGACATTGCATTTCTCTTTTTTATATTATGCGCCGCGAACCCTACGAGGCGTTCGCGCAACACTTGCTTAAATTTGCTAGTGTCAACGCCCTACGCCTTTTCAGGGTTGCAAGGAACGAAGCGACGTGGCAATCCCGTGTTAGATGTGAGTTGAGATTGCCACAACCCCTACGGGGTCTCGCAATGACATATGAATTAAATCATTTTCCCTTCTTCCCGGCTTGTGTAGCCGCGGCTTTCTTGGGGGGCGGCGCATTGCGCGGCTAGTCTTCGACCTGTGCGCCAACACGCCTGCTTTTCACCAACCCTTCGCGAACCATTTAAAACCTACCACTAGCATTACCAAACTACCCATGACACATAAAGCACCTAGAATAAATGCGATCACTGTTCCTGTCGAATTATCCATGTCATCGGCTAACATCGTATGGGCCGGATCGTGAGGATCATAATATATAGGCACTTGCTTACCAACCTGATATTGCCCTGAGCAAGTCAGATTTGTGGAGTCGTCTTCTTTAACCGAAATGGTCTGGCCCTCCTTGGTCTGGAATTGGAATTCCGCGCAATAATAATATTGGATACCCTGTTCATTGTAGTTGCCATAATAAGCATGCCGTTCGTTCCCCGTGACAACGGCAGTAGCTTGCTCGTAGTTTTGTTTTGCATTTCTGGCATTCATCCATTGACCTACTCCTGCGAATGTCATAAAAATACCGACGATGAGCACTACGATGCCCCCGATGAGTAATCCGATGCATCCAATGTTTTTCATAAACCATCGTTGGTCTGCGCGGCATTCATCGTAGCCTTTGAGTTCTTTAAGTCGTTGTCTTCAAATTGATTTGTCATTGGGTAATCTTCCTTTAGAGGGTTGTTGACAGGTTATAACGATATAGAAACGTAGGATGATTTATTCTCAATTGAACAATGAATATGTTATCAATAGTTGCATAAAATTAGAATAGGATAATGGTCTCAATTGGAGTGAATCGGGTTGAATAACTTTTATTCACCTGTTGCCATTGGCAGTTAACGCGTGAAGCCTCCCCCATTTTCTCGCGACACTGCACCGCACTGCGTTTGGTGCAGTGTGCCGTCCAATTGTTGAGAGCTCCCAAAGCGGCATCCTGTTCGCGGGTGGACTGTTGCGCCGCGCCTTTGGCGGCTTCCTGCTGTTGGTTGGCGGTATCGTAAGCGACAATCTTCGTGCGCTCACTTTGGAGCTTGACCGAATCGTAGCCGTAATCCGCCAGCGCTTGGTAGGCATCGCGTGCGGACTTTTCCTCCTGCGCCAGCATGTGAGTGGATTCCTGCTGGGTTCCGGCTGCGGACTTCTCGGCGTGGACTGCTGAGAGAGCGCAATCGTACAGGGCTTTGCCTTCGTTGAGTTTGTCGGGTCTGTCCACTTTTAATAATAGGTTGGTTTATCTTTAACACAGCACGGCACAGTCGGGAAGCGAGCATTCGTATGCGTTACGGAACATTGTTGATGGATGTTTGCGAACGAAGTTTGGGAACAGCTCTGCCAGTGATTGACGTTATTTCCATTGATGATCTGGCCAAATTAGCTGAGCGACAAAACACAATGATCCTTCACATGAAGCTCGATTTCGTTCATTGTTATTTGGTTCAGAGCGATGGCGCCATTTATCGATATGTGTTTAACGCCTAAAGAGTAGGCTGGAACAAGGCATGCAGCAATATCCGAATGTTATAGCTGGATACGACAAAATAAAGCAGGCCATCCTTTGCATAGTCTTCACGTAGCGAACAAGCGAGAATATTACTGAAAAAACAGGCTTAAATCCTCGTTATAGTTCCATCAAAACCCTTAACTTGGAGTTAACTCCAGGTGATACACTATTCCCGAGGTGAAGTCATGAAGATCGCGGAAGTCAATGAACGTTATGCCATTTCCACCGATACGCTGCGCTACTGTCAAACACGCCACGCCTAAAGGGCGGAGGCTTGTGAAAGCAAGCCCGGCTTGACCAGCCCCAGTCGCAAGAGTTGACTACGTTCACGGCAGAGCTCCAGAACACACTTCAAGATGCGCGAACCAGTCTTGAACCCTGTAACTTCCACACTAAACAGGCCGCGGGGCCAGGCCCGTGTGCGGAAGGTGTGCTGACCGTGAACATGGGCAAGGCTCACTTGACCGACCAGCCCGCAAGGGTGAGTCGAGAATCTCCGTAAGGAGAAAGATCCATGGTCAAACAGCAAACCACTTTGCAAAGAGTTTTTGTTCTGAGTGCCGATGGACAGGCGCTGGATCCCTGCCATCCCGCACAGGCGCGCCACCTGCTGCGAGAACGCCGTGCCGCGATTGCACGCCGCTATCCGTTCACCATTATTCTCAAAGAGCGCATGGCGGTGGAGAGTGTTGTGCATGCGCACGCGGTCAAGATCGACCCTGGTTCAAAGACTTCGGGCATGGCCGTGGTGCATGATTCAGGCTTGGTGGTCTGGGCAGGCGAGATCGAGCATCGCGGCCAGCAAATCCGTGACCGCTTGTCAGCCCGCCGCCAGCAGCGCCGCTCCTGGCGCTCGCGCAGGACACGCTACCGGCCAGCCAGGTTTGATAACCGCCGCAGAGCCGAAGGCTGGCTGCCGCCGAGTCTCAAGAGCCGGGTCGCGAATACTGCAACCTGGCTCAGCCGCTTGCAGAGAGTCGCACCGGTGGCATCGCTCAGCCTGGAACTCGTCAAGTTCAACACGCAGGCGCTGGTGGATCCCGAAATCTCCGGAGCGGAATATCAGCAGGGAACCCTGTATGGTTATGAAGTCCGCGAATACCTGCTGGAGAAATGGGGACGCAAGTGCGCTTATTGCGGTGCGAACGATGTGCCGCTCCAGATCGAGCATCTTATTCCCAGGAGCCGCGGCGGGACGATGAGAGTAGATAATTTAACCTTGGCCTGCGGACCATGCAACCAGAAAAAAGGGAACCAGACCGCCGCCGAGCTTGGTTATCCCCACCTGCACGCCCAAGCCCGTCAATCCCTGCGGGATGCTGCCGCTGTGAACGCCACCCGCTGGGCGCTCTACCGGCGTTTGTGCGAGACCGGCTTGCCTGTTGAATGCGGTACAGGCGGACGAACAAAATTCAATCATGTCTCCCTCGGCTTGCCCAAAGCGCATTGGATGGATGCGGCCGGTGTGGGTGAGTCGGGCGCAAACGTACAAATCCCTCCGGCCCTCTCCCCGCTTCTCATCCGCGCCACGGGACACGGTTCGCGCCAGATGTGCCGCATGGACCGATACGGTTTCCCGCGCACGCGGGCAAAAGGAACACGCCATGTTCATGTTTCCGGACAGGGGATATGGTGCGCACTTCCGGGAGTTTCAATGTTTCCACTCCCAGTGGAACACTGCAGGGGATTGGCTAGCGATATTGCCAGATTCTTCACTGTGCCGATTCATTTGAATCGGAAGGAGGCGGCCTTTCCTCCTCCCTGCGATCCCGAAGGAACACCGGGACGGTGAAGTAGCAGGTTTCTAGGCCGTTTTTTCGATGAACGTATCGGACTCGTCCAGCCAGTCAATCGAAATGAAGGAGGCATCAGAGATTACAACGAACTCGATCTAAGGCGGGTTGAATTCATTAAGTGCATGAGGAGCGCGGGGCTTCCCGTTGAAGTGGTGATCGAGTATGTCGGACTGGTGCAACGAGGCGACGAGACCATTGAAGCCAGAAAGGAAATCTTGAAAGGACAGCGCGAGCAGCTTGCGGCTAGGATGAAAGAAATGCAAAAAACGCTGGACTTGTTGGATTACAAAATCGAAGTGTATGAAAACGCGGTTCTGACGAAAGAGAAAGAAACCGTTCAAATAGAGTAAGGATAGGAGTTTAGAAAATGCAAAAGCGTAAACTTGGAAAAAGCAATCTGGAAGTCTCAGCTCTCGGGCTCGGTTGCATGGGGATGAGCTTTTCCTACCCTCCGTTTCCAGATAAGCAAGAGATGATCTCACTGATCCGGGCAGCTGTCGAACGCGGCGTCACGTTCTTCGACACCGCTGAAGCGTATGGCCCCTTCAAAAACGAAGAATTGGTGGGCGAAGCGCTTGCTCCCGTACGCGGCCAAGTGGTCATCGCCACCAAATTCGGTTTCAAACTTGGTGCCAAGGGTGAACAGATGGGCCAGGATAGTCGGCCGGAACACATCAAAGAAGTTGCTGAAGCCTCACTCAAGCAACTCAAGATCGAGGCCATTGATTTGTTCTATCAACACCGCGTCGATACGGGCGTGCCCATCGAAGACGTGGCAGGCGCGGTGAAGGAACTGATTCAGGCAGGCAAGGTGAAGTACTTTGGTCTTTCTGAAGCGGGCGCACAAACCATCCGTCGGGCACATACCGTCCAGCCGGTCGCTGCTGTTCAAAGCGAATATTCGCTGTGGTGGAGACGCCCTGAAGCAGCGCTGTTCCCAACGTTGGAAGAATTGGGCATCGGGTTCGTTCCATTTAGCCCTCTCGGTAAGGGCTTTCTGACAGGCAAGATCGATGCAAATACGAAGTTCGACAAAAACGACTTCCGCAATATCATCCCTCGCTTTACGCTAGATGCTCGAAAAGCGAATCAGGCTTTGGTTGATTTGCTTGGCAAGTTCGCAAAACAAAAGAAAGCGACACCTGCTCAGATCGCGCTCGCCTGGCTGCTTGCCCAGAAGCCGTGGGTTGTCCCCATCCCGGGCACCACGAAGCTTGTGAGACTCGACGAAAATATCGGAGCAGTGAATGTTGAACTGACACCCGATGATCTGCGCGAGATCGAGAGTGCCGCATCGAAGATTTAAGTGCAAGGGGATCGCTATCCCGAAGAACTGGAAAAACGAACCGGTCTCTAGCAGCCGGTATCACAAGAAGGAATCAAGATTATGAACAATAACATCCAAGGGAAAGTCGTGGTCATTACGGGCGCGAGCAGCGGGCTGGGCGAGGCAACCGCACGGCTACTCTCGGCGGAAGGCGCAAGCGTTGTGCTTGGCGCACGGCGTGTAAATCGCATCCAGTCATTAGCAGACGAGCTGAACAGCAATGGTGGCAAGGCACTCGCCGTAACTACAGACGTTACGCATTACGACCAGGTTAAGAGATTGGTCGATGCGGCTGTGCAGGCATATGGACGGATCGATGTCATGATCAACAATGCCGGGCTGATGCCGCAGTCACCGCTCGAGCGCCTCAAGATCGACGAATGGAACATGATGATCGACGTGAACATCAAGGGCGTGCTGTATGGCATCGCCGCGGCGCTGCCATACATGCAGCAGCAGAAATCCGGGCATATCATCAATGTCTCATCTGTGGCCGGCCATAAGGTCCGCCCGCCTGCCTCGGTCTATGCGGCAACCAAGCATGCCGTCCGAGCCCTCTCCGAAGGGCTGCGCCAGGAAGTGAAGCCCTACAACATCCGCACAACGGTTATCTCACCCGGTGCGGTAGCGACAGAGCTGCCGAACAGCGTGACCGAGCCGGATATCGCCGAGAATGTCCGAAAAAATTATCTGAATGCAATTCCGGCCGATTCCTTCGCGCGGGCAGTCGTCTTTGTCATCAGCCAGCCGGACGATGTAGATGTGAATGAGATCTTGTTCCGCCCCACGCGCCAGGAGTATTAGCTCATCCCGGTAGATCAAATCATATCAGCTAAAGGAGCTTATAAATGGGAATCCAACGAAACCAGGTCGGGTCAAAGGCCGAGTGAGAAAGGAGTCACATGGATGACTACGTGGACGAGTGAAGAGCTCAACAAGATCGGAACAACAGACGAACTGCTGATCGCGCCGCTTCGACGCGATGGTACGTTGCGAAATGCGGTAACGATTTGGGCCGTTCGACTTGGCGACGACATCTATGTTCGTTCTGTCAATGGACGAACATCCGCTTGGTTCCGCAGCGCGCAGGTGCGCAATGAAGGTCATATCCGAGCTGGCACTGTGGACAAAGATGTTACCTTCGTGGAGGAGTCCGCGCCTGAGATTAACGAACAGATCGATAATGCCTATCGCAGTAAATACCGTCGCTACCCATCAAGTGTAGACCATATTGTGAGCAGTGATGCGCGGGCCGCTACTATCAAACTATTGCCGCGATCAACAAGCTCTTAGCCTTTCTTAAGAACGATTCTAATGTAGGGGCGACTTCGCGAAGCACGCGAAGTCGCCCCTACATCAATTGGGGTTATAATCTTTTTCGGAGTCTCTATGAAACGAATTAGCCTTTTATTGGTTTTCCTTTTGGGGTTGTTCTTTATATTTCACCCTGCGCAGGCTGACACGACGTCAGCGGCGCAGCCGCTTATTCTTGTGATGAATGCGAACGGAACGATCGAGCCTGCCATGCAGGAATACTTCGAGCGCGGAATTCATGCTGCCGAGGGACGCAATGCGGAAGCCCTCATCATCCAGCTGGATACACCCGGCGGCGACCTGCAAAGCATGGACAATATCATTCAGGATATACGCGCCAGCACAGTGCCCGTGGTGGTTTACGTCGCGCCCAATAGTGCGATGGCGGGCAGTGCCGGGGCGCTGATCACCATCTCTGCGGATGTCGCCGCGATGGCTCCCGAAGCAGCCATCGGCGCATCCAGCCCGATTGATTCGAGCGGTCAGAACCTTGACTCGACTCTCGCCACCAAGCAAAAAGAAATCATGAAAGCGACCATCCGTCCGCTGGTGGAAAGGCGCGGGGCCGATGCGACTCAACTGGCGCAGGACATGATCGATAACGCCAAAGCGGTCTCTGCATCCGAAGCTTTGCAGGCCCACCTGATCGATTTCACTGCCACGGATGTCAATGATGTGATCAAAAAACTCGATGGTTTCGTTGTGACCATGCCCAATAATGATACACTCACGCTTCATACCGCCAATGCAGCGGTCGAGCCGCTCGATATGAACGTGATCGAACAGCTTCTGCTGATCCTGACCGACTCGAACATCACCTTCATTCTGCTTTCGCTTGGCGCGTATGCGTTGCTGACCGAATTATCCCATCCCGGCACATGGGTGGCTGGTTTTATCGGCGTAGTCTGTCTGGCGCTCGCAATCTACGGCATGGGACTGCTCTCGGTCAACTGGTTTGGTTTGATTTTTGTCGCCACCGCGTTCGTTCTGTTCATTCTCGATATCAAAGCGACAACGCATGGTGCGCTCACGGTGGTCGGGATTGCGTCATTTATCTTCGGTGCCCTGATGCTGTTCAATTCACCGAACGTGCCGCAATTCCAACGGGTTTCTGTTCCGCTCGTTGTTTCAGTGGGCATTCTCTTTGGCTTGATGTTTGCTGTGATTCTGACCTTTGCCTTGCGTACTCTGCATTCTCCATTGCAATCGGGTGTTCAAACACTGATTGGCAAAACGGGATTCGCCAAAAACGATTTCGGTCCAACGGGGCAAGTTCAGGTTGGGTCCGAGCTTTGGAGCGCAGAAGCCGCCGACGGGTCAAGTCAGATTCGTCAAGGCGAGAGCGTCGAAGTGGTCGAAGTGAAAGGCTTGCGGCTCAAAGTCCGCAAAAAGTAGCCGTGTGATCATTGCAATGCCTCAGTCATCATTGAGAGGATGAGGCATGATAAAATCCTTACCAATCCAAGATAAAACATCATGACATCTACCCCAACACGAGATCGAGTCAATTCCGATAATGTAACCCCACGCCCGTTGCGCCGCCCTGAGTGGATCAAGGTACGAATGCCGTCCGGCGAGGCCTACGAACGATTGCAAACGTTGATGCGTTCGAAAGAATTGCATACGGTTTGCGAAGAAGCCATGTGCCCCAATATGGGTGAGTGCTGGGGCTCGGGCACTGCAACCTTCCTGATGCTCGGCGATGTATGCACGCGCACCTGCGGCTTTTGCGACATCAAACATGGCATGCCCGCTTTGATGGATTGGGGCGAAGCCGAGCGCGTGGCTCAGGCTGTGAAATCCATGAACCTGAAACATACGGTAATCACTTCGGTCAACCGCGATGACCGGCGGGATGGCGGTGCGCCAATCTTTGCAATGGTCATCCGCCGCATTCGTGAAGTGTTGCCGGGTTGCTCGATTGAAGTATTGATCCCCGATTTTAAGGGTTCGCTCGAAGCGTTGAAGATCGTGATGGAGGCGCGGCCCGAGATTTTAAATCACAATGTAGAGACGGTGCAACGATTATTCAAACAGGTTCAGCCGCAGGATAATTATGATTGGGCCGCGGCGACATTATCGAATGCCAAGAAACTCGATCCCGAGGTGCTGACCAAATCCGGCATTATGGTTGGACTCGGTGAAACGATGGACGAGGTCAAAGCCGTGATGCGCGACCAGCGTTCGTGGGGTGTGGATATTCTGACCATCGGGCAATATCTCCAGCCAAGCAAAAAGCATCTTCCGATGGATCGTTATTACACGATGGAAGAGTTCGTCGAATTCAAGCGTTATGGGATGGAGATCGGCTTCAAGTGGGTGGAGTCCGCGCCACTGGTTCGATCTTCATATCACGCCGCGGAACAGGTGCGGGCATTGAGCATTGTGCATCGCAAGCTATACGGAGAGCAAGTCGCATAACGACAAGCTATTATCTCAACTCATATTTTGCCACCGTCGTTGCATTCGTTTAATTGGATATGACTTGGGTCGGAGTGATTACGCAACCATTCTATGAACATCATCGGGGTTTTCATTTTTAATCACGCACTTAGCATACACAAATATGATAGTATTGTTGCGTGAGGCTGCTTCGCAGCTCCTAAAAGTAAATATCAAATTATCTAGAAGGTTAAAAACGAAATGTCGTTGATGAAAGCGGTTCAAGTTGGTTCACCCAGAGCGGACTTTGAGCTGGTAAATAAAGAAATTCCAGAACCCAAAGGAAATGAAATCCGGATCCGAGTAGAAGCCTGTGGGGTTTGTCATGGAGATGCGCTGGTCAAAGAGGGAAATTTTCCGGGGATTCAATATCCCCGGGTCCCCGGGCATGAAGTTGTAGGAATTGTTGATAAGTTGGGAACCAACGCGGCTATTGACTTTCAAGTGGGTCAACGCGTAGGCGTGGGATGGTATGGCGGGCCCTGCCTAAAATGCAATGCTTGCAAGCGCGGGGATCTCGGAAGATGTGAGAATATCTTAGCCACCGGGATTTCATTTGACGGAGGCTATGCCGAATACATGGTCGCTCCGATGCAGGCCTTTGTGCGGGTGCCAGACGAAATCAGCACGCGCGAGGCGGCTCCGCTTTTATGTGCCGGCCGGACAACTTATGATGCCTTGCGCAACAGCGGAGCCAGAGGCGGCGATCTGGTTGCCGTTCTTGGCATGGGAGGGCTGGGGCATCTGGCCCTCCAGTTCGCCCGCAAATTTGGCTGTAAAACGGTGGCACTCTCGCGCGGCAAGGATAAGGAAGAACTCGCATATCAACTGGGAGCGCATGTGTATGTTGATACCGAGACGGCAAACCCTGGAGATGAACTTCGCAAACTTGGCGGCGCGCGAAGTCATTTTGGCTACCGCCCCCAACGGCAAAGCGATTTCAGACGTAATCGGTGGGCTGGGCAACGAGGGTCAGCTTTGCCTCCTCGCCATGCAGAGCGAACCCATTCAAGTTTCTCCATTTCAATTGGCACGCGGAGGACGTTCCATACGCGGATCCATGGGAAGATCAATTGGCAATACGATAGGAGACACACTGAATTTCAGCGTGCTCTCCGGCGTCCGTCCCATGATCGAAGTGCTTTCTTTGGAACAGGCCTCCCTCGCGTATGAAAAAATGATGTCGGCTAAGGTGCACTTTCGCGCTGTATTGGTAACAGGGACGCCGTCGGCTTGATGCAGTGCACCGGATTTTCAATCCCATAGGAGATACCGTGACAGACATTTTAAATATCATTCAGACCCGCCACTCCACCCGGGTTCCATTCGACAACAGTCATCCGATCGCGAAAGAAGACCTGAGGCAGATTCTGGATGCAGCACGTTGGGCACCCACTGCCCACAACATGCAGAACTTTGAAGTCGTTGTGGTTGACGACCCAAAACTTCTGACCGTAATCGGGAACATACAACGTCCGACCTCGACTAACTTTATCCGGGAAAATTATGCACAGCTCAGTTTCTCAGAAGAGGAGTTGCTCCGCAAAAAGGTCGGACTGTTGGGGACAATGTTTCCTCCTTCCTGGAGAAACCCGGATGCGAAGCCGGAGACAGCCTCCGAGTTAGAAGAGACATCCCGTCCGATTCCTGCCAGCCCAGTGTTGCTATTTGCCTTGTACGATCCCAACCGGAGAGCTCCCGCCTCGGAAGGCGATTTCCTGGGCATTATCAGCTTGGGATGCATAATGGAAAACATGTGGCTTGTGGCCCAATCGCTGGGAATCGGATTTCAGATCGTCAGCGCTTTTGGCGCGGATGCGGTTGAAGAAGAAGAGGTCAAGCGCCTCCTGAATATTCCCAAGCCGTTGAAGATTGCCTTTGCTGTCCGCTTGGGTTATCCGGGAGTGACACCAGGCAAGTATTTGCGTGTGCGTAGAGATATCGAAGATTTTACTCACCACAACCAGTTTGGCGATAAAGGCCTTGAGTAAGGAAATATCCAATAGAGGTGTAAGAGAATGACTGAAAAAGTGATCGTGATTACCGGCGCCAGTGCTGGAATTGGCGCTGCTCTGGCAAAACAATTGGCCGCGCGCGGAGAAAAGCTTGTTCTGGCTGCACGACGTGAGGCGGAGCTGAAGAAAGTTTCCAGCGACTGCGGTGCAGATGCGTTCCCCGTGGTTGCCGATGTCACCCAACGCGCCGATGTGGAGCGAATACACGACGAAGCATTACGCGCCTTTGGTCATGTGGATGTGTGGATCAATAATGCCGGGCGCGGAATTGGACGTCAGGTACTCGACCTGACCGACGCCGACTTCGATGAGATGATGGCCGTCAACACCAAATCTGCTTTGTATGGAATGCAGGCCATCGTCCCGCATTTTAAGGAGCGCGGCGAAGGTCATTTGATCAATGTATCCTCGGCGCTTGGGCGGATTCCGTTTGCCAGCTTTCGCTCAGCTTATTGCGCGGCCAAAGCCGCCCTCAACAGTCTGACCACCAACCTGCGCATGGATCTGAGCGCCGAATATCCTGACATCCATGTTTCGGTCGTCATGCCGCCCATGGTGAGCACAGATTTCGCACGCAACGCTTTACATGGTACGCCGATGCCACCCGGCGGATTCCGGCCCGGAAGCGAAGGCCAGACTCCCGAGCAAGTCGCGGCGGCCATTGTCGACCTGATCGATCATCCCAAGCCGGAGCTTTACACGAACCCGGGTCATGCAGAAACAGTCGCGCGTTACTATGCGGATGTGGCCGCATTCGAAGAGGGCATGAGGCGATCCTATTTATGATGCTTTCCCTATGATCTCAAAAAATTGAGGAACAACCTTACTATGAACATACTTTTGATTTATCCTGAATTTCCGGACACTTTCTGGAGCTTTAAACATGCCTTGAAATTCATCCACAAGAAAGCTTCCTTGCCGCCTCTGGGCTTAATGACGGTGGCGGCCATGCTCCCCTCTGAGTGGAAAAAACGCATGGTTGATTTAAACGTTGGAGCACTTACAGAAAAAGATTTGGCTTGGGCCGATGTCGCCTTCGTCAGCGCGATGGTGGTGCAACGTGAATCGACGCAGCAGGTGATTGTGCGGTGTAAAGCCGCTGGTCTCAAAGTTGTGGCGGGCGGTCCGCTCTTTACTGGCGAATATGAAAAGTTTGAAGATGTCGATCATTTCGTATTGAATGAAGCTGAGATGACTTTGCCTCCATTTCTAAAAGACTTGGAGCAAGGTCGTGCGAAACATATTTATACTTCAACCGAGTTCCCGGATATCCACCAAACGCCCGCCCCGTTATGGGAACTGGCCGATTTGAAACATTACGCAACCATGGCAATCCAATATTCGCGGGGTTGTCCTTTCGATTGCGAGTTTTGCAACATTACGTCTCTGCTAGGCCACAGGCCGCGCGTAAAAACCGCTGAACAAATTGTTCACGAACTGGATAGGCTTTATCGCCTGGGCTGGCGCGGAGTAGTCTTCTTCGTGGACGATAACCTGATCGGCAACAAGAGACATCTCAAAGAAAGTCTCCTGCCCGCGCTGATCGAATGGCGAAAAGATAAAACCGGATTCGTGTTCACCACCGAGGTCTCAATCAACCTGGCGGACGATCAAGAGTTGCTTGATTTAATGACCGAGGCAGGTTTCGATACGGTCTTCATCGGCGTTGAGACACCGGATAATGAGAGCCTTGCCGAATGCAATAAGAAGCAGAACCAACGGCGAGATTTGGTGGAGGATGTCAAACGCATCCAGCGCAGTGGTCTGCAGGTTCAGGGCGGATTCATCATCGGCTTCGACAGCGACACGCCGTCCATCTTCCAGCGGCAGATTGAATTTATTCAAAAAAGCGGCATTGTCACTGCCATGGTCGGCTTGCTTCAGGCGCCTATCGGCACCAGATTATATGAACGCCTGACGCGTGAGGGCCGCTTGTTGGGGGCGATGTCGGGCGACAACGTGGACGGCTCAACCAACATCATTCCCAAGATGAACATCGATATCCTTCATAAGGGTTACAAGACCGTCATCGACTCGTTATATGCGCCCAAAAACTATTATGCGCGCGTCATCACATTTTTGAAGGAATACAAAGCCCCCAAGATCGTCGTTCCGTTGGATTTTGAACACGTGATGGCTTTCTTCCGTTCCATCCTGCGACTAGGCATCATTGACAAGGAACGTATCCATTATTGGAAACTCTTCTTTTGGACGTTGTTCCGGCGCCCGCAGTTGTTCCCATTGGCCATCACCTTTGCCATTTATGGATATCACTTTCGCCAAGTCATGGACCTGCACGTCCTTTAAGCGCTCTGCCTGATTGCGGCATCGCGGAGTATATCGGCCAGCGAGAAGTCGGCAAGTGATTTCAGTTTAAGATACTTGCCTTTAAACGGTAGAAGGGCTGTGGTCGGATTTGGCACAAGCACGACAGCGATGCCGGCGGCATTCGCGGCGTCGACACCATGAGGGGAATCTTCAAAAATAATCGCTTCGTCGGCTCGAACGTTGAGTTGCTCCAGCGCTTTCAAGAATAGATCAGGTTTGGGCTTGGTCCTGCCAGGCGCGACATCATCGCTGCAGATGATCTTATCGAACTGCGGAAACAGGCCAAGGCGAATCAGATGCGCATCCACCAACGAATGCGGAGAACTCGAAGCCACGGCGAGTTTCATCTGCCTGCGTTTTGCTTCAGCGATGATGTCAGTCACGCCGGGCAAGATCGGACTGCGTAAAATTTCATCGCCGCTTTCATTGTGATGACGGAGGCGCAAAGAATCAGCGTTGAGCGAACCGTGCGTTAAGTCCTGCAAGTAAATCGCCGCATCGAAAGTGGAGGTGCCATATCCACCGACGGTTTGGATAAATTCGTCGTGCGGAAATGGATAGTCGTATTCGTCATAGATATTTTGCCATGTCCGGATTTCAGCCGTTTCCGTATCGAGGATGAGGCCGTCGAAGTCAAAGATCAGTGCGGTAATCATGTGCCGCATTATACCCGACTGTTTTTAAACAAAATCTCCCGCAGTTACGGGAGATTTCATCTTTACGCAGTAAGCCGGGCTTGACGGTGTTGTCTCAGAAAATTCCAGCCGACCATCTTGCGGCCCTCTTCATCCCACAGACGCAAGCGGAGCGACTTGAAACTAAATAGCAGAGTCATCGGCTTGACATGGAAGATGGGATTCTCTTTATGGCATTCGGGCAATTTGTAATTGGGGATCTTCGGGCTCAAATGATGGATGTGATGAAACCCGATGTTGCCGGTAAACCACTGCAACACAGCAGGCAGTTTATAAAATGAACTGCCGTCCAGTCCGGCTTTGGCAAATTCCCATTCATCCTGGTGTTCCCAATAGGTCGGATCAAAGTTATGCTGAACATAGAATAACCAAACCCCGACCGAAGTGGCAAGCATCAAAACCGGCAACTGCACCAGCAGATAAGTTTTCCAGCCGATCAGCCAGATGAACGCTCCGACCAATATGACTAAAGCCAAATTGGTCCACCAGACGCTGGCGATTTCGCGTTTGCCTTTAGCAGGCGGAATCCGCTCTACGAACACGAACACTATCAAGGGCCCAATCAGGAACAAAGCCAGCGGATTACGCATCACGCGATAACCAAACTTTTTCCACCACGGCGCTTCAAGATATTCCTTCACGGTCATGGTGTAAACGTCGCCGATGCCTCGCCGATCCAAGTCACCGGCAGTGGCGTGATGAATCGCATGTTCGTGTCGCCAGCGATAGTATGGAGTAAAGTTCAGGAGGCCGGTAATAATCCCGAGCGTATCATTGGCCTTCTTCGATTTGAAGAACGAACCGTGCCCACAGTCATGGAAAATAATGAACGTTCGGACCATGAATCCGGCAGTGGGAATTGCGAGAAGTAAAGTTAGCCAGTAAGAGATTTCTACTGTGCGGATCATCAGATACCATAGAGCAAAGAACGGGACCAACGTATTGACCACTTGCCACAAACTACGCCGCAAGTCGGAACTGGCATAACGAGCAACCACATCCTGCCAGCGAATTTTGATTGCCCCGCTTGTCATATTCAGATTTTCATTCATATTAACCATCCAGTCGAAGGCTGGATTGTACCTCGAAAGCAAGTTTTAAGTGATCGTTTCAAAATTGGTAAAGTGCTTATAAACTGGCAAGTGGATAGAAACCCCTGAGATAAAGTGCGATCAAGTGACGAAGGTCGCCAAGTTCAAGCCCTCCGCAAGATGATTACCGCAGTAGGCAACCAACCGACTGACATTCAAAGCCGATTGATCGCGTTTATATCCGCGCATCGTGCGATATCTTTCTTTTACCCACCATCCAATTGCGCGCTCGGTGGCATTGTTCGTGCCGTCCAAAATGGGTTGGCCATCCCGGTCTTTCCAGGTGCGATAAAAGGTCAGGCGTGGCCATAAGTTCCAACGGTCAAGGAATAAGTTGCGTATGCGGTAGGCAATGCTGGCAGTCTTGCCTTTCTTGGAATGAGGGGCAGCCGCATAGCGTTCATATAAGGCTTGTACTTCCGCCTGTTGCTCAGGCAAGCGCGTATGGATCAGTTCTCCTAAACGACGTAGATCGGTCAGGGCTTGAGCCGATTCGATCTGCAATTCAGCCAAGGAAGAATCCTGACCCGCTTCAATGGCCAGACTCAGACTCTCGATCAATTCTTCGGTGTTGCGTCCCACGTGGCTTTTGCATACTTGGTGGTACAAGCCACTCCGGTGGTAGGGCACGAACCTACCACTTTCAGCCACTTCTTTAAATGCATCGGCGTCATCGGTCACCAGTGTATGCGCTCCCACCTGGTCTGCAATTGGTTCTACCCAGTCCTTCAAGGTTTGGCGTCTTCTCCATCTAGGTGATCCACACACAACACCAGTCCGTTGATCGGATCTACGACCACTCCAATGGGCAGCCACTTCCCTTTACATTTCACACTCGTTAAATCCGCTCCAATGGCTTTCGTACGGTAGCCCTGCAAGAGTTCCGTGCGCTTCATCCCCGGCACCGCTTCCGCCGTCGCTTGCACCGTTCGATACACACTACTTTTCCCGAAGGACACCGGGACGGTGTACTCAAGTACACCCCCAATGCTTCCAACATCAAAGAGGCTGCTCCGTAACTGAGCCCCAACACATACAACAATACTCCCATACCTTTCAGCCGCTGTGAGATCTGACTCTTCTGCACTCCTTGAGGATACACTCGGAATGTGCACCCGCACCGCAAACACTTGTATCGACGGGCGACAACTTCTTCGTACTCGCTGTCCCGTACATTCTTCTCCACTGCCTGCCACGGCACAAAACGTCTCCCCTGGCATTTCGGATTGATGCAGCGGGTTGGTTCTTCAAATTGCTCTGGATCGACTTCGGGTAAAATCAATTTGAGGCGCATGGATCGATACGCCTTTCTTTGGGATTCCGGAACGATCTCAACTCGTTCCGGTTTTCCTTTTTATACACCCCTTCCACCATTTTTGAAACAGTCACAGTTTTAAAGATTAGAAAAAGTTTTGGAAATGGATAAACAGTTGGGCAAAATCACTGGATAAAAAGAAAAGCCAAAGGTTGATCCTTTGCTTTTGCAAATAACTTACTCACACAACCCTTTCACTTTCTCAAAGACTTGATCCGCATTCATTGAATCCAAGTCAATCACCACCGCATCGTCAGCCGCACGGAGCGGGGCGACATCGCGCGTCGAATCGATGCGGTCGCGTTCGACCATGTGGTCCAGAATATCGTCATAATCCGTTTCACCGCCGCGCGCTTTAATCTCGTCGGAACGCCGGCGGGCGCGTTGTTGTGCTGAGGCGTCGAGATAGATCTTCAAATCCGCCTCGGGCAGAACGACCGTGCCGATGTCGCGTCCAACCATCACAACTTTGCCACGCTGACCAATCCTTCGTTGTTGCTTGCTCATCGCGCTTCGCACGCCACGATACGCCGACACAACGGAAACGTTCGCATCCACTTCAGGCCGACGCGTTTCCCATGTGATATCTTTGCCTTCGACGATCACATCGCAGACGCGTCCATCCGACTTTGAAGCGGGAGCAACATCAATATGGATTTTCTCCGCCAGGTCCGTGACCGCCGCTTCGTCGCCGAGATCCATGCCGCGTTGCAATGCGTTCCACGTCACGGCGCGATACATCACACCGGTATCAAAAAAAAGATAGCCCAATGAATCAGCCAGCCGCCGCCCGAGCGTGGATTTGCCCGAAGCGGCTGGCCCGTCAATCGCAATAATGTTGGGTGATCCTTTGGTCATTGAATAAAAACTTAAAATGTCATTGCGAGTCTTCGAGAAGCAATCTTCTCTTGGTCCAAACAAGATTGCCACACTGAAAGAACCCAGTGCTTCGCAATGACAATAATTTCAATCACGGTTTCGTTCCCTTTGTATCAAGGAAGAGATCGTTACGCACCCAGAAAATGATCGTCTCGGTGCTCTGTGGCATTTGATGATACGCCAGCCAGTGCATCCAGTCGGATGCGGCTGCATTATCCCATAACGGCCACTGGCGCCAAACAAATGACTCGCCGCGATACTTCGCCGCCAGCGTCGGATTATTCTGACCTGTTGTGATCACCAGCGGAGGCGAAGCGGACGCGTCCAACCCGCTGACAGTTGAGACTTGGTGTCCGCGCAGAAGCCATTCCAGCGCAGGCGAATCAATGCCGATGATGCTGATCGGCTGGGCATTGATATTATCCTTGCTCCAATCCGACATCTGATTGGCAGTTGATAAAAGTAAATCAGCCTGCGCTGGCGTCTTATCTGCCGTCCACATCTCCTGACCCAGCGTCACGCGCAGGTTTCCGGCGCCGAGCATCGCACCGAACGAATAGACTCCCAATGCCACGGCAACACCCCAGGTTGCGCCCAGCCGCGCGGCGCGGGCCGACCATCCCACGGCCACGAGCAAAACGCAGATCACCAGCAATAACAATGAACCGAACAATAACCAAATGCGATCGCTGGCTTCCGAAGAAGGAATTGGCAGTGTGGTGATGAATAAAAATTGCAGCCAGACAAAGAAAAGAATAAATATGCTCAATCCGGCCACGCCGATCACCTGCCGTCGTTCTCCCGGCAGGACGTTCACGACGCGCGCCAATTCCAGCGCGGCCAGCGACCATAATGGAATGAGCAGCCAGACCAAGTCGCTCACCTGATGGAATGGATAGAACAACGCCAGCAATGAAGCGACCAATGCCCATATGCTCAGCCGCATGATGCGTCGGCTTCCATTCATCCAGCCGCGCACAACAGCAACCGCTGCCAGAATCACCGCCAGTGGTTGATAAGCAATCAATGAGAATATCATCATGCTGGCTGAGATACCTGATGAACGCGTCCAGCCGCTCAGATATTCCGGCAAGGAGGATATCCATGCACTCAACCCATTGGGCGATAAAAAGAATAACGTTCCGCCGACGAGCAGAGTCCCAATTCCATACCATAACGCAGACAACCATTCGCCTCGCACGGGACTTGAAGCGGACTCCGTTTTCCGGCGTGCTTCCACCGCCTGAAGAATTGTCCACGTCAACCCGAGGCCAAGCAATCCTTCCCAAAGGGATGCTCCTGAAAGCAATGCCAGCCCGGCAAAGACTCCAGCCAACTGCGGCCGCTTCCGTTGCCAAAAGCCCCAAGCAAAAAGAACGAACGTTACGGCCAAGATCGAACTGCCCGCTTGACGCGATAGCGCAACCAAGCCTGGATCGAATGCGAGGAAAAAGGCGAGGATCAAACTTGGGCGGGGTTTGAGGCGTTCGCAAAAAAGTAATGGAACGAAGACGATGAATGATCCTGCAAGCGCTGGAACAAACCGCGCCCAAAAATTTGTCCCGCCGCCATAGAAAAAGAAAACGATCGTGGTCAACAAGACATAGGCGGGGTTCGAGCCAAGCGCGGGATGTGCACCTTGTGCAATGCCGAGCGCTTGCAATGCCCATTGAGCTTCGACATCGGTCAGCGTCCAGGTGCCAAGGCGGATCAAGCGGACGGCGAGGGCCAAAAGAAAAACGACTATATAAAGAGCGGTTTGATGGCGGAATGGTTTCATTGGTTATATTTTACTTGACTTCGTAGATTGTCACATTGCCTTGATGAAAAACCTGAGCGAGATGAGCTCGGAACTTGTCTTCCTGCACCGGATAGGTGGAGTGTTCAAGATCACCAATGTAAATGTATTGAATATTGTATTGAGTGATAATCGTAAGCGCCGTCTGCCAACTGGGCGTACTGTAAAGAGTTTTGATGTCATCCTGCCGCGTGCCGAGATCGGCGCCGGTGCGTCCCCATTGAGATTCGTGATCGGGCCAATTGAGCAGCGTCGGCAAACCGGTGTATTCCGAGATCTGTCCATAACTGGTGTAGCCTCCGCCGACTGCTTCCGCGATCACCCCATCCGGCGCGGACTTGAGCCATTCAATCGCCGCGGCCTCATCGGGTGAATTGCGCTGGATGCGGGTGAAGTCATCGAGCGTCCAACCTAAAGGTGGATTAAAGTTATTGGTTTTATTGGCAACGCCCAACACCGGATAAATTAACGACATAAACAATAGAATGACCAGACCGATGCGAAAAATCCAATCCCACACGCCGCGCAAATTTTGAAGAAGGATCGCGGTACCGAACGCGGTGGCGATACTCCACAACAGCCATGCCTGATAATAGAATTTGAAAATGGTGTTCATGCGCGTGCCGAACTCATCGTGCAGATAAACGAATTCCGGGGCAATGACCAAAAGGGATGCGAGGATAACCAGAAGAAAGACAAATGCAGATGGTTGATGGTTAATGGGCGATGCTTGAGCATCCGCTTTAGACGATGAATGATCGTCTTCAGGAATCTTTTGGCGATTCGCGAGCAAGAAAGCGAGGGCGGGGATAAGAAGTACAAGCAGAGTCAATAATCCGCCAATATAAGAGAGACGGCGCGAAGTTGCCTCTGCGAATAAAGACCCAATATCCGCAACACCTTGCGATTGGAGATATTGCCCAGCAATCACAGGGTCAGTAAACTTAACTCCCAAGCTCAACAGCCACGAGAGGCCCCAAAGCAGAATGACGAAACCAGCAGCCAGTAGGATGGCTAGTGACCAGCGGGCAGTCCGCTTTTCACTGAATGAAAGGTAAACGCTATAGGCAATCAGAGGAAGGAAAAACGGCGCGAACATCACCCATAACTGCGCGCCGCGCGTCGGATTGATGATGTTCGGCAGAATACCGCTCGCTTGTGTTGAAAAGCCAAAATAAAACGGCAGATACAAAACAATTGCAAATAATCCAAGTGGAATACCTAGCACAACGACATCTTCAAGGCGCGACCAGGACCAGCCTTGTTCACGAACGCGGAATAAAATGTAAGCAAAGACAATCAGCGCCGCGCCGATGAGGATATCCCATGTGTTGAGAAAGGCCAAGCCGCCGAGAGCCAACGCGGCGAACAGAAAGCCGGTTTTGCTGATGTCCAAATGAAAGCCAAGGAACTCAATCTCGCCGCGCCAGCCGCCGAGGAAAAGATTCAATGCAACCGCAACAGCAAGCAGATTGAACGGAATCGCCAGTACATGTGGATGCAGATCGCCGAGCAGGAAGGAAAAGAACGGAAACTCATCAATGATTTCCTGAAAGGCGCCTCTCAAATCAAAGTCAGAGACGACGCGTGAGGCGCGCCACCACCACCAGAAACGATCCGGAATCCAAGCCAGGGGCTGGGACGGCGCATCGCTTAAATCCTTGATCCCAAGCCAGGTCCAAAAATTGGAGGCGGGGTTGGCAGACCAAAAGATTCCATGACTATGCAAGACCTCCAGGAAGCCTTCGATGTTGCTGACGAAAAGTAAAAACAGAGGAGCGAGAAAAGAAAAACCGATTTGTGATTTGCGCTTTGCATCTTTCGAATTCTGATTGAGCGCTGAAAGCAGATTATAGAGAATTCCATACGCACCGATCGCGGCCAATGCAAAGATGAGCGAGGTCATCAGGTTGTGCGCCATGCTGCCAGGGAGTCCCACGAGTTTCGCGAGCATAGCGGTCATGACGTAGCCGAAGTAATAATAGGAGATGGCGTAACCGGAAAGCCATGAGTCGTGCGGAGGAAAAGTCGGCGAACGCAGAATGGCATTGATGAACATCAATTCCATCGGACGCTCCGTGCCATCCAGTTCGGGATTGCCCGCGCGCAGAAAGGCGAGAAAAGCAAACGCGATTAGAAATAAGACTTCAACTGTGATAACGAGACGCAGATTGGATTTCAGCCAAGACAGGACGCTGGAAATTCGATGATCAACGTTCGATAATGCCCACGCGCTCAAACCGATCAAAACACATAATGCAAATAAAATCCCGCCGACGGTATTTTGAGTCAAGCCGAGCGAGGTGAAGATCCAAAAAAGATAACTCCAGATCAACAGCCCTGCGACGCGCGACAGGCTATAGCCGCGGTCCACCAGCGCGGGAAAGAGAAAATAGACCAGCGGAAAGGTCAGCCAGCCCAATAGCGTGATGATGATATACCATGAAACAAATGCCAGGATGGAACTCAAGTCAGTCCCTTACCTATGGAATCGTTGGCACTATAAATTTTCCGCCCGCAGTGGGTTCGAAGTCGAGGACTTGAACAACGGCATCCAGATCGATGGGCCCATAAATATGCGGGAATGTCTCGTTCACCGAAACTCCAGACGGAGGCGCGCCATCCGATGGCGCCTCCCACTTCAAGCCGCAGGAGAGACGCGCTGAGTCAATGACGAGAATCACCAGACCCGTTTGTCCCTTATAAAATTTTTCGGCAACCGGCAGAATTTGTGCACGCGTCGAACAATGAATA
The DNA here is from genome assembly GCA_963753985.1 of uncultured Chloroflexia bacterium. Classification (GTDB taxonomy): domain Bacteria; phylum Chloroflexota; class Anaerolineae; order Anaerolineales; family Villigracilaceae; genus Fen-1038. The sequence goes on from CAVWED010000007.1 coordinate 539,225, forward strand.
AATCCATCGCTCGTCAAACTCGGCGCGGAATATTGACCAGCCTTTTGCGCAGCCCTCCATGCCTCACGAGAAGTGATATGTAAAATGGTTTCGCTCATGGGTTGACTTGATAGATCACGGTATTGCCATCGCGATAGATCGAATGCCAAAGTTTGCCGTTCTGCGATTCAAATTTGTCGAGGCCCATGCCCGGATATTCAGCACGCTCCAATTGCCCGACGATTATATATTTGACGTTGTATTGTTTAAGGAAGGCGAGTGCAGCCGGCACATCCATCGTCGTATAGAAAGTGTCAATCGCGTTGACGCGATCCTCAACGAGCTGTGGCGTGAGCGTACGTTGTTGGCGTTCGTGCCAGTTCCATCCAACTACACCGGGCAGACCGGTATAAATGGTAAAGCGCGTGCACCAGCGATACTCCGGGCAGTTAGCCTCAACGAGAACCGGCGAGCCTTGCACATGATCCTGCATCCAGCGAATGGCTTTGTAATCGTGAACCAAATCCATCGTCACGCCGAAGTCGGCGTATTGCGCGTATTGCATATATGTGATGCTATCGAGCGTGAACGGCACGCCCGGGGCCATGCGGTCGGAGACTTTATCGAATGTTGCTGTCAACGTAAATGCGAATGCGCCAGCCAAGACCAAGGCGGTTCCGGCCTGGAAGAAGTTCCGCCAGCCCGGATTCCATTGATAAAGTTCCTGCACGATCCACACGAACGCAGCACCAGATGAAACCGCCAGCAACAACCACGCTTGAAGATAAAACTTGAAGATCGTGTTCATGCGGCCAACGTCACCGCGCACGGCGACCAGCTCAACCATGATCGTGATCACCAATGCGGTACCAATCCAAAACAGGACGACGCGCTTCACATCTGGTAAGTTGGGACGCAAAAGCAAAACACCAGCCCAAACCGCGAGCGGCAACGCGACCCAGCCAATTTCCACTTGACGATAAGCGAGATACAGCAACGCCATCAGGAAGATGGCAATATCCGCTTCAATCAGGACCTGATATCGGCGCAGTTTATTCAGCGCCGAAACTGGCGTCTCTGCCATCCACTGACGCGTCTCCCACGCCAGCCACATGGTGATGAGGAACAGGAACACGCCCCAATGAGTTAGATATGACCAAATGGGAGTATGCGAGGCTGTCCATGAATCCACCCACGTGTATCCCTGATTGTATGCGGCGCGATACGGTTCATACAAACCATAAGAAAGCACGATCAATAAAATGAAAGCGCCGATGATCAACGCCAACTTCTTAATCCAGATTGGGATATCCACCAGCCAACTTAGATTAACAACATCTGCATAATTCCAAATTGCATAGGCCAGCGCGGCTAATGCAATCGGAAGATAGGTGTAAATGTCCGAAAGATTCGTTGGATATAATGCGCCGATTGCCAGCCCGCCGATCAGGAAACTCAGCGCGGCTGATTTTTTATTGCGCCAGCGGGCGCGCGCCAGTACAATGGACAAAGCCCATGCCACCACGAACAACGCAATCGGCATGACCATCATGTGCGCGTGCAGGTCGCTGTAGAGGAATGTAAAGAACGGGAATTCGGTGATCTCGTTGCCGGGTCCGGGAGGAATGACGCGGCTCGGATCCCAATACCAATCGCCGCGCCCATACGGAAGCGGCTGTCCCATCACAGCTTTGCCCAATCCTTCCGCCGCCCAAACTATTCTTTGCGGAATGTTTGCATTGACAATATTTCCGCCGGGTGCGGCCATTTCTTCAAAGCCCTGATAGATCATGCGGATCGTGCCGAGGTTTCCAAGCACAACCATCAGCAATGCGGCCAATAATCCGGCGATAAATCGAAAATCGAAGATTGTTTTTCGGGATTCAATCTCATTCGCCATTTCCGATTTTCGATTCCCATTCACCAAATTCCAACCAACGCAGAACGCACCCATCGCCACCATTGCGAACAACGTCGGCAAAATAAAATTATATGCAATGGTCGGCACGATGCCCAGCAGTTTCACCGGCATTCCCACCAACACAAAACCGTAATAATAGTAGTTGATGTAACCGCCTGCGAACCACGGATCATACGGCGGAAAACTGGTGCTCTTCAAAATCGCGTTAAAAAACGAGAAGTCCATCGGGCGTTCGCCGCCTTTAGCCGGATGCCACAAATCCGGGTTACCAATGCGAACGAGAAGGTCGAAGAGGAAGAAGGCGAGGAACAAGCCTTCGATCATCAGGAAATATTTTTTCTTCGACTTCCACTCCGCGAGCAACTCGTCTCTTTGCGTCCATGCGAGACTGAGACCGGCTACCGCTAAAAGGGCGAACATCACGCCGACAGTGACTCGCGTGACCGGCACGCCGAACGATCCGCTTGCCCAACATAAGAATCCAAACAGAATCAATCCCAGTGCGCGCGAAAGCGGATAGCCTTTATCACCCAATCCCGGCAGCGCAAGACGAACAATGGGATAAGTTAATAGCCCAAGGATAAAGATAAACAAATACCAAATGATCAAACCGAGGATTGGATAACGGTTTTGAATCCAGTCGTAATTGAACAATTGTGACCAGGTTCCGCCTGCCTGTTGTTGAGCCAGCTTATCAACAGGAAGCATTAAGCTCTTATAACTGCTGGCCTGCTTGGGCGTGAGATGAATTACATTGCTCAAGTCCACAGCGCCGAGGATGGATTGAACATGCGCGGTGCTGAAATCCGGTTGCTTTTGGAAGATCAATACTTTCGGATGGTCGTAAACGGTAAAGGCCTCTTCCGCGAATTGATCATTGGCCTGCCAGTGAATCACACCGGGAATATCCAGCGTTGGAAATGACTCGAAGACTTGAACCAGTTTATATCCAAGCTGACCCTGGAACATGCCGGGCGTGGCCACGTTATAGCACCAGATAACATCCTTATCCGCAGGACAACCGATGAGAGCGCGATAATAGGCGGTCGTCAACGGATAACGCTCGGGAACACGCGTGACCGAAGCCCACTGGCGATTGGATGACATGAAAATGTAATCGCCCTGACCCAATGTGTTGACAAAGCGCGCCAACTTATCGGCATTATCGTCATAATAAATTTGCAGATTGAGTCCGCCCTGATAGAGGCCGCCGAAGCCGTCATAGTTTTCATAGCGGAGAGGCAAGCCATCGTCCCAGTCTGATTCGTTGATGGGCGCCGCGCCGACCAGCGTGACCACACCGGTTGTTTCGAGGCGGATGTAATAAATCTGGCCGCTGATTATCTTAAGCGGATGATCGAGGGCGAGAACATAATCCGTGCCGCGTGGATCGCTGGAGGTTGCCGCAAAATCAGATGTAAAAGACGAGGTGGCAAGATATTGATTCGGTAGTGCATCCGGTTGGGATGCGAGATCCAAACTAAAAGTTTGCGCAGAGGCGGGATTTGCATCCGGCGCCCAGCCCGGCAGAATTGGATTCGAAGTGATCGCCTGCGTTGCAGTTAAAGTGGAAGTGGCAGGCTGCATACTCGAAGGAGTCAACGCTTCGATATGGGGAAAATAAACTTCGTCTAAAGTGCCGCTGGCATTGGCAATAAACGAAAAGATATAAGGTGCGGTTGTTTGAATCAAACCGCCGGATGGAAATGGCAAAGGCTGTTGGTAGACCGTACCATCTGATTGTTTGATGTGCAGGTTGATCGAGCTTGGAACGTTTTGATAAATCCAGGCCGTAGCAGCGACGCGCGTAACAGGCCGGGTGTAGATACGCGTAAAAGCATAGGCCCACGCGAAGGTCAGCACGAGAACCGTGATGCCAATGACTACGGACGATAAGCGAAAAATCAATTTCGATGATTTACGATCTGCTGCTTGCGCCTGATCCCATAAGTAAATCACGAACCATCCGGCCATCATGCACAACAAAGGATAGATCGGCAGTTCATAACGCATGGTCGGATTGAAAGCCATGGATTGCCAGGTGAAAAAAATCGCGGTCCAACCCCACAGCAAAAGATGGCGCAGTTCGCCTTTGACGATTCTCCAAAGCATGGCAAGGAAGCCGATCCATGCGAGGATGCCAAGCGGCAGGCCAAGCCCCCAGATTGTTAAATTGTCGAATGAAAAAAGATGCGAACGCCGCGCCCATTGCAAGGCGAACGGTACATCCACATCGCCGCTGGATTGGCCTACCAATTCTTTCATATTGGCGACCCATGCAGGATTTAAACCCAGCCCATGAAAGGCATACGGCATGAAGATGCGGAATGAGAGAATCGAAGCGACCGCGCCGGCGATTAAGTAAATAGCGAGCAGCGTCCAATATTCAATGGAGGGTGAACGGTGAACGGCATCATCGGCCATCGATTTACGGTCTGCAATCCAGTAACGTAGGAGGAATGCACCCGGCAAAAGAATCGCAAGCGGAGCCGCATCCAGTTTGGAGGCGGTCGCCATTCCAAACGAAACACCGAAGCCAAGGCTGAGCAGGAAGAATGGGTCTTTGATAAAACGTAAAGTGTAATTCGTAATGGTTTCGGGATTCGGTGTTGGCTCAGATTCCCCATTCCCGATTCCCGGCTTTTCTTTGACCACAATTTCCACCGCAAAATAAATCGCCGCAAATATAAACAGGTTGGCAAAAGTATCCACCGTAAAGAAATGCGATTGTTGAATCTGCAACACCGCAAACGTGGAAAATGCAGCGCCCAGCAAGGCTACGCGGCGATTATACAAACGCGCCGCGATCAGATAGATCAATAGAATCGTCAGCAGATCTCCGAGCGCGGAAACCTGCCGTCCGACCAGATTAACCTGGTCGTAGCCGGTCTGTCCGACCCATTGCGCAATATATTGAACAACGACAATTGGCAGGTCACCGTAAACGAAAAAACTGTAACCGCGGTTTTGGGGGTTCAACGGCGAACAATAGGTATCGAAATATCCGCCCCATTTGGAACAATCCGGCATCGCACCGGCATAAGCCTGACGCCATTGCTGATTCGCGGCGGTCGGCGGCGGGCCCAATTGATCCTGTGACTGACTTACGGGTGCCAGGGCACTCTCCACCATCGTCAGGAAACGTTCATCGGGATGCAGATGCTGATTCTGGTCCCAGTTCAAACCGATCACGCGAAAATAGATCCCGATTCCTAATACGAGAATGAGGAGAACATCATAGATCCAGGCACGTTTTTCGTTAGACATCATAGCTCGTAATTTATCATCCAAGCCTTAATCTGTACTGAGAGTGATTGTCACTTCATATCCTGTTTATTGTGACGGCACAAAGTAAATCCAGAAATCATGTCCGGGAACGGGCGAATGATGCAGGCTCAATGAGCCTTGCGGATATAACTGCTTGAGGATATCCAGTGACTTTTGGTCATTCGCAGTCGGGTCCTGCAAACTGGCCTTCACCATGAACAACTTCGGCCCCGATACTTGTACAGTATCAGGTAAGTGATCGGGGAATATGGCAAAGTCTCGGTTCGGAATCCCCGCCCAGACTCCGGGCAGACGCGTATCCACCCAATAAGGAAACGGCACGATCCAGACCGTATCCGTCTCGCCATAAACCAAGCCAAATTGTTTAATGACCGCACCCATCTCGGATGAATTCCACGAACTGAGGCGGAACTCCTGATCAAATTGATTGAAGACCAGATCATAATTCTGCGCGGCGGAACAAAACAATAATATGCCCGTCAAAATCCAGGCTATCACCTGTCGCCTCTTTTCGGACCCGAAGGCGGTGATCAAACCATCGAGTGCCAACGCCACGATAATAAATACCGGAACATATGACCCTGCAGCGCGGTTCAACGCCGGGTTCTCATCGGGGAACGCTAATGAAAGAGTCGATGGAAGTTGAAGAATCGGAACGGAGAGAAGCAAAAAAAGGTCGAGCCAGTGGCGCTTTTGAAAATATCGCGCCAGGAGGAGCACAATTCCAATCAGGAACAACGCGCCCGAAACGACATCCAGTGCGGGACGATTCGGAACGGAAGCAACCCAAATGTTGCCATCGTCCACGTTGAACATCTTCAATCCGTTCCAGACGTTGGATGCAAAGATCTGATACCACGGCCCTGGGAATGGTTGCTCGATAGTTCCGATGCGTGTTAGGGCACGATAGGAAAACATTTCGGGATTCTCGGTCACATAACGAAAGAGCGGAATAAAGATCATCAACGAAGTCAGTCCAACGATGACGAACCAAATCAGCGCGTCGCGACGGGCTCCTTTCGATTGCGCGTGAATGATATATAAAATGATCGCAGCCGCGACCAGAAACGGCACAATGCGCGCCGGACTATATCCATTCAATCCCAACCCAAGAAAGATTCCGGAAAGAATAAAATCGTTGCGGCTGCGAGTCCGCAGGCCGCGGATGAGATACAGCATGGTCGGCGCGACGAAAAGCGGATAGAGCGGAAAGCGCAGTCCGATGCGGGAAATCATATTCGGCCAATACGCTATTCCTGCGATAAAGAAAGCCAGAAGTCCAACGCGCCGACCGCCAATCTCTTTGCCAAGCAAATACATAAATGGCAGAACGAACAGACCAAACCCAACCGTATCAATTTTCAAGGTCAGGAACGACAGGCCGGTGCCAAAGATCCAGTTCATCAGGACCGTCCAATAAAATTGGATGGCTTCGCGCCCGGTGTTGCGCGGGAAGAAGATGTGCGTGAGTCCCTGAGTCACATCATAGACATCGAGGAGTTTTTCGGCGTGATCGCTGAACGGTTCGGCAGGCGTCTGCTGGATATGATAAACACGAAAGAAGATCACGATCCCGCTCAAGGCGAGGATCAAGAGCGTCCAACGCGTGACGCGGATTTGCCATTCGCGGCGCGAAACGATTCCGGCGAGCCGCTGCCACAGCGAAGGCTGGTTCGGGTCGTGCAGCCACAACGACCAAACGAACACGACCAACACAATCAACCAAAACGTAAGATTGAAAATAGTGAATAAGTTGCCGGAAAAGAAAAAGAAAGCCAGAACCGCAAACGGAATACAAATCAAGAGGGCCGCGCGATGAAACGTGAGCGGATCATTTCTCGTCGATGATTCAGCAAGCGAAAAGAGCGTCCATTCGCCGCGCAGGACGGCCCACAATAGAAACGCCAGCGCCATCAAATAAAGAGCAATACCGAGCATGATGGAAGGATTCGGCGGCTCGAACATCCTTTGACCAAGAAGAGCCAACCCGAGCGCGGCCAATGATAACCACGGAAATGGTGTTGATGGATGGCCAATAGCTAATGACAGAGCGGCTTCGGTCTCGACCACTGCCGGTACAAAGGATTCCGCTTCGCTTTCTGCAACCTGCGATTTCGGAATCTCGATCTTCGGCCTGTGTCCAAATGATAATTTGGATTTGACATAATCCAATACAGATGGTTCGTTGAATTTCGGATGATTATCGTTCATACCATTCACTACTCACCGATTATTTTTTCTTGCAATCACGATCACGCTTTCGCCCCAGCGCACAGGAAGAAAAACAAAGGTGCTGATCGCCTGAAATCCGCCGAGCGAACCGAAGAAAAGTTTTTGAATCGAATTCGGAATCAGCGGAATATAAGGCGTGTTCCAAAAACCATCGGCAAACGCGCGGACGATATTCAAGCTTCCATCCCGAATTAATTCAAACCATTCAGCGGGCGGCTTGAGCGAAATATGAGTCGGATCGAGATAGCCGATCCATTGATTGCCCTTCCACGGCTTGAGAAGCGAATCAAGATTCGGCGTGGCGAGGATCAGGATTCCGTTCGGCTCAAGGACGCGGCTAATTTCGCGGATCGCCCGCGCCGGGTCGGGCAGATGCTCGACGATGTGTTTGATGATGACCACGCCGAAAGTCGAATCTGCAAAAGGCAGATCCTGCGCGCTGGCTGTCTGAAGTTGAGTTCGCTTCGCTTCGGGCTTGGAGCGGGCGACCGCCCAATGATTTAAATCCAACCCGAAGGTTTCGAAGCCGTCCTCCAACTGGCCGACGAGATGACCCAGCCCCGAACCAATCTCCAGCAGGCGCGAACCGTGCCGTCCGTAGCGGCGCGCCAGCGTGGCAAAGAATCGATTCGACCACCAATACTGGCTGTATTTGGCGAATGAAACGCTGGCATACGTGTTGGTTGAAAAATATTTTTCGTCGAAAGACATAAGATTCTAAAAAAGTAAATCGCAAAACGCAAGACGTGTTTTGCGATTATTTCCTCTTCGCAATATAAAAAGTAAACGTTCCATTTTCAATGGGTGCCAGTGACGCATATTTCTTAACGTATCGCTCTGTCAGCCAAAGATTCCACCTGGTTGGAGCAATGATCCAGCGTCCGGTTAGGACGCGCGCAACCACGGATGGAACGCCAAAATAATGTCCCCATTCTAACACGCGCATCGCAGATGGAGAAAAATAATTCCACCAGCGCGCCAGCTCAAAGCCAGCCTTCTCCAAACGCGTCTGCCAGACATCCGCTTCGTCCGCATGTGAGACGCGCGAGATTTTGCGGAACCACTCGGTATATCCGTTGCCCAGCACGCGTGAGATCGAAAGCTCCGAAAGATAGCGCGTGTTCGGCACACAGAAATAAAACGGCGCGCCTGGCTTCAACACGCGCGCAGTCTCGGCCAGCACGGCGTCAATATGCGGAATGTGTTCCAGCACCGAGTTGCTGAATCCGCTCGCAAAATAATGATTCGGAAAAGGTGAACGCGCCCCATCTGCTTCGACCAGTGCACGATACGCGCCATGACTCTTCGCTTCGTGAATTGGACCATGCCACGGATCGAGACCCACATCGATTTTTTTATTGAAGGTCAAGGAAGCGAAATGACCGTCACCGCAGCCAACGTCGTAAACAGGCGCAGGCAGAGGCAAATCTTGATAATAGGATGATTTAACCGCGCGCAGGAAGGCGCGGAAGTATGGAAGATCACGCAGTTGGAGGAACAAAAAATCATTCATAGGCGCCATGTCAACGACGTTTATTTTTTCATCAGCCTTTCAAATAATTTTTCGTATTCCGCCACGACCGTATCTGGATCGTATGTTTTCCTGATGGATTCAATATCGCCGCGGAATTTATTGGGTTCATTCAGGACCTCGAGAATGGACTCCGCCAAAGAATCCGGATCACCAATCTTGGATACGCATCCCGTTCCATGCATTTGAACCGGCATCCGCACACCGGGCAACGCCGAGGGAACACATGGCACGCCGTTCATCATCGCTTCGATCTGAACGAGGCCAAACGCCTCGGTCGAGTTGAGCGACGGCACAACCAGCACATCCAAATTTGGATAAAACGCCGACATCTGAGCCGGATTGAGATTGCCAAGAAAAGTCCAATGACCGGCATTCTCATATTCACGAATGCGCGGCATCAGGCGATCATAATAATCCTGTTCGCCTATCACTTTCTGATATTGTCCCGCAAACAAAACCTGCGCATCCGGATATTTTTTTAAGATAACGGGCAACGCGTCGAGCAGAACCTCGACTCCTTTTTCAGCGGCGAAGCGGGCCGCCATGCCGATGACCGGTTTCCGGTCGGCGCGATGCTGGGTTTCCGCAAAGGATTGGATTGCATCCTTATCGGCAGCTGGCAATTCAACCGGCGGAAGGATTGTCTGCAATTTAAATTTATATCGAGAAAGATAGGATGAATGATCAGCGTAATCCTGGGTGTACGTCACGATCTGATTTGAAAGAAGCGCGGCCATGTTGTTCTGCCACTGAACCACGAGATTGACAAAGCGATTGAACAAGCCAGGCGGCAAAAGCAAGTCGCAGTGATAAGTGAGGACCGCAGGCTTGCCGAACAACCGGCTGCGAAACGCAACGCCAGGCGCGTCGAATTGCGGCAGGTGCAATTGCACCACATCGTGGTCCGCAACCAGTTTCGTTGCGGCCCAGCCAAAGGTCGGTGCGATGACACCCTTGCTCAATCGAAACATCACCGGCACGCGGATGATCTTGACGCCGTCCATGTTCTCTTCGCGCGGCAAAGATGGATCATATTGCGTGGTCATCACCGTCACCTGGTGCCCGCGTTGGACAAAGGCACGCGCCAACCGCTCTGCATAAATGGTCAGACCGGAGGTGTGAGGGCGATAATAGGTGAGGACGGTCAGGATTTTCATAAAGCGCAGGCGATTATACCCTACTGAAAGAAATATATATTAAGTAATGATGAAGAACCGCCGAGACTTTGGCGGTTCTGTGTCTAGAACAAATCTTGGTTTTCGTTTACCCAATGGAATAATCGTTCAATCCCCTCTTCCAAATCGATCTTTGGACTCCATCCCAATTCATTCCCGGCCTTGCTAAAATCTGCATAGAAGACGCGTTGATCGCCGGGACGCCAATCGGCACGTGCGACTTCGATCTTCTTTCCCAATAATTTTTCAAGCAGCGGACCAAACTCCGCCCAAACCGCAAGAACGTTGCCTGGTCCGCCACCGACGTTATAAACTTGGCCCTTGGCAATCTCGATCTTTTCAATCGCGGCATCATATGCATTGAGCAGATCATCCACGTGCAAAACATCGCGCACCTGCTTGCCGTCGCCATAAATCGTGATCTTGCGTCCGGTCACCGCGGCAATCGTCATCCAAGCCAGCCAGCCCTGATCTTCAATCCCGAATTGGCGCGGGCCATAAATACAGGATTGACGAAAGACCACAGACCGCAAATCATAAATGCGAGCATAATCACGGACATATTGATCGCCTGTGCCTTTAGAACAACCATAAGGCGAATGAAAATCGAGCGGCTGGGATTCGGGACAACCATGGATCAAGTCTGCATAGCGCCAGCGCGTTGCGTCCTCCACAACTTTCACATCATCCATGCCGCCGTAAACTTTATTGGTCGAAGCAAAAATAAAAATCGGATTGCGTTGGGAAAGACGCGCGGCCTCAAGCGTGTTGAATGTTCCAATGGCGTTGGCTTCAAAGTCATCGCGTGGATTCGTTACGGAGGTGGTGACCGCTACCTGTCCCGCGAGATGGACGATCACATCCGCCCCGCGAGCGGCTTCCGCTATCGAAGCCGCGTCACGCACATCCGCAACGATCACGTTAAAGGATTTTTCGCCGAAATTCTTTTTCAACCAATCGAGATTGCGCGGCGCTCCGGTGCGGCTGAGATTATCGTAAATGGTCACGTTCCCGCCGCGCGCCAGCAAACGATATACATAATTCGAGCCGATAAATCCGGCCCCGCCTGTGACAAGATAATTCTTTGCCATGTTATTCCTTCTTTGATCGAAGCGCGGTCAACTGCTGATAAATTCCAGAAAGAGACTGCCCTTCGTGGATGAGAGCGTAACCGCCCAAAATAATGGCGGTCAGATAATTGAATAGATGGCTAGTCAAAGCCATTGCAAGTGAAGTGGATGGATTGCCTGAAAGCAAAGTCATGGCACCACCGAGGGCGCCTTCATATGTCCCGACCGCACCGGGCAATGAAGGAACTGCGTTGCCGAATGCGCCCGCGCCGAGTCCAAACAAAGCCCATATCCATTGCGCCTGCGGAAAGAAGGCGCGGGCGATCAAATAAAAACTAACGATGGACATGCCCCAATTCAAAAGCATCCAAAACATGAAGCGGGCGAAGAGCCAGCCATCGGTCAAGGCGCCGAGACCGGTGAGAAATGATTCGAGGACACTGCCGCCGAAGTGCTGAATGGAAGGCCAGCGCGCGCTGGCCTTATGAAATATATCAAGCGCCCATTGATCGTTCTTGGCAAGGATATATAAGAACAGCAATCCAGCAACCACCACCACGCCTAGAATGATCGCTATGCGATCCGCGCCTTTTGCGCCGACCACGAATGGCAGCGAGCTAAGGAAAATCGCGGCCGTGATGACCAAATCCATCGAGCGCTCGATGACAATGGTCGGGAGAATTTCAACGAATTTCAAATCCGTTTTGAGGCTGAGCATGTAGGCGCGTCCCAGTTCGCCAAGACGGAACGGCAAAATGGCATTGAGCAGATAACCGATGTTCAAGCTATGGAACACATCCCAATAAGGCGCACGTTCGCGCAATAAGGTTCGCCATACAATAGCACGTACATATAACCACCCAAATACTAACACCGCCGCGACGGCGATGAAACGATAGTCCGCCGAACGAATGGCGGCAAACATTTGGGGCAGGTTAACAAAATAAAGAATGGCGGCGATGATCAGGATGCTGATTAATGCGCCGGGAAGCCAGCGTTTGATATCTTTCATATTTCTCCGTAGGGGCGGATGGCATCCGCCCAGGGCGCAGCACGCTGTGCCCCTACAATAATTATTCCTCTTCTAATTTTAATACAGCCATAAACGCCTCTTGCGGGATTTCCACATTCCCGACCATCTTGAGGCGCTTCTTGCCGCGCTTTTGTTTTTCCAGCAATTTCTTCTTGCGTGAGATGTCGCCGCCGTAACATTTCGCCAGCACATCCTTGCGCGTGGCTTTGACATTCGCACGGCTGATCACTCGTCCGCCAGCCGCGGCCTGGATCGCGACATCGAACAATTGACGGGGGATGATTCCCTTTAACTTGGTGATCATCCGCTGGCCTTTGTAGAACGCATCTTTCTTATGGACAATGGCCGCCAACGCATCCACCGGGTCGCCGTTGACGAGGATTTCCAGCTTCTGTAATTCATCAGGACGGTATTCCAGAAATTGATAATCCAGTGAGGCATATCCTTTGGTGCGTGATTTCAATTCATCGAAGAAGTCCACGATGATTTCAGAGAGCGGGATTTCAAAATTGAGTTGAACACGATGCGGCGCGGGGTATTCCTGACTCTTATAGATGCCGCGTCGTTTGGTGACCAAATCCATGATCGGACCATAATAATCCGTCGGCGTGATAATCTCAATCGTCATCCACGGTTCGCGGATTTCGACGATCTTTGATTCATCGTTCGGTAATTCGGCAGGCAAATCCACCGTGATGATTTCATCACCGATCATCAACACTTCATATTCCACCGACGGCGCCGTAAAAAGTACATCGAGGTCGTACTCGCGCTCGATACGTTCCTGGATAATTTCCATGTGAAACAATCCAAGGAATCCGGCGCGGAATCCAAAGCCCAACGCTTGTGATGTTTCGGGCTGGAATGTTAAAGAAGCATCGTTGAGCTGAAGCTTATCGAGCGACTCACGCAGTTCAGGATAATCGTCGGCCTCGACGGGATAGATGCCAGCAAAGACCATCGGCTTGGGATGGCGGTAGCCCGGCAACGGTTCCGAGGCAGGATGCGAGGTAAGCGTGATGGTGTCACCGACGCGGCAATCATGTACGGTCTTGAGTCCCGTCGCGATATAACCGACTTCGCCCGCCATCAAACTTTGGGTGGGCGTCATGACCGGCGCGAAGATTCCAATCTCGACCGGTTTCATATCGGCTTGCGTAGCAAACATATGCAAAGTATCGGTCGGTTTGATCGAGCCTTCGATTACGCGAAGGTAAGCAATCACGCCTTTATAGGAGTCGTAATGAGAATCAAAGATTAACGCGCGCAACGGTTTATTCGATTCGTCTTTCGGCGGCGGCACGCGCTGGACAATGGATTCAAGCACTTGATCCACATTCAATCCATCTTTGGCGGAGATGCGAATCACATCCTCGGCCCTGACACTGAGCAACGATGCGATGTCTTCCGCCACTTCATCGGGCTGAGCGGAGGGCAGATCAATTTTATTGATGACGGGAATGATGACAAGGTCGGCATCCAGCGCCTGATAAAGATTGGCGAGCGTCTGCGCTTCGATGCCTTGCGTGGCATCCACCACCAAGACCGCGCCTTCACACGCCTTGAGGGCGCGGCTGACTTCATAACCAAAGTCCACGTGGCCGGGCGTATCGATCAAGTTAAGTTCATAGGCGTTGCCGTCTTTCGCGGTGTAATTCATCCGAACGGCGGAAGCTTTGATGGTCACGCCTTTTTCGCGCTCGAGGTCCATCGTGTCGAGAATTTGTTCGGTGGTATCGCGATCGGAAATCGTGCCGGTTAAATGCAACAAGCGATCCGCCAGTGTAGACTTGCCGTGATCTACATGCGCGATGATGCAGAAGTTTCGAATGTGCGTGGTCATAGAAGCGCCGAAAGTATAACCGATTTTAAAGAAGCAACGCGCAAAAAGGCGCGCTGCTCTGCGTTGCAATCGTCGTTTGAAACAGTTACAGCGTCAGTTTGCCAAGAGAAACACGATCTGTTGTAGGATTATTTTTCATTGTCATGCTCTACAGTTAGAATCATTTACGGAGTAGGATAACATATTCTGATGATGGCTGTGAAAATAACCATCATCAGAATGTATGCAAGCACACCGCGCCAATCGGTCCAGCGACTAAACAATTCTGGAAAGAAAACAGCACTGAGCCAAACCCAACGAAACGGTAGGGAAAAAAGTTAAAAAGAACTACTATCGCCATTGAAAATTCCGGTAAACCCAACTGATATTGCGATTCCAAAGGCTATTCCCAGACCAAGACCGATAATTTCTCGCGGCAGTTTCATAATTTTTCCAACTAACAATGTCACCACGATTCCAAAACCGGGCGATAGGCGTAGAAATAAGTAGTTTATGATATTGGTAGGCAGTAAATTCAGAAAATAACCAGCTAATATCACTGCAAGCATAGAAATCAACCCAAGAAAGCTACTGGATAGTCCATGTTTATCCCGTTTCAAGTAAAGACCCATTAATGAGGGGCCAATTAGAAGAAAGGCTAAGGCAGGTATCAAGAATAGGCCATTCTGGCCCCCATCCATAAACCCGGAAAGGTCAAATGCGGCAAAAAAATAAATCCGATCATCGGAAACTGGCTGAACAATGCAGTGACTATGAGGGTGGTGGCAAGATCGTCTAGAGCGTGTTATGAACTTTCATAGGAGATGAGCCATAAGATGAACGAAGTTCCTGGCCATCATGATGGCGAAAGCGAGGTAGCTGAGACCTGCGAGGGTTTCGGGCAAGCGTTCGTAGTCGCGGGCCAAGCGACGGAAACGAGCCATCCAACCGAAACTCCGTTCGACGACCCAGCGCCGCGGCAGGAGCACGAAGCCTTTTTTGGCTTCCGGCAGCTTGACCACGAGCAACTGCAAGCCCTGATCTTGAGCAGCCTGAGCAGGCTCATCGCCGGTATACCCTGGATCCACGAAGGCAACCTCCACTGAATTTCCGGTGACCTCTTGCACCTGTCGCGCCAATTCGCCGACCTGCGCTCGGTCCTGCTCGTTGGCCGGGGTGATGTGCAGAGCCAGCAAATGTCCCAAGCTATCCACCGCCACATGGGTTTGGCTCCCTTTTTTGCGCTTGGCACCATCGGATCCAGCGCGCGAACCGCTTTCCACGGTCGATTGCAATGTTCGGCTGTCAAAAATCGCCGCACTCGGGGTTTCCTTTCTTCCTTTGGCCAATCGCAGCAGGGCTCGCAGATCATTCACCATGGCTTCAAACACGCCAGCCCGGATCCAGCGCTGCGATTGTTGATAGACTGTGTACCAAGGTGGCAGGTCGGTGGGCAAAAAACGCCATGGCGCTCCCGCACGCACAATCCAACGCAAGCCGTTGAAGACCTCCCGCAGACTGTACTCTCGTTGTGGGGCTTCTTCTTTCATCAGAGTCAGATAAGGAGCTATGAAGGCCCATTCATCATCCGTCACATCGCTTGGATATCTTCGCTTTTCCATGCCCGGAGTCTATCATCCCCTGGCCAAAGTGCATAACACGCTCTAGGGAGGTTTGAGTATTAGAGGATTCTGTTTTCATCATATGCACCACATCTTCTTGCATATCTACTTTTTTAGAAATAAGCGTTGGTTCGCTGGAGCAGACCCCGACCCTTTAGACAAGCAACGCGCCGTGTGGCGCGTTGCTCAACCTTTCATGTTCCGATCTGTGCCAGAAGCTGGCGATAATCTTCGGCGTTGCTCGGACTCATTGAAAGGATCTGGTTGATAATTTCCACCGCTTCTTTTTTCTTGCCAGTGGTCAGCAGTGATTCGCCAAGCGCATCGAGCTGAGAGACGGCCTCATCGGTGCGTCCAAGCCGATGAAGTTGTTCGGCCAGCATCCGGCGGAAGATGAGCAGGTCTTCGTGCTCTTTGATCAAGTCTTCCAGGAAAGGCAGAGCATCATTTCCCTTCGAGTTGGAGTCCAAATAGGCGATGAAACTTTCCAATTCGGCTATGGCCTGGGGCTGTTGGCCCATGTTCATGTAAAGCTCTATTAATTGCTTGCGCGCTCCCTGATCGCCCGGGCGCAAGGTGCGGATCTGCTCGAAGACGCGCACCGCCTGCTTCCAGTCGAGTCTCTGCATGTCAATATCAGCCATACGCTGGAGGATGCGAACATTCCATTGGCGATCCGCATTGGCTTGCTGGACGAGGCGCAAAGCGGTAGTGTAGGTTTTGCGCGCCATGTCGAGTTCCGCGAGGCGGTAATAGATTTCCGCCAGCTCTAGATATTCGTTGATGGCTTCATCCACCTGACCGCGCGCCACCAGTTGATCAATGAGACGCGTGCGGGCAGATAAATCCATCGGTGCGATCTGGATGATGCGGCGAAGCAATTTTGTGGCCTGTGCCACTTCGCCGCGCACACTGTAGGCATGTGCGACCACCGAAAACTTTGCAATCGCATCCTGTGAGCGGCCGTCCTGGATCAACAAATCACCCATCAACGCGTGAAGCGGTAGATACGTGGGCGCATGTTGAACTGCGTCGTAAGCCTCATCCATGGCAGACCGCAGAGTTCCCTTGCGCGCCAATTGATGAATGCGGTTCATCAATTCGATCACGGTGCTGGATTGCGCCTGCAGTACAACTTCCGCCAGCGGGATGGGCATACCGCCGCCCTGGGTCCTGCGCATTTGTTCACGCGTTTTGTAGAATCTGGTCACGCCAATCCGAGCGCATCAACATCTTGCTGACATTGTCGCACAAGCGGCGGTTGACCGTATCGTCGTTCTGATTCTGCTGAGATTCAACCAACGGTTCGTACAATTGATTGATCGCGTCGGACTCCTCCGCAGAGACCGTCATCGAATCAGCCAGCTTCAACGCTTCGAAATATTCCAAGGCGGCTTCTTTGACCTGTCCCTTCTTGAAAAAAATCTCTCCTAGCAATAAGCGTGAGCCAAGAGCATAATCCTTGTGTTTGACCGAATGCGTCAATTGGCGGACCGCGCTTTCCAAACGTTCGCTCTTCGCACGCAGATAACCAAGGTTGTAATAGAGAGCGGGATGTGTGAAGCCTGCCTCCAGCGCATGCTCCAGTTCATCGGCGGCAAGGCTTTCCTGTTTTTTCGTCTGGGCATCAATCGCCTGACCCAGATGCAAAACGACTTTGTTTTGTTCAGCCTGTTGAAGCGAAAGTTGTCCGGTTCCCTTCATGATGGCGGAAAGGCCGCGTCGCTCCTGGGAGGATGGACTTTCATCTGAATACTCGAAGAGTACCTCGGCCAGCTTGGTTAAGGATTTTTGGCGCGCTTCCGCAACCGGGTCCAAGCCGGAAGCGGCTTGCTGCCCGGCCTGAGTTGTCTCCAACTGTTTGAGTTTCGCCATCGTGATCGGCCCGGTCCCACCCCTGGGGCGGATCGGTTTGGGCAGCAACTGCCCCGATTTCAGTAATGATTGCGCCTGCTTGGCGTCAGGGCTTTGCGGCAGGAGCTGCAGGGATTTCTCCACAAATTCTTGCGCCTTCTCCGGATTGCCCGAACGCTGAAGAATGCTGGCAATTGCAAGATACTCAGTGACCGCTTGCGGAGTATGACCAAGTCGTTCATGAACCATAGCGAGCTGTGAGTGCGCTGTCAAGTGATCGGGTTGCAAAGTGGCGATACGCATCCAGTTCTCAAGGGCTTTGTCCACTTCGCGCTGGTTGAAGTACTTTTCAGCGGCTTTCGTGGACGAATCCACGGCTATGTCCAAATTACCGAGGCGTTCTGAAATTTGCGCGACTTTCTCGAAAGGTGCAGGGTCATCCGGTGAAAGCTGGGCAACCCGCTGATACATATGAAGGGCCTCATCGAATTCGCCCAATTGGTACAATGCCAGCCCCAAACTATTGAGCGCTTTGGGCTGATCAGGAAACTCCTGCAAGGCCCTGCGGTACGCGGCAGTGGCCTTTTTCCAATCCTGATCCCAGGCCGCGGAATGGCCCTCATTCATCGCCTTCTGGAAAACATCCTCTTGTCGGGGCATGGTTCTATTTTACCGCTGGATTTTTATCTTGGTGACTCTTCAATGATTTTGTATTGGAGTTCATTGGAGGCGAACAAAGACAGAAAAACTCGGAAGACTTGCTTTCCCCTGTTCATCAAATCGAAGACGTTTATCCCTGTCCATCTCTGGTTTGAATGACCTTCATCTCGCCCCAATTCAGACCAGAGCGGGCCTCCGTTAAAGAGGGATATCCAGTTTGTAGGCCGATCCCATTATCTCTTGCACAAGCCGAACTGTTTTCTCCAGTTCCTCTTTCGGGACTTCCAGCACCAGTTCGTCATGCACCTGCAATAACATCTGAGCGTGCAAACCCGCCTTTTTCAAAGCGGATGGAATGTGGAGCATGGCAATCTTCATAATGTCCGCCGCTGTGCCTTGAATAGGCGCATTGATGGCCTCGCGCTCCTCCCGATTTTTCATTTGCACATTTTGTTTGCTCTGCAGAGCTGGGAAATATCGACGCCGACCCAGCAGGGTCTCCACATAACCGTCTTGGGCGGCTTGTTTGCGAATGCCGTCCAAATATTTTTTGACGCCGGGGAATTGTGTGAAATAGGCTTTGACAAATTCATCGGCCTCGGCCAATGTCAGTTCGGTGGTACGCGTCAGCCCAAAAGCGGACATGCCGTAAATCAATCCGAAGTTGATCGCTTTGGCGTGACGGCGCATTTCCTTTGTCACTTGTTCGAGCGGAATGTTATAGATTGCCGCGGCGGTCGTAGCGTGAATATCCTGTCCCGCGCGGAACGCATCCAGCATGGCCTGATCCTGCGCCATGTGCGCTACGATGCGAAGCTCAATCTGCGAATAATCAACCGATAGAAGCACGTTGCCTCTCGCAGCGATAAATCCATTACGCACGCGTCGGCCTTCTTCAGTGCGGATAGGAATGTTCTGCAAATTAGGATTCGATGAAGATAAACGTCCGGTCACCGCGCCCGTTTGACTGTAAGACGTATGAACGCGGCCGGTGGTCGAGTCCACAGCCTCGGGCAAGGCATCAATGTATGTCGATTTAAGTTTCGACAGCTCACGATGCTCAATCACCCAATCTACAACAGGATGTTTGCCGCTCAACGCATCCAGCACATCACCCGAAGTAGAAAAATGTCCGCTGGCCGTTTTGCGTCCGCGGTCGGGCGGTTCGAGGCGCAGGCGGTTGAATAACACGTCCGACAGTTGTTGCGTCGAGTTGAGGTTGAATGGTTTGCCAACTGCATCAAAGACTTGCTTCTCGATGTCCGCCATTCGCCGCGTCAACTCTTCAGCCAACTTCTTAAAGAAAGGCAGGTCAAGCAGTACGCCCGTCATTTCCATTTCAGCTAGCACCGTGATAAGCGGCATTTCGATTTCTGCCATTAACTTTTCAGCGTTCACGCGCTTGACTTCAGTTTGCATAAGCGGCATCAAACGTAACGTAGTTTCGGCATCGGCAGCCGCATAAGGAGCAACCGATTCAATTGCCACTTCCGCCATGCTGATCTGCTTTGTGCCTTTGCCAATCAACTCTTCGATGTGAATCATTTCATCGCCCAAACGGGCGAAGGCCAGATTCTTAAGTCCGAGGTTGTGCGAGGAAGGATCGGATACAAACTCCGCGATCATTGTATCGAAAGTAATGGGCGTCACCACAAGTCCATGACGAGCCAAAATGATGTAGTCGTATTTGGCGTTGTGAGCAACCTTTGGAATGCGAGGATTAGTCAATGGATCATGGAGAACGGAAACAACTTGTTCAAGAGGCAAATTGTTGCCCGTCAAATGTCCAACGGGAAGGTAAAAGCCCTCACCTTCCCTAATCGCCAACGAAACGCCGACGATATCCGCTTGCATTTCTTCCGTGGAAGTCGTTTCGGTATCGAAGGCAATCACTTTTGCAGATGCAAGTTGTTTGGCAAGATCATTAAGTTTTTCGGTCGTGTCAACGATCTTGACCTCAATAGATGACGTCGACGGTTTTACTGAAACAACTTTTGCTTCTATTTCAAACATCGAAAGCTGTCCGCTGGATGGTTTGGATGGTGAGGAAGAAGTTTCCTTGCCGGTTAGCCGTTCGAGGGTTTTGACGAGCGTGCGAAATTCTAATTCCTTAAAAAAATCCTCGACCTTCACCGAATCAAATTCATGCGCTTTGGCATCACCGAGATTCAATTTGATTTCCAGGTCAGTATGAATCTGTGCAAGGTCACGGCTGAGATATGCCATATCTTTGCCGGCTTCCAGTTTTGTCTTCCAGCGATTTTCAACTTGATCTATGTTTTTATATATGGCGTCGAGCGTGCCGAATTTTTCGAGCAACGCGACGGCAGTCTTTTCGCCCACGCCGGCCACACCGGGGATGTTATCCGATTTGTCGCCGACCATGGCTTTATAATCCACAACCTGATCAGGTCGTACGCCGAGTTTGCGAACGACGTCTTCATCGGTAATATAGTTTTGGTCATCGCCCGCCAGATAAACGGCGGTTCTTTTATTGACCAACTGCAGGAGGTCGCGGTCACCGGTGATGATCTTGACGCCCAAGCCTTGTCCGGCAACGAGACGCGCCACCGAGCCAAGCACATCGTCGGCCTCGTAGCCTTCCATCTCGAGGCGCGGAATGTTGAAGGCGTCCACCAGTTGACGGATGCGTTCAATTTGCGGGCGTAAGTCTTCCGGCATTTTTGCGCGCGTGGCTTTGTATTCAGGGAAGAGCTTGTCGCGGAAAGTTTTGCCCGTATCAAATGCAACCGCGATATATTCGGGTTTTTCCTGCTCGAGGATGCGCATGAGTTCGCGGGCAAAACCATAGATTCCGGCAGTCGGTTCGCCCTTCGAAGTTTGCCAACGCTGTGTGTTTGAACCAGTGGTTAACGCGAAGTACATGCGATAAGCAAGTGCATGGCCGTCAATTAAATATAAAGTTGGAGGCATAATGGATGATTCAAAATGCGAAGCCTTTGACTTCGCATTTTATCTGGGCGGCTTTTCAAGTCCTTGCCGCTGACGGATCTGCTTGATGTAATCCTTGACAAGCTGCGGCGGATGCGGTTTCGTTCCGCCCATGATTAGGTAACCCGGAGCCCAGAAATCGCCGGAAGGGTTTTCCTTCTTCAAGCGCGGGAACTCGGCAAATACTTTCTCCGAGGTCTGCTGACGCATGATGCGCATCAAATAACCGGGCGAGGTGGCGGGCGGGACATTCACGACCCATTGCAGATATTCGGGACGGACGGTTAGATATTCAAGCCGCCAGCCAAAGGCAACGCAGATATTCGGAAGCCATTCCGAAATACGGTCCGCAATATCTCCAGTCAAATAATGGGATGAGAAACGCGGCACCAATAAACAGGCATAGGTCAAGTTATAGACACCTGCACTAGTCGGTTCAAGAACGATGCGTTCCGCGACTTCATCCATGGAGTGCGGGCGAGTCTCATCCAATTCACCGGTTTGGCGCACCGGAGTTAAAGGCCGCGGCCGTAACTTGGACGGCGCAGTGACATCCAATTCTTCTGTGACTTTTGCCTGCGAAGAAGAAGGAATTGTCTCTCCCAAGTCAGTGGATTGTTGAGCAATCAGCAATTCTCTCAACGGAACCGGCGGCGAAGACTCGCGGCTAAAGACGGAACGATGGGTCTGATCGGGATTAATCACAGCTTCAGGCGGCCGCTGCATTTCGGGCGGGGAAACCCTTTCCGGTTGTGTAACCTTCGGGTCCGGTGATGGAACATCAACAATAATTTCAGAGATGGATGGGATCTCAATATCATCCCCGTCCTCATTGTCATTGACTTCGCTGGTGACGAGCTCTTCGCGCTTTTTCGATTTAGGCCAGATGGGCTTGTCCTCTTTGGTTTCGTCTTCATCCAACGATGTGACAAGCTGGCCCGCTTGCGAACGAATGGTGCTGAATGGTGTTTCGGCGTCAAAAACCATGGCAAGCAAAACGCCTTCGGCCAATTGAGTGGCGTAAAGCATATGTTCCGCCTTGGTGCTTTCGAGATGGATAAAGCGCAGCAAGTCACTGCCTTTTCCACCGCTCCAGTGATGAGCTAATGTGCTGGCAATCTCATGGGCAGCGCTTTGGGAAAGCTGTCCGGCATATGCCCATAACGCGGCGTTACGCGTGATCAGCGCAGCCTGTGATGAATTTCCGAGGCTTATGCGCGTCAAGTGTTGAGCAGCTTTTGTGACATCACTCAACCAGGGAAGATCGCTTTCATCGGACGGTTCAGTGGACGCAGTGGCCGGGGAAGCTAAATTGGCAACCGATGCTTCAAGAACTCGGCGTAAATCTTCGGATCCCAACGGTTTGTGGACAAGCGTCCATGGACGAATCGACTCAAGCAGAGGCGGAGTCTCGTTATCCGCTAGAATAAGCAATTTGATTTCCGGTGCAACAGTGCGGAGCGAACGGCCAATATCCTCCACCCAGGGCGCACTCAAATTCAAGTCAAGGAAAGCAGCGCGGCAACTTTCCTCATCTGCGCGCACTACCGCGGCGGCCTTATTGTTGACGATCAAAACGCGATAGTCTCCGCTTTCTTCGAGCGCGCGGCGCATGGTTTCCCCAAAACTTGGACTGGGAGTCACAACAAGCAGATTTGTGGCCATGTACGTACAGTGTATCACCGCATCAGCAGAGAGGCAAGTCAATCTCTTGGGGGAACGACAGAATCGCAATCCAATTGGAATATAATCAACGTCAAGCCTATTTCATCCACAGGTAAAGGGTTTCTCATGCACATCTTGGTAACAAACGACGACGGTGTTCAAGCTCCCGGCCTGCTGGCTTTGGCGCAGGAAATCCGCAAACTTGGACGTGTGACGGTTTTTGCGCCCGAGCGCAACTGGTCCGCCTCGGGTCACGTCAAGACGATGGACCGGCCCCTGCGCGTGCATGAGACAACCCTGGCGGACGGCTCTGCCGCGTTCGTGTCCGATGGCGCGCCCTCGGATTGTGTTGCACTGCCGATGCTCGGTCTGACCGATCCGATTGATATCGTCATATCGGGCATCAATCCTAATGCCAACATCGGCCACGACGTGACCTATTCTGGCACAGTCACTGCCGCGATGGAAGCCGTCATCGACGGAGTGAAAGGCATCGCGGTCTCGCTCCATTCGCCACAGGGCTTCAAAGGCTTACTCGATTATTCGACCGCGGCCATCGTGGCGCGTCGCGTGGCCGAGAAAGTGATGGCGGATGGTTTACCGGAAGGCGTGGTATTGAATGTCAACGTGCCTTATCTTAAAGAAGACCAATTCAAAGGATATATGATCACGCGCCAGGGGTTGCGCCTCTACCGCGATGCGCTCGATGAGCGCATCGACCCGCGCGGCCGTCCGTATTATTGGATCGGCGGCGAAGCGCCCACCGGCGTGGACGAACCCGGCACTGACTTCGGCGCGCTGACCGCTGGCTATGTTTCCATCACGCCGTTGCAATTGGATTTGACGAATTACAAAGCAATGGATGTGCTGAGGAAGTGGAAATTTAAATAGATGATGAACCATGGAGGCATGATCTATCATCTATAATCAAATCAGGAGTAAATGATGAATCAACTGAATCCATACCTTCCCGCAAAGACGCGTTATGACAAAATGCTCTACAACCGCGTCGGACGGAGCGGATTGCTACTGCCAGCCATCTCGCTCGGCTGGTGGTACAACTTCGGCGGCCTCGACGTGTTCGAGAACAGCCGCGCCATCGCACGCCACGCCTTTGATCTCGGCATTACGCACTTTGATCTTGCCAACAACTATGGTCCGCCGCCCGGCTCCGCTGAAGAAAATTTCAAGACTCTCTTCAATGAGGATTTTCATTCGCATCGCGACGAACTGATCATCTCCACCAAAGCTGGTTACGACATGTGGCCCGGTCCCTACGGCGAATGGGGCTCGCGCAAAAATTTATTAGCCAGTCTCAATCAATCGCTCAAGCGCATGGGGCTGGAGTACGTCGACATTTTCTACAGCCACCGCCCCGACCCCGATACGCCGCTCGAAGAGACGATGGGCGCACTCGATTCCGCCGTCAGGCAGGGCAAAGCTTTATATGTCGGCATCTCCAACTACAATCCCGAAATGACGCGGCGCGCTGCACAAATCTTAAAGAATCTCGGCACGCCGTGTTTGATCCATCAGCCGCGCTACAGCATGTTGGATCGCTGGATCGAGGACGGGCTGTTGGATGTGCTCACCGATGAGGGAATCGGCTGCATCGTCTTCTCGCCTCTCGCGCAGGGACAGCTGACTGACCGTTACCTGAACGGAATCCCATCTGGCGCGCGCGCCACCAAAACCGAACGCGTGTGGCTGACTCCGGACGATGTGAAAAAGAATCTGCCAAAGACTCAAAAGCTTAACGAGCTTGCAAAGAAACGCGGACAATCACTGGCGCAAATGGCGCTTGCCTGGGTGCTTCGCAAACCCGCAGTCACATCGGCTTTGATCGGCGCAAGCAGTGTCAAGCAGTTGGAAGATAATCTCGCCGCGTTAAACAACTTGAAGTTTAGCGATGAGGAGTTAAACCGCAGTAGAATCAATTTTGAAAGAATAGGATTATGTCGTCCTGAGCGGAGCGAAGAATTTCACACTCCATAAACGAGACTTTTCGCTCAGGGTGACATGAAGGATATTCGTATGGATTTCCTGAAAAAAATTTTCAACGGCATGCCGACTGCGCAAGGAAAACGCTATTATGTTTTCGAAGTGAAATGCAACCGCTGTGGAGAGATCGTCGAAGGCCGCCTGGATTTGAATAACGACCTCAGCATGGAATATGAAGATGACCGCGATACATATTTCGTCCGCAAAACGGTAATGGGCAATGGGAAATGCTTCCAGCAAATCGAGGTTGAATTGAAATTCAACCTCGATAAGAAACTGCTGGAGAGACATTCCGTCGGCGGACAATTTGTAGAAGGTGATTGATGCAACTTACATCCCCACCGAATCCACAACAATTCAACGAACGCGTCTGGCAATTGGTGCGGGAGGTGCCGCGCGGAAAAGTCGCTACGTACGGACAGATCGCATTGATGCTGCCCGCGCCAAATGGCGTCGATCTTGAAACCTATAAAGCCTACGGTCCGCGTTGGGTGGGAGGCGCGATGGCGGCTTGTCCCGAGGATGTGCCGTGGCAGCGTGTCATCAACTCGCAGGGCAAGATCAGCGAGCGCCCCGGCGCGAAGAAACAACGTCAATTATTGGAAGAAGAGGGAATCGAATTCATCAAAGATAAAGTGGACTTGAAGAAATTCGGCTGGCACGGACTCGATGAAGCTGATGAGGCGCGGCAGGAGAAGCTTTTTTAGAACAGTACCAAAGTGTTATTCTGCTTCACGGGGATACCATTTATACTGTCACTTTCAATAGCAAAAATATTCTAATAGGTTACTGGAGCATACAATGATTGACCCGCAGTTGATGAGTTATTTCAAATTCGATGAAGCCGATTTGCAGGCGAATCGAAATGGTCAGTTCACCGATAAACAAAAGGCGCGGATTGTTAAGGAAGACAAGCGGAATAAAACGTGGAGCGTGATCGGTGGCGGATTTCTGATCCTCATCGGCCTTCTTGGCTTGGTCATGGCCATCGCAGCGGGAATCTCGGATCCGGATTGGGGATTCCGAATCGGCTTCGGACTCGGTTTTGGTTGTATCTGGCCGCTCGTCTGGGGTGGAATTGGATACTTACTCCTGAGGCGCGCCTTTGCCAAATTCCAGGTTCAAATCGAACGGGCAGAAGGACCCGTCAACATCGTCGAGGCGGTGCGAACATATGGCTCCAACCATTCTCATTATTTTGTGCATGAATTGCATATCGGCGGAAAATCCTTCGATGTCACGGGCGATCTGGCAAATATCATAATGCAGGGAGATACCTACGCCTTGTATTTTACGGAGGGCAGTGAAAACGACATTCTCTCCGCGGAATTGATTTCAAAGGCAAATTAGGACTATAGGAGGCTGAATTCAAGACCAAAAATGATGGATTATTTCAAGTTCACCGAAGAAGACTTACAAGCCAATCGTAACGGTAAGTTTTCCGAAGCGCAGAAGCAGAAATATTCTGTTGATCAGAAAGTCTCGTTTAAGCTTGGTGTTAGGAAGACCGTTTGCTGTGGATTCATCGCATTTGGTTTGCTGGGCGGCGCAGCTTATATGTATATCGCGCACAAAGTCACGGGCAATAATGGAGGCATTCCCGTCAGCATGATTGTTGGGGGAATTATTGCGTTGATAGTGACAATCTTTCTGTTTAGATCATTGTTCGTGAAGCATCAGTTCAAACTGGCAAAAGCGGAAGGTCCGGTCAACATCATCAAAGCCGAGCGGACTTCCACCGACACCGATTTGGCGGATGGCATGAGCCACACTTCACCCTATTTTGCGTACGAACTGCATATCGGCGGCGAGGAATTCGATGTAGATGAAGATCTGGCTGACGTGATGATGCAAGGAGATACGTACGCTATCTATTATTCGGAGGGCAGTGAAATCGACATTCTCTCCGCGGAATTGATCTCAAAGGCAAATTAAACCATAGGAGGCTGAAATGCAAGACCAAAAATTGATGAACTATTTCAAGTTCGATGAAGCCGATTTACAGGCAAATCGCAACGGACAAATCACGGAAAAACAAAAAGCGCGCATGATCAAGGATTCAAAATCGGGTGGGATTTTCGGGAATCCGTTTGCTCTTCTTTACGTGTTCATCGGTCTCATTGGATTTGTCATTGCCGTTGTCGCAGGAATCTCGGTTCCAGATTGGACCTTTCGAATCAGTTTCGGTCTTGGCTTTGGCTGCATCTGGCCGCTGGCTTGGGGCGGCGTCGGAGTTCGGTCTCTGCTTGCCTCGTCTTCTTCTTCGGCACATCAGTTCACAGTGGCTAAAGTACAAGGTGTAGCCGGTATCAATAGCAGACAAATCTATGACGGCAGCATGGAGCATACACTGCTCGTCGGCGGCAAGCGTTTCACCGCGGAACCCGGCCTGTCTGAAGCCATGACGCTGGGCGCTCAATATGTTATCTATTACTACATCAGGGACAATCTGGACGCGCTCGTCAGCACAAAGAATATCTTATCTGCGGAAATGATTTGACAGCGAAACAATCACGCGGTCAATTCAACCACCAATGTTTCCATCGCCAGGTCCAATGGCACCTGGCTTTTTTTTGCAGCTTCATCAATTTCCAAAAGCTTGTGATAAATCTTTTCCAAAGCGGGAAGCGAAAAACGTTTGGCTTGCGAAAAAACTTTTTCCGCCACAAAACTGTGAACCCCCAGAGCTTGTTCCACTTCGCGCTGTCCGCCGCGGCTCTCAATCACTTCACGCGCAAGCAGCAACAAACGGAATTGCCGCACCACCATACCCCACACGCTGAATGGGTCATCGGACTCCAACAAACGATGCAATAATCTTTGCGCCGACTTGCCATTGCCTAATGCCAATGCATCGACCATGGCAAAGATGTCCGGCTCTGCGGTGACGATGCTGATCGCTTCCACATCCGCGACTTTGATCGGCCGCGCCCAATTGACATAGGCCAGCAACTTCGAGATTTCCTGCGCGGCCTGACGCGTATCTGTGCCGACCATCTCGACCAATTTCTCCGCCGCGGCTTTTTCGATTTGCCCGCCTTGATTTTTGGTCTCGTTAAGAATCCATCCACTCATCTCTCGCACGCGCGGCGACATAAACGCTTGTGTCTGTGCGAGTTTTGTTTTCTCTGCCCACTTATTCAACCAGTGCTTCTCGACCTCGCGTGGCTCAACAAATTCATATATCACCAGCCGCGTGCTATCTGGAATCTTTTCGATGAATTCCAAAAACTTTTTACGCGCCTCGGCTTTGTTATATCTTGCAGATGGATTTGCCAAGAGAACCAATCTTTGCTTTGCCAGAAACGGCATTGAATTGACGGCGTTATTCAATTCATCTTCACTCATCGTGCGCGCATCGAGGCGCGCCGTGTTCATATCCGCGCTGGTGGAATCGGTGAAGATCAAACCGAATTCCGCCAAGCGGCGCGTGATGGCGAATTCATCGTTGCCGTAAAGGAAGAGGATGTTGGATTCTTTTGGCATTATTATCGTAGGGGCGGATCGCGATCGGCCCCTACATGGTTGAGATCACACGATGCGCGGTGAGACGTCCACGCGAAGATAAACGCACGTCCACAATTTGCAGATTACCCATGTCGGCATCGGTGGTAATCCGTTGCTGGATGATCGGTCCGAGCGGACGACTGACGAAAGCACCAAGCAATGCAAACACAATCGCAAATGGGATGCGGATGATCCGCCCGAGGGTGGATTTCGCGCCTCGCATCGTGAGCCAGGCCAAAGTCCCGGCCAGAAGCGCAGTGGTGGCGATATTGGTTCCGCATCCGGGATGAATGGCAAGATCGCTTTCGCCGGCGCGCAGACGCGTCAAGGCTTGAGCCGCAGCGGATTGAACGTCTTCGGTGGAAAGATCGCCGAGGATGAAGAAGCCGGTCGGGTTGGAATGTCCGGCCATGGATTGAGTTGGATGTGTCTCCGCCAGCACATGAAGCGTAGCATGTTCGAGGGCGTGATTGCGTCGCGTTTCGAGGATGAAGGGAAGATCCAAAATGGAATTAGCCATACAATGATTATACCTTTGGATGGAATTGTCATTGCGAGAACTGCTTCGCAGTTCGTGGCAATCTCCCGTTGCGATGCAATTGATTGTTCCCAGACTAGTGGAGCTTGCTTCGTCGTCGCTATGCGGCTCCTCGCAATGACAATTAGTGTAACGATTCAAACGTTTCGAGCAGATGAAGCAAAATCAAATCGGTGAAGGCATTGACCTTGCGCAGGACTTCTCCCCAGGCCTGCCCCGATGGGACATTGGCTTCCTGATAGGCTTGAATAACGGATTGAAGCAGGGCATCGCGGAAAAACAAAAAGGCGCGCGCCGCATCCGAGCTGTTGAGGCCGAAACGATGGGCGCGTGAAGCGTATTCGTATCCGATGGAATGCGCTTCCGAAGTTGCATCGCCGCTTTCGGAGGCAAGATAATTGATCAGTCCTTGAAAGAGCGTGCGGGCGCTTTGACGATATTGATCGCGCGCTTCCTGATCCAGCTTCTGATACCAGGTCTGCGCTTCGAGATGTCCTTCCGCAATTTGCATGCGGATGCTACGAAACGCGGTTTGGATCACGCTGACTGGTTCGATGGTCGGCTGAGTGCGGGCAGTCTGTGCCCACAGTTCGACCTCGCTTCTTTTATAACGGCGATGCCCGCCCTGCGTGCGATGCACCGGCAGCGCGCCTTTATCGGACCACTGCCGCACGGTGCTGGGATGCACGCCGAGCAATTCGGCGGCTTGACCGAGGGAAAGCCAATCGGAACTTGCAGAGGATGTCATGAGAAATGAACGCCCATAACGGGAGCAAAGGAACAATTCCATCATATCACGAGATGGATACGGGAATGCAGCATTACAAAGAAGTGTGGAGGCGGGCACAACGGTACGATGGAGCTGTAAAGGATGTAGAGAAAAATAAGGCCCTGTTTCGGAGCCACGAGGCCCCGAAACAGCCAACCCTGAAAGAACGCAGGCTTTGGCGGCTGGATGCCGCCTTGGCTAGGGATCGTCGAAGGATGGTCGAAGGATCCTCGAAGGATGGCCAGCTTTACCTACCCGCAGAATTTGACGGGTGAAGTCGGATTTCCAATATCCCGCTGCTATAATGTGCTTATCAAGTGCTTAGGATGAGCTTACCAGGTTGGATTTACTTGTGTTCCGTTCCTACAGTCAATTTCATTGCTTCCAGCTAAACTCCGAGCTAGAAGGGAGCAGCAGGTCACCTTGTTGGACATCGGGCTTGGCTATATTCTTCAATAACAAGCCGATGTTATCTCCAGCGTTGGCTTGATTCATCGTCTTGCGAAACATCTCGACGCCGGTGACAACGGCTTTTAATTCGCCGCTTTTGCCTTGAATGACAATCTCATCGCCGACTTTGACTGTGCCGGTTTCGATCTTGCCTGTGACCACGGTGCCGCGGCCCTTGATGCTGAAGACATCTTCAACGGTCATGCGAAAGGATGGATCGGTGGTCATTTGATAACTCCTTTTATTTATATGTCATTGCGAGGAGCCGACGCCCAAAGGGCGCTTAGGCGACGAAGCAATCTCCTCTAACCTTCAAACAATCCATTGCACAATAACATGAGATTGCTTCGCTACGCTCGCAATGACATTTGAAGACAGATGCACGCCAAGCAGTTCGGCAGCTTCGCTGAGGGAAAGCCAATCGAAGTCAGAATGAAGAGGCACTGGTTCTGCGCTGTATTATATGCTCGAAACTTAACTGATGGCGCAAATTAAGCCTGATGATTAGGGAATTGAGGAATTGACCGCAATTTCACGCGGTAATGATGACCGTTGGAGATTCAAATCAAAGTGAAGTTCTTTATCTGCTGGTTTAGGATCTTTGGATTATCATCTCTGGTCGCGTGCCTGCTTGTCTCATCTTCCGCGCCCAAAAGTATGCCCAGATTCCAAACAAGAAAAACAGCAAGCCGAGGAATGTAAATAACATCCCTTCCCCAAATTCTCCTATGAATCCCGAGAATTGAACGTTGTTTGGGTTTTGTGGATTGTACAAGACCTGGATCGTTTGACCCACTTGATAACGCGGCGGATTTGCACAGAAATCGGAAGCATCATAATAGACAGCCTGTCCGTTTGCGGCAGTGAAGTTAACCACCGGGCACTTAACAGGATTACCACTACTGTCCAGATCAGAGGCAAGGCTAGTCACGGTCGCGGTGGCGGATAGATCGTTACTGAGAAATGCCTTTTCTCGGATCAAGAGAAAAGCGCCAATCGCCAGCATGATTATCCCGATACCGGCAAACATTATCGCAAGAAATCTAACCATAATTCTGCTCCTCGTTATCCTATGTGAAGTTATCCTATGGGAATCACTTATAGCCGGAGGAGAAACTTAAGCCAATCCCCCATACAGGGGATTTGATAACAAAGCACTATCGCACGGTGCTGGGATGAACGCCGAGCAGTTCGGCGGCTGGGCTGAGGGACAACCAATCGGAGTCAGAACGATGCGCTGATAGTTATAACTTGAAAACAAACATGACTTCATCCGGAGTTGCACTTTCTGTCTTTCCGCCCATTGATTGATATAGAGCGACAGCCGCCGTATTGGATCTATTGGTTAGGACCCACACTTCATCGGCTCCTGCCTCTTTCGCCCAAAGTTTGACTTCTCTGATCAATGCTTTTCCGATTCCCTTTTGACGAGCATCCTCTCGCACTCCTATTTCATAAAGCAAAACTTCTGCGCCTCTTTTATCAAAACGCTGGAGGCGATTGGCGGTTAAGAATCCAACGGCTTGATTCTCCAAAAAGGCAACGAAGAGGACGTTGTTTGAATCTTTTAGAAACTTTTCTCCCTGCTGCGAATCCCATTCCGTGCCTTCATCGAATAGGTTGTTCAATTGATTAATAAATATCGCGTCGACTTTTCTTATTAGCTCGATGCGAATCGGCTGCTTGCTTGCATCCATAGATGGATTATATCAACAGAAGACATAACAATTCGGCAGCTTCACTGTTGCACTGTTCATTACGTGCTTATAATAAAAAACGCCTTCGCAGTTTGCAAAAGGCATTTTTTCAAAAATTGTTTCTCCAAAAGCCAAGAGGCAGATAAACAATCTATCTACATTATGCCATGGCGCACCATGGTAGACTTCTATTTTTTTTAATATGACAGAACGCTCTGTAATATTCTGAAACCTAGAGCGTGTTATGAACTTTCATAGGAGATGAGCCATAAGATGAACGAAGTTCTTGACCATCATGATGGCGAAAGCCAGGTAGCTAAGGCCGGCGAGTGTTTCGGGCAAGCGTTCGTAGTCGCGGGCCAAGCGGCGGAAACGAGCCATCCAACCGAAACTCCGTTCGACGACCCAGCGCCGCGGCAGGAGCACGAAACCTTTTTTGGCTTCGGGCAGCTTGACCACGAGCAACTGCAAGCCCTGATCTTGAGCCGCTTGGGCAGGCTCATCGCCGGTATACCCTTGATCGACAAAGGCGACCTCCACCGAATTTCCGGTAACCTCTTGCACCTGTCGTGCCAATTCTCCGACCTGCGCTCGGTCCTGCTCGTTGGCCGGGGTAATGTGCAAAGCCAGCAAATGACCCAAGGTGTCCACCGCCACATGGGTTTTGCTCCCTTTTTTGCGCTTGGCACCATCATATCCAGCGCGCGAACCGCTTTCCACGGTCGATTGCAACGTTCGGCTGTCAAAAATCGCCGCACTCGGGGTTTCCTTTCTTCCTTTGGCCAATCGCAGCAGGGCTCGCAGATCATTCACCATGGCTTCAAACACGCCAGCCCGGATCCAGCGCTGCGATTGTTGATAGACTGTGTACCAAGGTGGCAGGTCGGTGGGCAAAAAGCGCCATGGCGCTCCCGCACGCACAATCCAACGCAAGCCGTTGAAGACCTCGCGCAGACTGTACTCTCGTTGTGGCGCTTCTTCTTTCATCAGAGTCAGGTAAGGAGCTATGAAGGCCCATTCGTCATCCGTCACATCACTTGGATATCTTTGCTTTTCCATGCCCGGAGTTTATCATCCCCGGGCCAAAGTGCATAACACGCTCTAGGGAGTTTTTGTCCATGCTAAGAATCATGAAGATATAGCTAAGGACCTCAAAGATTGACAGTTTCATCTTCTAAAATTGTATCATTAATCATGATTGTTCTACTTTAACTAGCCACCGGACAGTTTTAGTAACGAGCATAAAGTGGCACAGCAAATGGAAGCGAGTGTAACAGTTTTCGATCAATGAAGCGCAGACCGATTTGAAAGAGGCTGAGATCGCGACGATCTTTGCGATCCACGAGATGCCGCAATCCGGCTTGAATGGTCTGGCTGCCGACGGAAAGGAGCCAATGGTAGGAGAGCACTACCACTTTCGTAGAGGAAAGCCACAGCTAAAGTGAGACGAGATAAACGAACGGCATGATGCAACATGGTACTCTCCAAATCAAAGCCATGTTTTTTGAAATCGCCAAACATCTCTTCGCTCCACATCCTGAGCCAATAGTAGCGCACCGTCAAGGTCGCATCGGGCAGATTGTGGCCAGACACCAAGGTTCCTCTCGCCCACCTGCCAGTATATCAACACCGAGACCGGATAGATTTCCTGCTGAGTCAAATACGCCTTGGGAAATCAGGCGCTTTATCCGGTTTTTTGGACGAAGCTCGCTAATTCTTTCCAGTCGCCATGTTCGTTGAGCCACAAACCGGTGTTGCCTTTCTGGCGTAAAACGTAGAACCAGCGCCACAAATCTAGTTGCCGGAGCACGAAAATCGAGCCAAATTCGCTGTCTCCAACCAGAA
This sequence comes from uncultured Chloroflexia bacterium, assembly GCA_963753985.1. Classification (GTDB taxonomy): domain Bacteria; phylum Chloroflexota; class Anaerolineae; order Anaerolineales; family Villigracilaceae; genus Fen-1038. Next base: position 572,839 of record CAVWED010000007.1, read on the forward strand.
AAACAGGTGCTCCCAAAGGTATCAGGCTACGGACGTACTTCAACAAAGCAATTTGCTTTTGACCCGTACTGTGACCGCGAACATACTTGACCCAAGCCCAGGCAATCGGAACCGCTCGATGTCGGTAGGCCAGAGATACAATCAACAACTGGTGTCCAAAACCAATCTTGGTGCCATCCACGATCAGACGGATTTCACCAACCCGCTCCCATTGCCGTTGCAACCATTGCTGGGCAATCAGTTTGTACCACGGACGAACATCTACTGCTGGGTTGGCTAGAAACCGACTCAAGCGTCTCACCGTGCTTTCGTTCTCAGCATTGGTCATCATTTTTCCGGCAATCTTGCTGAGGTGTACGGAATGACTACGATAAATCCCTACCAGCAACCATACAAAGTTTTGCATCTGCGTTTTGCGCTGCTTCGGACGCAATTCACAGATTCGCTGAACCAAGTACGATAGGTTTCGTTGATCGGCCTTGGAACCTCCGGGCAAAATGTTTTGTAGCAAAACCACTTTACCCGATTTCCTGCCGATCAACCTCTTCGTTTGTTAAACTGTCCGGTGGCTAGTACTTTTAATTGTTTTGTATTTATATTTCCTTACTTTGCGCTCTTGATCATCTGCCGGGCCACCTGGGTCAATTCATGTGCGGAGCGCAATGTCCCTTCGCCCACCTCGCCGAGCATCTGTGAAAGTTCGAGCAGTTGCGGCTCGCCAGTCAGTCGCTCGACGCGCGTCAATGTGCGATTGCCTTGAATCAATTTCTGCACCTGATAATGTTCATCGCCGAAGACCGCCAACTGCGGCAAGTGCGTCACGCAAAAGACTTGATGATTGCGTCCGAGATGCCAGAGTTTGAATCCGACCACCAGACCGACGCGTCCGCCGATGCCTTGATCAATTTCATCGAAGATCAACGATGGGATTTGGTCGGCGCTTGCCAAAATATTTTTCAACGCCAGCATCAAGCGCGAGGTCTCACCGCCGGATGCAATCTTGACCAGCGACTTGAGTCCTTCGCCGGGATTCGGCGCGACCAGAAATTCCACGCGGTCAAAACCATTTTGATCGAACACAATGCGCGTGCCGTCGGGTAATGGAATGCCGTTCGGGTCGGAGCGCGTTTGAAATTCCACACCGAAGCGCGCCGCGGCCATCTTCAAATCATCGAGTTCCACTTCAATAGCTTTGCTCAATTTTCCCGCGGCGGACTTGCGCTTCTCCGAAAGCGTCTGCGCCTGCGTGGAACAGGTTTGAAGCAATTGATTTTCCTCGGCTTCGAGTGCGGCGATGCGTTCGCTTGCATTGGAAATGTTTTCCAATTGTTTGCGAGCGTCCGCGCCGCGCGCAATCGCCGCTGGAATCGATCCGCCATATTTGCGCACGAGATTGTGAATCAAATTCAAGCGCTCTTCCACTTCATCGAGCCGCTTGGGATTGAATTCGATTTCATCCAGATAATCGCGCAGAGAACGGACGATCTCCGCCAACGTATCTTCCAGCGCCGCGGCCTGATCCGCAAGTTCTTCCTGCGCCTTGTCGATCTTTGCGAGTCCTGCCAGCGCTTGCGCGGCCTGTCCAACCAGATCACTTGCCGCAGTAGATTCCTGCGAGCCTTCATCCAAAATTTCCAAGGCCTGCTGCGCGTATTGCGCCAGCGACTCGGCATTTGCCAATCGGTCGCGTTCCTTTTTCAACTCTTCATCTTCGCCGAGCTTGAGTTTCGCGGCTTCGATCTCCTCCGCCTGGAATGTCAGCATTTCGACGCGGCGATCAGCATCGGCTTGCGCCTGACGAATCTCATTCAACTCGCGGCGCACGTTCATCAACTTGTGATACGTCTGGCGATAATCGCTCAACGGTTTTGCAACGTCCGCATAACGATCCAACAGACCAAGATGGGCGCGCGGGTCGAGCAATGATAAATGCTCGGATTGTCCGTGAATATCAATCAGCGCCGCGCCCAGCTCTTTTAACAATGACACGCTGGCAGTCCGGCCATTGACGCGTGCGATGCTCCGTCCTTCGCGCCGGACTTCGCGCGCCATCGTAAGATAATTCGGATCATCCAATAATTCTTCGCGCTTGAGAATTTCATCCACCGCTTCTTTTTCCGGAACTTTGAGCTGGAACACACCCTCGACCAGCGCTGCATCTGAATCGGTCCGGATCACGCTCGCATCCGCTCTTCCGCCGACCAGCATCTCGACCGCGTCGAGGATGATGGATTTTCCCGCGCCCGTCTCGCCGGTCAGGATGATGAGTCCGTGGCCGAGTTTGAGGTCGAGCTTATCAATGATGGCGAAGTTCTGGATGTGAAGTTCGGTGAGCATTTATCCCCCGATGCGAATGCCGGAGATTTGTGTGTATGCCGCAGGCACAGCCATGAAGAGATAAACGATTTCCCAGATTGCAGGCAGAAGCGCACCCAGACCCGCATTAGCACCGCCGGATAACATAGCCAGCAGTAGAGGAAGAGCAAACAATATCAAGGCTGGCACTGCGCCAGCGACAATGCCAATCGCAGAGGTCAGGAAGAGTGCGCGTGAGCGCCTGTTCCTGATGAAGCGCAAAACAATGTTGCCAATCACCACGCCCGCGCCAGGTGCGAGGAGCAGCACCAGAATCCCAAAGAAGAATTGGCTGGCAAAGAATACCAGCACACTGGTGATCCCTGAACCAATAGCCGCTACGACAAAGGCAATGACGTAGTCATACCATTGCGCCGTGTCGAAGATTTTCTGTTGTTCGCGCACGCAGTTCTTACAGCGATAACCGGTGGGAGTCGACACCGCGTCCTCGGCGCAGATCGGCCGCTCGCAGCGATTGCAGCGCAAGGTGGTGGGTCGGTTTGGATGAATGTAGCAATAGAGAGTTTCGTTGGTCATTGTATGTTCCTAATTATTATTTGTCATTGCGAGGAGCGCAGCGACGTGGCAATCTCAGCTAATATGCAAACAGAAGATTGCCACGACCCCTTCGGGGTCTCGCAATGACATTGAATTATATTCGCGGCGTATTCATGTGGGCGTTCAGGTTGCGATAAAAATATCCGGGATCGCCAAAGCGCACGAACTGCGCCGTGTATTCCGAGGATCGGATATCCACGTGATCATCTTCCGCTAACGGCATGGGTGCCTGGCCGTCCACGCTCAGCACGGTATTCTCGCTCTTGACCATGATGCTGACCGAGGCGCCTTCCGATAGAACCACGGCGCGGTCCACAGAAAGATGAGGCGCAATCGGCACGAGCAGCATGTTGTGCAAGTCGGGAGGCAGAATCGGTCCGCCCACCGCCAGCGCATACGCGGTCGAACCGGTTGCCGTGGAAGCGATCAGGCCGTCGCAAACATAGGAGGTGAGCAGACGTCCGTCCACGCTGGCAGAGAGATGCACCGGGCGCAGATTCCCTCCGCGGCTGACCACCGCCTCATTGAGCGCGTGCCAGCTTCCGAGCTTTTCACCGGCGCGAACATGCTGGACGTACAACATCATGCGATATTCAATCCAGGCTTCGCCTTTGAGCAGCCGCTCGATCATCTCACGCCATTCGCCGCGCTCGATCTGGATCAAAAAACCCAGCCGTCCAAAATTGATTCCCAAAATCGGGACGCCGCACGGCGCGCACAAATGCCCGGCCCGCAGCATCGTCCCGTCGCCGCCGACCGCGATCATCATATCGAACTCGTTCTTCTTGACGCGCGCTCGAATTTCTTCATCATACAGCGATCCATAAGGCACATCGAAGCTCTTGCTCTTCAGGAACTTCATGATGGCTTCCGCTTCGGCCTGCGAATCGGCGATACGCGGATACGTAACGATCACCGGCTTTTTGGGAATGAATGGATCAGGCATAAAATAGATTATACCTTGTTGGCCTTACACCAATGATTGATCGCACACTTTTCTGAACCCACACCGGCGGCAGCGCGCCGCGTCTTCGTGCGAGCGCGGGACGTCTTTGCGAAGTTCATCGCGCCTCATCTCGGCCAAATGATCGAGCAGAGTTGATTCAAGCTGCGATGTGTAATCCACGGCGAAGTCGCGGTTGGAATAATGAATGATCCCATACGGCGGACGTTTGCCATATGTCTTTTCGACCAGAAGACAATATGCAGCCAACTGGAAGATATGTGAATCGTAAGGCGCATCAGGAACGCGTCCGGTCTTGACCTCGACTGGAATCAGCTTACCGTTCTGTTCCACCAGATAATCGGGCTTGCCCGTTAAACCAAGTTCATTACTAAACAGCGGCTTCTCAACTTCGCCCCAAGCGCGCGTATCTGTATAGATGACGCGTCCACCCGGCAGACCGGCTGCGCGTCGCTGGCGACCCGCTTGCCAGAAGAAGAGAAGAGCCAAGAGAATGAGGGCAAGAGTTACGTAGAGCATAAGTAAAATTCAATTCATGTTATGAAATGGCCTGCGCTTGTTTGATGACTTTCTTGAGGCGGGTTTGTCCCGCGCTGGATAGATCTTCCATGCGTTTTTCAATAACTTTGATAAACGCGGTTTTGTTGGAGGCATTCACCGCGGGAAGAGTCTTTTCCGAATGCTGGGGAACTTCTTTTGGGCGGCAGGTCTTTAGATGGTTAAGCAAATACGGAAAGATGGCCTTATTGTATTGGTCATTCCTAGATGCGGCGCGCGCCAACGTCACGATGCCGTTATCCATCGTGATGACCGAACCTTCATCCATCGCTTTTTGAATCTCGGCCAGATGCACAAAGATCACATCCGCTTTCAAATCACCAATAGTGCCAAGAGCAATCATGGCTCCCCACACCAGACGATTGTTCCGGCTCTTGAGAAGTTTGATGTAATCTTCCACGTAATCCGCGATCAGCGCAGGATCAATGTAGCCGGTTTCATACAGGACTTTGATGCAATCGGCCTGAATGTTCTTATCCTTGTTCCAGAGATTTTCCGCAATTTCCCGGACCCCGGCTTTGTCTTTACGCGCCGCGAGGTCTTTGGCAAGTTCCTGGTTGGGAACTTCATCGCGTCGATTTTGAAAATATGCGATGCGATTCAACACAGACATTTTGCCTCCTTATTTCAAAAACAAGTCGGTTAGATAAACCACCAGCAGAATCAAGGCAACCAGAAGCAGGATCATTCCCAAAGTCCGGAGCAGGCCCGCCGCCAAAACTTTTCGTCCGTGCCGACGATGAAGTTCCGTTCCGGTTGCCATCTCCGTGCGGTTTTCTGATTCCACTCCTTCTTTGCGATACCACCAGGCGCGGCGGCAATAAAGATACGTTCCAATATCAGAAGCGCGAAGTATGGGCGGCATGGGCACAGTATAGCACAAGTTTTCTATTGGCGGAGTCGGTCATTTTTATCTCGCCGCGTCGTCTAAGTATCGACTTGATTTTAAAGTGAAACACTGATAGAATACAGAACATATGTTCTTTTGGTTTTTACCGGAATAGAAGTTAATGAATGGAAAGCAACCTCATGAATGACATTCGAAAGGGTCTGGAGGAAAAGCGCGCCAACGTATGCGAAGGGTGCAAAGTGGATGAAGCTAGCCTCGAAGAAAACCCGGAAGTCCAGCCCCACCTGCATGTGATTGACGAGTCACTTCAAAAACTGGAAGAGGGCACATTGGGTGTTTGCACAGTGTGCAATGGAATCGTAGACGAAAGGCTTTTACAAATGGATTACACCGCATCGGTTTGCCTTGATCATTACTCAGCCCAGGAACGCCGCCAGCTCGAAGATGAGTTGGAACTTTCCCAAGTAATACAACGCGCGCTATTGCCTCAACAGGTTCCGGAGATGACCGGTTTTGACATTGCAGGTTACAGCCGCCCGGCGCAGATCATCGGCGGTGATTACTTTGACTTCCTGCGATTTAACGATGGCGCCCACGGATTCGTGGTTGCAGATGTCAGCGGTAAAGGTGTTTCGGCTGGCATCCTGATGACCAGCCTGCAAACTGCCTTCCATACCATCGTGCCTGAATCAGATTCGCCGCTCAAGGTGCTAGAGAAGATCAACCGGCTTTACATTCACAATATCAAATTCACAACCTTTGTCACCATTTTCTTTGCCAAAATAGACCCGCACACGTGCACATTGATCTATGCCAATGCAGGTCATAATCCTGCTTTGCTCTATCATGGCGGGACCAAAAAGCATGAATGGCTAAAACGAACCGGCATCGCAATTGGGCTGATGGAAGGATTTGATGTCCGCGCTCTGAGTTTGCAACTTGAAAGCGGAGATACCCTTGTGTTTTATACCGATGGCGTCACGGAAGCCATGAACCCTCAACGGGAACCATTTGAACGCGACCGATTGGCGGAAGTAGTTGCACAAAACGAAAACTTGCCCGCTGACGACTTGATCCAGAAGATCCTTCAATCACTGAATGAATTCGCTCAAGGTAGTCCGCTGGCAGATGATGCAACGCTGGTTGTGTGCCAGGTTCAATAAGTGTAGTCTCGGCACGAAGGGGGATCGCAAGAATCTAGAAAAACATTACCGATAATAAGAGGTACATCACAGGTGCGCATTAAGACAAATCGGTCATATGGAGGATGTATAATCGCCGCATGACCGATTTTCGTTTTTTTCATCCCATCGAAGTGCGTTACGGTGACCTCGATCCACAGGGACATGTCAACAACGCCAAGTATTTAACCTTCTTTGAGCAAGTGCGCGTTCAATACATGATCCATCTGGGCTTGTATGCTCAAGACCAATCTTTTAAGAAGGTCGGCGTAATTGTTGCGGATGTACACATCGCTTTCCTCGCGCCGATTTATTATGGCGATGATGTCAAAGTCGGCGTGCGGATATCGAAGCTCGGAAACAAATCCATAACAACTGAACAAGCCATCGTGAACAACGCCAGCGGCCAGGAGATGGCAAAAGGCGAGGTCGTGACGGTGGCGTTTGATTATCAAAGCGAGAAGACAATTTCCATTCCTGAAGAGTGGAGAAATAAAATCAAAGCTTTCGAGGGATTGTCAAGCACGCCACGCCTAAAGGGCGGGGGCTTGTGAAAGCAAGCCCGACTTGACCAGCCCCAGTCGCAAGAGTCGACTACGTTCACGGCAGAGCTCCAGAACACACTTCAAGATGCGCGAACCAGTCTTGAACCCTGTAACTTCCCCCATTAAACAGGCCGCGGGACCAGGCCCATGTGCGGAAGGTGTGCTGACCGTGAACATGGGCGAGGCTCACTTGACCGACCAGCCCGCAAGGGTGAGTTGAGCATCTTCGTAAGGAGAAAGAAAGGAGAAAGATCCATGGTCAAACAGCAAACCACTTTGCAAAGTGTTTTTGTTCTGAGTGCCGATGGACAGGCGCTGGATCCCTGCCATCCGGCGCGGGCGCGCCACCTGCTGCGAGAACGCCGTGCAGCGATTGCACGCCGCTATCCGTTCACCATTATTCTCAAAGAGCGCATGGCGGTGGAGAGTGTTGTGCATGCGCACGCGGTCAAGATCGACCCTGGTTCAAAGACTACGGGCATGGCCGTAGTGAATGATTCAGGCTGGGTGGTCTGGGCAGCCGAGATTGAGCATCGCGGCCAGCCAATCCGTGACCGCTTGTTAGCTCGCCGCCAGCAGCGCAGCTCCCGGCGCTCGCGCAGGACACGCTACCGGCCAGCCAGGTTTGATAACCGCCGCAGAGCCGAAGGCTGGCTTCCGCCGAGTCTCAAGAGCCGGGTCGCGAATACTGCAACCTGGCTCAGCCGCTTGCAGAGAGTCGCACCGGTGGCATCGCTCAGCCTAGAACTCGTCAAGTTCGACACCCAGGCGCTGGTTGATCCCGAAATCTCCGGAGTGGAATATCAGCAGGGAACCCTGTACGGTTATGAGATCCGCGAATACCTGCTGGGGAAATGGGGACGCAAGTGCGTTTATTGCGGTGCGAACGATGTGCCGCTCCAGATCGAGCATCTCATTTCCAAGAGCCGCGGCGGGACGATGAGAGTAGATAATTTAACCCTGGCCTGCGCGCCGTGCAACCAGAAAAAAGGGAACCGGACCGCCGCCGAGTTTGGTTATCCCCACCTGCACGCCCAAGCCCGTCAATCGCTGCGCGATGCTGCCGCTGTGAACGCCACCCGCTGGTCGCTCTATCAGCATTTGTGCGAGACCGGCTTGCCCGTTGAATGCGGTACAGGCGGACGAACAAAATTCAATCGTGTCTCCCTCGGCTTGCCCAAAGCGCATTGGATGGATGCGGCCTGTGTGGGCGAGTCGGGCTCAAACGTACAAATCCCTCCGGCCCTCTCCCCGCTTATCATCCGCGCCACGGGGCACGGTTCGCGCCAGATGTGCCGCATGGACCGGTACGGGTTCCGGACAGGCCATATGGTGCGCGCCGTTGTGCCGCGCGGCAAAAGAGCTGGAACGCATACCGAACGGGTCGCCGTGCGCTCTTCCGGGAGTTTCAATGTTTCCGCGCCCAGTGGAACACTGCAGGGGATTGGCTGGCGATATTGCCAGCTTCTTCACTGTGCCGATGGCTATGCCTATTCATTTGAATCGAAAGGAGGCGGCCTTTCCTCCTCCCTGCTATCCAGAAGGAACACCGGGATGGTGAAGCAGGAGGTTTCCAGGCCGTTTTATCGATGAAACTTGATGCATCGCTTCCTCCAGTTTCATTGAGAGATGTTCCCGCGATTGCCCAAGCCGCGGAAGAAATCGGCTTCGACGCGTTGTGGACTTCCGAGACTCAACACAATCCATTCCTTCCGTGTGCATTAATCGCAGAACACACATCGAAACTAAATTTTGGCACCGCGATTGCAGTCTCGTTCGCGCGTTCGCCTGCGACACTGGCATACACCGCCTGGGACCTGGCCGCGCAGTCGAACGGAAGATTCATTCTCGGGCTCGGCACGCAGGTCAAGGCGCATATCGAACGACGCTTTGGAATGCCATGGCCCAACTCGGTGACCGGTAAACTACGCGAGCAAATCTTTGCCATCCGTGCCTTGTGGGACACGTGGCAGAATGAAACGAAGTTGAATTTTCGCGGCAAGTATTACAAGCTGACGTTGATGTCGCCGTTTTTCAAACCTCCTCCCTTGCCCTCCCCCATTTTCTTTGAAAATGGAGGAGGTTTGGGCATCCCCATCTATATTGCAGGCGTGAATACCGGCTTGGCAAAACTAGCAGGTGAATTGTGCGAAGGATTTCATGTACACCCATTCCATAGTCCGCGTTATTTGCGTGAAGTCATACTGCCAGCCATCGAAGAAGGAACGAAGAAAAACAATCGTAAGCGTGAAAATATAAAGGTATCCGTCACAGCCTTCATTGCGACTTCGCCAGAAGAAGAAAACTTCGCCCGCGCCCAGATTTCCTTTTATGCTTCAACCCCTTCTTATCGCTCTCTCATGGCCTTCCACGGCTGGGGCAATGTGGCTGAAAAATTATCGACGCACTCCGCGAAAGGCGAATGGGCTGAGATGCCGATGTTGATCACGGATGAGATGCTGAACGAATTTTGTCTCGTCACTACGGCGGAGAAATTGGCTGACGAATTGAAAACGCGTTATGATGGAATTTCTGATCGGTTGGCTTTGTACACTCCCTTCGTGCCCGGCGAGAGGGATGGGTTTTGGAAACAACTAACCAAAGAATTTAACGAGGCTGAGAGATAACTATGAACTTCACCGACTACCAACAAAAATCCCGCGCCACCGCCAAATATCCTGTCATTGGACACAGTGTCATCTATCCTACACTGGGTCTGACCAACGAAGCGGGCGAGGTGTCCGGCAAGATCAAAAAAGTTTTCCGCGATAAAGATGGCATCATCAGCGAGGAAACGCGCGACGCCCTCAAAGCCGAACTCGGCGACGTGTTGTGGTATCTCGCACAAGTTGCGACAGAACTCAATCTATCGCTCGATGAGATCGCCGAATACAACATCGCTAAACTTCTGGATCGCGAGGCGCGCGGTAAAATTCACGGCGACGGCGATAATCGTTAATCGGAATCCGGCTTTCGGGAGTCAGATACGGGCCTTTTCCGATTTTCATTCATAATTCCCGCATCCACTTGCAAACCTGTTTATACGGCGCGGGGAATCTCTAATCATTTTCCTACACAGACTCCCCTTGCTTTTTGGTACAATCATTCTCGATAGTGCTTGTCTGATTGGAGATTTGGAGAATAACTTATGGCTGGTATGGAACGTTTTACCCAGCGTGCACGACGGGTATTAAGCCTCGCTCATCAGGAGGCCGAACGGTCGCATCAGGAAAACATCGGCACCGAACATCTTCTGCTTGGCTTGATCGAAGAAGATGGAGGCGTCGCGGGCCGCGTCCTGCGCGAACTTGGATTGGAATCCGCGTGCGTGCGCGAAATGGTTGGACGAGTCTCGCTGGAGGGACACTCGGTCAGTGGCAAGCTCGAGCTGGCCGATGATACACAGCAAGTCCTTGGATATGCAGTGGATGAGGCCGCACACCTTGGTCATCATTACATCGGCACCGAACATATTCTACTTGGGCTGGTGCGCGTCGAAGGATCGGCGATGGAAGTGCTTCGCAGACTCGGCGTGACGGCGGATCAAATCCGACGGCAGACTCGACGTGTGCTCAACGAGACCGCATCTTCCCCGGCCCCGGCCGGTTCACCGCAACCCGGGCGCGCTTCCACTTCCGGGCCGAAGACTCCTCTCGTGGATCAACTCGCCGTTGATTTGACCACGATGGCTGAGGAAAAGAAACTTGATCCGGTTGTCGGCCGCCAAAAGGAAATCGAACGCGTCATTCAAATATTGGCGCGTCGCACCAAGAACAACCCCGCGTTGGTAGGTGAACCCGGTGTTGGCAAGACTGCCATCGTCGAAGGACTCGCCCAGCGCATCGTGGAAGGCGATGTGCCCGCGCCGCTGATGAACAAGCGCGTGCTTCAGCTCGATGTTGGTTCATTGGTGGCAGGCACGATGTATCGCGGCCAGTTCGAGGAACGACTTAAACGCGTCATCGATGAATTGAAGCAATCCGGCGCGATATTATTTATCGATGAAGTTCATATGCTGGTCGGTGCGGGAGCCGCTGGTTCCTCCGTCGACGCCGCGAACATTTTGAAGCCCGCCTTATCGCGCGGCGAGTTGCAAGTCATCGGTGCGACCACGCTGGATGAATATCGCAAACACATCGAATCCGATGCCGCGCTCGAACGCCGCTTCCAGCCTGTGCAAGTGGATGAACCCTCTGAAACGGAGACGATTGAAATTCTCAAAGGAGTCCGTTCGGCATACGAAGAGCATCATCATCTCGTGATTTCGGATGAAGCCCTCGAAGCGGCGACACATCTTTCTTCTCGATATGTGACCGAACGCTTCCTGCCCGATAAAGCCATTGACCTGATCGATGAATCGTCTTCACGCGTGCGCATGTACAAGAGTCCCGCTGCAAAGCACGCCAAGGATTTATTCGGTCAACTGCGCGCTGCGCGCCAGAACCGTTCATTGGCGCAGGAAGAAGGCAACCCTGACGACATCAAGGAATGGGAAGACCGCGAGACCAATTTGGGTGTAGAGATCGAAAAATTGCGCTCCGGCTGGGATCGCGCCAACAGTCCCGTGGTGACGGCGGAGGATATTGCCGAGGTCGTTTCGATGTGGACCGGCGTGCCGCTGATGCAATTGGCGGAAGCGGAATCTCAGCGCCTGCTCAAGATGGAGGAGGAACTTCAGAAGTCCATCATCGGACAGGAAGACGCGATCCTTGCGATTTCACGCGCAGTACGCCGCGCCCGCGCTGGCTTGAAAGACCCGAAGCGCCCCATTGGTTCGTTCATTTTCCTCGGCCCCACTGGCGTCGGCAAAACGGAACTCACCAAAGCGCTGGCAAAGTTCATGTTCGGCAGTGAAGATGCCGCGTTGCAGCTGGATATGTCCGAGTTTATGGAGCGCCATACCGCATCCCGTCTGGTCGGCGCGCCTCCCGGTTACGTTGGCTATGAAGATGCAGGCCAGCTCACTGAAGCATTGCGCCGCAGACCTTATTCGATTGTCGTCTTCGATGAAATCGAAAAGGCGCATCCCGAAGTTCACAACATGCTTTTGCAGATCATGGAGGAAGGTCATCTCTCCGATGCCAAAGGTCACAAGGTGGACTTCCGCAATGCGATCATCGTGATGACCTCCAACATCGGTGCGGACTTGATCAAGAAAGGCACGGCGCTCGGATTTGCTTTGAAGCGCGATGAAGAGACCGAAGAACGTCAGTCGTACGAGGACATGCGCAAGAAGCTGACCGATTCGTTGAAGAAAGTTTTTCGTCCGGAATTCCTGAACCGCCTCGACAGCGTCATCATCTTCCGCTCACTGAACAAGGCCGACATCGAGAAGATCGTCTCGCTCGAACTGGACAAGGTGGCGGAGCGGCTCAAAGATCACAACCTCACGCTGACGGCGACGCCCGCGGCGCTGGCGGCGTTCGCCGATGAAGGCTACGACAATGAGTTTGGCGCGCGTCCATTGCGCCGCGTGATCCAGCAAAGGGTCGAGGATCCGCTTTCGGATCGTCTGCTCTCCGGCGAATTCACCGATGGGGATTCGATCCTCGTCGAAGTGAATCCCGATGGCGATATTATGCTGACGCGTGCTGGAGTTCCAGAGCCAAGCGCGTAATTGATAAGTTCATAACGCTTTTCCTGATCGTGGTTTCAAACCATAGGAGATTAGAATGAACTTTGAATATCATCAAGATACAGATATGCTTTATATCAAACTCTCGAACGGCATAAGCGTCGAGTCGGAAGAAGTTTCGCCTGGTGTGGTGGTTGATTACGATAAGAACAACCATGCTATTGGTATCGAAATCGAAGATGCTGGCAAGTTTATTGATTTATCGCGCTTGGAGTTGACGGCATTGCCAATTGTCAATTTGGTTATCAGCGAGAGAATTCCGACGGGCGCATAGAAAGATAAATCGTAATCCGTAGGGGCGACTCGCGAGTCGCCCCTATTTTTTATCACCTTCCCCTAATAATATTTCGATGTCACATCTCATCTAATCAAAGAACAGGCCTGTAAATCTATTTTAGAAGGAGAAATCATCATGGACAATAATCTACAAACTGCGACATTAGCTGGCGGATGCTTCTGGTGTCTTGAAGCCGTCTTCGATGAAGTCAAAGGCGTGCATTCGGTGGAGTCCGGTTATGCGGGCGGGACAAAAGCCAATCCGACTTATCGTGAGGTCTGCACCGGCACAACGGGTCACGCTGAGGTCACGCAAGTCACGTTCGATCCGCAGATCGTTTCATACAAGGATATTCTGAACGTCTTCTTCGCCATCCACGATCCGACCACGATGAATCGCCAGGGCAATGATGTGGGCACACAATATCGTTCAGCCATCTTCTATCACAACGATGACCAAAAGAAGGTTGCCGAGGAAACCATCAAGGAATTGAACGACCAGCACATCTGGGACAAGCCTATCGTGACCAAAGTGACCCAGCTCGACAAATTCTACATGGCCGAAGATTATCATCAGGAATACTTCGCCAACAACCCCAACCAGCCATATTGTCAGGCTGTGGTCGCCCCAAAGGTGACCAAGTTTCGCAAGCATCATTTAGAGATGCTGAAGAAACAGACTGCTTGAACAAAGGAGCGTCGGGAATTTTTTCCCGGCGCTCTTATTTTTGTCCTAAAATGATATCTTCTCAATAATCGGGGGTAACTGCCCATTGAGTGTTTAAAATAGCCGCCAAGTACGGCGAAAACATTCGGTTAGCTGTATTTTTGGCAGATGTGGGGGTAGCCATTTTCCGGCTTCCCCCATTTATTGAGATGATACCTAAAATGGGCGATTCCTTGCGAAAAACAGCCAAATTTCGCCATACACCCGCCATGTTGTGCCATAACATGGCGATGTTAGACTTCGCAATCGCGATGTTACGCCTTGCAATGGCGATGTTCCTTTCTTCCGGCGCAATGTTACGTTCTTCCGGTACGATGTTCCTTAGTCGCGGCGCGATGTTTGCCCCTACCCCAACCTCCCCCAAATACCTTCGGTATTTGGGGGAGGTGACCGAAGGTCGGAGGGGGTTAGTGGGCTGGGTTTAGAATCCTTCCAGCTTGCTTTGATCCGCCCGCTTTTCTTCGGTCTTGGCTTTCTTGAAATTCAATGAGCCTGCGGACATATCGAAATATTGCGGCTTGCTTTTGCCGGAGAGTAAATCTTCAATCGTCAGGATTTGGATTTTCGGGAATTGACCTTTCGGGAATTCGTAGAATCCCACGCTGACGGCTTCGGTCATCATCGGCTTGGTAGGTTCGGCAAGCGTCACGAATAAACCGATTGCAGCTTTCTCTCTTTCAACTGTTGCAATCAAATCCTTGACCATTGTCACGCCGACATTTTCTCCACCCTTCACTGAGACAATGATCTTCTTGGCTTCTTTGTTGTCGTCCTGAAAGAAGATGATGCCATCAATGCCGGTATCCGCGCCTTTCTTTTTGCCTTGATACGGTTGGGCTTCGACCAACGAGCAAGCCCACCATTGGAATTGATATTTATCGCGCTCCGCTAAGTTTCTAGCGCCGTCCAAGTCTTTGGGCGTGCCTTCAACCTTAAAGGTGATATTTGGGAAGGCGGCCTTCATGCGTTTTTCAATCAAGCCGATTGCTAAAGAAGTAATATCAATTCCGATCCATTCGCGTTCTAAAGTTTGCGCGGCATGGACTGCCGTCCCACATCCGCAAAACGGATCGAGCACCACGTCGCCCTTGTTACTACTCACCTCAATGGTGCGCTCCAATAATGCTAGCGGTTTTTGAGTTGGATAACCAAGTCTTTCTTGTGCCTGCGATGAAATTGGGGGAATATCATCCCAAATATTTTGAAGGGGAATACCTTGCATTTCATCAAGATAATGCTTCATGCGCGGCACGGCGCTAGAGTTTGCTTGATAAACTCTTCCCTCAGCTAAAAGGCGCTCCATATTTTCTTTACTAAATCGCCAATAGCGAGTAACACCTAAGAATTCATAGGATGGATTACCTTTTGCCACTCCGCCTGGTCCAGTTAGATCACTAGATTTCCATCGCCTTCCATCAGGATCAAGGTTGTTGTATGTCTTCCTGACATATTCTTCATCATATTTTTCAAATCGGGGATTGAAAGTATATTCCTCAGTTTTTGTATAGTAGAGAAGAATATCAGCGATATTGCCATATGCTTTTCGGCCTTGTTTTGTATCATTGTGAGCGCAAGAACGTTTCCATGTTATTTCGTTTTGAAAATCTTCTACTCCGAACACCGAGTCTAAAACGATTTTCAAATAATAACTGGCGGTGGGGTCGCAATGTAAATATAAGCTTCCGGTAAGCTTCCGGTCGGTTTCAAAACTCTATGCAATTCTAGCAAGCAATTCGCCATCATCACTAAATACGCCATCATACATATCGCTTTCTTTCAAGAAGCGGCGCAAGGACTGAATCATTTCGGAAACATCGGTGTTGGATTGATGCAGAAGTTCTGAGAATTCTTTTTCCGCCTGTTCGCCCCAATGCCAAGTATCTTCAAAGGCAGTGATCTCGGCATCCGAGTTTTGTCCCTTGGGAGTTTTGAACAATAAGTTATAAGCCTGCTTGCTATTGAAAGGCGGGTCAAGGTAGATCAGGTCAATACTTTCATCCTTGATGTGTTCCCGCAAAATATCAAGATTGTCGCCGAAGTATAGAGTTCCCATAAGATGATCCTTTGTCTCGATTCTACGATGGTTCAGGCCCCAAAACCATGATACACAATCCCTGCCATCGGCTGGGATTGTTAAGTTGTCACTGAAAGATCTTTATCAACAAAATCTGACAATCTTGTTAGATTGATAAAACCTATCAGGATTGCAAACAATAATTATTGACCAGCAACGAGAATAAGATAAGATGGATAAAATCCTTCATCAATAATCACGAATAAAAATCGAAGGAAATTTATGCACATGGCACCATTCCAAATCCACGACAAACAAGGAATATCAAATGTTCATTGATTTTCTAACCCTCGTCATGATTAACATGATCGCGGCTACCATCCTGTTGCTTTTTTATCTATGGAAAGGCATGGATGAAAAAGATCAGCGTCCATACGCCGCCATCTTCTTTATGACCGGACTATTAAGCTTTGTCACCGGTTTGCAAATCTCATTCACCTGGCCCCTGCCCGGTAGTTTCAATGTGGTTTACGGAGATGCCATTACGCTATTCGGCGTTGTTTTCCTAGCCACCTCGATTGCACTCTGGCAAGGCTGGAGTCTTCTGCCGGTAGCGATCTATTCTTTCTTCGCCGGCTTAGACGCGATCATTGGAGGTATCCGCCTTTATTCGCTCAACCTTGGTTCAGGAGTCTATGAGGTAGTCGCGGCCGGCTTTATTCTCACAGGTTTGGGCGGAGTGAGCGCTTTTCCATTTTTACAATGGTTCAAGAACAACAAGACCGTGCGTTCCATCGCGATGGTTGTTCTGCTCGTTGCTGCAGTCATCTGGTTCATCGTTTTCTGCAATGCCATTTGGGTACACATGGCTACTTTTGCAAATTATGTTCCCGTCGCCAAATAATTTATAAATTTTTAGAGGAGATTTAATTTAAAATGTTCTCATCATCGAAGTCAAAAAAGATAGAAGGTCAAGGATTAGTTGAGTATGCTCTTATTCTCGTGCTGGTTGCTATTGTTGTGATTGCTGTCTTGATGGTGCTCGGACCCGGAATTGGCAGTATCTTCAGCAATATCAATAGCAGCATGCCCGGCATTGCAGGCGGAAGTGGTACAGGAGTGACTAGCGCATCACAGGCTCCGCTTTGTGCCCATTGGGGAAGGACATCACCGGCCACTGTTTCGGGAGGTACAAATGGAGTTGTGCTTATTACGACAACTGTCTCCCCCATTATTACAACTACGCTTAATGCAAACGATCCCGCCATGACCACCCCTGGCTCACAATACTATAACCCAATCGTATTGGACACCTTGCCAGCAGGCGTAACAGTTACGTGCCCATAACAACTTAAAGCTGCAAATACCTAAGCCGCCAGTACTGGCGGCTTTTTTCAAATTCCGACTACCCTTGGTATAATCTCTCCCTATGAAATACCATATTTGGACCGAAGGCTGTCAGATGAGCGTGGCCGAAGATTATCATCAGGAATACTTCGCCAACAACCCCAACCAGCCATATTGTCAGGCTGTGGTCGCCCCAAAGGTGACCAAGTTCCGCAAGCATCATTTGGAGATGCTGAAGAAACAGACTGCTTGAACAAAGGAGCGTCGGGAATTTTTTCCCGGCGCTCTTATTTTTGTCCTAAAATGGGTATCATCTCAAAAAATGGGGGAAAGAGAAGGGAAGTGTTGAATGCTTTGCAGAGTGAGAATAAGCGAGTAAACTAACGGCACGATGTTCGAAGAGATTGATCTCAACGCAATCCAAGAAGAGAATGCCCGCGAATTAGTCAAGCAACTGCTGAACATGATCGAACAGTTAAGTGCCGAAGTGCGGGATGTGCGAGCAGAGAATCAACGCTTGCGAGATGAGAACAACCGATTGAAAGGACCTTCGGCAAGGCAAACCCAATGTCAAGTGGAATGTTTCCAAGCCGCCCACCCCGAATCATTCTTCAGAGAAAGAACGGCATACCGTGCGCCCCCGCCATAAAAGCAAGAAGAAAACGGAAATCAAAATAGATCGGGAAGAAGTGTTGAAAGTGGATTGAGCGGGGCTGCCTGCAGATGCGAAATACAAGGGTTACGAAACGGTGGTGGTGCAGGATGTGCGGATCCAAGCGGAGAATGTAAGATTTTACAAAGAGAAATATTACTCGGCATCGCAGCACAAGACCTACTTGGCGGAATTGCCGCCGGGGTACACCGGACAATTGGTCCGGGGATCAAGAGTCTGGCGTTGACGCTGTATTATGGAGTGGGGACGAGTGAACCACGAAGTGACTGCGCCTTTACTGAAGAACGCAGTACGTGTCAGGCGAGATCCAAGAATTCCTGGAGAATCTGAGGGTGCAGATATCGAAAGGTGAAGTGTCCAACCTGTTGATCCAAGCGCCGGTAGGGTTTCATGCGGAGAGCGCTGCCGTGTATGAGGCGGGATTACGCAGCAGTCCCTGGCAACAAACCGATCATACCGAGACGCGGGTGGACGGAGAAAATCAATATTGTCAGGTGGTGTGCAATCCCCTTTACACTTCCTTTCACACCCAGCCTAGAAAAGATCGGTTGAGCGTGCTGGACGTTCTGCGCCAAGGGCGGAAGCGGATCTTCCGGCTGAATGGGGAAGCCTTGGAAATTCTGGAGCACGTGCCCTTATCGAAAGCAGCTCAGAAGATCTTGCCAAAGTGGCGCAGTGAAACAGACTGGGAAGAAACGGACTTTATCATTCGCTTGGAGCAGGTGCTGCCGGATTTGAATATCCAACAGCGCACAGCCATTCTGGGTGCGGCGGCGGTGGCCGCCTATCATGCCGAAACAGGCGTTCCGATTGTGGATATGCTGCTGTGCGACGACGCCTCCGTCTTCCATTGGCTGACGCGTGCACTCATGTTGTGTTGGGTACACGACGGACGGCTGTACAAGAAATTAGAGCCGGTGGTGGCACTGCATCGAGAACTCTTGAAAGACTTTCGCAAAAAGTATTGGGACTATTACCACAAGCTCCTGGCGTATCGCCAAAACCCGTCCGCCGAGCAACGGACCCAGTTGGATGCGGAATTCGATGAACTCTTTTCCACGCATACGGGCTACTACGATCTCGATCAGCGCATTGAAAAAACCCGTGCGAAAAAAGACTCCCTGTTGCAGGTCTTGGTCCATCCAGAACTTCCTTTACATTACAATGCTTCTGAACTGACGGTGCGACAACGAGACCGAAAACGGGATGTAAGCTTTGCCCGAAGGGCACTGTCACTTCGCGGTCCACGAACTCCGCCTGGCGTAAAAGCCTGGGATACGTTTGCTACCTTAGCAGACACGGCGCGCAAGCTAGGGATCAGTTTCTATGCCTACATTCAGGATCGGATTTCCGAGACTCACCAAATTCCTCCCTTGGCCATTCTGATCACTCAACGTGCTCTCGAACTGAATCTCGGCGCGTCTTGGGCGTGACCTACGCTACCCCCATTTATTGAGATGATACAAAAATGGGCGATTCCTTGCGAAAAACAGCCAAATTTCGCTTTGCACTTGCCATATGATGCTTTACACTGGCGATGTGATGCCTTGCACTCGCGATGTTACGCCTTACACTGGTAATGTTGTGCCATCACATCGCGATATTACGCCTTGCAATGGCGATGTGATGCTTCGCGTCCGCCAGTGTATGCCTTACACTCACAATGTTATGCTTTACACGGATAAGTGTGCGGCCTACACTTATCCTATTAGCGGCAGATGTGGCATAGGCAGGTAGCCTAAACAAAGGGGCGTAGAGAAAAACCTCGGCGCCCTGCTTTATGACGCGTGGCTGGTTACCTTACAGAATGAATAAAGGCTACTGCTCAACAAGTAAGGCATAATTTGGTTGCTTCACGACCAAAGGAGGCCGATGATGAGCAGTAGTCAGGAATTGTACGACCGATTGAACGAAAAGTTGAGAGAATTGGTTCATGTGAAAAACGGCAAACAGGTGACCAACTGGATCTGGATCATTGTAGGTGTGTTAGAGAGTCAATCCTGCAACTTGAGTAAGATTGCCAACTGTCTGACCACCCTGAAAGGGCGCAGGGCGTTGGAAACCAAAGCCGAGTTGAGAGTGACATTGATCCGCCGTTGGTTGATGAATGGTCATGTACGAGTGTGGATGTTTTACAAGAAGATTCTGGAACATGTGTTATCCAGTTGGTCTGAGGTCGAGGCCGTGATTATTCTAGATGGCGTGCAGGTGTTCGGTGGTCGTTGGCAAATCTTTCGGGTTTCTTTGCGCCACGGCTGTCGAGCGATTCCCTTGGCCTGGACGGTGATCGAAGGCGAAGGCTTGGTGAAAGTGAACAAGTTGAAAGACATGTTGGAGCGGGTCCAAAAGTTTCTGAAGAAACATGTCAAGCGGGTCACCTTTTTAGCCGATGCCGGCTTTCGGGACTGCGACTGGGCGCAATTATGCCTGGAATTAGCCTGGAACTATGCGATTCGGGTGGCTTGCAACACGTACATCACACTGCCCGATGGGACTTCAGATCGATTGGATCATTGGGTCCCTGTCAACTGCAATCAGTATTTCCAAAATGTTCTACTCACCCGGGAGACCAAGCTGCAAACCAATGTCTCCGTCACTTGGACGACGGACGCCAAAGGCGAGCCAGAAATAGTGGCGATCATCACTGACCAAATTGCTTGCTAGGCGCGCCTACGGGAATATAGCCTGCGCAAGAGTATTGAGCAAAGCTTCCGCGATGATAAGTCGGGCGGCTTTGACATGGCACATTCCCGTTTACAACATGCTGGGCGAATTGATCATTTGTTATTGGCCATTGCGATCGCAACACTCTGGTGTCATGAACTGGGTGAGTTTGTCCTGCGGCAAGGCGACGCAGCTCGCTCCCAGGTCGATCCAGCATATCAACGCAGTCTCAGTTTGTTTCAACTCGGCTTGCGATGGTTGAAACGCGCACTGGCCACCGATACTTCTTCCTTGCCTGATTTCCGGGCTACCTTGTCCCATCTTAAGCTGAAGCCTGTTGTGATCCAAATCACCCAAAACTCATATGTGTAAGGTAATCAGGACGCGTGGTTCAAATTTAGAATGATCTCATCACCATAAGAACATGGCTCTTACGTCTTTTCAGTTTTGATAAGTTACATCTAATTCTTGAAGGATAAGCGGAGATATAATCATATCGATTTTACAGATTTTTACGATTATTAAATGAACCAAATAGCGGAAGGAGGTTTTTCCGATTGTTCTCATTCATTTCAAAATCTAGGACAAAAAAAGCCCAGGGACTGGTCGAGTATGCGCTCATCCTTGTGCTCGTTGCCGTTGTGGTGATTGCCGTTCTGGTGATGCTTGGTCCGAGGATCGGCGGCACTTTCAGTTCAGTGAATAACAGTCTGTCGGGCGTGGCCAACAACAGCAGTGGGGCGCAGGCAACATCGGCTGCACCTACAAACGTTCCAACTGCTGCGCCAACAGCTACTCCGGTTTGGACATATGCTGCTACCGAGAACGGGACGGTCAATATTCCGAGCGGCACGCATCAGATTCAATATGGAGCAAACGGTCAATACTTCTACCAAACTTTCACTGGTCCCACAACTGTGGGTTGCAACAATAGTACGTTTGGAGATCCGGATCCAGGTCACTTGAAAACTTGTTCCATACAATAGGGTTTTATTTGGGCGGGCGTAAAAGAGAATAGTGAGTTAACTGGATTCAACCTTTGCTATTAATGAACATCTTCGAATTCACGATGAATTCGGAGATGTTGTTCTATCATTGAATACAAACAATAAGCCATTACGGGTCGGAAGTCATTAAGCAGGTTTAAGGCTATTTTACCGAATCCAAAACCATGATTCCCGACTCTCGAGCCTCAAATCTCAGCTACGCTTGGTATAATCTGCCTTCTATGAAATATCACATTTGGACTGAAGGCTGTCAGATGAACGTAGCCAACTCGCAGCGCGTCGGCTCGTCGCTGGAGCACTTGGGTTACACCTTTACCGATAAACCTGAAGAAGCCGATGTTATTGTTTTAAACACCTGCGTGGTGCGGCAATCCGCGGAAGACAAGGCGCTCGGGCGCGTGACCTCGCTGCGGCCGCTCAAGGAACAAAACCCGAATCTCGTGATCAACCTGATGGGATGTCTGGTCGGCGTGCGCGGCGCGGAAAAACTGCGCACCAAACTTCCGTTCGTGGATGTCTTTTCGCCGCCCTCTGACCCCGGGCCGCTGGTATCATTCTTGACTCAAGGCGAAGTCCGCGCCATCGAATCCGATGAAACGACGCGCCGCTTCGCGATGATGGATGAAGATTTGATTCTGCCTCAGCATGAACGCGGCGAGCTCATCAGCGCGCATGTGCCGATTGTTTATGGCTGTTCGCACGCCTGCACATTTTGCATCATCCCGTTTCGACGTGGCATCGAGCGTAGCCGTCCCGTTGGCGATATCGTCAGCGAGATTCGTTCGCTTGCCTCGCAAGGCGTCAAGGAGATCACGCTGCTCGGTCAGATCGTGGATCGGTATGGCAAGGATGTGCCCGACGGTCCGAATCTGGCCGCGCTGCTGCGCATCGTGCATCAAGTCGAAGGCATCGAACGCATCCGCTTCCTCACTTCGCATCCAAATTATTTTAGCGAAGAGTTGATGGACGCGGTTGCCGAGCTTCCGAAAGTCATGCCGCACATCGAAGTCCCGATTCAAGCCGGTGATAATGAAGTGCTTGCTAATATGAAGCGCGGCTACACTCAAAAAGATTATCGCGAGCTTGTAGAAAAAATCCGCCGGAAGATTCCGGATTGCTCAATTGCGACCGACATCATCGTCGGATTTCCCGGCGAGACGGATCAGCAATTCATGGAAACGGTTCGCGTCTTATCGGACCTGAAACTTGATGTCGCTCATTTGGCGCGTTACTCCTCCCGTGAAGGGACGGTGGCCACGCGTCGCATGGACGATAACGTTCTGGACGAGGAAAAGATGCGCCGCTTCCGCACGCTGGAAGAGTTGCAGGAAAAGATCGTGGACGAGATCAACAAAAAATATCTCGGTCAAACCGTCGATGTGCTCTTCGAGGAAAAAGTAAAGAACCGTTGGAAGGGCCGCACGCCGACTAATAAACTTGTCTTTATCGAATCGGATGAAGACTTGAAAGGCAGGATCATCCCCGTCACCATCACATGGACGGGTCCGTGGTCCATGCAGGCCACTTCGGTCAGGCAGGCCACCCCCATCACAATTTGATTCACTTTAAATAAAATTTCCCACCGACAGTGGGAAATTTTATTGAGGCCAGTTATATGCCACTCAGGCTCTTATTGATGGAGCTAAACACATTTCCTATTCTCGGCCCAAGGATCATAAGGACTGCAACAACTACAATAGCAACCAAGACAAGAATTAACGCGTATTCCACCAACCCCTGACCTCTTTCCAAATATTGAAACGCTTGCATACTTGTTCTCCTAAGCACTCTTATTTCATCCACGCTCATCTGAATCGTCTTATAAGCTTGTGCTTCAAGAACAAGTAATGTATGCTTCACCGACCCTGCCCCTTTCTTTAAATGTTGAAGCATTTCTATTCTCCTTTCTAAATAATATATTAATGCACATTAAGCTATTTGTATACAATTGAGGCATTACTAATGCTTTACAGATAGTTTGCACTTTCTTTACAATTCGCAAGCCTACGCGGATAATTGTCACGTTATTATCACAGTATATTCATCTTTAAGACCAAATATAGGTTCGCTGAAAAGGCTAATCACGATATATAGCGGTTTTCACGGCGGCGCGGGTATTTTTGAGATGGTCTTATGTGAAGGCACTTCCATGTTTCGGACATAGTCCCATATAAAAATGTGGCGGTCACTTCGAAAGTGACCGTCACATTTCAGTTATGCTACTTTACCAGATTTCTCAGCACCGTATGCAATATGCCGCCGTTGCGATAGTAATTCACTTCCACACCGGTGTTCAACAATACAGTGGTTCTGAACTTAATCACCGTGCCATCCGGTCTCTGGGCGCGCACTGTGACAAAGCTCTTCGGCTTCATATCACCGCTCAGGCCTCCGATATCATAAAGCTCATCCCCTTTCAAGCTAAGCGCTTCGGCGTTCTGTCCATCCATGAACTTCAAAGGCAGGATGCCCATGCCGACGAGGTTGGAACGATGAATGCGCTCGAACGATTCTGCGATCACCGCGCGGACGCCTTGAAGGAGCGGCCCCTTCGCGGCCCAATCGCGGCTGGAGCCGGTTCCGTATTCCTTGCCCG
The DNA here is from genome assembly GCA_963753985.1 of uncultured Chloroflexia bacterium. GTDB lineage: Bacteria > Chloroflexota > Anaerolineae > Anaerolineales > Villigracilaceae > Fen-1038. The sequence goes on from CAVWED010000007.1 coordinate 596,789, forward strand.
CAATCACAATCGCAGGCACGCCCTCGCTTTGATATTTCATCGCCGCATCATAGATGGGCATCACCGATTCTTCTGGAAAATGCTTCGTCCAGTTGCCTTCCTCCGGAGCTACGAGCGAATTCTTGAGGCGAATATTCGCAAACGTGCCGCGCGCCATCACCAAGTCATTGCCGCGCCGCGCGCCATATTGATTGAAGTCCTTAGGCTGAACGCCGCGCTCCTGCAGGAATTTTCCAGCAGGAGAATCCGCGGCGATGTTGCCGGCGGGTGAGATGTGATCGGTCGTGATCGAGTCACCAAAAAGTCCAAGCACGCGTGCGCCTTTGATATCGTTCACGGATGGGACATCCATTGTCAAGGTCTGGAAATACGGGGGATGGTGAATATAGGTTGAAGCTTCATCCCATTGATAAATATCACCGCCGGAAACCTTGATCGCCTTCCACATATCCGAGCCTTCGAACACGCTGGAATAGCGATCCCTGAACATGCTCACATCCAGGCTGGATGCGATGGCCGCTTTGATCTCATCCTGGCTGGGCCATAAATCTTTAAGATAAACGGGCTGGCCTTTTGTATCCGTGCCAAGCGGTTCTTGGTTAAGATCAATATCAACGGTGCCGGCCAACGCATATGCCACGACGAGTGGCGGCGAGGCAAGGAAGTTCGCTTTGACCAGCGGATGGACGCGGCCTTCAAAGTTGCGATTGCCCGAAAGCACCGCCGCGGCAACCAGATCGCTGCTGGTCACGGCCCGCGAGACCTCACTCGAAAGCGGGCCGCTGTTGCCGATGCAGGTTGTGCATCCATAAGCCACGACGTTGAATCCGAGCTTCGCAAGCGGGTCGAGCAGATTCGCTTTTTTCAAGTAATCCGTCACCACGCGCGAGCCGGGCGCGAGCGACGTCTTGACATACGGCTGAACGGTCAGCCCTTTTTCTACGGCTTTCTTTGCTACCAATCCCGCCGCGATCAATACCGATGGGTTGGAGGTGTTGGTACATGAAGTAATTGCGGCGATCACTACCGCGCCATGCTTCATCGTGCGCGAGCCGCTGTTAGCCTGCCCCTGCTTCGCAGGGGTGACGAATGTCGCTTCGGCGTTCAATGCTTCAGGCTTCAATTCAAAGCCGCGCTCTTTGACCGGAGCCGTTAAGGCTTTCTCAAACGTCTCTTTGAGTTCAGACATTGCCACGCGATCCTGTGGACGTTTGGGTCCAGCCAAGGAAGGTACCACTGAGTTGAGATCGAGTTCGAGCGTATCCGTGAATTCGGGATCAGGCGAGGCGGCGTCGCGGAATAATCCTTGTGCGCGCATATATGCTTCGGTTCGTTCGATCACTTCGTTCGGGCGACCGGTCAACTTCATATAACGAAGCGTTTCAGCATCCACCGGAAAATAGCCGATGGTCGCGCCGTATTCGGGAGCCATGTTGCCGATGGTGGCGCGGTCTGGCAGGGACATCGAGTCGAGGCCGGGACCGAAGAACTCGACGAACTTATCCACCACGCCCTTCTTGCGCAACATTTGAGTCACAGTGAGAACAAGATCAGTGGCGGTCACGCCCTCTCTTAATTTGCCGTGAAGTTTGAAGCCGATCACATCCGGCAAGAGCATGTCCATCGGCTGTCCGAGCATCACCGCTTCGGCTTCGATGCCGCCCACACCCCAACCCAGCACGCCGAGACCATTGATCATCGTGGTGTGCGAGTCGGTGCCAACCAGCGTATCAGGAAATGCAACGGTTTCGCCGTTCTCTGTTTTGGTCATCACCACATCAGCAAGATATTCGAGATTGACCTGATGCACGATGCCCGTCATGGGCGGGACCACGCGGAAATTACGAAACGCTTTTTGTCCCCATTTCAAAAATTCGTAGCGCTCGCGGTTGCGTCGAAATTCGACTTCGGTATTGCGGTTGAGCGCATCCGCCGTCGCGAAGAAATCGACCTGGATGGAATGGTCAATCACGAGATCAACTGGCACAAGCGGATTGATCTTCTTCGGGTCACCACCGAGACGGGCAACGGCCGCGCGCATCGCAGCCAAATCCACAATCGCTGGGACTCCTGTGAAATCCTGCATGACCACGCGTGCGGGCAAAAATGCAATCCCGGGACGAGCACCTTGCGGCTTCCACTCGGCTATGTTTTTTACGTCTTCTTGTGTGATCTCTTGGTCATTGCATTGACGTAGTGCTGCCTCGAGCATGATGCGGATCGAAAACGGTAGCCGCTTCAAGTCGGTGAGATGCGCTTCTTCCAATGCGTCGAGTCGGTAAAAACCATATTCCTTTTTCCCCACTTTCAAACTATCACGTGCGTTAAAAAAATCGTTCATGTCGGCTCCTTTGGTGGTTATCTCGGTCACCTGTAAGGTGAACTCGCAACAAGCTCGCGAGGTACAAAGGAGCGCCTTTGATACCCTGTGATGATTGTGCGATTTTACTACAATTTCAATTCTTTCGTCAGTTGTTTCACCAGCTGATCGCGTTCATCGTCGGATAGAAATGCCGCCCGAGCCGCGGCAACGATTCGTTCCTTGAGTGTGTCCATGGACAAGCCCAGGCTTTCGCAGACGGTGTGATATTCCTGGCTGAGCGTAATGCGTGAGATGCTGGGGTCGTCGGTGTTGATCGTTGCATTCAATCCCGCTTTGAGCATGGCTCCCAACGGATGTGCTTCCAGCGCAGGCACAACGCCGGTTTGATAATTGCTCGTCACGCAGACTTCGAATGCAGTGTTGCGTTCCTTTGCCAAGGCAACTACCTGATTGTCTTCAAGCACACGCACGCCATGGCCAATGCGTTCCGCTCCCATCACTTCGATGGCTTCTTTAACGTTCGCTGCCGGTCCCCATTCCCCGGCGTGAATGGTGAGATGCAATCCAGCTTGCCGCGCTTCCTTGAATACACCGTAAAACGGCTCGGATTTGAACTCGGCTTCGTTGCCCGCCAAGTCCATCGCAATCAGCCCGCGATCCTTTTGTTCCGCAGCGAGCCATGCGACCTGTTCAGCGAGTTCGTGGCTTTCATGCCGGTTGACGGACGCGATCAGCCGTACCGTCACGCCGAAGTTTTTCGCGGCCTCATCCGTGCTGGTGATCACCCAGTCAATCACATCGTGAAGCGGAAACCGTTCGGCGCGGCTGAGCGCCACGGGCGTGAAACGCAATTCCATATATTTCACATTATCCTTGGCCGCATCTTCAATGGCTTCGCGCGTGATGCGATGAATTGCCTCAGGTGAACGATAAAACAATCTCAGCGTGTTGAACTTGGCAAGGAAGTTTTGAAATGTGTATTTTTCCTCTTCCTGCATTTGCACCAGCGTGCTGAGACGCAAAATATCGGCAGGAATGGTGATGCCATGCTGACGCGCGATATCGAGCATGGTGTCCAAACGCAACGTGCCCTCCAAATGGCGATGTAATTCCACCTTGGGGAGGGCGCGATAGTTCTTTAAGATTGCAGTGACTCGCTCGGCCATGCCTGTAACTATTGGGTGTTAATGTCTCTTTCGTTTCTTCTTGCTGCTTTCAACTTGTGCGATCTGCGCTTCAGGTGGCACTTCGGCAACTTCCGTTGGCGTGATCTCGATGCGCCGCGGTTGATACGAGAACACCCGTCCAATCACAGCGGCACGAACGTCCGTCAGCAATTGTTGGAACAACTCCGAAGCCTTGCCTTTATATTGTACCAGCGGGTCGCGCTGTGCATAAGCCTCAAGTCCGATTGAAACACGCAGGGCTTCGACTTTCGTCAAATACTCGACCCATAACTCTGTGATCGCGCCCAACAATAGCTGGCGTTTGACTTCATTAAGAACATACGATCCAATCGCCTGGATCAGTTGCCCTCGCTCGGACTCACTCAAAGCGGATACTTCCTCACTTTGCCTTTCTTCACCGAATACTTTCGCGGCAGCCCCGAAGTCTGATAGCTTGGTGGCGTTCTGACTCAGACGAGCGAATTCGCTTTGTCCCCATGTGGTCTGCAACGCGGACTCCGCTTCTTCGAGATGGTCAAGCACGGCATCAGTCACGTCCGCAGCAGTACGGTTTTCAAGCAATTGCGCAGCAAGATAAACGTAGGTGAAACGATTGAACACCTGTCGAAGCTGACGATGGGTTCGCTGATCGAAGAGGGTGCGCACACCTTGAGACAGCGATAACAAGATGCGCAGTTTGCTTGAATCATCATTGGACGTTTCGCGCTGTAGAATGGCTTCCAGATCATGTTGAACCTGCGAGGTCAATTGCTCGCGCTGGCGCGTCATCAATTCACGCGCTGCGCTCATGATTTGATTCGAAGCCTGATCCCAATCAGAAACATCTGGCTTTAATCCCAATGGCGCGTTGAAGCGGCGCTCCACCGCGCCGATGACGCGATTGGCGTTGATGCCAATCAAATTCGATTCGACATACTCTTCTAGCCATTTTTTGAATTCATCGGGATCATCGGTCAGCAAACGGGATTGTTCGCCATTCAATCGCAATTGAAAATGAATCAAACCGCTCAGCTCTTCGGTAACCTTCTGGGAACGGATGGGCTCTTCGGAATCGCGCAGGGTTTGAAAATAGGCATCCAAAGCATCGCTGCGTTCGGAGATTTGATTATCAAGAGTCTCTTCCGTGTGTTCGATCAAAGCCTCGATGGCGCGCAATGCATGGGAGTGTTCGATTTCTATCGCCCGGGAAACGATATCCGGCGTTGCTGCGCGAACATCGTCAGACTTGTTCAATTCTTCGAGAACCAGAGCCAGCCCAAAGGTCGGAACGAGGCGCCCTTCGGATTCAAACGGCGGTTGAACCTGCTCGAGCCATGCAATCAATTTCCATGGACCTTCTTCATCGCTTAATCCAAGCTCGACGCGCCTCTGAACCTCGGATTGCAACATCCCGTCCACATCTTCGGTCAAATCTTCCTTGGTGAAGATGCGGTCGCGCTGTGAATAGATTTGTTCGCGTTGTTTGTTGAGCACGTCATCGTACTCAAGCAGATGCTTGCGGACATCGAAGTTGGCGCCCTCGACGCGGTGCTGTGAATTTTCGATGATGCCGCTGACCATGCGCGCTTCGAGCGGAAGCGAGTCGTCCACCTTGAGTCGCTGCATTAAGCCGCTGACTTGCTCACCGCCAAAGAGCCGCATAAGATCATCTTCGAGCGAAAGATAAAAGCGCGACGAACCGGGATCGCCCTGGCGCGCGGAACGGCCGCGCAGTTGGTTATCGATGCGGCGCGCCTCATGACGTTCCGAGCCGATGATATGCAGGCCGCCGAGTTGTTTGACCCGCTCCATATCTTCGAAGTATTGCAGAAAATGTTTGACCTCGGCTTCATAAAATCCATATTGCGATGGATCCACTTTTTGCAGGGCCTGGCGACGCTCTTCGAGCGGCATGTCGAACGGATCTTCATAACCGGCGCGGCGCAAAACCCGATTGACCGCCGAGATGACCTCTTCCGCCAGCTCGCCGCCGAGTTTGATATCCACACCGCGGCCTGCCATGTTCGTGGCGATGGTCACCGCACCAAACGCGCCTGCGCCCGCAATGATTTGCGATTCTTCGGTATGCTTGCGCGCGTTCAAAACCTGATGCGGTACACCGGCTTGCAGCACCGACTTTAGTCTATCCATGGATTCTTTCGGTAAATTCAAAATTTCCAGAAGCGTGGAAAGATTCGATGGATCATCGAGGCTGATGTTGGTCATGCCAAACGATGAGCCAAACTTTCGCAAGGCATCCGGCGTAATCTTTTCCAGCGATTCGTTGAACGGCTGGAGTTCAGGAATGAGCCGCCCATCTTCCTCGCGATTGTTCGATTTTATGAAACCGTGACGAATCAATAGAATTTGCATCAGACGCCGCACAGGCTCGGCTTTGAGTCGATTCGATAAACGGTCGGATGATTCGACAGAAGTGGTACCGACCAGCATCGGGCGTCCCAACACATGATAACGAACGATCTCCGTTACGATGGAGCGTAACTTCGATTCGATGGTTCGATATATGGCATCGGGATAATCTTTGCGGCGATAATAAACCGGTTCTTTGCCATCATCCTTTCGAGCAAAATACGAATACTGATAATTCTCTTCATCCTTGGCTTTGATCTCGACCAGCGGCGCGCTATCTCCCAGCGCCTGATATTCCAAATTAGTTGGGACGGTCATCACTTCCAGTTTATAAATCTTGCTGAACTCTTCCGCTTCGGTCAGCGCGGTGCCGGTCATGCCCGCCAGCTTCTTATACATGCGGAAATAATTTTGCAGGGTGATGGTCGCATAAGTCACGTTCTCCGGCTCGACGCGCACGTTCTCCTTGGCCTCCACCGCCTGATGCAGACCGTCCGACCATCTTCGTCCGGGCATGAGGCGGCCCGTGAACTCATCCACGATCACAACCTTGCCGCCCTGCACGAGATAATCTTTATTGCGATGAAATAAATATTGTGCGCGCATCGCTTGTTCGAGGAAGCCGGTCAGGTGCGCCTGTTCGGGCGTGACATCTTCGGGTCGGTCCGGATCCATCAGCGGCTGACCGATTAATTGTTCTGCGTGCGCCAAACCCACTTCCGTCAAATTGACGGCGCGGTCTTTCTCATTGACCTCGTAATCCTCAGGCTTCAACTGTTTAACCACCTGTGCCATCTTGCCGTACCACTCGAGGTCGCCCTGCGCCGGACCGGAGATGATGAGCGGCGTGCGCGCTTCGTCAATCAACACATTGTCCACTTCATCCACGATGGAGTAATAATGTCCGCGTTGGACGCGGTCATTTAAGCTCATCGTCATGTTGTCGCGGAGATAATCAAAACCGAATTCAGAGTTCGTGCCGTAGGTGATATCAGCGTTATAAGCTTCGACGCGATCCACCAGCCGCAAATGATTCTGATCCTCGTGCGGAGATTCTTTTTGGAAATCAACCAGGAAAGCCTTCTTGCCATTCTCAGTGACGGCGGCCATTTGCAAAACGCTGACCGATATTCCAAGTATGTCGAAGATGGGCGCCATCCAGCGCGCGTCGCGCCGCGCCAAATAATCATTGACCGTGACGAGATGCACGCCGCGTCCCGTCAGCGCGTTGAGATAAAGCGGGAGCGTAGCGACCAACGTCTTGCCTTCGCCGGTTTTCATCTCAGCGATCTGGCCGCGATGCAGGACGATCCCACCCAACATTTGAACATCATAATGACGCAATCCAATCGTGCGCTTCGATGCCTCACGCACCGCCGCAAAGGCTTCGGGGAGAATTTCTTCAAGGATGTCTTGAATCTCTTTTTCATTTTCCTCATCCGTCCTTTGGACACCCTCTCCCGCGGGCAAAGAGACTGGAGTGAGGGAAAGCCGCGCCTTGAATTCCTCCGTCTTAGCGCGCAAAGCCTCATCGCTGAGCTGTTCAAACTCTGGCTCGAGCGAATTGATCTCGTCGACAATTCCGGCTAATTTTTCAACGGTACGTTTATTGGGGTCGCCCCCAAAGACACTGACAAATTTCTGAAGCATAAAAACCTTTCAAGCCTGGGGAAGCCCCGCGAAGTCCTCGTAGAGGGAAGACACTGACCCTGAAAGACCACACCAAAGAACGCAGTGCAGGCAGGGCAGGCAAACTTCTGGAGCATTCATCGCCTTTCGGGATGGGATTATAGCATAGGGATAAAAGTAAGTTGTTAGAAACCTATAAGAAGTAAAGTAATGTGCAATGAGAATAAAAAAGCATCCTTTGGCAAGACATCTACCAAAATAGCAGAACTTTTTAAGGCAATCATTTGTTCTAATTTAAGGTCGAGGTGCTATAATCGCAACAGCCCATGACCTTTGCTCACCTTCACGTCCATACCGAATACTCCCTGCTCGACGGCTTTAGCAACATCAAGAAGCTGGTCAAACGCGTCAAGGAAATGGATATGCCGGCGGTTGCCATCACCGATCACGGCACGATGTTCGGCGTGATTGATTTTTACAAGGCGGCGAAAGAGGCAGGCGTCAAACCCATCATCGGACTCGAAGCCTACATGGCGGCGCGCACCATGCACGACCGCGATTCAAAACTTGACCGTTCCTCCTATCATTTGCTTCTGCTCGCGGAAAATGAAACGGGCTACAAGAATCTTTTGAAGATTGCTTCCGCCGCACAGCTCGATGGCTTCTATTATTATCCCCGCATCGACCACGACTTTTTAGCGGCTCACTCCGAAGGGCTGATCTGCACCTCCGGTTGCATGTCCGCGGAAATTCCGCGCGCATTGCTGGATGACCAGCCCGAAGAAGCGGTCAAGCGCATGAACTGGTATTACGATGTCTTCGGCCCCGACCAATTCTTCGTTGAACTGCAGCAACACAATATCAAAGAAATCACCGATCTCAATCGCAGGTTGGTTGAGATGGGCGCCAAGCATTCTGCAAAATTCATTGCAACCAATGATGTGCATTATATCAATCCAGACGATGCGCGTCTGCAGGATATTTTGCTTGCGATTCAAACGCAATCGTTATTATCCGATCCCGAACGGATGCGCATGACCGATGATTCATATTATCTGCGCACGCCGCAGGAGATGAGCCAGTTATTCGCGGAAGTTCCCGAATCATTAAGCAATACTTTGCTCATTGCCGAACGCTGTAACGTTGACCTTTCCTTCAAGGGTTATCATCTGCCGGAGTTTCCGGTTCCCGAAGGATATACCGCAGAAACCTATCTCCGCCATTTGTGTGAAGAAGGAGCGAGAAGTCGTTATGGGAATCGCGCGGCCAGCCAGGAGGTCCGCGAAAAACTCGAATACGAGTTAGGCGTCGTCCACAAAATGGGCTTCGATGCATATTTCCTGATCGTGTGGGATTTATGTCGCTTTGCGCGTGAAAATGGAATCTGGTACAACGCACGCGGTTCGGCGGCGGGTTCGATCATCGCTTATACATTGAACATTACGATTGTTGATCCCATCCAACATGAATTGATCTTCGAACGTTTTCTCAATCCCGGACGCGTTTCGATGCCGGATATTGACCTCGACTTCCGCGATGACCGCCGCGCGGAGGTGCTCGAATATTGTACGAAGAAATACGGCAGCGACAAGGTCGCGCAGATCATCACGTTCGGCACGATGGGAACCAAAGCCGCTTTGCGTGACGTGGGCCGCGTGATGGACATCCCATTGAATGAAGTAGACCGCATCGCAAAGCTGGTGCCGTTCGTTTCGGGACGCGCAACCACGATGGAAGACGCGCTGGCGATCCCTGAATTCAAGGAAGTTTACGATTCGACCCCGCATTTGCATGAACTGATTGACATTGCAGCGAGGATGGAAGGCACGGTGCGCAACGCCGGCACACATGCCGCGGGCGTGGTGATCTCCGATAAGCCCATTCTTGAATATCTTCCGTTGCATCGTCCCACCTCCGGCTCGGAAGAGACGCCCATCAAAACGGTGACGCAATTTGAAATGGGCATCCTCGATTCGCTCGGTATGTTGAAAGTGGATTTCCTCGGGCTCATCACGTTGAGCGTGATGGCGAAAGCTTGCGACATGATCGAGAAGCGTCACGGTGTTCATTTGGATTTGAATAATATTCCGCTCGATGATCCGAAAGCGTTTGAGTTGTTGGGCAGTGGACAAACTGCGGGCGTCTTCCAAGTGGAAGGCGGTGGGATGACGCGCTACATCGTCCAAATGAAGCCGACCAAGCTGGATCACGTCATCGCCATGGTCGCGGCATATCGTCCCGGCCCGATGCAGTTCATCCCCGATTACATTGCGCGCATGCACGGCGAAGCGGAAGTCGAATATCGTCATCCGGCGATGAAACCCATTTTTGAATCTACGTATGGCATTCCGCTCTACCAGGAACAGTTGATGCGCGCTGCAGTGGAACTGGCGGGATATACGCCATCCGAAGCGGATGAATTACGCAAAGCCATCTCGAAGAAAAAGAAAGAAGACATTGAGAAGCATCGCAAGAAATTTGTAGCGGGCGCAATCAAGCAGGGAATGGCTTCCGAAATCGCTGAAGCAATTTATTCTGACTGGGAAGAGTTCGCGCGTTACGGCTTCAACAAATCGCACGCGGCTGATTATGGCGTGATCGCAGTCGAGACCGCATATCTCAAAGCCAATTACACCGCTGAATATATGACGGCTCTGCTTTCCGCCTCGGCGGGACAAACTGAAAAGGTTGCCTTGTATGTTGCCGATGCGCGCTCGATGGGCGTACCGGTGCTCCCACCGCAAATCAACACATCCGGCTGGGATTTTGAAATTGAAGATGTGGATGGCAAACCCAACATCCGCTTTGGGCTCGGTGCGATCAAGAACACGGGTCAAAGCGCGGTGGAGTTGATCATTGAAGAGCGCAAACGAAACGGCGCATTCCAAGATCTGAATGACTTTGCACGCCGCGTGGATTTGCGCGCGGTTGGCAAGCGCGCCCTGGAATGTTTGATCAAAGTCGGCGCGATGGATTCGTTTGGAAACCGCGCCGCGCTATTGGCGTCGCTGGAGCGCATCGTTGCCATCAGCAGTAATCATTTCCGCGCGGCGGAAGCAGGACAACTTAGTTTGTTCGGCGCGGTGACTGGCGTGACGGAAACCATCACGTTGCCCGATGTCAACAACGTGGATAAACGCGAACAACTCAATTGGGAACGTGAGCTGATCGGTCTTTACATTTCCGATCATCCGCTCACGCCGTATCAACCCACGCTCACACAAATCGTCACACATTTTTCCGGGCAGTTGAACGAAGCGCAGCATGAAGAAAAGATTCGCGTGGCAGGGTTGGTCACCAACGTTCGACCATACATGACCAAGACCAACAAGGCCATGGGCTTCGTCACCATCGAAGATATTCAAGGCAACATCGAGCTGGTGCTCTTCCCGCGCACCTGGGAAAAACACCGCGAGCAATTGAGCATCGGGCAAATCATCATCGTCGAGGGCAAAGCGGATACGAGCAGTACGCCACCAAAGGTTTTGGTGGATTCGATTCGCACTGAAATCAAAGTGACAGAAGCATTGGATAACCAGCTGCGTCCATCGACTCTGCCAGCTGCTCCCGTTTCGAAGGCTGTGCCGCGTCCTGCGACTCAACCCGTCAAACGCGCGCCTGCACCTATCTCTCAAGTTGCGGAGAAGCCGGTTGCTTATGCCGCGAAGCCTGCATCTGCGAATGATTCGAAAACAAATGATTTCCCGCCTCCACCCGATAACTTCCCTGATGGCTGGGATGAGGAATGGCAACCATCGTTTGAAGCCGCGGAGATTGCCGCGCGCGCGGAACCAAAGATGTACGACAAAAATATCGAGGCACGCGATATTACCGAATCAGCTCAAAGCGAAGCAGAAGTTGAAGAACAGAAACCGGTCGAAGTCCCGCGCGAAGCGGTTGCAGTGCAGCCCGTTGTGTCGATGAAGGTCGGGCCGAAACTTCCACCATCGTTATATGTTCCGCTCGCGCAGGAAGAAGACTCAACGCATCCGCCGAAACAGATCACGGTGATCCTGCGTTCGACGGGCGACAAGGAACATGATAAGCGCCGAATCAAAACGCTTTACGGCACATTGATTTCATTCCACGGACAAGACCGCTTCTCGTTCCATGTGTTCGAGGAAGGCAAGGGACATTTGATTGACTTCCCCAGCGACACGACCCGCATTGATGTGGAATTGTTATCGCGCTTGAAAAAGTTGATGGGCGAAGAAAGCTGGCGCGTCGAAGAGATTCGGTTCCAATAAAAAGGAGGCAATATGGCTCATCCTCTCGTTGAACAATTACGATTTACGAGGAGTGAATTCATACGGGCTGTCAAGGGGGTGAACGATAAAGATGCCCGTAAGCGTCTGCTGCCCATGAATTGCATCAGTTGGAATATCGGACATTTGGCATGGCAGGAGCAACGTTATTTCTTGTATTTTGCTCAAGGTCAAATACTTTTCCCTGAGATGAACGTGACTTTTGCATACGGAGCACCTGCCAGCACGCCCGCGCTTAAAGATGTTCTGAAGGCATGGCGCACAATCACCAAAGCTGCTGATCCATGGCTCGACAGCCTGACCTCAGCCAAACTGGGACAATTTATAATCAACAAAGGCAAACCGACCGCACGCATGTGCGGCAATCTTTTACAGCGAGTAATTTATCATTATTGGTATCACTTGGGCGAGAACATGGCGATCCGGCAAAAACTTGGACACACCAACTTGGCAGACTTCGTTGGCAATATCGATAGACAAGCGCCGTATCGAGCGGAATAGAATTGATAGGCGAGTAAAGTTGTCTCGTGGAAGAGATTATATTTCAATAACCTGGCATGGAAAATAATGAATTAGAAATTGGGACCAAAATTGCAATTCGCTTCTTGAGAGATTACGAAGAATTTGGAAGCTTGGGCCATTTGTACGCAGCAGATGCAATGCTAGCAGTTATTCAGGCCGCAAACGATTCTGATAAGAAAAAACTATTAGCTGCAAAAATCTACTCAGAATATATGGCGGCTCTCGAAGATCTTGGAGCGTTATGTATAGCTGTAAGGCATAGGGATGAAGGGGTAGGGATTATTTATAATTATCTAACATATGAAATCAAGAAGAAATCTGCTCCTCCCACTAGTGTCGAAGAAATTTATGGGCTAGTAAAAAACGGAGGTGGGCTAAAAACTGCTCTTCGATTACCACTATTAGATGAAATTATTCAGCGGACATCTACCCTCGATATGAACATATTGTCGATGCACTATAAGGAATGTAATATTTTTTCTTGCAAGAGCTGGCACCGCATATCTCTTTAACCGCATCTACATCAGAGCTTACAATAAGACAAAGCATGGGTTTGCAGTAATACGTGACCGACATACCTTTCAGCCAGAAGAGCCTTTGATACTTCCTAAGACATTATGGATCGTTGATAAGAATTCGGAATACGAAGCAAGTACTCCTACAACCGCAACCATGGTCGAACTTATTTCTGTTGAACTAAAAAACGTACAACCTCTAATTCAAGGTATCATAACGATTCGTGGCGCAATAATGATGATTTGTGAGCTTACAGTTGAACTTCTAAAAAGAAAAATCATTACGTGCGCCGAACCAAAAACATAATGTTTCATGTATCCGACACATGGAACGCAACTTATCCAACCGCGCACGCGGGCCTATTCGTCATGCGAGGCCATCAATCCGCCGCATCAAACACTGAAGAGAGGTCATAAATGAACAGCATTGTCGCTACCATCATCACCTTCGCCATTGCTCTGGCTTTCCTACGCCTGATGGACTTCCTTGCCCAGCGCGGCTGGGTGGAGCCGCGTCTGAGCCGCAAACTGATTCATATCGGCACAGGTCCGATCTTCGTATTGTGCTGGTTGATGTTTCCGGATAAACCTGAAGTGCGTTGGCTGGCGGCCCTCGTCCCCCTTATGATCGTCCTGCAATTTGTGCTGGTTGGGCTGGGTATCGTCAAGGATGAATCCGCAGTTCAGGCGATGTCTCGCACGGGGAACCCGCGCGAAATCCTGCGCGGTCCGTTGTATTATGGGATTGCCTTTGTGATCCTGACCATCCTCTTCTGGAAAAACTCGCCCGTCGGCATGACCTCTCTGATGCTGATGTGCGGAGGCGATGGTTTGGCTGACATTGTCGGGCGTCGCGTCAACTCGCTGAAACTGCCGTGGGGTGGCGAGAAATCTCTGGCCGGTTCGCTTAGCTTTCTCGTGGGCGGCTGGCTGATGAGCGCCTTGATCCTGTTCATTTATGTTTCGGTGGGCATTTTCAGCAGATCTTTTAGCAATTTTCTAATACCTCTTACCATCGTTGCCGTGGTCGGCACACTGGTCGAATCGCTGCCGCTCAAAGATGTGGATAACATCACGGTCACAATTGCTACAACCATTGTAGGCTGGTTTGTATTTTGAGCTTGGGTCGAGCCAAACCAGGAGAGATCAATGTTCCAAGTATCCGACTTGTGGAAAACAACTTATCCAACCGCACACGCGGGCCTGCTCGTCATGCGCGAGGTCATCAATCCGCCGCATCATGCCGAACTGGAAAAACGGAAAGCTGCGCTTGAAGAAGAATTGCGTGCACGCTTTGCAGGTCAAGACCGCGCCGCGCTGCTGAGCCATCCGATTCTGCAAGCTTACGATGCCTATTATCGTCAGTTCAAAAAAACATATCACGTTCAGCTTCAACTCGAGTCGATTCTCTTCAAGGGCAAATCCATACCCAGCGTTGCGGCATTGGTCGAAGCCATGTTCATGGCGGAAGTGGACACTCTGCTTCTGACGGCGGGGCACGATCTGGATACGCTTCATCTGCCGCTGATACTGGACGCAGCTCAAGGAACCGAATCTTATACTTTGTTGCGCGGCAAACTACAAACACCCAAAGCCGGTGACATGCTGATGCGTGACAGTGAAGGAATCATCTCCAGCATCATCTACGGACCGGATCAACGCACGCAAATCACAGCCCAAACACGCAATGTAATTTTTACAACCTACGCACCATCTGAAGTTAGCGAAGAAGCGGTCACAAATGATTTGCATGAAATCCAACGCAACGTGGAACTCATCGCTCCAAATTCAACCGTAGAGCTGTTAAGAGTTTTTAGCGCAAATGCATGAAACCAAGGATGAAGGAGAATTTTGATGGAAGACAAAATCGAAATCACCGATGAGTTCATGAGACAAACCCTCGCAACGGGCAAGCAATATTTCTGTGTGCTATACAAAAAAGGTGGAGGCACGGATTTTTCCAAAAAAGATGCTGACAAAATTCAATGGGATCATCTGCGCTATTTGTTCGGACTTCGTGCGAAAGGAAAACTTCTTTTGAACGGACCGGTCTCGGATAATCCACAATTCACTGGCATTGGAATTTTCAATTCCACCGATAAAGAGGAAATCACGCGTTGGATGGATGAAGATCCCCTTATAAAAGTAGGCAAACGGTCGTATGAACTTTATCCGTATTTTGGAATCCCTGGCGACAGGTTGTCGTAGTTGAGAGGTGAACTATGAGCGTCAGCACATGTCCCATCGCGGTTATCAATGCACCCATCGAACGCGTCTGGGAATTCTTAGCCGAGCCGGCAAATTATGATTTATGGTGGGATGCAAAAACACGTTCCATTGTCCCTGAAGGCCGCGCACACGCGGGACAAAGAGTCCATGCCAATGCAGGCGGATTCAATATCCTTCTTACGGTCGATGGTGTGGATGAATCGAAACATAAAATTGATTTCACGACGAAATTTCCCTTTGGCATCACGGGATTCAATCACCTCACCTGCACGGCGCTTCCCAACTCCACCACGCAAGTTTCGTTTGGCTGAGACTTTGCCTTCTCACCGGTCTGGTGGGGTTGGTTTTGGGAACACTTCGGATCAAAGCAGCTGCATGATAGCGTCGCCGATTCGCTCGCGCGCTTGAAGCGTGCCGCTGAAAAAAATAAGCGCGGATTTTAAGTTCTTAAAACATTACTAAATTCCAGAATCAATGATATATATAAATCTTATTACAGTATAGAAAAAGGAATTTAGTAATATGGAAAACGCGCCGCAATACTGGGGACTCTCTTCGTGCATTGACTTGTACGAATGTGATCTGGGGCTGATGAAAGACGAAGATGCCATTCGCGAATTCGTCAAGCAGTTATGTGATCGCATCAAAATGAAACGCTACGGCGAAACGCAGGTCGTGCATTTCGGGGAAGATCCGCGCGTCAACGGTTTCAGCATGACGCAACTGATCGAGACTTCGCTCATCTCCGCACATTTTGCCGAAGCTAGCTGTGCCATCTATCTGGATGTATTCAGTTGCGCGCCGTATGATCCAAAAGATACCGCCGAGTTTGCATTGAAGTATTTCAAAGGGAAACGTTATGCCCTGCACGTGGTCGAACGAAACTGATGACAACAGAAGAGGCTGAAAGATTCCTCAAGAGGTTTTCCCATTGGGCTTTCGCACAAACCAATATCAAAGCAATGGCATTGGTTGGATCGTATGCGCGCAATGCCGAGACCGAAACTTCCGATATCGATCTGGTGATTATCACGACTCAGCCTGAAGTATATTTACACAACCAACGATGGGTGGACAACTTTGGAAAGGTCGAAAGGCAACAGGTTGAAAATTACGGTTTACTGACGTCCATTCGAGTCTGGTATGTGGATGGTCCCGAAGTGGAATATGGAATCAGTGATGAGAGATGGTCCGCATTGCCATTGGATCAAGGCACACGCCAAGTTATTAAAGAAGGTATGCAAATCATTTTTGAGCGCGAACCCATTTTGAGCCGCCATCAAAAGGACAATTTAGCCTGACCAAGTTAACTACCCGGCCACCGCTTCCCTAACCGCATTACATCGTTCACAATCGTCCTGCTGGCAAAGCAAAGCCAGCGGATTTTCTTTTAGGATGTTGATCACTTTAAAAAACAAGACCTTTAATGGAACAGCTTGCACGATTGTGTTTCCGATCTGTATCCTCCGCGTATCATTGACAAGAACCGGAGCGATGACATTGAAGCCCGCTGAGTCGCCGGGAAAGCCGGGGCATTCCACGATGCGATTCGGCATCAATGCCCAGCGAAGGAATTGTTTTCTTCCCGCGAGTTTTTCCGCGTAATGAATGCTGGTGTCCACGGTGTGATCCACGCCGAGCAATAAGACCCAGCCATTCGCTTCCGCCAGCGCCGCAATCGGCGCGAGGTGATTTTGAATCGTTTGCGCCGCTAAAAATTTTTCAGCGCGGATTCCAGCAAATGATTGAATCGGATGCGATGTTCTCTTTGCGTTCGGCAAATTCCGCAACGTTTCCGGCACGATGCCCATCAATTTATCGCATGGCGTGTTCGGCGTGAACGGCTCAGCCATCATGTTCAAATCTGTATCCGCACCGTACGCGATTCCGTTATTTGGCGGCCCGACGTTCGGCGTGATCATTGTCTTATATGTGAAGGTCGGCATCATCAGCGCACCAACCGAATCAAGGACGGCGCGCAATAAAGTCTGCACGCCGCCGTCAATCTGACCAAATGATCGCAACGAAGCATGAGCAATGACCGGTCTATCTTGCAACCGCAAACTGTCAAAAGCGCTTTTCAGCGTTTCATAAGCAAGCATTGGATGAAAATTATTTTCCTTTCCAATCCGGCTTGCGCTTTTCGACGAAGGCTTGCATGCCTTCCTTTTGATCTTCCGTCCCGATTAAACTATAGAACTCCTGCTTTTCCTTTTGCAATCCCTCAGTCAACGTAAGTTCGTAAGCCTGATTGATCATTCGCTTCGCAAGGCGGACGGCTACGGGCGCGCGCGAAGCGATCTCTTCCGCTAGCTTCAACGCCTCATTCAAACATTGATCGACGCGCACAACACGATTGACCAATCCAAACTGAAGCGCTTCCTGCGCTGACAGCGTGCGATTGTTGAGAATCATTTCCATCGTAAGTGCTTTGCCAACTGTATGAGTCAAACGTTAAGTCCCTCCTGCGCCGGGGATGACACCGATCGTGATCTCCGGCTGACCGAACTTCGCCGACTCGGATGCAACGATCATATCGCACGATATGGCGAGTTCGAATCCGCCGCCCAGTGCATAACCCGATACCGCCGCGATGATCGGCTTGCGAAAATTCATAATGCGGCTGAATGCTGCAATGTGATCGTTTTCTTTGATTTGTCCTGCGCTTTGATCTGCCAACTCTTTGATATCCGCGCCTGCGGCAAAGGATCTTTCGTTTCCCGTAATCACCATCGCACCGATATTGTCGTCGTTGTCGAATGCTTCAAGCGCGTCCATCACTTCGCGTACCAGCTGATGATTGAGCGCATTCATCACCTGCGGACAATTCAAAGCCACGAGCCCAACTCGCCCGCGTGTTTCATTCAGAATAAATTCGTAAGGCATAAAGACTCCTTCACGTCTATGGTGACACTCCGCACATACTAAAGTACGGCGGCTTCTCGTTTTTGCCGAGCCACTTGCCGGGTGTCCACCGGACTACGCTTGCCCGTGATCCACGGGTGACGATACTTTGTTTGGGCAGGGTAGATTTGCCCCAACTTTCCATATACACGGCGGGAGAGAATGTTCGAGGCTCCGACTATATCCCGGTGACCCACGAAACCACAAGCCGGACAGCGGTAAGTGCGTCCCCTGGGTTTTATTTTGCGCAAGCAGTTGGGGTGGGGACAGGTCTGTGAGGTATAGGCTTCATTCTCCAACACCGTCTGGATGCCTGCCGCAGCCGCCTTGTACTCAATATAACTCCTGAGCTTCCCATGCGACCAACTGCTGATCTTATGGTTGGTTTTCTTTCCATAATTCACCTCATCGGCCACATCCCTGACATCCCCGATGGCCAGAGTACCGACCCTTCTTTCAATGGCATAGTTGACCACAGACCGGGATACCTTATGCCCAATATCCGTCCTCTTGCGTTTTTGTTTTGCCAGGAAACGAGTTTGGCGCTCCAGCAGGCGTTGGTAGCGGCGGGAATGTTTTTCTTTCTTTGAAAGCACCGATTGAATTTCAGCCAGCCGCTTGTGGGTGTATTGAGATAGAGAACGCAATTCCCTGGCACAAAAAACCACGACTTCTTCTCCATCGGTCACGGCTGCCGGATGGATTTCGCCTAAATCTACTGCCGCGACTACGTTTCCCGGCAGGTTGGCAGGCTGTAATCCATCTTCCACCACGCTGTGCCAGTTGTACCGTCTGCCCGCCCGATCCCAGACCAGCCGCATTTCCAGGAACGATTCCGCGGGAAGGTTTGCAAGGTTCGTTGGCAAACAGACTCGGATCGGCTGGTAGCCTCTGGCCATGGCCAGCAGCAGCACCTCGCCCTGCTTGCGGATCCCGGTATTCCTCCATATGGAGGTGCGGAATTGTTTGAGATGATGCAGGTAACTGGCCATCCCCATCCCGGCTGATTTTTGGGCTTGGGCAGTTTTGCAGGCTTTATAAAATCCCTGTTGGGCCGCATCCCTGGAATGAGCATGCAGGATCGTGCCGGAAAGAGAATCACTCAACTTCTCGCCCCTCCGGGCGAAAGCCAGTGATCCGAATGGCGCAGGATGCGGTAATGCTCTATCAAGACCCCCGTATAGATCCGACCCGACTCCCGGTTGAGGGTATCGGCTGTCTCTTTGGGCAGGCTGCAGGCAAAAACACGAGTTCGGATCATAGGATTAATGCAGAACCATTATGGTTCGGTAGCCCAGAACCATTATAGTTCGGTAGTACAGAACTATTATGGTTTAGTAGTATAGAACCATTACCTTCCTGTTTGGGCTTCAATATATTTCTGGATCGTTTTGGCCGATACGTTTCCGGCCGTGGCCACAAAATAACTGCGGGTCCATAGGGACGGCAGCTTCTTCAAAATGGCCGCGTACTTCTTGCGCAAGTGAAAAGAGGTGATCCCCTTACATTCTTTTACAATCTCCGCCGGGGAATCTTCTGGAAATGCCTGAACGAATAAATGAATGTGGTCGGGCTGGATGGCCAGCTCCTGGATTCTCCAACCGCGTTCCTCACATTTCTCGGCAATCAGATTGCGGCAATCCCTGGCAATATCTCCGACCAGAATGGGTTTTCTGCGTTTGGGAGTCCAGACCAGGTGATAGAGGATCAGGTGCAAGCGGTGTTCATCTCTTTGATATTCCATAGAATGATCGATTGTCGTATATTATATCTTTATTATACACGATATTCGATTGATTGCAAGTCCCTTTGGGCACCTCTCGGCGGGCTAAAGCCTGAGATCAACCCGCCTATCTGCTCGGGTTGAAACCCGGCAGCTTGCCTGTACTGCGCTCTTTCAGTGCGGCGGGTTTTAAAATCGGTTAGTGAAGATTGCCACGACCTGCCTCGCAGGTCTCGCAATGACATGCGATACAATTCTACACGAGATTTTCTTCTGTGCTATCATCACTGCGCCAAAACTTTCCCAAGGAGCATAACATGGACACTCTTCTCCTAATACATTCATTCGTCCGCTGGATCATCATTCTCGTCGCGGTGATCGTTATTGTCAAATTCGCCATGGGTTGGGCAGCGAATAGTCTCTTCAAGGCCATGGATCGCGGGCTGACATCTTCGTTCAGCGGTTTGATGGACTTGCAAGTAACTTTGGGCTTGATTTACTTAATCTGGAATGGCATCGCGGTCACCGGCTTTCCGACGTATCGCATCGAGCATGGGGTTACGATGATCATCGCCGCCGCGGTGGCGCATTTACCATCTCGTTTCAAAAAACTAAATGACAAACTTCGCTTTCAATATTCTTTGTTTGCCGTTGTGGGTTCGTTGATCCTGGTTGGTATTGGAATTTCATTCCTGATAGGACACTAACTTAGAATGTCGTTGCGAGGAGGATATCTTCCCGACGTGGCAATCTCAAGTATGAACTAAAGAATTAGTTGAATCAAAACGTGAGATTGCTTTGCTCCGCTCACAACCCTGAAAAGGCGCAAGGCGTTGACATAAAATAACATTATGACCACTGCTGAAACATCTACATCCGCCGATAAATTGGACTTCAAACGCATCCTGCCCGTTATCGCCATCGTGCTGGTGGACTTGATGGGCTTGTCCATCATCATTCCACTGATGCCACTCTTCGCGGCGCGCTTCGGCGCCGACCCGTTTGTTATCGGCATCCTGCAAGCGGCGTATCCGTCGATGCAATTCATCGGCACGCCGATCCTCGGACGATTGTCGGATCGCTTCGGGCGCAAACCGATTTTGCTTTTCAGCCAGCTCGGCACATTCGCAGGCTTCATCCTGCTCGGCTTTGCGAACGCGTTATGGATTCTATTTCTCTCGCGCATCATTGACGGGCTCTCCGGCGCGAACTTGTCTACGGCACAAGCCGCGGTGGCTGATAGCACCAATGAAAAGAATCGCACACAAGGATTGGGACTCATCGGCGCGGCGTTTGGTGTTGGATTCATTCTGGGGCCGATTATCGCGTATTTAGTGCTCGCCGCTTCGGGCGGGGACTATCGAGCGGTCGCGTTGACCGCGGCTTGTTTCTCGCTGATGTCGATTCTCATGACCACGTTCTTATTTCATGAAACGCATCATGATGATTCGCCATCGGCAACAAAACTCAAATCACCGTTCACATTTTCCGCGATGTTGCAAGCGTTGACTCGCCCAACAGTGGGCTATTTATTGCTGGTGATGTTCTTTTATCAACTTGCGTTTGGAGGCTACGAACAACTCTTTTCGTTGTTCACATTAAATCGTCTCGGCATGGATGCGACCGACACGGCGGGTTTGTTCGCGCTGGCAGGAGTCTTTATCGTGATCGTCCAAGGCGGCTTGATCGGTCGCTGGTCAAAACAAAAAGGCGACCGCTGGCTGGTGATTCTCGGAGTGTCTACATTAGCCATCGGCTTGATCGGCACGTCGCTGACGCCGAGCGTGCCGGTGCCGTGGTACAACCAAGCCAACGTGCTGAAAAGTTTGGCGGGACAGAGCGCGATGCAGATCACAACGCAAAACATCAAAGTATCTTTGCCCAGTGAAGCCAGCAAAGGATGGCTGGGAATCATCTGGTTGCTGGTGGCGAGTTTCCCGGCGGCGTTGGGCGGAGGCGTTTTGCATCCGGCAGTGAACAGCCTCATCACGAAGTCATCGGATAAAAACGAAGTGGGCGGCATGTTGGGAATCTCGGCCGGGTTTTATAGCGCCGCAAACGCGATTGCGCCGCTGTTTTATGGATCATTGTTTCAATGGCTCGGTGCGCCTGTGCCGTTCTTTCTCGGCGGATTGATTTTAATAGTGTTGTGGATCGTCTCGCCGAGGGCGATAAAGAAGAATCAAACTTGACGCAAAGTATAATAGCATCTGATGTTACGCGGCATCATAAAGAATTATGCTGTCACCATAATCAATAGTTGACAACCACTTATGTTCCGTCATTAAATGAATTACTGGAGGCTAACGTTGGAAAACAAGAATCGCTCAATTAGAGAAATAATGTTTGCCCAAGTCAAAGATAAAGCGCTGTTTGAACAAGTTAAATCATATGCCTTCGCGTATATGGATCATGTAAATCACCGGCCTGTATTCCCTGACCCCGCAACGATTGAGAAATTATCCGCTTTTGATGAACCACTACCTGAACAGCCACAATCAGCAACTGAAATCTTAAGACTACTAGATGTGTTCGGCTCACCCGCCACGGTTGCCCAAACGGGAGGACGCTACTTTGGTTTTGTTAATGGAAACGCGGTGCCGGTGGCTTTAGCTGCTCGGTGGCTTTCAGATATTTGGAATCAAAACCCAGCATTGTATGTAATTTCTCCAACAGTCGCCAAATTAGAACAAGTCTGCGAAAGTTGGGTGCGCGAAATATTGAACCTGCCGGCTGAAACAGTAGCCGGTTTTGTCAGTGGAACATCCATCGCTACACTATGCGGTTTAGCCGCAGGACGTTATGCCCTGCTTAAGAATTTAGGATGGGATGTAAATGAAGATGGGCTGTTCGGTGCGCCTCCTGTTCGGGTCGTTGTAAGCCAACAAGCTCATGGCACAGTGTTTAAAGCCTTGGCTTTATTGGGTATCGGCAAAAAGTGTCTGGAGCTAATCCCTGCAGAATCAGAAGGCCGGATCGATGTGGCTTATTTGCCAAAATTGGATTCAAGCACCCTCGTTATTTTGCAAGCAGGTAATGTCAATTCTGGTTCGTTCGACAACTTTGAGCATATATGCAATTTGGCAGAAGCAGCCGGAGCGTGGGTCCATATTGATGGAGCATTTGGGTTATGGGCAGCCGCTTCTCCCACCAAAAAGCACCTCACCCAAGGCATTGAAAAAGCGAATTCATGGTCAGTCGATGGACACAAGACGCTCAACACTTCCTATGATTGTGGCATCATTTTGTGCAAAAATCGAGAAGCACTTGCGGCCTCCATGCAAGCAACGGGTTCTTATATTCAATACAGTGAAAATAGAGATAGCATGCTGTATACGCCGGATATGTCGCGCAGGGCAAGAGCTGTGGAATTGTGGGCGACACTCAGCTTTCTGGGACATTCCGGTGTGGCTGAATTAGTTGATGGTTTCTGCGAACGCGCAATACAATTTGCCAATCAATTGGGGAAGAACGGATTTCACGTTTTGAATGAAGTGGTCTTTAATCAAGTCCTTGTAACCTGTGATAATGCGGCAGAAACGAAGGCAACTCTTGCCGGTATTCAAGCATCAGGTGAGTGTTGGTGCGGGGGAACAGTCTGGCAAGATAAACCGGCCATTAGGATTAGTGTTTGTTCTTGGGCGACAACATCGGAGGATGTTGATCGGTCAGTAAAGGCTTTCATCAAGGCACGTAATGCTGTTTAGAGTCAGTCCCATGGCAAAGAATGAACAGACACGCACCGCTACAATGCTTATAAGTTTATGAACGGATGATAATATGAAAGACAAATCGAAAGGCCGAAAAAGTCTTGACGAAAAGATCGTCATAGTACCGAAGAGCATAAAAGAAATTTTATTGTGAGCCTATTCAATAGTTAGTCGGCCAATCGGCTTTCTACATAAGGAGATGTTATCCGTATGAGTCCAATCCCCTGTCAAAGTTAGAGTCAGGTAGGTGCGTTACGCTGGGGCCCAATAATGCTAGTCATGAGGGCAGCGGGTAGATTACGATACCAGCCTTCGGATATTAGTTACGAACCTTCGTAAGCGAGTTCCCCTGCTCGTATCATAGATACGAACCTTCGTTAGTAACGATACGAACTTTCGTATTTGAGTTCTTTCGCTTTATATCCTGAATACGAACATGCCGAAGTAACTTCCATGCTTTCGTATTTTAGATATGTTCCTTTGTATGTTAGTTACCGAAAATCGCCATAAAGCCCCCGCCTTCACTGCCCTGCTGGCGCAGGCCAGCACGGGTAGGCGTGGGAGTAGGTAGGTATAGAAAAGCGATCCAACAACGCATTCGTTCGGTGGAAGAGGCGCTTATGAGTCCAATCCGTATCTCAAAGTTAGAGTCAGGGATGCGCGTGGTGTTGGAATTCAACGAGGCCTTCAATCGTCATGATGCGGCAGGGATGATGCAATTGATGAGCGACGAATGTCTTTTTGAGAACACAAGTCCCGCACCGCCGGATGGAATAGTGTATAAAGGAAAAGAAGCTGTCACTCAGTTTTGGCAGGATTTCTTCCGCGAGTCTCCGCAAGCTCACATCGAGACCGAGGAGATTTCCGGAATGGGGTTTCGCTGCGTTATGCGCTGGAAATATGATTGGGTGGATACGGAAGAAAAAAAAGGAACACACATCCGAGGCGTCGACGTCTTCAAATTGAAAGATAATCTCATCTGCGAAAAGTAATCTTATGTCAAGGGATAGCACACAATGTCTTTGGGCGCCTGCACTGCGCTCTATCAGTGTGGCAATCTCAACTAATATACAGACAGGAGGTTGCCACGTCGGCTCTTCGAGTCTTCTCGCAATGACATGGTTTAAATTATTTTCCGAGCAACGTGTCTGCTACATCGGCGGTGCTGGGCAAAATCAAATCCGGATTTTTGCGGCGTAGTTCATCCTCCTCGCCAAAACCACACAACACGCTGATGGTTTGGGAACCAGCGGCTTTGCCTGCACGCACATCCACCGTCGTATCACCGATCATCAAACACGCTTCAGGCGCGACGCCCATTTTTTTCGCAGCCAGCAGGATCGGGTCTGGATAAGGTTTCGTGTGTTTGGCGCTTAACACGCTGACGACCACGTCAAAATATTTCACCAGATTAAACTCTTTCAAAAAATCCATCGTGCTGTCTTCATCCCGCGCGCTGACAATCACCATCGGATAATGACCCTTGAGCCGCGCCAACATGTCCTGCACGCCGGGGACGATCAGGAATTGCCGCCATTTCTTTTTGCGATGGCGATAGATGAAATCAATCAGACGGACGATCGGGCCATCCAGCCCGATGGTGTCGCTCAACCCCAGCAAGGCGTTGCCCGGCGATTCGCTCCACATCACGAGTCGACGCGCGGCCCGCTCCGGATCGCGCACCATAAAGCGCGGCAACCGCTGAAACCGGGCGGAAAATTTATCGACATAATAATCATCCGTATCGCTCAACGTCCCGTCCACATCAAAACATAAAACGCGAATTTTTTGAACATCTAGCATGGCTCAATTGTATACGTTTTCGCAACCTTTAACCAATCCCCGCGTGCTATACTTTCAACAAATGAAAAAAGTGCCAATTCCTTCCAAGAACTGCAGGGAAGTAAGTTAGAATCATTACGGGCATCCATGATGGCTAAAGATCGCACCCAAACATTGCTCGAACTTTTGATTCAAGTTAATCGCGAGGTCGCCGCGGCGCTCGATCTGCGGACGGTCTTACAGCGTCTGCTTTTTGCGGCCACAAAAAATGTGGGCGGTGAACGCGGAAGCATTGTGGTGCTGGACGATAACGGAATGCCCATTGACTCGACCATTATCTATGGAAACATCCTGCGTGAGCATACCACCCAGCAATTAAAAGAAACCATGGATCGCGGATTAGCGGGCTGGGTCATCCAGCACCGCAAGGCCGTGCTCGTTCCCGACACAAGCCAGGATAAACGCTGGGTCCATCGCCCGGACGATGAAAGAGGAGCCAAATCGGCGATCTGCGTTCCGCTCCTGGCGCGCGAACATTTGGTCGGCGTGCTGACCCTGGTCCATTCCAAGCCGAACGCTTTTAACTCCGAACATCTCGATCTTATGCAAGCGATTGCCGATCAGGCCAGCATCGCCGTATTCAATGCGCGTTTATACAATGAATTGCAAAACGCCCATCAACGCTACCGGGAATTATTCGAGGAAAGCATTGACCCGATCTTCATCACCGATTGGGATGGCCGGATTCTCGAAGCCAACCGGGAAGCGATCCGGCTGAGCAACATGTCGGCAGAAGATTTGCGGCAAATGCGCATCGAACAGTTGCACGAAATAAGACTTAATATAACTGGCAATGAATTCGAGAACCTGCGTAAAGGCGTTGAAGGCGTTTACGAATCCGTGTTGCACAAAGCTGAACTCGGGCGCGGTTCCGGTGGAGGTCCACGCGCGACGCGTGAAATTTGAAGATTCCGATTCCATTCGATGGACTCTGCGCGATATCACCGAACGAAAGGAATTGGATTCCCTGCGGGATGATTTGAACGCCATGATCTATCACGATCTCCGTTCCCCGCTAGCCAATATTGTTTCCAGCCTCGACGTGTTGAGCGGCATGGTCGGACAGGACGAAGCCGTACGATCTATTTTGGGGATCGCAATGAATTCCACAGAACGGATTCAGCGGTTGATCAATTCACTGCTGGATATCAATCGCCTCGAATCAGGGCAAACGGTTGCGACCTTGCAAACCATCAAGCCGGAGAGGCTGATTGAAAGTGCCGCAAAAGATGTTCTTCCTTCTGCGAATGGCCGCCACCAGAAGATCGAAGCGAAGATCGCCGCACATGTGCCCAGCGTTTTTGTGGATGCTGAGATGATCCGGCGCGTGATCATCAACTTGCTTGAGAACGCCATCAAGTTCTCGCATGTCGAGACCGTGATCGAGGTCGGAGCAAAAAGGGACGGTGCAAACGTGCAATTTTGGGTCAAGGATAACGGACCGGGTATTCCCGACAACGCGCGCGAACGCATCTTTGAAAAGTTTGCCCGCCTCAAAGAAAAGGATGCACCCGGAGGCTTGGGCATTGGTTTAGCATTTTGCCGTCTCGCAGTGCAGGCACATGGCGGAAAAATCTGGGTTGAAAGTGAAGAGGGCAAGGGATCGAAGTTCATTTTTGTTTTGCCGGTGATGGAAGAAAAAGTTATCAGGAATTGAGGGTAAAATAATCTCATACCCCCACCGTCCTTCGGACACCTCCTCCATTTTCTTTGAAAGAAAATGGAGGAGGATGGGTAGGGGTAAAGGAGCCTTCATGCAATCCATCTCTGATAGTGTTTATATCGAAGATCATTATCTCGGCGCGACGCTGGGAGTGATTCAACAGCCGCGCGGCTTGGTCCAGGTGGACGCGCCGCCCGCACCGGAAGATGGCCGCGCCTGGCGCGCCGCATTGATGGGACTCGGCTCCGGCCCGGAACGCGTGCTCATCAACCTCGACGCGCATCCCGACCGCACCCTCGGCGCGCGCACCATGGACTGCACTGTGATCGCCCATGAAAAAACTGCGGCGGTCTTTCGTGTACGTCCGACCACATTCAAAGCGCAGGGAAATGAAACGGGTTCAGACTGGGAGACCATCCCCGGCCTCGGCACGGTGCGATGGGCACCGCCGGAGATTTCTTTTACAGATCAAATGATATTGCATTGGGGCGAAAAGCCGATCATCCTGGAACAACATCCGGGGCCATCCTCGGGAGCGATCTGGGTGATCATTCCAGACGACAAGGTGGCATTCCTCGGCGATGCCGTCCTTAAAGTTCAACCTCCTTTTATCGCGCACGCCGACCTGCCATCGTGGATGGAAGCGCTTGAACTTCTCTTGGGGCCGCAATATCGTGGCTATACCTTTGTCAGCGGACGCGGAGGGACGGCATCTACATCCGCCATTAAAGCGCAGCTTGAACTGATGGAAGAGATACATACCAAGCTCGAAAAGATGGCTGCCAAAGGACAATCGCCGGAAGCTACAGAGAAACTGGTGGAAACCCTCGCTGATAAATTTAAAGCATCCGCGGCGCGGCACAAGCAATATGTCCAACGATTACGTTACGGACTTCGGCACTATTATGCGCGTCACTATCACATGGGCAACTCCGCCGAGGAATAGATGACCGAACACTTCCTGCCTCTCCTCGAGGTCACGCGCGGAAATATCGTTGAATCAATTCATTACGGTGCGGTCGCAATCGTCGACTCGCGCGGCAAACTTTTATATTCCTATGGCGACCCTCAGACGGTCGCTTTTTTGCGCTCGTCCGCCAAGCCGTTTCAAGCGTTACCATTTGTCGAACGCGGCGGCGTGGAACATTTTGGATTTACACCAAGCGAGCTTGCATTATCGTGCGCCTCGCATGAAACGGCTCAGTTTCATTTGGATGCCGTCCAAGCGTTGCAGGAAAAAATTGGCATTCATGAAAGCGACTTGCAATGCGGCGCGCATTTGCCCGGCGACTCAGAAATGTTAAAGAAAGTCATCATCGATCACATCACGCCGACGGCCAACTTCAACAACTGCTCCGGCAAACATACCGCCATGCTGGCTCATGCCAAAATGCGTGGGCTGCCACTGGAAACATATCTCGAACGCGATCATCCGATCCAGCAGGATATTTTGACGACCTTTGCGGAGATGTGCGGAATCGCACGCGACAAAGTCGAACTTGGCACCGACGGTTGTTCCGCGCCGAATTTTGCGGTGCCGCTTCTGAACGCAGCTTTGGGCTTTGCGCGTTTATGTGATCCAGTTTCTCTTTCCAAAGCGCGTGCGGACGGCTGCCGCAAGATCACATCGGCAATGACCTCTCATTCCGAAATGGTCAGCGGATTCGGCGAATTCGATTGCGAGTTGATGAAAGTTGGAAAAGGAAAAATCCTCACCAAGCGCGGCGCGGAAGGATTCCAAGCCATCGGACTTTTGCCCGGCGCATTGAGCGCGGATTCGCGCGGCATCGGCATTGCCTTCAAAGTTTCAGACGGCGATCCGGGACGCATGGGCGAAGATTTATCAACTCATAACCGCGTCCGCCCGGCAGTGACATTGGAAATCCTGCGTCAACTCGGCGCACTGGATGATTCGCAAATGAAAGGACTCGCTGAGTTCGGTCCGACTTTGCTTATCAAGAATCATCGTGAGATTGCGGTGGGTGAATCGAGACCGGCATTCAAGCTTAAGAAAGAAAACTAATTCAACTACAAATAAACATAGATGAATTCTGATTCAGAATCTATATTTATCCACGTTCATCGGCGGTGAATTTTATGAATAACCTTTCCAAGCGTGCACTCAAAATCCACGAGAAACTTTTGGAAGCCTTCGGGAACCCGACCTGGCGCAATCCGCTCCCGCCGATTGACGAGCTGGTCTCAACGATTCTCTCGCAGAACACGAACGATATAAATCGCGATCGCGCTTTCAACGCCATGCGCGCAAAATTTCCAACCTGGGAATCCGTGCGAGATGCAAAGACCCGCGAGGTGGTCAATGCCATTCGTCCCGCAGGCTTGGCGAATCAAAAAGGTCCGCGCATCCAAAAGGTTTTAAAAGAAATTACGGAAGAGCGCGGCGATTTGGATTTATGGTTCCTGAAAGATTTGCCGCTCGAAGAAGCGCGCGCCTGGCTGATGAAGTTCAACGGTGTTGGACCGAAGACGGCGGCAATCGTGTTATGCTTTTCGCTCAATCGTCCAGCCTTTCCGGTGGACACACACATCTATCGCGTCACAGGCCGCATTGGCCTGCGCCCCGAAACGATGACCGTTGAGCAGGCGCATCCGCATCTCGAAGCATTATTTCCGCCCGAAACCTATTATGCCGCGCATTTGAATCTGATTCGATTGGGACGCGAAGTCTGTCATGCCCGCAAACCTGATTGTCCGAAGTGTCCCACCCAAAAGTTATGCGATTACGAACCGAAGACTCAATAATGTCATTGCGAGCGCCGAAGGCGCGTGGCAATCTCAGCTAAATATCAAACTATCAGTTGCATGAGAACATGAGATTGCTTCGCTTCGCTCGCAATGACATGTAAAAGGAGAACTCAATATGACCCTCAACCTCTCTGTAATCCGAAATCAATTTCCTTCACTCAACAAACCGGCGATCTTCTTCGATAATCCCGGCGGAACTCAAATCGCCAAATCATCTTTGGAACACATCAACAAATATTTATTGGAATCCAACGCCAACCATGAAGGTGCCTTCGCAACTAGCGTTGCCTCCGATGCGATCCTGCATGAAGCGCATCAAGCCATGGCTGATTTTTATAACGCATCATCACCCGATGAAATTATTTTCGGTAACAACATGACGACGCTTACATTACATATCAGCCGTTCGGTTTCACGCGAATGGAAACAGGGCGAGGAGATCGTCGTCACGCGTCTCGATCATGATGCGAACGTCACGCCGTGGATGCTGGCTGCACAAGATCGGGGCGTCAAAGTCAATTGGGTGGACTTCGATGTCGAGGATGGCACGCTCAAACTCGATCAGCTTGAAAAAGCTTTGGAGCGCAAGCCGCGTCTCGTCGCGGTTGGATACGCATCGAACTCATTGGGCACGATCAATCCGGTTGAACAAATCATCAAGATGGCGCACGATGCGGGCGCATTAGTTTATATCGACGCGGTTCAATACGCACCGCACGGCCCAATTGACGTACAAAAGCTTGACTGCGATTTTCTAGTTTCTTCGTCTTACAAATTCTTCGGCCCGCACGCCGGAATTCTATACGGCAAGCATAACCTACTGGAAAAACTATTTGCCTACAAGGTGCGCCCCGCCACAAATCATTTGCCGGGCAAATTCGAAACCGGCACGCAAAACCATGAAGGCATCGCGGGTGTGTTGGGCGCGGTGGAATACTTTAAATGGGTCGGGAAGGAGTTCGGTAGTGATAACAAAGCATTGACGAATTATTCTGGCCGCCGACTTGAATTAAAGAAAGCAATGGCGGTTATTCATGCACATGAAATCGAAGTGAGCCGTGCGCTTCTCTCTGCCCTGCAAGCGGTTCCTGGATTAACCATCTTCGGCCTCACTGATGCGCATCGCCTCGACGAACGCGTGGCAACATATTCCTTCCGTTTAAAGAATCTACCTCCGCGCAAAGTCGCCGAAAGACTCGCACAACAAAACATTTATGTTTGGGATGGAAATTATTATGCCATCAATGTCACGGAGCGGCTCGGCTTGGAAGAGAACGGCGGCATGGTGCGCGTCGGCGCGGTGCATTACAATACGTTGGAAGAAGTCGAGCAGCTCAAAATTGCATTGCTAAAAATAAATGCAGAGTGATGGATTTAATCGTATACTAGAATTGTATAATGCCAAAAGGAGGCCCGTATGTTTGAAGGAATTCTGCTCGCCGTGGACGGTTCTGAGCATTCCATACACGCCGCAAAGGAGGCTGGCGATTTAGCGCGCGCCATGAAGTCCAAAGTTGTGCGCATTGTCATTGCTTACGATGGCATTCCTCCATATTTGGGCGAACCCAATCTTCAGCAAGCGATTGACGCCCGTATGAAGGAAGCCAATGCGATTCTCCAGAAGGCGCAGGACGCGGTTGGAAAAATCCCCGGAGAAATCCATACCGAGCTAATCGAAGGCCCGCCAGCCGAGGCAATTATCAAGGTGGCAAAAACACGCGGTAGTACGGTGATCGTCATGGGGTCACGCGGGCTGAGCACTATTGCCGAACTGGTGCTCGGAAGCACCAGTCATAAAGTGGTCAGTCACGCCTCGTGCCCGGTGTTGATCGTTCGCTAGCGTCTGGTTCGGCGTGCGTTGCAGGAGATGTGGATGTCCACATTGGAAAATACGCTGAATCAATTGACAGTCGAAGGGACTCTCTACGAGCGCCTGCCCGATGATTCAGTGCGGTGTTTTGCCTGTGGACATCGCTGTTTAATTCGTGAGGGCAAGCGCGGAATTTGTCAGGTGCAATTCAACGAGGGAGGCAAACTGCGCGTGCCGTGGGGATATGTCGCGGCTCTGCAGTCTGATCCCATTGAAAAGAAACCATTCTTCCATGTCCTGCCCGGCTCAAACGCGTTGACATTCGGAATGCTGGGTTGTGATTATCACTGCGGATATTGCCAGAACTGGCTGACATCCCAGGCTTTGCGTGATCCGGCCTCGGATGAATCCATCAACTATATCCGCAAAATATCTCCGCAAGGAATGGTGGATGCCGCTCGACGCACTCATGCTTCTGTGGTTGTCTCTTCATATAATGAGCCGTTGATCACCAGCGAGTGGGCCGTTGGGATTTTCAAGGAAGCCAAAGATGCAGGCCTGATGTGTGCGTATGTTTCGAACGGAAATAATACGCCCGAAGTCATGGAATATATCCGCCCATACATCGATGCTTATAAAGTGGATTTGAAATCCATGAATGATAAGAACTATCGCAAGCTGGGCGGCGTGCTTCAACACACGTTGGACGGGATCAAGCGCGCACATGAACTCGGCTTGTGGGTCGAGATCGTAACATTGACCATTCCCGGCTTCAATGATTCGAACGAAGAATTATGGGACGCGGCACGATTCATCGCAAGCGTTTCAAACGATATTCCCTGGCACGTGACCGCGTTCCATAAGGATTATAAAATGACCGAGCCGGATGACACGCCGGCGCGGACTCTCCTGCGCGCCGCGGAGATCGGACGTGAAGCCGGACTCCATTATGTATACTCAGGCAATCTCCCGGGCCGCGTCGAGGAATACGAAGATACATTCTGTTCGCATTGCAATGCAAAATTGATTAAGCGATCCAGCTATGTGATCCTGGGATATCATATAACGGCTTCCGGCCAGTGTCCAAATTGTGGGACGAAAGTTCCCGGTGTCTGGCCAAAGGATCCATCCAAAGTCCAATTGAACGGATACGGAGTGCCAATTCCGATATATTGACAGCCGTATTTTGCTGTATAATCGTGCCATCCCGAAAAAACCTGGAAGGAGGTGAGAGTAAATCTCACACGATTTAAATTGCTAACCGCTTTTCATTTGTCGAATCCAAATTATAAAATTCTCTGTAGGAGGAGAAACCATGAATCGTAAACTATACGTTTTACTCGCGGTGCTCGTGTTCGCTAGCATGGTCCTGTCAGCTTGCGGTGGTGCAGCGGGTCAAGCAACAGCCAATAAGACCATCACGATTGGCTATTCGCAAGAACCGGATAACGTGATAGCTGAATATAGCAATATGACTTACTCAGCCTGGCTGGATCAGGTTGTGGGAGCCAGCTTGGTAACGTGGGATGCCAAAAATAATTTAGTCGCTGATTTGGCAGCTGAAGTTCCAAGTGCTGCGAATGGCGACGTTTCAGCAGATGGCCTGACCATTACCTTCAAGTTGAAACCGAACCTCAAGTGGTCTGATGGCCAACCGCTGACATCAAAAGATATTCTGTTTACCTGGCAAAGCCAGGTGGATCCGAAGAATGCCCCTATCAGCCGCTCAGGCTATACTAGCATCACCAGCATTGATACTCCGGATGACACCACGGCTGTCCTTCATTTCTCGAGCGTGTACGCTCCTTGGCCGACCCTATTCTCTGTAGGTCCGAATACAACTGGCATGCTCCTTCCTGCCCACCTTCTCCAAGGTCAGACTGGTCTCGAGAAGAATGCCTATATTCACAGCCCAACCGCGGTCGCTGGTCCATTCATGATCAAGGAATGGGTGGCAGGCGATCACATGACCTTAGTTCCTAATCCGAACTATTACGGCAAAAAGCCTAACCTTACCCAAATCAACATCAAGTTCGTTCCCGATACTACAACAGCTTTAGCGGCCCTAAAGACCGGCGATGTGGACTTCGTGCCCGATTTTGCTGAGTCCGATATTCCGACCCTGAGCGCTTTGGAACCTGCCGAGCATCTGCGCGTGGATACTACGCCGGAGTTTGAGCACCTGTTGTTCAACCTCGGCATCACCAACAGCACCCAAAAGGATTCCACAGGCGCCGTGATTGGCAATAGTGATATCGCCGGCTTCTGCCCGTTCCAGGATGTGAATGTCCGCAAGGCGATCTACCTCGCCATTGACCGCGACACCATCGTCAAGACCCTGTTGTTCGGCAAGACAACCGCACCGACCTCTCTATGGCCGAACTCCTCCTGGTACAACACTAGCCTCACCCCCTATCCCTATGATCCAAAGCAGGCCGCTCAATTGTTGGATGCCGCGGGTTATCCGGTAGGCTCAGATGGCATTCGTGCTGGTACCTGTAACGGTCAACCGGTGAAGTTCTCGCTCGGCCTTGAGACCACCGTCAAGCAGCTTCGCCAGGATGAGCAGGCAGCAATCCAAGCCAACCTGAAGCAGGTCGGCATTGACGTCAAGACGATTGCCACCCCATCTGGAACCTTCTTCGGTTCCTATAGCGAAGGCGCGAACATGCCGCTTGGCAAGTTCGACATGGCTATTTACACCACCGGCTTCTATCCTGATCCCGATCCGAGTGGCAGCTTCTCGTGTGCGCAGGTTCCCAATAAGGCGAATCCGAGTGGTAACAACAATTATCACTACTGCGACCAGACCGGCCAGATGGATAAGCTCTTTAATCAGGGCGCTGCTTCAGCTGATCCGGCAGCACGCAAGCCAATCTACGATGCGATCCAGAAATATCAGTATGACAACGCACTATTCGTTCCGTTGTATGCGCGTGCGAATGTCTATGGGTATACTGCTCGTCTCGTCTTCCCACCCAGCTCAGGTTTCTGCGGTTGGGGATGTGATATGTCCGACTGGGATGTCACAAAATAAGCTAGTCGGTTAATCAACTTTAGACCTGCAAGGTTATAAAAACCTTGCAGGTCTATCTATAATAGATAAAATGTAAGCAGGACTTTCGCTTAGGATGACAAACGAAAGTCCTGGTAAGGAAGAAACCTATGTGGTCTTATCTGGTACGTCGAATCCTCCAGGGTTTCCTGATCCTGCTTATCATCACCTTGCTTTGTTTTGTCCTTACGCGCCTGTCTTCGGACCCCATGGCAGAATATGCCACCAGGCCGAACATGACCGAGGCTGACCGTGAGGCAATTCGCCAAAGGCTTGGGCTTGACCAGCCGATCGCTATCCAATACTTCAAGTGGCTAGGTATTGCGGCACAAGGGGATCTGGGAACATCGTTCTTCTCTCACCTACCCGTGACTTTGATGATTTCACAACGCCTGCCACTGACCCTCATTCTCATGGGCACAGCCGAGGTTTTCATTATCATTTTTGCTTTGATCCTGGGACTGGTTGCGGCAGTCAGACAATACTCATTTTTGGACAACCTGATCACATCCTTCTCCTTTATTGGATATTCCATGCCAATCTTCTTCATCGCACTCGGCAGTATGCAAATTTTTGCAGTGCAGTTCAAGGCCTGGGGATTACCTTACCTTCCCACCGGCGCGGATATCTGGGATCCAACAGATCTGTTCCAACTCGCGCGGCATCTCGTCCTGCCTGTTTTCTGCCTGGTGACGATCCAAACTGCGGGTTATTCACGCTATCTGCGCTCCAGCATCCTGGAAGTGCTAGGCATGGATTACGTACGCACCGCACGTGCCAAGGGATTGAGCAGCCGCAACGTACTTTTCAAACATGCATTACGTAACGCAATTCTGCCTTTTGTAACCATCGTGGGTCTTGATATTCCCTTCCTGCTCGGCGGCGCGCTCGTCACCGAGTCGGTCTTCGCTTGGCCCGGTATGGGACGCCTTTTCTGGGAATATGCTCAGCGCGGCGATTATCCAGTTGTGCTGGGCGTACTTTTGCTCACATCCACCGCTGTTGTATTCTTTACCATTATTGTTGATATGGCATATACGTTGGTTGATCCCCGTATCAGATTGAGTTAAATCCTATGACTGCTGAAAATGCTTCCATACCACTTCTTGATCTAAAAGCCGCCGAGTCGACTGGAGTTGCCCTGACACCCGGCCAGCTTGCCTGGCGGCGTTTCCGAAAGCATCGTCTGGCTTTGATCGGAGCAGTTGGCATTTCGCTCCTGCTTCTTTTTATTATTATCGGCTCGGTGGTCGTTCCTGAAACCGGAGCCAACAACATCGATCTCTACAACCGTCTGGCGGGGCCGAGTGCAATTCACTGGTTTGGCACGGATAGCACTGGCCGCGACGTATTCAACCGCATTATCTATGGAGGCCAAATCTCACTCTTTATTGGTGTGTTGGCGGTTGTGCTGGAGGTCACGCTTGGAACTGTGATCGGCGGCGTGGCGGCCTACTTTGGTGGCTGGGTGGATGCAATCCTGATGCGTTTTACCGAAGCCATGTTGGCCATCCCATCCTTGTTCCTGCTCATCGTGCTGGCAAAATTTCTCGGCCAAAACGCACCTACGATTAATATCTTTGGACGAACCTTTAGCGGCAGTGTCGGTATCGTCATCATAGTTATTGGGATGACATCATGGATGTACCTGGCGCGTATCGTGCGCGCCAACGTGCTTTCGTTGAAAGAATTGGATTACATTTCCGCCGCCAAAGCGCTGGGAGCCAATTACCAACGCATCTTCTTTAGCCATCTGGTACCCAATACGCTTGGACCAATTATTGTCACAGCCACGCTCGGCGTAGCGAACGCAATCCTCACAGAAGCTTACGTCTCCTTCCTGGGACTGGGCGTCCAGCCGCCGACTGCCACCTGGGGCAATATGATGGATCAAGCTCAATCCTTCCTCATCCAGGGCGTGTGGTGGATGTGGGTCTTCCCCAGTCTGTTCATCATCTTCACCATTCTCTGCATCAACCTAATGGGCGACGGCTTGCGCGATGCATTTGATCCGCGCAGTGCGAAAAACCTCTAAACAAAAAATAAAAACGGACGGGTGTGACCCGTCCGTTTGCTTTTAAGCGTGACTTGTTTATGGCGTGATTGGATAGATCATCCCAATCATTGCCAGGGCGCCGAAGATCAAGAGGACAATCGCCGTTCCAGTGATGACCTCACGCGACTCCCGTTTGTCGGTCAGACTCAGCGCCGGATAGCTTCCCTCGAGCTCCCAACGCGGACCCGCAAACCAAGTGAAGATCAATCCGCCCAGCAGGCCGCCGATGTGACCCCAATAATCAATGCCGCTGCCGGGGATAAAGTCAATAAACAAATTGACGACCACAATAAAGATCACATTTCCAATGGCGCGGCCAAATTGCTGGCCAAGCAATTTTCGATTCTGATAGAGAAAGACGCCCTCCGCGCCGATCAAGCCAAAGATCGCGGTGGAAGCGCCAACTGAATATCCATTGGAAAATAGAAACGATAGAACGTTGCCCGTGAACCCGCCGAGTATATAAAGCAAAAGATAGCGTCGATGTCCAAAGTAGCGTTCTAGTCCAACACCGATCACAAAGAGCGCATACATATTGAAAAGGATATGCGGAATGGATGCATGCAACAAGACCGGCGTCAACAATCGCCAGACTTGCCCGGCACGAATCAACTCGTTGATCTTGGACCCATAGAATTCAAGCCAATCCATTTGGGCGGCATTATTGGCGTAGCCGAAGAGTGATACGCTGACAAGTTGCAGGAGATAGAATCCGATGGTAATGCCCATGATGGTATAAGTCATATAAGGACGCGAGGAGGGCATGGGCACGCGCACAGTTTGTGGAGGTGGGGCTGGTGGTTGGTCAAGAGAAGAAGCGGGATAATTATTCACAAATTAACCTTTCGTTGTTTTACACGATGATGTTCCGAGTCAATGATGGCACGCACGATGTCAACGGTGTGATCGAGGAGAAAGTCGTGATTGATGATGATGTAATCAAAGGCATCTACGCGCTGAAGCTCCTTGCGAGCCGTGGCAATGCGAATCGCAAGCGAGTCCGATGTTTCGGTCCGGCGTTGCTTGAGACGATT
This sequence comes from uncultured Chloroflexia bacterium, assembly GCA_963753985.1. Taxonomy (GTDB): domain Bacteria; phylum Chloroflexota; class Anaerolineae; order Anaerolineales; family Villigracilaceae; genus Fen-1038. Next base: position 634,371 of record CAVWED010000007.1, read on the forward strand.
CATCAGCTCCTCTTCACTGTCAGTGGTGACAAAGATCAGCAGTGCATCAGGCGCAAGTTTGCGGACGGTTTCCGCGCCCTGTACATCCAAACGCATGACCACGTCTTTCCCACTGGCCAAGGCCTTCCGTACTTGCTGTTTGGAATTGCCTTTGTAATCGCCATACACAACCGCATACTCGAACAATTCATCCTGCTCGATCATGCGCACAAACTGATCTTTAGATACGAAAAAATAATCCCTGCCGTCCACTTCATTGGGACGTTGAGGGCGCGTCGTGGCCGTGACTACAAAATGGAACGGCAGGCCGCGTTCCTTCATGCGCTGAACGACGGTATCCTTCCCCGCACCGGAAGGTCCGGAGATGACGATCAGCAAAGGTTCGGGACGCGGTCTTTCAAATTCATTGGAGGAAGTCATGAAGATATTGTACCAAAGACGCTCCAGCAGGATTGCAGTAAAATTGATACATGCCCACCTACGATTTTATTTGTCTGAACTGCAATGAACGCTTTGAAGTTTTCTTAACCTTTAGCGAATACGGGAAAAAAGCCGTCCTCTGCACTCATTGCGGCAGTGACAAGGCTCGAAGGAGAATGACGAAGGTGAGGATCGCAAAATCCGAAGAAAGTCGTATGGAGAGCGTGATGGATCCGTCGGCATTGGAAGGCATGGAAGATGATCCGCGCGCAATGGGTCAGATGATGAAGAAGATGGGAAAGGAAATGGGCGAGGAGATGCCTCCTGAATTTGATGATGTAGTGGATCGACTCGAAGCGGGACAATCGCCCGAAGAAATCGAATCCGCCTTGCCCGATCTCGGATCGGATGCGGGCGCCGGAGACGATGAATAAACAACACCGGTGAAATTTATATAGTAATCAATGCTCCAGGTTTGAGCTTTTCTTTTTCCTGTCCTTTACGCAGAAGCCAGGCATCACCGGATACCAGTTGCGTTTTCCGTCCCTCGATTCGGATGTGTGATCCGTCGGCCATGATGATCACCGGGTTATCATAGAAGACATGATAATCCACCAACCAGTTATCCTTCGCAAGATCTCCTGTGTAATGAACATTGAAATTGAAAGGTGTCACATTTAACCCATCGAAGTGCGGCGTTGCGACCATGTTGAGATCGTTGGAAGTCAGGATGTTCGGTCCGCACAGAATTGTTCCAGCGCTGAATGCGACGAGCGGCAAACCGGCTTGCACCTTTTTAGATAGATACGGCATCAAGCGGCTGATGTGCAAACGATGATTGAGAAGAAAAGTGTTGCCGCCGGGGATATAAACCAACGCAGCACGTCGCAAGATGGATTCCATTTCTGGAAGCTCCATCATTTCGGTGTTGAGCATTTCAACACGCGCCAGACCATCGAAGAATTTTTCAGTCTGATCCAGCCATTCCTCGCCATACAGCGAGGCCGTCGGCAGATAGGCTACCACCGCATCCGGTTTGCCCGCGAGATAAGATCGAGCCGCATCAATGATATAGCGGATATCGTCCCGCTCGCCGGGGCTGGAGAACAAATGAAGGTTCATGCTAGAGCGTCAAAATGATCGGCTCGTTCTTTGTCACGATGATGGTATGTTCGAACTGCGCGGCAATGGCATTATCAGCGGTGCGCAATGACCAGCCGTCTCGTTCCTGTTTGATGCGGCCCTGACCGGTCGTCAGGAACGGCTCGATAGCGATCACCAGCCCATCCTTCAAAATGCGATGATCGCGGGGATTATAAAAATTCCAAACCTCACTCGGCGCTTCATGCAGACCGCGACCAATGCCATGACCGGTTAATTCAGGGATGACGTTATAGCCGCGTTTCTTCGCTTCCTGCTGGACCGTTTTGCCGATTCCGTTTAATGGATTTCCTGCGCGTGCGACGTTGATCGCTCTGTTCAAAGTGGCTTTGGTGGCTTCGAGTAATTTATGAATCTCGGACGTGCAATTCAAGACCCACAGTGAAGCACCTGTGTCTGCGAAATATCCATCCAATTCAGCAGAGACATCTATGTGAATCAGGTCGCCTGCCTTCAAAGCATATTTTCCGGGAATGCCGTGTGCAATGACCGGCGACACACTGATGCAAGTTGTGCCAGGATAGTTATATGTCACAATCGGCGCGGATTGCGCACCTTCCGCTTCGAGCAGGCCGCGTCCGATGTCGTCCAGCTCGCCGGTCGTGATGCCTGGTCGAACCGCATGCATCATTTTCCGCAAAACCTCGGCACAGATGCGTCCAATAGCTTTGAGCGACTGGATGTCATTTTCAGAATCGGCGGTCATGATTTACTCGCTTTCACAGTGCGCTCAATGTAAATACGATGCTCGGCAAAATGCTCCGATGTATTTCCAAGCACACTTTCAAGCACAGAAGGCTGTGATGGATCATGATTGAACGGCTTCATTAGATTCGAGAAGCTTATGTTGTTGAGCGTCTTAACAGTTTCTTGATAAGTACTTTTAAGTTCACTAAGAATATCATCTATCGAACGCCCGCGGTTGCGCTCAAAGAGGATGGCATTTTCGCCATCCTCATCCAGTCCGTTAAACGTCTTTGCATCTATGTTCAAGACAATATAGTCGGGCTGATTGCCAAGATAATGCTTCAACATAAAATCCATCCACACAGACAGATGTGCGAGATTGTCTTTGGGAGACCATCCGCCCGAGTCTGGCGTTGTCATTTCCTCAGGAGTGAGCGATTCAATGAGCCGCATTAGCGCGGTCCATTCGCGATCAATAGCCAGTATTAAATCTTCTTTATCTTTTGGATACCAACGTTCGGACATAAATTCTCCTTACGATAATTCTACCGCACAAAATAAATTTATCTCCGTGAAAGGATAAAAAAATTCTCCCTGATGAAATGATCGGGGAGAATAATCTTTCAGACTAGTCAGCGGCCTAGTAGCGCTTGCCGCCTCCGCGTTGCGGACGATGACCGCCGCGGTTGTTGCTGCCTCGGTTGCCAAAGCCAGTGTGTTCCTCGCGCGGACGGGCCAGACTTACCTTGAGTTCGCGATCGCCCATCCGAAAACCATTGAACGTGCTGATAGCCTTTTCTGCCTCGACCTGAGTGCTCATTTCCACAAAGGCAAAGCCCTTGGATTGACCGCTGTCCCGGTCCTTGATCAGAGCGACTGAAGAGACCGTGCCTGCCTGCGTGAAGAGGGTCCGCAGATCATCTTCCGTGGTCGAGTACGACAGATTGCCGACGTACAACTTGGATTCCATTTTTCTCCTAACGCCCGCCTCAAAGCGGGCACAAATCAGGTGTCGGACGACCTCGAAAGAGAATCACCTAACCCTGTTGACAACGAACTCAGTATATCACAGTGGTTGTGAAGATACCTACTTCAAAAACTTGACGGCAAGTTTATACGTCTGCTGGATATGCTTATCGGAAATATCCCAGTCTTGAAGTTCTTTACGAATCAAATCCTTGTTTTTTCGGCTAATATCGCGCAATGCATTTCCCACCGACTTGCGCACATATTCGCTTTCATCCGCTTTCAACCGGCTCAAAAGTTTTATCGCAACATCAGGATGTTCACGAAAATAATCTCTACCCGTCCAAATGCGCAGACCTTCGGTCACGGCGCGGCGCACATTTAGATTCGGGTCTGCAAGCCAATCTTCAATCACAGGCAGGGACTTTTCATAACCGCTGTCCCTGCAATATTGGTCGAAAGCTTTCGCCAAAGTTTCCTGCACGCGCCAATCTTTATCAAGACTCACGCGCTTGTGCAAAAGCATAAAACTCTCCTTTGAATTCGCGGCGAGTTTTCCAAATAAAAAAACTGCCAGTACGCGCGCTTGATGGACATCGGACTCGAACAATTCTTTTGCCAGGAGCAGAGTTTCTGCCGCACTGTGACTGGCAAAAATTTCTTCTGAAGCCGTCTGAATATCAATGAAGCCATGCTCGGTTTTCTGCACGCGTTGGATGAGAGAGTAAATGGTATTCATGTCGTTTTATTTTTCCCAGCACCTTCCAGACCCTGTTGACAACGAGTTGGGTATATCACAGTGGTTGTGAAGATGAGACAATTGCTAATTATGGTCAAAATGAATGTATCTTGCTAATGAACGAAAGAAACTTGCCTAATTCTGACTGCCGGAATTTTTCGTTATTACGCCATCCACGACTTTGGTTTAACGTATTTGCTACAGCACATGCAAAGTCAATTTTCTCATTCTGCAAATCAAGATCAAATGATCTCTTTATGTGTTCAAAAATGTCATATTCACTGCCTTCAGTCAAGTGTACAAACTCTTCAACTAAAATATTTGTTAGATGTCCCATACTTTTTAAGGCAATGTGAGTTATGGACCTTGGTACCGCTGTTTCAAAATCATACTTGAAAACAAAAGTGTTCTCTTTTTTTTATGATTGGGCTCTTTTGAATCAAAGCGTCAAAAATATTAGTTGCTTTACCATCAGCATCACCTTGTATATAAGGTATATAACCTTGTGAAACATATCTTTGCAGGAGAAGCCTAAGTTTTGGATGACCTCGATTGGATTTTCCTTGATATGTATTTACATTTAGGTAAAGATATGAAATGACATGCGACTGTTTCAATGTTTCAATAAAAGCCTTCTCCGATTCTCCTTCAACAAGAAGAATACCTTTATACGATTGAATCTCAGGTATAGCGGCAAAAGCAGCGCTAAGGCTGTCAAGATTTTCTCTTAGGTTCGCAAGTCTTCCAAACTGCGCGGGAGCCCAGTCTTTTAGGGAGCGTATGTAAGTGGCATCCATAGTACGCCCAATGTTCAATTCTGCTTCAAACAGAAAATTCGTTAAGTAATAAGCCCCATCAAGATATCCTTGAATTTGTTTTTTATTAAAAGTATTAAGACTTTGGAAGGTTACACCAACAAAATTTCGGATTGCTTCAACAACGCCACATTGAATTTCTGCTATTCCAGTTATGTTTGATTCTGGAAACTTGCAATACTCGGATCTAGGACAGATATCATAACCATCATACCAGGGAAGCCATTCATCAATAAAAAGTTGCGCTAATGTTCTTTTCGAATAGTTGCCTTCTAGCTTTCTGCGCTCTAAGCCATATGCATCTAGTACGATGTAATTAGTGAGATCAATGGTATCTACCATAGGCTAACCATTTTTTAGTTTTCCGATAATCTTTGTTCTTAACTCATCCTGCACTTCATTCCAACTTTGACTCGCACCTATAACCACCCATCTCTTCGGTTCCTGCTTGACCATCTCCAAATAACCCGCGCGGACGCGGTGATGGAAATCTATATCATAGGCATCGAGTCGATTCCACTCGGAGGCGTTTTGTGTTTTACGTTTCAGTCCAGCTTCAACATCAATATCAAGCAGGATCGTTAAGTCAGGAGTCAATCCGCCCGTGGCATACTTGACCAACGTCCGAACTTGATCCAGATTCTGTCGATGGCCATAGCCTTGATAAGCAATCGTCGAGTCATAATAACGATCCGAAATGACAATCGTTCCCTCTGCAAGTTTCGGTCGGATGACTTGCTCCACAATCTGTGCACGCGCGGCTTGATAAAGCAACGTCTCAGTCCGCGGATGCATTTCAGTATTTTTCAAATCGTGTATCACATTGCGAATTTGTTCGCCGATGTTCGTGCCACCCGGCTCGCGCGTGGCAAAGACTTTATAGCCTTGCGCGGTAAGCCATTCCGTCAACGGTTTGATGTGCGACGTTTTGCCGGAACCTTCCGGGCCTTCAAGCGTAATAAACATATTTTTTACCTTATGATCAAATATCCGCCTGCAATCAACAATCCGGCGCCGAAGAGACGGATCGGGTCAACGGGTCGAACTGACACGCCAAACAAGCCAAACTGGTCAATGATAATACCCATCACTAGTTGTCCGATAATGATCAGCGCCAAAGCAGTGGTCGCACCCAGACGCGGCATGGTTTGATTAAGCGTCAAATACAAAACAACGCCGAAGCTGCCGGAAAGGAACATGTACCAGGAGAGACTTCGCCAGTTCTGAATGTTTTCGCCACCGAGCGCCAGCAGTAACAACCCGGACAAAAACGCACCGCTGACGTGCACCACAAAACTGCCAGCCATCGTGCCAATCCGTTGACTCATCTGGGATACAATCGGTCCCTGCACGCCAACAGCCAACCCGCCTAAAACACCGATCAAAACCGTCAATATCAGATTCGCCATTTGGTTTTTCCTTTTGATTCACAGAGAATCAATACAAAGTCAGTTCCCATCTTTCTCATTATACGTTTATCTTTGAGTAATTCTATTGTCATTTTTATGGACTAAAATAAAACCAATAACGATAAGCAAGGAGTTTTGTATGACATTCAAACGCATTCTTTATATTTTACTGGTTGTGGTTGTGGCCGGGTTATCCGGACTCGGCGGAGCGGTTGCAGGCGGATACGGCGTTTATCAAGCCGTAAGAAATTCCGCGGCTTTACCGGTGCCGGTTCAAGCGGCTTTGCCTGCCAACAGCACTAGTCCAGTCACAACGCTCACTCTCAACGCAACCGATATTCAAACCGCGATCACTCAGTCTGTTCAAAAAGTCGGGCCCGCGGTGGTGACGGTGGTTGGCACTATTCCTGGGCAGAATACATTTTTCGGTTCGAGCGGAAGCGAAACCGTCAGTGGAAGCGGCCTCTTCATTTCCAATCAGGGCTACATCCTCACCAACAATCACGTGATCGAAAATACACAAGACACAAATATTATCTTGGCCGATGGCACTCAACAAAAGGCAACGCTCGTCGGTACCGATCCGTATTCCGATATCGCCGTATTGAAGGTTGATGGGAAAGTCCCGGCAGTAGCAACGCTTGGAAATTCAGATTTGCTCAAACCCGGTGAGACCGCGATTGCGATTGGCTCACCGCTCGGCGACTTCAAGAACACCGTGACCGTGGGCGTGGTCAGCGCGACCGGACGGTCCATCGACACCGGTAACGGCTACCAAATCGAAGGTCTGATTCAAACCGACGCGGCGATCAATCAAGGCAACTCGGGCGGACCGTTGGTTGATCTTGCGGGTGAAGTGATTGGCATCAATGAATTGATCGTCCGCGACACCGGAAACGGAACAGTCGCGGAAGGATTGGGTTTCTCGATCCCGATTAACACCGCGCAAGCCGTCGCAACGCAGATCATCCAAAAAGGATATGTATCGCATCCGTATCTTGGAATCAGTTACCAGCCCATCACGCCGGATGTCGCCGCTGCATATAGCCTGCCGATTCAATGGGGCGTTTATGTGACGCGTGTGGCAGCAGGCAGCCCTGCCGCGCAAGCCGGGTTGCAACAGGGCGATATGATCAGTCAAATTGACAATGTGCCTCTCGATGCCACCCATTCCTATCTCAACACATTATTCTCTTACAAAGCTGGCGATCAGATTACGCTTTCGGTCATCCGCAACGGACAAACGTTTCAAGCGAAGGTCACGCTTGGAGAAGCAACTCATAGTTAATACATAACTACTCTATAACCATGATAATGGGTAGATAGTTTGACGTCTACCCATTATTGTTTTTAAATCTTATTACTTGAGTTTAGAGTTCGTGGAACCTTAACAAAAATGGAACTTGCTGATAAAGTTTTTGTGTGAAGAAAAACAAAATCAACGAGTTCCGAAAAGCAGTATACCAAAGTCTGAAGAAACGAGCGGATATTTTATTCGACTTGATTGACGCCCTGACCGTGGCAGGCCAGGTGAGTTCGCCTGTGGCCTTGAGCGAGCAGAAGCCATTCCGGCGGAAGTTCGAGAGTGTGTACGATGGATTGCGAAGTGACTGCGCCTTTCAGGCGCAAAACGGCGAGATGGATATCGGAGAAATTCTTTCGCTCTTGCCAGATTGTGTGCCGGAAGACAGTGAAATGATCGCTGGCTATAAAGTCTATGCCGTAGACGCGACCGCCAACGAACATGAAGAAGCCGAAACCTTGCCGGATCGCAGTGCGCTGAATTCAATACTTTATAAAATAGCCACTTACGGTAATTATTTTCAATTGGGTGTGGCTTTTTGGACAATTTGTTGGTTTTTATTAATATCGTTTGTTTATGTGTTAGATATGAAAAAGTATTCTATTCTATATATTCTAGGAACATTTGCATCCTTATCATTTGGTTATTTGAGGCAAGTATCGGAACGCATATTCCCATGGGACATGCCAGCGCTTTTCATCTTTACAATATTTGTACTACTTTTTCACCACAAAAAATACTGGTGGATATTTGTTCTACTGCCTGTTGGAATGGGTTTCAAGGAGACAACTGGCATTTTGTGCTTAGCCTTTTTATTTACCGATATGCCATGGAAACGAAGACTGGCTATGTTTTTTGCAGCTATTATATTTTGTATCGCGATTAAATTCGCAATTGATTTGTTCGTAAAGGAACCAATTCCTTTCTTCACCATGGAAGGCGTGAGCGCCAATCTTACACTCCCTTATTTTGTATCTAATATTCGCTCGTTGAAAACATTAATTCCTCTTTTGATCAATGCTGGTACATTTCTTGCGTTTATTCTCTTTCCGATCAATGCCCAAAAAATTTGGGCATTAAAGACAATGGCAATTGCCTTTGTAATCGGAAATATGGTTTTTGGCTCAATCACTGAGTACCGCATTTGGTTTGAAATGATACCCTTTGCCTTATATACCTTTGACTTATCCTTATATGGAAATCGCTTTATGCCTACTCCAGAAACCAGTTGAACTTATCTGAAGTTTTGTGTATTAACAGGCTGAGTGTTATCATTCTCTAAATATCCTCACATGCCTTCTTGGTTCTTTGCCGTACGAATGACTCACCAACTCCGCATTGCGCGCCATCTCATGTTCCAAGCGCCGCACCAACGATGGACCCGGCGGCAAGTCCACCCAACGCTCGCCGTTCAACACGGCCTGGATAGCTTGTTGAGTCTGTTCCTTCACGCCGTCAATATCAGATGATGAAGCAACTTGTTCGCCTCTCACGTTGAACAAGTCTCCCAAAAATTGTTCCATCTGTCCCACCGTGCTCGAACGCAAAACATAGATCGGCAGGCCGCGATGCTCGGCGTCCAAAATCGTCTGCTGGCGGTCACGATAATACGTTCGCAGAGTCACCAGCGTGTCGGCTTCGGTCGGCTCTTTGACCACGATCACCGGCACGCCGAGTCGCTTCGCCGCTTGCATCAGACGATTGCGCGCCACACCATACGGATAAATCTTGATCGTTTGCATTGCGCCGCGCATCGGCTCGAAGCGCGGACCGGGTGTGGTCAGCGGCTCTTCGAAAGCCGCGACCGGCTTGCCTTGAGTGGCATCGAAAGCTTGACGTCCACCGCGCCGCGGCGCTTTGGTTTCCTTCGCATCCATTCTCGATGTTGAAACGGGGGCGGCTTTCTCGATTTGAATCTTGCCTTCGGAATCGCGCGGTCCGAATCTCCGGCACGAGCGGATAACCGCGCAAAAGCGCATCCACCGACGCCATCACATCCGGATGAACTGCAAAGCGATCGCGGGTTTGAATCTCGATCAACACATCGAAGGTGGGCGGAGCGCGTCGCTCGAGGACCGTCTTCTGGGTGCCGCGTCGACGCGCTTCTTCATCCGACAACGTCACCGCTTCGATGCCGCCGACCAAATCGCTCAACGTTGGATTCAACAAAAGATTGTCGAGCGTGCGTCCGTGAGCCGTGCCGATGAGTTGAACACCACGCTCGGCGATGGTGCGCGCCGCCGCGGCTTCGAGTTCGCGCCCGATCTCATCGATGACGATGACCTCGGGATTATGATTTTCAACAGCCTCGATCATCACTTCATGTTGAAGCGTTGGAACTCTGACTTGCATACGCCGCGCCTTGCCCACTGCGGGATGAGGCACATCGCCATCACCGCCGATTTCATTCGATGTATCCACGATCACGACGCGTTTTGATTCAGCGAGGATGCGCGCGGCTTCGCGCAAGAGAGTCGTTTTGCCCACACCGGGTTGGCCAAGGATCAATACCGACTTGCCTGACTCGATAATGTCTTGAATAATGTCCACCGTGCCATATACCGCGCGTCCGACGCGCAAAGTCAAGCCGACGATATGTGTGCGTCGGTTGCGGATGGCCGAGATGCGATGCAATGTGCGCTCGATACCGGCGCGGTTATCGGCGTCGAATTCGCCGGTGCGTTCGTCTACATAATCAATTTCGGCGCGCGTCACTTCCGATTTCGCGCAAGACGATTTCACGATCCACAAAGCGCGCAGTCGGCACGCGGCCTAAATCTAAAATAATCTCGAGCAGATTCTCGCTATCGTCCGCTTTCTCCACCGCGCGGCGGATATCGGCCGGCAGCACATCGAGCAGGGCCTCGAGATCATCGGTAATTCTTAGTTGTGTCATAGGTTCTCTTTCAGGCACGGTTTGTCCGTGCCTGTTCAATTATACGATACTTGCCAGGGCACACGGAGAACGTTACCTTTTCGTTAATTGAGCAATCACCCACTGATGGAAATCTTATTTATGGATCCGGCTCACGCGCGACGGCTGAACACTTACTCTTGATGGTTGAGTGGCCAAAAGAGTCTGTTCATCCCTCACCAGCCGCGTCAGGTGCTTGACCATCACCGCCTGCCGTTCTCCCGAAAGCGCACCCAGATCCACAAGCGCCGGTTCCAGCCAGGCCTGATACGAACGGACACACAAATACACAGGCCGGTTGCGCCGGTCCGACAAATGATTGATTAGAGAAATTATTTTCGAACCCACATCCACAACTTCAGGATGAATGAGAGGTGTTAGAACAATCCCATAAACGCCCTGCATCACATTCACATAACACTTTGCACCTGCATCATTGATCCAGCCCACCGCGCGTCGCGGAATCGGTTCTACAGGATGAAGCAAAGGAGGAACGATTTGTTGATACAGACTTTGGATGGCAGGCAAATGAATCGACTCAACCCGCGTCCAATCGGACCTTAAATTTGACTTCGCTACCTGACTGACATTCCACATCCTCTGCCAGGCATACACTGAGAAGCTAGCTTTACGCAGGCCATCAAATGCATTGCTGGCTTCATCCACTTCTGCGAGAACGTGAAACGCCCCCCAGCCTCCGGCTTCGGAAGACAGATGATCGATCAATGCAGGCAAATCCGGATGATCGAGTTGAGATGACGGCGCGAGATAAAGCAATTTCGCAAAGGATTCGCCGCGGGTGTGGATAATGCCTCCAAGCAGGTTCACGCCATCCCCGTCCGCAATGGAAGCGTAGATATGCCGCGCGGGATTGACATAGGCCATCAAGCCCACTGCACCCAGAGGATTCCCGCGCGTCAGGGTGCGCGTCGAATCCAAGCCGACTGCGTCGCCGCGTAAGCGATATAAATGTGGTAAATCTCTAAGGTCAAGGGAGCGAATTGTCATAAGTAAGTAGCTACTTTTTCGTCTAATTCTACTTCGTTCCAGGTGCGAATTGCCAATCCTTTTTGAAAACTCGGCATATCAAGCCTATTTTTCTTCAGAATTATGAATTTCTTGAGAAAAGGGGCATTGACCAAACAATCATATTGGGTTATTTTTAACATGTACTGATGTCGGGCGGGCTTTGTGTTGAATCCATATCAAATGACTTCCCGACAGTCTCAGATCATGGAGAAAGGTTCAAAATGAAAATTCTAAAATTGATTGCTGTGTTTATTGCTGTTCTGAGTATGACACTTAGCATACCGGCTGTTGTTCATGCAGCCCCGGCGTCACCCGGCATTACATATCCAGCCAATGGCGAACTGCTCACTGTTTACGGACCGGGGACATTTGGCATTTACTGGACTGCAACTGCGCCCACAGGCGGCTACTATGATGTCGAAATTTCCACGGATGCCACTTTTCTAAACACTGCTGCGATTGTATCCAGTAGTGATTCCGCTCATGCTCCGGGCGACGGTTGCAGCTTAACCACTAATGATTTTATCCCTTCGTATGCGTTTCAGCCCGCTACAAGCTACTACGTTCGTATTCAGGCTTATGACACTACCTGCAATCACGACTATGTGACTGGAGGTTCGGGGTGGGCAGATTATGTTTTCTATACCTCCCTCGCTGCGCCAACCCTGTTGGCCCCAAGCAATGGAAGCTCATTGTTGAATAATTTGACCAATGATGATAGCCATGTTCCCCCAGAATTGTTCCAATGGAGCTCAGTAGCAGGTGCGACCGGTTACATTTTGGAGGTCTCTACATCCACTGCGTTTAGTTCACTGTACATAAACACAACCATTCCAGCTGGGCAAACTTACTATACGCCTACTTCGGATTTGCCCGTGGATACCACTTTCTACTGGCAGGTTGAAGCACTTGGTGCTAGTCCGTACAGCCCAAGCGGCTGGGGCTTTTGTGGAACTGGCAATTGTTCATTCACTACGGCCCTTGCGGCTGCCCCCGCCCCCGCACCGCTTCAGATTCAGGCCGGACGCGGCCCTAACCCAAAAGTAACTACTGACACTACTCCGGGGATTCTTTGGAACGAAATCGCTCTGCCTGGCGGGACTGCCTTCGATACCTACGAAGTGCAAGTTTCAACAGACAAGACTTTCTTGGAAACAAGTGCGTTGTGCTTTGATGTCACCAGCTCGCAGGTTGGCTATCTTTCCAATCAAAATGATCCAATCAATATGGGCCTGACCACCGCCCAGCTTGATACGGGAGTCGCGTTGGCATCTGCACCACCACCCGGTACCAACTGTCCCACGAATGCTAGTCATACCAAGTTTATGCCTGACACCACCTACTATTGGCGCGTACGCGCTGAAACCGTTGGTAGCGGCCCGACTTATTACTGGAGCGACTGGTCAAGCGTTCTCGCATTCACAATCTCATATCCAAAGGCCGATCCAACAACATTCACCACCACTGGAGACCCAATCAGTCAGACCATTACATTTAATTGGGCTCCAGTTCCAGGGGCATACAGCTACGCTCTACTAGGTTGCTTAGACTCTGCTCCTGGCACCTGCCCACTAAATGTTACCAAGATAAGTCCTCCCTACGTTTGGAATATGAGTAAACGAAATAAACCCGCCGCCTCTGGCGTATTGATCGACTGGCGCGTAAGAGCGCAGGGTCCTTCTGGCCCCGGCCTGTGGTCAGATTTTGATCCACCTTTTAGCCAGGTTATTACTCCATAATTACAAGCGGGATGATCGTCCTATCAATAACCACAACTCCGAAGCTGGTAAGCTTCGGAGTTGTGGTTGAATCAATCAGGTTGGATAAATGACCGGTTTTTAACAGCCCACAGAAAATCAATTCCCGTATCCGCACCAACAATAGGTGAACCGAGAGTGCGAGTCTGTAATTATGAAATCCGGGTGAGTGTTGCCCTGCCGCACCTTGACAAATCCACAGATACCGGTAAAATACTTCCGCTTTGGAAATATATCAATATGAAAGTAAAATCACAACCTCACACCGAGCGGATTGCCGGAGAATTCATCGATTTGGTACAGAATTTCATCCGTTTGCGGCCCAACCTGGTCATGCCCGAGCATATCGTCCGCTTCAAACAGCAAATGGAAAAGCTGAGAGGCTCGGGCAATTCTGAAGATCACAGTTTCCTGGTACGGGTTTTCATCATTCTGGCGCATTCTGAGGCTCCCCTGACCATGGGCGAATTAAGCGCGGAACTCAAAGTCCCTCTGAGTTCTGCTACAAGGATCGTTGACTGGTTAGTACGCGGCAATTTCCTGGAGCGCACCTATGACCCAAAGGATCGCCGCGTGGTCCTTGTAAAGATGACCAAAAACGGTGAGCAGTTTTTCCAAACCGCTATGGACTACAACAAAAAGCGCATCGCGCACTTAATGGAAAATTTTTCAACGGAAGAACAGGATCAATTATTGCAACTTATGAATAAATTACTGAGCAAATTACAGGAAGAAAATTAGACCTATTCTTCCTTTCGTGGATATTGGAAAACGAAATAATAAGTGCTGTCATCCGCCACGCGCCTCATGCTTTCTTCTATCCATCTTCACACCCAATTCACGATTGAATCTTATACTTCTATTCACGATTTACAAAAGGAGTAAATCTATATGAGACGATTTAGAGCATTGATAAAAAAAGAATTGACTCACATGATCCGGGATCCGCGCACCTTGATATTTATTTTCATCATGCCCATCCTGCAGTTGGTCCTATTGGGTTATGCCAACACCACGGACATAAAAAATGTTTCCACGGTGATCTTCAACCAGGACAATAGCCCCGCCAGCCGGGATTTACTTGACTCATTTCAGTCAACCGGTTATTTTTCTTTTAATTACTCGGTTGGCAGTCAAGCCGAAGTTGATAATTTAATTGGTAGCGGGCAGGCCAAAGTGGGAATTGTGATTCCGCCAAACTACGGTACAAATCTGGGTTCTGGACAGGATTCCCAAGCGCTGGTTTTGATAGACGGCTCCGATCCAACCGTTGCCAGCGCGGCCCTCTCTGCGGCTGAATTGGCAGGTCAAGCTCATGGCGTGAGCGTCAAAACTCAACAATTGTCCCTCGAAGGCGCAGCCATTGGTGGGGACTCAAACCCGGTTGATGTCCGCACGGATGTCCTCTACAATCCGGATTTGCTCGGAGCATACAGCATTGTTCCCGGCTTAATTGCCCTAATTCTTTTTCAGACTGCAACCAGCCTGACGGCGCTCGCCATCGTCCGGGAGCGCGAGCGTGGAACGATGGAGCAATTAATCGTCACCCCCATTCGTTCCTGGGAACTAATCCTGGCTAAGATTACCCCCTACATTCTGGTTTCTTTTGCAGACACCCTTTTGATTTTGGTGTTGGGAACCCTTATATTCGGCGTTCCCATTCGCGGCAGCATCATCCTGCTCTTTGCCATGACAGGCCTATACTTACTGCCTACACTTGGCTACGGACTCGTCATCTCAACGGTAGCCCGCACGCAACAGCAGGCGCAATTAATGGTGATGCCTTTAATGTTGCCGGCGATGATGCTTTCGGGATACATCTTCCCAATCGCATCTTTGCCTATAGCTCTTCAATTCGTTGGAGAACTGCTCCCCACAACTTATTTCATATACATCATGCGCGCGGTGGTCATCAAAGGTGTTGGATTAAGCCTGATCATCCCGCAAACCATTGCTTTAAGTATTTTTGCCGTCGCTTTGCTTGGACTTGCAATGTGGCGCTTCCGTAAAAATTTGGATTAAGAAAATAATATACAACAAGGAGTAAAAAAAGTTATGCAAACGAGAAGACCTTCCCCGGTAATCGTCATCATCATCGTACTGGTGGTAGCGGCGATTGGATATTTTGTTTATCAACAGTGGAGCCAGAATAATGCGGCTTCGCAGCTGAATGCTTCGGGGACCATCGAAGCGACCGATGTAAATGTGGCGCCCGAAGAGGCCGGCAAAGTCAAGGATGTGCTGACTGATGAAGGCCAGACGGTCAAGGCCGGGGATGCCCTCATCCATCTGGACGACAGCCTGCTTCAGGCTCAGAAAGAACAGGCGGTGGCAGCGCTCAATGTGGCCAAGGCCGCCGCCGCCACTTCAGACGCGGCGCTGGCTTCTGCCCAGAACCAGTACAACCTGACCGTGCAGGCTTCGCTGAAAACAGGCGATACCCTGACCAATCAGTGGGTCACGAACCGGCCATCGGATTTCAATGTGCCGCTGTGGTACTTCACTCAATCGGAACAGACGACCGCCGCACAAGCCGAAGTGGATGCGGCGCAGAAGGATCTAACCGATGCGCAGAATAATCTCACTTCCATTGAGACTTCCGCCGCCGGAAGCAGCTTTGTTCAAATCGAGACCACTCTGGCCAATGCGGAAGCCAGCTACAACGTGGCCAATGATTTGAACAATCGCGTTCAGAACTTCAAGGACGTCGATCAATTGAGCCGCTATGGGTTGTATCAATTATCCAAGCAACTCAACCAGCCAACCGTCAAGCAGAACTCGCGGGATTTTTTGGTCAATGCTAACGACATTGATGATAATATCAAGGATTATGCCCAACAGCTTTTCGATGATGCCAAGTCGAATCTGCGGGATGCACAGAATGCCTACAACGATGCGCTGACCTCGCAAGGCGCCCAGGATGTTTTGAAAGCGCGCGCCAATGTCACTTTGGAACAGGAACGCTACAACACCGCCCTGGATTATGTGACCGACGTTCAAACCGGCAACAATTCGCCTGCGGTCATCAATGCCCAGGCTGCGCTCAATCAAGCCAAGGCGGCCGACGATCAAGCGCAAAGTGGCGTTCAGCAAGCTCAAGCCAATGTGGATCTGATCGACACTCAAATCTCCAAGCTGACGGTGTATGCGCCGATGGATGGAGTGATCCTGACCCGCAATGTCGAGCCGGGCGAATTTGTCCAGCCGGGAGCGGATGCCTTGACCATGGCGGACATCAGCCATTTGACGATCACGGTCTATGTGCCGGAAGACTTGTATGGCAAGATTAGTTTGGGGATGCCGGCGACCATGAAGGCCGACTCATTCCCCGGTGAAACCTTCAATGCGCAGGTCAGTTACATTTCGGATCAAGCGGAATACACGCCGCGCAATGTGCAGACCGTGGAGGGACGCTCATCCACGGTGTATGCCATCAAGTTGACCGTTAGCAATCCTCAAGGCCAGCTCAAACCCGGCATGCCCGCCGATGTCACCTTCCAATAACAGCACGCCACTTTAATGGATTATCATCTCAAACACAAAGGACACGAAGGTCATGAAGGAAAGAATTTGAAATAAGCTGATTTTTTCTTTGTGTCCTTTGTAGTAAATCATAAAAATATGGAATTTGAACTTCTGCTCGAAACAGAAAATTTAGTTCGAACCTTTGGCAGCCTGCGCGCGGTAGATGGTCTCGATCTGCAAGTCCGCGCCGGAGAAATGGTTGGTTTGGTCGGACCGGACGGAGCGGGCAAAACCACCACCATGCGTTTACTTTGCGGTGCGCTTCAACCCACCAGCGGTACGCTTCGCGTTGCCGGATATGAAATTCCAGCTCAAGTGGAAAAAGCCCGCGAAGAGATCGGCTACCTTGCTCAACGATTCAGCCTGTATGGAGATTTAACTGTTCAAGAGAATCTTGAATTCTTTGGTGAAGTATTTGATATGTCCGAGTCTGACCGCAAACAACGCTCAAAAGATTTGTTGCGCTTTGCCGGTCTGGAAGAATTCGCCAATCGTCCTGCCATTGCACTTTCCGGTGGAATGCAGAAAAAACTTGGATTGGCTTGCGCATTGGTGCATCGTCCCAAGGTTCTTTTATTGGATGAACCCACGGGCGGTGTGGATCCAGTTGCGCGGCAGGAATTCTGGCATCTGCTGATTGGTTTACTGCGTGAAGGATCGGCAGTGCTGGTCAGCACTCCGTATATGGACGAAGCGATGCGCTTCAATCGAGTCATCTTCATGAATCACGGCCGTGCATTGACGCAAGGCGCGCCGCGTGACCTCATCAATCATCTCAACGGACGCATTCTCGAACTTGCCGCTGATCCGCAGATGCCCGCGCGTCAAATTGCCGCGGACGATCCGGATGTGGAGGACGTTCACACTTTTGGAGAATATGTGCATCTGCGCGTGCATTCAGCGGAAGGCCCATTAAGCCGTATCCCACAACGGCTGACCGAGGCAAGCATTACCCTACATCATCTGAACGCCGTGGTCCCAACACTGGAAGATGTATTCATCCAACTCCTTGAAAAAGAAGGAGCAATCGATGGCGACTGAAATCATCATTCCGCTCGATGTGCAGGGATTGACCAAACGCTTCGGAGGTTTTACCGCGGTGGATCATGTCGCGTTTACAGTACAACCTGGGGAGGTGATCGGTTACCTCGGTCCGAATGGAAGCGGAAAGACAACCACCATTCGAATGTTATGCGGGTTATTGGTTCCCACCGAAGGCACCGCAAAGATCATGGGTATTGATGTAGTGCAAGACCCCGAAGGCATCAAGCCGCATATCGGTTATATGTCACAAAAATTTTCGCTCTATGACGATTTGACTGTGTTGGAAAACATTGAGTTCTATGCAGGCGTCTACGACATTCCGAGAGATACTGAAAAGGCACGCATTCAAGAGATTCTTCAGCTGGCCGGATTGGAATCCCGGCCCAAGACGCTTACTGCCGAATTATCAGGTGGATGGCGTCAGCGCCTAGCTCTCGGTTGTGCGCTAATCCATAAGCCGCCGCTTCTTTTCCTCGACGAACCCACCTCCGGCGTGGACCCGGTGGCGCGCCGCGAGTTCTGGGATTTGATCTATCAACTAGCGTCGCAGGGCACGACGATTTTCATCACCACCCACTACATGGACGAGGCCGAACACTGTAACCGCGTGGGCTTTATGTATCGCAGTAAGCTCCTGGCTTTTGATTCGCCCACCGCTCTTAAGTCTATGTATCTGCATGGTGCGGCATGGGACCTGGATGCCGACCCTCTACTGGAAACCGTTGAAGAATTAAGCGCCATAGACGGCGTGGCACAAGCCAGCCTTCACGGCGACCGCGCTCACGTTATCATCGATCCTGATGTTTGGACATCGGACAGCCTGACAAAAAAATTGTCGGATAAAGGAATTAAGATTCAAAGCGTCGAAACGGTTCAATCGACTTTGGAAGATGTGTTCACGCTGCTGGCGCATCGAGGCAGAACTGCCGCCGAAATGGATTAATGCAAAAATGGATGGCATGAAACGCCATCCATTTTTATTAAATACCAGTTGAACTTATCCACCTGCCAGTATCGGATCAATCAGGGATTTGAATTGAGCAAAAGACGCCGGTCCAATCACCTTTCGGCCATTGACAATAAAAGCTGGGGTTCCAATAAACCCATATCCTCGCGCTTCAGCCATGCTTTGATCAATCTTTGCTTTGTCCTGTTCCGAGTCGAGACATAAATCGAACTGTTTTGTGTTCAAACCAATTTGCACCGCATAAGATTTCAAATCATTGATACTTAATGCTGGTTGTTTAGCATACAGTAAATCATGATATTCCCAGAACTTGCTCTGATCAAAAGCACATTGACCGGCCTCCGCCGCCTGAGGCGATTGAGCTGTAATGATCGGATAATCCCTCCAGACAAAACGAACTTGATCGCCATATGTAGCGATGATTTGTTTCAAGACGCCGGCTTGCTCCCAGCCGCGGCAAGTTGGGCAACCAAAATCACCGTATTCAATGATGGTCACTTTTGCAGATGGGGAACCCAGCGACGGGTCGGAGGCAAGACGCGCCGCGCTCAACGGTGGGACTTGCGATGACTCGGACCGAAGAATTATTGCAACGACGACTATGATCACTGCGACTACACCAACCGCAGTAATCCAACGCAAGTTTGATTTTTCATGATTTGGTTTCAACATATTTTTTCCAAGGAGGGAATTTTATTCCTTTTGGAATGCAATGCAGGTAAGAGTTCTTTAATCTTGCCCTTCCTAAACTAAACGCAACGAAACAGATTTTTTTGTGATATACTGCACAAAGGTGTCCAGACAGTTGTGGGAATTTATCGGTTGATAAAGACAAGACATTGAAATAAACGGCACCGTAATTTAACTCTTCCATAGCAATTTAGCCCTGACTACCGGGATTTGTTGCGTATGAAGCGGAAAGGGAAAAATGAAATCGCCATTTACCCAATCGCGTCTAAATCAACTTGCGACTGTTTTAGTAACTGTTGCAATAGCGATCGCATCCCAATCTGTTCAGCCAGTGCAGGCGGATACCGGCTCTACAAATACGCCAGCCCCCACTCCGACGAGTACTCCTTCTGGACTCTGGCTCACAGTGACGTCTCCTAATGGCGGCGAAGTGATGACCGTGGGCAACGTATATACGATCACCTGGCAATCTTCCCCAAATATTAATATGGTTTACATTGGCTACAGTGGTTGTACTGGTTGCCTGAACTGGATAGCGACTGGAATTCCAAACACAGGCTCTTACAACTGGACAGTAAACGTCGGCAATACCACAAATACCCAATTTAAAATTGAGATCACTGGCTACGAAACCGGCGTTGGCTCTGTCACAGATGACTCGGACGCGCCATTCACTGTGTTACAGCCGTCTACTACTTTGACTAGCACTCCAACCAATACACTAACACCCACATCGACTTCGGCTGTAACTCCCACCAGTACATACACAGGTCCTTGGATCGTCACTTCGAATGCGGAGGATGGTACAACAAATCCGGCCAATTGTCCCAGCGCATCCAATTGCCGTTTGCGGGATGCAATCTACGACGCGTTGATTAGCAACAGCAAGGTCATCACCTTCGCTCCCGGGCTTTCAGGCCAGACAATCACCCTGAGTTCCTCTACGCTCATGGCCGGAAGCGTGACCATCGACGCCTCAGGGTTAGCCTCGCCCATTCAAATCAGTGGAAATAATGCCGTAGGTGTGTTCCAGTTTAGCGATGCCGGAAATGTCATTTTGAACAATCTAATCATTGAGAACAGTGGCGGTGTCGGTGGTGCTGGTATCGTCTTTCTCGGAAATGGCAATCTTACCGTGAACAACAGCACCTTCAGCGGCAACACTGGTGGTGCCATCTCCTTTCAGGGGTATGGCAATCTCACTGTGAACAACAGCATCTTCAGCGGCAATACTGGAAGTGCTATCTTCAATTTTTCTGGTAACAATCTTACCGTGAACAACAGCACCTTCAGCGGCAATACTGCTTCCAGCAATGGCGGTGCTATCGATAATAATGGTGGCAATCTCACCGTGAACGCCAGCACTTTCAGCGGCAACACTTCTGCCTTGAAAGGTGGTGCCATTTACAACTACATTGGAAGTGTGGGAGTAGCGAACAGCACCTTCAGCGACAACGTTGCTTCTGGAAATGGTGGTGGCATCTACAACGAGGATGGCTATCTTCTTGTGCGCAACAGTACCTTCTCAAACAACTCGGCAGGCGGTGCTGGCGGAGGTGGGATTGCGAACTCTGGCTCACTTCTGTATGACAATACCATCATCGCCAATTCTACAGGCGGTGACTGTGTAAATTCTGGCACACTTAATAGCGGCAGCACCAATAATCTTGTAGAGGATGGCTCGTGCCCCGCTGCGCTTTCGGTAAGCGGCAACCCTCAACTCGGCCCTCTGGCAAATAACAGCGGCCCGACACAAACCTTTGCCCTGTTGGCTAACTCTCCCGCCATCGACGCAGGGAGTGATACTTTATGCACTTCGACGGACCAACGCGGCGTGTCCCGGCCACAAGGCGCGCATTGCGATATCGGCGCGTTCGAATTTGTTGGTGTTCCGACGACATCCACATTTACTCCAACGCTCACGCCTACATATACACCGACCGCGTCTGATACTCCCACTTTCACACCAACAGACACTCCAACCGAATCTGAGACGCCTACCTTCACACCAACAGACACTCCAACCGAATCTGAGACGCCTACCTTCACACCAACAGACACTCCAACCGCGTCCGATACGCCTACCTTCACACCAACAGACACTCCAACCGCGTCCGATACGCCTACCTTCACCCCAACAGACACTCCAACGTTCACCCCAACCGCGTCCGATACGCCTACCTTCACACCTACAGACACTCCCACTTATACCCCAACCGCGTCTGATACGCCCACCTTCACGCCCACATTCACACCAACTAATACTGCAACCAATACCAATACGCCGACCTACACTCCAACCGCGTCTGCTACACCTACATTCACGCCCATTGTGCTAACGCCAACTAGTACGCGTACACTTACACCAACCTTCACGCCGACAGTGCCAAAGCCAACTAATACTCCAAGCCGTACGCCGACGTTCACGCCAACAATGCCAAAGCTAACTAATACTGCAACCCGTACGCCGACCGCTACGCCAACTCCCGTTTTGCCAGGTGCATTCAACAAGAGTTCGCCCGCAAACAATTCCCTGAAACAGCCCAGGAATCCGATCCTCAAATGGTCTGCCAGTGACCACGCGACAAGCTATCAGTATTGTTACGATACCACCAATGACAATACATGTAATACATCGTGGATCGGCAATGGCACATCCACCAGCGCAAGTCTGAGCGGCCTGCTGCTTAATACGACCTACTATTGGCAGGTACGCGCCGTCAACGCAGACGGCGTAACGTACGCGAATGCAGGGACATGGTGGAGCTTTGAGATTGTGTTCGCACCGCCTACTCTCACATCACCGGGCAATGGCGCAGCCCATGTCGGGACACGTCCGCGTTTCACTTGGAGTGACCCAAATACTTCGGGCGTTACCGGTTATACCATCGAGATCTCCAAGAACAATACGTTTACATCCTTGGTCGTAACGGACAGTGTCACCACCAACAGCTTCACGCCCAGCGCCAATCTTCCAACTGGAACGCTTTACTGGCGTGTGGAGGTCAATGGTTCAAACGGTCCATCGCCGTGGTCTACTGATTTCTCCTTCTCAACACCGTAGGCCCAAGGCGATCACAGTTCATTAATGAATTGGGGCAGGCTATCTAGCCTGCCTCGATTTTTCTACTCCATCCCAATGATCTGTATTTAATTCCGTTTGATCGCATATGAACATTATTTCTGCACCATCTCTTTTGCCTGCTCCACATATGCTAGGCTTTGATAGCCATATACCAGACTTGCTAGCTCCTGCGGTATTTCAAAAGCCAATTGGGGAATGATCCTTTTAGTCTCATCGGTATCTTTGACCAACAAAACTTTGTTAATCAACATTCGGACAGTTATCCGTTTTTCTTCAAGAACAGCCCAGCGCAACGCGGCGACTTTATCACCATTATATTTTTCTTCAAACCGGTTTGCGCCAAGCACCTCATAGAGATTGTCTCTCTCACTTTCGCTTAATTCGATTATATCTGTTTCGAGCACTCGCAAACCAGTCGCTAAATTCGCTAGATATTGATTAGCCCACTCCTTCAAACCTTGTGCTTGTTGTTGAACTACGATAGCTGATAGCTTGTCATCGTGCTTTTTTCGTAACTCCATCGCTTGTAGGTCTATTGCCGCCAATTGACTCTCCATATCATCTTCGCTGATTCTCCCCTTGCGCGCCGTTGTAATTACCCATTGCCTTTCATCTACGAGGCGATCTAACTCGCGTTGTATTTGCTCAGCCTCATGCTCTATATTACCCATCTCCTGTTGTAATAAAGCAATTTTGGCGTCAATTGCATTTTGAACTATTTCAGGATTTTTGCAAATAGTCACAACAAAATTCCAAACAAAAGTATCTAGCTTCTTTGCCCCGATTGTGCCTGGGCAATCCTTGTGTACCTGCTCCGGTTGGTGATCTTTTCTAGCGCAACCATAATAGCCTGATTTTCCTTGTTGCCGAGGGCCTCGGCAAGTTCTTACAGTCCACGTCCATCCACACAGACAAGTTACCATGCCTCTGCAAAGGTAATCGTCTTTGACGTTTCGCCCCCTATATTTTTTATTTGCTTCGCGTACTTCAAGGGCTTTTTGCCAAACGCTCATTGTGATGATTGGAGGGCAGGCGGTTGTAAATGTTTCGCCATCTAAGCTAGTTGCATATTTTCCAGTTGCATAGCCTTCAAAGGTGAGAATATTAGCAATCGTAGCTTTCGACCAAATCTTATTTATACGAGGTGCAATTCCCATCGAATTAAAGTCGCCGCCAAATCTCCATGTTATGCTCGCCTTGAATATACCAATTAAAAATCTTTCTAATTATGCTCGCCTCAGCCTCACATAAAATAAGCCGCTTATTTTCATCCTTCAAATAACCATATTTGACAGGCCCGCCCGCCGGCTCGCCGCGCTCTATTCTTACTTTCCTTCCCATAATCATTCTGTCACGAATGTTGTCGAGTTCCAACTTTGCTATTGCGGCTTTGATTCCCAACATTTGGCGATCAAATGTTTCTTTGACCAATTCAACCTTTAAATCATTTCTTCGTTCATCAAGTACTTCGGCTAATGGTAAAGCAGCATACATTCCTCGATATATACTTCACACGGTCACAAATTGCGCTTTTTCAAAGAGCTGAAAATGGAGAGTGAGCAAAGAATCGAGCTCGTCTTTGTAAGTGGTCATGGTTTTCTCCAAGCACTCTGAGATCGCCGCTTTGAAGGCAGGGAACTTTTCATAATAGTGCGAGTACAGACATTTCTTTTTTACGAACTTCCAGACGCGTTCGATGAGATTCAGGTTGGGTGAGTAGGCAGGCAGGAAGCACACTTCGATGTTCAAGCTTTGAGCTTTTTCTATGACCCAAGCGCATCGTTGATAGCGGGCGTTATCCAGGAAGATCGTGATTGGCTGTCCTACATACTGAGCCGCAATTTTTTCCAATAATGCACATACACTTTGAGCGTTGATGTAGGTATCGTTGGTAACAGTGATTATTTCGTGGGTCACCGCATTGAGTGCACCGAGCACGTTGAAGCGTTGCCGACCCGATGGCGCTCGAATAAAAATACGCTTCGCCGACCACAGAAAACCAAGAAAAGCCGATAATACAAAATGGGCGGCATCCACGAAAAGAACCACTCGTTTCCCCGCTTTTGCTTCTTCCAAGCGAGATTCCATCTCTTTTTCCAGGTATTCTTTCTGTTTTTCGGGATCGGCCCGGGCGGGTAGCATCCCTACTTTTCGACAACGGAGATGGAGTTTTTTTTAAGAAATTCACGGACTTGAGTCTCACTCCTGTGCACTCCGGTAATGATCTCCACTTCATGCTGCGCTTGTTTGATCGTAGCGGGCGGATGCTCCCGAAAATATTGCTCCAGTGAAACCACGTACTCTTTCAGTTCCCCCTCCGGTTGATAATAATGGATTTCCTTCAACTTCTCGATCCCCCCTTGCTCGTACAACTCAAAGTAATCCCGCAGTGTGTTTTCGCTGATCTCCAGAATCTCCGCGATTTGCTTATGCATTAGTCCATGTGCTTTGAGGCGGATGGCATCCATACGCCGCTGGACCAGTGGAACTAAATGATTGTAGAGTTGATAATTTACTTCATGCACAACTTCTGGACTGAAATCAAATTGTCGGGTCATTCCTCTATCTTACCAAATCTTTTTCTCTCCATTTCTTAAAACCGCAATTTGTGCCCGTGGGCAGTATAGTCGGTCTTCTTTCCATGCAACGATAATATCAAATTCATCAGTCTGCGCTGCATTTAGCATAGCGATATAACTTGGACGATCCTTATTTGCTCCAGAAGGATTCCGAAGTGTTCCTTTTACTCTATATTTATCTTTATCAATATAACGCGCGATAATGCTATATCCATGCTCTTGGCAATAAGCCTCACAGTCAGCTAATTGCGCCGCGCTATTGTTACTCTTTCATCTCCTTCTTTATAAGCCCTGCTTACTCGAACATAAATTGCCGCTCTATTTTTCATCTTTTTATCCTTTCTAAAAGGGATGGCCGCACTGGGAACGGCCAATCACCTTATTGCAAATCCTTCTTTTGATCTGACAGAAGTGTTTCGACTTCGCGGCATAAGCGAACGCCCATAACCGCGAATTTTTCCTGCTCATTTAAGTTCAATCGTTCAAGTACATCAGCTAATAAAAGACCGACTGGTGCTTGGACATTGATTAAGCTTTCTTCCTGAACTGCCTCTTCCCATTCCTGGCGAAAGCCGGCCAAAGATAGGATCATTTGTGACCGTAATGAAACAGAATACCTTTCTTGATCTTCTGGAAGTAAAAGCTGAGTTGCCATGTATTCCTTTCTTGGACATCCCGCCTTGTACCCAGCATGAAAGCGAAACGCCCTGATAGAGTCCCACCAGGGCGTTTGTTGAGGCTATAATTGCAGTTAGCCTGCCTACCGCTAGACCGGTGGGTCGGTTAGGGCGTGATGAGTGTTAGCGCACTTACACGCCCGTTACAAAGGGTTGAAATACTGTAACTAACAGTAATTATAATATAAAAATGGGAATTTGGAGAAATCAATTTTCTGGTTTGCGTCCGCGCTTTTCCCCTAATTTTTGCATCGTGGAAACATAAGAAAGTAATGATTCGCGGCTAACCTGCCAAACAATGCTGAACTTTTGAGCAACGATCTTATTATCCCGTATTAATTCTCTGATTCGTTCGGGGTGGTAGCCGCTTAATTTCGCCGCTTCATTTACAGTCAACCAATCGCTCTTGTTTGGCATAGTCTGCTTTCCAATTCCATTATACACGCCCAGGTATAGAAAAATATTCAATTATTAAAGTTCAAAAGATATGATCGGATCATCTACTCCTTTTTCACTAAATCGCCGGCAACGTTCACTTGTTGCCCGCTTTGAGTAGCAATGTTTACCTGTAAAACTGGTTTTTTAGCAGATAATCTGCGAACCTTCGCCAACGTTTCACAAGCTAATAGATAGCGCCGATGAGAGAGAGAAAGCCGCCGTTCCCAAAATTCCATCACTGACATTCGGGCTTCACCATTTCCCATAAAGGAAACCAACTGGTATTCGACCTACTGTTTCTGAAGCCAAGCAATCAGAATGTTATCAATCAGTAATCTCTCCAATATCGGAGCACTTTCATAACCGAATTCATCCCTAATAATTGATACATTCTTATCAATTGCAATGCGAGATGCTTCATGCGATACAAAACGCTCTATGAAATTCTGCTTTACGAATTCAGCAAGGTCGAAAACGCCGCGCCATAATTCAGGATAATTTGTCGACACTGTAGCACGGCAACCGAAGTAGCGGCGCCAAAGCGAGAGAATTGTATTAAACTGGGGATATGAAACCGACTTCATCCAAGACGCCGAGCAGGCCAGGCCCAGGCGAGTACATCCCCGACACGGCGTACACTCGAGTTGAGGATTTGCCCAAGCCCCAGATTATCAAAGAATCCTGGAACGAGCCACAACGGCCCTGCCCTGGTTGCAAGAATATGGCGCCGCGCGCCCATGTTTATCTGCGGCGCCTACATGACATTGGCGACCTAGTGTCGGGGCGGCCGCGAGAGCTGCACATCAGCTACTCGCAGCATCACTGTAAGGTTTGTGGCAAGTATTTCAGTCCCGGCCTGAACGATGTAGCACCGCCGGGAAGCCGCTACACCCATCGGGTCATCGCCCTAGCCCTGCGCGTCGTCGTCGAAGATGGGGTTCCGTATCGGAATGCGAGCTGGCAGCTGTGGCGCGACCACCGTGTGTTTGTGCCCTTCGCTACGATTCAGAATTGGGTAGAGAGCGGGGGAAAAAAAGGCGAGCGAAAAGTGGGAAAGCGACTATCTGGCGTGGGCGCTGAGCGACTTTTCCGGCTATCTGGCCGCCGATGAGTTGTACGACGGTCCGTTTTGTGTCCTATCGATCGTGGACAACCGCACCTTTAAGCGGCTTTTTTTTCATGTACTTGAGCATGACCCAACCCAAGAGGACGTGATCGCCTTTTTCCAACGCTTTCAACTCGCTTTACAGGTGCGAAACCTAACCATGCGGGGGATCACCACCGACGGCTCGACCCTCTATCCGGCCGCCATTCAGGCGATCTGGGGGAATCTGCCCCATCAAATCTGCGAATTCCATATCCTGAAAGACCTGAACCTGGCAATTTTGCGGGCGGTGGCCCAGGTTCGCAAGCAGTTGACTGCCGAGCAACCCAAACTGAAGCGCGGACGTCCCACGGCCGCTCAGCGTAAAACGGTGCTGAAACGCCAACGCTTGCAGCAGAAGATCGCAGATTTGTTCGAATACCGCTATCTCTTTGTGCAACACTATCTCACCGAGAGTGAGCGTGCCACCCTGCACCGCATTACGCGCGGTCGGCCCCAACTGCGGGCACTGCGCGAGATCGCCGATGAAATCTATCGCCTCTTTGATCGGCGCTGTCGAACAGACACGGCCCTTTCCAAATTAGCGCACTTGCGACAACGGGTGCAGCGCTTTAGTCAGTTGAGCCAGGTCTTGAAAGGCTTATTCTTGGCCAATATCGAAAAGGCCCTCACCTTTCTCGATGAAAGTACTGTGCTCTCTCAGTACCACCTGCTCGGCTCGACTTCCAACGCCGTCGAACGCGCCAACCGCCGCTACCGCAAGATGCAGAAAACCGTCTACCGGGTACGAACCTATGCCTACATTGTGGCCCGCCTGGCGCTGGACCTCTTTCGGGATGCGGGCATGCCGCCCCACACAGCTACCCTTAATTCTCTACACTCCGCCCGCCTACTCTGGGCAGTCCCGGTAGCCAACTCATGACTACATCGGTTGACTTGCTACAGTCTCAATATTTTTCTCTATATCCATAAAGCTGTTACTGTTTTGTATGGGGTTACTTAACTACTTATAGGCGGCAACAGATTGGAAGATATTAATAATGATTATAGGCAGTTCTAGGAAAATTACAAGCAGGAAGAATAAACGCCACGACTACTCTGGTCTCAAGCGATCTTGTGGGGCCTTACCCGCCTGGGCGAAATACGAATCCGCTAATGATGTTTTATCTCTTATTGGATCAACCAAAAAAATTGTGTAGTTTTTTGTCTACAACATAATGATCTTATCCTTGTTCGGCTATCAAATAATTTAACTAAATTCGCAAAGCAAACCGGCTAGGTCATATCCTGTCTTTGTTACTTCCCTCCCGATCATCAATCGTCAATTGTAAAGTCGGCTTCCCCTTATCATCCACCCAGTCAGGTCTATAATTTAACGACTGATGACGGAAGTACATGTTATACAACGTTGCATAATGTCCACCCTGTTTCAACAACGACTCATGGGTGCCTTCCTGAATGATGTGACCCACCTCCATCACCACGATGCGATCAGCGGCCTTGACTGTTGAAAGGCGATGCGCGATCAGGATGCTCGTGGAATTTGTCAGAATCAAATTCAACGCCTGCTGGATCTGCCATTCGGTAAACGGATCAATGCTAGCCGTCGCTTCATCGAGGATAAAGATGGCGGGACGCTGAACTAGGACGCGCATCAACGCCACTAGCTGACGCTGTCCCATCGAGAGGCGCCCGCCGCGTTCACCGACTTCGGTATGCAGCCCTTCGGGCAACGTATCCAGCCATTCGCCGTCGCCGATTTTCTTTGCCATCTCCAGTATTTCGCTTTCTTTAACATTCGGCACGGCATAACAAATATTATCGGCTACAGTTCCAGAGAACAAGAATGGCACTTGCGAAACGATGCCAAGCTGTTTGCGATACTGCTGCAAATCAAAGGTGCGGACATCCAGGCCGTCAATCAATAAGCGGCCTTCCTGAAATTCATAGAAGCGCGCAATCAATTTTGCGATGGAAGATTTTCCGGCGCCGGTGTGTCCCACCAAGGCAAGATTCTCTCCGGGTCGTATGTGTAGATTGAAGTCGGAAAGAATCGGTTCTTTATCGGTATAACGGAAGTTGAGATGTTCGAAAGAGACTTCACCTTTGAGACGCGGCACATCGCGTCGGTCGGTCTGGACTACATTCGGGTCGGCGTCCACCAAAGCGAAGACGCGTTCCGCTGCAGCCAGCCCTTGCTGAATTTGCGCCCAGAACGCCGAGAGATTCGAAATAGGAGTGACGAAACTATCGAGGCTCAAAATAAAAAGATACCATGCCCCCAGGCTGACGACGCCATGCAGGACATTGATGCCGCCGTAATAAACGAGAGCCGCCACAAAGAAACCGGTAAGCGCATTCAAGGTTGGGAAAACAATCGAAAGCACGAAGCCGCGTTGCACATTGACGCGATACGATTGCTGATTCGATGCGTTAAAAAATTCAAAGATACTTTGTTCCTGCCGGAAATTTTTGGCAATCGAAATTCCGCTGACTGTTTCCTTGATGGATTGATTCACTTCCGCCATGGCAATCATGCCGTTACGCGTGACGCGGCGCGCCAGGTTGCGATAGATCGTGGTCAGGCCTAGCATGAACGGAATGAAAGCGCACATCAACAGCGCCATGTGCCATTCGGTGTAGAACATCACCACGCCGAGGATCAGCGCAGTGGCAAGCTGTGCAGTAACGTCGGTGACGATGACCACGAGCTGACCGAAATCATTCGTGTCCGAGGTGATGCGCGAAACGATACGTCCTGAAGAGAATTGATCATAGAAAGATAGATCGTGTTCAGCCGCGGCATCGAACGCCTGCGTGCGTAATGCGAGAACGACATCGCCAATGGAGCGGATCACAAGACTTCGGCGCGCCCAATTCAATCCCCACGTGCTGACTCCAATGAATGCCAGCGACAAGCCCGCGATAATGATGGCTCGCATGCTCGGTTCATTTTGGAGTAAGTTTACAATTTGGCTGACGATCACCGGCAAAGCTGCGGCAATCGCCGCGATCAACGCCACCAGAATCGAAACCCATGTAAAACGCTTGGATTGCGGCTTGAAATAGGCGATGATCCGGCCAACCAACTGGTTGTCGGAATATTGACGATCATACTTTTCGGTATTGAGTCCGGCGAAGAAGCCCATTATTCCTTAAATATCCTCGAATACGCTTCCGAGGTTTTCATCAACTCATCATGCGTGCCCATTGCGGCGATCTGGCCCTTTCGCAAAACGATGATGAGATCAGCCCAGCGAATTTGCGATAAGCGATGCGTGATGAGAAGCGTCGTGCGGCCCTTAGCGGCATTGGCAATGGCGCGCTGGATTTTATCTTCGGTCGCCGAGTCAATTGCGGAGGTCGAATCATCCAGGACCAAAATGCGGGGATCCGTTAAAAAAGCTCTCGCCAATGCCAGGCGTTGACGCTGTCCACCCGAAAGTGTGACGCCGCGTTCTCCAATCACAGTCTCATAGCTTTGATCGAGAGTCTCTATAAATTCATGCGCCTGCGCACCATTCGCGGCATACAAGACTTCTTCGCGTACCGCGCCGGGTTTTCCGAACGCAATGTTATCGGCAATGGAACGCGAAAACAAAAAGATGTCCTGCTCGATCATCGAAATTTGTGAACGCAATGAAGCGAGATTCCAATCGCGCACATCAACGCCATCTATCAATACTTGTCCCTGCGTAACATCGTAGGCGCGATTGATCAACCTGACGAGCGATGTTTTGCCCGCACCGGTTTGTCCAACCAGGGCAACCGTCTGACCGGGCTTGACGTGAAAGGAAATATCCTTTAGTACCGAACCGCCTTCGGGATAAGCAAACGAGACGTTACGAAAATCAATTTCGCCGCGCATGGTCGAGGTATGCCCCGAAGCGTTTTGATCGAGATTGGTTTCGCTATTGATCAAATCCAAAATGCGGCGCGCACCGGAAACGCCCAGCGACATTTGCGTGTACGCCGCGGCAGATGAAAAGGTCGGAAACTCCAGCATGCGGAGCAGGCCGAAGTACGCAACCACATCGCCGGTGTTGATCACGCCCGCCCGGAATAAGATCAACGCATGGAAAAGCCCGCCCGCATAAACGAGACCCATCATCAGGTTTGGAATGAAGCGGGCCTCGATATCGCCTTGCCGAACAAAGGCATTGCGTACGCGCCGCGCATTGGTCACGAAGGTTTCGGTTTCAGCGCCTTCCTGCGCCGCACCTTTCATGATCTCGACGCCATCGAGCGCCTCAGATAGATGCGTATTCATCTCACCGAAGGTTTGACGCACTTCATCCGTGACCGGGGCCATGGTTTTTAGATAGCGCCACAGGGCCAGAAAATAACCGATGCAAAACAAAGCCGGTGTAAGCAGGAGAGCAGGAGTATATTGCGGAATGACAAAGAAAGGAATAATGGCAAATAGTCCCGCCCCAATGACCAGGTTCAAGCCCGGGCTGAACATGAAGTTGATCTCGCGCACATCGTTGGTGGCGCGTGCCATCGTATCGCCGACCGGCTGGAGGTTGTGGAAGGTCATGCTTTTGCCAAGCAATGAAACGTAAAGTTCATCGCGAATATCGCGCTCCATCTTTTGCGCCATCAATTCCGCACCGAAGTTACGCCCGAACTGGAGAATGCCGCGCCCGATCTGAGATGCACCGAGCATCAACGCCAGCGGGATCAGAACGCTGACAGTGGCGTTCGGCTTGAGCATATCGTTGAATGCGTTACCCACCAGCACCGGAACGACGGAAGCTAGGGCGGCATTGCCAATCGCGCCAAATACCAACATCAAAAGAATGTACCAATAACGGATGGCGTGCGACCAGATCCAACGGGCCGGACCTTTGCTACGTTCGGATGGTTTACGAGTAAGCGTGAATTCAGCGGGGGCAGAGATTGTAGTCATGGGGCAGAAAAAGCCTACCGCAGTCACTGCGGCAGGCGGTGAAAAAGAAAGCGACGATAAATTTTACCACGCGGCGCGTAACTCCCGAAATCAGACAGGGTTGTCATAATTAGGACTGTCCGCGTGGACGGTCAAAATTCGCTAAAGGAGAGTGTTACTATGTTTATGGGATGGAGCTTTTCTACAATTGTGCTGGTTCTGTTCTTCCTGTGGTACGGCCTGGCAGAGTTTGTGCCTGCACTCAACACCGATATGTGGAAGAAGGTTGCGGCGGTTCTGGCACTTCTCTTTGTTGTCTTGAGTCTAATCCACATGTAACAGGTCCATCAGCACTCCCAACAGCCTCCCAAACAGGAGGCTGTTGTATTTAAGCCTGTGCAATGAACGTTTGTCAAACACCAGCGGCGCGCGGTTTTATCAATCAGATCGGGCAAGACGGCCAGCCGTGCGCGGCCACCATCGCCAAAAGTGTTTTGGATTGTCGTTATAAATCCATGAGGAAGATACATAAAAACATAGGGGCGAGACATACCTCACTCCTACACATCAATCAGGGAAAATTTTGTTGAACACCTCGGGGCAATACTTCTGCACCATCTCCGAGGAGAGCCCGTTCTCTTTGCAGATCGCCGCATACAGGTCAACGCTGGGACGCCTGATTCTTTTTTGCGTGTCCACATCGAGGCCCCACAGCCCGAAGCGCATGCTCCAGCCGCGTTCCCATTCGAAGTTATCCACTAGCGACCAATGAAAATATCCCTTGATGGGCCAGTTGAAATTGACGGCACGCCACATCTGATGAATGTGCTGGGCAATGTAACGCGGACGCATCTTATCCTCGGCATCCTCCACGCCATTTTCGGTAACGATGATGGGAACCTTGAATTGCAATGCCCATTTGAAGGCTTCGTAAAAGCCATCAGGTTCGTTGGCGATGTAACCCGTCTGGCTGAGATCGGCACCCTTGGGGAAATATTGCCGCCCAAATAAAGTCGAGAGGCGTGAAAGGTCGAATGAGACCTGGTCACGCGTGTAGTAATTGACACCGATAAAGTCCTGTGTGTTGGCGGCTTCCGGGACGCGCACGGTCTTGTAAACAAAGCGCGCCTTGCCATCCTGCGCGGCACGCGGCAATAGATCGTTGAAGATTTTGGATTGAATGCCCGCCACAAATTTATCGAGCGGCGAGGCGGTGGCCGGATGGAAGGAACGATAGTTCATGGCCATACCGGCGCGTGCTTCAGGCTGAATTTCATGGATCACTTTATAAGCCAGCGCATGCCCTTTGAGCAGGTTGGTCATCACATGGAAAGCGGCGCCGATATCCTTCTTGCCGGGCGGATAGGCACCGTCGCTGTAGGCCGAGTAAGCATAGACATTGGGTTCATTGATCGTCACCCACATCGTGACATATTCCTTCAATGCTTCCACCGTCCTACGGACAAAGACTGCAAACTTTTGCGGAGTATCATCGTTCTCCCAGCCGCCCTGTTCAGCAAGCCAAAGTGGATCAGTGAAATGATGTAGTGTAACCATCGCCGTCAGACCGCGCTCACGCAAGCCGCGCAGCATGAGGCGATATTTCTCAAGAGCCTCTTCATCCCATTGATCGGGCGCGGGTTGGATGCGGCTCCATTCAACGGAGAAGCGATGGACGTTTTGATTCGTCTCAACAGCGCGGTCAAAGTCTTCGCGCCAGCGTCCACTCCACCAGTCGCAAGCCAGACCCGATTTGCCGTCGGTATGTCCATCCTGTTCCCACTTCCACCAGTTGTTATTAGTGTTGTTGCCCTCGACCTGATGCGCGGCAGTGGCCGTGCCCCACAAAAATCCACGCGGAAAATGAAATACAGCTTCAGGCATATGATCCTCCTCAAGGATGTCATTGCGAGCGACGTGAAGCAATCTCATAGTTGACAAGGACATTGCCACACTGAAAGAACACAGTGCATCGTCGCCGCACTCGCCGTTAAGGCTCGCGGCTCCTCGCAATGACAATGGTAATCTATTTTGTTCTGGCTAGATATGCGAGGTACAACGCAACTGAACCGGCGACAGAAGCGTTCAACGATTCGACCTGGCCGCACATGGGGAGTTTCAACACGATGTCGCACTTCTTGCGCGTCAGCTCGCGCAGACCTTCGCCTTCGCTTCCCACTACGAGACCGAGTGCACCGCGCAGATGACGATCTGATTTCTCGCTGATCACTTCTCCGTTTTGATCGAGGCCGACGATCCAGATGTTTTCTTCCTTCAAAGCGTCGATGGCCTGTGAAAGATTTGATTTGGCAATCCGCAGATGCTCGCTTGCACCGGACGAAGCGTTGACCACCGCAGGCGTGACTTCGACGGTATGAGCCAGTGGAGTGATCACGCCATGCACGCCGACCACTTCCGCAGTGCGGAGCAATGTGCCGAAGTTCTGCGGGTCCTGCAAAGAATCAAGGATGAGGATAAAAGGCGGTTCGCTTTTCTGATTAGCGTATTCAAGAATTTCAACAATATCACTATAGGAATAACCATCGACTTCCGCCACCAGGCCCTGATGGTTTTGATGAACCTTGTCCAGCCGCGGACGAGGCAGGCGCTCGATGGGAATCTTGCGCTCCTTTGCCATGCTCAGAATTTCGTCGAGGCGGCCCTTTTCCTGCACGCCTTCGGCGATCTGGATGCGAAAGACTTCCCGGCGTTTGGCACGCAGAGTCTCATAGACGGCGTTGCGAGAATAGATAAATTCTTTCATGAAAGATCCCGTGCCTTCAACAGATATATCCCTGCACAGGGAGAGATTTGCTGGTAGGTCACATTCATGCCAGCATTTTCGAGCGCAGCCATTGACACATCTACCAGCCAGTAGAATTCATCCTCCCATAAATCGCCAACAGACTTCGCAAACCTGCCCATTGCTTCTGCATTTGGAAAAGAAAGATCAGCAACAATCAATTTTCCATTGAGTGCGAGATGTTTGGTAACAAGCTCTACGCACAGATTTACTTTTTCATCCAGTTCAAAGTGATGAAACACATAAGCCGAGACAATCCGATCAAAGCTTCGGTTTAACTCGGGAGGCCAATCCCCACGCAAATCTGCCTGGATGAAGTGGGCACGTGGAAGTTTTTGACGTGCCTTCTCGAGCATGGCTTGAGAGAAATCAGTGCACCACAATTCACAGCGGCCTGCAAAACGAAGGGCAAGGTTGCCCGTGCCCGTTCCCAAATCGAGTATGGAGTGGCCTATTTGCGGTTCAGCTAATTTCACGACAGCATCCAGGACGCGCTCATAGCCGTCGAATGGAAATTGGCTTTGCTCCTTTATGTCCTGATCGTAGGATTTTGCCCAGGCGTCGAAGTCATCAGATGGAAACGGATCGTTTTGAAGCATGTATCCATTTT
Source organism: uncultured Chloroflexia bacterium (assembly GCA_963753985.1). Classification (GTDB taxonomy): domain Bacteria; phylum Chloroflexota; class Anaerolineae; order Anaerolineales; family Villigracilaceae; genus Fen-1038. Next base: position 669,985 of record CAVWED010000007.1, read on the forward strand.
ACTTGAGAAACCTTTACCTTTCAGTGTGGGATAATAAAGATTGCCTGTTTCATTATTCCTCGATATACTTTTACCCATGAGCCTAACGATACTGATTCAAAATGTAACTCTGATCGACGGCACGGGCCGCGAGCCCCTGCCGCAAACCACGGTCGCCATGCGCGATGGCAAGATCAGCTATGTGGGGAAGGCAAAGCAGTGGCAGGTCGTGCCGGGTGAAGATGTGATCAGCCTGGATTTCAGCGGCAGGTATCTTCTGCCCGGCTTGATCGATTCTCATGTCCACCTTTCGGGAAGCGGCGAAGCCGATGGCCAAGTCAAAGTGGACAACCCTGATAAAGCGCAGGGCTTCGGATCAATGGCACTCAAGATTCTTCAGAACGCACGCAAGAATCTGGCGGCGGGCATCACCACCGTCCGTGACCTCGGCGGATGGAATGAATTGGAATTCGCCGTTCGACGCTCCGTTCGCCATCACGATTTCAGTGCAGCGCGCATGATGCTGGCCGGACGATTTATCTCCATCAGCGAATCGGGCGCCGGTTTTTACGAAGGCATGTATCGCATCGCGGACGGTGTGGAAGCAGTCCGCAAAGCGACACGCGAACAAATCAAGAACGGCGCCGACCTCATCAAGCTGGGTGTTACTGGCGCAGTGCTGGTGGAAGACGGCCTCCCCGGCGCGACGCATTTCAATGCGGATGAAATCCGCGTGGCAGTGGAAGAAGCGGCGAAGTTCGGTAAACGCGTCGCGGCGCATGCACACGGCATCGACGGCATCCGCAAAGCCGTGCAAGCCGGAGTCCACTCGATCGAGCACGGCACGTTCCTATATCAAGGGCCGGATGTAATCGAAGAGATGAAACAGCGCGGCACGTATCTGGTCCCAACGATCAAGTCCGGCTGGGATGTCATCAACGGCGACCGTTCCAACATCCCGCAGTGGATCGTGGACAAGATGATCGAAACGCAGGATGCCGCCATTCAATCGCTGCGGCTTGCATATCAAGCAGGCATTCCCATTGCGATGGGAAGCGATGCGGGCACGCCCCTGAATCTTCACGGTAAGAACGGGTTGGAAACTTATTGGATGCAGCAGGCGGGCATGAAGCCGATGGACGCGCTGGTGTCGGCCACGCTCGGTGCGGCCAAAGCACTCGGCTGGGATGATCGGATTGGTTCTGTAGAAGAGGGCAAGTCGGCGGATTTGTTCATCTGCGATGATAATCCGCTTGATGATTTGAGAAGATTGGCAGATAAAAAGAATCTGCGTGCGGTCTTTCTGGACGGCAAGCTAGCCGCACGTCAACCAGCTGATTCTTATCCCGTCTCCGTCCTCGCCCCCGATCTATTGACGATTGGGTCTACGTAGTTTTCGCGTGTGCCTCGCACACTTGTAATTTTTATGCCTCGACCAACGAAACGATCTCTGCTTCGCTCAACGCACGGCGCAGGTCGGCGCTCTTCATCACGACCGCGACACCGCGCATTCCTGATCCTATCGAGATTTCATCTTCCTTCAAGATGGTTTCATCGATCAATGTTCTTAGCGGACGCGGCAGGCCGAACGGCGAGACTGTCCCAATGCGATAGCCGGTGACGGCAAAGACTTCCTCTTCGCTGGCCATCGTCAGACGCGATTGACCGACATGTTTTCGCAAAGCCTTCCATGAGATTTGCTTGGGCCCAGCGACCAGGGCCATCACATATTTATCCCCCGATAACCGAAACAAAATACTTCGGACGACCTGTTCGAGTCGTTGATTGCGTTCCTGCGCGGCCTGCTCCAATGAATTGACCTGATCGGAGTGACGAAAGACGGTATGTGCGATTCCGAGTTGATCCAAAGTGAGGCTGACAGGCGGCTGATTTTCCATAAAAAAAATTAAATGGCAAGCGCCAGGGTGAGGGGGGCACCCTAGCGCTTGCCGGTCAGGATAATACTATACTTTGTTGGACAAAGCAAGGGCAAAAATCTTAGAATTTCGTTAAGAATTTCTCTGCATCCATGCCTGTGCCCCTGGGGGGAATCGAACCCACATCTCGGCCTTAGGAGTGCCTTGCACTGTCCATTGTGCTACAGGGGCATAAAGAAATTATATCAAAATAACGGATGTCATTGCGAGTCTTCGAAAAGCAATCTCCTCTTTGAAAAACGAGATCGCCACGCCGTCTCGCTGCGCACGAGAACACGGCTCGCAATGACAGCTTCGGATTATGCTTTCCTTTGAATGATCAACCTGTTGAACAACCACGACGCCCCGAAGGCCAATAATAATCCACTCGCCACATCGGCTACATAATGCTGTTTGATCAGCACCGTGGACGCAACGACAAATATCGCCCAGATGGAGGCAATGATTCCTGCGCGGCGGTCAAAGCGGAACCAATGAATGGCGAGAAGGGTGGAAACTGAAGTATGCAGACTTGGGAAATCGTTGAAAGGATTGTCGCCGGCATACACGTTCTGGATCATGCGGGTAAACAAATCGGTGCCGGCCAGAACCGGACGCATCACCTCGGTCTGAAAAAAGAAATAGAAGAAGTAGCTGACGAGAAACGCCGTAATCATCGTCAGAGCGGCGGAATGAAACACCCTGGTTCTGAACAACAAGAAAAATATAAGTGTAAAGTACACAACATAATCGAGTGAGACATACGGAACGACAAATGGCTTCACCACCGGTAAAGCCGCATCGAGCGGAGTTCGCAAGTTCCAGACCGCCGGACCATGATTCAGCAGATCATAAATCTCATTGGTAAAATAGATGGCCGCCGCCAGCACAAGGGAGGTGATCGCATTGCGCCAACCGGTGCCAAAGATACCTTCGCTAAAATATTTCTTGAATGTATTCATATTCAGAAGATCACTCCTCGGAGTCACTGGATGGATGGCAATAGTATAGAACTAATTTCATCAAATGCAAAGCCCTGCAAAATTGAAGAAATCATTCCTGAGTGTGGTTGATTTAGATCCCTGCACAATGATAAAATTTCCATGATGAATGAATTGCCCTTGCGTGGAAAAACCATTATGGTCACCGGAGCCGCCCGCCGGGTCGGCCGCATTCTGACACTGGCCTGTGTGCGCGCCGGTGCAGATGTCATTCTCCATCACGGGCATTCGCATCAGCAGGCGCTGGATGTTCAAAAAGAAATCGCATCATTCGGATGCCGCAGCTGGATCCTCGCCGCCGACCTTTCCCAAGCAGACGAAGTCTCCCGTTTGATCTCCCAAGCAAATCAACTCAGTCCGCTCTATGCGCTGGTCAACAGCGCGGCGATCTTCGAGTCCCTTTCACTGGAACAGACGACACTGGGAGACTGGGAAAGACACATGGCGATCAATCTCACCGCGCCGTTTCTGTTGAGTCAGTCATTCGCAAAACAACTCCCCGATGATTCGCAAGGCCGGATCGTCAATATAGTAGATTGGCGCGCGTTGCGTCCCGGCGCCGACCATTTTCCCTATACGGTCAGCAAAGCCGCACTGGCAGCGATGACCCAATCGCTGGCAGTGGCGCTGGCACCGCGCATTATGGTAAACGGCCTGGCGTTGGGAGCCGTTCTCCCGCCCGCCAATGAAGCGGCGAGCGAAGAAATCATCAGGAATGTGCCGGCTCAGCGGTGGAGCGATGCAAAAGAAGTCGAGGAAGCGTTGATCTTTTTATTGGCGGGACCTGCTTATATTACGGGTGAGATCATGCATGTGGACGGCGGCAGGCATTTGATTTAACCGTTGACCCTCTTCGCTCTCATTGTTATATCGACATCATCGGAATGGCATAAGAAAGTTGAGGCCGCGTTCCTCACGCGGCCGGTTGGTTTCCTCATTTTAGCATCCGGTTTTATGGGGCCGGTGTGGCCACGGGCAGGGAATTAATATCTCCACTTGCAAACTTGATCAGCGCGGCGTAGAGCCAAACAGTTTTCCCGGTCTGCTCCGGAACTTGAATCAAGACCCAATCTCCAGCCGCAGTCTTCCCAACGGCAACCGCGGAGGCCCCTACATTCATCGTGCCAACCGTCGCTGAGGTTAGCGAGGCGGAAGCATGCAGGTTGATCGGATTCGGACCCGGATTGGTGATCGTAATTGCGGACGGAGCTGGGGTGCTGGTTTTCCCGGGCGTCGGAGGTGTGCCAGGGGTTATGCTGGGCGGAACCACCACCGTCATACCGAGCAGATGAGCCAGTTCAATCACATATTGGTTATGATATTGTTGTGCCTGGGCCGCGCCGCCTTTGAGGACGTCTGAGCTGGCGTTGGCATCGAAGGCCAGCAAAGTCTGGATCAGCGTGTCCATGTATGATAACTGATCCACCTTCAATTGTTTCAGACAGGCAGGAACCGCTTGATTCTCAGCAGCCCGTCGGATGGTTTGCAAGGGAGGAATCACCTGCACCAATTGGGACTGCGGTGTGCTTTGGGCCAGTGCGGCGTAATCATCGAACTGACGCATCAAATCATTCACCGGCCGGACCGCAAGCGGCAGGTTGGCGGAGCTGCATGGATCGAGGGTCGGCGTCACCGAAGGAGTGGAAGTGCTCGCTATAGCAGGCGCCAATTTACCACAGGCTGATAGAAATAAAAGAATGCAAATTGCCGTCCAGAGGAAAACTGCTTTCTTCATATCCGTCCTTTCACGGAAAAAGTTTACATGGTTTCAATGATACACCTTATTTGATTCGCTTCATTCATCCCCAAAAAGGAAAAATAGATAATATAATGGCCTAGAATAGAGAGATGCTATTTCTTTATAATAAAAAGACCGCGTTATAATGCGGTCTCCCTATTAACCATTCTTCAACAGCGAATACTAATCCACTTTGCCCGTCAAAGTTGCCAGCTTCAATTCGCCGATGGCCTTCGTAATGTGAATATCGCGCGGGCAGGCCATTGTGCAGTTATAGGCGGTGTGACAGCGCGCCAACCCAGATGTTTCGCTGATGATTTGCAGCCGTTCCGACGCAGCTTCGTCGCGGCTGTCAAAGATGAAACGATGCGCGGTGACCAGCGCGGCCGGGCCTAGATAATCATCACTGCCCCAGAACGACGGACAGGATGTGGTGCAAGCCGCGCACAAAATGCACTTGGTGGTTTCGTCGAAGCGGGCCCGTTGTTCAGGCGATTGGAGTCGTTCCTTGCCATCCGCCGGAAGCGGCGACTCATTGATGAAATACGGCAGGACTTTTTTATAATTATCGAAGAACGGCTCCATGTCCACGATCAAGTCTTTCATGATCTTCAACCCAAGCAGCGGCTCGACCGTGATCTTGTCGCCGACATCCCGCACCAGCGTTTTGCAAGCCAGCATATTGCGACCGTTGATACGCATCGCATCCGAACCGCACACGCCGTGCGCGCAAGAACGACGGAAAGACAACGTGCCGTCATGGTGACCCTTGACCAATTCAAGTAAATCCAAAATGCGCTCGGTCTCTTCAACATCGAGCTGATATGTCTCGTAATGCCCCTTCTTATCCACTTCAGGATTGTAACGGAAGATTTTTAAAGTTACCTGCATGGCGGCCTCTACTAATAAACTCGCTCTTTGGGTTGATATTTTGTAATGACCACTGGCTTATAACTGATCCTGATCTTGCCATTCTCTTTCCAAGCCAGCGTATGCTTGAGCCAGTTGACATCATCGCGGTTCGGGTAATCTTCGCGCGAATGTCCGCCGCGCGATTCCGTTCAATTCAACGCGCATTCAGCGATCACATCCGAAATCTCAAGCATGTTGCCCAGTTCCCAGGCATTAAGCAATTCCGTGTTGAAGATCCGGCCCGTGTCCGTGATGTGAACGTGCTTGAAACGTTCCTTCCATTCCGAGATTTTTTCCATGGCGGACTTCATGCCTTTTTCACTGCGATAAATGCCGACATCATCGAACATGATCTTCTTCATCTCGCGGCTGATGTCGAAAGCATTCTCTTTCCCGGACCCGTTGCGGAATCCGTCAAATTGAGCGCGTGCTTCATCCGTCGGATCATCCGGCAAACTCTGGAAGTCGGCCTGCTTGGCATATTCCGCAGCGCGCAAGCCCGCGTGTTTGCCAAAGACGATGAGATCGAGCAATGAATTGGTGCCGAGCCGATTCGCCCCGTGGACGGAGACGCAAGCACATTCGCCCGCCGCATAAAGTCCGGGATAGACCGTATTCTTTTCGTCGATGACAACTTCACCAAATTTATTGGTTGGGATGCCGCCCATCGTGTAATGCGCGGTCGGCTGGATGGGCATCATCTGCGTCATCGGATCGATGCCGAGATAGACGCGATTAAAATCCACAATGTCGGGAAGCTTCTTAAGTAATTCTTCCGCGGTGATCGTATATGGTGAGCCATCGGAATTCGTGCGTCCATCCGCCGCGGCATATTTCATCACTGAATCGGGACGCGTATCGAGATACACATAATTCTGTCCGTTGACGCCGCGTCCTTCGCGGATCTCCGTGTAGATGGCGCGACTGACCACATCGCGTGAAGCCAAATCTTTGACATGCGGCGCGTATTTCGGCATGAAGCGTTCGCCTTTGCCATTGATCAACACGCCGCCTTCACCGCGCACGCCTTCGGTGATGAGGATACCCAATTTGTAAATGCCGGTTGGATGAAACTGGAAAAATTCCATGTCTTCAAGCGGCAAACCTCGGCGCAAAATGATTGAAGCGCCATCGCCTGTATATGCGTACGCGTTCGAGGTCACTTCAAAGATGCGGCCATGTCCGCCCGTGGCAAAGATCACGGCTTTGGCATGGAAGGTATGGAGTTCGCCCGTCGCAAGTTCCACTGCGACCACGCCCGCGGCCTTTTCATTAACAAGCAACAGGTCAAGGACTTGATATTCATCGAAGAAATTAACTTTGTTCTTCAAACATTGCTGATACAACGTTTGCAGGATCATGTGCCCCGTGCGGTCAGCGGCGTGGCAGGCGCGTCGAACGGGCTTGCCGGTTACGTTATTGGTATGACCGCCGAAGTTGCGTTGCAGGATGCGTCCTTCGGGAGTTCGGTCGAACGGCAGACCCATGTGTTCAAGCTCAAGCACCGCATCAATCGCTTCATTGCACATGAACTCGATGGCATCCTGATCGCCGAGATAATCGGAACCCTTCACCGAATCATACGTGTGCCATTCGGGATGATCTTCTTCGGTGTTGCCGAACGCTGCGCTGATTCCGCCCTGCGCCGCGCCGGTATGTGAACGCGTGGGATATAACTTGCTAATGACGGCGGTCTTTGCGCCGCGCGAAGCATAGAGACCCGCCATGAGTCCCGCGCCGCCTGCGCCGACCACAACTACATCGAATTGATGAATATTTGCCATGAATTACTCCTAAATGCAAGTCTTAAACACGAAAGACACAGAGGCAGGACAATTTAAGAAATGTTTCACTTCGTGCCCGTTGTGTCCTTTTTGTCTAAAGAAATATTACGAAGTCCAAATCACGTAAATGCCAATAATAATCATCGCAACGATAAAGACGATGCTGAGATAACGAACGATCTGCCGTCCCAACGGCTTCACGATGTAATCATCGCAGATCACGACCAGTCCATGCACGCCATGCGCTGTCGCAACCATCAGCAACAAACTGGCGACTGTCTTCCAGAACGGCGAAGCCCACGGTGTGAGGTCCGGTACATTGGTGTTGCGCACGTGCGTCACATTGGGCATGAAACCCCAGCGCAATACATCCGCTAAATTCATCTGCGTGCGTGCGCCCATGATCAATGCGCCGATGATCGCAAAGAGAATAAATGCGTACATCGCCAACGCAGAGAGACGCGTAAAGATCCACATCAGCATTTCAAAGTTGAGGCCGCGCTGGGTGAGCGGAACGGTTCTTGATTTTGTCGGGGTCGCCATGTCAGCCTCCCAATCCGGTGCGGATGATCACGTAGACCGCCATCCCATAAACGGGAATGAACACCGCCCATTCGATCCAGATGGCTTCGCGTTGATTCTCGATCAGCTTGGGAAACAGGTCAAGGATCGTGATGCGCAATCCGTTGATGGCGTGGAATAATACGAAGAAGAATATGAAAATTTGGAATACCCAGTTTTCGTAAATGGAGTTGGTGAAGATACCGACTTTTCCTCCAACGAATGAAGACAGGATATGTATCGTGATAAAGATGGCCATGCCCAGCCCACCGATGCGATGCAAAACATACGTCAGCATCGGACCCTGCCCCTTATATCGCAGGGCCGTTGCCAGGCTGACATTCCTTTTCAAGCCCATCTGTGCCTCCTTGGAGAATTGTGCATAAGCCATATTTTACCTCGTGTTGAGTTGTCATTGCAAAAAAAGCGAAACCTGGTTACAAAAAACTAGACGACTCTGCTCCAGCGATTCGAACCCAGAAAGTGACAATCGTCCTCGTCATTTCAGTCCACACTTCCTCTGAGAAAGAACCGCCAGAATCTTATAATCCAGATACATTTTTACTGGACTAGCCGTATAATTAAAAAATTTCCATAAGTCGGATTCGTAGAGGTGTCTATGCCGGATAGTGACATCAGCCGCCGCGGCTTTATCACAGCCATAGCAGGCATCGTTGGTGGAATCATCGGAGTGGCGATCGGGGTGCCAGCCATTGCCTATTTGCTTGACCCCGCTTTCAAGTCAAGCGCAAAGGAGACGTGGATTCCGATTGGTAAGTTGGCGAATATGCAAGTGAGCAAGCCCTATCAATTCTCGTTCACGCGCGTGGAAGTCAATGGCTGGGAACGCACTTCCACCAGCTATGGCGGGTTTGTCATTCGCAAATCAGATAACCCAACCGACATGATCATTTTCAATAGTCGCTGCACACACCTGGGTTGCACCGTCAACTGGCAGGATGATGCACAGGCGTTTATCTGTCCGTGCCATGATGGAAAGTTCAGCAAAGATGGCGTGGTCCTGGCCGGCCCGCCGCCGCGTCCCCTCGACCGATATACGGATTTCCGTTTAACTAATGATGGCATCCTCGAAATTTTTTACAAAGGAAGCTAGTCATGTGGAAAAAAGTCTACGAATGGCTCGATGAACGGCTCGGATTAAACGATCTTTACAAAAATATACTCGACCGTCCCGAACCCAAAGGCACCTGGTGGAATACGCTTGGCTCGGCAGCCTTGTTTTTATTTATCCTGCAAGGTGTGACGGGGATTTTCCTGATGGTCTATTACACGCCTTCGCCTGATCACGCCTACGACAGCATCAATTACATTATGAACGGCGTTGCGTTCGGCTGGCTGATCCGCGGCATCCATCATTGGGGCGCGACGTTGATGATCATCGTGGTCTTCATCCATATGCTGCGAGTATTCGTAACGGCTTCATTCAAATATCCGCGTGAATTGACATGGCTGATCGGCATCGGATTGTTTATCCTCACCCTGGGCATGGGATTCACCGGCTATCTTCTGCCGTGGGATCAACAATCGTATTGGGCGACCACCGTCGGCACGCAGATTGCGGGAAGCGTACCGTTTATCGGTGACTTCATCCTCAAAGTCTTGCGCGGCGGCCCGGACTTGAGCGCGCTGACATTGCAACGCTTCTTCGCCGCTCATGTTTGGATGTTGCCGGCTGCGCTGGCAGGCTTGATCGGCGTTCATCTATATCTGATCATCAAACATGGCGAGTCACACTTTCCCTCGAAGGAAGATTGAAGAGCGCGCTATGGACAACGAAACCAAGCAGAAAATCAACAAGCGTTACGAACACGAACTCAACCGAGGCGAGCGCTTCTGGCCGGATAGTATTTTCAAAGACTTGCTCATGTCTTTGGGAATTTTTATTCTACTGGTCTTACTGGCAACCTTTATCGGCGTAGATGCTCAGCCGAAAGTGGACCCGAGCGACACAACCTACATTCCGCGGCCTGAATGGTATTTCCTCTTCTTATTTAAATTCCTCGCGCTCTATGGACAGATTCCGATATTGGGCAAGATCGAATGGATTGCCACCGTAATTGTCCCTGGCCTTGCCATCCTTATCCTTGTTTTGATGCCATTCATTGAACGCAGTCCATATCGCTATTATGGAAAGCGCGTTCTGCCGATTTCCGTCATGGCAATCGTCGTGGTAGACATCGTGATGCTGACGTTGATGGCTGACGTTCCGACTGTGTTAAACAGCGGCTCGACGATGCCAGGCATACTTCAAGCCATTGCCGGTCTGGTGATTCCCGGCGTGGCGATCATCTCGTTGTTCTTGATGAGCTTCGTCTTCAGGAATACATCCACGAAAACCATGATTTGGACAACAGCCGTAGCATCCATCCTAACCATTGGACTAACCGGCGCGGTATTAGGTTTATTTCCACAACCGCCAACGCAGGCCACTGCTGTTGCCACCACGCTCGTGGATCAAATCAGCGCGGGCCAGGATTTATATTCCGTCAACTGCACGCAGTGTCACGGCGCGGATGGAACAGTTACACAGATTTCAGGCGTGCAAGGCTTAGAAGGACAATTGATTCCCGCCATTCACAGCACCGATGTCTTATATACATTGGACGATGCCGCGTTGGCCCAAGTCATTGCATACGGACGACCCGAAGCAGGCATGACGCCGTTCGGCAAAGCCTATGGCGGCCAGCTTTCGGCAAGCGACATTGATAACATCGTGACCTTCATGCGTTATTCATGGGACGACCGCTTCATCGCACCGGTGCTCAAGCCGCTCTTCCCGCCGCTGGCAAAAGGTGAAGTACCATCGTATGATGTTCACATTCAGCCTATTGTTAAACGATACTGTTTGTCATGTCACAGCGCAGGTCAGACCAATAATAATTTCCTGATGGATTCGTATGTGGATATTCTACACACCGGCGACCACAAAGCCAACGATGTGATCGCAGGCAACGCAAATAGTTATTTGCTGCAAGTCATTCAGGGCCATCCGATTTCCGATCCAAATCACCCAACGCAGACTCTCATCCGCGCCATGCCGCCCAACGGTCATCTCTCACCGGATGTGATTGATGTGTTCGTGCGCTGGATCATGAACGGGACGCCGCAAACCGCGGCAGATGCGGCGAAGCTTTCTGCTCCACCAACACCCACACCGACTCCATAATCCATTAATCATTTGAATCAAAAAGGTCATCTCGTAATGAGATGACCTTTTGCATTTTGATGGTTCTACATATGTTTGATGATTGCGTCGCCGAATTCGGAACATTTGACTTCAGTGGCATGTTCCATCAAGCGGGCAAAATCATAAGTCACCGTGCGGGCATTGATGGCACCTTCCATGCCTTTGACGATCAAGTCCGCGGCCTCCGTCCAGCCCATGTAGCGCAGCATCATCTCGCCGGAGAGAATGACCGAGCCGGGATTCACTTTATCGAGGTCGGCATATTTCGGCGCAGTGCCATGCGTTGCTTCAAAGATGGCGTGCCCCGTGATGTAATTGATATTCGCCCCCGGAGCGATTCCGATGCCGCCAACTTGCGCGGCCAACGCATCGGACAGGTAATCGCCATTGAGATTCATCGTGGCGATCACATCATAATCCTTGGGGCGAATGAGCACAAATTGAAGCGTTACGTCAGCGATTGAATCCTTCAACAATAATTTGGTTTTCCACTTACCATCGCCGTGAGTGGGCCACAACTTCAATGCTTCTTCCACTTCCTTCTTGATGCCGTTCTGCTGTTCGGGCGACATCATAACGAAACCGGGGTCAATCATCCTAGCATTTTCTTCAACGGATAGATTCGGATTCTTTTCCTTGTTGCCGAGAATCCAACTCTCGCGTTCCGTAACCACATCATTGCGGAAATCACGTTTGCCAACTGCATAGGCCCAGTCCTTGAACGCGCCTTCCGTGAACTTCATGATGTTGCCCTTATGAACAAAGTTCACGCTCTTGCGTTTATTGTCCAAAGCCCATCGGATCGCGGCGCGCACCAAACGTTCGGTGCCTTCCACGGAAACGGGCTTGAGACCGATGCCCGACGTTTCAGGGAAGCGCATCTTGGCATATTCCTTCGGAAAAGCATCCTTGAACAATTGCTTGAACTTTTTATTATCCTCCGTGCCATTCGCAAACTCGATACCCGTATAAATATCCTCCGTGTTCTCACGGAAGATGACCATGTCCACATACTCGGGATGTTTAACGGGAGAAGGCACACCGGCGTAATAACGCACCGGCCGCTGACAAACATACAGGTCGAGCAATTTGCGGAGCGCAACATTCAATGAACGGATGCCACCTCCAATCGGAGTCGTGAGCGGGCCTTTGATCCCCACAATAAATTCCTTGAACGCCTCGGTCGTCTCATCCGGAAGCCATGAATTAAATTGCTTGAACGATTTCTCGCCCGCGTAAACTTCCATCCAATGGATTTTGCATTTGCCGCCATAAGCCTTTTGCACGGCCGCGTCGAACACACGGACGGAGGCGCGCCAAATGTCGCGGCCCGTGCCATCGCCTTCGACGAACGGGATGATGGGATGATCGGGAACCCGTAATTTCCCATCCTTGACGGAAATCTTCGCCCCGCCCGCGGGAACCTTAACGGTTATATATGCCATGGTTTTCTCCTTACAACTTGGACGGATTATATCATCCGCGCTTTGCGCGCTTCCAGTGACGATTGTCCTTGTTCGATGCGCTTGAGTTTTGCCCTTGACAGAATTTCTCGCCTGCATAGAATCATCCCGAAATGAGACAACGCTTCCTGTATGACCTGTTGGGGGGACCCGTTAAATTGAATTTTTCTTTTCCGTTTTGGAGAGTCGCTTTTAGCGGCTCTCTTTTTTTATCTACGACTGGATAAACCATGATCAAACTTCCCGGACTAATTGACCCACACGTTCATTTCCGCGAACCCGGACAGACCCACAAAGAAGATTGGGACACCGGTACTTCTGCCGCGCTGGCTGGCGGATTCACAATGGTGCTGGCAATGCCCAACACCAAGCCGCCCATCTTCGATGCTGAGACTCTTGATCTCGCATTGACCACCGCGAAAGAAAAAGCGCGCTGTGATTACGCTCAATTCGTCGGCGCGGGGCCGGATAACGCGGAGATCGTTCCATCGTTGGCACACAAAGCCGCTGGTTTGAAAATGTATCTCAACTCGACCTTTGGCGAATTGCGCTTGAACGATATGACTCTCTGGATGCCGCACTTTGAAAAATATCCGACGCAATATCCGATCGTTGTCCATGCGGAAAGCCGAAGCATGGCGGCTGCAATTCTATTCGCCGCAATTTATGATCGTCCCATTCACATCGCACATGTTTCATTGAAAGAAGAAATCCTGCTCATCAAAGCCACAAAAGAAAAAGGAATCAAAGTGACGTGTGAAGTGACGCCGCATCATTTGTTTCTCACTCAGCCCGCACCCCCACTCGTCCCTCGGACATCCTCCCCCAACTCCATTGGTTTTGGGGGAGGGGGTAGAACCGAAGTCCGTCCTCGCCTCGCGACCCAGGAGGATGTTGATGCGTTGTGGCAAAACATGGATGTCATTGATTGTTTCGCCACCGACCATGCCCCGCACACATTGGAAGAAAAAGATTCTGAAAATCCTCCGCCAGGATTTCCGGGCTTGGAAACCGCATTGCCATTATTGCTGACTGCTGTGAAAGATGGACGACATCGTGTTCGAAGAGTATTGAAAATCGAAGATATTATTGCTAAGATGTATACGAATCCCCGCAAGATATTTTCCTTGCCCGAACAACCCGAAACATGGATCGAAGTGGATGAAAATGCTGAATACGATATTAAAGCCGCGAATCAATTCACTCGTTGCGGCTGGACTCCCTTCGAAGGCTGGAAGGTCAAAGGACGCGTGACGCGCGTCGTTTTGCGCGGACACGAAGCCTTCAAGGATGGCAAGGTGCTGGCGGAAAAAGGTTTTGGAAAGAATTTGAGAGAATAGAAAATGCCCATTGAAACAGTGCCCCACTTCATCCGTCGCGTGAAGCGATATAAAATGCCAAAGCGTGAACCAAGTGATTAAACGGGATTGGTTGTCAGCTAGCAATAAAATCCCGATCAACAATGTCTTTGCGAGGCGAGCAGCGCCGTAGCAATCCTGCAAGGAGATAGTATCTCAAGCCACCATCAAACATAAGATTGCCACGCTCACTTCGTTCGCTCACAATGACATAAAACAAAAAGGAGACTAACTTATGCCTACTCAATCTTCATCCCCTCACCTGCCGTTCGGCGAAGACAAAAACGCCGATTGGTATGGCAAGGACATTCTGTCCGTCAAGCAGTTCACGCGTGACGATCTCGAATATGTCTTCGGCGTGGCGCACGAGATGCGTGGCATGGTCGAGCGCGTTGGAACGTTCGACCTGCTCAAAGGCAAAATCCTCGCCAATCTTTTTTATGAACCGTCCACACGCACCTCGTCGTCGTTCACTGCCGCGATGGAACGACTCGGCGGCTCGGTCATCCCGATCAACGAAGTGAAATATTCGTCGGTGTCGAAAGGCGAGAGCCTGCCCGATACGGTTCGCACGCTTGAATGTTATGCGGATGTGATCGTGCTTCGTCATCCTGAAACTGGCTCGGCGGCGATTGCGGCGAAAGCGGCGAAGAAGCCGATCATCAACGCGGGCGACGGCGTGGGCGAACATCCGACTCAGGCGCTGCTCGATACGTTCACCATCCAGGAAGAGATCGGTCGGCTTGATAATCTCACCGTCACGATGCTCGGCGATTTGAAATATGGACGCACGGTGCATTCGCTTTCACGCTTGCTTTCAAGTTTCAACAACATCAAATTGAATTACGTCTCGCCTGATATTTTGAAAATGCCAAAAGAAGTGATGGATGAGGTCGCGCAGAAAAAAGTTCCGCAAGTCGAGTTCGGTTCGCTTGAAAAAGTTTTACCCGAGACGAATGTACTGTACGTGACGCGCGTTCAAAAAGAAAGATTTGAAGACCCCGCCGATTATGAAAAGGTCAAGGGCGCGTACGTGATCGATCCTGCCATCATGAAATCGGCGAAGAAGGATATGATCGTCATGCATCCGCTGCCGCGCGTCGGCGAGATCAGCCCTGACTTCGACGATGATCCGCGTGCCGCATACTTTCGCCAGATGGAATATGGTCTATATGTGAGAATGGCGCTGCTGGCAATGGTGTTGGGCAAAGCGTAATGGAAACCTTTTTTTCTTTTTTGGAAAAACGCATCGATGATTGTTCTTCGCTTTTATGCGTTGGACTCGACCCGCACATTCCCGACCTTGTAGGGGCGGATGACCATCCGCCCACCGCCGCCTCTGCCCTCGACTTCTGTTTGAAATCTCGTTAAACAAACTGCTCCCTACGCCGCGGCCTTCAAACCCAACGCCGCGTTCTTTGAAGTCTTCGGCGCGGAGGGATGGACTGCTCTCAAGCAAGTCATTGAATCGATTCACGAAGAATCGAATCGAATCGGCTCGAAGATTCCAATCATCCTCGATGCCAAGCGCAGTGACATTGCATCCACCGCCGAAGCGTACGCCAAATCTGCGTTTGAGAATCTCGGCGTGGACTGCATCACGTTGAGTCCGTATCTTGGAAAAGATTCCATCGAGCCATTCATTCAAGATCAAGAAAAAGGAATTTTCCTTTTATGCAAAACATCAAATCCCGGTTCAGGCGATTTGCAGGATTTGATTCTTGAATCTGGCGATCCGTTAAACATTCATGTTGCAAAACTTGCTCAACAATGGAACACTAAAAACAATATTGGTCTCGTTGTGGGCGCGACGCATATTGACGCGATGAAACGCGTTCGCGAAGTCGCACCCGATTTGTGGTTTCTCGTCCCTGGCGTTGGAACTCAAGGCGGAGATTTGAAATCGGCAATGAGATCAGGCTTACGTCAAGATGGACGCGGCATGCTAATCAACGTTTCGCGCGGAATTTCTCGAAGCGATGATCCGCGCAAAGCAGCGGTAGAATTACGAGATCAAATCGTGAACGTTCAACTCCAAATGAGGCAATAGATTATTGGTATGTAAATGCATAAACTTCTTATTCTATCCAGACAGGCTCAAGAATATCAACAGTTGCTCGAATCAGCCAAGTTGCCAGAAATCCAGATTTTCTCCGCAACCGATGTCGACGCGGCCAACGCATCAGGTGCAGATTTTGAAATTGTTTTTGGCGATCCGCGGCTGATGCCTGATCTGCTCCCCAGCCTGCCGCGATTGCGTTGGGTGCAGTCCGTCTATGCAGGCGTAGAGTCGCTGCTCGATCCGTCCCTCCGCCGCGATTACGTCTTGACCAATGCGCGCGGTGTGTTCGGGGGCTTGATGTCTGAATTTGTGTTCGGGTATTTGCTAAATCATGAACGGCGAATCTTTGAGCGCTATCAAGCCCAGCAGGAGCATCGTTGGGATCGAAGCAATACGGGCATGTTGCGCGGAAAAACAATTGGACTGCTGGGCGTTGGCTCCATCGGCGCACATCTGGCGCGCACCGCGAAATTTTTCGAGATGAACGTGCGCGGCTATACGCGTTCCAGTGAGTCATGCCCCGAGGTTGATCTTTATTTTCACGGCGACCGCTTGCTTGATCTTGCCAATGGCGCAGATTATCTCGTCAGCGTTTTGCCCAACACGTCCGAGACACGTCACGTTGTGGATGCCGCGCTACTCGAGGCGTTGCCGCCGCACGCGGTTTTTGTCAACGTCGGACGCGGCAGTGCGCTGGATGAATTGGCGCTGATCCACGCGTTGGAGACGAAGAAGATCGCGGCGGCTGTGCTGGATGTCTTTGAGCAGGAACCGCTTCCCAAAGAGCATCCGTTTTGGAACACATCCAATTTGCTGATAACGTTTCACACGTCCGCGCCGACCTTGCCTGAGGATATCGCGAAACTATTTGTCGAGAATTACCATCGCTTTGTCAATAATGAAGAATTGATGTATCGCGTCGACTTCGTGCGCGGCTACTGAAAGAGAAACTCATGACTGAAACTAATCCAATCCTCACCCCGCTTGCGGATGAAATGCTCAAAGCAGGCTGCATCAAGTTCGGCGAGTTTACATTGAAATCGGGATTGAAGTCGCCAATCTATATTGACCTGCGGCAAATCATCACTTATCCAAAACTGCTTGGACAAATCGGCGCGGCGTATTTGACTTTGCTCAAAGATCTGAAGTTTGATCGGATTGCAGGATTGCCTTATGCCGCGATTCCGATTGCAACGGCAATCTCCCTGCAAGGAAATTATCCGATGATCTATCCGCGCAAGGAAATAAAAACTTATGGCACGAAAGCTGAAATCGAAGGCGAGTATCACGCGGGCGAGACGGTTGTCATCATTGACGACCTTGCCACCACAGGTGGAAGCAAATTCGAAGCGATTGAGAAGCTGACGAGCGCGGGATTGATTGTAAAAGATGCGGTTGTATTGATTGACCGTCAATCGGGTGCGAAGGAATCGTTAAAGCAAGCGGGCTTCAATCTTCATGCAGTGTTGACCATCACACAATTGCTGGATTATTGGGAACAGACAGAGAAAGTGGAAAAGGATAAAATTGAGGAGACGAGAAAGTTCTTAAGAAAGTAGAGAAATGATGAGCTGGAAAACCCTCGAGGAACAGCAACCCGATGTTGCCGCATTTGGAAAAGCGCGCCTGCACAATAAAGTCGCTTATCTTGCAACCATCCGCAAAAACGGTTCGCCGCGCGTCCATCCTTTTACACCGATCATTGGCGAAGGTCACTTCTTTGCTTTCATGGAACCCACTTCGCCGAAAGGACATGATCTTCGCCGCGCTGGACAATTTGCGGTTCATTGTTCGGTGTCAGATACAAGTGGTGAAAGCGGCGAGTTTTTTGTTTCAGGCAAAGCGAAGTTCATCGAAGATCCTGATTTACGCGCCGTGGCAGTCAAGATTGCGCCGTATCATCCCGCAGAACGATATGTCCTTTTTGAATTTGAACCGGAAAGTGTCGTGATGACAGAATATAAAGCTGGAGAAGCTGTTCGTCAGCATTGGAAAATTGATGAGTAAAGGAATCTGCCATGAATAAAAAGCAGGCATTTATTGGTGTGATCCAAAACGCGGGCGGAGGCGGCGCGTTCGTGGAAATCCCTTTCGATGTGGAAAATGAATTTGGTTCGAAGCGACCCAAGGTCAAGGCCATGATCGAAGGAGTTTCCTATCGCGGCACGCTCGTCCGTATGGGCAGTGAACATCACATGCTCCTTATCTTAAAAGGAATACGCGAGCAGATTGGTAAAACATTCGGAGATGAAATCAAAGTCATCATCGAGCCGGATGCGGAACCGCGCCTCATCGAAATCCCAAAAGACTTATCCAAAGAATTCAAGAAAGATAAACGAGCCCAAGCGATCTTCGATAAGCTTTCGTACACTCATCGCAGAGAATATGTGAGATGGATCGAAGAAGCCAAGCGGGCCGAGACGCGCCAAACCCGAATCATCAAAACGATTGAGATGGTGAAAAAGTCTAAATAAATGTCGTTGCGAGACCCGTTCCGCGGGTCGTGGCAATCTCAACTAACCAACAAACAATCAATTGCAGGATAACATGGGATTGCTTCGTCGCCATGCTCCTCGCAATGACATACGATCAGGAGAAATCATGCACTCACGACGCGCATTACTTTACATGCCCGGTGACGACTGGAAAAAGATCACCAAAGCCATCACGCTCGGTGTGGACTGCATCTGCATGGATATGGAAGACGGCGTAGCGGTCAACAAAAAGGCCGAAGCGCGCGCAACCATCGCAAAGGCTTTGCGCGAATTGGATTTCGGCAAAAGCGAAAAGCTGGCACGCTTCAATGCGGTCGGTTCGGGGACGGAGAAGGATGATATCGAAGCCGTCCTGCCGTATCATCCGGATGGGATTGTGATTCCGAAAATGGAATCGCTGGAACAGATTCAGTGGGCGCACGAGATCATCGAAGCCGCGGAACTGAAGAACGGCTGGCCGATGAACTCGATACAAATCGTGGTGGATGTGGAAACTGCCAAAGGGATTTTTAACCTTAAAGAAATCGCATCGCACCCGCGCCTCGACGCTTTGATCTTTGGCGGCGAAGATTTCGCGGCTTCGGTTGGAGCAACGCGCACGCGGGATGCGGTCGAACTGCTTTATGCGCGTCAGGCTGTGGTCACAGCAGCCGCGGCATTTGGATTGCAAGCCATTGATATCGTCGCGATTGATTTCAAGGACATCGAAGCGTTGAGAAAAGAATCCGAATTCGGCGCACAGTTGGGATTCACGGGAAAGCAGATCATTCATCCGGCGCAGGTCGAACCGGTACAGTCCGCGTTCACACCCAGCGATGAAGCCATCGCACACGCCAAGCGAATCGTCGGAACATTTGAAGCGAGTCAAAAGGAAGGCAAAGGTGCGTACGCGTTGGATGGAAAAATGATCGATATGCCGCTTTTGAAGAATGCACAAAAAGTTTTAGATAGAGCCAAAGCCGCGGGAAAGGTTTAGGATTCTTTTGCTTTCAATCTTACTGGGACTTGTATCAGCAATCACTTGGGGTGCGGGCGATTTCACTGGCGGGCTGGCCGCTCGCAAAACCGGCGCCTATCGGGCCGTGTTCTATGGCGAATTTTTCGGACTTATTCTTTTGCTCGCCGTCGTGGTTCTAAGTCCGCAACCGATGCCGGATCTCAAGTCGATTCTCTTATCCATTGCGGCGGGTGCACTGGGCACCACCGGCCTGTTGTTGTTATATAGCGCAATGGCGCGGGGCAAGATGAGCATTGCCGGGCCAGTTTCAGCGTTGCTGGCTGCGGCGCTTCCGGTCATCGTTGGGATGATCACAGATGGATTTCCGGGCTATCTCACTTTATTGGGATTCGGATTCGCGCTCGCCGCGATCTGGTTGGTTTCGCAAAGCGAAGATGGCGTCAAAGATATCTTCACGCATCTTTCCGACCTGCGGCTGCCTCTGCTTGCGGGAGTCGGATTCGGCTTGTACTTTATCCTGATGAATGCCGCCACGCGACAAACGACTTTCTGGCCGATGGTTTATTCGCGCGGTTCCGGATTGCTGGCGATGGCTTTGTTCATTATCATTCGCCGCGATTCATTTGTCACAGTCCGCGCGGCGTGGCCCATCATGATTCTGAATGGCATTTTCGACGTCGGCGGAAATTTCTTTTACGTTCTGGCGGGACAAGCAGGCCGACTCGATATTTCAGCTGTGCTTAGCTCGTTATTCCCCGGCTCAACGGTTATACTAGCATGGATCATCTTGAAGGAACGCTTGACGCGCACACAATGGCTGGGTATTTTATGCGCGTTGATCGCAATTATTCTTTTCACCATTTGAGGAGGCTCGCATGATCGAAGTCCGTCCCGTCCAAACCAAGCATGAACGAAACATCTTCATCACGTTTCCCTGGCGCATCTATAAAAATGATCTGTTGTGGATTCCGCCGATTTTATCCGAGCGCGAAAAGAATATGGATCCGGCGCGTGGCTTATTTTTCAAGGGCGGAGGCATTGCCGATCTTTATATCGCCTGGAAAGATGGCAAGCCGGTCGGAACAATTTGCTGCGCGCAAGAAAAAGATGCGAAGGAAAATATGTTTGGCTTCTTCGAATGCTTCGATGATTACGCCATCGCCGGGGACCTATTCAAACAAGCCGAGACTTGGGCGCGCGAACATCATCTCACTTCGATCATCGGCACCTACAATTTGGATCGGGAAGACTGTCGCGGAATCTTGATCGAAGGACGCGACCGTCCCGCTCCGTTGTTATGCGGTTACAACCCGCCATATTATCCGGGTTTCTTTGAACGATATGGTTTTGGATTGGAACATGATGATGGGCTGGCTTATGCCGTTGATCTCGATTTGAATAATCCGAAGATAAAACGCTTATCGCGCCTGGCAGAACGCGTTCGCCAGCGAAAGAATTTCAAAATACGCGGCGCAGATATGGACGATGTAGAGAACGAGATTGACCGCATCTGGGATTTGCAAAACCGCGCGCTGGCTCATTTGCCGGGATTCATGCCCTATCCGCGCGAGGCGATTGAGACAATGGTTCTACCGTTGAAGGAAATGGCCGATGCTGACCTCATTCTTTTCGCAGAAGTGGACGGCAAAGCCATTGGCTGGTTCCCCGCCATGCCAAACTTCAATGAAATTTTGATTCATATCAACGGTCTCCGTTACCCGTGGGATTATCTGCCCGCATTATATTATCAGCGCAAGAAAATCGAATCGATTGCCATCAAGAGCGTGGCTGTTCCGCCCGAATATTGGGACACCGGCGTCGCGGTTCTGCTTTTCGACGAAATGGTCAAGCGCGCAGTTGCCAAAGGCTACAAATGGGCGGATCTTTCCATGACCGGTGAAGATAATCCCGACACGTGGGATCTAGCCCATCACATGGGCGCAAAGATTTATAAACGCTATCGGTTCTATAAGAAAGAAGTGAAGTAGTTTATGCCCAAGAAAACATTCACGCTGACGGCGCGCATCAGCACGGAAAATCCTCAGGCGGTCAAGCCCGTCTTGGAAGAGCTTGTATCCAAAGAGTCAATCAGAGCCACAGAGGAAGGGTTTTTGGTAAATGCAACTATGCAAGGAGAATCTGCGCGCGAGTTAAATAAAACCTTGCTGTCTGCCTTGCGCCGGGTCGAGCGGAAAACCCGCCTGCGCGCGGAATGGAAGTCAGGCAACACAACGGAGCGTTTCTTCGACTATGTGCCAAAAGGAATCCAAAAAGCCTGATGCAATAATATGTGAGGCTTAGTGTCTCCAGTAATTCGTAAAGCGGCCGTGACAGATGCCAGCGCTGTGAAAGCATGTGTTGTCGCGGCATTCGAAATCTACACAGAGCGGATTGGCAAGCCGCCTGCTCCAATGCTGCTGGACTTTCCAGCCGAGATCGAGGCGGGACACATTTGGTTGGCCGATTCAAGCGGCCAAGTGATCGGCGTGCTCGTGCAATACGAAACACAACAGGGGTTTTATATCGACACCATCGCGGTAGATCCTGATCATCAAGGAACGGGTGTTGGTAAAGCGCTGCTTCAGTTTGCCGAGCAGGAAGCTATTAGACGCGGTTATGGATCAATTTATCTATGCACCAACGTCAAGATGACCGAGAATCAAACATTCTATCCTCGAATCGGCTATATCGAATACGAGCGCAAGTTGGATGGGGGCTATGATCGAATTTTCTATCGCAAGCAGTTGGTCAATAAATGACAGCGTGCTATACTTAACACAATCAATCTTTTCGAAACGGAATCGAAATGAAAGCAGCAGTCATGTTTCAAAAAGGCGAAATGCCGCAATACACGGATTTTCCGGAACCAATCGTTCAGGGAGACAATGAGCTATTGATTTCTGTGAAAGCAGCAGCCATTAAGCACGTGGATAGATCAAGGGCAAGCGGAAAACATTATTCAACAAAGAACGATATCAGCCGGGCAAAAATAATTGGAAGTGATGGCGTAGGCTTACTCGAAGATGGTACCCGAGTATATGCCATAAGTGTCAGCGGTATGATAGCTGAAAAAGCAGTGACCGACAAAAGCTTGATGGTACCTTTACCGGCAGGCATTGATAATGTGAGTGCAGCAGCTTTGCCTAATGCTGTAATTGGCTCTGCCATGGGACTTCGCTTCAGGGCGGGTATGAAGCCAGGCGAAACAGTTTTGATAAATGGTGCTACAGGATTTACCGGTAAAATAGCTGTTCAGATTGCGAAGCATTACGGGGCTCAAAGAATAATGGTAACGGGAAGGAACGAACAATCGTTGCAATCACTGTTAACGCTGGGCGCGGATGAAATTGTTTCCATTAAACAAAATGACGAAGCATTTGTTGCACAAATAAAAAAGATACACAATAATACGCCGATTGATGTCATTATAGATTATTTATGGGGACACACTGCGGAACTGATCCTATCGGCTTTGCAAGGCGGGGGTTCATTCACCCATAAAACACGGTTTGTATCCATTGGCTCAGTTACGGGTGACATCATTCAACTGTCAGCCGAGAACCTGCGAAGTGTTGACCTTCAGTTATCTGGTTCCGGTTTGGGAAGTTGGACCAAAGATCAAATGCAGAAATTGTTCGGTGAAATTCTTCCCGAGATGTTTCAACTGGCAGCAAACAAGAAATTAGAAGTTGATACCATCAGCGTAAGTTTAAAAGATATTGAAAGATTGTGGGATATGGATGTGCCGGATGGCAAAAGACTGGTGGTAATAATCTAAAACAATAGACCGCCTCTGCGCTGTGCTTCTACCTATTCTCAATTTTCTAACACTTTTCTTATCTCCTAGTGCTTGACAATTACATAACTCACGTATAAAGTTAAGTCTTCTTAAATAAAAAGAAGGCTTAACTATGACCAAACCCGATCCCTTCTCCAAAAGCGTACACGACTTCATGGATGTTTTCATGCAACGATCCATGCACAGCTGGAGTCATTTCGTCAAATCCACCGGTCTTTCGATGCAGCAGTTCAGCATTCTGATGCAGCTGCATTATCGAAGCCATTGTGGCATCTCGGATATCAGCGAACGCTTCGAGATCACCAGTGCCGCCGCCAGCCAGCTTGCGGACAAACTCGTCCAAAGCGGGTTAATCGAACGCGTCGAGAGTCCCGAAGACCGACGCGCCAAATTGTTGACGTTGAGCACCAAAGGCAAGAATTTAATCGAACGCGGCGTCGAAGAACGGTATCGCTGGATGGATAAGCTCTCGGTCGAAATGAATCCACAGGATCAAAAGAAGGTCACGAACGCACTTGTCATCCTGACCGAAGCGGCGCGCAAGCTCGAACAGACATAGCAGATGTCATTGCGAGGAGCCTTCTTTAGGACGCGGCAATCTACGTTTAGGTGGAGATTGCATCGCTTCGCTTGCAATGACATCCCAAACTAATTCATCTCTAGTGCACATTCAAACCATGTAACTTTATCGTTTATCTCTTTACATCGAAAGGAACTTTATGCAAGCAACCATGTCTCGACCTATTTCCCGCAGTAGTGACAAGCGCCCCGGCGCTAGCTCAATGGGACGAGCCTTTAAATATCTCTCCCATGCCAAACATCAAGCTCTACTGCCATACCTTTTTCTGGTCATTGCCACGCTGGCGCAACTAGCTATACCGGCGCTGATCGCCAGCATTATCAACGCGGTCACCAGCAGCTACATTGCCACGCAGGTTTTGCAGGCGCTGAATCAAATCCCGCAACAATTCATGAGCACTGCTTTACCCAACATTTTATCTGCACTCAATTATCCGGCAGCTTGGACGAAGGATCAGCTCGTCGCTCAACTCAATGCGAACCTCGCTCACGCGCCTCAAGCATTGATCTGGTCTGTCGTTGCCATTTGCATCTTTGCCGCATTCCGCGGCGTCTTCGCTTTTCTGCAAGCCTTCTGGGCAGAAAAGAACTCGCAATCCGTGGCTTACGATCTGCGCAATGATTTGTATTCAAAGATTCAAAAGTTGTCGTTTTCGTATCACGACCAGAACCAGACCGGTCAGTTAATGATCCGCGCCACGGATGATATTGAAAAACTACGGCTGTTTATCGGTCAGGGTTTATTGCAACTGGTTGGCGCAATCATTTTGTTGACGGGCACGATCATCATCCTATTCTCCACCAATGTTCCGCTGGCTTGGACAGCGATGCCCATCCTGCCGCTGGCACTGGTCTTGTTCTTTATTTTTGGCACTGCCGCCCAGCCGCTTTTCAGGAAAGTGCAAATTAAACTTTCAACGTTGAACACCATCCTACAGGAAAATTTGGCGGGCATTAAAGTCATTCAAGCGTTTACGCGCGAGAAACAGGAACAAGCAAAGTTCCGCGCCGCCGCCGATAACCTGATGAACCAATCCATCTCGGTCTCCAAGTTATTCACCTTTCTATTTCCAATGATCTTCCTGATAGCCAACCTCGGCCAAGCCGCCATCCTATATGTAGGCGGTAAACAGATTATCGCGGGCGCGTTGACGCTTGGGGAGTGGCAAGAGTTCTCGCTGTATTTGATTTATCTGTTCTTCCCGGTGGCGCAACTTGGATTTATCATCACGCAGTTCGGTCAAGCCGCCGCCTCAGCGGATCGCATCTTCGAGATTCTGGATGCCAAGTCTGACATCGTGGACAAGCCCAACGCGATTGAATTGCCATCCGTGAAGGGCAAGGTCAAATTCGAGAACGTCACCTTCCGCTATTTTCACGGAGGCGACCCGGTCCTAAGCGAAGTCACTTTCGAGGCGAAACCCGGTGAACGCATCGCGCTGCTCGGCGCGACCGGCTCCGGCAAAAGCACCATCATCAATTTATTGCCTCGCTTCTATGATCCCACTGAAGGCAGAATCACCGTAGATGGTCACGATCTGCGCGATATCAAGATTGAATCACTGCGCAAACAAATCGGCATCGTGTTGCAGGAAACCACGTTGTTCAGTGGAACCGTCAGCGAGAACATCGCCTTTGGGCGCTCGGATGCCAGCGAGGCAGATATCATCGCCGCGGCAAAAGCCGCACAGGCCCATGAATTCATCATGTCGTTCCCTGATGGTTACGACACACACGTCGGTGAACGCGGCACCACCTTGAGCGGTGGACAAAAGCAACGCGTCGCGATTGCGCGCGCCTTGTTGCTCGATCCGCGCATCTTGATCCTCGACAACTCAACTTCCAGCGTGGACCTCACCACTGAATCGTTAATCCAAACCGCGCTCGATAAGCTGATGGAGAACCGCACATCGTTTGTAATTGCGCAACGCATCAGCACCGTGATGAGCGCCGACAAAATCCTCGTGTTGGATAAAGGCAGGGTCGTTGCACAAGGCAAGCACGCGGACTTAATGGAAAATGAACCGATCTACGCGGAAATTTACAATTCACAAATATTGGCATATGAACATGAACACGGATATATGCCGGAGGAGATTTAACCTATGATGGGTGGTCCCGGCCGTTTCGGCAACATGCTTAATCAGGAAACTCTCAAACCGCGCAAGTTGAGCGAAACGCTCTCGCGGTTGGTCGGCTATTTTGGAAGATTCGGATTCGCTGCTTTTCTCGCGATTTTATTCGTGGCAATTTCAACATGGACTCAAGTCACCGTTCCTGAACTCACTGGACAAGCTACGGATTGTTTCCTCGTCCCACTTGGCGCAAACAGCAGTTTCGGATCTTTTTCAACCGCACTCAGCACACAAGCACAGGCCTCGGCAGAGAGCTGCTGGATCGTATCTGATCCAGCCAAGCTGAGCGGCACACAATGGATTATTGCCAGCGCTTATCGCATCGGTGGATTCATCTCACCGGCTCTGACTGCCATGCAGAATCCCGATCGCGTCGCGGGGCTGGTGCGATTAATCCTGATCGTGATCGTGCTGTTCCTCATCGGCTCGGTGCTCAGCGGCTTGACCTTCTTTACGATGTCGTGGTCGGGTCAGCATGTTCTGCGCGCCCTGCGTGTGGATGTGTTCGAGAGATTGCATCAGCTTTCGCTCAGTTATTATTCGGTGAATGAAGCGGGCGACTTGATGAGCCGCATCACCAACGACACTTCTGCCATCGAACAAGCTATATCATTTGCGCTGGTCAATGTGTTTAGCGGCATCCTGCTTTTGATTTGGGTTGCTTACAACATGTTCACGCAAAACCTGCCATTTGCTTTGCTCTCGCTGGCAGTTTCGCCGATTATGTTCGTTGCCACGCTATACTTCTCTGACCAAGCGCGCAAAGCCTATCGCAAAACCCGCACCGAGATCGGAAATGTCAACGCCGAATTGCAAGAAAGCATCGCCGCGGTGCGCGAAGTACAGGCTTTCAACCGCGTCGATGAGAATATCGAAAATTTTAAGGGTGTCAATGCCGCTAACCGCGACGCTAATGTCCGCGCGGTATCATTCACCGCCGCGCTCTCACCAACATTGGAAGCGCTCGGTTATGTCGCGCTTGCCATTGTCACCGGCGTAGGCGGCTGGTATATGCTCAGCGGGCAAACCTTGTTGGGCACGGTTGTAACTTTCGGTTTGATCGTCACATTCCTCGCTTATGTTCAACGCTTCAACCAGCCGATTCAACAAATCGCGGTTTTATGGGGCAACATTCAAAACGCTATCGCGGGCGCTGAACGAATCTTTGGTTTGCTCGACGAAGTGCCGGCTGTGACCGACAAGCCTGGCGCAAAAGCCATGCCGCAGATCAAGGGTAAAGTGGAATTCGATCATGTCTCACACGAATATGAAGACGGCGTGCCTGTGCTGAAAGATGTTTCCTTCACTGCTGAACCTGGACAGACCATCGCAATCGTCGGTCCAACCGGCGCAGGAAAAACCACCATTATCAATCTACTGCCGCGCTTCTACGATGTCACCAGCGGCTCGATCCGGATTGACGGCGTGGATGTGCGCGACGTGACCGCTGAGTTTATTCGCCGACAAGTCGGTGTTGTGTTGCAGGATACGTTCCTGTTCAGCACGACCGTGATGGAGAACGTTCGCTTTGGCCGTCCCGATGCAAGCGACGATGAAGTGATGGCCGCCATCAAACTGGCGCGCGCTGATATGTTCATTGAACGCCTGCCGAAAAAATATCAGACCATTTTGGGCGAACGCGGCTCGGGTCTGTCTCAGGGACAGCGGCAACTGCTTTCGATTGCGCGCGCCGCTTTGGCGGATCCCCGCATCCTGATCCTGGACGAAGCGACTTCCTCCGTTGACACACGCACCGAACGCCTCATCCAGAACGCTTTCGATATATTGCTCAAAGGGCGCACATCCATTGTCATCGCTCACCGCTTAAGCACGATCGTCAACGCGGACATGATCCTGGTGCTCGATCATGGACAGATCGTCGAACGCGGCAAGCATGATGAATTGATGGCGAAGCAAGGTTTCTATTACAACCTGTATATGAGCCAGTTCAAGAAACAGGAAGAAATCGAAGCGGCCATTCCAAATTAACAAATCACAAGACTTGAATGTGGAAGAACAAATTTGTTCTTCCACATTTATCGATTACCAACAAGGAGCTTATTCCAGATGATCATCAAGTATTCATAGATATGTTATAAAACGCTTGATGAGCACCTATAAAGCAGCTGAATTTGCAAAGTTAGCCGGAGTGTCGGTCAAGACGTTGCAGCGCTGGGATCGAGAAGGGCGGCTCAAAGCGTCCTCTCGAACCCCAGGGAATCGGCGACTATACACCCAAGAACAATTGAACACCCTGCTCCAGGTGAAATTCAAAGGTGAACGGGTCACGATTGCTTACGTGCGGGTTTCGAGCCCAGCACAAAAAGGGGACTTGACCCATCAGAAAATGGCGCTGGAACAGTTCTGTATCGCCAAAGGGTGGGTGGTGGATGAATGGATCAGCGAGATCGGAGGGGGTCTGAACTTCAAGCGGCCCAAGTTCACTGAATTGGTGGACCGGATTTTACGAGGAGAGATTGTTACGCTAGTGATTGCGCATCAAGACCGGCTGGTGCGCTTTGGATATGATTTGTTGGTACATTTGTGTCAGTCACACGATTGTCAAATCATTGTCTTAAACACAGAGTCGCTGAGTCCAGAACAGGAAATAGTGCAGGACCTGATGACCATTACGCATTGTTTTTCAGCGCGCCTGTACGGACTGAGAAACTATCGGAAAGCGGTTGCCCAGGCGTTGAAAAATGATCAAGGCGCACAAGATCCGGCTGAACCCCACGCCTGAGCAAGAAATCTATTTTCGCAAGGCGGCGGGCACCGCGCGCTTTGTTTTCAACTGGGCCTTGGCGGAATGGAAACAGCAGAAGGCGCTCCACCCGGGAGAGCAGCACGGCGTGCTGGCCCTGAAGAAGGACTTCAATGCCCGGAAGCCCACCGAATTTCCGTGGGTCTATGAGGTGGCCAAGGATGTGGCCGAAGGCGCGTTCATAAATCTGGGGCGGGGCCTGAAGAACTATTTCGACAGCCAACATGGCAAGCGCCAGGGGAAAAGGGTCGGTTTCCCCCACTTCAAGTCCCGGAAAAAAAGGCGACCATCGTTTCACCTGAACAATGACAAATTCGATGTCGCCGACCATGCGCTGTACGTCCCCAAGCTGGGCTGGGTGAATATGGCCGAGTCGCTGCGCTTGGAAGGCAAGCGGATGGGCGCCGTGGTGTCCCGGCAGGCGGAGCGTTGGTATGTTTCGATCGCGGTCGAAATGGAACTGCCTGTGCCGCGCCCGTTCTTGAGGGCTACGGTGGGTGCGGATTTGGGAATCAAGACTCTCGTGGCATTGAGTGATGGAGTGAAGTACGAAAACCAAGTACGGTTGCGCTCGCAGCTCAGCCACCTGGAACGGTTGAACCGCCGGCTGGCTCGCCGCCTAGAGGGCAGTCAACGCTGGCAGCAAGCCCGTTTGCAACTCCAGCGCTTCCATGAGCGGGTGGCCCGCCAACGTCTGGATTATTTGCACAAGACGACGACTGAGATCGCCGGCACTTACCCGGTGATCGGCCTGGAGGACTTAAACGTCTCTGGGATGCTCCGGAACCACAAGCTCGCCCTCTCCCTGGCGGATGCCTCTTTCGGGGAGATCAGGCGGCAGCTGACCTATAAGAGCCAGTGGCTCGGCGGTCGAGTGGTGCCGATCAGCACCTTCTTCCCCTCCTCGCAGCTGTGTTCGACACCCAGATGCAGCGGACGAAAGTCCGATCTGACCCTGGAAGATCGGGAATGGACCTGCCTGGAATGTGGCGTGACACACGACCGCGATCTCAATGGTTCGAAAAGCGAAACCACTTTGCCGCGCGCAACATCGAGCGCGAGGCATTGCGGATTTTGAGTAGTGAAGAAACCCCGGTAGTGGCTACGTCGGGGTCAATGCTCGTGGACGGGATGTCAGACCGTGTTCTTGCCGCAAGGTGCGGCGGACTATCGCGGCAATCCCGGATGAAGCGAGAATTTCTCAAGCGTTCACTGGTGAACACTTAGAAAGTAGCAGCAATCAGTCAGATTTCTATTCAAATTGTTTATGGGTTTGCATGTCTTTATATATCGTTTGACTGGCGGAAAGTTAGGCGGCAGTATAGGCAAGTTTAAAGTGCTCATCCTCACCACCAAAGGACGCAAGTGGAAAAATCCTTTCCAACCCGGTTGGATATTTTGAGCGGGATGGAAAATACATCATCGTAGCCCCCAATACTGGCAGCGACAAGCATCCCTCCTGGTATTACAATATCAAAGGCAATCCCAACGATGTGACCATTCAGGTAAATGAAAAGGTCATGAAAGTGACGCCGGAGATTGTTTTGGGTGAACAGCGTAAACCAGTTTATAAATGGATGGCCTCCAGCGCTCCCAATTTCGGCGATTACGAAAAAAAGACCACGCGAGAAATTCCACTTGTGTTTTTGAAACCGTAATAGATTTTTGTTATGGCGCGGCAAAGTAAGTAAGAAAGGAACAAAACCATGGCAAATAATAAAAACCAGAGCAGTCTCACCACGGCTGAAATCGCTTATCTTCAGAGCCAGCGACTGGCGCGAATTGCAACCGTTGGCCCTGATGGACAGCCGCACGTAGTTCCGGTATCGTTTCGTTACAACGCAGGAACTAAGACCATCGATATTGGTGGCCATGATGGCTTTGCCAAACGCAAGAAATGGCGTGATGTGAAGAGCAATCCGAAAGTGGCTGTGGTGATCGATGATATCGTTTCGGTAAATCCGTGGAAGGTACGCGGCCTCGAAATTCTCGGCGAGGCCGAAATGTTGATGACGGGTGGGCAGTCCATCGTTCCAGGATTTGACCCGGAGATGTTCCGCATTAAACCGAAGCGGGCCGTCAGTTGGGGAATTAATCCGGAAACCCAGACACCAATTACAAAATAAAACGAATACCTCTTGTTCGATTTGAACAAGAGGCTTTTTTGAAAGCTGTCATTTTGCTCACAACTCTGATTCTTTTCCGTTACCAATTTATGGTATAAAGGCTCTGTATAAAATTGCTTGGGGTGGTACAAAAAATATTTTCATCGAAATAAGCTTCATTCATTAAACAGTGATTCTGATTTGGTAATGATGGCAAACCTTTCAGCACATTTGGCTTTCCTTTATGGAGCAGATGAGGTCCCGCAATTAATCCCACGCGTGGAAAAACTTATCGCGGAATATCAGGATCGAATCCCGGTGCATGAAAACAAGCTGACAGAGCAAGATTCCATTTTAATTACTTACGCAGATCAAGTCCAGGCCCCGAACGAAAAATCACTGCAAACTCTTTGTGCGTTCTGTGAAAAATATTTGGGCGGCGTGATTGGCGGAACACACATTCTTCCATTCTTCCCGTCGAGTTCCGATGATGGCTTTTCAGTGGTGGATTATCGCAGGGTAGATTCGAATTTGGGAAGTTGGGAAGATATTTCTTCCATGCAGAATCATTTTCGCTTGATGTTCGACGGCGTAATCAATCACATCTCATCGAAAGGCGAATGGTTCAAGGCATTCCTGCGCGATGACCCGCATTACCGCGATTACTTTATTACAGTGGAAGGCTCGCCCGATCTCTCCCAAGTAATCCGTCCACGTGCATTACCTTTGTTAACCACATTCCAGACTTTATCCGGCAAAAAACGCGTGTGGACAACATTCAGCGAAGATCAGATTGACCTAAATTATAAGAATCCCAAAGTATTACTTGAAATACTCGATGTTTTGCTTCTGTATGCAGAACGCGGCGCAACCTTCATCCGCCTCGACGCGATCGCTTATTTATGGAAGGAAATCGGAACGACCTGCATTCACTTACCACATGCACATCACATCATCCAATTCCTGCACGCCGCATTGAACGAAGTTGCTCCTCATGTCCACCTTATCACAGAAACAAATGTGCCGCACTCCGATAACATTTCGTATTTTGGCGATGGAACGGACGAAGCACAACTCGTTTACAACTTTGCTCTGCCGCCGCTGATCTTGCATACCTTCCACACCGGCGACGCGCGCGTGCTTTCCAATTGGGCTAAAACACTGTCGTTGCCATCCAATAAAACAACCTTCTTCAATTTTCTTGCTTCTCATGATGGCGTTGGATTAAATCCGGCGCTCGGAATCTTAACGAATAAAGAAATCGATTTGCTGGTCAAAAAGACTCTCGAACACGGCGGATTGATTTCCCATAAAAACAATGCAGACGGCTCACAGAGTCCCTATGAACTCAACATCAATTATTTTGATGCGCTTTCCAACCCGAATGAGAACGAGCCTTTGGAACTGCAGATTGATCGATTTATCGCCGCACAATCTATTATGCTCTCATTCATTGGAGTACCGGGAATTTACTTTCACAGTTTATTTGGCTCGCGCGGATGGATTCAAGGCGAAAAACAAACTGGACATAATCGCACAATCAACCGCGAGAAGTGCGACCTTGAGATATTACAGAGCGAACTTGCAAACAAAAGTTCTCTGCGGTCGAAGGTTTTCAGGCGCTATCGCCAATTGCTTTTAGCACGAAGTAGTTCATCGGCATTTCATCCGCATGGCACACAAACAATATTGGATGTTCATCCATCCGTGTTTGCAAATGAACGCATTTCGCCCGACGGAAAATCACTTACGGTATGTTTGCATAACATCAGCATAGAGCCTGTCACTTTCCCGACAGGCTACAGATCGGCAGTGGACCTTCTTACAGGTCAGCCTTTGCAGGTTTCGAACATCGTGCTCGAACCCTATCAGATTTTATGGATGCGCCTATGACACCCCTTTCACACAACATCGGTTTTATTTCAACTCGCTTCGCAGGAACGGATGGCGTTTCAAGTGAAACGCAAAAATGGGCAACTGTATTGGAGCGCCTCGATCATAAGTGTTTTTATTTTGCAGGAAAATGTGATCGCCCCGCTGATCAGTCTCAGGTGGTGCCCGAGGCGTTTTATCGTTATCCTGAAATTGACAAGCTTAATCAACAGGCATACTCAAGCAGTTGGACGGCCACGGCCACAAAGCAAGCACGCGAATCCCATCCTGAGATGGCAGGATTACACAAGGATTTTTTCTCCAGTTATGTGCGCCCCCCGCAAATGACACACCGCGTCAACGAATTGAAGGAATACTTCAAGGAGGAACTCTACAAATTTGCCCGCCGCTTTGATTTGGAAATACTCATCATCGAAAATGCTGTGACAATTCCCCTCAACCTGCCATTGGGTCTTGCCATCACAGAATTCATCGCCGAGACGGGTTATCCAACCATCGCGCATCATCATGATTTTCATTGGGAGCGTCAGCGTTTCCAAGTTAATTGCGTGGGCGATTATCTTGCAACCGCCTTTCCGCCCAATCTGCCATCCATTCGACACGTGGTCATCAATTCGATCCAAGCCCAACAGATCGCTTCGCGTCACAGCTTGACCTCACGCGTAATCCCCAACGTCATGGACTTTGACTCCCCGCCGCCTGATCCTGATTCCTACACCCAAACCGTGCGCGCGGATTTTGGCATTGGGCCAGGCGAATATTTTTTCCTACAGCCCACGCGCGTCATCCAGCGCAAGGGAATCGAACATGCCGTGGAACTTGTGCGCCGCCTTGACCTTTCTGCAAAACTCATCATCTCCAATGCCTCCGGCGACGAAGGCACGGATTATGAACAACGCGTGCGTGAATATGCTCATTTATTGGATGTAACCGTTCGCTTTGAGTCAGATCAAGTGCAGGATAAACGCGGCGTTACAAAAGATGGCAAAAGGATTTATACACTAGGCGATGTATATCCTCACGCTGATCTTGTCACGTATCCATCCAGTATCGAAGGATTTGGCAATGCCTTTTTGGAAGCTGTATATTATCGCCGTCCAATTCTGGTGAACAACTATTCCATTTATGAAGTGGATATCAAACCCAAAGGCTTTCGAACCGTTTGGTTCGATGGGTTCATTAGTAAAGAAACATTGAAGAAAGTTAGGGAAATCTTATTAAATCCTTCAGAAGCGCAGGAATGGGCGGAGATAAATTATCAACTGGCAAAACGATATTTTTCATTCACTGTTTTGGAGCGTCGTTTGCAATCCATCCTTGCGGACTGTTTGGGACAACAAATTTGAACATTGCCATGCTTCACTACTCGGTGCCGCCCGTCGTCGGCGGCGTGGAAAGCGTCATCGCCCATCACGCGCGGTTGATGTCCGCAGACGGATACTCCGTCCGCTTACTCGCGGCGCGCGGCGAATCGTTGAGCGAACAGATTCCATTGACCATCCTGCCTCTTGTGGGTTCACGTCACGCACGCGTGCTGGAAATGAAAAGACTATTGGATCGCGGCGAAGCAACTGCCAAATTTGAGTCTCTACGCGATGAACTCGTTGAGCAATTACAAAACGCCTTATCCGGCGTGGATATTTTGATCGCACATAATGTTTGTTCGTTGAACAAAAATCTTGCCCTCACCGCCGCGCTTCATCAATTGCATACATCCAAAAAATTACCGCGCCTGATCCTGTGGCATCACGACCTGGCATGGACGACGCCGCGTTATTTATCTGAATTGCACTACGGCTATCCCTGGGATTTATTGCGCCAAGATTGGAGCGAGGCAACGCATGTGGTCGTTTCAGCGTTACGCCGCGCGGAATTGGCAGACTTAATGAAAATTGAGTCTGCTTTAATTCACGTCATTCCCAATGGCGTGGACGCGGCTCGCTTTTATAAACTTAAGTCACAAACCCAAAACCTGCTCGGACAAACTCATTTACTGGATGCCGCGCCAATTCTGCTTTTACCTGTCCGCATAACACCGCGCAAGAATATCGAATTGGCGTTGCACGTTCTGGCTGAATTGCGGAATCAATTTCCAAACGCCGCACTTTTAGTAACGGGGCCACTGGGTCCGCACAATGCAAATAATCCCAAATATTTCGAAAGGCTCTCAACTTTACGCTCTCAATTAAATTTGCAAGGCTCGGTTCATTTTCTTGCTGAACTTGTTGATTCCTATTTACCTGATGAAGTCATCGCCGATTGTTATCGGATTGCCGATGCGCTGTTCTTTCCCAGCCGCGAAGAGGGTTTCGGCATTCCATTGATTGAAGCGGCATTCAGTCATTTACCCGCATTTTGCGCCGATATTCCTCCCCTGCGTGAGTTGGGATTGGATGACGTAACATTTTTTTCGCCCGATGAAGACCCCGAGAAAATTGCTCCGCTGCTTGCGGAATATTTTCAATCTTCATCCACAGCGCGCCTTTCCATGCGCACACGTTCATCTTTCCGTTGGGAAGCAATCTATCGTCAACATATCGTGCCTTTATTGGAGAAAGGATAAGACCAATGCAAAAGCATTCTGAATTTATCCCCATCCACACTATCCTGGTACCCTTTGTGTACCAGGGCCCAGGCTTGCAGGCACTGGAAGCCGCCCGCCATTTTGATGCGAAAATCATCCTTGTTGGTGTAGTGATCGTTCCGCCTGACCAATCCTTAAGTGTGGGTGCGGTTGCTGCGCGCACGTTGCGAAAACAATTACGTCATTATGGAAAGGATGAACATATTACCAGCAGATCGCAGATCATCGTCGCCCATCAACCCTGGCATGAACTCTCCAGCCTATTGCAGAAGGAAAAGCCAGACCTGCTCTGTTTGGAATGGGATTCTCATTTCAAGGCTTTTGGCGTGACAACCAATGATGCGCTAGCGCGCCCACCCTGCGACGTGGCCTTGGTGCGCGGAAAACTACCGAATAAACCGAAGCAGGTTTTGGTTCCAGTGAGAGGCGGACCTCACGCGGAATTGTCGTTGCGCGTGGGTTTGGGCCTGCATCCAAAAGGACTTACAGCTCTCCATCTCCGCAGGTCAGACGATCCGGAAGCAGGAAACGACGCTCCCTTTAAAGGACTCGCCCGCGTCCTGAAGCAAATGCCCGAGGTGCAGAAACAGTTTACAGTCACGGATGATGCGGCACAATTAATTTTGGAAAAGGCAAAACAGGCAGATATCATTGTTTTGGGAACCACAATCCAGCCCGTCAAAAGTTCCGCCTCGCTTGGGCCATTTGCTGATCGTATTTTGAACGAAGCCTCTTGTGCAGTGATCGCGGTCAAAAGCGGAAGGCCTTGGCCGCAAGCGGTTTACGACGAAAGCTCGGGCGTGCATGCCATTTCGATTCTTGTGGACAAATGGTTTGCAGAGAACACTTTTCACGCAGATGAATTCAAGCAATTGGACGAACTGATTAAGTTGAAACGCCAACAAAATGTGACCATCAGCTTGGCATTACCCGCGTTGAACGAAGAAGAGACGGTGGGCAAAGTGGTCAGCATGATGAAAAGGGAATTGATGGAGGTAGCGCCATTATTAGATGAAATTGTGTTGATCGATTCCAACTCGACGGATCACACACGCGAGATTGCAAAGGAAGAGGGCATACCAGTTTACATTCACCAGCATCTGCTGGAACGGCTGGGCGCGCGGTGCGGCAAAGGCGAATCGTTGTGGAAAAGCCTGCTAGTGACGCGCGGCGATATCATCGTTTGGATTGATACGGATATTGTGAACATTCATCCGCGCTTTGTGTATGGCATCATCGGTCCGCTGTTATTGAATCCACAGATACAATTGGTAAAAGCATTTTATCGCAGGCCCTTGAAGGTCGGCAATAAAATGCAAGCAGGTGGCGGTGGACGTGTGACTGAATTAACTGCACGTCCGTTGTTGAACCTTTTCTATCCCGAACTCTCCGGCGTGGTTCAGCCGCTTGCAGGCGAATATGCAGGCAGGCGCGAAGCACTGGAACGAATACCATTCTTTTCAGGCTATGGTGTTGAAATAGGTTTGTTGATTGATATTTATGAACGGTGTGGTTTGAATGCCATCGCTCAGGTTGACCTGCTTGAACGCATTCATCACAACCAGCATTTGGAAGCATTGAGCAAGATGTCGTTTGCGATCATTCAAACTGTCATCCGCAAATTGGAGAGCCGCTTTGGGAGCGCAGTGTTGGAGGATGTGAACCGCTCCATGAAGTTGATTCATTACAATAACCAAGGATATTTTCTCGAAGTCGAGGAGATTGCAGAAAGAGAACGTCCGCCAATGATAGAGGTGGAGGAGTATCAAGCCCGATTCAAGCTTCGAGAATCCGCGCCGAATCAATCGTAAGGCTAATCCCCTTTGCCTTCTGCATAAGATCCGGGCAACTGCTTCAGCCATCTTAACAGTGGACTCATCGTCAGTCCTTGAACAAAAATGGAAAAAGTCACCACGCCGAATGCGGCGCTCACGATTTGAGTGCGGCCAGGAATCTCAGGCGGGAGTCCCAATGCGAGAGCCAGAGCCAGCGCGCCGCGCAATCCACCCCAGAACAAAATGTGCTGATGATTCCTTTCAATCTTCAACTTTGATTTTTCAAAGAGAAAACTAAGCGGATAGATCGCAGCCGCTCGGCTTAACGTTACAACTAAAATTGCGGCGATGACAGACCACCACGCGTTGGCATAATTCTCCGTTGCCTCGCGCAGACCGATCAACAAAAAGATCAGCGAGTTGGAAATAAACGCCGCGAACTCCCAGAAATCCACCAGCGAGGCGCGGCCTTTATCGGAATAGGAAACGGGGAGACCAAAGTTGCCGATCAGAATGCCCGCGGTCAGCGTGGAAAGAACGCCTGAGGCATGGAATTGTTCGGCGATCAAAAACGATCCATACGCCGCGACCGTGCTCAACGCAAGTTCAATCAGATGATCGCTGGTGTTATGCGTCAGGAGCAGAATAAATCCGGCGACCAACGCGCCGACCAAAAATCCGCCGACGACCGTCCATAAAGTTTCGCCGATCACGTTCCAGGCGCTGACCGTTTGTCCGTTCGCGAAAACAAGCATCGCGCCGAAGCCGACCGCCGCAGTCGCATCATTGAACAGACTCTCGGCTTCCACCAGCAAACGCAAGCGCCCATGCACGCCTGATTCTTTAAATGTGGCGATGACTGAAACCGGATCGGTAGCGGAAATAAGAATTCCGAACAACGCCGCGCTTTGCCAGGTCCAGCCGGAAAGAAAGTGCATTCCGGCGCCGGTCAATGCCGCAGATAGAATCACCCCGATGGTGACAAAGACCAGAATCACCGGCAGGTTCAGCTTCAATTCCTTCCATCGAATGAATAGCGTCGCTTCGAAGATCAGAGGCGGAAGCAAAACTTCAAAGATCAAATCCCTGGTTAAGTTGATCGTTGGCTTGAAAGATAAAAGCGCCAGCACGATGCCGGTCAACACGAGACCGACCGTGTAAGGAATCCGAAAGCGCCGCGCCGTCATGCCGACCAGCGCCGCGACCAACAGCAGGATTTCAATACTGGCGATCGTCAATTCCATGTGGCGAAGTATACACGATTGGATGCACATCATCACCGAGTGCGCTTATAATCCATGATGATGTGAATCGAGGAGTCTTCGACCATGAACAATCCTGAACTGGTTGCTTTCCTGCACGCTTATCCTTCGTATCCCACCACGCACGTCATTGACGACTTGCGCGCCACCGAATATGCGCGCCTCGATGTCGGCGAGCATGTTTATCTCGATTACACGGGCGGAGGCATGTATGCCGAAGCGCAGGTGCAGCGTCATCACAAATTATTAAGCGAGCACGTTTTTGGAAACCCGCATTCATCCAATCCGTCTTCGCTTGCCGCAACGCAACTGCTCGAACACGCGCGCCAGTATGTGCTCAAGTTCTTCAATGCAAATGCAGATGAATATGATGTGATCTTCACACAAAACGCCAGCGGCGGGTTGAAACTAGTCGGCGAGTCGTATCCGTTCGCAAAAGGCGGGCATTATCTTTTAACGTTCGACAACCACAACTCGGTCAATGGAATTCGCGAGTTCGCGCACGCACACAGTGCGGAGGTGACTTATATTCCGGTCGCG
The DNA here is from genome assembly GCA_963753985.1 of uncultured Chloroflexia bacterium. Classification (GTDB taxonomy): domain Bacteria; phylum Chloroflexota; class Anaerolineae; order Anaerolineales; family Villigracilaceae; genus Fen-1038. Next base: position 708,856 of record CAVWED010000007.1, read on the forward strand.
CTGCCCGATATGCGCGTCGACGCATCGTCCCTAGACGATTACTTTGCGCGCGGACAAAAGGGCGCACACAATCTCTTTGCTTTTCCTGCCCAATCAAATTTCTCGGGAGTCCAGCATCCGCTTGAATGGATCGAGAAGGCGCACGCTGCAGGCTGGGATGTTCTGCTCGACGCCGCGGCTTTTGCTCCGACCAATTATCTTAATCTCGGCAAGGTCAAACCGGATTTTGTCCCGCTTTCCTTTTATAAAATGTTCGGTTACCCGACCGGCCTCGGCGCGTTGATCGTACGCAAGGAGGCGTTGAGCAAACTCCATCGTCCGTGGTTTGCGGGCGGAACCATCACAGTTGTATCGGTGCAAGGCGATAGATATTATTTAGCGGATGGTCACACCGCGTTCGAGGACGGCACGCCTGATTATTTGAACATCCCCGCAGTCGAGATCGGATTGAAGCATATCGAATCCATCGGCTATGATGTGATCCATGAACGCGTTAGATGTTTGGCCGGTTGGTTATTGGATAATTTGACTCAAATGAAACACAGTACAGGCGAGCCGTTAGTCCGCTTGTATGGGCCCACGACAACCGAATCACGCGGCGGCACCGTGACCGCGAACTTCTTCGATAAAGATGGCAAAGCTATTGACCATCGCTTCATCGAAAGCGAAGCAAACAAAGTCAACATCTCGTTGCGCACCGGATGTTTCTGCAATCCCGGTGCGGGCGAGGTCGCCCTCGGACTCTCGCGCGTGGAATTGGATGTATGCTTCAACGGTCCGGGCCATCAGGAACGCGTAACCTTGGACGACTTCCGTCTGTGCTTCGATGGCAAATCCACCGGCGCGGTGCGGATTTCCGTTGGGCTGGTGACGAACTTCAATGACGTGCAGGCGTTCTTGAGTTTTGCAAGAGGGTTGCTAGGATAAGGAGAATGCATGAGCAAATTCGTTCAGGATTACTATAACAATCATGCCACACCAGAATGGGAACGACTTGATAAAGCTGAATTCAAAATCGAATTTGCCAGCACCGTGCATCTAATTCAGAAATATTTTCCAAAGCAGGGTCGCGTTTGTGATATCGGCGGGGGACCTGGCCATTACACTATCGAATTAGCCAAACGAGATTATCAAGTTACGCTTTTTGATATTTCGGAAGAAGAAATAGGCCTTGCACGCATGCAACTTGAAGGATCAAAGGTGAAAGCTCAACAACTCATCAACTCATCGTTGGAGATGCGCGCAATTTAAGTCAACTTGTTTCTGGCTTATTCGATGCTGCTCTCTTAATGGGACCGATGTATCACATCATAGAGGCAAAAGATCGAATAAACATTTTAAGCCAACTAAAGAATATATTGAAACCAAATGGAATCGCGATTGTGGCTTATTTGAATTCATGGGGAATAATGCGAACTGGGATCACAGATTTTCCGAATTGGTACAAAGATATTGAAAAACTGCGTTCCATGTTACAGGACCAAAAATTTGAAGGCCAGGCCTTAAAAGGCTTTACTGAATGTTACTGGTCCACGCCTGAAATCGCGCTAGCTGAAATAAAATCGGCTGGGTTTGAATTGATTAGTTATGCCGGTGCGGAAGGTTTTACAGGTGGAATGCATGAACTAGTCGCAAAGCTATATGCTGAAAATCCAGAGGCATACGCCAATGTTTTAGAAGTCGCCGTAGAAACTTGCGAATTAAGTCAATATCGCGATAGCACAGATCATTTACATTTTGTAGTTCGGAATCAGATATAGCTACAATGAAAGGAACTTACTATGAATATTCAAGATATCCTCACCATTTACGAATACAACTATTGGGCCAATAAGCGCATCCTTGCAGCCAGCGCAAAAGTTACCGAGAAACAATTCCTTTCGCCTGCATCTTTTCCCTTTGGGGGATTGCGCAGCACGATTGTCCATATCATCGATGCCGAATTTGGCTGGCGAATGTTCTTCCAGCAAAATAACTGGTCTGCGCCGGAATTGAAAGCGGAGGAGTTTCCAACTCTCGCTTCCGTTCAAGAACGGGCAAATCAAGAAGAAAAGGAAATGCGCGCCTATCTCGCGACTCTAAGCGACAAAGATCTGAACGGTCACAGGCACTACAACAACGAAAAAGGCGAGCCGCGGGACCGCATCCTTTGGCATTGCTTGTACCACATGGTCAATCACGGGACGCAACATCGCAGCGAAGCCGCGGCGCTTCTCACCGATTACAGTTCGTCCCCGGGCGATTTAGATTTCACCTTATTCCTGCACCTGGCTCAAAAATCATGAATGAATACCATACCAGCAACACCAACGGTTCTTTTCGTACGTAAGAGCCGGGAAGGTTCCCCACATAACATGGTTTTTCCAAGGTCGCTTGACGGATTTCTAACTTTGTGGCGCATGAGAGCCATTTGGGCAGAATATCGACGAGTTTTGCGTCATCTGCTGGATTCCCGCTCGAAATGCCTGACCTTGGAAAGACCATGCCCCACATAACGTGTCAGGTTGACAATATCCTGCCAGCAAACTTATAATATCCTTACAGGATATTGAAAAGAGAACAGGAAGAATTTCCCCACTGGTAGGGGAAGCTCACAAACTAGACAGGAGGAGTCACATGGCATCCCGTATTTCCGCTCTAAATCACTATCGTCCACAGATCGAATATGGCGAGACTGCCGATTGGCACGAAACTGCCGACTGGCTGGCAGCCACCTCCACGTTGAGTGGTAGCGACGTGATAGGCACGCTGACAGGACTGCAGGAGGCTGTGGTGTATTTCAATCGGCAGGGGCGCGGGGTCAGGCTCGAAGGGCTGGGCACGTATTTGCCGAACATCAACTATCGGGGCGAATTGGACGTGGCGCACCGTCTCGACCGGGACTTGAAACGGGCGCTGAATAACGGCTCCTTTAGCGGACGCATCCGCAATAAAAAGAACATCGGGAAGACCCCTGCGGAGGTGATCGCCCTGTGGAACGCCGAGCACCCCAACGACCTCGTGCTATACTAACGCCATGAACCCCATCAATGGGCAAACCCGCGCGAATATCAAACCCGGGATGACGGTGCTGATCGTCCTGAAACAGGATCAGCCCACCGGCAAGTTGACCAAAGGCATCGTCAAGGACATTCTCACTAATTCGCCCACGCATCCGCACGGCATCAAAGTCCGCTTGATGAACGGCCAGGTGGGACGCGTCAAAGAAATCCTGGAAGGATAAGTGATGAGAGTCCGGCAACCGCAACTTACGCTAATGCTGGCATAATTTAGAAAAGATATAATCCAACAAGTATGACATTCACTGCCCGCTTCCTCGCGTATCTCGACCGGCAAAGTAGATCATTCTTGTGGTTGGCGGTTTTCGTCTCCATACTGGGGTTGGGGATCATCGATTACAAGACCGGCCCTGATATCTCCATTTCTCTCTTCTATATGATTCCGGTAGCGCTGGCAAGCTGGACCCTTGGAAGGTCTGAAGGAATTCTTGTCTCTGTTGCCTGTACCGCTGTTGGGCAAGGCATGGACCTGCTTACAGGTGAAATCTCCCCGGATCCGATTTACTTATGGAATGCCGTCGCTTTCCTAGCATCCCTTTCCATTTTTTCTCTATTGTTCGCCGAGATTCACGAGCTGTTAAACAACGCAACACACTTATCGCGCACCGACTTTCTAACGGGCATCCTGAACCGCAGGGCGTTGATGGACGCGGCATCCGCGGAATTGGATCGGTTGGCAAGGACCGGGCGGCCTTTCACGCTCCTCTATATGGATTTGGATGACTTCAAAAGCGTCAACGATACAGCCGGACACGAGGCGGGCAATTCCCTGTTGACCCAGTTTGCTACCGTCCTGAAACTTCAATTGCGCGGGATCGATATCGTTGCACGCATGGGAGGCGATGAATTCATCGTGATCCTGCCCGAGACCGATGATCAAGCCGCGGGTAAAGTGGCGCCTCGCCTTCAAAACCTGCTTCTGGAAGAAATGCAAAGGCATCACTGGTCGATGACCGTCAGCATCGGCGCGCTGACCTGCTTTTCGGCGCCCTCCAATACGGATCAGATGTTTCGACTGGCTGATCAACTCATGTATCGTGCAAAGAAAACTGGCAAGAATACGATCTGCTATCAGGCTTATCCGCACTAAGTCATCAGCGGTCAGGGGATATTGACACTTTGAATTTGATAAATGTCGGGACGACGCGGCACGTTAATTTTCGTGGCACAGCCGGCAATCACATAACTTTTGGAAACATTAGGGAAGTCCGCGGCGGGCCCGGCGAAAAAGTGAAATTCTCCCTGAACGATATCCTGCGCTGCAAAAAGGCGCAGGCTTTTGCCAGCAGTCCAGGCAATGAAGTGTTGGTACACCGCTTGATTCGAAGGATCGTTGGAGGAGATATTCTGCTGGAAATCGCGTAGGCAGATTTCGGGCACACGTCCGCAAGCAGTTGCGGCATTCGGAACCAAGTCGATGTATGATCCCGGGTTTACGGTCACAGCGTAAGGGACTTGAGCATCTGGACAGCTCACTGCATTAACGGCTGGCTGTTTATTGATATGCAAGACTATCACTGGCAGTAACACCGTGAGAATTCCCAAAATAATGGACATCGTTTTCACGGTCACGGCAAATCCATCTTGACCTTGAGCGGATTCCGTTATCGAAAGATTTTGTCCAATCCCAAGCGCTGCAAAAACGAAAATAAACGGCATCGAGCTGGCATAGATTCAAATCCCGCCGTCAATGGGAGGCAGAAAAGGAATCGAAACCAGAATACCGGCAAAGGCGGCGATCAGAAGCGAAGATTCCGGAAGAGCGAAATTCCGAATCGACTTGAACAATCCCCATAAAAGTAAAAGCGATGCGATGATCCAGATCGATATGCCCAGCCAGGGGAACTCGCTGCCGGTCAAGAAGCTCAAAATACCCATCTGAGGCAGGAAGAAATCCCGATAGGCCTTATACGCGCCGATGAAAAAACTTAAGGGATGGGCGAGAAAATATCGGCCTGCCGCGCGATAGATGAAGATCGCGTTCCGGGATGGTAATACTCTGAACGCCCAGTTGTAACCGGCGCCGCCAACCACCTGACCGTACAACGTTGCCGCGAAATTGCCAAAGGGCACGCCGCCCGGCTGAACCACGAGCCGATCATAAACAGTATTGATCGATATGAATGTGATGAGCAAAGCGACCGCGGATATTCCTGCATATTTCAGGGAAAATCGTTTTTCACTACGGAACGCCCAACCGCTCCATAAGATCAGGGCCGGTAAAATAAAAAACGCTCCCGCACGCACGCTCAACGCCAAAGTAAATATGATCAGACCAAAAATCAAATCAAGGACGTTTTGTTTTTTCGCGGCCGCCCATAGTAGAACAAAGCCGAGACATCCAAATGCAAGTCCAAGCGGCTCGGTATATGCCGTTCCGATCAGCGGCTGGATATAGAAATAAAGGAACGACATATACACGGCCGCCGCAAACGATCCGAGGTTTCGATTGATTAGATAAGCCGAAAGATAATAACAAATCCCTGCGAGGACCACCAGAACGGCCAATGACCATTGAAAGTTTTGCTGGAAAATGAACAGCATCGAAGAAAGAAAACCGGGAAACAAGGGTCTCCACGTCGCGCCGTTGCTATTGTTTGAAATCAACTGTCCCACAGAAATGAATTTGGCTCCATGATAGTAATCGAAGGCATCGCGGAAAGGAATCAATCCGCCAATGACCATGTCGTTGGAATAGCCCGATGTCCATAAAAATGAAAGCCGCAACGCCAGCAAAATCAAAGTCAAGGTGGCCCCACCTAGCCAGCATAACTTTTCAGGCAGGCGAAAGTTTAGATAATACAGAATTAGAATGAGCAGAAAAAATGGGATGGAATAAAACACAAACGTTTTGCTGATCGAATACGGGATGGGAATTGCAAGAAGGATGCCGTAGAAAAATAAAGGAACGATGATGTTCAATAAACTGAGTACCCGGTTATTGATTTGAAATATGGTGGTTTTCATGATTTCCGAAGAATCATACCACAACAAGATTCTGTAGCATCATTGCGGGATTGATCTTTTGCCCGCCTTTAACCAATTCCACCTACTGTTCTTTGCAGTTCGAAGCACATTTGTTTAAATAAAAAATCGGCGCATATTTCAATGCGCCGATTTCCAATTCACGAGCGGACGATTACCGCATCCAGCGTGATCTCAGTCTTATTCTGGCCAGCGAGAACCAGCTTCAATTGATGGGCGCCGGGGGTCAACGTACCTGAATAATCCCAGTGCTTCTGAAATTGAAGAGTGGATGATCCTTCGTCAATGGAGCCAATGAGCGCACCATCCAGGTAAATATCCATATCGCCAAGGCCCCGTGCTGCTGTATATAGAATACTAAATGAACGGCCTGTGAATTCCAAAGCTGCCGAAGAATTTTTTTAATGTCAGACTGCTTATAGGATCCGTCGTAAGCTTTGCTATTGTATTCATTCCGCCATCCCGAGGAATAGACAAAGGCGCTGTTCTTGTCATCATAAATCTCGTTCAAGGGTGGCTGGGTGGTCGCCTGTGTGGTTGGAGTAGCAGGCTTCTGGGTTGGCGGAACGTGAGTGGCTGTGGGCGTTGGAGGAACCACAATCTGGGTCGGCGGGATTTGAGTGGCTGTGGGCGTTGGAGGAACCACAGTCTGGGTCGGCGGGATTTGAGTGGCTGTGGGCGTTGGAGGAACCGCAGTCTGGGTCGGCGGGATTTGAGTAGCTGTGGGCGTTGGAGGAACCACAGTCTGGGTCGGCGGAACTTGAGTGGCTGTGGGCGTTGGAGGAACCGCAGTCTGAGTTGGCGGGATTTGAGTGGCCGTTGGAGGAACCGCAGTCTGGGTCGGTGGGATTTGAGTTGCCGTGGAAGTAAATACATTTGTCGGCAATGGAGTTATACTTGGCGGAGGCGTTAAAGCCAAAGTGCTAGTTGCCGTCAATACATTAGTAGGGGTTATAGTTGGCGTTTGGCTTGGTGTTGATGTAAAGGTTAATGTATTCGTTGGTACAATAGTTGTCGTTGGGGTTGTTGATGATGGCGTTGCGGTTGTATCTCCATTTATAATCACAAGAGATGTGTTAGCAATACTGAAGTTGATCGGATTGTTCCATGCTTCGTTATTTGTATACACCGAAATCTGAGTATTACCATTATCGCGAAAGTCCTCAAATCCGCATGTGCCATTATCGTGAGAGATGTTGTTGGTGAATGTATCCGCTGAACCATTGCTTGTGAATCCACAAGCGTAATTGTTGTAAGACAGGTTCCCCGAAACTATATCATTTCCGCCAGGGCCATCTCCTCCAGCCTTGATACCGTTTCCATCCCCTGTTCCTCCGCAATGATAAACCGTGTTATTGGCGATTGTATTGTTGGAAGAAGTCCAAGTATCAATACAATCATCGGAATTGTCATGAGAAATGTTGTTATGAATGTTGATTCCGCTCGACATGGGATCATCAACACTTATGCCATCCGAATTCCCAGCAGCAATTGTATTATCGTAGACCAAATTTCCGGCTATTTCTATGTTCGTTGAACTAGAGACATCTATCCCACTGTCAGAATTATAGGATATGTTATTCAGGATATGGTCGCCTGTGCTATTGTTAATTTCAAATCCACTCACCCATTCCAAAACATTGTCATGTGAGACAATATTTTGAAAGGTGGAATTATTGCAATCATCTATTTCTACCGCACCGTTATAATTTCCCGCTGGCGCTCCTGAAACATCAAAGTTCTCCACGATATCATTGGTTTGCTGATAGCAAACCAATCGTCCAATAATTTTTACGATCTCATTAGGGTATCCAGAAAGTGTGATTCCACTTTTATCGATATCGACTGTCGAATAGGTTCCAGCGCGCACATAAATCGTATCTCCGGTCTGCGCCACTGAAAGGCCCTCTGCGACGGTTGCAAATGGTGCGGTCAATGTACCCGGATTGGAATCACTCCCGGTGGGCGCAACATAATACACGGCAGATGCTGCCGCCGAGGTCAAAGTCTGCCCCGCCAATGCTTTCACATTGATATAGCTCTCAAACAACAAAATCAGGCAGATGCTTATACCAATCAGCTTGCTAGTTATCTTGTTCATTATTTTCTCCTTGATTCAAAACAACCTATAAGGCCATGGTTCGTTTATCATAATCACGAGCGACAACCCAACCATCATGGCATTGCATCCGGCAGCGGCCGGGTTAGCTTTTTCTTATTGAAATTCTCTTTTTAAGATTTGCGCGAGCTGTTGTAACGCAATTGGATTATTACATGAGCCAAAAGATGGTGGCAGGAAAATAACACCGATATTTTTGTAACCTTGCACAAAAGTAAGAATCAGAGATGAAACCACCCAATTTCGATGCTCTTGTCAACATTTCATGTCAGCATTAAAGTTAACTGAGCGAGTTCTTACAAATGTAATAGGTGAAAGGATGGTTTTGACTACGGACTTTGTAGTCATTCAAAGATTTGCGATGGCTGTTTCATTGGCTTTAGGTTTTTTTATATTCGGTTACCTAAGCGGCTCGCTCCCTTTTTCGATTTGGATCACACGCCTCGTCAAAGGCGTGGATGTGCGCGACTCAGGTTCGGGTCATGCCACAACTACCAATACGATTTGTCAGGCCGGATTTGGTCCCGGCGCGTTGGTTTTGATTCTCGATATCGCTAAAGGCTTCATCCCGACCTGGCTGGCATTTCACTATGCTTTTTCTTTTTGGATTGTGCCCATTACTGCGGCGCTGATCGTGGTGGGACATTGCTGGCCGGTCTTTGCTCAATTTCGCGGCGGCATGGGGCTGGCTTGCGCGGGCGGCGGGTTATTAGCGGTCAGCCCGCTGGCTTTTCTGATTGCGGGCGCGATTTTAATTGCACTCATCTTGATCCTCCGTCATCCCGCCCGCGCCAGCGTCCTGACCGGAGTTGGTACGGCACCCGCACTATGGATTTTCGGTCTGCATAGAATTGAGTTCTGGATCGCGGTCGCGGCAGGAATCGTAATCGCATGCCGTTTTCTGATAGACTGGAATCGACACTATCAGGAACTCTGGCTCGACCGAAAGAATCAAAAATAGATTATCAAAAGGGTGTATCATTCGACAATCTATTAGATAAACCGAGGAGATATGGCCTTCAGTCTTATCCGTTACTCCCAGCAGGATCCGCAATGGAAGAATAGCAAAATCGGTCCCGGCCCCGATACGATTGGTTATATCGGTTGTGCGTTGACCAGTCTCGCAATGTACGCAAGCAGTTGGGGATTTACCGAAACTCCCGCTACCTTGAATTAAAAATTAACCGCCGACGGCGGCATCACCTCCGATGAGCTTTTGGTATGGGGTACGATCAGCAAACTTTATCCGCAAATCCAAAGCACCGGATTAACTATCTGCACCAATACCGATGCTCCCATCTCACAAATCAACGCTTCGCTTGTCGCGGGCCAGCCCGTGATCGTCGAAGTGGATTATTCGCCGGATGCCGGCTTGCAGACTCACTGGGTGCTTCTGTATGCCCAGCAAGGCAACGATTATTTGATCCAGGATCCTTTTCCCTTTCCGCCGGAAGCAACTCCGGTCACCTTGATGACGCGCTTCAGTCAGGGTCAGCCGCTTCAACGTTCGATCAAAGCTGTGGCTTGGTATAAATGCAGTGCAGGCTCATCCGCTTCATCCGGGACTTCAAGCAACTCAACCAATTCCACTGCATCCACACCCGCGCCTTCTACACCTTTGCCGCCTGCCGTTCAAACAGATTTATATGTGCAGGTAGCAGCAACTGCGACAGCCGGCCTTCGATTACATACTCAACCATCCTCGGATTCAACAGCCAATGCCGCCGAGATGCCTGGCACACAATTGCACGTGATCGAAGATAAAACTGGAGCGCTGACAAAGATCGGGGTGACCAATCAATGGCTCTATGTAGCTGATCCATCGGGCAATCAAGGATATGTTGCGGCATGGTACGTACAACAGGTTCAAAGCCCCCCGCCGGTTCCTGCATCCACACCTCCAACGCCTATTACACCATCGACTCCTTCAACTCCAACACCGTCTGCTTCACCGCAACCTCCAGCCTCTCAACCGCAACGGTTGATGCTCAAAGTGATCGATGCTGTGGGTCCAAGCGGATTGCGTTTGCGCGCATTTCCTTCCGCGGGCGGATCGTTGGTCGGCATTGAATATGCTGAAACTATATTGACGGTTATCGAACCTCCGAGTGCAGCGCTTGCAAAAGTCGGGGTGACCAATCAATGGATCAATGTACGCGACTCGAACGGCTTGCGCGGTTATGTGATGGCTTCGTACGTGGCAGTCGCACCATGACAGGGAACGTTTTTGAAAAACAAAAATCCCATTAAGCTTGCGATGATTCTATGGTGTATGCTTACGGCCCTGGTTGCCGCAAGCATACTCTTTATTTTTTGGCGTTGGGGAGGAAAAGGATTCGGGTTTTTTATCCAGCTATGGCCGTTGGAAGATTTGCACATTACGCTTGCGTCCGTGACGTTTGCCTGGCTGCTACTTGGATCGTTGCTTTATCTTCTTTATGCAAAGCAACTCAACGCCAACAATGGCTTGAGCGTGGCTGGTTTCTTTCTGATCGGTTTCGTTTATCTCAATCAATTGAGCGAACGATTCCGTTATGGTGATTATTCCTATTATCTCGAGGCCGCGAATGCATTGTTGCAACACAAGCCGCTTCCCAGCACCTATTTATATCCGCCATTGTGGGCAACGCTCTTACAATTCATCGCCCCGCTCGGCGACGAAAATTTTTTATTGCTCCTTTGGATCATCAACTTCATTTCGTTGATGGTGTTTTATGTTTTGCTTCATCGCGTGCTGGAGCATTACGGCTTTTCGACTCGTCTCGCCGCACTGGTCACCACGTTGTTCATGTTGATCAATGTGCCTCTATTGCGAACGCTCTTTTACGTTCAGATCAATATCCACACGCTCAATCTCGTTTTCCTCAGTTTGCTTCTTTATCCGAAGCGCTCTTTTCTTTCCGCACTGATGCTCGCTCTCGCGGTGCATCTCAAAAGTTCACCAATCGTTTTGGTGCTCGCCTTCCTGCTTGAATTAGATTGGCGCTGGCTTGGATGGTTTGTATTGAGCTTGATTCTCATTGCCATGTTCACCGTTGCGTTGGATGGCGTTTATCCCTTCCTCGATTTCATCAGAAGCACACAGGGACTGGCAGCCTTACAGACGACCACATTCCATGAAACTTCGTTCGATTCTTTCTTCCGATCCATCATTCCATTTCTTCATCTTGACTTGATCTGGGCGCGCATTCTAACTTATTTATCCAAAGCCATTCTTTTGGTTGCATCCCTGTTCGTGACATTTCAATGCGTTCGCCATGAAATCTTTTTCGACGCAAAAGGGAAGAGCTCGCGTCTTGCCAATGCTTTGCCGCCGGTTTTCATCTTGATGACTCTCGCATCGCCGGTGGTCTGGGAACATCACGGAATCTTTGTCGCGTTACCATTCCTACTCCTGCTCAAATGTCTTGAGACGCCCAACGAATGGATTTGGTTTGGCTTTGCTTACTTCCTTGAATTCGTTTTGCCGACCTTTGACTTTCTCCCATGGTCATACGGACGATTGATCGCACCCCTCATCATCTTATGGCTAATGTGGAGAGCAACCAAGAAACAAGAGCCATCTCATTTCTTTAGCGTGTTCAACGATTGGTTGAACAAGTTGCCCGCATTGGGAATTTGACTGTCGAGCTTCCTATAGAAAGGAACCTCAAATATCAGTTATATGACCGCCGTGTAAAGAAGAACCACTTTAATCAATCTAATAATTCAACGCCTGTACAAACACTTCCACCATCTTTTCCAAATTGATTTCTTCATAGACAATCCGGTACGATTCTTCGCCCATCGTTCTCAAACGTCTTTGATCAGATAACGCCAATCGCATCGTGGTGACCAGCGCATCATAATCATCGGGCGCAATCTGCCAGCCGTTCGATTCACGCACAAGATCATCCTGCGTGCCGTCGCCTTTTGCAACGATGATGGGCAGCCCGTAACTCATCGCTTCTTGTACCGCGAGACCACCGGTTCCTGGCAAAACAAAAAGATCGGATTCCGTGAAATAAGGTTTCAACTCGGCTCCATGCTTTGCGCCGATAAATTCTGCGGATGGATAAACTTGTTTCGCCAGCGATTCCAAATGCTCGCGTTCGGTGCCATCGCCGACAATCATCAATCTCGGCTTCGATTCGATTTCAGAACAAGCGCGTAATAAATCATCTACTCGTTTGCGAGCTTGCAACCGTCCGACAAAAAGGATGACGGCGTTATCCTTGGACCCTGATGGACGCGAAAGAATAGGAGATGATGGCTTAGGCGAAACTGCATTCGGTGCAACCAAAATTTTTTCACGTGGAAAACCGAGCGCGGCATATTCGTCTGCCCCGCGCCGACTATAAGAGATCAGCGCGTCAAATTGATGCAGAAAACGCGCCCTCACCCTTTGCCCCTCTCCCAAAGGGAGAGGGGTTGGGGTTAGGTGCGGCGCACCCAATCCCCAGCCGATGACTTTTCTGCCTCGGGAGTGCATCCACTTTACGGCGGAGGACGTTGCGAGATATCGCGGGTTGGCCTCCACAATCATTGCATCCGGATTCCAGTTGGAAAGCCAATCAATCAATCCGCGTTGATAACATAAATAAAAAGAACCATTGAAGATGTGAATGTTTGTGGCCGCGGCGTAATTCGCACTTTGTAATTTGCCGTTTGTAATTCCTTCATTTTCTCGCGGCAATCCGGCCAACAAACTCATACCGCCATCGCAGGCTTGCGCCAACATATCGAAAAATGGAACTCGATACGATGGAAGCACGCGTTGTTGCAGTGCGAGACGTCCGGCGAAACGATTGTTCATTTGGGTTGAACATGCGGCGCAGGCCACGCCGGCGATTTATGAACGTGCACCACTTTCCATTTTCCATCCTGCTTGACGATGACACGAGTTTCATTATGAGCGACCACTTGCACGCCTTCAGGCAAGGCTGTGCTCGTCAACAATGTGTAGCTGGCAATCGCCATCTCACCATAACACTGAGTGCAAAGATTGGAAAGATCGAAGCGGGTCTCGGCTTTTTGTTTAACGTCCGAACCAAATACGGTTCCATTCTGTGCGTTGGATGTCATCATGAATTCATGGAACGGCAAACCGTCAATACGATTCGGCGTAACCCACCACTCGTAAAGAGTCAAGTCGGAAGCCGTCGTCTCATGATACGCGGCAATATCGTTTTCCTGAACCGACTTCAAATGACGCATAAGAAAATCATAAATTTCCTGATCCATTTAATCCTCCAGCAAAACCTTTAGATAGTTATCTGCCATCTGATCCAAGCCAAGAGCGGATTCGGCTTGCGCTCGCGCGGCTGGTCGAAAGCGAAGTTGATCATTCAAAATTTCCGCGGCGGCTTTGGCAAGCGCAGCGATATCCGGATGATCCAACTTCCACACGTCGCCTCCATACGCGACGATGCGGCCTGAATCACCAAGGACAAGTTCCTTCAACGCTCCGGTATCGAATCCAACCACGGGAAGCCCGCATGCCATCGCTTCGATGACCGAGTTCGGGCAGGCGGCATTGATATCCGCCGAGAAAAGCAAGTGAGCGGAACGATCGATCTGCGGGATTCGTTCGCGCGGCACCGCACCTATCCATTGAATCAAAACGCGTGATCGAGCTTGAGCGGATGCTTTGTGTTCATCGGAAATCTTCCCAACCACCATCAATTCAACCGGCAAACGATATTGATCCGCAAGTGTTTCTGTTAATTGAATGGCATTATCCAAGCCCATATCATATCCGCCGCCTAGATTCCCTTCGACGATCAATATTCGGAATTTACCTTTTGGAAGATCACTTGTGCCGTTGGGGTTATAAATATTTAAATCAACACCGTTATGAATAATATAGAAAGGAACCTCTGATTTACCATACCAATCATCCCACCAACGCTGCGAGAATTCGCTTTGATACAAAATATGCGTTGCGATTCTGGAGCGAATGAACGAGAGAATCAAATTGCCGTATTCGGCGCGGAGAAAATGTTTGAGTCCAGTATTCTTCTTTCGATGCACCCAATTGATTCCATCGAGGCGCTGGACAATGCGTAAGCCGCGTCGCTTCGCTCTCCATAACGGAAGCAGATTGCGGGTCCCGGCAATGACCAAAACGGACTCAGTTGCATCATCCACGTTGTAAGTCACATCCATGCCGCGTTGTTTGAGTCCCGCCTCGAATTTGAGTCGGAACGAAGTCATACCGCCCATTCCATCCACGGCCGGAACAATCGCAATGCGAGACATGAAAGAAATTATATCGTTATTTCGTGGTATCCTTAGCGCATCCTATTTCGGAGTTGACGATGTACGTTGCCATCGAAGGGGTAATCGGTGTGGGCAAGACCACACTAGCCCGCCTGTTACAGCCTGCTTTTGAATCTGAAATCCTTTTGGAAATTTTTGAAGAGAATCCTTTTCTCTCTGATTTCTACAGCGACCGCGAACGTTATGCGTTTCAAACGCAGATCTTTTTTTTACTCAGCCGATACCATCAACAACGCGGCACCATTCCCGGACTTTTGGCAGCAGGCAAATCCCTGATTTCCGATTACACCTTTGTCAAAGACTCGCTATTTGCACGCATCAATCTCAAGGGCGACGAACTCGATATGTATTACAAAGTCCACGAAGCGCTCGGTGAAAAAATTCCAAAGCCCGATCTCATCGTATATCTGCACGCCGACACTGATGTGCTGATGCAGCGCATCGCATTTCGGGACCGCTCCTACGAACGCAACATGGAACGTGGTTATATTGATCAGCTCAACCGCTGCTACGAGGAATTTTTCAGCAAGCCTTATGACAATACACCCGTGTTGAAGATAGATACCGATCCATTGAACATTGTGCAGAATACTGAACATCTTAAGTGGATCGAGAACCGCATCCGCGAGACCATGAGGTTGAGTCCGTTTCAACCGGGCTTGCCTTTGACTGAGAATTTATCCAACTAACTGCAAGAGGAACCATGCGCGTCACACGTGAAACTCTCATCCGCATTGCCAAAGAAAACGCACAGGAACGCGCTTTTAATGACCGCGACCTCGTTGCCGCCTATCTAACCGGTTCACTTGTTTCGGGTTCAGATCCAATTCTCGGCGGAACAGCGGATATCGATCTAGTCCTTGTTCATAACCAACGCCCCGGGATGAGGCGTGAAATCGTCAAGCTCACGCCGGATTTTCATCTCGATATCCTTCACCGCTCGAAAGATGAATTCAAATCGCCGCGCGAATTGCGCGTTGACCCGATGCTCGGATATGAAATGTATGATCCGATGTTGCTATATCAGCGCGAAAAATTTTTTGAATTCGTTCAAGCTGGGTTAAGGGCTGGATTTGAATTTCATGCGCCCGCTTTAGTTTTGGCGCGTTGTCGCAAACTGCTAGCGGAGGCGCGCAAAGGCTGGATTGACCTAAGCGACATCAGAGAAGATCAAGCGGGACCGATTCAAGTCAAACAATTTTTGCAGGCGGTGGATCACGCCACGAACGCCATCGCAGAACTGAACGGTGGTCCGCTCGCCGAACGCCGCTTCCTGCTTGAATTTCCCGCGCGTTCCCAATCCGCACAACGATCAGAATTTACAGCGACCCTGTTCAATTTGCTGGGAGCAAGCAACTTAGATGACGCATCTATCATTTCAAATTGGATTCCCGATTGGAAAAATGCTTTTCTCGCCGCATCCGAGAACGCAAAAGTGGATCGGCATGTTCATTCCGCACGGCTGAATTATTACGAAAAAGCGTTTGAGGTTTTGCTGTCAAGTGAATCTCCATTAGCATCCCTTTGGCCGCTTATTAACACTTGGACATTGGCGGCTAATGTATTAGAAAACGACCAAATCAAGGCTTGGCAAATCGCTTGTGAGCAATTAGGTTTGTTGGGAAATGGTTTCGAACAACGCGTTTCGGATTTGGATCATTACCTGGATGAAATCGATATCCGGTTCGATGAAATAGCCGCCGCCAACGGTCTGGAAACTTCTTCAGCGATGTAGTTTCCATATTTAGGCTAGACAAGTCCTCCCGAAAAAGTCTAAATTGTGGATAAGATGGGGTAAACTGTGGATAATTAGCGCCTGCTGTGGAGAGTATGCCGGTTTTTGGCAAAAATCGGGTAAACTCACCTGAAACCTTACCCCCCATATTTAGGCAGTACCTTTCCTTTCATCCAAAATATGGATAGCTATTGTACAGAAGAAAACCAGCTCAAAAAATTACCTTTGCAATTTCCACAGGGACCCAAAGTCAGAAGAGCTGCATAGACGCTACCTGTGGTTCTAAAATCATCAATGATCCAACCTATAGCGTGCGATCCTATTATCCACACTTTCCACAAGGCCTACTACGATTACGATATCCATATCCCAACTAATTAATGCTTGAATCTAACTCTTAAATCCAGTACAATCTTTTTATAGCAAGCCCCTTTCATTCATGGGAGGCACACATGGACATAATCAAAGTTTCCGCCACATCGCGTACATCCGCTGTAGCTGGGGCAATTGCAGGGGTTATCCGCGAACACAAACATGCAGAGGTGCAGGCCATTGGAGCCAGTGCAGTCAATCAAGCTGTCAAGGCTTTGGCGTTGGCCACCGGCTATCTAAAGGGCGATGGCATTGATGTAGTCTGTACGCCTGAGTTTGTGGATGTCGAAATCGAAGATAAAGTGCGGACGGCGATCAAGCTGGTGGTTGAACCTCGTTAGCGTTTCAATCCGAAACGCAAGAGGGATACTGTCTCATCAAGCTGTTTTCTACGGGACAGGGTTTTTTATTCGCGCTCATTATGGCTCCTCTCCAAAGAGAAAATTGATGAATTGCCCGAAGATTCTGTTTCGAACGCTTTTTGTTTTCATCCTGCTGGTGGGACTGGTAGGGGGCATCCTTATATTGAATCTTGCATCCGTGCACGCCGCACCCTATAATCTTGCATCCCTGGGGTATATAGTTATTAGTGAGTTTCGATTCCATGGATCTGGCGGAACATCAGATGAATTTGTCGAAAATTTCAATCGAAGTGGTGGGATTATTGATCTTAATGGATGGAAAGTGAAGGGGGCAAATAATAGTGGTGCAACAAGTGTTAGATTTACTTTTGTGACAAATGTTTTATTGTCTCCCGGTTAGCATTATTTACTAGCAAACACTGGGTACAATGATGCAATATCGCCTGATAGCCCTTATAGTGTTGGTATCACAGATGAAGGTAGGGTTGCTTTAACTCTTCCAGATGATACGATCGTTGATCAGGTCGGATTGAGCAACGGTTCAGCATATAAAGAGGGACCGCCTCTCGCAGTTCTTTGCACAATGTTGATCGTGGCTATAAGAGAAATAGTGGCGGTTGCAATGATACTGATAATAATTTTGCTGATTTTAGTTTAGTGAATCCAAGCACTCCATTAAACTCTTCTAGCCCGGTAGCCTATGGTGCTGGCGTATCAACTTTCGCATCTACTACTAAGTCAACTTCTACACAAACGGCGACGAACACTTACACAAGCACTTCAACTTATACATCCACAGCAACATTAACTGATACACCGACTATCACTCCAACTGTTACGCTAACTTCCACAGCCACTAAAACGCTCACCCCATCCATTACCCCAACTAACACTTCCACTTATACACCAACAAGTACCGTAACAACTTCGCCCACTATTATAAATACACCAACCAAAACGTCGACATTTACCGAAAATTGCCGTAAAGCCCCCGCCTTCACTGCCACACACAACCCCACCCCAACTTTTGCACCGACTCCAGTTCCGGCGGTTGTCATCAATGAAATCCTTCCGCTCCCCGACTCCAATTGGAATGGTGACGATGTAGTGAATAATTACGATGAATTCATCGAAGTTGAAAACCTTGGCCCTGGTATAGTTGATTTGAGCAATTAGAAGTTGGATCGCATGCCGAATGGTGGATCAAGCCCATTCATCTTCCCGAACCGTAAATTGAATCCCAATGAACGGGCGGTCTTTTATGGATAACCACTCATCTTCTGCTTGAAGACAGCGGCGAAACGGTGCGCCTCATTGATTCAAAAGGTGTAATCGAAGATGCTTTTAGTTATCCGACTGTGATTCAACCGGATGATTCATGGTGCCGCATCCGCGATGGGATAGGCTTTTGGCGCGATGGCTGTTTTCCCGCGCTGGGAATTGAAAATGAGTTGAGCGGAATTTTGCCACTGCCTCCAGCGCCTCAATCTGGAGGGGAAGCGGCGTGCCAGCTTCCTGATGTTGCACCCAGCGATTTTCGTCTCGCTGAATGCAACGGCTCCGATGCCGATATTTGGAATCAACAATATTGGAATGTTTTATCCGGACAAAATGAATATGCCGTGCTTGATCCTAAAAGCCAGGGGAAAACATATATTCAATAAAACAAAGGGCTGACAGCGGTCGGCTCTTTGTTTTGATAACATGTAATTTATTTCAACAATCGTTTTTCAATCGCCAGTAGCGCGCGCAACTTCTTCCGCTTCAAAGACTACTTCATCTTTCCCAGTCAACTTCTCATTCACCTTTGAAATGATGAGATCCAAATGGCCGGAATATGCGACATAATCTAGGTCGTCGGCAGGCACCGCTAGCACCGGACAGAGCACAAAATTAGAAATCCAATCTTCGTAAAGGTCATTCAGACCTTGTAAATATTCGGGCGTGATGGTGCGCTCATAATCTCGGCCGCGGCGTGCGATGCGATCCATCAAAGTGGCAACGGACGCCCGCAGGTAAATGACCAAATCGGGCGGGGGCAAAATCTGAATGATCGTTTCGTAGAGTTCGCGATACGTTTCGTAATCGCGCTCTTTGATATATCCCTGCAAATATAGATTTTGCGCAAAGATCTCGGCATCTTCATAAACACTTCGATCCTGAATGACGGATGTCGGATGCTGCGCGAGTTGATGGTGCGAACGCAGTCGCCGGGTCAGGAAGAAAATTTGCGAATGGAAAGACCAGGAGGCCATATCCGAGTAAAAGTCCACGAGATACGGATTGTCCCCAACGGCCTCATAGAAGGGTTCCCATTCGAGTTGTTTGCATAACATGGTTACCAGAGTAGACTTGCCCACGCCGATATTGCCAGCGACTGCAATAAATTTTTTCATCATCACTCCGAAAATATTAGAGTTGAAACAGTGTTTTGTAGATTATTGTGCCTTTAACTGTGCATCAATCATTTGCTGGAAGTAGGCGAGCGGTTCGGCGCCAACGATGCGATAACCGTTGATGAAGAAAGTGGGTGTGCCGCTGACAGCTGCTGAACCATCGCTGTCGGGCGGAAGGCTATTGGCGTAATCCACATCGCTTTGGACGGCCTGCTTGTATTTTTCCGTTGTCAGGCAGGTACTAAAAGCAGTTGTGTCCAAGCCGAGGCCGCTGGCCAGATTAACATAGAACGAATTGTTGACCACTGTACCAGCCTGATTGTTGAGCTGGTCGTTATTTGCGAAGAGCGCATCATGATATTGCCAGTAAGCATTCTGATCCCCGGCGCACATTGCGGCTTCAGCTGCCATAAACGCGTTCTGATGAAACGGCAATGGAAAGTTGCGGTAAACGAGTTGAATCTTGCCCGGATAGGCGGCTAAGAGGGGTTTGTAAGTGGTGTCATGCCATTGCGTGCAGTAAGGACATTGATAATCACTGAATTCCACGATGACAATCGGGGCATTCGCTGGACCAATACTGGGAAAGCCCGCGGTTGTAATATTATATTTTAGCGGTGCTGGTATGGCCGTTGGAGCCTGAACAATTGATGGTGGAGAGATCTGGCTGGTCGCGGCGGTGGGATTACGCTGGCCAATAAAGTATCCGAGAAGCAGACCGAGGCAAAGAGCCATCACAACCATGAACGAATAAAAGTGGCCGCGCTTGAAAGTTACGGTTTCCTCTGGTTCCACGACAGGATCAACAGGCGGAGGCGGGGGAGTTGTTTTTTTTGTTTTAGGTTTGGTAGGTATTGACGAATTATATTTGGTAGGCATGGACGAATTATATCATCTGGAACACAAACGGCATTAGTACGTATATCCTACTTGTGATAGGAGGTAAAATGTCTGTAATGCACAAACATCACGTTCCATGTTTCTTGTGGCCGTTGGCAATGCTATGGCATCTTCTAGCTATCATTGTCGGGTTGACGGGACGCTTCATTGCCATGATCCTCGGGCTTGTCTTCATGTGCGTTGGTGTGATCGTCAGCCTGACACTGATTGGAGCCATTGTTGGCATACCGATGGTGATCATTGGTTTGTTGTTATTTCTGAAAGGGCTGTTTTAACTACAACGGATATTAATTATCTAAAGGAGGCACTATGGCTTGGGAAAGAAAGATTAGCCGGACGGTTCGCGTCCGGGACGATCAAACGCTGGGACAATTGGCGCGGCTCTTAACTGCGGTCTCCAGTAACGGAGGCACACTCGGCAATATTGAATTGTTGAACGAGACGTCACGTTCGGTCGTTCGGGATATTACGATCTATGGCGACGATGTTGAACATATCGAGAAAATCGTAAAGGCGATGTCTATTACTCCGGGCACAAAGATTCTCGAAGTGCGGGATGAAGTGTTGGAGCTTCATCAAAAGGGAAAGATCGCCATCCGCTCGCGTTTCCCAATTGATTCGATGACCACTTTGCGGCGCGTGTACACGCCGGGTGTGGCCGAAGTATGTTTGAAGATCGCCAACGATCCGTCCGCGGCGCGGCTATATACCTGTATAAGTCATATGGTGGCCATCGTAACAGATGGCACAGCGGTGCTTGGTCTCGGCGATATTGGACCGTTGGGGGCCATGCCTGTGATGGAGGGCAAAGCCATGTTGATGGAATCGCTCGTCGGGCTTTCGGGCGTTCCAATTTTATTGAACACGAAAGACTCCGATGAAATCATCGCCGCAGTTGCCGCCATTTCGCCAACCTTTTCAGCAATCCAGCTCGAAGATATTTCCGCGCCGCGCTGTTTTGAAATCGAAGAACGTTTGCAAAAAATGCTCGACATTCCTGTGATGCACGATGACCAGCATGGAACAGCGGTTGTCTGCCTGGCGGCGTTGACCAATGCCTGCCGTCAAACTGGTACAAACATCAGCAAGGCGACTATCGGTCAGATTGGTCTGGGTGCGGCGGGTTATGCAATTGCGGATATGTTGATGAAACTAACAGGCAAGCCGGTTCTCGGCGCGGACCTTTCAGCGGACGCCATTAAACATCTCGAGGCCGCGGGAGGTCAAGGGTCGAGTTTGAACGAGATCATGAGCGCCTGCGACATTGTGATTGCAACTACCGGCGCAGCGGGACTCATCAAACCGGAAATGGTGCGCAATGGACAGATTATTTTGGCGCTATCGAATCCGAATCCGGAAATTGATCCGACGGTGGCCCTGGAGCATGGCGCGGCGTTCGCGGCGGATGGTCAGATGGTCAATAATGTATTGGGCTTTCCCGGAATCTTCCGCGGCGCGGTGGATGCATACGCGCCGCGTATTACGCATGAGATGTTGCTTGCTGCGGCGCAGACGATTGCAGATATGACTCCTTCTGGTGAATTGGTACCAAGTCCGTTGGATAAAACCGTCCATCGCGCGGTAGCGCGCTCCGTGGCGATGACGGCCGTGAAACAGGGAATTGCACGTGCGGAGTATGTGCCCTACTCAGAGGAATAGAAAAGAGACGGTCACTTTCAAAGTGACCGTCTCTTGTTTGTGCGCCCAGCATAGGCGTTGACTAGAAGGTGAAAGACCTTTACGGAGGTGGACTGCACCAACCATTAGCCAAGAGCAAGGGCGTCATCGTGAGGTGAGGTCTGGAGGAAGCTGGAGGCAAATCTGCGACCTACCTGCACTTGCGCAGGTACAAGTGATGAACAAGAAGCCCATAAGAGGCTGTGAGGTCGGGCGAATTGGCGAATGACAATGAAGCCCAATGCAGTCAATGGGCTTACCTGGGGAGGCCTGCCGCCCGGCTATCAAAGCAACCCTGGCAGAGATGCCAGATTGAGACGACAGGAGTCAGCCGAGGCCATAGTACTGAGCTTTTCAGGAAGGGCTGAACATTGAGACGCCAAAGGCGTGAGTACGATGAGCAGTTCGTGGGACGAACGTAGAAGACCGAATATCTCAGATCGAGATACTGCTGTGCAAACGAAATGGGTGAAGCCTGTGGGAGTTGTGCAGAGGGTCGAGCCGTCCCCGGTACGAGACAGAGGAAAATCCAGCACGAGAAGTTCTGTGCCACTCTCGATTAGTGATGTCCGTTTTTGGCTATCAATTCCTTTAAGGTTACACCCAACCTTGTGATTCCTTCGCGAATTGTATCCGGTGACGAATACGAGAAGTTAAGGCGCATCGTATTGTCCCCGCCACCTGTGGCGTGAAAAGCTGCGCCCGGAACAAACGCAACCTTGCGTTCGATCGCGACTTTGAGCACATCCGCCGCATCCATGAATTCTGGAAGAATGCCCCACAGGAACATGCCGCCCAGTGGGCGAGTCCAATGCACCTCGGGAGGAAACATTTCTTCCATCATTTCCAGCATCACGTCGCGGCGTTCTCTGTAGGTGGAGCGAATTACCTTGACATGTTCATCCAGGAAACCGCCCTTACCGACTTCGTAGGCGACATATTGATTGAACGACGCGGTGTGCAGATCAGCGCCCTGTTTGGTCATCACCAATTTGTGGATTACCTGTTCCGGAGCAATGACCCATGCCAAACGTAAACCCGGTGCGAGCAGTTTGGAGAAGGTGCTCAAGTAAATCACATTCCCGCTATAACATTCGCCGTCGTAGCCTCGATATTCACTGTCCAAAGCGACCAGTGATGGAATATTTTCACCATCATAACGCAACTGTCCGTACGGATCATCTTCGATGATCGGGACTCCGTATTTGTCTGCCAGCTCGATCAGCTTTTTCCGCCGCTCGAGGCTGAGGGTCACTCCGCTTGGATTCTGAAAATTGGGCAGAATGTACATGAACTTCGGTCCGATGCGAAGCGCAGCTTCGAGTTCGTCCACGATCATGCCGTTTTCATCGGTGCGGACCGGGATATATTGCGCGCCATAAGCATTCCAGGCTTGCAATGCCCCTAGGTAAGTCGGTGACTCGACTACGATATAGTCGCCGCGATTGATAAAGAGTCGCCCCATAAAATCCAGGGCTTGTTGCGAGCCGGACGTAATCAGAATATTATCCGGCGTAACCTCGACAGCATAGCGTGAAGTGTGCCGCGCAATCATCTCGCGCAACGGGCGATATCCTTCCGTTGTGCTATATTGCAAAGCCTGCGCGCCGAAATGATCGAGCACATAGTTGCAGGCTTCTCGAAATTCTTCTACTGGAAAAACGTCCGGGGCAGGCAATCCGCCTCCAAAAGAAATGATATCCGGCTGCTCAGTTAACTTGAGCAATTCGCGGATCACTGAACTGCTCATTTGTTTGATGCGGTGAGCGTAACGATATTCCCAGGGTGTTTGCATTCATTCTCCTTAAGCGATGTAGGACTATGATGAAAATAGTGATCACAGACAAAAAAGCCTGGCAGGTATATTTGCACCTGTCAGGCTCTCTGACTTCAGAGCATAAAAATGCCTAGAAGACCTATAGCCAAAACTTTCATCATGGCTTATTGATATTACTCTTTTTCTATCACTGAGACAACGGTCAAATGACCTCCTGGAAGATGACAATTGTCAGGTAATTGGTGACTGTTTCAAAAATGGTGGAAGGGGTGTATAAAAAGGAAAACCGGAACGAGTTGTGATCGTTCCGGAATCCCAAAGAAAGGCGTATCGATCCATGCGCCTCAAATTGATTTTACCCGAAGTCGATCCAGAGCAATTTGAAGAACCGGAGCACTGCGTCGATCCGAAGTGTAGCGGCCAGCGCTTTGTGCCGTGGCAGGCAGTGAAGAAGAATGTACGGGACAGCGAGTACGAAGAAGTTGTCGCCCGTCGATACAAGTGTTTGCGGTGCGGGTGCACATTCCGAGTGTATCCTCAAGGAGTGCAGAAGAGTCAGATCTCACAGCGGCTGAAAGGTATGGGAGTATTGTTGTATGTGTTGGGGCTCAGTTACGGAGCAGCCTCCTTGATGTTCGAAGCATTGGGGGTGTACTTGAGTACACCGTCCCGGTGTCCTTCGGGAAAAGTAGTGTGTATCGAACGGTGCAAGCGACGGCGGAAGCGGTGCCGGGGATGAAGCGCACGGAACTCTTGCAAGGCTACCGTACGAAAGCCATTGGAGCGGATTTGACGAGTGTGAAATGCAACGGGAAGTGGTTGTCCATTGGAGTGGTCGTAGATCCGATCAACGGACTGGTGTTGTGTGTGGATCATTTAGATGGAGAAGACGCTCAAACCTTGAAGGACTGGGTAGAACCAATTGCAGACCAGGTGGGAGCGCATACACTGGTGACCGATGACGCCGATGCATTTAAGGAAGTGGCGGAAAGTGGTAGGTTCGTGCCCTACCATCGGAGCGGCTTGTACCACCAGGTTTGCAAGAGCCACGTGGGACGCAACACCGAAGAATTGATCGAGAGTCTTGAGTCTGGCCATTGAAGCAGGGCAGGATTCATCCTTGGCTGAATTGCAGATCGAATCGGCTCAAGCCCTGACCGATCTTCGTCGTTTGGGAGAACTGATTCATTCCCGACAACCTGAGCAACAGGCAGAACTGCAAGCCTTGTATGAACGCTATGCGGCTGCCCCGCATTCGAAGAAAGGCAAGACTGCCAGCATTGCATACCGGATGCGTAACTTATTCCTTGACCGTTGGAACTTATGGCCGCGCCTGACCTTTTATCGCACCTGGAAAGACTGGGATGGCAAACCCATTTTGGACGGCACGAACAATGCCACCGAGCGCGCAATTGGATGGTGGGTAAAAGAAAGATATCGCACGATGCGCGGCTATAAACGCGATCAATCGGCTTTGAATGTCAGCCGGTTGGTTGCCTACTGCGGTAATCATCTTGCGGAGGGCTTGAACTTAGCGACCTTCGTCACTTGATCGCACTTTATCTCAGGGGTTTCTATCCACTTGCCAGTTTATAAGCACTTTACCAATTTTGAAACGATCACGGTAATTGGGCGGATTCCTTAATGAATGATAAGTTTATCCAACTGGTGATGGCCGGCGTCCGTGATAATCAAATTTCCATCCATATCAAATATGATCCCCTGCGGATCAAGCAGGCCATGTACTAAAATGGTATCGTAGCCTGTGCTGGCAACAATCAGATGAATAGCGCCGTCTCCAAGCGTATTGACGAAGATGTTCCCATTATTATCCTCAATGACATCATCCGGCACGGGAAGGCCCGCGAGTGTTTCAATATTTCCATTCGGATGAATTCGACTCAACGAGTTGGCGTTTTCATCCACCACTAGAATGCTGCCATCCGGCTCGACCCACGCTCCAGTTGGACGCGCAAACCCATGCGCAACCTCGCTGACGGTTTTTCCGTCCAAGCTGACACGTATGACGGTTCCATTTGGGCTATCGGGAACGATGATCGTCTGTGTCTTTAAATCATATGCAATTCCATCTACACCATCTTGGCCGGTTGTGTTGTGCAAGGTGAGGAACAGGCTTAGGACTTTGGTCGTTGGGTCATAATGCACCAAACGATTCTTTCCTTGTTCGGCAATGATCAAAGAGCCATCTGGTAACGCGACCATCCCTTCGGGTTCGCTCAAGCCGGAAATCAACGTTTGTAAATTTCCATCCTGTGTATATTCTTTTATCGTCTGATCTTGAACATCAGAGATATAAATTGAATCATTCGGTGCTAATACAAGATCGTCTGGTGAGGGGAGATTTTGTGCCAAGACAACGAGCGCAGGCTTGGAGTTGAGCGTAGGAGTAAGCGTGGGTGTTTCTGTTGGAGTTGTTGTGGAAAGCGCGGTAACGGTTTCTGATGGTTGCGGGGATGGCGTAAACTCAAAAGTTGGCATTGCTATTTGGGTTTGGGGATTGGAAGTGCAAGATGCGATTGTGAACGTTAAGAAAACGATTCCCAATAGCCTCCAGTAAGTGTAACAAGAGTTGAACATCAATCCGCGAGAGAAAGGAAGTACTCGTGGAAGCGGGCATCGTCCGTCAGCTCGGGGTGAAAAGAGGTAGCCAGCAGATGTCCCTGTTGCGCGACAACAATTCGCCGGTCGGGAAGAGTCGAAAGGACTTTCGCATCTCGCCCTACAAATTCAATAATCGGTGCGCGGATGAAGATCGCGTGATACGGTTCTTTCGAGTCGGTCACTCGTTTCAATTCCGGAATATCCAGATCAGCCTCGAATGAATCCACTTGGCGGCCAAAGGCGTTGCGCGCTACCTTGATATCCATCAAGCCCAGCAAAGGTTGATCGCGGCTTATATCCTTCGACAAAAAGATGGCGCCTGCGCACGTCCCCCAGATGGCATGTCTTTGGCCGAATGTGCGCAGCGGTTCCATCAGATTGAAGTCTGTGACGAGCTTTCCGATGGTGGTTGATTCGCCGCCGGGAATGATCAGCCCGTCGAGGCCTTTAAGATGCTCAGGCAAACGGACTTCAATGGTTTCCACCTTTAAGCCGTTTAAGCATGACAATATGTTCGGCGAAGTCGCCTTGTATAGCAAGTACACCAATTTTCATATTCTTGTTGCAGGGATGCAATATATTTATTGCATCCCTGCAAATCATTTACCAGCCGCGTCCCGCGATCTTCTCGGCCTCGGGCATTTGTGAGACATTGCGTCCGACCATTGGCTCGCCGAGGTCCTTACTCACTTCCGCCAGGATGCTTGCATCCTGATAATGTGTCACAGCCTTGACGATGGCGGCCGCGCGTTTGGCCGGATCGCCGCTTTTGAAAATTCCGGAGCCGACGAACACGCCATCCACACCGAGTTGCATCATCAGTGCTGCGTCGGCTGGAGTGGCAACTCCGCCTGCCGCAAAGTTGACAACGGGCATTCGTCCAAGCTCTTTGGTTTCTTTAACAAGTTCATACGGCGCCCCAAGCTCTTTGGCGAAAGCCATCAGCTCTTCATCGGCCATTGTAGTCAATCGGCGAATGTCGCCCAGAACTGTGCGCGCGTGACGAACCGCTTCGACCACATCGCCGGTGCCGGCTTCGCCCTTGGTGCGGATCATTGCTGCCCCTTCACCGACGCGGCGCAACGCCTCGCCGAGGTTGCGGCATCCACATACGAACGGCACTTTGAATAATTGTTTGTTGATGTGATTTGATTCATCAGCCGGCGTGAGCACTTCGGACTCGTCAATGTAATCCACACCGATCGCTTCCAGAATTTGGGCTTCCACAAAATGTCCAATGCGACATTTCGCCATTACCGGGATCGTAACCGAGTCCATGATCTTCATGATTAATCCAGGATCGGACATACGTGCCACGCCACCTTGTGCGCGAATATCAGCGGGGACGCGTTCAAGCGCCATCACTGCACAGGCGCCGGCATCTTCCGCGATCTTGGCATGTTCCGGCGTGACCACATCCATGATGACGCCGCCTTTTAACATTTGGGCTAAACCCTTTTTGACAGCAAATGTACCAGTCTGTTGTTCCATCTCGATCTCCTTATTGTATTTGCAGATAGATTTTACCACGCTGATTTCGACGCGTCCTGCCGGACGAGAAATTGGATACCGCTAAAGAAAAGGGGCGGCTCCTGACTCATTTGCTGGTTACCTCTTGACAAAGGGTTTAAAGATGATACAATTATTACAATGATACAATTAATTCAATTTAGGGAATAAGTTTTATGCCCAATCAAAAACCGCTTACCCTGCACCTTGACTTCCGATCTGGCTTACCGATCTATATTCAAATCATGAACCAGATCGAACAGCAAGTTTCGGGCGGAATGCTGAGGCCCGGTGCTCAATTGCCCACGGTCCGCGAGTTGGCCTCGGAATTGCGCATCAACTTTAATACCGTGGCAAGAGCCTACCGTCTATTGGATGAGGCAGGCATCATCTCGACCCAACAAGGACGCGGCACGTACATCATGGAGAAAGCACCACCTGAAGTGGAAAAGCGATTGCGCCGCGAAACGCTGGAAGCGCTGGCTCGCCAATATATTGGCGAAGGAAAACGATTGAATTTTTCAGACGCAGAATTAAGCCAGATGGTGAGAGACCAACTGAAGTCCTGGAAAGAAACGCAATCAGATAATGAATGATCAAAAGGAGAATAGAAATGGAAGCAATAAAAAACACCTGGCAAAAGAATAGAGTCGCGAAATCTAATCAGCATATTCCGCCGATTGCAGCATTCGTGTGCGCACTGATTTTGGTCGGGGCTGCCCGAGCGGCACTGGCCCTGCAGGATATGAACGCCCCGCAGTTCACCCAAGTCGGGGTGCCGGTCGCCCTGATCATCCTGGCGGGGTACCTGCTTTTCGCCCTGAAAGTCGCTTCCCAGTGGGAAAAGGCAGTGGTGCTGAGATTGGGAAAATTCCTTTCGTTGCGCGGTCCCGGTGCTTTCTGGATCGTGCCAATTATTGATACTATCCCAACATGGATTGACAGCCGCGTGATGGTGACTCCGTTCTCGGCTGAAAAGACGTTGACCAAGGATACTGTCCCTGTGAATGTGGATGCGGTTTTATTCTGGGTTGTGTGGGATGCAGAGAAGGCTGCGTTGGAAGTTGAAGACTATCGCTCTGCGATTGCCTGGGCCGCACAGACTGCTTTGCGCGACATTATTGGGCGCATGATGTTGGCGGACATTCTCGTGGGGCGCAGCGCTATCGACGCAGAACTCCAGCACATTATTGATGAACGCACAACCCCTTGGGGTGTGACCGTGCAATCCGTGGAGATCCGCGATGTGGTTATCCCGCAGGTGTTGGAGGATGCCATGTCGCGTCAGGCACAAGCGGAACGCGAGCGGCAAGCGCGCGTGATCCTCGGTGAATCGGAGAGACAAATCGCAGCGTCATTTGCGGAAGCGTCTGAGGCTTACGTCAATAATCCGACTGCTTTGCATCTGCGCGCTATGAACATGCTGTTTGAAGGTTTGAAGGAAAAAGGTGCATTGGTGATTGTGCCATCGTCCGCGGTGGACACAATGAATTTGGGCGGTTTGAGCGGCATGGTCTCGTTGGCGCAGAACAACAAACCGAAAGAATAGTCGTGGAATGTAATTGGAAAATCAGGTGAAAATGCAAAATCCGACGCGCAGAAAAGTGATGGCAGCCGCCACAACGATTGCCGTTGTTACGATAGCAGCGGTGATCATTATGAAGATCATTGGAGCAATTGTCGTCGCAGCCTTTCTCGCCGGAGTCGGTACTGCACTGGTTGTAGTGTTTTTGATCCTTGCTGGTTTGCTGACTAAGCCAATCAATGGAAAAAAATGAAATGGTTTCACGTGAAACAAAAGGAGTAATGAAATGTCCACTCGTATGACCCTTGGAATCGTTCTAATTTTATTGCTTGTATCTGCATTTGCGGGTGTTTTTCTTTGGAATCGCCTGCCTGATCCTATGGCTTCGCATTGGGATGTCAACGATCAGGTGAACGGAACGATGCCCAGATTCTGGGGCGTATTCCTGACGCCGCTTATTTCGCTAGGGATGTTCCTGCTCTTTCTACTGATCCCGGCGATTGACCCGTTGAAAGCGAATATTACCAAATTTCGAAACACGTTCAATTTGTTTATCGCGTTTATGGTGTTGTTTTTAGTTTATGTCCAAGGATTGACACTTGCATGGAATCTCGGCTTCACCAATTTCAGGATGAGTACATCACTCATGCCTGCCATCGGCTTATTGTTCATTTTAGTAGGTTTTATGATTCGCAAAGCCAAGCGCAATTTTTTCATTGGCATTCGCACACCATGGACTTTGTCTAACGACAAAGTCTGGGATGAAACCCATCGCGTGGGAAGTTGGCTGTTTATGGGTTCGGGTGTGCTGACGATCCTCGGTTCGTTCTTTGACGGGATGACTACGTTTTTGTTTTTATTTGTTCCGCTGATAGGCTCGGCGATTTTCCTGGTGGTCTATTCATACCTGCTGTTTCAACGAGAAGTGAAGACATAATAAACTAGGGAACAGTATTGGTCCCTGGTTTCAGGAAAACGGAAATGGTCATTCTACAGGAACTCCGCGTCGAAATGGCTGCCATTTCAAAAGTCAAGCGATGAGGCGGCCACCCGATAAAAATCCTGATTGCTGACTCAACACGAGGGAGTCGGTAGTATTAAAAAAGAACAAATGTTCTATTTCTTATGGGGTTGCTAATCAAGCGCAAAGTCATTACACTAGGAGCATGGCCTCCAGTGAAATCCTTGAACTCCAACAACGGATTCGGCAACTCAAACGCCTTGTTGAATTAAGTGTCACGCTTAACTCGGTGCTTGATCTAGATACCCTGCTTCAACTGGTAACCAGCACGGCAACGGAATTGTTGGATTGCGAGGCGGCCTCCATTTTGTTATACGATGAGAAAAATCCGCATCTTTATTTCGCCGCCGCAACGGGTTCGGATCCTAAAAAACTTGCCGAAGTTCCGGTGCCGATTGAAGGGAGCGTGGCCGGGACCGTTTTTCGGACCAACCACTCCATTATCGTGAATGATGCGGAAAAAGATCCTCGCCATTATTCATTGGTCTCGGAACATATTCGCTTCCATGTCCAATCGTTGATCGGCGTCCCCATGCTGATCAAGGACCGCGTGATGGGCGTGCTGGAAGCGGTGAATAAACGCGGAAAACTTTTTGAAGAACCGGATGAAACGATTCTTTCCGTAATTGCTTCCCACGCGGCGATCGCGATAGAAAATGCTCGCCTTTTGGCAAGCATAAGACAATCCTTGGAGAAGGTCAGCGAATCAGATCGCCTGAAGGGCAATTTCCTGTCGCTGGCTTCGCATGAATTGCGTACGCCGCTGGGGATCATCATCGGTTATGCATCGTTTCTGCGCGAAGATGCCAAAGGGGAATTATCAGAGCATGCGCAACATGTGTTGGACGCGGCTCTACAAATGCGATCTCTTGTGGAAGATATGACCAACCTGACCATGCTCGAAACACAGGGATTAATGATTGTCAAACCACAGTTTATTTCCATTCAATCCATTTTGGAAAAAGCTAGTGATGAAGTACGTCAGATCGCATCGGCTCATGAGCATAAGTTGACATTTGCTTTCCGGGAAGCGCCCATCACCATCAATGTTGACCCCGATAAAACCGTTTCAGTCTTTGTTAATTTGTTGAATAATGCTATCCGCTTCTCGCCGCAAGGAAGCGAGATTATTGTCGGCGCGGCGCAGCAAGGAGGCCGCGTGATGGCATGGGTGCAGGATCATGGAATCGGAATTGCAGAGGATAAGTTGAAGAAAATCTTCGATGAATTTTATCAAACCGAGACCCCCAACACGCGTCATTATGGTGGACTGGGGATCGGTTTGACGATTGCCAAAGGGCTGGTCGAAGCACAGGGCGGAAAGATTTGGGCCGAATCGAACGGCGTTGGCAAAGGCTCAACGTTCAAAGTGTTGTTGCCAAAGGCATAAAAAAGAAGCGGACAAAAATCCGCTTCTTTTTTAACTTCATAACTTTATCCGAGGTGCATCGGCATGATCACGTGCAGGAATTCCTCATCGCCGACGGGTCGTATCACGCCCGGCGCGTTCGGAGCGGATGTCTCCAGCGCGACATTCGGAGTCTTGATCACTTCCAATGCCTCGCGCAAAAACTTGACGTTGAACGCGATCAACACGCCGCTTCCATCCACGGTTGCCTCAACAATGGTCTCGTTCTTGCCGGTCTCTTCTGAAGTTGCGGTCATTTCAACTTCACTCGGTTTCAAATCGCCATCTGCGGACTTGATATTCAAGCGTGCCACATTCGAACCTTCACGCGCAAAGATCTCAGCCTGCTTGCAAGCCTTGAGCAAAGCCGAGGTTGAGACGAGAGTGCGCGAAGTATGTTTGCGGGGAATGATCTGTTGATAATCGGGGAAGGTTCCATCGATCAATTGCGAAACGACCTCGACATCCTTCACGTGAAACACTACTTGTCCACGTCCCTTCGGTGTGACCATGGAGATCGACTCTTCTCCATCGTTGGCGACGCGTGCCAACTCGGTCAACGCACGAGCCGGAACGATTACGGAAATCGGTGCGGAGGCGGGTGCAGATAAAGTGGCTTTGCGCACCGACAATCTGAATCCATCCGCGGCGGCCATCGTCAATTTATCTTTCTCAACTTGGATCAGCACGCCCATCAGCACGGGACGCGCTTCATCGGTCGAAGCTGCGAAGGCCACTTGTTGGATCATCTCGCGGAAGTCCGCTACGTTTAATTGGATCGCGCCTTCGAGGTCCGGGACCGGAAGCGGAGGAAATTCCTGCGCATCGATGCATTTGATGTCGTTGGTCGAAGTACCGCCGCGCACATTCAACGTCTGTGTTTTTAAATCGAGCGCAAGCATCACCTGATCGGTTGGCAAAGTATTGACCAAATCTGAGAATGTGCGCGAGGGCACTGTGGTCGAGCCGTCCTGTTCGATACGTGCGGGAATCCAGCAAGTGATTCCCAATTCCAAATTCGTCGCCGAGAGACGCAAGCGTCCTTCGTCCGAGGCAATCAAAACATTCGAAAGCACTGGCAGTGTCGAACGCGGCGAGACCGCGCGCGAAACAATCCCAAGACCACGAGCCAAATTTTCCTGCAAGACCGTTACTTTCATAAGTCAGCCCTCGCTATCCGATGATGTGCCAGTATATCATTAATGCATAACCGCCGAGAATATCAACCCATCGCCGCGTGGAGTGTGAGACAATAACGTTGTATCGTTTGGTATACTTGCTTTATTAGACAAAGGAGATTCTGATGACTATCTCTGCCCCTCGCTGGGATATGAGCAATGTTTATCCCTCGCTTGAATCCAAAGAGTTCCAGGCCGCAGTTGAAGATTACAGGAAGCAAGTCGCGGCGCTTGAAAAATTCTTCAAGAACAAACTTAGCAAAACTGATGCGAAATCAAAAGCCAAAGAGCTGGCTCCTCTCGTGGGTCAGACGATTGACCGCATTAACAAAATCCAAACTTTATCGGCCACCATTGTTCCATTCATCTATGCTTTTGTCACCACCGACTCGCGCGATAAAGTCGCGATGCGGGTCATGTCTGAGTTTGAGCAGGCCAGCCTGCCGATGCGGAAACTCAGCGTTCAGTTTGAATCGTGGATCGGAACGATCGCGCCGAAGTTGGATAAAGTCGTCAAAAATAATAATTCTGCCGCGGCGCATGAATTCATGTTAAAGGAATCCGCCGAGCAAAGCAAATATCTGATGAGCGATTCGGAAGAAGGGCTGGCCGCGGAATTGACGTTGAGCGGGGGCAACGCCTTTGAAAAACTTCAAGGCACGGTCACTTCGCAGCTTTCCGTCGACTTTGAGCTGGATGGCAAGACCCAGAAATTGCCCATGCCCGCGCTGATCAACTTAAGATCGCATCCCGATGAATCAGTTCGACATCGTGCGTACGACGCGGAGAACCAAGCCTGGGAGTCGGTCAAGGAAACTTTGGCGGCCTGCCTGAACGGCGTCAAGGGCGAAGCGAATACGTTGAACAAACGCCGCGGGCGCGAAGATGCGCTTCATTCCGCTCTCAACTCGGCGCGCATCGACCGCAAGACTCTCAAAGTCATGCTGGGAGCGATGGAAGATTCGTTCCCGATGTTCCGCAAATATTTTAAAGCCAAGGCGAAAAAACTTGGAAAAGAAAAACTGGCGTGGTGGGATATCTTCGCACCGATGGGCAAGACCGACAAGGTTTATTCGTTCGAGGAAGCCCGCGATTTTATTTTGGAAAACTTTGGAAAGTTCTCGCCTGATCTCAGTGCGTTTGCCCAGCGCGCTTTCGATCATCGCTGGATTGATGCCGAACAGCGCGATGGCAAACGCGGCGGCGGTTTTTGTATGGAAGTCCAGGGTGTAAAGGAAAGCCGCATTCTCGTTAATTTCGACGGCTCGTTCGATCAGGTTAGCACGATGGCGCATGAACTGGGACACGGTTTCCATAACGAGTGTGCGTATCAGGCAAAGAAAACCGTTTTGCAGCAGCTCACGCCGATGACGCTGGCTGAGACCGCCTCCACGATGTGCGAAACAATCGTGACCGAAGCGGTGTTGGCTTCCACCAAAGATCCGCAGGAAGAGCTGGCCGTGCTCGAAGCGCAGATCCAAGGCGCGGCGCAAGTCGTCGTGGATATTTATTCGCGTTATTTGTTCGAGAAAGAAGTCTTTGAGCGACGTGCGGAAGCGGAACTATCGGCGGATGATTTCAACGAGATCATGGAGCGCGCCCAGAAGGCGGCCTATGGCGATGGACTCGATGAACGCTATCTGCAAAAGTTCATGTGGACGTGGAAGCCTCATTATTATTCGTCGGGCTTATCTTTCTATAATTTCCCCTATGCGTTTGGGCTGTTGTTCGCCACAGGCTTATATGCCATTTATCAAAAACGCGGCCTGGCGTTTGTGGAAGATTACAAGAATCTATTAGCGTCCACCGGTGAAGCCTCTGCTGCAGATTTGGCGGCGCGCTTCGGAATCAACATCCGCACCAAGAAATTCTGGGAAGACAGCCTCGCCATCATCGGCAAAAGAATTGACAGGTATTGCGCGTTGTAATAATTATAGATGGGACATAGTGTTTGCCCTGTGACAATTCTTGCCATTGATCACGTTCAACTTGCTATGCCTGCGGATGAAGAGGAAATTGCACGCGCTTTTTATGCGGGTGTATTGGGACTTGCTGAAATTTCGAAGCCGCCGCAGTTGGCTCGCCGCGGCGGCGTATGGTTCCAAGCTGGATCGGTACAAATCCATCTTGGCATCGAAGCGGACTTTCATCCCGCGAAGAAAGCGCACCCCGCGTTCATTGTGGCTGATTTGGACGCATTGCTCGATAAAGTCCGCAAAGCTGGTTATGAAGTTGACACCAGCCAGCCGCCGCTGGATGGATATGTACGGGCGCATATCTTTGACCCCTTTGGTAATCGCATTGAATTGATGGAGAAGAAATAAAAACTCCGAGGTTGTGCCTCGGAGTTTTTGATGGTATTTAAATTTACACTTATGCCCAGCCGCGCATCTGCATGGCTTTGACCACGCGGTCAATCGCCACCATGTAGGCTGCGTCACGCATGTAGGCCTTTTCCTTGAGCGACATATTCAGAACGCCCTGGAAGGCCTGGGTCATCTTTGCGTCGAGCCGCTGCAGAACCTCATCCTTGGTCCAGTAGAAGTTCATATCATTTTGGACGGACTCGAAGTACGATGTGGTGACACCGCCGGAATTGCACAGGAAATCCGGGATATTGAAGATCTTGTTGGCTTTGAAGTACTCATCTGCTTCCAGCGTGCAGGGTCCGTTGGCGCCTTCGGCCACGATCTTGACGCGCTTCGACATCTTCTTGATGGTCTCGGCTGTGACCTGATCTTCCTTCGCCGCAGGGATCAGAACGTCGGCTTCCTTGGAAATCCAGGCATCGCCGTCTTCGACAACATAGCCCTTGTCCTGCGCCTTCTTCTTGTCGATGGTGCCATACTCATCCACAATGGACAGCAGGAAGTGCGGGTCGATGCCTTCCTTGTGGCTGTAGGTGTAGGCCTTCTTGTCGTTGCGGTCATAGCAGGAAACACATGCAACTTTGCCACCCAGCAGCTCAATAAATCCAACTGATGCATATTGCGCCACGTTGCCGAAGCCTTGAATGGCGGCGACACAGTTCTTTGGATCCATCTTGAGGTGCTTCATCGCTTCACGGATGTAATAGGTCACGCCGAAGCCAGTGGCCTCTGTACGGCCTTCCGAACCGCCGCTATCGAGAGGCTTGCCGGTGAACACGCCCGGCGTGTACTGTCCAACCAACCTGGAATACTCATCCATCATCCAGGCCATCATCTGGCCGGTGGTGCCGACATCGGGTGCAGGCACATCGTTGCGCGGACCGATACTCTTCCACATGACATCCACCCAACCGCGGCACAAGCGTTCCTTCTCATGGACGGAGAGCGTGGACGGATCTAAGATGATGCCGCCCTTGCCGCCGCCCAACGGAATATCCGCCACAGCGCATTTCCATGTCATCCACGTTGCTAAGGCGCGGACCGTGTCAAGTGTCTCATCTGCTGCAAAGCGGATGCCGCCTTTATTGGGGCCGCGTGCATCGTTGTGTTGAACGCGGAAGCCCTGAAAGACCCGCGTCGAGCCATTGTCCATCCGCACCGGGATGCGGAAAGAATATTCACGCATCGGCCAGCGCAGGACTTCGCAGACGGCAGAATCGAGTTTGAGCATTTTTGCAACATGATCAAATTGTTTCTGTGCCATCTCAAAAGGATTGAATTGTTCAGCCATACTTTTCTCCTATATTAAATTTTTTGAAAATGTAAGCGGGCAGACCCGGAAGGTCTGCCCGCTGAGAACACGTTTATGTCTCACACCAAATCATATTGATAAATTCCTATTGTCTAACAACTTAACCTTACCCGAATTTTATTTTTCCGTCAATATGAGAAGCATCATAAATAGGTTATGACTTACACGGATGTCAACTGCTTGTCTAGTTCAGCCCTTACCACTTGCGGATTGGCCTTGCCAGCGGCTTTCTTCATCACCTGCCCGAACAAGAAGTTGGCAACACCCACTTTGCCTGCTTTATAACTTTGAATTTCCTTTGGATTTTCCGCCAGTGTTTCTTTGACCAGATTTGAAATCAACGATTCGTCTGACACTTGTTTGAGGTTGCGCGCTTCGACGATCTCCTCTGCATCTTTTCCGGACGCAAACATTTCGGCTAAAACTTCCTTCGCGCCTGATTGATTGATTTCACCGTCCGATGCGATCTTCACCAACTCCACCAGCGCTTCAGGCCGGACCTTGAGCTGGCTGACCGTTAGATTGGCTTGATTCATTAACGAGAACAAATCGCCGAGCATCCAGTTGGCGATCACCTTGACCGGGATATTGGGCGGCAAACGACGGATCGCTGACTCGAAATAATCTGCAATATTTTTTTCGTCGGTCAGCCGCGCTGCATCGTATTCCATCAAGCCATAATCCTTGATGAAACGCAAATACCTCGCACGCGGAAGTTCAGGCAAATCTTTGCGAATGTCTTCGATCCAAGTGTTCTCCACTACGAGCGGAGGCAGATCTGGCTCGGGGAAATAACGATAATCGTGAGCATCTTCCTTGCTGCGCTGGGAATATGTCTCGCCGCGCGCTTCGTTCCAACCGAGGGTTTCCTGTTCCACGGTTTTGCCTGCTTCGATGATTTTGCTTTGGCGCGCAATTTCATATTCAATCGAACGTTCGAGCGCGCGGAATGAATTGAGATTCTTGACCTCGGTGCGCGTTCCCAGTTCGGTGGTGCCCGTTGGCCGCACCGAGACATTGGCTTCAAATCGGATCACGCCTTTTTCCATGTCGCCGCTATTGACGCCAAGATAGCGCACGATGTCGCGTAACGCTTCACCGTAGGCGCGTGCCGCCTCCGCCGAATGAAGGTCCGGTTCGGAAACGATTTCCAGTAATGGCACACCGGCTCGGTTCAGGTCAACGAGCGAATACGATTGGCCGTTGCGCTCGACGTGAGTCAGTTTACCGGTATCTTCTTCCAAATGCACACGGCGCACGCGGATGGTTTGCTCGCCCTCGGAGGTGCGAATGGCAAGTTTGCCATTGATTGCCAACGGCTCTTCGTATTGCGAGATTTGATAGCCTTTGGGAAGATCGGGATAGAAATAATTTTTGCGCGCAAAGATACTGGTGTTTTGAACGTCGCATGCGAGCGCCAGCGCCACGCGGATTCCATACTCAACCGCCTTTTGATTGACCACTGGCAATGCGCCGGGCATAGCAGAACAAACCGGACACACGACGGTATTTGGCGCGGCGCTTGTCGAATCAACGACTGCGCACGAGCAGAACATTTTTGACTGGGTTCGAAGTTCAGCGTGGACTTCAAGTCCGATGACAGGTTCAAATTTCATTATCTTATTTGTCATTGCGAGGAGGGTGCTATTCCCGGCCTGGCAATCTCCAGTAACCACCAAGGAATTGTTAGAGGAGATTACTTCTCAAAGGTTCGCAATGACATCTCCTAAATATATTTTGGTTTTCGTTTCTCCAAAAATGCTGCAACGCCTTCTTTATGTTCCGCACGTTTGCCTGCGATCTCTTGCAAATCGGCTTCGCTGTTCAGCACATCTTCCAGGTTGGACAACATGGCTCGATTGAAAGCCTGCTTCGCCAACCCAAACGTACCGACCGGGCCAGCCGCCAATTGCATTGCAAATGCTAAGGTCTCTTGCACGAAACTGGTTGCCGCGAAAACACGATTAATCAATCCCCATTCTAACGCTTGTTGTGCGGAAATTGGTGCATTGCTAAAATAAAATTCCTCGGCGTGTCCGAGACCAATCAGTGCGGGCAATAGGAGCGATACCGCCGAATCGGGAATGAGTCCGATACCGCCAAAGCCGACAACGAATTTAGTCTCATCGGTGGCAAAGCGTAAGTCGCAAGCCAGTGCGATTCCTAGGGCCGCGCCTGCACACGGACCATTGATCCCGGCAATCACGGGTTTTTCAATTCGACGGATTTGAAGGATCAGCGGGTTATAGGTTTTTTCCAAGTGCTCGCGATAGGAAATCTCGCCGCCGCCCTTCATTTCGGAGATATCCTGACCGGCACTGAAGGCTTTGCCCGAACCCGTCAGCACGATCACGCGCACGTGCGAGTCTTTTTCAGCTTTTGTGAATGCTTCTTGTAATTCGCCGATCAACCCAACGTTGAATGCGTTGGCGCGTTCGGGGCGATTCAGTGTCAGAGTCAGCACTCCCGCTTGCAGCGTGGAAAGAAGCGAAGTCATATTATAGAAAAGACCAGGCTTTACGCCTGGTCATCTGTTCCATCGTCATCGGGCGAGTCGTCATCGTCCACTTCATATTCGACGTGCTCACTGTCGAGATAGACCCACAAGAGCAAAACATTTCCTTCCGGGGTTTCGACATTGCGAGCTGCAAGAATGGGTGCGGTTTCCTCCAATCCCATCTCGTTGCGATAATGCAAATGGATGGGCTGTTTGCTGCTCCAGGCCCGGTGACAACGTTCCACGAGCGCATTGCCGTTGAACGTTCGTAAACGCGTCAGTGCGGGAACCAGTTCGTTTGGGCTTTCGTTCAAGCCCATTGCCCAGCCGTCACTGACCTGTTCAAAGATCGGCGGCGGGCCTTCGATGATTGTGATTTTTTCGTCCATGCTTAAGAATATACCATAAAAGGTGACTGTTTCAAAATTGGTATATTGTTTTGAAACCGGCGAGTGAATAGAAATCCCTGAGACAAAGTTCAATCAAGTGACGAAGGTTGCTAAGTTCAGGCCCTCCTCGAGATGATTTCCACAGTAGGCGATTAAGCGACTGAGATTAAGAACCGAACGTTCGCGCTTATACCCGCGCATGGTTCTATAACGCTCTTTGACCCACCAGCCAATCGCACGTTCGGTGGCATTATTGGTACCATCCAAAATGGGTTTGCCATCCCGGTCTTTCCACGTGCGATAGAAAGTCAGGCGCGGCCAGAGGTTCCAACGGTCAAGGAATAAGTTGCGCATGCGATATGCAATAGTGGCGGTCTGGCCTTTCTTGGAATGCGGGGCGGTCGCGTAGCGTTCATACAAGGCCTGCACTTCTGCCTGCTGCTCGGGTTGTCGGGAATGAATCAGTTCTCCCAAACGACGTAGATCGGTCAGGGCTTGAGCCGGCTCGATCTGCAACTGGGCCAAGGAAGAATCCTGACCGGCATCGATCGCCAAACAAAGGTCCTCGATCAACTCTTCCGTATTTCGCACCACGTGGCTTTTGCAAACCTGATGATCCAGCCCCGCTTCATCGGCTACTTCTTTAAATGCATCGGCGTCGTCGGTCACCAAGGTGTGAGCTCCCACTTCGTTGGCAAGCGGCCCGATCCAATCCTTCAGAGTCTGAGCGTCTTCTCCTTCCAGATGATCAATGCTTAAGACCAACCCGTTGATCGGATCTACCACGACCCCAATCGGCAGCCACTGCCCTTTGCATTTCACGCTAGTCAAATCGGCGCCCAAGGCGCGCGTCTGATAACTCTTCAGCAGCTCCGTCCGCTTCATCCCCGGCACCTTCTCCGCCGTCTCTTGCACCGTCCGATACACACTGCTTTTGCTCATGTCCACCCCTAATGCCTCCAGCATCAGCGCCGCCGCTCCGTAACTCAGTCCTAGCAGATATAACAACGCTCCTATCCCCTTTACCCGCTGCGAAATCTGCCCCGACTGCACTCCTTGGGGGTAGACCCGGAACGTCCGTCCGCACTGCAAACATTTATACCGCCGCGCCGTCACAACCTCATATTCACTGTCTCGGACATTTTTCTTCACTTCCTGCCACGGCAAAAATCGCTTCCCACTGCACTTCGGGTCGCTGCAGTGTTTCGGTTCTTCAAATTGCTCCGGGTCGACCACTGGTAGAATCATTTTGAGGCGCATGTTCTGGATACGCCTTTCTTTGGGATTTCCGGGACGATTGCAACTCGCCCCGGATCTCCTTTTATACCGCATCTTTACCAACTTCGAAACAATCACCATAAAAGGGATTACAGGAACCTTACGATTGCCCTGACCATGCCGGGGCCGGAATACACCATGCCCGTATAGATTTGGACGAGCGTTGCGCCCATGTCGAGTCGGCGTTTGGCATCCTCGGGATTCATGATGCCGCCCGCGCTGACAACGGGAACTGCTCCATTCACGCGCTGGACGATGTTTTGCAGCATCGCTTCACTCTGCGCTTTGAGCGGCTTGCCGCTTAATCCGCCATCCTCGCTCCGAGAGCTTGATCGCAATCCCATCCGCTCCACGGTCGTATTCGTTGCGATGATTCCATCCATGTTTGTGCGCAAAATGACGTCCACCGCCTCGTCCAATTCCTGATTGCTCAAATCAGGTGCGAGTTTGACGAGCAAAGGCACGCGTCGTTCCAGATGTTTCTGTTCGATCAGTCGTTGCTGATGCAGGTTCTTTAATAAATTTTCGAGCACATCGCGCGCCTGCAATCGGCGCAGACCCTCCGTGTTCGGCGAGCTGACGTTGATCGTCAAATAATCCCCCAGCGGCGCAAAGTTTTGGAGCAAAGCCAGATAATCCAGCACAGCTTCTTCGTTCGGAGTGGATTTGTTTTTTCCGAGGTTGATCCCGAGAACCGTCCCCGGTATCGGCTTTTTGATCGGTTTGGGTCTGCGCGGTCCAAATCCCAGAAACCGTTCCAGCCAACTGGGTGCGAGCGACGAGTTCAACCGGTTCTGAACGAATTCCGTGCCGCGGCTGGGAAACCCCATGCGGTTGATGACCGCTTCATCTTCGATCAAACGAAAGATGCGCGGCTTCGGGTTGCCGGCTTGCGGCAGGGGCGTGATCGTTCCTACCTCGATGTGACCAAACCCGAGCGCAGCCAGTCCACGAATGGCCACCGCATCCTTGTCATATCCCGCTGCCAGGCCGACAGGATTCTTGAAATCCAATCCGAAGGCGTGAACAGGCTTCGAGGGCGCATGATAAAGTGCCTGTAACATCCAGCGCGAAGGTGGCAGCCAACCTGCAAAGCGTACTGCATTCAGGGTAAGCTGGTGTGCAGTTTCGGCATCGAGTTGGAAAAGATATTTACGAAAGAAAGGATACATGATTCTCCGCTTTGATATGTTCTTTAAAGTTCATCGATGACTTTTGCTGGTCTCTCTTCACTCATGTCTCTTTGACATGCGGCTGTTCATTGAGCATAT
This sequence comes from uncultured Chloroflexia bacterium, assembly GCA_963753985.1. GTDB lineage: Bacteria > Chloroflexota > Anaerolineae > Anaerolineales > Villigracilaceae > Fen-1038. The sequence goes on from CAVWED010000007.1 coordinate 750,878, forward strand.
TCCAATAATTTCAGAAGTTCACTTTCTCGTTCCGGTTTCAAGCCGGCATTCCACTCGTGATCTGGCGGCCGCGTGTTCGCCCATGCCAAGGTATCCTTCACCGTTTCTGCCAACGGACGAAACTTCAATCCCGACTTGATCGCTTTGGATATATCCACGCGAGAGAAGCCCGCATTCTCTTCGTTGCTGGGGACCCAAACTGGCATGTCGCTCCATGGCGTTACGTTGTTTTGATTTAGGAATTCAATATTTGCCCATTTGAAGTTTGCGTCGCTGTAACTGACTCGTTTGCAGGTTTCGAGCAGTGTGCCAAGAGTCAATTGGTAATCTGGCCCTGTCGCGTTATAGATGCCGGAAGTTTTGTTTTCGATCAACTTAGTGATGAAGTCGGACAGATCGAGCACATCAATGAACTGGATGGGAACATCGGGCTTTTCGGGCACAAGAACATCTCCGCCGCGCGCAACACGCACCGGCCAATAGGTAAACCTATCCGTCATATCATATGGTCCAACGATCAAGCCTGGACGAATGATGAGAGCGCCATTCCGATAAATTTCCTGGATCGCTGTTTCACACAAGGCTTTCAGTGGGCCATATGCCTCACCTGTGATTTCCTCGAGCGTCTCATCTTCGATTTTGCCAACAGGATCATTTTCATCGATGCCCACCTTTGTGAAATCTGCATATATAGATATGGAAGAGATAAACACATATTGACCGACGGAGTTCTTTAAAGCCTCAGCCGATATCTTCACCATCCGCGGCACATAACCGCAGGTGTCGATCACGGCATCCCATTGTCGGCTCGATAATTTGTCCAGGTTCTTTTCGCGGTCGCCGATGATGGTTTCCACTTGCGGGAACAAGTCGGGATTTGTTTTGCCGCGATTGAAGAGCGTCACTTCATGTCCGCGCGCTTGAACTACATTGACGAGGTGTCGTCCAAGAAAGCGCGTGCCGCCGATGACGAGGATCTTCATTTCTTAACTCGGGTCAGCGTTGATTCAATGGCCTTGGCTTCCATGCCTTCGGGATGGATGTTATATGCGGTAATGGTAAGGTGATCGGCGTCGACCACCTCGACTTCCGTGCGCCAGCCCCAATCGGGACCGCCATCAGGGTCGGGATAATTGCCCAGTACCGCGAAGCCCTTGTCTTTGGCGTTGCCTGTGCAAAACATGATAGCCGTATTGTTGTGGAAGCTGTCCACCCAACTGGATTCGTAGCGGTCGAGCGTTGTGTTGTAACCAAAGGTGAACAGGCCGTGCTGTGGTTCGTCGTCCATGGAAGTTTGATAGAGATACAGCGCGAAGCGTCCATCCAATATCAGTTGGATACTGCCCTGCGTTTGGGATTCGATCGGAATGCCCTCTGGCTCGAGCCATGTGCGCGTCTTGCCTGTCCAGCCGCCGACGAGTCCGGCGAGGAGTTGGTGAGGGGTGGAGGATGATTTTTCAAAAGCCATGGTTAATTTCCCTTGAGTGAGCCGGAAAAAAAAAGACTTTCATATGACGAGTGTAGCATAAAAGTCCGTAAGTCAGTATTGCGAATACCCCCAATGGACTATTTGATGAAACACCGTCTCTGGCTAAAATTGATCCCCAAGAAAGGAAACCCGAAATGAAAAATAGGATCATCCCATTCCTTGCCACCTTCTTCGGCTCGATTTGTTTTGGCTTACTGTTCATCATCGTTTTTGTGAATGCCACCCAGGTCAATTGCATCCGGCAGCCGGCCGGGACGTACACGTGCCAACTGCGTACGCTGTTTCTCGGCAGGTTCCCCACCTTAAATCGCGTGATCCAAAATGTGACAGGCATCAACATGGCGGAAAATGATGACCAGAACGGTGTCTCTTACCGTGCGGAGTTTGCCACAACAGATGGCGGTTCGGTTCCGCTCGATTCCACCTGGACGGACTATGACCCGGTTTCCCAACAAGTGAGCGCCATCGGTTCTCAAATAGCATCAGGTGCAGATCAAGTTCAATACACGGCTAACCCGCCGTGGTGGGTGTTGTTCCTCATCGGCGGACTGGTTATCATGATGATGTTGCTCTCGCCGCTGTTCTTTCTGCGAAGATAACCCCACCCCACCTTGCCCGCTGTTCTATGCCCTGCGTTCTTCAGGGTTGGGGAAAGTAACGGCTAGCCAAGGCGGCTTCATGCTGCCATTGGCTGTTTCGGAGCCATGAGGCTCCGAAGGTAGGGTGTCACAATTTCTCCAGCATTCTCTCCGCTTCCTCATACGCCACCTTGTAATAATATGGCGGACTATCGCAGGTGGCGAGTTTCAATATATTATTTTTTTTCGCAGATCAACAAGCGAATTACCGGCTGCAATATTGTACTTAATGGGCTCACTTGTTTTAATAGGTTTTTGGCTTTCTGCCATGGTTCTTGCGCTAACCAGATATAAAATAGCATATTTTGCTAAACGAAGAACAGAGATTGTCTGAAGATATAACTCACTTGATGATATGTAATTGTTATCAATAAAACCCCTAGTGGTGCGTTTGATAAGTAATGTTACATAGTCGTGGAACCTTAAAGAATTGTATACTTCTTGTACAAAATCCTCGGAGGGTTTCGTATGAGAAGGCGCAGACCCAGAACCATCCATTTGAGCAAATCGGATCAACAAGAGATTGAGCAACTGATTTGCGATGGCCGAACAGAACAGTGAATTGTTCGGCGTGGGCAAGTTTTGTTGGCAATGAAGGATACCCAAGCAATCGTAAGTGATTTGTGTCAGCGAGCGCGGATGATATGGATGGGCATCTGGCATTTGTGTCGCCGCTATGAGAGCATGGGGTTAGAGGCTATTCACGACCCTGAAAGGGCGCAGGGCGTTGCACCGCGTTCTGGTCGACCTCGAGAATTCACAGCATTGCAACGCGTGGGCATTGAACAATTGGCTTGTTGTGAACCAGCTGGCATCGGATTGGAGATGACACATTGGTTCACCCGTAGGTTGGCAAAAGTTGCCATGCAACGAGGCTTGGTATCTCATATTGCGCAATCGACCGTATTGCTGATCCTGAAGCATGCGGATTTGCAACCTCACCGTAGCCAGTATTGGATTACGCCTACGTTAAACGCAGAGTTCCTGGCGCGCGCCGGTCGCATTTTGTGGTTATTATGAAAGGACCGAAGCGCTCCTGGCGCAAGGTGAAATCGTTTTGGCCTTGGACGAGAAGCCAAATATTCAGGCGCTGCAAGGAGTGCGTCCCACACAATCCATGCGCTCGGGCCAGATCCTGCGATCGGAATTTGAATACCAGCGAAATGGTGTCGTCAATTTCCTGGCTCTGCTCAACATCTTCAGTGGCCAGATGCGCAGCAACAGTTTGGACCACAATGACAGTGAACATTTCTGCCTGGCTCTGCCTCGTCTGTTGCAACTTTTTCACTCCTTTCGACGCATTCATTTGATCTGCGACGGCGGCCCCAGTCATACCGCCACTGCAACTCAGTCGTTTCTGCAATCTCATTATGGCTCTCGCTTGCATCTATTATTCACCCCTGCACACGCTTCCTGGCTAAATCAAGCCGAGCTTCTGTTGAAAAGTTTTGGCGTGCATTATTTGGAACGTGGCCAATGGGAAAGTCGCCAGCAACTTATTGATCATCTCTTTGCCAGCACACCAGAATATAATCGCCTTTAGGCTCACCCCATTCGCTGGTCATGGACGCGTCGCGACCTGCATACCTGGGCACAGAAAAAGTCGTCTTGACTATGTAACATTACTTGTCAAACGCACCACTAGAGTATCTTTTAACCCGCAGATAATCATGTGTCATCATGTTTCTGCGCTATCATACGATAAGCCTTTTTGGCTTTACGAAGGTCGTCGTCATTAGGAGCTATGAGCGTGACCCCTTTTAACCGGCGTAATTTGTAAATTGAACTATATCCATTTCCAATGTTATAGAGCAATGATTCTCTCGAAAATTTATTGTCACCATTGCTTAGAATCTTTTCAAATAAAGCAGTGCCTTCACGCAGCAGACTGATTCTGTCCCACGATCTATAAGGATGCCCGCCTTAAACCCAAGTTCAGATACTGCCTGTATTACCTCAACAGCTTCTTGGTATTTACCCTCTTTTTGAAGCCTTAGTGCCAAACGATATTTTTCGAGATCTTCGTTCATAGTTTATATACTTTAGCACAAATCGCCGCGGCTGTCACTTGCCGTTCGAGATGAACACCGCTGCGGCTCCCAAGACGACGTACAACAAAACCGGCGCTGAAAACGATAGGCCGGAGAGTATTCCCGCCAGCCTGTCTTTTCGGCGTGCGAAGGCGATCCACGCCGCAATGACCAATGCCAACGGAAAGATCGGGTAGGCCAGGACCACAGTTACGAAGGTGGTGGCTTGGGGCGTAACGCCTGCGTCAAAAGCCATGAATGAGAGTCCCGCCATGCCCAGCCATAGAGCCAGCGTTCCCACCGTCAACACTTGCGAAACGATCATCCAGATCAATACTGCCCTGCGGGATTTTGGTTTTTCTTCAGTCATGATTGTTCTCCATTGCTAAAGTCTCAAACACTAAGCACACGGCACTTGCACCGCACGCAAATGCAGGTGAGTACACTAAGCTGGACTTTATCCATTTGAACCTTAACGAAAAGCAGGGTAAGCTAGGACTAACACTCCTTCACGAGGTAGCCTATGCCAGCCCTGCAGAGCGAATATATCACGATCTTGGGAACCTTTGAGAGGCTCTTCTCTCAACGAATTTGGAAGCATGCGAAAATCCTGTTGATGGGTGCGATTCTTTCTCCTGCCGAACGAACGGTGACCGCGGCATTGCGCGTGACAGGCTTGAGTCTGGAGAAGCATTTTGAAAATTATCACCGGGTTCTGAATCGTGCAAAGTGGTCGAGTCTGGAAGCCAGCCATATTTTGTTGAGTCTCTTGGTTAACGCCTTTGCTTTGTGCGGTCCCATCATAATGGGATTGGACGATACCATTGAGCGGCGGCGGGGAGCCCAGATCAAGGCGAAAGGAATCTATCGGGATCCGGTTCGATCCAGTCACGGTCACTTCGTCAAAGCCAGTGGCTTGCGTTGGCTGAGCCTCATGTTGTTGGCACCTATTCCGTGGGCAGGTCGTATTTGGGCTCTGCCCTTTCTCACTATACTGGCGCCTTCGGAGAGATATTACCAAGGGAAGCAGCGAAAACATAAGAAACTCACCGAGTGGGCTCTGCAGATGGTCTTGCAAGTTCGCCGCTGGTTGCCCAAGCGCCAGTTGGTCGTGGTGGCGGATAGCGGTTTCGCCGTGATTGAGCTCCTTTTTCAGTTGTGCCAACTGCAAAATCCGGTTTGCATGATTACTCGCTTTCGCATGGATGCGGCCTTATACGAGCCTGCTAAAAACACACCCGGTCAAAAGGGCCGCCCGCGCAAGAAGGGCAAACGCCTGCCGACTCTGGAAACAGTTGCGGAAGGCCCACATCCTCATTGGAAGCAGCTTACCGTGCAAGAGTGGTACGGCGAGAAAAAACGCAAAATTGAAATCACTTCTGGAACGGCCGTTTGGTCTCATAGCGGGAAGCCTGCCCTACCTATTCGTTGGGTTATCGTACGTGATCCATTGCATGTTTTCAAAACCCAAGCTCTGTTATGCACTGATCTCAAAATATCGGCGGAGCAAATCGTTCAGTGGTTTCCGAGACGTTGGCAAGTCGAAGTCACATTTCATGAAGTCCGAACTCACCTCGGCGTTGAGACCCAAAGACAATGGGCGGACTTATCCATCCTCCGCATTACACCTGCCTTGCTCAGTCTGTTCTCTCTGGTCACCTTGCTCGCCAACGTACATGCCCATAAACAAAAGCTGCCTATCCAGCAGACCGCTTGGTATGTTAAAAAGCTACCCACTTTTTCGGATGCGCTTTCCATCGTCCAGCAAACGTTGGCATCCGAAATCTATTTTCGAACTTCGCCAATTCGTCGCGATGTGCGAAAATCACCGCCACCTCGCTCCAAATACCGCTCTTCTGCCGCTAATTGGGCATTTCTTTAGCAATATTTTTGGATAAAGTCCAGCTAAGGATACTCAATAAAAGGCGTTTCCTTTGCGCCTTTGTGTTTAATCATTTTTCCTTACCTGTGCGCCAATATCGAATACATCCCTTCGCCGATCCTTTTATCTCCGTTCGCTATGCCTATAGGATAGCTATATGATGTCTATATGGTATCCATAAGCCGAATCCGGTCATCCTTCGATGATCCTTCGATCATCCTATAACCATCCTTTATCCATCCTTTACTGCGGCTATCACTTCCCCTTCACCATGCACCATTTCCCCTCCCAAGTCCCTTCCTTATTACACAATCAATACTTCCGCACCCTCGTAGCTGGCCCCCAACTCGAAGATCCGTGCCGAGAGACCGGCGGCTTCAAACGACCGCTTCATGGCCTGACCGATGCCCGGCTCCGGTTTGGACGAGAACGCGATCAGGCTGGGTCCCGCCCCCGAAAGGGCAACCGCTCCCGCCCCAGCGTGATGCGCCGCGTCCATCGCCGCCTGTGCCCCTGGAATGAGCGGGATGCGATAGGGTTGGTGCAAGGCATCGGTCATGGCCTTGCCGAGCAGCTCCAGATCACCCGTGCGTAGCGCTTCGGTCACCAGCACGGCCCGGCTGATGTTATAGATGGCGTCCTTGCGGTCAACCTGTTTGGGCAGGATGGCACGCGCCTGCCTGGTGGGAAAATCGAAGTCCGGCAGGACGATGGTCACATGCAGCGGCGAACGATGCGCACGAGCCGGAAGTCTCATCGAGACGACATGGTCGTCATAGACAATCGAGGCCACCAGCCCGCCCAGCATGGCGGGCGCCACGTTATCGGGATGTCCTTCGGTTTCGATGGCAAGCTTCAAGATCTCCTCGTCGCTGAACGGGCTTCCCAACAAGGCATTCGCTCCGAGCATGCCGGTCAGCATGGCCGCCGAACTTGATCCCAGCCCCGAACTCAGCGGCACGCGGTTGATGCAATGAACGTGCAGGCCTGGGCATGATTTTTTCGAACGATCATAGATCATCAACGCCGCATCCACCACCGCGTTGGTGGCGTCGGTCGGTAATTTGCCTGCGCCTTCGCCCTCGATGGTCATGCTGATTTGCTTGTCATCCGTGCAAGTGAACTCTGCCTCGTTCCACAGATCCAATGCTAGGCCAAGCGCATCGAAGCCCGGCCCGAGGTTGGCTGTCGTTGCCGGAACCTTAACTTGAACCTTCAAAATTTGCCTCTTTTGTAGGGCGGCAGGACGCCACCCCTACGATAAAATAATTTCTTCCAGTGCGTCCAGCTTTGGCGGCACGACGCGCGGCTTGGCCATATCCTTCGTGATGATATCCGGGTCTTTCAGTCCGTGGCCAGTGCAGATCGCCACGATGCGTTTACCCTTCGGATTCAATTTACCGCTTGCGATCTCGATTGCCAACCCCGCCAATCCCGCTGCCGACGCCGGCTCCACCCAAATCCCTTCGAGCGACGCCAGCAACCTTTGCATATCCAAAATTTGTGTATCGGTGGCAGCGATGATTCGTCCCTTCGATTCTTCCGCGGCCTGCAGAGCTTGTTCGCCGCGCGCCGGTTTGCCGATGCGGATCGCAGTTGCAACCGTTTCCGGTTTCTCAACCGGGTGTCCCAACACGAGCGGTGCGGCGCCTTCTGCTTGAACTCCCAACACCTGTGGCAAGCCCGTGGACTTCAACTGATCGTATTGTTTGAATCCAGCCCAATAGGCGGTGATGTTGCCTGCATTGCCGACCGGCAGACATAACCAGTCCGGTGCGGCTTCGAGCACGTCGCAGATTTCAAACGCTGAGGATTTTTGTCCTTCAATGCGATAAGGGTTAATCGAGTTCACCAAACAGATCGGATGCTTGTTGGTGATCTCGACCACCATGGTCAATGCATCATCGAACGAGCCGTCAATTTGGATGACTTGTGCTCCGTACGCGACGGCGCCCGCCAGTTTTCCAGCCGCAACCTTGCCTTGCGGGATCAGGACAATGGATTTCATCCCCGCACGCGCCGCATAGGCCGCGGCGGAAGCGGCGGTGTTGCCCGTTGAGGCGCAGATGACCGTGGCTGCATTTCTTCCGTATGCTTCGCTGACGGCGGCGGTCATGCCGCGGTCTTTGAATGAGCCGGTCGGGTTGAGCCCCTCGTATTTGATGAACAACTCAAAGCCGCCGCCGAGTTGGCGCGACAAAGTGTCAGCTTGAATCAAAGGCGTATTGCCCTCAAGCAGAGTCACTGTCCGCGTGTGAGGCGGAAGGTTGAGCAAATATCCGTACTTGGAAAGAACACCTTGGTATGTCATAGCAGATTAACTGTAGGGGCGGATCGCGATCCGGCCCTACGAAAATTATCCTTTCAGTGGAGGTGCGTCTTTATCATAGACGAAGACTTGAATATCCAAACCATCCTTGTTGAGAAAATCGATGGCGGGCTGGAAGGTCGCATCCTTGATCTTTTGCATCTCGCCCGCGGGCGCACGCACGCTGATGCGCACCTCCTCGTCCGACATCTTGACCACTTTCATCTCTGCCGCCGCGCACGCCGCACTAATTTTGGATTGCATTACCTGGATGGCTTCATCTACGGTCATTCCCGGCTCCTGAATTAATCTCTATAAAATTATAAACCACTCGTGATAAGATTCCGTTATGAACTTTTCGCAGATCACAGATGACCTGTTCATTGGCACCACGCCGCATCGCAAGGATTACGACGTCCTGCGCGCATTGGGCGTGCGTCTGGTCATCAACATGCGCTTCACACGTGGACCGAAGCCTCGTTTTCGTGATCTGCAAATTCAGTATCTCTGGCTTCGTACCTTCGATAATCCACTGATCCCGATTCCACTGCGGGCTTTGATGCGCGGCGTGAATGTGGCGCTCGATGTCATTCACAATGGCGGGAAAGTCTACGTTCATTGCGCTCATGGACGTCATCGCAGTGTGGCGATGGGTGCGGCGATTCTGATCGCACAGGGAATGCCTGCGCATGAAGCGATGGCTTTGATCAAGGAACATCGTTCCGCCGCCGACCCGAATGTGTTCTACATCCGAAGGCGCATCCACTTCTTTGAGCGCCGCTGGCATTTGATCAAGCGCTTGCCTTGATCCTTATCATCTTGCCATGGTTGCAATCGTCACGCCCGCGCCGCCTTCGTTATCCTTCGCTTCTTCAAATGATTTAACATACGGGCTGTCTTTCAATGCAATACGCACCGCTTCACGCATCCTGCCCGTGCCTTTACCGTGCACAATTCGCACGAAGGGCAATCCCGCGGAATAAGCCTTCTCCAAATATTTATCCAACTCATCGAGCCCATCTTCAACGAGTTTGCCGCGCAAACTGATTTCCATTCCAGTGGTCGGTTGGCGCTTTGGTGTTGAAGGTTTGTAGTCTGTTTCAGTTTGCGCTTTGTGTTTGGATTGATCGTTATTTGCGGATTGCTTTTCCAAATCGTTTAACTTAGCTCTCACGCGCAGTGTGCCAATCTGAACCTCCGCATCCAACTCGCTCAAAGCGGTCACGATGCCTTCGGACTTCAGCGAAACGATGAGAACTTTTTCTCCCAACTTCAACGACTGATTATTGACCGCTGACAACGTTTCGCTTTTTCTTTCAACCGGCGCCTGGATTTTTTCTTCAAAGATTTCCAGTTTTTGTTCCATCGCCTTGATGGCATCCAGTGGTTGACGGGCTTTCTTTAACTGCTGTTTCAGCAATTCGATATTTTGCTTTAACACCGCTACTTCAAGTTCGCCCTCGGCACGCGCTTTGGCCAGGACTTCACGGCGTTCATCCTCTATTTTTTCCAAACGCTTTTCGAGTTCGCGGGTTTGATCTTCAAGTCGGCCGCGTGACTTCTCCAACTTCTCGCGTTCGCGCGAAGTGCGATTGCGTTCCTTGCGAATATCGTCGAGCAGTTTGTCGGCGCGCAAATCGTCAGGGTTGATTTCGCTCCTGGCCGCGGCGACCAGTTGCTGATCGAGTCCAAGACGCTGGGCAATGGCCAGCGCGTTGGAACGTCCGGGCAATCCGATCGTCAAATGATAGGTCGGGCGCAGAGTCTGGACATCGAATTCAAGCGAAGCGTTGACCACACCGTCCGTGCTGTGAGCAAACGTTTTGAGTTCGGGATAATGTGTTGCGACAAAGGTCGTGATGCCACGTTCGATGAGGTGACTAAGAATGGCGCGGGCCAGAGCCGCGCCTTCCTGCGGATCGGTGCCTGCGCCGAGTTCATCGAGAATGACCAGCGAGCGGGAATCAGCTTTCTTTAAGATTCGGATGATGTTGGTGATGTGCGAGGAAAACGTGCTCAGCGATTGCTCGATGGATTGCTCGTCGCCGATGTCTGCGAAGATATCGTGGAAGCACGGAAGCTCCGAGCCGCTCTGGGCGGGGATATGCAATCCGCTTTGAGCCATGAGCGCCAGCAAGCCGACGGTTTTGAGTGAAACGGTTTTGCCGCCGGTGTTTGGTCCGGTAATGACAAGGGCACGTGTGCCAGCTTTTGGATTGATATCAATCGGCACAACGGTGTTGGAATCGAGCAACGGATGGCGGGTCTGAAGAAGAATGATGGTTGGCGTTTTGTCTATTCTCGATGAGCCATGATCCATTTTATGCAGGATCGGTTCGCTGGCGTGAAGCTCTTCCGCATACTTGGCTTTGGCAAACGCCAGATCGAGCACGGCTAGATTTTCGATTCCATATTTGAGTTCGGCCGCGTGCCCTCCAACTTGTGATGAAAGTTCAGCCAGGATGCGACGCTCTTCATCACGTTCGGCGAGTTCGAGTTCACGCACTTGATTGTTGAGTTCGACCACGGGCAATGGCTCGACAAACAAGGTTGCTCCGCTGGATGATTGATCATGGACGATGGCTTTGATACTGCCTTTGAATTCAGCACGCAATGGAATGACATAGCGTCCATCGCGTTGCGTGATGATCGGCTCCTGGAGTTTATTGGCTGAGTCGGTGAGATATTTTTGCAGGCGCGACATCAAACGGTCGCGCTCCACCCTAACCTCGCGGCGGATGTTCGCCAATTTATCCGACGCTGAATCCAAAACTTCGCCGCGCTCCGAGAGCACGCGCGTGATCGCGTCGATGATGCCAACTGCTTCGGGGAGTCCCACCGCGAGTTGTGCGAGGCGGGAAGCTTTTTCTGCGGCGTGTGTGAGAGATTTTTTTAAGTCGCGGCACGCAATCAGCGTGGATTTGATTTCGAGCAAAGCCAACGGTTCCAGCACACCGCCGCGCGCCGCGAGATCAGCATACGTGCGAATGTCGTGCGAGCCGCCGATGCTGAGATCGTTTGTCGAGAGCAGGAAGCGCGCTTCGGTCGTTTCGGCGAGGAATCGCGTGACTTCGTCAAAATCATTGGAAGGCTGAAGTGCGCGCGCTAAATCCGCCGAGGCAGAGAAATCACAAAAACGAGCCAGGCGTTCGAGGATCTTATCGTATTCAAGAACGTGCAGAGTTTTGGAATCCATTTGATGAAAATTCAAAATGCCCGAAACATATAAGGGATGTGGATCATCGCTCTGTTTGTGCAGCTAGCGCCGCGCCGATGATCCCTGCTTCGTTTAATAATTGAGCAGGCACAACCGGAACCTCGATCTTCAATAACGGGATGAATTTCTCGTGTTGCTTGCTAATGCCGCCGCCAATGATGAATAGGTCGGGCCAGAAAAGTTTGTTCATCACTTCGAGATATCGATTCAAGCGTTTGGCAAAATCCTTCCACGAGAGATCCTCGCGTTGACGGGCGGCATCCGAAGCGCGCGCCTCGGCATCTTCGCCTTTGATTTCGATATGGCCGAACTCTGTATTAGGCAAAAGGTTGCCGCGGTAAAAGATGGCTGAACCAATCCCGGTGCCCAGGGTGATGATGATGACAATTCCTTGCTGACCGCGGCCCGCGCCGAAGGACATTTCTGCCAGACCGGCCGCGTCCGCGTCGTTGATCATTGTGCAAGGGAGTCCTGTGGCTTTTGTAAACAGGTCATCGGCATTCACCCCAATCCACTTTTCAGAGACATTGGCAGCCATCATCGCCACACTAGCCTTGATGGGTGCAGGAAAGCCAATGCCAATCGGCCCCTTCCAACTGAAGGATTGTGCGATCTGTTGGACAACGTCCGCGACCGGCCTCGGTTCGGCTTTGTCCGGCGTCTTGATGCGAATTCGTTCGGCGGTGAGTTTGCCGGACCGAATGTCGACCGGTGCACCCTTGATGCCTGATCCGCCCACATCAATGCCGAGAACTTGAGAAGGAGTCTTTCCTATCATGTTGAGCCTCCATGCCAGCAGAATTATAAACGCAGAAAGCTCCTTGAAAGAATCAAATCTAAAAACAAGAGCGACCATTGCGGCCGCTCTTGTTTGATTGCACTTTATTGATTTACCATTCTGACCAATCGCCCTTGGGGTGAACCCAAACCGCGGTGGTTGCCTCGGCAGTAAATATCTCATTGAAGCCGGCCAGGAAATCTGTATCTTCATAATATACCATCATCTCATCAGGACGCGTCCAAACATCCACACCAAACCATTCCAATGCTTCGGGTGAACCGGGCGCCGCCATGCGGAAATAGGACTCGTGTGAAAGGTTCCCGGCCTTGCGTGCCTTGCCCAATGTTTTGACAAGGGCGGAGTTATGGAGCTTGCGCGCTTCGTCCATATTCTTGACTGTGCCTCGAGCGGTGGTGACAAAGCGGTCATTGATCCCCGAGGGAGCAGGGATGTGATAGCTGACAAATCCATCCACCGCCGCCCACACGACCGGATCACGCTGTGTAAAGATCTGTCCTGCTTGTTCCTGAACCGTTGGGTTGGCAAAGAAATTATTCAAGCCATCCATACTGTTCCAGATATCGAGGATCAGGAATTCGCCCGCCCCTTTCTTTGGCGCTTCCATCGGCACATACACCATGTGGCTGAGGTCACCGAGGGATTTTGCCGCGGCGATATTGGCAGGCGCGCCCGCCGTCGAGTTGTGAAGCTTCCGAGCCGCCTCCAGTGTGGGTGGCGCGAGCGTCCCCCGAATCGAAAGTAGGAATAACGATAAATCTGTACTCATGGTTTCTCCTTTTTTGAATTTGACGGAGTTAGTCCTTCCGTCTGCCTTTGCTTAATAAGACGGGAAAACTCTGTCAAATTCATCGGTCACACCACGAGCGGTAATCCAAACTTTGAGAACAGCTTGCCGTCAAAGCTCAGGAAATCATTGATCTCAGTAATTTGTCCGTTTTCAATGCTGAGGATATGAAGCGCGGCGGCGCGATAGATTCCGGATGAATCCATCTGATAGACGGCAAAGGCCGGAGAGCCGTTAAAGCGAACCGGAACCAACCGGACCTTGAACGGCTCAAAACTCTTGAAGAGATAACCATCTAAGAATGCTTTGATATCCGCTCTGCCGCCAAACCAAACCGGGATGGGCGGCATGGTCAACGCCACATCTTCGCGCAAGACCGCGACCAATGCGGCAGAGTCGGCCGATTCCCAGGCGGCGACATACCGTGTTAGTAATGACGACAACTGCTCATCGAGATGAATTGTTAACGGTTTACGTTTCGTTTTCTTCATGGTTTCACGAGCACGCTGTAATGCGCTATTGACCGCGGCAGTGGTCATATCAAGAATCTCGGCTGCCGAGTTGGAATCCCAACCCATCACATCGCATAAAAGCAATACTGCGCGTTGCCTGCCCGGAAGTTTTTGGAGCGCGGCAATGAAGGCTAATGTGATGCTTTCACGAACCTCATAACGCGCTTCAGGATAAATATCCGGCTGTCCATCCATCATCTCATCTGGGAAAGGTTCGACCCATGTAATTTCCTGCGAAGGCGGCGGCAATGGTCGGGTTGGATCGCCGCGAACGTATATTTCTCTGGAGAGTCCGCGCCGCTTACGGGTATCGATGGCATCCAAACACACATTGGTTGCGACCTTATATAACCATGCGCGCAATGATGAGCGTCCTTCAAATGTATCGAGGCGTTTCCAGGCACGCACCAGGGTTTCCTGCAACATATCCTCCGCATCCTCCAATGAACCAAGGATGCGATAGCAGTGTACGAGCAGTTCGTGGTGGTGAGGTTCAATCAGTTGAGCAAAGGCTTCCTGATTTCCCCCTCGCGCTGATTCGAGATACTGGGTTTGATCTTGAAGAGCGTCAGGCTTAATGCTGTTTTTCATATGGACACCTATAAAGTTTTTTTGTGACGCTCACAGTGGCTGCTTCATGGGCACACCGGGCTTGCGCGGATACTTCGGCGGCGTGGCATGGGATTTATTGACGATCACGAGAAAGCGATCATCGGCCACGCCGGGCAAATTGACTTGCATGATCTGCTGCAACTTCCCACCCAATACCTCCATTGCCTTTTCATTCGATTGCGCCTCGGCAGGTCCGCTTTCGCCTTTTTGAGCAAGCATCATCCCCCCGATGCGAACCAGCGGCAAAAGATATTCCGAAAGAACGTTCATACCAGCCACCGCCCGCGCAACCGCACAGTCATACGCTTCCCGATGAACAGACATCTGCCCGATTTCTTCCGCGCGCGCTTTGATGACCTGCACATTCTCCAGGTTGAGCATTCGGATCATGTGCTCGCAAAACATGGCTTTCTTGCCGACCGACTCGATCAATGTCACCCGCGTGGATGGATATAAAATTTTCAGGGGAAGCCCCGGAAAACCCGCGCCCGTTCCAACGTCCACAAGATGATGCGGAGGGGTTGCGCCCCACGCCATCACGCATGAGAATGAGTCGAGGAAATGTTTGGTGCGGATCGATTCCACATCTTTGATTGCGGTGAGGTTGAACTTTTGATTCCAATCCAATAATTCCCGCTCATACATGACCAGTGACATAACCTGCCGTCCCGTCAAGTGGATGTGGAAAAGTTCCTGCGCGTCGTGGATGAGTTTTTCCATCACGAAAATTATACCCCTCTGCTTTTTGAACAGAGGGGTACGTTCGGGTTATTGCTTTGGCGCTTCGACTTTTGGTTTGCGCTTGAAGATCAAGCGGAAGAGCCAGCGCAGGATCAGGAAGAGGATGACCAACGGAATGGCGATAGTGATCAATATTGGCAGGACCAACAGGAAGAAATTGATCAGGAAATCCACGAAGCCTTGCCAGAAGTAGATCAGGTTTTGAATCGCATCGCGTGCTGTGCCTTGCGGCTTCCATCCGCCAACCTGAATCGGCTTGATGGTTTCCGCAGCAACTACGTGAACCGTAATGGCTGAAAGCTGCGCGGCTTGTTGGTCGTATTGGATTTGACCTTTCAATACGTCAATGTCGCTGTCCACTTGCTGCAATTGATCATAAACATCCAGTACATCCTGAGTCTTGGTGGCATTCTGCATGATCTTGGTCAATTGATCGGCTTCAGCCTCCTTTGCGGTGAGGCGCGACTGCAAATCAACATATTGGCTGGTGATATCCTGACCACTGAGCGTCTCATCCTGGACATCCACTGCGCCTTTCTTGACCTGATCCAGCGCGGTATTCAATTGGGCGGATGGCACCCGGAAAACGATCTGCGCGTCCGGCACCTGAGTCCCATCCGGTGCATACGTTTGGCCAATGTCAACCGATACAACGTAACCACCCATCGTATTGGCCATTTGTTCAAGCTGATCTACACGCCCCTTCACATCCTGAACGACAATGGTCAATTCGGCGGTTTGAACGACAAGCCGCTGAGTGTTGGTTGTCGTGGCATCACTACCGGTTCCTGCTCCGCCGGCTTGGGCGGATTTCAAGGCGTCATTTGGAAGTGGAAGATCGGGCGCGGCAGTGGCGGCGGGAGCTGCTGTCACAGCTTCCATCGGCGCGCCTCCTGAAAAAGCTGGTGCACCAGCCTGGGCGGCGATGGGTGCGGGAGTCGCTGCTGCTGCGCAGCCGGAAAGAATCAATGATGTGGCAATCAATAGGACAAAACTTAATCTTTTCATTTCTGCCTCCATTTTGGAACGTAAGGTGAATTACCTTACAGACAAATCCTGATGGAAAAAGTTCCGGCTCCACCCACCCAGCCCTCCCCATTTTCCTTTTTTGTAAAATGGGGAGGGTGTCCCGCAGGGACGGGAGAGGTAGAAGATCACCAGCCTTCGCCGAGTCTCACGGCATGTTTTTCAGGCAGCCCCGACTCACGCAGGCGTTGTTGGACTTCACCCACATTGTATTCCACGCGTCGCGCTTCCCATTGACGCGTCTCCGTGTCATAAAGGGCATACGCCGAGCGCGGATCGCGATCACGCGGCTGGCCGACTGAACCAGGATTTAATATCATGCGCGGCGTTAGCGTAATGGGCCGACCGGCCCGGACAAATTCCACGGTTGCGCGGTCATTGCCTTCGTCATACCGAAACATGCTTTGGATATGTGAATGTCCGATGAAACAAAACGGCGTATCGAAATGGTCGAAGTTCAGGCGTGCCGTTAGAGTGGTAAGCACATATTCCCATAACGGATCACGCGGACTGCCGTGTGCCAGGGTCACTTCCCCGCGCACTTTTGTGGACTGCGGCAGGGAACGCAGAAAATCCATGTTGTCCGCGGTCATTACCCTTTCGGTCCAAACCAATGAACGGCGCGCGTCGCCATTGAATGACTCAAAAGCCATTTTTCCAATCACGGCCATATCGTGGTTTCCCAGGATGCAGGTCAAATGCGTCAGCTCGCGCACCTGCTCGACGACCGCATTGGGGTCGGGACCATATCCCACCAGATCGCCCAGGCACCAGGTCTCATCCACTTGACCTGCGTCTTTGAGCACGGTTTCCAGTGCCGTGTAATTTGCATGAATATCCGACATAACTAAAACGCGCATGACTACTCCAAGAGCGCCGCAACGTGTTCGATGATTGCTTCAGCCACTTCGACCTTGCTCATCAGCGGCAACAATTCCTTCTTCCCATTGGGAAACAACAAAGTGACGCGGTTGGTCTCTACACCAAATCCCGCATCAGCGGATGCAATATCGTTTGCAACGATAAAATCCAATTTCTTCGATTTGAGTTTCTCGCTTGCATTGGCTAACAGGTCGCGCGACTCTGCTGCAAAGCCGACCACGACTCGCAATCGCTTCTTACTCGACCTCTTATCGGCCACCGCTTTCAAAATATCTTCTGTCTCTTCTAGCTCGACCTGCGGAATTCCTTCCCGTTTCTTCATTTTGTTCCTCGCGGTTTTCTTCGCGCGAAAATCCGCGACGGCGGCGGCCATGATCAAAGCATCAGCTTTTGTAGATTCGCTCAACACACTCTTATACATTTGTTGAGCGGATTCTACTTCGATTACACGCGCTCCAACCGGCCTCGTTAAATTTGTGGGTGCGGTGATCAAGATGACTTTTGCGCCGGAATCAAGCGCGGCTTGCGCCAACGCGTAGCCCTGCCTGCCCGAAGACTTGTTGGTAATTACTCGCACAGGATCAATGGGCTCCTGTGTGCCTCCGGCAGTGATCAAGACTTTTTTATCGGCGAGCCGCCCGTTTCGTCCGAGCACGAGGCGGATATATCCGACGAGTTCAGCCGGTTCGAGTAACCGTCCTTTGCCGACGAGTCCAGATGCGAAATGTCCTTCGGCAGGCCCGGCAATAGTTGTGTCGCGTTTTGTTAAGATGCGGAGATTGTCTTGAGTTACATCAGCATCGAACATGCCGCCGTCCATGGCGGGCGCGATCAAAATCGGACATGTGCAAGCAAGCGCGGTAATCGTGAGCAAATTATCTGCTGAGCCGTATGCTAATTTTGAAATTGTATTTGCAGTGCACGGTGCGATGACCAATAACTCAGCGCTGTGGCTGAGACCGATATGCAGGATGTGCGCTTCGCCGCCCCACAAATCGGCATCCGTATAAGCGCGCCGTCCGGTGACAGATTGAAACGTGAGCGGAGTGACAAATTTTTCCGCGGCGGGAGTCAGAATAACATCCACCTGCGCGCCGAGTTGTGTCAGCTTGGAAGCCAAATCAGCGGCTTTGAATGCCGCGATGGAACCGGTCACGCCAAGCAGCACATGCTTTCCGTTAAGTACAGTCATAAGCTTTGATTATACTTCTTGGAATTGGAAGATTTTGAATGGTTTTAGACCAAAAAGAGAATCGCAACACCGATCATTGCCAAAATAGTACCGGCGATGGCTTGCCAACCGAGATGTTCTTTGAAATAAAAATGACTGATGGGAAGCATGAAGATCGGCGAAAGCGAGGTCAGCACGCTGGCAATGCCGACGGCTGTGTTTTGAACCGCCAGCAATGATAATGAAACGCCGATCACGGGTCCGATTAACGCCGCGAGCGCTAGCAACTGAAGCGCGCTTGGATTTTCTTTAAGAGTTTGAATTGTCTTTCCTGCTTCGCGTTGCATGAAAGTGATCAGCCACAACGCGATGACCGCAGCCAACATGCGAATCACGTTCCCGCTGATCGGCGAGAAATTATCCAGCATGCCCTGTTTGGAAAAAACCAATCCGGTGGCTTGACCGATGGCGGCGAGGACTCCGCATAAAATTCCCAATGCGGATGGGCGAATAGTTTGAGTTTTGTTATTGCCGTGTTCGAGAATGACCCAAATGATGCCGCCTAAGGCCAACGCAATGCCGATAATTTCTATCAAGCTCAAAGATTCGCCAAAGAAGATCCAAGCCTCGAGTGCGCCGAAAATGGTGGAGAGACTCAGAAGCAAAGTCCCGAGCCGCGCGCCGACCATCAGATAGGCTTGAAAGAGAAAGGCATCCCCCAACGCCAGCCCGATGATGCCCGAAAGCGAAAGCCATGTCCAGTGTTGAGTCCCGGCTTGGAGCGGCAAAGGCTGACGATATAAAATGAAGTTTAGGATAATGAGATAAAGCAACGCAAAGACAACCCGTGTCCGGTTGATGATTAACGACGAGCCGACTTTTTGACCGGCTTTGGTTACCACGACTGCATTGATTGCAAAGAAGATGGATGTTAGTATTCCAGCGATTTCACCAATGAGCAGCATGATATTTATTTGCTAACCGTTCCCATGAGTTCACCTTGCGCCAGAATATGATTTTGCATGGCAGAAAGTACTTGTTGTTTATTTGCACCGGAGGCAAGATCGAGCAATGTATCCAGCGCGTAGAGCTTGAAGAAGTAGCGATGCGTTCCGCTGGGCGGACACGGACCGCCGTAACCAAGTTTGCCCCAACTGTTGACGCCGTTCAAACTGTCGTCGGTGAGTTGAGCTTTGGCGGGCGCGGCCACTTGCAGTCCGCGCGCGGAAGCGGGGATGTTGTAGATCACCCAATGAACCCAGATGCCGCCGGGCGCGTCGGGATCATCCATGGTCAAAGCAAATGATTTTGTATTCGATGGTGGATCAGTCCACGATAAAGCGGGAGAAGTATTGTCCCCTTTGCAAGTGTAAACCGCGGGAATGGGTGAACCGCTTTTAAACGCAGGACTGGTGACGGATAAAGTCATTGGGACCTCTGTGGGTTGAGCTACTGTTTGGGCGCAGGCAGATAAAGTTAGAAGAAGAACGATGAACCATCTTTGCATACTGCGATTATAGCGTTTTCAAAAAATGGACGAGCCGCTCGACTTCCTCATAGCCCGCGGCAAGATGTGCCTTGATGCTGATTTCGTTATCCAGCCACGTATCCGACGCCATCTCGGTGATACCGATACTGTGCGCCCAATCTTCAGCGGCTTTCATCAACGCTTTGCCAATGCCCTGACCGCGCAAATCTTCATCCACGTACCAGCCTTCGATGTAGCCGACCGGACTGCTGAGTGCGCCATCGGCATATTTGCGCGTGCCAGTTTCGACGAAGGCGGCGAGCTTTCCATCGGTTCGTTCCACGACGAAGACTGGCGTTAGTGGATCGGCGAGCAGACGTTCCATATCGAGTTCCAGCGTTTCGAGGTCGTCCTCCGACCACAACGCGTGACGCATTCTTAACCATTCGGTTCGATCAGCAACGGTGGCGCGGCGAATATTCAAGTTCATGATTTCTCCCTGAGGGAATGAAGGATGAGTGACACAAAGTTGATTATAGTCAATATTCAGGTATAGGCAATAAAATAGCGCTTGGGGCGGAAAGTTGGGTATCAGGTCCCTGACAATCCGGTAAAGGGCATTCGTCCGAAGGATTGACTCGGTTCTTCGGATGAAATTCGGGATATGTCGCGGCTACTTTTGTTTTGTTTGATGTAGAGCATCCGATATGACTTTTGCCATGCCTTCGATATCCTTCATGACATCGTTATTCCAAAATTGAAGAACGCGATCGCCTTTGGATTTAAGAAAGGTTGTTCGTTCCGCGTCATACTCTTCGAGCTCCAAATGCTGACTACCATCCAATTCGATGATAAGTTTTTGACGAGGTGCGCAGAAATCCACAATGTAAATTCCATTCTATTCTTTGTGGCCGGGATAGTATTGTTTGGATGGTCTTATTTTCAAAAGGCAAGAGAAAAAAGATTCCTTCACAAAACTGCAGACTCGGCTCAGACAGCTCAAGATTTATTGGATATCTCGCCTGCACAATTTGAAAAAATGGTAGTTGAGCTATATGAGATTCGCTGCTATAGTGCTAAGCTAACAGGTACAACAGGCGATCATGGCGTCGATGTAGTTGTGCAAACGCCTAAAGGCGAAAAATGGATCATTCAATGCAAGAAATGGCGAGGCTCAGTTGGGGAACCAGTTGTTCGCGAGTTTTTCGGAACCATGCATCACGAAAAAGCAGATCGGGGTCTTTTAGTTACTACAGGTAGGTTCACTCGACAAGCTCATGAATGGGCAAAAGGAAAACCATTAGTCTCGTAGATGGTAAGGAATTCTTAGCAACGTGGAAAAAAGAAAAAGGGCTACAAACTAGCAACTCGCACCCACAACCGTGACTTTATCTTCCTTATTGGGAATGATGCACAAAAACTCAAACGGTTCTTCGCCGGTGTTTTGATACGAATGGATGGCGCCTTCGGGGATGAAAACCACATCGCCGGTTTTGACGTGATAAGTTTCATCACCGATGGTGATTGAGGCCTCGCCGCGTAAAACATATTGCTCATGTTCGACAGTGTTCGTGTGGCGCGGCATGCCGCCATCTTTTTGCATGGAGAATTTTCGCAAGGCGAAGTTTGGTCCCTCCTGCGATGAAATCAAGACTTAAATCTTGGTGTCTTTGGCGTTCACGACATCGTTGGCTTCTACATCCACAGCATGTTTGACGGTCATGGTTATCTATCCTTTCTGTTTATTCAGTCATTGCGAGGCGGTGTATTTCCGCCGTGGCAATCTCTTGTTCCATCCAATTGCACATTTGAAGGTTAGTTGAGATTGCCACGCTTGGTCTCGACGAAACGTCTCGACCAGCGCTCGCAATGACAATCATTTATGAATACTTCCATCCTGCACTTTCCACACTTCCGCTTTCTGGACAAACTCCGAAGTGAACATATGCTCATCGGTTGCAGTGAACAACACTTGCTCTGCATCGCTGACATAATTCAGCAAATCGGCGCGACGCTGTAAATCGAGTTCTGCCATCACTTCGTCCAACAGAATCACGGGCCATTCGCCGGTGCGTTCCTTCATCCAATTGACCTCGGCAAGCTTCAACGCCAGCAATGTCGTGCGGATTTGTCCGCGCGAACCGTAATCGCCGAGGTCAATGCCGTTGGTAAGGAATCGCAACTCGTCACGATGCGGGCCGATGGTGGTCACGCCGCGCGCGATCTCCTCGGAGCGCAGTTCCTTCAGACGCGACAAAAATCCATTTTGGATTTCATCTGCTTTGAGGGCGGAGCGATCCGTGTCCGTCGTCAGCTTCATGCTGATCGGAGGCAATGGATCATATGCAGGCTGATAATTCAATCGCAAAACTTCTTTGCCGTGAGTCAATTCTTGATGGACGCGCGTTGCGAGGCGTTCGATCTGTTGAACGGCTTCGATGCGCCATTGAATGATCTGCGCACCGAACTTCGTCAGCGTTTCGTCCCAGACTTCAAGCTGGTCGCCGCTTCCTCCATTTTCGCTCAACGCCTTGAGCAATGCGTTGCGCTGACTGAGAGCCTGGTTGTAATCACTGAGCGCACCCGCATACGCCGGGACAGTTTGCGCCAACGCCAGATTGAGATAACGTCGGCGCTCCTCGGGACCATCTTCGATGATGCCCGACATCTGCGGCACAAAGATGACCGCATTGAAGTGACCGATAATCTCGTTGATTTGTTTCTTCACGCCGTCGAGCAGAACTTCTTTGCGCAGACGTTGACCATTGATGCCGGTTGGTTCGAGGATCAAGCGCGCTTCGAGTTTGTGTTTCTTTTTGTTGCGTTCGTATTCGGCGACAAGACGCGCAACCGCCAAAGAATTTTTTGCTTCAACGAAGTTGACGAGTTGACGATCTGTGTTCGTTTGAAACGATGTGAATGACGCCAGAAAATAAATCGCTTCGAGGATGCTAGTTTTGCCTTGCGCGTTATCGCCGACGAGCAAGATCACGCGCCGCGGCAGGTCAATATCCAGCCGGGCGAAGTTGCGAAAGTTCGTGAGGGAAAGATGTTTGAGATACATGGTTTGTATGTCCGCCCCGACGCGTTTCAGAATTCCATAAAGCGAGGCAAATCGTTTTCAGTCAATGAACTCAATCACTAGACTTTATCTTCTTCCTCTTCTTGCGTTTCCGGTTTCCAGACTTTTGTAGCGCGTTGGGTGAACACCAGGCCATTGATATGATCCACCTCATGCTGGAAGATGCGCGCCAGCCAGCCTTTCGCTTTGACCTTCATCGGTTGTCCGCGTCGGTTCAAACCTTTGATTTGAATCTCTTCAAATCGTTCGACCTCACCGACCAGACCGGGAATCGAAAGACAGCCTTCCACGCCCATCACGGTTTCTTCGGATGTTTTCACGATCTCAGGGTTGATCATAACGTAAAGCTTGGGCTTGACTGCTTCCTGTTCTTCGCCTTCTTTTTCTTCGGGCTGCTCCGCGTATTCGACAACAATCAGGCGTTCAGAGATGCCCACTTGCGGCGCGGCCAATCCAACTCCGGGCGCGTCGCGCATAGTGTCGATCATATCGTCGATGAGGGCCTGTAAATTTTTATCGAACTTTGTAATCGCCCGCGCTTTGCGATACAACACGGGTTCAGGTAGGGTGACTATGGTGCGTAATGCCATGATACGGTGCCTCTAAAATGAAATGTTCCGATTTTACTTCTGATCCGATTCGTTTGTTTTTTCGTTCTCAGGTTTAGTGATCTCATTGTAAGCCAGAAACCAATCCGCCAGTCGCTCGCGTTCCGCCTTGACTCTGGTTTCCTCTCTCGCAGCATTGCGCGCCATTCGGCGGCGGTCAATATCCTGTTGCACGGAAGGAGGGTCGAAGACATCGTGGAACGTCATCTTGCTGCCGCCCACTGTGATATGAACCGTACCATAATTCAAGAATACCCCCAGAATACCATAGCGTTCATAATCAGTAGCCAGGATGCTTTCCAACTGGGCGGCAGTGCGTTGTTCTCTTCCCAGCGGCTTTCGATCGATATCCAATATTTGATCGGGAGTGACCTGATAGATATCGTTGCTCCAATCGACGTATTGATAAATCCACCATATCACCACAATCAGAAACGCAACAGGCGCAAGGACAAAAAGAGTTTCCCGTTCAAGGCCAGCGATCGAAGCGGTTGACGCCGATGTGAAATATAAATAATAAATGCCGCCTGTTAGTAAAGCCAATATGCCCAACAATAACAAAGTGGGTATCCAAATATGCTCTAACAATACAAACGGATGCTTGCGGTAAGTGATAATCTCCTTATCTTCAAACCGCACCTTGAAGAGGTTCGCAAACGGGCCTTCGTCGGGTGCAGAAGACTTCTGTTTTTTCTTTTTTGCCTTTTGTGTTGACTCAACTGGAGGAGTAGGTGCAGTCTTTTCTGGAGCCGGGTTCATGCGCGTGGTCAGCGCCTGCTTCATCGCTTCCACTTCCGTCCGGCGTGAGCCTTCTTTCGCACGGCCCTGGTGTTCCTTTATCAATGCCTCCACCTCATAAGGATGAGCCACATGATGAAAGACAACGCGCCCTACGAATGTACGGATGATGACATTTCCATAATCCAGTGAACGGCCCAGCGGCTCGGTCTCTGTGCTGACCGAGATCACAGTAGGAAGCGGCGATTCCTCGCGGCTGTCATAGAGTCCGACCACCTTTTCCAGCCAGACCACGCGCTGATTGGTCACGATGTAATAATCGTTTCCCCAATCCACCCATTCCCACACCAAGAAGCCAGTAATGATCAAAAAAACAAGGAAAGCCAACCCAAGCAGGATGATGGATTTGTAAAACAAGAATCCAAGGATCAGAAGCGCTGGAACAAATAGGAATAGGGCCGGTCCAAGTGCGGCTTGAAAGAAGAGGATGATGTGCTTGCGCGCCAGAAAATAGATGACCTCGTCGGGGCGCACCCACTTGAATTGCAATCGGCGCGACAATCTGCGGCTTTCCACCGAGATCTGGAAGTTTGGTTTTAGTTGAGGGATTTTCTTCAAGAGCGCGACGAACTTTGCACGGGGCAAGCTCAAAAGAATCGAGTCTTCCTGAATGCGGACCGATGCATTGCGTCTTTGATTGGTCAGCAGAGCTTCTTCTCCGAAGTAATCCCCCGCGACCAGAATCGCAAGTGCCTGTTCTACCTGTTCGTTTCCTCGGGCTTTCCGATTTCGGAAGACCACCGCCCTTCCACCAAAAATTAAATAGAAGGTGTCGCCTTGCATTGCTTCTTCGAAGATAATATTCCCTGCCTCCTGTCTTTCCTCTTTAAATTGTAATGCGACCGTTTCGAGCTGTTCATCGCTCAAGCCGTGGAAGAGGTGAATCTTTTTTAGAAACGCAATCAGTCGTTCGGTTTCAATCACAACGAGATTTTACTGCTTCTTGGATAAATTGGTAAGTTTTCAATTTATGGGCATTTGCAAGCAATATCTTGGTTGATAGTTACGCAGCACACGTAACACGAATCAAATCTCGCGAACGATGGTGCAGCCATAGGCTGGAGTCTCTGTCAGCGCGGGGAAATGCCCCTCGAGCAAAGCCTCCACCGCCTCGTCCAGAAAGAAGCGGGTGGGTTTGCGCTGGCGGAATGTAACATCGTCCACCGCGCCGCGATAACGGAGGATTCCATTCCAGTCAATCACGAAGACATGGGGCGTGGTCCGCGCCTCATACAAATCTGCGACTAAGTGATCCGCGTCGATCAGGACGATGGGCAGGCGGCGCGCTTTAGCGGCCTCTTCGACGCTTTGAATGGTTTCGTTTCGATTTGACGCGATGGAAAGCGTCATCACTTCCTCCGCCCATTGCGCGGACATCGCCATCAGCGCCTGATCGGTGCGTTCGCAATGCGGACACTCGCACGACCAAAAGTTGACGATGACGATTTTGCCGCGAGCATCGCTCAAGCGATGAAGCTTGCCATTGAGGTCAGGCAGTTCAAAGTCAGAAGCAGATTCGTTAAGGTTCATATTTCATCAAGGAGAACGAGGTTGTTTTTCTGCTTCGAGTTTTGTCTTTAAACCCGCGATCATGGTTTGATATTGAGGATTGTTGATTAAATTATCCATCTCGAAAGGGTCGGTTTGCAAATCATAGAACTCGGATGTATCGCCTTCCGTTTCGACATAAACGTAATGATCGGTGCGGATGCCTGCCCAATAGCCGCGCTCGGGCCATCCTTCGATCAGAATGTTATCGCGCCACGGCCCGCCATTGACCAATTTGACCAATGACATGCCATCCACATTTGACGGAATCGAAACGCCTGCCAGATCGTAGATGGTCGGGGCAATATCAATGTTGCCCACCAGGCGATTCTCAACATAAGGTTTTGAAACCAGTGGAGGATACCGCATGGCAAACGGGACGCGTACGGATTCTTCGTATTCCGATGCCTTGTCCGCGGACAGGCGGTGTTCCCCCCAATGGAGGCCGTTATCGGAAATGTAAAAGATCGCCGTGTTATCCAACTGTCCCATCTCTTGGAGTTTGGCAACGATATTCCCGACGTTGTGATCCAAGGAGATTAACGTCAGAAGTTGGTTCCGGCGGAACTCATCATTACTTGCTATATCTCTCGGCGACATCAATGGGATACTGGAAATGGCGCTGGGTTTGTTCGAGACATCCGCTTCATCGAAGCTGGGCGGACGATACGGAGGCAAATCCTGCAACAGGTTTCTGTCCTCCGGCGAGGGTTGTGCAGGCGCGTGCGGCGCGCGCGCCGCATAAATCAGCAGGAACGGTTTGTTCTGCTTGGAGGCCTGATCCAAAAACTGCATCACAAATTCGTTTTCCACGTCAGTAATGTAACCCGGATGAATGCCCCATGTGCCATTCACATTGATATTGGGATCCTGGTATGAGGCAACGCTGCCGGGCCAGGAAACCCAGGAATCAAATTCGGGTCTGGGTTCGCCGAGCCAACTATTCAGATATTTTCCCACGAGGCCCGTATAATATCCATCTTTGTGGAGGGCTATAATGAAGGTTTGGTAGTTATCGGTGAGTTTGTCTTGATTCGTTTTCACGCCATCGTTATGAGCGTACATGCCGGTGAAAATGCTGGCGCGGCTTGGACAACATAGAGGCGTGGTATCGAATCCCTGTGCGAAGGTAACACCCTGATCGAAAATCAGAGCCTTTGTCTCAGGCATGAATTGCATGCTGTCATGACTCTGATCATCCGAAATGATGACGATGAAATTGGGGCGGCCGCTTCTTGAAAAGAATGGAATGCACGAAGACAGCAGGCAGGCCGCAGAAAACATCAAGATGAAACGGTAGATTGTTTTTATCATGGTTATTAAGTGACGAAGATTATAACTCGTTCGCTATTTCCCATTCGGGAATTATCACCTTCCGCTATTTTTCCTCTGGTAAAATCACCTTATGAAAAAATGGCAATTCTGGCTTGGAGTTCTGATCAGTGTTGTTTTCGTCTGGCTGGCATTACGCGGCTTGCAGTTGGATGAGTTCTGGAATGCGGTGCAAACCGCAAACTATTGGTGGCTGTTGCCCGGCATCGCGGTTTATTTTGTCGCGGTGTGGGCGCGCGCCTGGAGATGGCATTATCTGCTTAGACCGATTAAGAATATTCCGACAAAAACCATGTTCCCCATCACAACCATTGGATATATGGGCAACAATATTTATCCAGCGCGCGCCGGTGAAGTGCTGCGCGCGGTGGTCTTGAAGCGAAGGGAAGATGTGTCCATTTCCGCTTCGCTCGCGACGATCATCGTGGAGCGCATCTTTGACGGCGTGGTGATGCTGGCTTTTGTCTTCGTCAATTTACCTGAACTTGCTAAGTTAACGGGGCAATCAGGTTTCGTCGGCAACATCCAACAAGTTGCCGTGATCGGCACCGGATTCTTCTTCGGCGCGTTGGTTATTTTTTTGCTGGCGGCCATGTTCCCGCAGATCACGATCAAGGTTGGTCAGTGGTTCATTGATCGTTTATTGCCTCAGCGCTTTCGCCAACAGACGAGCGCGTTGATGCACAAATTTCTTGATGGTCTGGCTTCTCTGCGGTCGCCGTTCACCATCCTGATGGTTTTCCTTACGTCTCTTGTCATTTGGCTGCTTGAAACCAGTAAATACTGGCTGGTGATGCATGCCTTCAATTTCAGTGTCTCATTTTTTGCATTGATGCTGATGAATGGTATTGTGAATCTGGCGACGACCATTCCATCTGCACCGGGATACATCGGCACATTCGATGCGCCAGGTATTGCCGTGTTGGTTGCTTATGGAGTCAATCAGGCCACGGCCGCGGGATATACTATTGTGTTGCATGTTGCACTTTGGCTGCCCATCACATTGTTGGGCGCGTATTTCTTGACGCGCGAGGGAATCACGTGGAACGATTCGTTGAGGACAGAAACAGAAATTAACACCTAGAGGCACGACAGCGCCGCGCCTCTACAAAAAAGGATATTGAATGAAAATCGCTGTTATTGGTGCGGGGTTTGGCGGCATGGCCGCCGCCTTCGACCTTCAAAAAGCCGGACATCAGGTTACGATTTTTGAATCTGCTGATTATGTCGGCGGGCTGGCGAGCGGATTCAAGGAAACGCATTGGGATTGGTCGGTTGAAAAGTTTTATCATCACTGGTTTCAAACAGACAAACCCATGCTGGAGTTGATCCATGAATTAGGCTGGGAGAATCAAGTTCTTTTTCCGCGACCAATGACCGTGATGTACCACGATGGAAAATTTTATCCGTTCGAACTCGATTCCAAAGATGGCGCTCTTTCCCGGACTCGGATTTGGCCTCGATAAAATTCGCTTTGGCTTCGTCGGATTGTTTCTCCGCTTGACCAATGATTGGCATTCGCTTGAAAAAGTCACCGCTGACTCGTGGATGATGAAATGGGCGGGGAAAAATGTCTACGAAAAAATGTGGAGGCCATTGTTGATCGGGAAGTTTGGGCCGTACTATCAAGATGTCAACATGGCGTGGATGTGGGCGCGCATCAAAGCGCGGACGACGCGGCTGGGCACATTCCAGGGCGGCTTTCAGCGGTTTGCGGATATGTTCGCGGAACGTCTTCGCATGATGGGCGTCGAGATTCGATTGCAGACACGCGTCAAGTTCATTAAACGAGAGCCGACTAAAGGTTGGCTAATCGACGCGAATTGGATTGAGTCATTCGACAAGATATTGGTCACCACCTCTCCGAATCTGATGGCAAAGATGTGCCCCGATCTGCCGGATGATTATTTGCGCGGTCTGCTTGAATTGAAATCCATGGGCGCGGTCGTGATGGTGCTGTCGCTCAAACAGCAACTTTCAGAGCAAGGTTATTATTGGTTTAATTTACCCAAGGAAGAGGGCTATCCGTTTTTGGCATTGGTCGAGCATACGAATTTTGTGGGGACACAAAATTTTGGCGGCGACCATATTATTTATGCGGGCGATTATCTTGAAGAAGGGCACGAATATTTTTCGATGAGCGATGATGAACTCCTGGAACAATTCATGCCGGCGTTCAAAAAATTTAATCCGAAGTTCAATGAGGGTTGGGTCAAGAAAGTTTGGGTGTTCAAGACCAATTATGCCCAACCGGTTCCGCTTGTGAATCATTCAAAGAATATTCCGTCCATTGAAACGCCGATGGAAGGGTTATATTTTGCTTCGATGAGTCAGGTCTATCCGTGGGATCGCGGCACGAATTTTGCCGTGGAGATCGGGCGGCGTGCGGTCCGCTTGATGCTCAAATAAATGTAACCGCCGACTTTGCAGTAAAGTGAAATAGACTTTGCAATATAAAATAAGGTTTTGCAGTGGAGTGAAACTTAAAATTATCGGGTGCAAAATAATTTAAGCCTCAAAAGTTCCTACTATAAAATACCACCTAACATATATAAAAGTAGAACTTGAAGCAGATTTCAATTTCGTGAGGGGTGTATAGGAGCTGCACAGTCACAGATTCATTGCGGCGACCAGCATGAAGTTCGCGGGAAATGTTAAAGAGCCTTGTGCACGCGAAATCGTCACAACTTTATCTTCAGTCGGCTGGCGCATTACTTCGAGCACGCGCGTTCCGAATTCCGGAAGTTCATCAAGAAAAAGTACACCACGATGACTCAATGATATTTCTCCTGGATGAGGCCAGTTGCCACCGCCGACCCAACCCGCGTAACTAATTGTGTGATGCGGCGCGCGAAACGGACGCGTGCGAATCATCATCTCCGGCGTCAATGCGTCTGCCACTGAATAAATCCGCGTAACTTCCAATGCTTCTTCAACGGATAATTCCGGCAAGATGCCGGGGTGTGGCGCGCGCTGAATAATGTTTTGCCCGCGCCCGGTGGACCCATCATCAACACATTGTGGATAAAAAACTGTAACATTTTCGGTTGATCTCACGGATGGAACGCATAATAACCAACCTTCATGACGCAGGAGAGTACTTGCGTAGGACCATTGATACGATGGCCGCATGCCAGATTATCGCCGCGTTCGACAACTATTTATGCAGTTGTGAGGCCTAAAACAGGCCTGTTCAGATTAAAAATCGCAACAAAGGGAACTCGCGGCCCAGATTATTCAGGCGTGGCCAGATCGAGAGTTTCCGTCGCTCCCCAGCCTCCTGGGCGTCGAAACCGAATTTGGCTTGGATTCAACTACATCCCATTCCGTTAAGACTGTACTGAGCCTTTTCAGCTTAGGTTGAGGCTCGTCTTTCGTTAGCGCATGTGCCTTGCCATGCAGCTCCCACTCGGCAGTGAGCAAGGCCACGCGCCCATCCTGTTCGAGATTAAAGAGGTGGTCGGAAATTCGAGGCAGCGACAGGTAAAGGTCTAGCTCAACTGCTTCGCAAGGATGTTCGCTCGCGAGAATTCCGGCCGGTCCACTGGTTGCTAGGACCACTGTGCTGACAAGTTGCAGCGCTTCTATCGCCCTTTATCGTGCATAATTGATCATGTGTTTGGCATTCCTTCCAAACAGGATGCTCCAAACCAGGCGCAAATGAATCTAGCCCGGCGTTTTGCTTGATCTCAAGCATACGCACAGGCTGTTTTGGCGTCATCTATTTAAAGTTAGAAATGGGGTTAGATCTGAATCAAACCCAATCCTCGTGCCCGGGCAACAGCCTCCAAGCGATTATGGGAATTCAGCTTTGCAAGGATATGGTTAACGTGGCTTTTTACTGTCCCCACTGTGATCACGAGGCGATCCGCGATTTCCTGGTTGGTAGCGCCTTGAGCAAGGAGGCGGAGTATCTCCATTTCCCGTTCGCTGAGATTCTCTCCGTACAGAGCTTGAGTGGAACTCGCGGGGAAATGAATGTCTGGAATTCCGGCAATGACCAGGATTTTTCGTATATATTCTTGGAAGAAGCCACGTTGGGCCATTTGGATCAGCAGCCGGGTCAAAGCAGGGCCCTGATCAAAGATGCGAAGGTAGCCCTCCGGCTGAGCAAGCTCAAGCGCTCGTCCAAGTTCAGCAAAGGCACGTTCATCATCTCCTTCGGAATGAGTGGCCATCGCACCAAGCAGGGAAAGCTCGATCATCCGCTGGGTCAGGCTATGAGCGGACGCCATAGCCAGTTGCGATTCCAGATAGGGTCGCACAGCGCGAGCGTTACCAGCCACTATTTGTGCCTGGACCCAGGCATGGCGCGCCAGATAATAGACATTGGCCGCCCCAAAGGGTCCCATCCCTGGTAGAGGAGCATCGTCCGTGAACACAATGGACATACTCCTACACCATTCTCCCGCCTTTGCCAGTGTGCTGGGTTCCCGCGGGGTGGTTCGCAAAAGTTGCAATACCCGCAGGCCATTTGTGAGGAAGGAGATATCGGGCCAGATAGCTGCGAGCTGGTCGAGAGCCTTTATCGCCTCCGCAGGTTGATTCTGAACCTGACGTAGGCGAAACAATGCTACGTAGGCTGTCATAAGGTAATGGGGGTTCATCCCTCCACCCATCAGTTCCAAGCCGCGGCGAAGGCATCGGTCCGCTTCCTCCAACCGATCCTGCTCCAATAGGACGCATCCCAGCGCTACGTCGAGGCTTCCCAGGGCGGGGAGCTCCCGCTCCGGACGAGAGAACAGAGCCGCGAGGTCCTCCTTTCCCTGGCGGCAGATTTCTGCGGCCTGACGCAACCGACCCTGGCTTTGGGCAAGCTGCGCCAAATGAAATGCCGAGTCCACGACCCCAAAATAGAACTGCCCACGCAACGCAAGTTGCCTGGCTGTTTCAAAGGCAAGCTCGGCAGTTGGTCCATCCTGAAGTGCCATATGGCCATAACCTGTCATAAGCAGTCCACTGAACCGGCCAGTATCTCCCTCCGAATAGGCAGCCAGCATGTTCTGTGCCATAGAGAGGATATTTCTGGGATCGGCAAGAAGATCGGGAGTAAAGGCCAGGAAAGTACGCACGACCGCCGCGAGATCAGTAAGCCCGCGTGCCAGTTGCCTGTCTTTGAGGGCAGCGGTCAATGGATCGACCTGTTTCAGACGCGCTTCAACTCTGGGTTTGTTCTTGCGCTGAAATCGATAGGCCAATGCCAGCCCCTGATGTAGGCAGAGCATAGGATGCCGGCTCATCACCTCCTCGGGGAATCTTGAACACCATTCGTAGATAGTCGCAATATCAGTGTGGATCATCAGGGTGAAGATGTACTGTTCTGTAAAAGCCGCGGCAAACTCCCAGTCGTGGGTCTGGAAGGCATGATTGGCGGCTTCCCGCAGGAACCCGTGCTCAGCGAGCCACTGACAGGCTGACCGATGCAGTGCCGGGATCCGCTCCGGTTGATCTTTACCAAGTCGGGTTAGGAGGAAGTCGCGAAACAGGTGGTGATAGCGAAACCAGAGCCGCTCATCATCCAGCGGCATCAGGAACAGGTTGAATTTCTCAAGATATTCTAAAACCGCTTGAGAGTTGAGGAGCGATAGGGACGAGCTTGCAACAGAGTTCGGGGTGCTGGTACCAGCTCCGTTTTCACCCAGAAGCCAATCACACAGAGGAGCATGGAGGCGCTCCAGGATAGAAGTTGATAGGAGAAAGCCCTGCACATCCTTCGGCTGTCGGTTGACAACCTCCTCCACCAGGTACTCGACCAGATAGCGATGGCTGCCCTTGAACGAAGCGATCGCCTCTTCCTTTTCCCCTCCGGTACGGCCAGACAGCGAGATGGCTGCCAGTTGCAGCCCAGCCACCCACCCTTCCGTGCGTTCTTCCAATGCAGCAATTCCCACACGGGATAGTTCCAACTGCATTAGTTCATTCAAGAATTGTGCTGTTTCAGCTTCATTAAAACGCAGGCTAGCGGTTCGAACCTCCAACAGCTGTCCGCGGGCGCGCAATCGACCAAGAGACAGAGGTGGATCGGAACGGCTACCGATAGCAAGGAGCAGATTCGCCGGCAGGTGTTCGACGAGATAGGTCAGCCCGTTGTGGATGGCCGGAGCACTAATCAGGTGGTAGTCATCGAGGATCAGCACACACTTTCGATCACCGGAAAGGACAGCGTTGATGGCGCTACTGAGGACATACTGAAGATCGATCTCAGGAGCGGTACGTAGCAGCTGGGCGAGCTGGTTCAACTCGGGGCTGGGGCCGAGTGCTTGGAGGAAACTTGCAACGAGGTGCTCGCAAAATGGGATGGGATCATCATCCCCTGGATCGAGCGAATACCAGATCGCCGCAGTCCCCTCTTGCTTGAGGGATTGCGCCCACTCGGTCAAAAGGGTGGTTTTGCCGTATCCGGCGGGCGCACAGACCAGAACAAGCTTGGTGTCGCGTTCGGCTTTGAGAATGTCAAGGAGGTGGGCGCGCGGGATTAGGCGTTCCCGCACGGTTGGCACGCGCAACTTGGTAAGGACAAGGGGTGAGACGGAAAAGTCCATCTTTCCAATTCTATTCCAAAGCGGTTAAGAAAGATATAACCTTGGATCTAACTTTTTATAGATGACGAAAAGAGAGGGTTCTTGCTATGATGCGATCCGTATTAAGGTTTCATGATTCCATCTTTTCTGAAGGTGGTAAATGAAGAAAAATTCCAATTAGTGGAAACATAGAAAAGGAGATCTAGCACCATGCAAGTAATGAACGTTGACAGTCAGATGAAGGTTTACCTCGGCGGTGGGTGTAACTCTATCGTGCTTACTTCGAAAGACAATCGAGAAGCGATAGTCGTTGATACAAAATTCTTCGGAGGGGCAAAGGCTCTCAGAAAGAAGGTCGATGCCTGGAAGGTCACCCTGATCAATTCTCATTTCCATATGGACCATGCGCGTGGGAATCGGCTGTATCCAGAGGCTTTCGTCATCTCGGGAAGTACAAATTGGAAACAATGGGATATCGACACCGCGCACAGCAAACATCCGGATCGGGTGCTGAACCCAGGTGAGGAAATGCGTCTTGAGATAGATGACGAAGTAGTTCGCATTATAGACTTTGGACAGGCCCATTCACCGAATGATCTGGTTGTTCTATTCGAAAACAGGAAAATGCTCGCAGCCGGAGACTTGGTCTGGGTGAATATGCATCCCGTTTTGCTTGACAGCAATACCGACCTCAAGTCTTGGCTATCATATCTAGACCGGTTGGACTCGGAGTACAACATTGAAACGGTGGTGCCGGGTCACGGTCCAGTGAGCGTAAAGAACTCTATTTCAGAGATGAGTGAGTATTTCCGCTCGATCTCTGAGGCGCTCGACCATCCGGGAGAGCTTGCGCGATTACGCGACAGATACCGCGGATATGGCACTTTCCCTATATTCGGAAATTTAGGTAGGACGGCAGCGTTCTTGCGCAAAGCAAGGCATAAGTAGCCCGCAAAGGTTCTTTGACCAGTGTTGCCATGGTTGGCTACCGAGGCAGATTGATCTGGTTCGAAAAGGAGAAACAATTATGGAAAAAAAGGTTTTGATAGCCTATGCCTCTGTTCATGGCTCAACACAAGAGGTGGCTGAAGCGGTTGCCACGACCATCCGCACATTGGGGTCTTTTTTGCCCATTGACAATTTAGTAATCATATACTATATTAGTAAATATATACTAAATTTAGAGGAGCGCCAATGTCTCCACGGACTTACAAGGCCTCACTGCAAACCAAAAACAATATCCTTCAAAAAGCCATCGAACTCTTCAACGAATCAGGCACTGCGTCAGTCTCAATGAATGCCTTGGCGGAGGCATTGGGCATCAGCGCGGGAAATTTGCAATATCATTACCGCAATAAAGAGCAGATTATCCGCGCCATTTACGAATTAATGTTCTCTGAGTGGCAATTGATCTACAAAGGCATGGACGAATCTTTCGGCATCGGGAAACTGCGCGCGCTTCTTAGAAAGAATTTCGGCCTCACCTGGAAATATCGCTTCTTCTTTCGCGAGTATGCCGCCTTGGTGCGGCACGATGCGCAGCTCAGCAAACGCTTTCGGGAGGTTCAGGAACAAAGGCTTGCAGAGCAAGAAGCGTTGATGACTTTGCTGGCAAACGCGGGCAGAGTCCGAGCCGTTGATCCGAAAGAAATCAAGAACGTGATTCTCATCGGATGGGTGCTCGGCAATACATGGCTATCCTACACCGAAAGTACGGGCAAAAAAATGAACAAGTCCACACTTGATGAAGCCATCGAAATGATGATGGTTCACTACCAAAGATATTTACTCAAATAGGATGTTGACATGAAACTCTCTCGACGTAATTTTCTAAAACTTGGCGGTGCGATGCTCGTAGTCGTCGCAGGCGGTAGTGTGTTCCGCGCGGTGGATCAAGGCGTGTTTAGCGTTGGGCAAGGTCCCGCCTACGAACCCTGGACAAATTGGCACGATGCAAAAACTGCAAGTGAACGAATCGTCGCAGCTGGTATTCTCGCTGCCAACCCGCACAACTCCCAGCCATGGATGTTCCGCATCACTGCCACAACCATTGACCTCTTCGCCGTTCCCGAAAGACAGATCGGCGTGATTGACCCCTTCCGTCGCGAAATGTATATCGGTCTTGGATGTGCACTGGAAAATATGCGACTTGCCGCCGAAGTCGAAGGTCTTTCTGCGGACATCCGCCTCATGCCCGACCCGATACTCGAGTCGCACGCCGCCAGCATTTATCTCACTTCGACCTCACCAGCCACCTCTCCGCTATATTTCGCCATCCCCCACAGACACACGAACCGCGCGGCCTACGACACATCACGCGTCGTTGCGCCAGAAATTTTTGACTCGATTGATCAGCTCATCACCAAATCTGCCGTGCGGTTATTTTGGTTCAAAGATGAATCTTCGCGCGCGAAGTTTGGGCAGGTCGCCATCTCCGCCGCTGAAGCCTTAATCGCCGACGAACAGCAAAGCATGGACAGTCATGCGTGGTGGCGGCAGGATTGGCATAAGTTGCAAGAGTTTGCCGATGGCGTCACACCCGACGCGCAAGGGCTGGGCTCATTCGTTTCTGGCATGGCAAAATTCCTGCCTGATATTTCCCGCCGGCAAGGCGACCAAATCTTCGTTCAAGATATACGCAACATCATGGTTCCCACCGCCGCGGCGTTTGGCATCCTGACCGTACCCAACGGATTGAACTTCACTCAACGTCTGCAATGCGGGCAAGTCTGGCAACGCATACACTTGTG
Organism: uncultured Chloroflexia bacterium; assembly: GCA_963753985.1. Lineage (GTDB taxonomy): Bacteria > Chloroflexota > Anaerolineae > Anaerolineales > Villigracilaceae > Fen-1038. Next base: position 787,079 of record CAVWED010000007.1, read on the forward strand.
GGCGACAACGCAAGGCATTGCAATGCAACCAATGAATCAAATGTGCGAGCGCGTCGACCGTGAACGTCAACTTGGGATTGAGCCTGTATTGGGGAACGCTGTCAGCGCGTTGGTTGGCAATGACCAGTGGCAGGCTATCATGCCATTTCGATTGGGATACCCCATGCTCGCAGCCTTATCCAGCCCGCGTCGTGCGCTGGATAAGGTGATTGGATAAACATTTTGCTGGGGCTGTCCATAGAAAGGACAGCCCCACGTTATTTACATATGGAAATATTTCAATAATTCGTGTACCAGCAGCGCGGGCCACAAGATGCCTTTGAAGATTCCCAACACGCCAAGCCAAAGTGTGGCGGCATGGCTAACGTAATAGAGCCACGCTCCGATCAAGCCTAATCCATGGACAGCCTCTGAGGCGCCGCCTTTGTAAATCATTCTGGGCTTCCGAATTTCCTTTTCGTTCGATTGTGGTTCCCAAATTCCTTGTCCCCAATGTTTAATCCCTTTTGCAGTCGAGCAGCGGTCGCAAACGTCGGCTCGCTGATGCCTTTCTCGAGTCGGGTAAGCACTCCATGACTTAAGCGAGAACGTTCCTCCAAGGTGCGGTGATCCAAGCCTCGTTCATGGCAATTCATCAAGACTTAGAGCGTTTACTAATCCGCGGACCAATCCGAATCTATTGATCGATCCGTAGTGATTAAGAAAAAGAATTTGAATTCTGTCTTGCAAAGGCTCGGGGATGCCTTGACCTTGTACTGAAGGCCAAGAACCCAAGCATAAGGAGATATCCTACTTGTAGAGGAACCTTTTCCAAAGCGACTATCAAACAGCCGCAAGTGGAATTGCAGAAAGCATATGAAGTTTGGAAGGTGAGACCGCACGCAACAGTGATAAAATCATAAGATTAAAACTATGCAGAATCGGCACTATTTCTCGAGATATCAGTTATCTGCATCATATTTTCTACGTAAACTAATAAGTGTATCAGGAATTAAGAAGTCAACGCACAAAAAACAGAGCCGTGGATATTTAGTTAGGACTTTAGCTCTACGGCTAAAAACTCAAAAAAAGCTTCTTAGCACATTTGATGCAATTATATATCATCTTAGATTTTGCACTACAGGCTCTTTATCAGCCTCACCTCTTCAGCAGGCAGTCTGTGGTCGCTTTCAAGAAATCAGTTAAAGTAGCCAAGGCTTTCAAAACATGGGTTTGAACTCAAAACCAATAACCAATAAAATGTGAATTACTGGAGTACTCTAAAATACCACATCTGCTACTTTACTGCAAAGTCGGCGGTCACAAATAAAATCGGGCATGTTCGTGATGGAAATATCTTAAATAGGAAATCAATAAAATCTCCTCATGTATTTGACATAATTTCGACACCACAACTTCACAACTCTTTCATCATGGTTCAGTACGATGGGGATAATTTGCTAAAGTGAATCAATTGAAGGGAATAAGTCTTATGAATCATGTAAAAAGAGTTCTCCTCGGCTCCATTCTATTATGGGCTATTTTGTTGAGCGCCTGTGGCCCTTCAACAAATTCAGCCAACACGCTTTCTGCCATTTATACCTCTGCCGCGCAGACGATTGTAGCCCAGGCCGCCAGCGCACAGCCCACCGACGAGCAGACCGTGACGCCGATGCCGACGGATACTGATTCGAATCTAACTCCGACCGATAGCGGGACTTCTGCTCCGACCGATTTGCCCACGCTGGTATCTTCCTTGCCAACCTCCGCTTCCTCCGTTACCAGCGACTCCAGCTGTAATTCAAGCTATGTTGCAGATGCGACCATTCCCGATGGCACGGTGATGAGTCCAGGCCAGACCTTTGTCAAAACGTGGACACTCCAAAACACCGGCTCTTGCACATGGGACACCAGTTTCACCATGCGGTTTTTTAGCGGTGACCAAATGGGCGGAACGAGTGGACCTGTCACCAGTTCCGTTGCCCCGGGCGGGCAAACCGACGTATCCGTGTCGTTGACTGCTCCGCTTACTGCCGGAACATATCAGGGTAACTGGCGTTTAGCGGATGACTCTGACATAACATTTGGAGAGATTGTTGATGTGGTGATTGATGTCAACGGGAATGCGTCTACTGAAACCCCGGCAGACACAGCGACCGATACTCCCAGCACTGATACTCCCGCTCCGACCAACACGGCTCCTGCTCCGACCAACACGGCTCCCGCTCCGACCAACACGGTTCCCGCTCCGACCAACACGGTTCCCGCTCCGACCAACACGGTTCCCGCTCCGACCAACACGGTTCCTGCTCCAACCAACACGGTTCCTGCTCCAACCAACACGGTTCCTGCTCCAACCAACACGGTTCCTGCTCCAACTCCTACTAAGACATAGCGCGTGGTCCCTATGTATCTCCTATATGTCGCGTTCACTGTGAAATAACACAGGATAAACGGTCTGAGGAGAAACGCGTATGAAATTGAATTCACGACGCGCTTTGCAAATCATCCTCGCCTCTGTTCTCTTGCTGATGGGTTGCGATGTAACGAAATTCGCGGCGCCTCAGCAGATTCCAACGCCGAATCCGGGCGTGGTCCATTTGATGGTGGTTCAAACGGCCGCGGCGGCTGCCACTGAAACGGCCGCCATCATCCTTCCAACACTGACGTCCACCTTGACGCCTTTTCCGTCCCAGACTCCGGTAAACTCGCCCACGGTGACGCCGACTTTTATTTTTCTTCTGGCTACGTCAACATCCGCTTCCAGCGGGGCCGCCTGTGATGATGCCACCTTTGTTTCCGATTTGACCATTCCCGATCATACGGTCGAGAATCCCGGCCAGTCTTTTGTCAAAACGTGGGTGCTTCAAAATACCGGCTCCTGCACATGGGGTAGCGGTTATACCCTGAACTTTGTCAGGGGCACTCAAATGGGTGGAAGAAATACAAGTGTAGGGAGTTTGGTCGCACCCGGAGAGCAGGCACAAATATCGGTGACGTTGACCGCTCCAACCACTGCGGGGGAATATACGGGTACCTGGTGTTTAAACAATGCCTCCGGCGAATCGTTCGGAGAGACAGTCGATGTCGTGATTGATGTCAACGAGGATGAATATACTCAAACCCCGGCAGATACGGCAACTGCTACTCCCATTCCTCCTACTACTGCTACAGTTACTCCAACCAACACGCCTCTTGCTTCAACCAATACATCTCCGGCTCCGACCAACACAGTTCAACCAACAGCAGATCCTACATCCACACCAACATCTACACCAAAGCCGACATTTACACTTACACCGCAACCAACAGTTACACCCACACCAAAACCCACAGCCACTCCTACCTAAATGAACGGGCAACGTCAAACAAGGAAGATCATTTATAGAGTGGTTTACATTTCACAAAAAGAGTGCGAAGGAATTTCCTTCGCACTCTTGCGTTCATGCCTGTCCGTACCACATTCTGCTAAGCAGACGATCTTTGCGAATGAGCTGATGATAAAACGCGGCGAGAATATGCAGAGTAAGCAAAACAATCAGAATGATCGATATATAGAGATGGATCATTAGCAGATTGATGCCGCGGCGACCACCACCAGACCCCGGACGAAATCCGGGAGCTGCAGGAGAGCCTGGTGCGCCATTGAAATTAGGAGAGGGTGTACCCGGTCCGGGCTGAGGAAAAGCACCGGGCGTGCCCAAGCCGGGACGAGGAAATCCGCCGCCAGGTCCAAAGCCAGGGCCGCTTGTTGCTCCGAGAAAAGCCACTTGGAAACGATTTATCTGCAGGGAAAAGATCAAGCCCACAACGGTAATTGCGAACACAAAGAAATATAAAGAATAGTGAACCACTTTGGCTAGAACATTGAGTGCCTTGGAGCCTGCATCCGCTGAAGCAGGTTTTGGTGTGGTGAGCCTGATGATGAAACGGATAATCAAGAAAATCAAAATAGCAACCCCGGCCGCCATATGGATTTTCAAGATCAGATCGGTGCCGGGCACGCCGCCTCTGCCTCGCATTATTATCGGACGAATATAAAAGTATCCGATACATAAATCCGTGAATACGAGCAGAGCAACCAGCCAGTGCAGTGTTACTAGTGCGGGATGATAACGTTTAGGTTTATCCATACATCTCCTTCTTTGGCAAAAGTTTCAGAAAATATAACACTAAAAGCTTATAAACTTATGAAAATTGAAACTGGATTTCTTTGGAAAATCAAGACATCCGAGACAGTTTCTTCGGATGTCTATTTGAGGAGGAGAAGCTGTGTCCACTGATGATTTAATTCTACTTCTCAAAAATGACAGGACGATGAATTACAAGGCATATATTAAGCTAAAATCTTTATGGGTTGATGGGGATAACGTAATCTTTTGTCCCCGTTTGCCCAGTGTGATTGGTGCCGTAGCACCACACGTTGAGCAAGATGTGAAACGCACCGGATTCTTGCGGCACCCCTGAAATCAAAACCGCATCTTGACCCGTGAGTCTTTGGAATACCAGGCCTTTCGGAAGATTACCTGCAGAGATGGAGAATTCGCCCGCTGGCGTTTCATTGTTTGTGATTTTTATGATCGCGTAATAAAAAACTCCCACCTGTCCTTTGGGCATGGCATTGGGCACGAATCCCAAAGATGGAGTATATAGAATATGGCAGGAAATGGTCGTCAGTGAAATCATGACCGCCGCAATAATGATGACCAGCAGATTATGTTTTCTAGAAATTTGCATTTTCGGATTGTTTTCCAATTAGGGTTTGCAGAAAGTATAAATCAGAAACCCGGGAAAACGCAATAATGTAAGATAAGAGATTCTATTCAAAATTTAATATAAACCTACTGAAACCTGCGTTGACCCGTTTACGCATCTATTGGAAAATATATGGCGTCTAGACTTGACTGAATGAGCTAAATATGACGGACGATTCGCACACAAACAAAAAATCGCATATGCCAAAGAACTCTTTGATGTTTGAAAAAGTCATCCCCTTGCTTTTGATTCTAATGGGGATACTTACGGTGGCACTGATCTTATTTGCGGCCGCGGTACTGCTCGGCATCGTTCATTTTTAATTCTTACCTGAAAGGAGAACATCATGTCGATCAATCAAATTCTTCCGTTTATCTCGACAGCACTCATGTTAGGTTTCACCATTTATGTCTTCCAGCGTTACTTTGTGCGCCGCGCTTTGCCCTTTTTGTTTTGGGGCATCGGCCTTGCAATGTTTGGATTGGGCAGCTTTGCGGAGGTATATCTTTCCTTGGCTTGGAGCCGGGCAGTATTCGTGATGTGGTATCTGTTCGGTGCCATTCTGAATCCGGCATGGATCGGCCAGGGTACGCTCTATTTATTGGTCAGGCGGCGTTGGGTTCACATCGTAAGCGGCGTTTTGATCCTAGCGAGTCTCGCCAGCGCGGCGCTGATGCTATCGATCCCGATTAATGCCGGCGGTTTTCATTTGGGAACGCCGATCAGCCAGCAGTATAAGGCAATTATTCCAGCCGCCTCCTTCAATCTAATTCTTATCCCGACCATTATTTTTGGAACAGATGGACTTATTCTTTTGGTGGGCGGGGCACTCTATTCGGCATTTTTGTTCTGGCGTAAACGCGTCCTGCCGAATCGTGTCATCGGCAACATTCTGATTGCTGTCGGTGCTTTATCCGTGGCGACAGCCAGCGAACTGACTCATCTGGGCTATGGACAATTCTTGTATCTCGGAGAGCTGCTTGCGGCAATCTTGATGTTTGTCGGATTCTTGACAGCTGCCCGGCCTCAACCGGAAGAGGCGTCACAGCCGGTTGTCGCCGCCGCTGATTAATCACCACGAATTAAACGACCATCACATTGCAATGTGATGGTCGTTTTTTAAATCTCCTCGCAACTATCGACAACAAGTGTACAATTGAAATATAAATCGTCAACGCCGCGACTGCGGCGTTCCCCATACACAAAGGAGATTCCCATGTTCCACACTATCATCATTGTCGGCAACCTTGGTAAGGACCCTGAAATGCGTTATACGCCTTCAGGACAGGCTGTGACTTCGTTTTCGGTTGCTACGAGTCGTAAATATACATCCAGTAATGGCGAACAGGTTAACGAAACGATTTGGTTCCGCGTTTCAGCTTGGGGCAAACAGGCCGAGGTCTGCAACCAATATCTTAAGAAAGGCTCGAAAGTTCTGGTGGAAGGTAGACTCACGCCAGATAAAAATACTGGGGGGCCTCGCATCTGGCAGAAACAAGACGGCTCGTCCGGCGCTTCATTTGAAGTTACAGCCGGAACGGTTCGTTTCTTGTCCTCACGCGGCGACAGCGATTCTGGCGCCGGTTCCGCGACTGATGCAGGGGATATGGCTGTGGCTCCTGCTGAAGATGATATTCCATTCTAAATTATAGGCCACGCCCCTAATCTGATCGGAAAACCCATGTCTCTTCCCACTCCACCCCCTTCTCCCTCGCTTGAAATTCCCTCCGGGCTTGATATCGTTTATGCCAATCTGGCGCGCATCTCGCATTCCCCTGCCGATATCGTGATTGACTTTGCACACATTCTGCCTGGGGATACCAAGGCCACTGTCAAAGCGCGGGTATTGATGTCGCCGCTTTCCGCAAAATTGCTTGTGCGCGCTTTATCGGAGAACCTGTCTCGATATGAATTTGCCTTTGGTGAAATTAATGTCCCGACCAACAGCTCGCTGGCAGAGAATCTCTTTCGTCCGCACCAGCCGCCTGAGCCTCCTAAATAAGATCGATGCCGAGGATCAAAAACCATCATGCAAAAACTTGAAAGTATTGCCGATCAGATTCGCCATAGCTTTGACGCACGCACTGCATCCCGCGACCAGGCATTGGCTCAAGCCCGTCAGTTGACGCGTGCCTGTTCCCTTGCGATCCGCGCGGTTCATCGCGATGAGACGGATGTGATGCAGCAGCATTTATCCGAGGCGCGCGAATTGGCGGATCGTTTGAAAAATGATCTTGCCCAATATCCTGACCTTTTCTATTCAGGCTATACACAAGATGCGTTGAAAGAATTTGTCGAAGCCAATGTCACTTGTGCGTTGATTCAAAATCAGCCACTGCTCACGCCGGAGGAATTAGGCGTAACTGGATTTACTTATTTGAATGGTCTGGCTGAGGTGGTGGGCGAATTACGGCGGCGGACGCTGGATATTCTGCGGCACGGTTATTCACAGGAAGCGGAACGCCTGCTCAGCATCATGGATGATATCTATTCTGTGTTGGTTACGATGGATTATCCGGATGCGATCACCAACGGTCTGCGCCGACAGACTGATTTGGCGCGTGGCATCATCGAGAAGACACGCGGCGATATTACATTTAGTCTGCGCGGCGAACATCTTGAACAAGCCATCGGGAACTTGAGCGCTCAATTAAACGGTGGCAAGCCAGAGGTCGGGAAAAGAAGCGGGCGCGTGATTTCATCCGAAGAATGATCTATGGCAAAAGCTGGAAGACGTTATCCACTCGTCATTTATACACATATGATTGACCGCTGGTGGCCCGCCGTTCTGTTGTTAGGCTTGGCGTTGGCTTCGCTTGCATGGCCGCTTTATCAGGATCCATTCCTGCGGCTTGCCCAACCGTGGCGCTGGCAGACCATGGCCTGGCTGGGCGGCGCAGTGACCGTGGTATCGCTGATCATGGCAGCCTTTCGCAAAGCCGGATATGTCCAACCGTTCAGCGATCATTTGCAGCTGGTGACGCCTTTTCTGCGGATGAGCATTTCATATCGCCGCATTCTTCGCACGACCACAGTCAGTATTGGGGCAACGTTTCCACCGCGAAGTATTTCCGGCTGGAGGCGCGACATCATCGAACCGTTAGCCGGCATGACCGCGATAAAAATCGAATTGAATGGATTCCCGTTACCTCTTTCCGTCTTAAGGTTTTTTCTCTCGCCGTTTTTCTTTCAGGACCGCACACCCCACTTCATCATTCTGGTCAAAGATTGGATGGGCTTTAGCACAGAATTGGAAAGCCTGCGGTCAAGCGGCAATATGCCGGAAGCAAGGATCTCGAATCAATCCATCCTTTCGCGACTTCCGAGAAAATGAATATTTATTTTGCCTGCTCCATTACCGGTGGGCGCGAATTTGAACGCGTGTATCAGGATTTGGTAGCGGCCCTCCTTATGGATGGTCACGAGGTGCCGACAGCGCATCTTGCTGAAACCAGCGTGATGTCGCTGGAGGCAGTGGTTGCGCCGCGCGAAGTGTATGAACGTGATGTGACTTGGATTCGCGCAGCGCGCGCAATTGTTGCGGAAGTCAGCGTGCCATCGCATGGCGTGGGATATGAGATTGGTTTTGCATTGAATGCGGGAAAGCCTGTGCTATGTTTATTTCAGGAAGGACGTAAAGTTTCAAAAATGATCAGCGGGAATCCGCACCCGCAGTTGCAGGTGATGGCATATAAGGATTCTATCCAAGCCATTGAATTAATGAAGAAATTTTTGGCTGATTTGAAATAAAACCGCCAAATTTTTAAATTAAAAAGACTTCTTGTGAATACTATCACTATAATTTGGTGACATTTGATAATCCCGTGATTCCTGCCCTTGAGGTATCATAAATTTGGAGACGGAACAAAGACACCTCCAAGATGCTCCTCACTGTCTCCTCCTTTGGCGAAAGCCGCTGCCGGATCTAGATCCGGCAGCGGCATTTTTATTGGGATCAATGTCACTAAAAGATTCTATGGTTCGTATGCCGGCAATACGACCATGAAAGTGGATCCATTTCCCAGAGTCGACTTCACCCACACCCTTCCCTGATGATTTTCCACAATGGATTTGACGATGGCTAATCCGAGACCGCTGCCCTTTGGCCCGTTCAACACATTACTGGCGCGGTAGAACTTTTCAAAGATGCGGAATTGTTCATTCAACGGGATGCCAGGGCCGGTGTCGCTAATTTCAAAGATGAGCTGACGATCCTCGGCGCGGATGCTGATGCGGATCGTTCCACCTTTGGGCGTGTACTTGATCGCGTTTCCAATCAGATTGTCCAGCATCTGACGGATACGAATGGGGTTGGCGTGCAGGGCCGGTAAATTCGATGAAATATCTTTTTCGAGTTGTAGATTTTTTTTTGTAATCAGCGATCCGAGCATGTCCAGAGAGGATTGAAGAACGTTTTCCAGTTGGACCGATTCGCGGCCCGCGTCAAAACCCGCTTCGAGGCGGCCAAGATCAAGCAGATCATTAATGAGAGTTGTAATACTCTGTACACTTGCTTCAATGCGCCTCACGAATTCCTGTTGTTCTTCGCTGAGCGGTCCCACACGCGAAACAAGCTCGGCATAACCCAACACCGCAGTCAACGGAGAACGTAGATCATGGGAAACCGTGTTGACGAATTCGCTTTTAATCTGTTCCAACTTTTTGAGATAAGTAATATCATGGAATGTAATGGCCATGCCAAGATTCGGGATGGCAGTTTGTTGTGCGTTGAAGATTCGTCCATCATCGAAGTTCAGCTCATGATGCTTGACCGAGCTTTCCATTGAGCCGAGCAGAAATGCCTGAAGATCCGGATTTTGGATCAGGTGCAGTATCAGTCTGCCGATTGAGTCGGCAGGCAGGTCAAAAGTCTCGCGGGCAATGCGGTTTATGAAAAGGATCTTCTGTTCCTGATCGAGAACCATCACGCCATCTTCGATATTGGTGATGATGGCTTCCAGTTTGTCGCGTTCCGATTCGGAAATCTCGGCTCGTTTTTTGAGAGACGAAGTTGTGCGCTTGACTTCGCGGCGAATCCAGTCGCCGAGGTGCCGGGCGCGGGCCAGGCTTCGTTGAACGGCATCCACAATATCGTCGGTGTGAAGAGGCGGATAAAGATATCCGCTAAGACCCGCTTTCAAAACGGCCTTGATCGTGCCCGTTGTATCCTTTTCGGCAAATAGAAGAATGGGAAGGGTTGGAAAGCGTTCGAGCGCTGATTCAGCGATTTCGATTCCATTTTTGCCGGAGAAACGTTCTGCAATGAGCAATAAAGCCGGCGATGACTCGTCGAGAATTTTTTGCAATCCATCGCTGTCATGGGCAACGGCGACTTCATAATCCACAGCCTGCAATCCGCGCTCCATCAGGCGCAAGATTTGAGCGTCATCCAATGCCAGCAGGATCAGATCGCGCTGGGTCATCCATTCCTTTTTTTTGCGGCACCCGGCACAGCCGTTTTTTCAGCGGAACGCGAGAGCCGTTGGAGAGAACTTTGAATCGTTTTGAGCGCCTTTTCCTGTTCAGCGGTGAGCGGGCCAGGCTTGCCGGAGAGCAGCGCCTCCAGCGGGTACATGGAAACCTGCATTTCCTCGCGAATGGACTCCCTTAATGATTCGAACATGGCCATGCGATTTTTTTCATTCGTTCGAGCGGCCTCGGCATTTTGCTGGACGACTTGGAACAGCCGCCCGTTGACGAGGGAAATGGATGCGTAGTCGGCCACGGCTTCGAGCAGCGACTGAGCGACCTTATCAATTTCGCGATCGGCTTTGCGGACAACAATCAACAAGCCAATCACTTCACTTTGGACTTTGATCGGCACGACTGCGGCTGATCTTCCCAAAGATGCCACCTTGAATTTTTCAAGCGGCGTGCCGTGGATGGAAAGCGTCTCCGCTGAAACGGCCACCAATGAGCTGATGCCATCATCCAAAGGTTGATTGATTTTCTTCCCCCAGCTTTCAGGCAGGTTGTGATGTGCTGTCAATAGGAAAGCCCGGGTGTTTTCGTCACGGATCATCAGCCAGCTTGTTTCCGCTTCCGCGACTTGCATCGCGCCTTCAACGATTAGATCGAACAACCGACGCGGATCGGTCGTGGATGTCACGGCTTTGCCGATGGACAGAATGGTGGTCAGCTGGTGGACCTTGCGCTGAAGTTCCTGGTTGGCGGCTTCCAATTGGCGATCCAGTTGGAGGCGGACGCGCGTTTCATGAGTCTGGTGAAGGGCACGTTCGACCACCTGCACCACCTCAGCGTCGCGCGCCGGCCAGAGAATCACGTCCACCGCGCCGAGTCGAAAACTTTGAATCACGCTCTGTTCCTGTCCCTTTTCCGCAATCACAACCAACGGCGCCCGAATTCCCTGCGAGGTCAAAGCGGTAATCAAATCCTTGCCGCTCAAGCCGGGTAAATTGAGATTGGCAAGGATCAAATCCGGAGGATTTTGAACCGCTGATTTGATGGCCGCGCCCGCCTCTCCCGTCAGAGTCAATTGATAACCCAGCGGCTGAAGCGCTTGCCGCCCAACCAAATCACTGATGTCAGGATCGCTTTCGACGATGAGGATTCGTTCCCCGGTGGATGCCATAGTTTCCTTATAAGCTGAGGAGTTGTCTTGTCCAATGGATATTCTAACGCAAAACCGCGCCGTATGGATAAGGTTCGATTACAATTGCCTGCAATGAGAGAGCAGGTTAATTTTCGAAAATTCAGCATCGCCGCGGTCGTTCCCGCATACCGGGTGGAAGGTGAAATCGCCGGAGTCCTGCGCGGGCTTCCATCCTACATTCGCCATATTATCGTGGTGGATGATGCTTCGCCCAATTCAACCTCGGATGTGATCGTGGCTCTCATTAAACGCGACCGGCGCCTCGTCTGGATACGACACGATCACAATCAGGGCGTGGGCGGCGCGATGGTCACCGGATTCCGCAAAGCACTGGAACTCGGCGCACAGATTATCGTTAAAGTTGACGGCGATGGGCAGATGGATGTCAGCCATTTGCCAGAGTTGCTCCTCCCGCTGATCGAGGGCAAGGCAGATTACACCAAGGGCAATCGTTTCCGCGATTTTATCGCTTTGCAGAAAATGCCGTTCATTCGCCAACTCGGCAACATGGGGCTTGGCTTCCTCGCCAAAGCCGCGACCGGTTACTGGAACCTCTTCGATCCGACGAATGGCTTTCTAGCCATCCGCGCCGAGACGCTGGCTCAACTTCCGCTGAAACGAATTGACCATTCGTATTATTTTGAAACTTCCATGCTGGCAAATTTATATTTGCTGGGCGCTGTGGTGCGCGATGTGCCGATGCCTGCACGTTATCAGGGCGAGGCTTCCAACCTGATTATCCGTCGGGTCCTGTTTGAATTTCCGTTTAAATTATTGTTCACTTTTCTGCGCCGTGTGGCACTGAAAAATTTCATCTATGATTTTTCGATGGAAACGATTTATTTGATCTTGGGCATGCCACTCTTCTTATTTGGTCTGATATTCGGAATCGTCAAATGGATTCAATATGCCAGCCTAAATATCCCGGCGCCAACCGGTACGGTAATGCTTCCTACGCTCACGGTTTTGCTGGGCATTCAACTGTTGCTTTCCGCGATCGAGAGCGATTTGCGTTCCGTGCCCAAGGAATCGCTTTGTGAACCTCTATGAACAACGCCGATTTCAACGCTTATAAATCCAATTTCCGAACCGCCATTCGCAAAGTGCTGATGGAATCCGAATCGGGTCGCCTCGATGAGGCCGCGTTTCCGGCCTATTCGCATCCCAATCCATTCATCAACTGGTTGTTCTGGCAAAGGCTTCGCAAAACAATGGAAACCATTGAACGCACCGCGCCATATCAATGCGTTCTCGATTTCGGTTGTGGTTCAGGCGTTCTGCTTCCGTTTCTGAGTAGCCTGGCAGACAACGTGATTGCCGTTGATGTGGATTTGATTCCGTTCGAACGTATGAAGGCGTATATTGATTTTCCGCCGAACATTGAAGTCCGCGATGTTCGCACGTTCTCTCTCAACCAACTATCGGCCGCGTCTTTTGACATCATCACTGCGCTCGATGTGCTTGAACATGTGGACGATTTGTCAGGCACATTAACGAGTTTTTTGCGATTACTCAAGCCGGGCGGTCGCTTGGTGATCTCAGGTCCAACCGAAAATATTTTTTACAAACTCGGGCGCCGCGTGGCTGGACGGGAATATACCGGCGATTATCACGAGCGCGGCATCGCTGAGATCAAACATCAACTTGCATCATTGGCGCGCATCGAGCAAATTGCTGTGCTTTATCCGCCGATGCCATTATTTGACTTGTTTGCGGCAATTGTCTGAATCAAGACGAACGTCTAGCGTTCAGGAAAACTTTTTGATCAGCTGTTCAATCGATGCGAGTCCCAATTCCAACTTTTCGATTTCACCACCAAAGCTGATTCGGCAATAGTTTTGATAACGCCGCAAAAAACGACGACGATCGGGGTTGACATCGAAAAACATGCCGGGCACGGTGATCACATTTTGCCTCAGGCCCTCTTCAAAAAAAGACATGCCATCATTTAACGGCGCGGGCAGTTTGGAAAGATTGGCCCAAACGTAAAATGTTCCCTGCGGCGCATCTTCCACCGTAATGCCCATGCCTTGAAGCCGGTCCAGCATCAGGTCGCGTTTGCGCGTGAAATGATTTTGGATAGCGATGGTTTCCTGAATGGCAATGTCCGGTTCAAGCAATGCGATGGCTTGTTTCTGGAAGGGACTGTTCGCTCCGCCATCGAGAAATGATCCAGCGCTGGCGATGAGTTCGATAACGGATTTAGGCGCAAGGGTCCAGCTGATGCGCCAGCCGGGGTAACGCCAGTTTTTGGTCAGCCCATCCACAATCACCACCGCCAACTCGTTGATGTCCTCAATATATTCCGCCGCAGAGATCATGCGATAGGATTGATTCGCGGCGCGGCTGTAAATATAGTGCGAATAAAATTCATCAATGATGAACGTGCACTGCGCTTCGCTGGCAAGGTCAATCAAGGCCTTGAGTTCCCGTCCATCCACCACCTGACCGGTGGGGTTGCACGGATTGCTCAACAAAAGCGCGCGCAAGCCGCGTCCCAATATTTCCTTGCGGAGCGCTGCAGATGTGATGCGATAGTCCGATTCGTAATCAAGCAAAATGGGGATGGGCACGAAAGCGCGGAACACACTCAGTAATTCTTCGTAGGCTGTGTAGTCTGGCAGGAAATGTCCCATGTTGATGTTGCCAAGCGCGGCGGCCAAACGCGTCAATGCCACGCGCCCGCCTCCAGCAATGCTGACATTCTCATACGTGTATTGGGATTTTTTTCCGCGGCGGTACATCTGGTTGTAATAATCCGCAACCTTCTGACGCAGATCGAGATTCCCCTGAATGTCGGAATAGCCGTGGCTCGTCGGATCAATCGTCAGATTTTTGATACGAGGCGGCGCATCGGGGATTGGACCCGTTTCTGGCGAGCCTTGCCCAAGGTTGGCCCACGCCGGATGGTCGTAACTGAATCCGTATTTGGCAGCCTCGCTCATTACATAAATAACTCCGGTCTTTGGTACAGACCTGAAACCGGGAATGGGCGTTTCCATAAATTCTCCTGCTTTTTCTCTCATGATTTTATAGCCGTTGCTTATACCGCGTTGTGGCACGAGTTGACAAGAGCAGGTTTTCCACACTTTATTTTCCCAATGTATACTTGGTGTATGGAAAGCCTGCCCTACATTCCCGGCCTCAAGCCTGCAGACCCGGGACCGCTTTCACGATTTATTCCTCCGCTGGAAGAGGGAACAGTCTCAACATGGCTTTCGGGTCACGCCTCAACTGGAAGCTGGTTGCTCGATCCATTTGGCTTTGCACCTCAGGTAGCAATCGAAGCCGCACGCGCGGGTTATCGCGTGCTTGTGACGGTCAATAATCCGATTACGCGTTTCCTACTCGAAATGGCGGCTCATCCGCCGGATGAATCGGATTTCAAAGCCGCACTTGCAGATCTGGCCGTCTTGAAAAAAGGGGATGAGCATCTTGAGAATCATCTGCAATCGCTTTATGTCACGAATTGCGAAAAATGCGGACATGAAGTTTTTGCCCAAGCCTTTTTATGGCGAAAAGGCGAAGACGCACCATATGCGCGCGTCTATGCATGTAAGGAATGCGGCGACTCAGGCGAACGAATTGTCACGCCGGAGGATATTGACCGCGTAAAAAGGATTGCGGCCACCGACGCGTTGCATCGCTCGCGTGCCTTCGAGCGCGTCGCTTCATTGGACGATGAAGACCGCACCTATGTCGAAGAAGCCATTAAACATTATCTTCCGCGTCCGTTGTATGTACTGACGACCATCATCAATCGTCTGGACGGTTTGAATCTCACGCCGGAACGCCGCCGCGCATTGACCGCGCTGATCCTCCACGCGTGCGACGCGGGCAATACATTATGGGATTATCCGGCTGAGCGATCGCGTCCCAAACTGCTCAATATCCCAAATCAATTCCGCGAACAGAATGTTTGGATGACGCTCGAGCGTGGAATCGCTTTATGGACAGAAACCGCTTCAAGGATTGTATATGAAGCATGGCCGAAGAAGATTCCAGAAAGCGGCGGCATCTGCATCTATGAAGGCCGACTTAAAGACCTCGCACACGAAGTCAAGAAAGAAATCCCGATCTCGGCCGTGATTAGCGCTCTGCCGCGCCCGAATCAAGCGTTTTGGACTCTATCGGCGTTGTGGGCCGGCTGGCTATGGGGACGTGAAGCCGTTGAGCCGTATAAGCTCGCTTTGCGCCGCAGACGTTACGACTGGGCCTGGAATGCCACCGCGCTTTATGCTGTATTTTCGCATCTCTTTGATCTGCTTCCGCTGGGCACCCTGTTCTTCGGATTATTGCCGGAAGCCGAACCTTCTTTTCTCACCTCGGCATTGACCGCCGCGGGCGCGGCAGGCTTTGATTTGAAAAGTCTTGCCCTGCGCACCGAGCATGATCCGATTCAAATGGTTTGGGAACGCGGCGAACAGCTGCATCGCGAATCGATGGAACCGGAGATGGATTTGATTCGAGCCGCGATCCGCGAACATTTATCGGGACGCGGCGAACCCGCCAGTTATCTGCATGTCCATGCCGCCGCTCTGATTACATTAGCTGAATTTCACGCGTTGAAAAAAAACAATCAGGCGTTTGATGAAGCAATGCGAAAAACACAAGCCACCCTTGAAGCTGCATCAAAAGGCGATGCCGATCTTGTTCATTATTCTGGCAGTGAAAGCGTGGAGACTGGATTGTGGAGCTTGCGCGCACAAAGTCGCGAAGAAAATTTGACTGACCGCGTCGAAGTGGCGGTGGTTAACTTCCTGCAAAAGAATCCGGATAGCATCTTCCTCGAAATCGAAGATGATTTGTATCCTCGCTTTCCCGGGCTGTTGACTCCATCCAAGGGCATGATCTATGCCGTATTGAATTCCTACGCTGAAAAAGATGGGGCTAGTTGGAGACTGCGCGCGGAAGATGTGGCTTCTACGCGCCGCCAGGAACTCAATCAAATGATAGCGTTGGTTGATAAAATAGGAAGACGATTGGAATATCATACGCGCCAACAAGATAAGCTCTTGATTTGGGATGAGAAAGGCAAAGTTACCCGTGTCTTTTCTGTTCTGGCATCCGCTTTGGTTGAACGCGCTATCGCTGAAACATCCTATCCGCCGGAACAAACTTTGCTCGTCATCCCCGGCGGACGCGCGGCCCTCGTCGCATATAAAGCTCAGCGCGATCCTGCGCTGGCCGAGCGATTGAAAAATGTTCGGCTGGTAAAATATCGTTTATTGCGCGCCCTCGCCGAGGTCCCGATCTTGACGCGTGAAACCTTCGAGCAGCAAGTCGCCAGCGACCCTATTGAACAGATCAAGGGCCAGATGATGATGTTTTGATTTGAAGTCTATTTGTAAACCAAAGGAGAAGAATGAAGAAACTGTTTTATTTAAATTTATTGATAGTCCTTCTGCTTTCCGCCTGCGCGGGAAATGCCACTCCTGTTGCAACGGCAATACCACCATCCACGCAGGCCCCCACCACTCAAGTGTTTGTAACCCAAGTGCCTGCATCCCAACTGCCGCCTACACAAGTTCCAGCCACGGTCCAACCGGTTGTCACCAATCCGTCCGGTTGCACAAACTCAGCATCCTTTGTGGCCGATGTTACCGTGCCAGACAACACCAATTTCAACAAAGGCGATGCCATTCACAAAGTGTGGCGGGTACAGAACTCCGGGACATGTGCCTGGAACCCACAATATACGCTGGTGTTTGCATCCGGCGACCAGATGGACGCGCCTGATTCCACTCCGCTGAGTGTAACCAAGCCCGGCGATACACTGGACATTGCGATAGATATGGTGGCACCCGCCGAAGATGGCACCTATCGCGGTGATTTTGAAATCCAAAATCCGTCCGGGGTTGTCATGCCGATTGACCAGGCCAAAACCTTGTGGGTTGCCATCACAGTCGGCACTGCTACAGGGTCAAGCGGAACTTCAACCAGTGACCCAAGTAGCAGTTCCACTCCTATTTCTGGCAGTGGCACAAGTTCAGCTAGCGGTCCTGGTCTTGTCACCTCCACCTGTGCGTTCACCGTGAATCCATCCAACGTGAATGACGTGGTGACTGCAGTCAACGCGTATCGCGCCAAGAATGGATTGCCTCCTTACAATGTCAATGCGCAATTGACGCGAGCCGCGCAATCTCATAGCGAGGACATGGCCTGTAACAACCTATTCGTCCACACCGGGTCCAACGGATCGACGCCATCCTCGCGTGTGGCGGCGGCGGGCTATTCCGCTTCCAATGTGACTGAGAACGTTTACGGAAGTTTTCCGCCGCTCACCGGGCAAGGAGCGGTGAGCTGGTGGGCCACCGATCAAACAGACCCCAATCACAACCTAAATCTCATAAGTACCAAATTTTTAGATATTGGCGTTGGATATTCGTTCTTCAATAATTACGGTTACTACGTGATAGACTTTGCCGCGCCATAACCGGTTGCTTTGACGTAAGGCCGGTGCAACGTAACAGCTTTTTTGTTTTACAATCAGCATATGAGAAAACTTCTTTTGATCATTCCCGTTGCGATGTTGATCTTGGTTTCGTGCATCACCATTTCGACGCCCGAACCGGTCAATTCCACGCCTCTTTTTCTGACCGCGACTCTGCCGCTCACCCACACGCCTTTTCCAAGCCAGACCGCATCGCCCACTATTACGCCGACCCTTAACGCCACGCTCGCAGCTTGCAAGGAACAGGCGATTGTGATTCAAGATGTCACCATCCCTGATAATACGTATGTCGCCCCCGGAGCAACTTTTACGAAAACATGGCGCTTCAAAAACACCAGCACCTGTCCTTGGACTGGATACACAATTGCGTTTGCAGCCGGCGACCGAATGGGCGCGCCGGACTCCGCACCGGTTCCAACCACTGCAGCGGGTGCGACCGTCGACGTCTCTGTACAATTGACCGCGCCCACTGCCTACAATTCTTATGCCGGTTATTTCGTGCTGGATGATTATAGTGGCAAGTCCGTCCCAATCGGTATCTATAATAACTTTTGGGTCAAGATCATGGTTGGCAATGTTCCATCCATTACACCAATCATCGCAACGCCCTCCAATGGAACACCGGTGAGTCAGTCAAACAGTTCGGCGAGTTGTAAATATACATCCAGCGCATCCTACACAAGTCAGATTGAAAGTCTGATCAATACTGCGCGGACACAGGCTAGTTTGAGTAAACTCTCAATCAATTCGCAGTTGACCGCCGCCGCGCAAGGTCATAGCGTGGATATGGCGTGTCACAGCTTATTGAGCCATACCGGTTCCAATGGCTCGACGATCGATCAGCGCATTGTGGCGGCAGGTTATACCCCTACCAACTATATTGAAATCATTTTCGGAAGCGGTACTCCACAGGAGGCCTTCAATTGGTGGATGAATGATCCGGTTCATCACGATGCGATTATGAATACCGGAGTCACCGAGATGGGCGGAGGATATGCATATGTTGCAAACAGCTCTGATGGAGAATATTACACGGTAGATTTTGGAAGTGAATGACCGGACGCGTTAAGGCTCACTGCCCGATCTGAATCGCATTCAGAAGCATCTGTATCGTGAGCAGATGCTTTGACATGCCATGCATCGCTCCCGAAGATGGGAGGATGTATGCCTATGGTTCAGACAGCGCTGATGAAGGATATTACACCGTGGATTTTGGGTCGCAACAGATTTATATATTAAATCTAATGTGCATAATATCCCCGTCTTTGACGAGATATTCTTTTCCTTCGAGCCGTAGTTTGCCTTTGGCTTTGGCTTCGTTCATTCCACCAAGCGAAAGCAAATCATCACATGCCACCACCTCAGCGCGGACAAAGCCGCGTTGAATATCCGTATGGATCTCGCCCGCCGCTTCCACCGCGGAGGCGCCGCGCCGCGTCGTCCAAGCGCGGACTTCATCTTCGCCGACCGTGAAGAAGGATTGCAGTTGAAGCAGATCATACGATAGTTTGATCATCTTGCTCAGGCTGAGTTCTTCGATGCCATATTCCTTCATAAAGACTTCCGCATCGTCCGCACTGAGTTGAACCATTTCCATTTCGAGTTTGCCCATTAATGCAACCGAAGGGTGATCAAGCTGAACGGATGGCGCGGGTTGACTCTCGTCTGTATTAAACACAGTCAAGATGGGTTTGCGTGAGAGCAACCCGAACGAAGCCAGTTCGTGCGACTCTTCGGGATTGAAATCCAATTTTCGAAGCGGCGTGTTTGAGTTCAATGCTTCAAGCAGCCGATTGAACAAAATGGTTTGGCGTTCATTGATGACCTTATCCGTGCCGCCTTTTTTTCGTTCTTCGGTCAACCGTTCCAATTTGCGTTCGACAGCGATCAGATCGTTGAGCAGGAGTTCGCTCAACATCGTATCGACATCGCGCTTTGCGTCCACGCTTCCCGCAGGATGCGGAACGTTGTCATCGGCGAAAGCGCGCACGGCGAGAATAAAACCGTCCATTTGGGCGAGTTGATTCAGCAGTTGGCCGGAGATGCCAGTTTTGGCCGCGCCCGTTTCCAGCCCGGCGATATCCGCATACGTTACTTTGGCATAGATGGTCTTCTTCGGTTTGAACATCGCCGAGAGTTTGTCGACGCGCGGATCGGGGACATCCACCACTGCAGTATGGATTTCGATTCGTCCCGCGCTGGCAGTCGTGGGCGCATTGCCGCGCGTCAACGCGTTGAAGATGGTTGTTTTTCCTGATTGGGGCAGTCCGATAATTCCAAGTTTCATCTTGACCTTGTCTGTGGGGTTGGTTATACTATATGCCTAAGCCGAAGTGGCGGAACTGGCAGACGCGCACAACTCAAACTCGTGTTCCTTCGGGATTGAGGGTTCAAGTCCCTCCTTCGGCATTATGGTTCGCAGTGCAGGACCATTATAGTTCGATAGGGCAGAACTATTATGGTTCGGAACTACAGAACCATTATATCATTCTGCAGCTTTGCGGGCGCTCGCCCGCTCGGACGATAGCGCGAGAGTGCCTTGGCAATCTCGCGTTGTGTTTTTCTTGTCCTTTAAAAAAAGAGATGAGTTGTAGCGAAAGAAGAAGAGGAAGAGAGCCATGAAATTCAATCTTATATTTGTACTACTGGATGTGCTGTTAGCCATCGCTTATCCGGTTCTATATGTAATACAAAGGTTGCGGCACTTTTTGGGATTTAAGAAATAGTAAAAACATACTCATTCCTGAGGAGGTCTTCGATGTCTGCAACAATGAACGATATACTGGCAGTAATCATGGGTGGCGGACGCGGAGCACGTCTCTATCCATTGACGAAGACGCGTTCCAAGCCGGCGGTGCCGATGGTCGGTCAATATCGGCTCATTGACATCCCGATCAGCAATTCCATCAACTCCGAGATTTACCGCGTCGCAATCTTGACGCAATTCAATTCCGTATCCCTCCACCGCCACATTACGCAAACCTATAACTTCGATGCGTTCCATCCAGGCTGGGTGCAGATCTGGGCCGCCGAGCAGACACTGGAGTCAGCGACTTGGTATCAAGGCACGGCGGACGCGGTGCGCAAGCAGTTGTTTGAAATTCAATCCACTGGCGCGGAGTATGTTTTGATCCTGGCCGGTGACCATCTCTATCGTATGAACTATGCCGAGATGGCTGAGTTCCATTGGCAGTCGGATGCCGATGTAACGGTGGCCGTTCATCCCGTCCCGCGTGAAGAAGCGCCGCGTTTGGGAATCTTGAAATGCGAATCGGATGGCCGCATCTCTGATTTTGTGGAAAAGCCCCAGGATAAGGAAACTCAGGATCGATTTATCAGCCGTGACGATCCGGAGCGCCCTTTTCAGGCTTCGATGGGTATTTATCTATTCAAGACCCAGGTGCTGATTGATTTGCTTACCTATCATCCCAGTCACGATGACTTTGGGATCAACATCATTCCAGAGGCAGTCCATTCGCACAAGGTATATGGCTTTTATTACGACGGATATTGGCGGGACATCGGTACGATTCGCTCTTTTTATGAAACCAACCTCGAAATGGCTTCGCCGAATCCGCCGTTTAATTTCTATGACCCAAAATTTCCGATTTATACCCACATGCGCTACTTGCCGGGAAGTATCGTGCATAATAGCCAATTGGAAGCTGTTCTGCTGACTGATGGTTGTCGTATCCAAAGTGCCAAGATCACCCATTCCGTGATCGGAGTTCGCAGTCAAATTGCATCGGGTTCGCAGGTCAAGGATACGATTCTTATGGGGTCGGATTACTATGATCCCGGAAAGCGGCCCTCCTCCATTCCGACCGGGATCGGTCCTAACTGCGATGTCGAGGGAGCGATCATTGACAAGAATGTACGCATCGGAGAAGGCGTATTGATCCGGCCGTTTACACGCAATGTCAATTTTGATGCTGAAAAATGGGTCGTCCGTGATGGAGTGGTGGTCATCCCCAAGAATGTGGAGATTCCGCCGGGGACGCGGATCGCGCCTGAATAGTTGACGGATTTGTACGGAATTTTGGCTTGACATACTTTTGGCAACGGAATAGACTCGGTTTTGGTTGGGGAGTAGCCGTGGCGCCAGGCGGAAAAACATCCGCACCTCGTGACGCCAATGGATTGTCGTCATACCATTGACTGAGAAGTCATCGGCAATCCATACGTTGCCTGCGTTGGCAAGACCACCACGACAATCACAATCGTGGTGGTCTTTTTTCTCCCATGATGGTTTGCTTGATCAGCAAATGAAGGTGATTCTGGAGTCCGATCATGGATAAGGACGAGAAAAATTCACAAACGCCGTGGCACGCGCTGGATGCCGAGGAAGTTTTGCGCGATTTGCAGGTTCATGAGAATGGACTCAATGTCGAGGCTGCTTCTCAGCGCTTGCATCTTTACGGACCGAATCAGTTGCGGGAAGCGCCGCGTCCCGGCTTTTGGATCACGTTATGGGATCAATTAAATAATTTTGTCGTCATTCTGCTGATCGTCTCTTCGATCGTCTCTGCGTTGCTGGGGGAATGGCTCGATGCCTTGGCGATACTTTCCATTGTTATATTGAATACTGCGCTCGGAATCATTCAGGAGCGCCGCGCCGAGGAAGCGCTGGCCGCATTGAAACAACTCGCCGCGCCTGAGGCTCATGTTCTCCGCGATGGGCATCGTCAGGTGCTTCCGGCACGGGATCTCGTTCCGGGCGACATCGTTTTCCTCGAGGCAGGGAATTATGTCCCGGCCGATATGCGTTTGTTGGAAGCGGTCAATTTGCGTGTCGAGGAAGCTTCGCTTACCGGTGAGTCACTGCCCGTTGAAAAAAACGCCGCCCTCGTTTTGAATCAAAATGTTCCGTTGGGTGATCGCAAGAACACAGCATTTATGGGAACGCTGGTTTCGTATGGGCGCGGACGCGGCGTCGTGGTCAGCACCGGAATGCACACGCAGTTGGGTATGATCGCCAGCATGTTGCAAAACGTCGAGACGGAAGAGACACCGCTACAACGTCGGCTCGATCAATTGGGAAAGACTCTCAGTATCGGCGCATTGGTTTTGGTCGCGGTGGTTTTCATTCTCGAACTAATGGATGCTACCGATGCTTCGTCCTTTTTCTCCGGCCCGTTGGTTTATCTTCAAATGTATGCCAAAGAAATTACGAATGTCTTTATCATCGCGGTCAGCCTTGCGATTGCGGCGGTGCCGGAGGGACTGCCGGCAGTTGTGACGATCAGCCTGGCGTTGGGAATGCGCGAGATGATTCAACGCCACGCACTGATCCGTCGGCTGGCTTCCGTTGAGACGCTTGGGTCGGCGACTGTGATCTGTTCCGACAAAACCGGCACGCTCACTCAAAACGAAATGACAGTCACGCGCCTTTGGGTGGATGGTCAAACGATTGAAATCACCGGCAAGGGATATTCATCTGAAGGAAACTTTTTAGTGGGCGGCAAAAAGATTCAATGGGCTCAACACATGGCTGTCCACACTGCGCTCTGGCTTGGCATCCTGAATAATGACGCACAAATTGAACCTGTCGAAGGCTCGGAGCATTCATATCGGGTGGTCGGCGACCCGACCGAAGCCGCGTTGTTGGTCGCCGCGGCAAAGGCGGGTGATGCCTATCTGGTTGTCAATCGAGAACGGACATCCTATCCACGCTTCGATGAAATCCCGTTCGACTCTGAACGCAAACATATGGTGACGTTCCATCGGGTTGAGAATCCGCAAGCGGAAGATTTCTCTCACTACTACGACGATTCGATGCGCGGACTAAGTTTGGTCGCTATTAAGGGAGCGCCGGAGGTCGTCCTTCCTCTTTGCAAGTCCTGTCAAACCATGGATGATAAGACGCGCGGACTGGATGAGGACATTCGAAAAAAAATTTATAAAGCCAATGAGGCCATGACGCACGACTCTTTGCGCGTGCTTGCTTTGGCCTATCGCGATGTTAAGAAAAAGAGCGCAGAATGGGGCGCGTTGGAAAAGGATTTGGTTTTTGTGGGACTGGTTGGGATGATTGACCCGCCGCGTGAAGAAATTAAATCTGCGCTTGCGAAAGCGCGTCAAGCCGGAATCCGCACAATGATGATCACAGGCGATTATCCCAATACCGCGCGTGCCATTGCTGCACAAATTGGTTTAATGCGTCGGGACGATAAAGTATTAACCGGCGCCGCTCTCGATCAATTGAACGATGCCCAGCTCCGGGATGTGATTGAAAATACCGACGTGTTTGCACGCGTCTCGCCGCAACATAAACTGCGGATCGTAGACGCGTTGCAAGCTAATGACGAAGTCGTGGCAATGACCGGCGACGGTGTCAACGATGCGCCCGCCATCAAGCGCGCGGACATCGGAATTGCGATGGGAATCACCGGCACCGATGTCGCCAAAGAGACCGCGGATATGGTGCTGACGGATGACAACTATGCCAGTATCGTCTCGGCAGTGGAGCAGGGGCGCGTCATTTATAACAATATCCGTAAGTTTGTTTATTATCTGCTCTCATGCAACGTTGCCGAGATCATGATTATCTTTCTCGGCACGTTGATCACGCGCAATTCACCATTGACTGCGATTCAACTGCTTTGGCTTAATCTCGTCACGGATGGTGCGCCTGCGCTGGCGCTCGCTACCGAAAAGGGCGATCCGGATGTGATGGAGCGCAAGCCTCGTCCGAAGAACGAACCGATCATCAATCGCTTTATGCAAATCGGCATCGTGATTCAAACGATTGCCATCACTGCGGTGACACTCTCTGCTTATCTGCTTGGACTCAAACTTCATCCGTTGCAGCCGGAATATGCGGAAGCGATGGCGTTTGCCACTCTTACACTTTCCGAACTGGGACGCGCTCTTACCGCCCGCTCTGAATATTATCCAATCTGGAAAATTGGCATCTTTAGTAATCGCTATATGAACCTCGCGATCCTTTCGTCCGTTGCATTGATCCTCGGCGCGATCTACATTCCATTTTTCAACCCCATCTTCAATACCGTTCCTTTGGGTTGGATGCAATGGGAAGTTTTGCTTCCGCTATTGCTGATTCCTTCGATTGCGGCAGAGCTTGTCAAGCTGGTTTATCAGCGAACGAAAAAGTAAAAGCAGATCGGACTTCATCAGGAAGTCCAATCTTTATTTGAAGACAAATGATTTTCGATGGATGTCGGAATATCCCAATCGCTTCAACGCTTGACGATGGAACGGCGTGCCGTACCCTTTATGTTTTCCAAGCCCATAGCGGGGATACTGCAAATCGAGCTCGCACATCAGTGCGTCACGCCTCGTCTTCGCCAGCACGGAAGCCGCCGCGATGCTCAAGCACTTCACATCGCCTTTGACGAGCGACATTTGTGGAATATCCAGTTCGGGAAGCTCCAGACGAAAATCAGTCAGAAGAAAATCTGGAACGATGGATAAAGATTCAAGCGCACGCAACGCGGCCAATCTTGTCGCAGCGACGATGCCAAGCGAATCAATTTCTTCTGGTGATGCCAATCCCACACCCCATCCCAGCGCGGACTCCTTAATGCGCGGCGCAAGATGTTCACGCGCCAGCGGAGTCATCTGCTTGGAATCGCGCACGCCGTTCAAGGTCGAAGAAAGACGCGGTTTATTGGACAGGATGACCACACCCACTGCAACCGGTCCGGCCAAAGCGCCGCGTCCGGCTTCATCCATTCCTGCTATATGAGTTAATCCGCTTTGCCAGAGTCTGTGTTCAAACGCAAGGTCAGGATCGATCTGCATCGTAGATTCCCCGCCGCGCGTTGCGATGAATTTGAAAGATGTCCCGAATCATACGCATGGCATCGCGCAATGCATGGACTTTGCTTTCGGAACGATAATACCAATCAATGGGAATCTCGATAATGCGATAGCCATGCCGCCGGGCGATAAATAGCAATTCGATATCGAACGACCAGCCCATGAGAGTCTGGCGTTTGAAGAGATCGTCGGCCACCTCGGCGCGAAAACATTTGAAGCCGCATTGAGTATCCTGCAAGCCGGGAAGAATCAACAGGCGTATGATCAAATTGATCAAGCGCCCGCCCAGATGACGATAACGCGGCTCATCATAACGCACTGCGCCGGGTGCTTCGCGCGAGGCAATCGCGACGTCGAATTCAGCGGTATCACGCGACAAAAACTTGGTAACTTCAACGATCGGCATGGAGAGGTCCGCGTCACACATCAGACGATATTGTCCATGTGCTTCCAGCATTCCGCGTTGGACGGCCAGCCCTTTGCCGCGTCCATCGGCGCGGATCACGTGCAGATTCTGATGCTGGCTGGCAAAGCTTTGTGCGATCTCATGGGTTCGATCCGTGCTGTCATTTTCGATGACCCATACTTCCGCTTCATAATTCTGCTGGTCAAGAAAAGCAAAGACCTGCTCCAAAGTTGGGGGCAGGCGTTTTTCCTCGTTATGGGCCGGGATAATGATGGATAGAAGAGGCTGATTCAATGGGGCAAATGATCACTTGCTGAAGAAGATAAGATAACCAAATCCGGCAAGGATGCAGAACTCGACAATTACGATAAATCCCAACAAAGCCCACTGCGCCATGCTGATGCCGCGTTTTTTGGCAGGTAGTTTTGGCGGTGGTTGGACCGGATTCGACTCGCGTAATTCCTGCAACTTTCCGGCAGATTCGTCCTGAAGTGCAAAACCCACATCAGATGGATTGAGGGGCTGAGCCTGCTCTGATTCGTTGAAGATGGCATGCGCACGCGTGGCGGGATTATCAGCAACCGGAGCAGGAGCCGCTTCCGGCGCGGCAGGAGACGCTGGCACTTGCAAGGGGGGCTCGGACTTGGGCCGCGGGGTCACGATACGGTCCGCCAGATCGTAAATGAACTCGGTTCGAAAGATAGGCCGTGCCTGCAAAAGCGATGCCGCGAATTGTTTAATGGCATCGCTCTGAACGACACGCACCGCGGGCCGCATCGAGTCAACGTGCAGGCCCGGATCAGCTGCAATCAAAACCGGCTCAACTGGCACCTGCAATTCAATGCTCTGGGTTTGAAGATAACGTATCAACACTTTCGCCAGGCGCGACACCCGGCTCATTAAATTGATCGGCGCTGGCCTGGACCGCCCATTGTTGTCTTCTATGTTCCATTGATCGCCTTTCGCCTCGTAGGATCCACGCAAATGTGTAACGTAGATCACATAGATACCGCCCTGTCCAATCAGAATGATTGGCTCGACGATCTCACTTCCGGGCAGTGTCAGATTGCGGATTAACACGAAACCCTTTTCCAGGGCCCGGTCCAACTGGTCGATGATATTCTTCTGCACCGCGAGTTCCGGATACCAGGAGAAGCCGTACTTCAACGTGCCTTGCAAACGATCCAGCAGGCTGATTTCGCCTTTTTCGGTTTGGAATGGGGTTTTGTCGATGATTTTCATAACTTGACTTTCGTACTGGCATACTAGAATGCGCGAACACCCTCAAGCTCATCGCGTTCGGACTGATCCCCCGTCGTTATGATCTGTTGATCTTCCGTGCCAAGCAATTTTACCGGCTTGCCAACTTCAAACGTGCTGGCCATAAACTCCTTGCGCTGGCCGGTTACGAATCGCTTGCCCTGCTCGACGCGTACGATCAACATCTTGCGGTTGAGCAGGACACGGTCGGAGAACGTAGCACCGCGCCGTTCATAGGCGCGCACGAGTTCAATTTTTCCGCCTTTATAGCGGACCGCTTCGATTACACCGTCAAACTGGGTCATCTGCCCTCCGCGCCGATTCTAACACAAAGCTCCCTGTTATCAAAAACGATGACCGACCGGTCATCGTTTCGAGTCGGGGTGCCGGGATTTGAACCCGGGACCTCTTGCTCCCAAAGCAAGCGCGCTACCATCTGCGCTACACCCCGATGAGGTGCGAGTATAATGCGAAGGTTGATTCCCCGTCAAGCATGGAATATCTACAATGATTCGTTTTCGTCTTTTTCTTTTTCTTGCGCTTCTCTTCGGCCTTTGGGCGTGCTCGCCGTCAGAACAAGCGACTCCAACACCTTCAGTGATTCCGTTTACTCCTGCTCCGACCATTTCTCCAACGGTCACGCGCGTTCCTCCAACGCCAACTGCCACTCCGCTGACCTGTCTTACCCAGCCCGGTCGTGTGGATAACGGCGAAATTGATTCCACCAACCCTCCTCAGTTGTTTTTGATTTACCTGCCTCCATGTTATGACACAAACATCAATCAGCGCTATCCCGTTTTATACTTATTGCATGGTCAAACCTACAGCGATGATCAATGGGTGCGGCTGGGCGCGCCACAAGCGGCGGATCATTTGATTCGTTCGGGGCAAGCGCCTCCTTTCATCATGGTCTTCCCTGATGACCGCTATTGGAATCTCCCTGACGTAGAAGATGGCTTCGGTGATCGTGTAGTGAGTGTTATCATTCCCTATATTGATTCAAATTACCGCACGCTTTCTGATCGCCAACATCGTGCTGTGG
Source organism: uncultured Chloroflexia bacterium (assembly GCA_963753985.1). Lineage (GTDB taxonomy): Bacteria > Chloroflexota > Anaerolineae > Anaerolineales > Villigracilaceae > Fen-1038. The sequence goes on from CAVWED010000007.1 coordinate 815,370, forward strand.
GCGGTCTTTCGCTTGGCGGAGGTTGGGCCGCACATCTCGGGTTGACAAATTACGATCTGTTTGGCTCCGTGGGTTTGCATTCCCCTGCCATCCGCGACGAGGATGCTCCTTATATCGAGAATTGGATCAAAGCTGTTCCATCCGCGTCCTGGCCGCGCATTTGGATCGACGCGGGCGACCGGGATAGGGAGCTGGGTTTGATCAGGCAATTTGAAAGTCTGCTTAGTGAATATCAAGTTCCGCACGAGTGGCACATGTATAACGGTGATCACAGCGAAGGATATTGGAGTGCACATGTGACGGAATACTTGCAATGGTATGCAGAAGGCTGGAAATCCTCACCTTAGTTTGTGGATGATATAATTTGGTTATGTCCCTTTCACAACAGGAAGTTGAGCATATTGCCAAGCTGGCGCGTCTTGAGTTAAGTGAAGAACAAAAAGAACTCTATCGCGAACAGCTCTCCGCCATTCTCGATTATGTTGCCAAACTGCGCGAGCTGGATACCAAAGATGTGCCTCCTACCGCGGGAGGCGGATTGCCGCAGATGTCCCTACGCACCGATGAAGCACATCCGAGTCTGGCGACCGATGCATTGCTTTCCAACGCACCCAAGGGCGAAGAGGAGCAATTCAAGATTCCACCGGTGTTTGAATAAAATGTCAAACCTGACTGACTTAACTTTATCTGAAATGCGAACGGGGTTAAGTACAAGAAAATTTTCCTCGCGTGAATTGGTGCATGCCGCGCTCGATCAGATTGCAAAACTTGACTCATCGTTGCACGCCTTCTTGCATCTCGATGCTGAATCCGCTTTGAAACAGGCGGACGATGCAGATAAAAATCACCAGCCGGATAAACCTTTGCAAGGTATTCCCATTGCAATCAAAGACGTGTTGATGATCGAAAGTTTGCCTTGCACCTGCGGCTCGAGGATTCTCGAAGGCTTTATCGCACCGTACACTGCCACATCTGTGAAGCGTTTGAAGGAAGCCGGAGCGATTATCATCGGCAAAACCAATATGGATGAATTCGCGATGGGTTCGTCCACCGAAAATTCCGCATATGGCGTGACGCGCAATCCATGGGACGTGACACGCGTACCGGGCGGTTCATCAGGCGGCAGCGCGGCAGCGGTCGCGGCGCATTACGTTCCCGTCGCGCTCGGCACTGACACTGGCGGAAGCATCCGACAGCCCGCCTCGTTGTGCGGCGTGACCGGACTCAAAACCACCTATGGACGCATCTCGCGTTATGGGTTGGTAGCATTCGGCTCGTCGCTGGATACCGTCGGTGCTTTTGGCCGCACCGCGGAGGATGTGGCGACGATCTTTTCCATCATGGCGGGACACGATAATAAAGATGCCACGTCAGTAAACCAGCCTGTTCCGCAAATCAAATTTGATGACGATGCAGTGCGCGGATTAAAAATCGGCGTGCCGAAAGAATATTTCATAACGGGCATCCAGCCTGAGGTCGAAGAAAAGACGCGTGCTGCCATTGAAATGTTAAAGAATCTCGGCGCAGAAATCCGCGAGATCAGTTTGCCTCATACCGAGTATGCGCTGCCGGTCTATTACATCATCGCGCCTGCCGAGGCTTCTGCGAATCTCGCGCGTTATGACGGCATCCGTTATGGGCCGCGCGTGGATGCGGATAATTTGTTGGACGTGTACTTCAAAACGCGCGGAGGTAAATTTGGGGCGGAGGTGGCGCGCCGAATTATGATCGGTACGTATGCGCTTTCGGCGGGATATTACGACGCGTATTACGGGCAGGCGCAGAAAGTTCGGACGCTCATCAAGCGTGATTTTGAAAACGCGTTTAAGGATGTGGATGTCATTGCCGCGCCGACCGCGCCCACCACGGCATTCAAGATCGGTGAGCATGTGAATGATCCGCTAGCGATGTATTTGGAAGATGTGTTCACCTTACCCGCAAGTCTGGCGGGCGTGCCAGGGATTTCATTCAATATTGGCTTTGATAAAAATAACCTGCCGGTTGGCTTGCAACTGATTGGTCCGCATTTCCGCGAAGATTTGTTATTGCGAGTCACACACGCGTATCAGCAAGTGACCGACTGTCACAAGAAACAACCGTCGTTGTAACTTATTCTTGACGCCGCGCATTTTTCCACGTAAGATAAGCCTGTAAATAGAACATACTTTCACTGCCCCACCCGACCTTCGGTCGCTCTCACCATTTTCAAAGAAAACGGGGAGGGTTGGGGAGGGGTTGAATCTTTGGAGTTTTTATGGAACTTGGTCTTGTACGCAAAATAGACATTGATAGCGAAATGCAGCAGGCATATCTCGATTATGCCATGTCGGTCATCGTGGCGCGCGCTTTGCCCGATGCGCGCGATGGACTCAAACCCGTCCAGCGGCGCATTCTGTACGCGATGTACGACATGGGCATCCGCGCAGATACTGCATATAAAAAGTCCGCACGCATCGTTGGAGAAGTCCTCGGCAAATATCATCCACACGGCGACTTGGCCGTGTACGAAGCGATGGCGCGCATGGCGCAAGATTTCTCGATGCGCACCATGCTGGTGGATGGTCAAGGCAACTTCGGTTCGGTGGACGGCGATCCGCCTGCCGCGATGCGTTATACCGAAGCGCGTCTCACGGCACCAGCAATTGATCTGCTCGCCGACCTTAACAAAAATACGGTGGACTTCACCGCCAACTTTGACGATACTTTAACTGAACCCAGCGTTCTGCCATCCGCGATTCCGAATCTGCTAGTCAACGGCGCGACCGGCATCGCGGTCGGCATGGCAACTTCGATCCCGCCGCATAATCTAAGCGAGATCGTCGATGCGCTCGTTTATATGCTCGACCGCTGGGAAAAACTCGACGATATTGATGTGGATCAATTGATGGAATTCGTGCAAGGTCCCGATTTCCCCACCGGAGGCGTGATCGTCGAAGAGAAAGGCGAAGAGGGAATCGAAGCCGCCTACGGGTCCGGGCGCGGACGCGTGACCGTGCAAGCCAAAGTCCACACCGAGGAAATGGAACGCGGCAAGAGCCGCCTCATCGTCACCGAACTTCCGTACATGGTCAACAAATCGAGTCTGATCGAACGCATCGCCGAACTGGCGCGCGAGGGCCATCTCGATGGGCTGGCGGATCTGCGCGATGAGTCGGATCGTCAGGGCATGCGCATCGTCATCGAGCTGACCAAGAACGCCGACGCGAATATCGTTCTGCACGATCTGTATCGGCGCACGCCCATGCAGACCACGTTCAGCATCAATCTGCTGGCGCTGGTGGACGGTGAGCCGCGCACGCTCACGCTCAAGCAGGCGCTGCGCGTCTATATCGAACACCGCCTGACGGTCATCAAGCGACGCGCTGAGTTCGATCTGGATAAAGCCAAACAACGCGCGCACATCCTCGAAGGATATATGATCGCGCTAAAGAATCTGGATGAGGTCGTCCAGATTATCCGCAGCGCACCGGACGTTGAAACGGCGCGGACCAAATTGATGAAGCGCTACAAGCTGACGGAGTTACAAGCCAATGCGATCCTTGATCTGCAACTGCGACGATTAGCCGCGCTCGAACGCAAAAAGATCGAGACTGAATATAAAGAGGTGATCGCTATCATCAAAGACCTGACCGACTTGTTGAAGTCTGCCAAGCGAATGCGCGGCGTGGTGGCGGACGAGTTGTCGCGTGTCAAGGAAGCGTTCGGGGACCGACGCCGCACGCAGATCGTGAATTTGAAGGGCGGCGCAAAAGGCACCAAGGCGTTGACCGCCAGCGATCTTCTGCCGGAACAAAAGGTTTGGATTGGCGTGACCGCCGATGGTCTGGTGGGCCGCACCCACGACGATAAACCGCCGCGCCATTCCGGCACGGATGCGCCGCGCTGGCTGGTGCACGCTTCAACTTCGGACACGATTTATTTTGTTTCCAAAGCGGGCAAAGCCGCGGCGGTTGCGATCCATGTGATTCCCGAAATAGAAAAGCTGGGCGATGGTTCGATGTACTATAAAGTCTCGCCGTTGCAGGAAACTGATTCGCTGGCCGCGGTCTTTGCATTGCCTGCTAAAAAATCGGATTACCCCGAAGAGACCTGCGTCATCACCGCCACACGCTTCGGCATGGTCAAGAAGAGTCTGATCACGGAATTGCCCGGTCCTTCGTCGCAGACATTTACATTGGTCAAGATCAACGAGGGCGATAGATTGATTTCAGTCGGCTTGACCGATGGCAAGAAGAAAGATATTCTGCTCGCCACCGCGCTCGGCATGGCGATTCAATTCAGCGAAGAAGATGTGCGCCCGATGGGACTGGTCGCGGCGGGCGTGAACGGAATGAAACTCGATGATAAAGATGAAGTCGTAGGTATGGAAATCTTTCCCATTGATGGTGAAGCGTTATTGATGACTAGCGATGGCAAAGCCAAACGCATTCAACCGACAGAATTTCCAGCGCAGGGACGCTATGGTAAAGGCGTATCGGTTTGGAGTTTATCAGAGAAAACCAAGCTCGTTGGCATCGTGAGTGGCAAGCCGAATGAAGTCGCGACGATTCACATGAGCAAAGGCGCGGCGAAGTCCGCACAACTCGACGCGGCGGCGATCCGCAAGCGCGCCACAACGAAGGGCGATGTGCTGGTGGAAGTGAAGCCTGGCGAGGAAGTGACGAGCGTCAGCACGGGTTGGATGGTGGAGAAGTTTGTGAAGACGGTGAAAGCAGAAAAACCTGCGAAGAAAAAAGCCGCGGCAAAGAAAGTAGCCGCTAAGAAGGTTGCAATCAAAAAGGCAACAAAACCTGCAAAGAAGAAAAAGAAATAGTCGCTTTTATTAAACCCTCCGAGGTCTTCGCGAAGTACCCAGAAGAGGCTGAGACCTCGGAGATCTATTGAGGCGTTTAGCGGTGTCAAGGGAAGGTTCAGCAAGTGTAAGGGAACGCTGAACGAGTGTAAGGAACCATTCAGCAAGCATAAGGAAGCGCTGAACGAGCGTAAGGGGCAAGGGAACCCCGAACGAGCGCAAGGAAACACTGAGCGAGTAGGAGCAAACGTCCAGCAAGTGGGAGCAGCCATTCAGCGGGTGGTAGCAAGCGTTCGGAGGCCGGCAGGAACGATAAAACGAGTGGTAGGAAGCGTTGAGTGACTGGTAGGAACGATATATCGAGTGGTAGGAACCGTTCAGCGACTTGAAGGAAGAAAATTCAACCAGACCTCGGAGGTCTGTTTACTGTTAAACCAAGAGTTCGACGATGAACCCGCATTCATCGTCGAACTCGCAAAGGTAGACATTAACTCCAAGCGGCGACTCGCTAGAGTCGCCGCTTGTGACTTTATGGTGTGTCTGTAGTCTTTCCCGTGTTTTTCATGCTCTCACGGATCTGTTGCAGCAGAGCATTGGCTTCGGGAGAACGCTCCGTCTGTTCGGTGACTGAAGCGCCAAGTTTCTCCGAGAGCAGCATGGCCATCAAGGCTTCGATCACACTGCCTGTTCCGGTATCGCCTTCTGCGCCGCTTTTGATTAGGACACGCGGCACAATGTCCACGCCTGCCTGTTGGATGGCCTCGGCAAATTTTTGCAGGACCTGTTGAGTGACCTGGAATTGCGGTCCGCCATAGGCGCGGACTTGTTCTTCCGTTGCTAATGCTTGAGCGATACCGATTCGAGCTGTCCGTTCGGCTTCTGCTTCGGCCAACGCGCGGATCTGTGCAGCTTGTTGTACCGAACGTTGATACTCAGCTTTACCTTGGTTGCTTTGCACCGTCACGTTCAATTCGGACTCCGTGATGTTCGTCTGCATGGAAGCGCGTGCTTCGGCTTCTTTCAGTTCACGTTCCTGAACGGCTGCTTTTTCCTGACGAGCATATGTTTCCACTTGCTCTGTAGCGATCTGACGCGAACGCAACTGCATCAGGATGGACTCGATTTGTTTATCGTTCTCAGGCGAACTCGGCGTGCCGATCAGCACCTCTTCCAGCTCAAGGTTATAGTGCGCGAACTTTTCCTTCATTTCGACACTGGATTGTTGTTGAATTGCAGCGCGATCCTGTAAGAGTTGAATCAGGGTGCGAGTTTGACCGATATTCTTGAAGTATGCCGAGACCATCGGGTCGAGAGTTTGTTCTACCAGACGTTTGATATCGCCGAAGCGCTGAATGACGAGTGGAGCTTTTTGATAGTCAATATGGACAACCACTGAAAGCGGCAGGAATGGCTCGAAAGCGTCCTTGGTGATGAGCGAAACTTCCGTCAGGTTTTCATCGTACTTATGTGCACCGACTTCATTACGGATCCATTTGAGGATGAAGTTGGTGGTTGGCACCAACGATACTTTTCCGGCATACGTATTGAACGCGTATTTGCCGGGCAGGAGCGGCTCGCTCCAGACGCCGCGATTGCCTTTCGAGACCAGCTCGCCGTGACGATACTCTATACCAGAAAGATCATCGCCCAGTTCGCCAGTATATGAAACCACTACACCGACATTCCCAACCTCGATAATGGTTTTAGGAATCATCTGAACGGTAGCAAACAGGCGATTGATGTAATATGTACCCTCAACCAAAACTTGCAACTGGCGACCGCGAAAGCCATTGGCATTCAAGAAACGGTCGGGGTCTTGGAATTTATTGTGGTACTCATCCGGTTTGGCTGGGTCATCACCGACAATGGGCGCGATGATCTCGCCTTGTGTTAGCGATGGCCCATCATGAACAGTCGCTATTCCCACTAAATCATCCGTATCTTTTATGACCACCGGGTGGAAGCCTTGCCGCTCTGCAATTGAATTAGCCATGGTCTGAATGACGACAGCCTCTTCGCGGCTGAGGGGCATGGAATAGGTGCGTCCCTCGGTGAGGATAACAAACTGCATCAGGTTAATGGCGTACGTGCCTTCACGCAGGATGCGTCTCTGAGGTCCGCGTTGGCCGCCATTTTTCAAGAATCCTTCCACATCCTGAAAATCGTTTACCTTTACATTGGAGGCAAGGACCTGGCTAGGCTCCAATTGTCTGCCGTCGCGGGCAAATACATACCCGATATTGCCCTGCGAGATCGTGACCAGCGGCATCATATGAACGACGTATTGGATGGGCATCAAGTAATGCAGGCCGCCGCGTAGAACTTGCGGCTGAAAACCTGCTTCGCCACGCAGCGCGATCAGTCCACTCTTAACTGATCCTTTGGTAAAGCTCCAACGCTTTTCCACTATCCCAATGCGGTTATTGGGAATGAAACGAATCCCCGAAAGGATAATCACCAACAGAATGATCGCTACAACAATTCCGAAGAAAATCAAAAACTCTGACATGATGGCCTCCTCTGTGCCTTAAAGATGTACGTTGATGCTGTATGAGAAGTTGTTCGTTTAACTTTCCTAGCCAACAAAATCTTCAATTTCATGTAGGATTATAAAGCAAATCAAATACTTTGCCCAAATACCGGCTTGTCTGCTATCGACATGCTTTATTTTCTCGATGCGTTAGCGAATAAAACAAGAGTTCGACGATGAATCCGCATTTATGGTGGCTCCAAGGACTCGTCCAACGAGTGTAAGGAACCAAGCAACCATTTGTCGAGCGGTAGGAAGCGTTCAGTAATCGGTAGGAACGATCTATCGAGTGCGCGTGGTTTCGACCTTTCCTAATAAGACCTCTTGTTTACGTTTGGTTTCGGCGGTCTTGAACGAGATCAGTGAGGAGTGCCGGACTGGCAGACCATATATCACTTTTGAAGGTTCAACCTAATCGCAACAACCAATTACAAGGAAATACTTGATCGAATCTACAGAAAAACCTTGCGCTATCTTATTTTCAAAGGGTGATTAACAGATACCGGACAAGATATGTGTTACGGATTGTGGTAACTCAAGTCATACAGATATACTACTCCGCCTGAGACTTGTAATGTGTCTAATTTCGTTCCAATTCTATAAAGATATTTCCTAATGAAAGTATCTTCATTGCAGTAGGGGCAAAAGTGGGAAAAAATAAACCAAACTCTCGGGTTGCCGCGCAATTTTTGAATATCCTCAATATACTTTTCAGGGTTCTGGCCTGATTCAATCCCACCGATATAATCGCTATCCTTGAATCCGTAGGAGGATGCATAATACTGAAAAGGCCCGACCGCGTCATAGTTAACATAAATTTTGTCTGTCGACAGCCGGTGATCTCTCACATAAGCCATGCTGGTTGTAATATCGTCTCCCCTACTTGGATGAAGAAATTCTTGAAAGGCACCTGAGGCTGGAGTGATCATTAGCCAAACTGCAAGGAATAAATAACAGGTATTGGCAATTTGCGAATTAATCTTAATCCACGGCAAGGTATGTAAAACCAGGCGAATTCTTTCCAGCCCTTCTGCGATCAGGATATAAGCAAGTGGAAGAGTAAAAAGCAATAACCGATTAGCAAAAGGGTATTTTTGAAAACCAGATGCAAGCAATGTAATGAAGCATGGGAACACCAAATAGATAGCCAGTTGCCATTTTCGCAAGAACATGGAAACACAACCGACTGTCAATAGAATTATGGTAAGCGGGACATTCGAGAATCCCATTGGATTATTGATCCAGAGAAGCAGCATTTGGTAGAACCAAGCAGGGTTTTGCCAAGGTGGCATCGGCATGAAATATTGCTGCCAAGAGGAAAGCAAGTAGGACCCTGACGATCTGGAACGCAGGAAAAAGAAATATATAAAGGCGAAGTTTATAATCGACAATACGAGCGCGAGACCAAGCCAAAATAGTTTCTTCCAATCTTTGGCTAACAGGAAACTTAATCCGAGACCAATTCCAATCGCGCTTAAAATAAATATGGCTGGATATGAAAACCATTGGGCTAGTATTCCAACGAAGGCCAGTATCTTGAAGGTTCTTGAATTTGCGCTTTCCTCAGTGCATTTATATCCAATCCAAAGTAATACTAAAGCAACTGCCACATCGCTGGAATATTGCTTTGCCTCTGTGGCGTACCATATAAGATTTCCAGAAACAATAAACAGCCCAAGAGCAAATAAATATGCAGTTCCTTTTTTGAGATATTGTTTCGCGACCTTGTACATGAAGAGTATCCCCGTAATCCCTGCTGCACAAGGGATTATTTTAAAAACAAAATCCTTGTTTCCAAATAACAGGGCGATGCTTTTTTGGAGAAACAGAAAACCTGTCGGCGCCACTTCTTCATTTTCAAATGGCTTGGTTAGGCCCGCAAAGGAATTAGATAATATATCTGCGATGAGGGATGTTTCATCTCCCCAGAGTGGACGGTTGGCTACATATGCTCGAACTATTAGAAGAATGCCAAGCATAATAAGAACGATCGGGATAATTTTGGAAGAACGTTTTTCAGAGACAATAGCCATAAATGAACCTCGCGTCTCATTAGGTGATTTGATTATGCTCCGCGGTTGTCCCCATGATGGAAGGGAAAACTTTGCAATCCTCTCTGCAATTATAGTGTGCTTTTACCTATATACAGATTGCCTTTTGTAGCGGTTCCTTTTGACTTGACACGGTTTCGTTAGCCGTTGGGTGCGTTTGGCAACCTGACCGCTTAAATCAAGAGTTCGACGATGAACCCGCATTCATCGTCGAACTCGCAAAGGAGGAGAAGAGAAAGGTTCGTGCTGCTTTGATATGTCCATTTTAGGCTTCGAGCGTGAACCGCAGATGACAAAGTTATGCAGGGAATATAAAGACGGATGCTTGCATCGGAGCGGCGAACCGTGCAGTCAACTTTAAAGAAACAAAGACCGTCTCGAGTAGAGGCGGCTTTTGTTTTCTATTGCTAATTCAAAATGAGCTTGGAATCTCGGCGTGTTTTTATCCATACCGGCTCATGAACTTTTCCATGCGACGCAAGGCTTCTTCGATCTGCTCATAGGAAGTGGCGTAGCAAGCCCGCACGAAGCCCTCGCCGCCGGGGCCGAACGAATTCCCCGGGACGACTGCCACATGTTCCTCTTCGAGAAGTTTCTGGGCAAACACTTCATCGTCCATGCCTGAAGCGGTGATGTTCGGAAACGTATAGAACGCGCCGCGCGGCTCGAAGGTCTTGAGTCCAAGCCGGTTCAAACCGCTGACCAGTAATTTGCGCCTGCGATCATATTCCGCCACCATCTCATTCACATATCGTCCGCCATTCTTCAATGCCTCGATGGCCGCATCCTGCGCAGTGGTCGGTGCGGACATGATAGTGTATTGGTGGATGCGAACCAGCCCTTTGATGATGTCCGCCGGCCCAGCCGCGTATCCGATGCGCCAGCCAGTCATCGCATAATCCTTGGAAAAACCGCCGAGCAATACAGTACGATTCCGAACGCTGTTGCCGAGAGCTGGGAAGCAGACGTGTTTGAAATCATATACCAGCCGGTCATAGATTTCGTCCGACACGACCAGCAAATCATTTTGTTCCGCCATCTTTGCGATCTCGAGCAAAACCTCGCGCTCTGCCACTGCGCCGGTTGGGTTCGATGGATAACCGATAAAGATGGCTTTGGTGCGCGAGGTGATCGCTTTGCGAATCTCTTTGGGGTCCAGTTGGAAATTATTTTCGGGTCGGCTCGGGATTTCAATCGGCACTCCGCCCGCCAGAATCACCTCCGCCTGGTACGAGACAAAGCATGGAGTTGGGATGATGACTTCATCGCCGGGATCGAGGATCGCGGTGAACGTCAGATACAAAGCTTCGGATACGCCCACCGTCGCGACGATTTCCGTTGCCGGATCATAACTCACGCCATATAGCCGCTTCAAATTATCGGCGATGGCCTGACGCAATTCCATCTTGCCGTGATTGGACGTGTAATGGGTTTCGCCTCGTTGCAGGGATTGGATGCCTGCCTTGAGGATGGGCTTCGGCGTTGTGAAATCCGGTTCGCCGATGCCGAGTGAGATCACATCTTTCATCGTCGCGGCGATGTCAAAAAATTTGCGAATGCCGGATGGTTTCAAACCGACGACGCGCTCCGATAGTCTGTGTGCACTAGCCAGTTCTTGCAAAGTGGTCTGTTCCAAAACCTTTGTGTGGACCATTAAGCCTCCGTTGCTCGGATGTCATTGCTTGCAATGACATCTAAATTGGTTGTACTTGCCATTCATCGGGAACTTCCCGATACGTCAACTCAAAAGCGCTGCCATCCGTTGTTTGGACGCGAAATCCCTTTTCATTGGGGCCGCGCCAGCGGGCAAGGATTTCCGCAATCTCGTAATGGCTTCCATTCCACGTCAAGGCCAGCGGGCGTTCCGCAAATTCTGAATCAGATCGGCATTCGACAACTTCCATGGCGCTTCCTTATATTCTAGTGGCTTCACATAAAAAGGGGTAGTGACATTCTCACTACCCTAAAATTACAGAACTGTTATCTCCGATGTTCAACTGGAAAGACTCCTTTGCGCCGCTTCCCTGGACATTGGCCTGTTTGCCGACCATCGAGCCTTTCAGTGCTGCGTCGTTGATCCTGCATTTCGCTTCGACAATGCTGTCGGTAATGCGGCTTCCGCTGATTTTGCATTCTGCTCCAATCGAAGTGTACGGCCCAATCACGGAGCGTTCAATTTCGGCGCTTTCATGAATGAACACCGGCTCAATGACTTCTACACCCTTGCGTATTGCATGTTTCGTTTTATCCTGATCGCGTTCCAAAAAGTAATGATTGGTTTCCAGCGTTGCCTCAATCGTTCCAGTATCCAGCCAGGTTTCGATTTTTTCGATGCCCATTACCGCATGACGTTCCAGCAAGATGTTGATGGCGTCCACAAGGTAGAATTCGTTCCTGAGCTGAATATTGCGCTGCATTTGTTCCTCAATGGCAGCCATCAGGTTTTCACTGCTCTTGAAATAATAACAACCCACTAGTGCCAGTTTATTTTCCATTGACTGCGGCTTCTCGAGCAAACGCGTCACCCAGCCATCCTTGCTAACCTCCGCGACGCCGAATCGACGCGGGTCCTCAACCTCTTTGACCCATGCCACCATATCCCTCTTTTCGCGATCCAAAAACGAAAAATCTGTTTCGAGGAGTGTATCGGAGAAACACATGATCATCGGGCCGGTGAGGTATTGCCTCGCCAGGTACAGGGCGTGGGATTGACCTTTCATTTCACCCTGCACAACATAATGCACCTTGAGATCGGGATAAAATTTGGTGATGAAACTTGGAATTTGCGTCTCGCCCAGATATGGCCCAACGATGAAAATATATTCCGTTCGACTGGGATTCGAAACAGTTTTGAACATATCCATAAGATAATCGAGCGCAGTTCGGCCGGCCAAGCCCACGAGCGGTTTGGGTTTGCTCCACGTATGAGGGCGCATACGCGTCCCCCAGCCTGCCATGGGGATGACGATTTTTAAGGTTTCAGCCATTCTTCTATTTTAACCATAAAAGAACAAAGTGAATACCAATATGTCTCTACCATTCACCAAACGGATCAAGCTGTTTTCCATCTCGATATTGTTCCAGGCGTCGGCGATGACCGGGCAACAGTCCGGTAGGCAAAGCGTCGAGGGAAAAGAAGCGGATCTCTGCAATCTCGAGGTCGTGTTTTCCGCTGATCGTGAAGTCGGTGGAAAGGAAAAGGATGTTGTGGTCGCTCTTCCATTCCTTGAAATTGGTATATGCGCCGGCCAGTCTTAAATTATTTAACATCGCCCCCGTCTCTTCATGAGCCTCACGCCGCGCGGCGTGATCCAAAGTCTCGCCGCGTTTGACTCCGCCGCCCGGCATAAACCAGCCATTCATATAAGTGTGGCGGACGAGCAACACTTGATCATTTTGAATCATCATTACACGCACGCCCAGCGTGAGAGGACGAAAGAAGAAGCAATAGATTCGATACGCCAGATAAACCAGCCGCATCATTTAACTGTGGCCGAGAACGGGATGCGGTTGGTAGAGTTCTTCCAGTCGTTTGATTTCTTCCTCCGAAAGTTTGATGTCCAGCGCGGCGATGGCCTGATCCAGGTGTTCCATTTTGCTCGAGCCAATGATCGGCGCGGTGATGTAAGGTTTGTGTAACATCCACGCCAGGGCAATTTGTGATCCGCTCGTGCGATGCTCTTTGGCAATTTCGGATACCCGGTCCGCCACCTGGAAATCTTCTTCGCGGAAATATAGCTGATCTGCAAACGGATCGGTATTGGAACGTGTGGTCTTGCCGCCTCCGCCGTGTTTGCGGTCGCCTGCGAAGAATCCACGCGCCATCGGGCTCCATGGAATGATCGCTATACCTTGATCCCTGCAAAATGGAATCATCTCGCGCTCTTCTTCGCGATAGACGAGGTTATAGTGATCCTGCATCGACACGAAACGTGTCCAGCCGTGAAGGTCAGCGGTGTATTGTGCCCTGGCAAATTGCCAAGCAAACATGGACGACGCGCCGATGTAACGTGCCTTGCCCGCCTTGACCACATCGTGCAGGGCCTCCATCGTTTCTTGGATGGGCGTGTCGTAATCCCAGCGGTGGATTTGATAAAGGTCCACGTAATCCATCTTTAGCCGCTTGAGCGACCTGTCAATCGAATCCATGATGTGTTTGCGCGAGAGGCCGCGGTCGTTGATGTCATCGCTCATCACCTGATAAACTTTTGTGGCGATCACCACCGTCTCGCGTTTGACGGCGAAGGCTTTCAGCGTGTTGCCGAGGACTTCTTCGCTGGCGCCAAACGAGTACACATCCGCAGTGTCGAAGAAGTTGATGCCCGCATCCAGGGCGCGCTTGACGAATGGCTTGGCTTCCTCTTCCTCCAGAACCCATTCACGCCATTTCTTTGAGCCGTAGGTCATCATGCCCAAGCATAGACGCGAGACTTTCATCCCTGTTTTGCCGAAATTGGTATATTGCATGGTTTGCTCCTTTCGATCCATCATTACAACGACATTAAATGTTCGATGTTCCCCAAAATTATACCTAAATTCTTGGCCAATCCAGCAGGATGACTTCCGTTAATAATCTTGCATTGACGTTGGACTCCAACTGCGATAAAGAATCCTCCAGCTTGGATACCATGCGCCGCACCTCCGACATTGAAACGCGTTCCGCTAAAGATTCAATTTCCTTCGCCCGATCTATATTCGCGAGCGGCACGGCCGATCCACCTGCGCACAACAACACATCCCGCCAGTACGAAAGCCACAGTAATAACACATTCCGCAGGGTGTCCTTATCTTTGACAAGTTTTTCGGCATAAGCAAATTTATCGACGCGTGCGGCGGTTGTAAACGATTGCGTCTCATTCAACTTTTCATTCCGAAACTCGAGCGTGGATGAATCCTGCATCAAGCGGAGAGCATATCCCAATCGTCCGCCGCTGATATGAGCAATCAGCCGCGCCTGATCTGGATTTGCGCCGCGTTCGCTGAGAAATGACTCTACTGTATCAAGCGATAGTGAATGCAGACGCAACACCTCGCAGCGCGAAACAATCGTCGGCAATAATTGTTCGGGATGATCGGCAGTCAAAATGAGAATGACATAGGACGGTGCTTCTTCCAGGATTTTCAATAAGGCATTCGCAGCATTATCATTGGCTTCCTGAAAGCGCAGGAAAACAGTGACGCGATATTTGGATTGATACGGCTTGAGCGTCAGCGTCCGCCGCGCTTCGCGGACTTGATCCACTTTCAATGTCCCGCCTTCGCTCTCCGCTTGGATGATGGTCAGGTCGGGATGTCCCATCGCTTCGATTTGTTTGCAATCCCGGCATTGGCTGCATGGAATTCCCGGCTCGATGGGTTGAGTGCAGTTCAAAGCCTGGGCGAGTCGCAAAGCCAACATGCGGCGTCCCACACCCGAAGGTCCCGCGAAAAGATATGCATGGCGAGTCGTGCCGTGCACGATCTGTTGACGCAGGAGTTCCACGGCCCATTCGTTTCCAAGCAAATTCCAATGATGATCGATCATCTCTCACGGCCCTCGCGCAGGCGTAGATAAGACTCATATCGCTGCGGATGAACTTTGCCGGTTTCTATTCCAGCGAGCACCGCACAGCCCGGCTCATGCGTGTGCGTGCAATCGCTGAACTGGCATTGAGCTACCAGCGGCGCGAGTTCAGGAAAATATGCATCGATCTCTTCGGGTTCGGTATCCCATAAAGCCAGCGACTTCCATCCGGGTGTGTCAGCGATGTAGCCGCCCTCAATCGCAAACATTTCGCGCACAACGGTAGTATGCTTCCCTTTGTGGAACGCACGGCTCACATCGTTCACAGCGAGTTCGAGCCGCGGTTGAAGCCTATTGAGCAGGCTCGATTTTCCGACTCCGCTTGGACCGGCCAACACGCTGATCCGCCCCGCCAGATGTGCTTTGAGTTCATCCATTCCATCGCCGGTGTTCGCCGAAGTGTAAATCACCGAATATCCCAACGATGAATATAATCCAAATATTTTTTGTGATTCGCTTTTGTCGATCAGATCAATTTTGTTCGCAACGATCATGGCGGGGATCTGTTGTTTTTCAGCGATCACCAGAAAGCGGTCAAGCATTCTCAGCTTTGGTTCTGGATCGGCGCAGGCAAAGACAAAAACCGCCTGATCCGGATTTGCCAACAGGACTTGTTGATAGTCGCCCTGTGGTCTCGGATCGAGCCGGACGATAGCCCGCTTCCGTTCTTCGACTTCATCTATTGTCCCGCTTCCATCTTCCAAAACCGTAATATGTACGCGGTCACCTAAAGCCGCGATATCGCCTTTCGCTCTGCCCTGCTTCAGTTTGCCGCGCAATTGGCAAACAACCAGTTCTCCTCCGGCGTCCACGGTAAAGAAACCGGACTGAGCCTTGACTATTGTGCCGTATTCCGAAGAGTCGCTCACATTTATTTTTGCGGAGTTTTTGTGGGTTGCGGCGTCTTGGTTGGAATGCCGCCTAAAGGCGTTGGCGTGTATGGATTACCGATCGGGCCGAACCATGGTTGGGCCTGCGGCGCACCATAATAATACGTTTCGATCATTGCTCTGAAAACCGGCGCGGCGTAATCCGCGCCCTCGCCCGCATTCTCCATAATGACTGCAACTGCAATATCCGGTTTGCCGGAATTTTGCTGATCTTGGGTATACCCAACGAACCACGCATCCGGCAGTGATTGGCTAGTCTGAGCCGTACCAGTTTTCCCGCCCATCGGCACATCTAATCCCAACATTCGGTAATACGCTGTGCCACGCGGATCAGAAATCACCCATTGCATGGCTTGCTGGATGGCCGCCAACCGGTCCGGTTGAATCGGAAGTGTGCCTGCGGCTTCCGGTTTGAACGCCGAGACCGTCTTGCCGTCCGCAGATTGAATCTCTTGAATCAATTGAGGGGTATAAAGCGTTCCGCCGTTTCCAACGGCCGCGACAAAGCGCGCCACTTGAATCGGGGTCACCTGCACATCTCCCTGACCAATTACTTGATTCGTTGCCTGGATCAGTGTCGTTGGCACGGTAATATTTCCCGAGGCTTCCGCCACTGCATCAATTCCGGTAGGTGAGCCGAGACCAAAAGCGCGTGCCATGTTTGCGATATCCGCAGCGCGATTGTTATTGAACAAATCGACGCTGATATGCCAGAAGTATGGATCGCATGAACGCATCAAGCCTTGTTGAAGCGTAATCACACCGGAAGGCTTGGTCTCAGTAGTGTCGCATTGCTTGCCTGCCGCCAACGCTTGCTGGCAGTAGTCCCAGGTCCAATCATTGAGGACGATCCCGTTGAGCTCCGTGAAATGATATTCGCAATCGTAGGTGGTCTGAGGTGAATATAAACCGCTTTCGAGCGCGGCCGCCATCGCCGGGATTTTGAATACCGATCCAAGAGGATATTCTCCCTGTGTGGCGCGGTTGACAAGCGGCTGGTCGGTTCGATTCAGCAAATCATTCAAAAGATATTGGCTGTTGGTATTGGATGGATCGAAGAGATTCTGATCGTATTCCGGGGAGGATGCCATCGCCAGTACTTTGCCGGTGTTCATCTCCATCACAACGATCGCGCCGTTATAGCCGGTCAGCGCCTGTTGGGCATAATATTGCATATTTTTATCAATCGTCAGATAGACCGAATCTGCCGCCTGTTCAGCGCTGGAACCGATCTTGCTGACAATATTGCCGTTGGCATCCACAGCATAGAGCGTGCCGCCGTGTTTGCCGGCTAGATATTGTTCCATGGATTTTTCGACGCCGGCCTGGCCGATGCGTTCATCGCCGCGGTAACCGAGGCGCCGATAGGCGTTGAGTTGATCGGGCGAAATCAATTGGGTATATCCAACCACCTGCGGCGCAATGCCCTGATCAAAATAATAGCGGGAAGTATACTTGGCAGTCACCAAGCCTGGGAGAGTCAAATCCAACTGAGCCTTTTGGATTTCATCCGGTGAGGCCTCGGTAATGCCCACATAAGAATCAGCTGGCTGATCTTTCCACAGGTCATGAATCGCGTCGAAGTTCTGGATCCCCATGAGCCTGCCCAATTCAACATCCACCGATCCTGCAGCCCTGCCTAATTGGGCCGGGATAACGCCTAGCGAATAAATGTCGGATTGCTGGGCAATTGGATTGCCATTCTGATCATAGATGTTGCCGCGTGACGGAATTTGGTAGTCCATCGCCAAATGATCGTTACCGGTTAATTCGGGCAGGATCAGCGTTGGGTCCCATTGAAGCCGCCATTGACCTTGCTCCAAAATCAAATTGGCAATCATGCTGCGTTGAATATCACCGACCAGCGCGGTGTGATACGTAACCTGAAAGTTGACCTGCGCCGTGGTGGGATTAAGTTGCTCCGAAAGGAGTTGATAATCCAATTTACTCGCGCTCATGGTGTTGAGTGCATCGTCATATTGCTTGCTGAAGTTTGCTTGAGAGACGGAACTTTGACTGGCTTTCGATAGCAAGGCATACATGGTTGCATAGTCGTTACTCTTTAACGCGTCGAGGTACTTCGTCATGGCAGACTTCGCGTCGGGCACACTCACAACGGTCACAATGGGCGGCGGCAAAGGCGTAGCGGTTGCGAAGAATGAAAAACTACCGGATTGAGGCGTGCCGTTGGCGGTTTGTGGCCCACAAGCGGCCAGAAAAACGAGTAATACAAACAATAAAAGCCAGCGAGTTAATTTCATACTTTTACCTTTTCATCCAATCTGTTCGCCGCGCAGGATGCCCGGCGAGACAGGACATTGATACTGCAATCGGGATTGACATGCGGCGGGGATATCAGCATCGGCCGCAATGCCCAGCTTTCGCAAAACGCGGATGAGATGACACAGTGGCAATCCCATCACGGAAGCGTAACAGCCTTTCATATTTTCCACCGGGTGGAACCCCGGATGTTGGATCGCATAGGCTCCGGCTTTATCGAGCGGATCGCCGCTCAAGACATACGCCTCCAGCTCTTCGTCGCTGTAATTTCGAATCGGGACATCGGTCACACATAAGTCGGTGACGAGGCGTTCATCGTGCATCTGCAGAACTGCCAAGGCTGTGTAAACCCAATGGGCGTGTCCGCGTAACAACCTGAGCATGGCGGTAGCTTCCATCATATCTTTAGGTTTACCGAGAATACGACTTCCATCCACAACTGCAGTGTCTGCAGCGATAATGATCTGGTCAGATCGCGCCTGAGTAACTGCTGCACGCGCTTTTGCTTCAGCCAGCCTCAAAACATAATCCGAAGGCGCTTCACCGCTTCGTTGACTCTCATCCACATTTGAGACCGAGACGCTGAACATCCAATCGCCAAGCGAAAGCAATTCCCTGCGACGCGGCGAGTTGGACGCGAGCAAAAGCAACGTTCGTTTCGTCACAGATAAATTCTAACACAGACTAAAATCGGAACATGATTGCTGGATTAATCATAGCTGGCACATCGCGGGCGAGTGTTGTAAAATCGAATATGTCTATACTAAAATTTCGGGAGGCAGGTCATGAAGGAATTGAAAGATCGCATTCTACGCGATGGACAGGTTCTTGATCATGGGATTCTGAAGGTCGATAGCTTTGTCAATCATCAAGTCGACGCAGCACTGATGGATTTGTGCGGAAAGGAGTTCGCGCGGCGATTTGCGAATCTCGACGCGACGAAAGTGTTGACCGCAGAAATCTCCGGCATCGCCCCCGCACTGACCACGGCGCTTCATCTCGGACTTCAAGTGGTGTACGCACGCAAAACAAAGCCAGTCACCATGCCCGATCAAGTCTACCTGACGCTGGCACCTTCGCATACCAAAGGCCGCATGGTGGAATTGATCATCTCACCGGAATACCTGGCGGGCGGCGAAAAAGTCCTGATCATTGACGACTTCCTCGCATCTGGTGCGACCATCCTCGGACTGGTTCGCCTCGCAGAGGCCGCGGGCGCGAAGGTGCTCGGCATTGGCACGTTGATCGAGAAAAGCTTCGAGGGCGGACGCGAGGCGCTTAAGCATTTAAACCTTCCCGTTGAATCGCTGGCATGCATCGCTTCGATGGATGAAGGAAAGATCATCTTCCAATGATTGACTCGATTGCCATTCTCGATTTCGGTTCCCAATACGCTCAACTGATTGCGCGGCGTGTGCGCGAAGCACATGTCTATTGTGAATTGTTTCCGTGGGATACATCCGCCGAAAAAGTCTTGGCTATTAAACCAAAAGGTTTCATTCTTTCTGGCGGGCCGAAATCGGTATACGAGCCCAATGCTCCAACCATCCAAAAATATATTTTGGATTCGGGATTGCCCATCCTCGGCATTTGTTATGGAATGCAAGCACTTACTTACGCGCTGGGCGGACAGGTGGATCCATCTGCAAAACGCGAATACGGTTTGGCGACACTTGAGCCGCTGAGGCCCTCTGCATTATCGGTCCTATCCACGGTATGGATGTCGCATGGCGACCGCATCACGCGTATGCCGGATGGATTTATTGCATTGGCAATAAGCGACAACAGTCCGTTCGCGGCAATCGGCGACATGCAAAGAAAATATTTCGGCGTGCAATTCCATCCCGAAGTGAAACACACGTTGAAGGGCGCTGAGGTCATTAAACATTTTGTAATAGAGATTTGCGAAACTTCACCAGATTGGACCCCGGCTTCCATTATCGAAGACACAATCCGCCGCGTGCAAAAACAAGTTGGCAAGGAACGCGTTCTGGCTGCGGTCAGCGGCGGCGTGGATTCGTCGGTGGCGACCGCGTTGGTTCATAAAGCGATTGGCGATCAGCTGGTCGCCGTGTTCGTGGATACCGGCTTGTTGCGGCAAGGCGAACCCGAACAGGTCATCTCGACATTCCGAGAGAGGATGCGCACCGAATTGATTGCCGTGGATGCTAGAAACGAATTTCTCCGTGCGTTGAAAGGCGTCACTGAACCAGAACAAAAAAGAAAGATCATCGGCGAAAAATTTATTCGCATCTTTGAGGAACAAGCAATGCAATTAGGTTCCCCGCGTTTTTTGGTTCAGGGAACCATTTATCCCGATGTGGTTGAATCGTCCGCGCCGGATCGAAATAAAGCGGAACGCATCAAAACACATCACAACGTCGGCGGATTGCCGGAAGATATGGACTTTGAATTGGTTGAGCCGCTGAGATATCTGTTCAAGGATGAAGTGCGCGCGGTCGGCGATGCGCTCGGATTGCCGGAGGCAATGGTTTGGCGGCAGCCGTTTCCGGGTCCGGGTTTGAGCGTACGTTGTCTCGGCGAAGTGACCGCGGAACGTTTGAATCATCTGCGAGCTGCTGATGCGATTTTCCAAGATGAATTATCCAAAGCTGGATTGATCGGCAAAGGCTCGGAATTGTCGCAGGCGTTTGTGGTTTTACTGCCGGTGAATTCCGTCGGCGTGATGGGCGACCAGCGCACGTATCAGGAAGCCGCCGCCATCCGCGCCGTGACCACCGAAGATTTTATGACCGCCGATTGGGCGCGCCTGCCGAACGATCTTTTAGCGCGAGTATCCAACCGTATAGTGAACGAAGTCCACGGAATCAATAGAGTGGTGTATGATATTACCAGCAAGCCGCCCGCTACGATTGAATGGGAATAGGCTTTTTAAAATTGTTGATCCGTTAATAATTGGAGAATAAAGAATGACCAACCAAATTGAACCTCGCCAGCCTCGGTTGACCATCAATCACAGTCCAATTCCAGCCTCGCCGATCCATCCTCTCTCTGCTTTGGTTACGATCTTACTGGATAACCTATTCGACATCCCGGATCTTGCCGGCCCGGAAGTGTGGATTATTGCTTCTCCAATTATTGGCGCAGTATGCTTTGCTACCACCATGTTCATTCAGCGTTACTTAGCAAAAGATGAATGGGGGCCCGCCATCGCAAAGGGTTTGGTGATGGGAGTCATTGCCGGCGTGCCTGTGCCAGTAATTCCTGGTACAGCAGCAGGCGGAATATTTCTAGCATGGGCTGGTCTGCATCAATGGATTCAGTTGCCATTTTCAAGGGATCGGTCGGGCAACGATGAACATGAAATCATTGATGCAAATCCAAAGTAATTGGTGGCTGGATCAAATTCTTGACGGAGGGAAGCATGGATTACGGTGAAGTTCTTAACAAGGCATGGAAGATTGCGTGGAAGTTCAAGGTGTTGTGGATTTTCGGAATCCTTGCCGGTTGCGGTGCAAGCCAGGGCGGAAGTTTCAACTTCAATAATAGTTTCCGAACCAGCGGAAATGGTTTTTCCAATTCAACGCCCAATCTGCCTCCGGCCATGATGGATCAACTATATCGCTTTGCATACTTATTTGATAACCCAGCATTCATCTGGAAATTTGTTGCAGTCGTGATCGCCGTCGTTTGCGTGATCGTTCTTGTGGAAATTTTTCTCGGCACGATTGGCCGCATTGGCTTGATCAAAGGATCGGCAGAGGCGGACGCAGGTGCGGAGAAACTGACCTTTGGCGGTCTGTGGAAGGAAAGCACGCCCTATTTCTGGCGCGTGTTCTGGTTATCTTTCTTGATCGGTACGCCCTTTGTAATTGCATTCATCGCGATTGCCATCGGCGTTGCCGTGACCACGATCCCGCTTGCCAGCAACAATCCCAACAGTCCTAACCTGTCAGCCATTTTGATTCTGTTGCCGGTTTTGTGTGCATTGTTATGCGTCATCGTTATTTTTGCGATTATCCTGGGCTTTGTTTCCACGCAGGCCGAACGTGCCATTGTGCTCGAAGACAAATCCATCCTGAATGGATTCAAGCGCGGCTGGGAAGTGCTGACGAAGAATCTCGGCCCGATTCTCATTATCTGGTTAATTACGACTGCTATCGGAGTTGTAGCCGCGATCATCATTGCCCTGCCGCTTTTGGTGGTTATGGTTCCATTGGTCATTGCATTCATCGCTAATATGAACAACCTGAATTTTTCCTTCACGCCGTGGATCGTTGCCATCGTGTGCATTATTTGTGCTTATGCTCCCATCTCATGGTTCCTCAATGGCGTCT
Source organism: uncultured Chloroflexia bacterium (assembly GCA_963753985.1). GTDB lineage: Bacteria > Chloroflexota > Anaerolineae > Anaerolineales > Villigracilaceae > Fen-1038. The sequence continues at coordinate 837,774 of CAVWED010000007.1, forward strand.
TGATGACCTATTTGCAATCAGTATGGACGTTGACGTATCTCCGCATCACCCAGCTAAAACAGGAAGAACAAACGCCGGTTATTTTACCAACCAATAATGCGTAAATTCCTTATTGCGTTAATCAGCCTGAGCCTGTGGCTTGGTTGGGGCTTGCCTGTCCGCGCACAGGGACAAGCCGCAGTGATTCTCTATCCCGCTGATGTATCGGGCTTTCCAACCGTCTCAGCGTTCATGGATGTGTTCAACGAGTCCGGCGCGTTCGTAAGCGGACTCAAGCCGGGGAATGTGAATGTGATCGAAGATGGCAAGCCGCTTCCGGCCACGGACCTGACCGAGTTGACCATTCCCATACAAATTGTGGTGGCGGTCAATCCCGGACCTGTTCTCGGGATTCGCGATACAACCGGCGTTTCCCGCTTCCAATGGATGGTTCAGAGGCTGGATACGTGGGCGCAGGCGCGGCCAACGGACCGGCAGGATGATCTCAGCCTGGTTACCCTTGCCGGGGCCATCATTACGCATGCGAATGTTAAAGACTGGCTGGTGAGTTTGAATTCGTATCAGCCCGATTTTCATGCGACCACACCCAATTTGCAATCTCTTTCGATGGCAATTGATACTGCCATTACGCAGGGAAGTCATTCAGGCACGAAGCGCGCTGTGTTGTTCATTACACCGCACATGGACGATCCCAATGTGGATAGCACGCTTCAGCCGCTTATTCAACGCGCCATTCAAAACCGCGTCCACGTCTTCGTCTGGTTGGCGGATATGGACGCGTATCAGGCAACCACCAGCGCGGCGGCTTTCAGTCAGCTTGCCGAACAGACCGGTGGTACGTTTTATTTTTCATCCTCATCCGATTTTCCTGATCCTGAATCTTATTTCGCACCTCTGCGAAAATTGTATTCACTCAAGTACTCATCGGCGGTAACGGCGGGCGGACAACATACATTGAGTGCGCAAGTCACGAATTCCGGAACCGTGCTCAAATCCGCCGACCAATCTTTTACGGTGGATATCCAGCCGCCGAATCCGATTTTGGTTGCGCCGCCTCTGCAGATCACGCGCCAGCCTCCGGCCAACGATCCGTTTAATACGAAAATCCTTTTGCCAACCACTCAAGAAATAGATGTCATTATCGAATTCCCTGATGGACATACGCGGCCACTCGCGAGCACCACTTTATATGTCGACGGTCAGGCTGTGGCTGAAAATAAAACCCCGCCTTTCGATAAGTTCATGTGGAATATCAGTGGTTTTACGATAAGCGGCTCGCACCGGATTTCTGTTGAAGCAGTCGATACGCTCGGATTGACAAAAACCAGCATGGAAATCCCGCTCACTTTGACGGTCATTCAAGCGCCACACGGAATATCTGCGTTGTTCGAAAAATATCGTCAAACCATTACCTACGGCGCAATTGGATTCGCAGCCATTGCGCTGTTGCTGATCTTGTTGATCAGCCGATTGCGGTTTTCTTTGGCGAGGGCGCGCAATGTTCGCCGCGTCAATGCTGATCCGCTCACGCAGCCAGTTGCGATAGCTGTCGACGTATCGGTTCAAGAAAAGAAGCGTACTCGACCTCGAACCGGGCGGACGAAGCCGGCTAACGCACCCGCATCCCTCATCCGTCTCCGGCCGGACCCTTCGACCGGGCAGGCTCTCGAACCGCTGACGGCCACCCCGATTCCTCTCATCGAAAATGAAACCACCTTTGGAATTGATCGCCTGCAATCCAGTGTCGTTTTGGATGATCCCTCCGTTGCGCCGCGTCACGCCCGCATTACCCAAACCAAGGATAGCTCCTTTCAGATTCGGGATGAAGGCACCATTGCCGGGACGTGGGTCAATTACGAGCAAATAGGAAAAGAGGGCTACATCCTCCAACATGGGGATGTGATACACTTCGGACAATTGGTTTTCCGATTTCAGATTAAGAATCCTCCATCGACCCAGGAGCCAAGAATCACGAGAGATAAAACCGCGGCATGAATCGAACACAACACGCCCATTTAAACGTGGCCGCTCTGAGTCACGCCGGACGAAGCGGTAAAAATAATGAAGACCGCTATGCGGTCGCATCTTTTACAACCGATGAGGGACATCCAGCAGTATTTGCTGTGGTGGCCGATGGCATCGGCGGGCACCGCGCCGGTGAAGTCGCCGCGGAGTTGGCGGTCAACTATATCAGCCAGAACGTGGCAGATAGCAATGGGCGGAAACCGCTGGAGGTCATTGAGTCGGCGATTGACACCGCGAGTCAGGCCATTGCGGCGCGCTCGGCCAGCCAGGACGATCAACAAGGCATGGGCGCGACTTGTGTGTGTGCGTGGGTCGTCGAAGATAAGCTGTATACAGCCTATGTTGGCGATTCGCGCATCTATCTGATTCGGGATGGGAAAATCCAGCGATTAACGGTAGACCATTCCTGGGTCCAGGAAGCGATCGAAAAGGGCATCATCAAACCCGAGGAAGCGCGGAACCATCCCAATGTGCACGTTATACGACGACATCTGGGCTCCGTTGAATTGCCCGGCGTGGATTTTCGCATGTATCTCAAATCCGATGAATTTGCCGAAGAGGCAAAGAAGAATCAAGGCGCGCGGCTCCACTCCGGCGATATCCTCCTGCTTTGCACGGATGGTCTGACCGATATGATCTGGGACGATGAAATTTTGCATGTTATCAAGACGCGCAGTAATTTGAAATCGATGGCGGAAGATTTGATTGACGAAGCCAATGAGCGCGGCGGCCATGACAATATCACTGTGATTTTGCTGGGTGTGCCAAGGGATAACGCTGCTTCGGTATCCAGGAAACAGGGATTCATCGAAAAGTTGTTGGGGGAATAAAGCCTGGCTTTGTTGAAATTTTTATTTCATGGGTTTTGTTTTCAATGGAATATGAACTCAAGTTAATTCGGGAGCGAACATGGATAAAGTCTTCCTCAAGGATTTACTGGTGCGCGGCATACTCGGCACTCGTGACTGGGAGCGTGAAAAGCCTCAGGATATTCTGATCAACATCACGGCCTTCACGGACACAAGCCGAGCGGCTGAAACCGATGATCTCGCCGATTGCGTTGACTATAGTGCATTGGCAAAGAAAGTTCAAGCTCATGCCGAAACGGCGGCGCGCTTCACTGTGGAGGCGCTTGCCAACGATCTGGCGAAAGTATGTCTCGAACAAAAGGGGATCAGGAAAGTGATCGTGCGCGTGGAAAAGCCCGGTGCGGTTCGATTTGCGAAATCAGTAGGCGTGGAGATCGAGCGCGGTCGCGATGATTGATCTGCATCACGCGTATTTGAGTCTGGGCTCCAATATCCATCCTAAAACCTATTTGCCCAGGGCAATTCAAATGTTAAAAAAATATGGACAGGTACAGGCGGTCTCACGCGCCTGGGAAAGCCATGCGGTTGGATCGGGCGATCCCAACTTTTTGAATGCGTGTGTTTTATTCCTATCGAACTTGCAGCCCGATGATCTAAAGGAACAGGTCATCCGACCGATCGAGGCTGGTCTGGGACGCGTCCGGAATGCGGATAAAAACGCGCCGCGTCCCATCGACCTTGACCTTGTTCTCTTCGATGGAACGCCGCTCAATGTTGACCTTTGGGCTTATGCCTTTGTGATCATGCCGCTTTCGGAACTGATTCCCGATTTTGTTCATCCCGTCCGCGGAGAAAAACTATCGCGGGTCGCTGAGCAACTGCAAAGTCAGACGTGGATCGTGCCGCGCATCGACATGCTCATGTCTTAGGGCGGTCCTCCACTGCGTGAGATGTTATCCGGAAATTCCTGACGCGTTGCGCGGTTCGTTCGGAATCCACCCAGTATGGATGCCGCGCACACTTACCATTTCATCATAAGAAACATTGAAGATCCATTGACCGGCCTTTCTGTGGATCGACGTGACAGTGCATCAACCATTCGGGATTTTCGCCCGTCGCGCGCGACAATGTCAACGTAGCAGCTTCGATGGCAGATGGATCAATGTCTCTCACCGGAGATTCTTGATCGCTCTGATCGTTGTTCGGCTCAGTGTCCAACCTGTTACTCTATTCTACTTGATTGTATTTGGCTCTCCCAATTGGACATTTCGGAAACCAAAACGGAAATTCAACGTAGATTTTCATGGTGAAACTCCATAGGGAGAATCCGCAATGCGACACAAGATATCTGAGGCACGCCATGTCAAACGTTTCTTCGATGACCACCCATTTCAAGCCTGATCGCCTGGAATCAAATCCAAGCCTCGCCGAATTGATCACGCGCTCCGCCAGCCAGCAGACGTATTACACCATTCATTTGCTCGCGGATCGTGATCGGATCGCGGAAGCTTACCGCACCTATGCTTATTTCCGATGGGTAGACGATCAACTGGATGAGGACGGGATGAACCAGTCTGAACGGCTTCAGTTTATCGAACGCCAGCAGAGATTGATCGAAAATTGCTATGGCGGCGAGTGGCCGCGCACTGCATCAGAGGAAGAATCCATGTTGGTGGAGTTGATCCGCTCCGAGCGGGAAGAGAGAAGTGGGCTAGGGGCATACATCCACAACATGATGGCGGTCATGGCCTTCGATGCAGAGCGCCGCGGCCGCTTGATATTTGCAGACGAATTGAGGAAATACACACATCACCTTGCCGTTGCGGTTACTGAAGCCATGCACTATTTCATCGGGCACGGATGTAAATCGCCGCAGGATCAAACGCGTTATCTAGCGGTCCGCGCGGCGCACATCACTCACATGTTGCGCGACACGCAGGATGATATCGAAGCGGGTTACTTTAACATTCCGTGTGAAGTCGTCAAGGCTTGCCGCATCGACCCGTGCGATGTTCAAAGCGAAGCGTATCGAAAATGGATCAAGGACCGCGTCGGACTCGCCCGCGCCTGCTTTCGGGCCGGACGGCATTACCTCGCCCGAGTCGAAAATCTGCGCTGCCGCATGGCAGGCTTTGCCTACACTGCGCGCTTCGAGAGCGTGCTCTCCGCCATCGAATGCGATGACTATTATTTACGACCTGCGTATCCCGAATGCAAGAACTGGGCTTCGTGTTTGAGCATGGCGTGGCTGGCGATCTCGCGGGCTTTCATGCCACAACGGGCAGGAGACGTGCTCCACGCTGGATAAGTAGACAGCCAAATATAAATGTCATTGCGAGGGCGTTCCTCACAATGGCAGAGGAAAACCAAAATGAAAACACCTTCGATCATTGTCATCGGCGCGGGCGTGGGCGGGATTGCCGCCGCGGCGCGGCTGGCGCAACACGGATTGCATGTCACTGTGCTGGAAAAGAACTCGCAAGCCGGTGGTCGCTGTGGCCGCATCAGCCGCGCAGGACATTACTTCGATACCGGCCCGACCCTGTTGGTGATGCCTCTGCTATATGATGCCGAGTTCGCCAAACTGGGAGCGTCTGCCCGTGAAATGCTTCAGCTTCAACGCGTCGACCCAACCTATCATTTGGTTTTCGATGACGGTAGTCAATTGGCTCTCACATCCGATCTGAATTCGATGCGCGAGCAATTGGAGTCCATCGAGCCGAAAAGCTATCTTGGATTTTTGCGCTACCTGGCAGAGGGTCATCGCCACTATCATTTGGGCGTGGACCGATTAGTAAACCGAGACTTCCGCAAAGCCACCGACTTCTTCACGTTTGCAAATCTTCCGCTTTTGTTTCAACTCAAACCCTTGGTTGCACATTATCGCAACATGTCGGCTTACTTTGACGATCAGCGTTTGAAGTCTGCCTTCACTTTCCAGGATGTGTACATGGGGCTAAGTCCGTTTGAGGCGCCGGCAACCTTCTCGATGATGCCCTATACGGAACTGGCTCACGGCGTATGGTATCCCAAAGGCGGGATGCATCGTGTGGTGGAGGCGTTGATGGAGATTGCGTTGGCGGCGGGCGTTGAATTCGTTTATGATGCGAACGTGGCGCGGATCGATGTCAGCGGGGAAAAGGCGCGCGGCGTGGTGCTCGCCGATGGTCGGCGATTGGATGCGGATGTTATTCTTGCGAATGCCGATCTGCCTTATGTCTATCGCGATCTGCTTCCGCACGATGCAACGGCGGATCGCTTGGAACATAAACGCTTCTCGTGTTCGGTGATCAGTTTCTTCTGGGGCGTGGACAAGATGTACGAAACGTTAAACCCTCATACGCTATTTTTAGCGGATGATTATCGCGAGAACTTTGAGAGCATTATCAACGATCTGACAATTCCCAAGAATCCCAGCTTATATGTCCATGCGCCGGCGCGGCTTGATTCGTCCATGGCACCCGCTGGTGAAGATACGTTGATCGCTATCGTGCCCGTTGGACACTTAAATAGAAATGGTGAACAGGAAAGTACTGCGCTCTTCCAGTCTTGGGGTGAAATTCGGGATCAGGCGCGGGGACATGTCTTTCGCCGGTTGAAATCACTGGGCATCACAGATCTTGAAGCGCATATCAAGTTTGAAATGGATTTCACACCGCTCTCGTGGCGCAAGCGCTATAACCTGATGAAAGGTTCGACGCACGGACTTTGCCATAACCTCACCCAGCTCGGTTACTTCCGTCCGTCAAACCGGCACGCGCGCTATCACAATTTATATTTTGTTGGTGCGAGCACGCGCCCCGGCACAGGGATTCCTACAGCACTGGTCTCGGGTCGGCTCGCGGCGGAACGAATTATGGATGATCTATAGCTGTCGGATCTTGGTATCTGTGTTACGGACTCGTCACATGAAGAGTATTGATGTTTATTTCGTTGCCCGGTGCAACCGTGTGATAGTAACAATTTGAATCGCCCACCTGACACCAGATTGCCCACCCGCTGTATAGTTGCAGAGTATTGCCATTCAAATCGTTCACATAAACATGATAATTCGGGGCGGGAGTCAGACCTACCTGATTGCCATGTGGACTAATCATCAACCCGTCAATTGGCTGGCTCCAATCGGCAGGATTCAAGCCGATGTCGGTAAAGTTATACGGTGACCAAGTGCGCGGCCAACTTCCGTATTTCTGATAATAGGCTAGTTCTCGCGCCTGCCAATCGGCGATGTCGGCGAGAAGGCTTTGCAGAGGTGCCAAGCCGTTTGGTGTGCCAATAGCGGAAGAGACCGATCCCACGTTGCTCGAAATGACTATTCCAAGACTCGCAAGCACGGCGATCACGATCACCGCCAGGAGCGCCAGCAACAAGGCGTATTCGACTGTCGATGTACCGCGTGCAGAATGTTTTAGATTATGCATAATCTCCCCTCTCTCAGGGATTAACGGAAATATTTTGAAGTCCCACTGCCTGACCGGATTGGATATCCACTGTTTGCGACCAGATTTGTTTGCCGTCCGCTTCAATGCGGAACTGATGCGAGCCGGGTGAAAGCCTGGCAAAGAAGAAGCAACCATCGGCGGTGGTGGGACGCGAGATGTTATCCACCCAAACGGTAGAAGATACGGGATTCCCATTTGTGCTGACCACGCATCCATCCAGTCCTCCGGGCTGTCCGGCAGGGAGCGCATGATTCACCGTGTAGAGTAAAAACAGGATGCCCAATACCGCGAACACTCCGGCGATAGCCAATAGAAAACGTATATGCCGCGCAATCCATCCGGCGAACGAAAAGCGCGGACCTGGATCGTGTTCATCGAAGCGCGGACTATTTTCCAGCATACAACCTCCAGCGCGTAAAGACGGGCTTTGTCATTTTGTAGTTTAATTCTACACTCGCTGAAAATAACCTCTCGTTACAGTTTACAAACAGTTTCGAAGGTCTGCTAAGGAATAAGAAGGTTTACCACCAGCTAAGCTGTTCCTTGCTCGTGCCGCAGGGAACATTGCATGATTTAGAACTGAGAAATACCGCAAACTGAGAACGCATCATGTGGGTCTATGATATATAATCTCTCTTGTAAAAATCTGCTTCAAGGAGGCATGTATGGAATTCACTCAACTCGGCCGCACCGGCCTCAAGGTTTCGCGATTATGTTTGGGAACGATGAACTTCGGTCCGCTGACCAGCGAGGAAGATGCGTTTGCCATCATGGACAAAGCGCACGAGCTCGGCATCAACTTTTTCGACACAGCCAATGTCTATGGCTGGAAGACCGGAGAAGGGGTGACGGAAAACATCGTTGGCCGCTGGTTCGCCCAAGGCGGAGGGCGACGCGAGAAAACCATCCTGGCGACGAAAGTTTTTGGGCGCATGGGCGATTGGCCGAATCAATCACATCTCTCGGCGCTGCATATCCGCGCGGCGTGCGAGGCTTCACTGAAACGCCTGCATACCGATCACATTGACCTGTACCAAATGCATCACGTGGATCGCAGTGCACCATGGGATGAAATCTGGCAGGCCATGGAAGTGCTGGTACAGCAAGGCAAAGTGCTCTATGTCGGCTCATCGAACTTTGCGGGTTGGCATATTGCCAAGGCACAGGAAGCTGCGAAGGCGCGTCACTTTATGGGACTCGTCAGTGAACAGAGTCTCTACAACTTGAATGACCGCATGATCGAACTCGAAGTGATCCCGGCCTGCAAAGACTATGGGCTTGGGCTCATCCCGTGGAGTCCGCTCTCGGGCGGATTGTTGGGCGGCGCACTGCAAAAGATTAAGGAGGGCCGCCGTGCCAGACCGGAGCAACAAAAGGAAATCAAAGCGAAACGTCCCAAGCTCGAAGCGTGGGAGAAGTTCTGCAAAGCTAAAGGTGAGCACCCGGCGGATACGGCGTTGGCGTGGCTGTTGAAGAATCCTGTGGTGACGGCGCCCATCATCGGCCCGCGCACGATGGACCAGTTCACCGGCGCGTTGCGCGCCTTCAAGATCAGGTTCTCGAAGGATGAATTGAAGAAGCTGGATGAGATTTGGTCCGGCCCCGGCGGCGAAGCGCCCGAGGCTTACGCCTGGTAATTTAATTTTAGAGTGTATTTGTCATTGCCAGTCTTCGAGAAGCAATCTCGTATATATTGGCGATTGCCACGCTCGTTTCACTTATTCGCAATGACATCGACTAATCTTAGAGTAGGAGCATTCGATGAATTCAATGAAGGGCAAGCGCATCATCATTACCGGCCCAACCTCCGGCGTTGGAAAAGAGATCGCAGTGCAGTTGGCCGCGCTGGGCGCAGAAATCATCCTCGCCTGCCGCGATGCCAAAAAGGGAAACAAAACTGCAGCCGAGATCACCCGCCGCACCGGATCAACAAAGCTGGTCGTGATGAAGATGGATGCATCCAGCCAGAAATCCATCCGTGAGTTTGCGAGCGAGTTCCGTAAAAAGTATCGCCGCCTCGACGTGTTGATCAATAATGCGGCAGGCAACCGCGGCACACTGCCAAAGATCAACAGCGTGGACGGCATCGAGCTGACCTTTGCCACGAACGTGGTCGGTTATTATTTGCTGACGCACGAATTGCGTGATGTGCTGCAGAAGAGCGCACCCGCGCGCATCGTCAACGTGGCTTCGACTTATGCCAGTGATCTCGACCTGGACGATCTCCAGTTCGAGCGCCGTCCCTTTGAAAGTTTCAAGGCCTACGCCCAATCAAAAGCCTGTGACCGCCTGCTGACTTGGGCGCTGGCCCGGCGCGTGGAAGGAAGCGGCGTGACAGCCAATGCCATGACGCCGGGATTGATCACCGAAACCGGCTTATATCGTAATGCCGCGCCGGACTTGGTAGGCCGTCTATCACAGTATTCCGGCGGGCGGACCAGTGCGCAGGGCGCCGATACGGCCGTCTGGCTGGCAAGCGATTCGGAAGTTGAAGGCCTGAGCGATAAGTTCTTCGAGGATCGCAAGGAACTTCCCTGTGAGTTTAGAAATAAAGAGTCCGAAGAAAAATTATGGCAAATTTGCAAAGAGTTGGTGGGCAGAACCAATTCATCGGTTAGTTAATTTCGAGGAATTCGTTATGAGCGAACATGATCATGAAGACAAGCCAAAGCTGAGAGGCACCTGGCATTCCATTCACGGAGCGATATGGCTGATCGGGCTGGCGATCCTGTTCTGGAAAGGCTGGTGGTGGCCGGGCATTCTGATATTGGTCGCCGTCAGCAGTATTGCCGAAGCGCTGATTAGGGAGTATGCGCCGGGTGCGGTGGAAAAGGCGGAACCACCTACACCGGTAGCGCCTTCGGTGACCCCAACCTTATCAACTTTCGAACACCGTCTTGAGCTTCTACCCACGACCTGTCCCAATTGCGGCGGACCGATCCGTGGACATGAAGTCAAGTGGACGGGACCGCAATCGGCGGATTGTCCCTACTGCAGCGCAAATTTACCAATGACAAAAAATTAGATAAATGACTTGTCGCTGAACAGCTAGCATCCTTCAGGGGCCAGTGTTATGCTATGCGTGTTTCAGCGCGGATTTTTTCTCGATCATCAGACACAATCCATTTTTGTGATTTTAGAGTATGAGTATTTGTGTACTCAATCCTGCAAATCTAATCTGGCTTATTGGCAAACAATATTGCAAACAATATTGTTGACGCCCCCTCCCAGACACAGTATAATGAAACTAATAATCCTATTTGCCAAAGGTATTTAAGTCGAGTGCTTTTTTCTGATGCGGGGCGTTCCATTTCGGTATTTCCAGTTACAGAAATATCAAAGAGAAGGCATCAAATAATACCTTGTTCCAAACCATTTCTTTAATCTTAAGATTTATTGTTAGCTTGCGTCTCTGCCGCCCGAAGAATTGTACACGAAGGCGATGATAGATCATTCAGAGCATAATTCAAGGAAGGATGCTTACGGAAAAATATATTCCTCACCTAATCATTTTCAAATAAAGAAAGCCCGAATAATTTACTTGCACACATACAAAATAAGATAAAGGATTAAGAATGAAAAAAATTTTTGTTATCGCCATCCTGATGATGGTCATCCTATCCGCATGCGGAACCTCTGCACCCACTGCGGCCCCCGCGCCTACTACGGCCCCCGTGGTTGCTCAAGCAACCACAGCACCCACGATCACGGCATTGCCTACTGAAGTACCCGCCGCAACACCGACCTCAGCGCCGACTATGGCGGCATCGCCCACTGAAGTACCCGCCGTAACAGCAACCTTAGCGCCTACCTCAGCACCTACCGGGTCTGTTGCAATTACTGCCCCGCAGGAATGGGATGGATATTACCGACAAGCCAAAAGCGGCCATAGCTTAGATATTCAGTTATTTATTAAGAAAATAACTGGAACTACGTTTACAGGGACGATGTGGTGGCGGTATTATGCGCAAACGTCAACTGAAACAAAAGTTCAAGGAGATATCATCACAGATGTCGCCTCTGCCACAGAACAAAACAGATGGGCATTTAATCCAGATTTCAATACTGATAAAAGCGGCACGTGGCTCAGATGGACAGAAACCGATTATTTGGTCGGTACGGGTTACCAAGGCTTGAATGGTTGGTATTACGCTCATATTCGGAGCGATGGCCAGCTGTTGGGGATATATTTTGGCAATGCCACAGATCCAAACCCCGCATCTGATTTATATTTTCTCACTATGCCCGGCACGTCGGTTGCTGCGCCCACACCCTAATTCTAGTTTTTGAAGAACAACACAAGCATCCGAATCCTTCTAGGATTCGGATGCTTCATTGTTATTCACCGCTCACCACTTTCTATGCCCCTCCCGCCAACAAATTCCTGCCCTTGAAATAATCCGAAACCGCCAGATCGAATGGACGCTTTCCCTTTTGTGCGGCTTCCTCCGCATATAAGGCGCGCACCTTTTCATCCGCCAGTGCGGCCTGTGCATACGCCACCGCCCGCCTGAACCGCTGGCGGTGCTCCACCTGCGCCGCGCTCCATACCACCTTCGACATGTCCGGCGGCTTCGAGATGGTCTGCTCGCCATATCGCACCCGGTAGACAAACCCCGCCAACTGTCCCCGCACCTGTTGTAGCGCCGGGTTGAGCTTCACTTTCGCCATGATCCCTCCGCACTGCTGCTTATAATCCTGTATTAGTCCTGTACTAATTCTGTAGCCTAGGCATGATTATAGTCCAAACAACGCATAAGGAAGCCCCTGAGAAACTATCTCAGGGGCTTTTATTTGGATGGACACAATCCTTCGGCTTTGCTCTGGATGTTTCTACCATCCTCATCTCTACACCACCACACTCACCAATCTCTTTTGGGCCACGATGACCTTCTTCGGGTCTTTGCCTTCCAGGTATTTCTGGACGACCTCACTTGCCAGCGCAGTCGCCTTGATCTCGTCTTCATCCGCCTCGGCCGAGACCAGCACCCGATCACGCACCTTGCCATTCACCTGCACCGGGATTTCGATCATGTCTTCCTTGGCGGCTTCTTCGTCCACTTTCGGCCATGCATGTTGATGGATCGAATAAGGCTTGTGTAAATAATTCGTCCATAGTTCTTCGGCAATGTGCGGCGCGACAGGAGCCAGCATCTTCAAATAGATTTCAGTCGCTTCGTTCCATTCAGGACTTCCAGCCGCCCCGGCTTCACGTGCTTTATACATTTCGTTCAGCAATTCCATCAACGAAGAGACAATCGTGTTGAACTCGAACTGTTCAAAGTCACGCGTCACGCGTTTCAAGGTTTGATGAACCTTGCGGCGCAGATTCTTTTTCGTTTCATCGGAGGCCGCTGTCGGCTTGCCCTGAACGGCAGTCGAAGGATCAGTGAACAGAGTCCACACACGGCGGATCCAACGTGCGCTTCCCTCGATGCCTTGCGAGTCCCACGGCGCACCCATTTCCCAGCGTGCGAAGAACAGGATGTAGGCGCGCACCGTGTCCGCACCGTATTGGGTCACCAGCACGTCGGGTGCGATCACATTGCCGCGGCTCTTCGACATCTTCTCATGGTCTTCGCCCAGCACCATGCCCTGATTGCGCAACTGCATCATCGGCTCATCCCCTTTGGTGACGCCCGCATCGCGCATGGCCTTGTGGAAGAAGCGCGTGTACAGCAAGTGCATCGTGGCGTGCTCGATGCCTCCAGTGTACGTATCCACCGGCATCCAGTAATCGTATTCTTTCGGATCGAACGGCCCCTTGTCGTAATGCGGGCTTAGATAGCGCAGGTGATACCACGACGAACACATGAACGTGTCCATCGTGTCGGTCTCACGCACAGCCGGTTCGCCACAGACGGGACAAGTGGTGTTCTTCCACGTGGGATGCAGCTTCAATGGTGACTCGCCCGTCGGTTTCCATTCGACATCTTCCGGCAACAGCACCGGCAGTTGATCTTCGGGTACGGGATTCCAGCCATGCTTTTCGCAATAGATCATCGGGATCGGCGCGCCCCAATAACGCTGACGTGAGATCAACCAATCACGATAGCGATAATTGACCGCTTCCTTGCCGACGCCTTGGGCGGCCAGCCAGTCGATCACTTTGCTGATGCCGGGATTCTTTCTCCCTTTCTCGGTGTTGACCTTTGTTCCGTTAAATTGAGCGGAGTTGACCATCACGCCCGCACCAACGTACGCGATGGTCATCGTATCGCCATCCAAATCAGGTTGACCTTCAGGCTGGATGACCGGAATGACCTTCAATCCGTATTTGCGGGCAAACGCAAAGTCGCGTTCATCGTGTGCGGGGACAGCCATGATTGCGCCCGTGCCATAGCTCATCAAAACGTAATCCGCAATCCAGATCGGGATGCGCTCTTGATTAACCGGGTTGATGGCGTACCCACCAGTGAACACGCCGGTTTTTTCCTTATCCACGGCTTCACGCTCAATATCGGACTGCCGCGCGGCTTGCATCTTGTATGCTTCGACTACGGATTTCTGTTCTGGTGAAGTAACCTTCTCCACCAACGGATGCTCCGGCGAGAAAACCATGAAGGTCGCACCCCACAACGTATCGGGACGAGTCGTGAAAATTTCAATTGAGTCACCAGCCTCAGTCTTGAAAATGACCGAGGCGCCTTCGCTTCGCCCAATCCAGTTGGTCTGCAGAGTCTTGACGCGTTCGGGCCAATCCAGATGATCGAAGTCCAACAATTCATCCGCGTACTGCGTAGCTCGAAAGAACCATTGCTCCAGATTCTTTTTGATGACCGGCGTACCGCATCGTTCGCAGTGACGGTCATCACCCCAGACCTGTTCGCGCGCCAATGTAGTATTGCAATGCGGGCACCAGTCCACCGCCGACATCTTGCGATAAGCCAACCCCATCTTGTACAACTGGATGAAGAACCATTCGGTCCACTTGTAATATTCGGGATCGGCCGAGACGGCTTGGCGTTCCCAATCAAACATCGTGCCCATCGTCTTCATCTGTGTGCGCATGCGCTCGATGTTTTGGAACGTGCGCTTCATCGGATGGACGCCGTCTTTGATGGCCGCGTTTTCGGCGGGCAGACCGAACGCATCGAAGCCCATCGGGAACAATACGTTATAGCCCTTCATCCGCATATAACGTGCACGGGTATCCGGCGGGATCATCGAAAACCAGTGACCGATGTGCAGGTCACCGCTGGGATACGGCAGCATCGTCAGCGCATAATGCTTGCGCTTGTTGCGATCAATCACCGAACGATACAGCTTATCCTTTTCCCATTTCGCCTGCCACTTCTTTTCAATGACCTGCGGACTGTAAACATTCTGCACAACAGGCACATTGGATCTTGCAGTCTTAGCTTTCGGCGCGGCTTTCTTTACAACCACAGCTTTGGCTGATCGTTTGACGGCCTTCTTCGCCGAAGTTCTTTTAGCAGGGGCAGTCTTCTTTACAATCACCTTCTTTTTTACAACCTTCGCCTTTGCGATTTTCTTCGGTGCAGCTTTCTTTGGAGACGCTTCCTTCTTGCTTGTTATTTTCTTTTTTGCAATAGCCATTCTTTCCTCGTAATGAAAAGTTTTATCTTTAAGAGCCAACTTGAAACTTTCAAAGATATGATTGCTTCGAATATCGCAATGACTTGTAAAACAAAAATTCCTTCATCCATATCAGGGACGAAGGAATTCCTCCGCGGTACCACCCAGCTTACGTTCAAACATGCGAACGTCACTTTGATCGCGATAACGGGCTTACCCGTCGCTGACTACCTGCGGTGTTTTTCCGCGTTTACCAGCGCAGTCTTCTCCTGAGTGAAGTTGACGGAGACAACAGGCGAGTTCAGTCTTTTGATTGGCATTCCCGTTCAATGCCGGTGAAGGGCTTTCACATCACTCTCCCTTCTCGCTGACGGGATGACTTACTACTCCTGTCGTGACTTTTTATTTATAGTGGACCCAGGGGGATTCGAACCCCCGACCTTCTCAATGCCATTGAGACGCGCTCCCAACTGCGCTATGGGCCCGGGAAATTATTTTATTTGAGCACTCTGTGGACCTGAGGGGATTCGAACCCCTGACCTCTTCAGTGCGATTGAAGCGCGCTCCCAACTGCGCTACAGGCCCGACTTCAAAGTGCAAGGTATTCTACTTTAGGCACTGAGGGATGTCAAGCAGACAGCAGACGGTGTCATCATGAGCCCTTTCTCAACGATTAGAGAAAGGGCTCATGATGAGTGGTGGAGATGGCGGGAATCGAACCCGCGTCCGAAAGATTCGACCCTCGGAACTCTACGAGCGTAGCCTGCCGAAGTTTGTCACCACAGAGATCTCAGCGGGCGCGTAACTCTGCAGCCATCCGCTGGTCTTAGGCACATTTAGCGGAGTCATGCGCGGCACTTCGCCATTGTCTCGCCCGATCCGTCACCGGGCGAAGAGCGGGGACGGCGGACGCGGCCTCATCAAAGGAGGCCGGCTGTTACGATCTCACCTTAAGCGGCGAGGGGCATAGCAGCATAGGAAGTGTTATTGGCACTTGATTTTTTGCGCTGAGTTTACGAGATCGGCGCCGCTCGGCTCGCATTCCGGGACCAGCCTCTCCCGTCGAAGCCTGTCATCCCCGGCTGAACGGGCGTGCCCGTGCAGTGCAAATTATAGCACAGCAGTATCGGCAAAATGTTAAAAGCCATGGGTGGGTAACATGGTTTTTCCAAGGTCGCTTGACGGATTTCTAACTTTGTGGCGCATGAGAGCCATTTGGGTAGAATATCGACGAGTTTTGCATCATCTGCTGGATTCCTGCTCGCAATCTCGGACTTTGGTAAAGCCATGATAGATTGCGAATGGTTTTCTCAAGAAAGCTTGACGAAAAGTAAAAAATAGGATCCTTCTCGGTACAATTGCAAGTGCAGACAAGCAATCTACTGAGGAGGATCCGAGATGGATTTTAGCATACGCAGGGTTAGGCAGGAGTATGGACCGAGTGGGGTTTTATACGATCTGGGGAGTGTGTACGCAGGGTTATTGAAATTAACGGATGTTCGGAAAGCCAAGGGGAAGATCTATAGCTTGGATGCCATTCTCATGATCATTGTGATGGCGAAGTTATGTGGAGTAGATAGTCCGTATGCGATTGCGGATTGGGCGAAGAACCATCAAATGCAATTGGTGGAACTTTTGCAATTGAAGCGACCTAATACCCTGAAAGGGCGCAGGGCGTTACCCAGTCACCATACGATTCGCAGGATCATGGGACGTGTTGTGTATGAAGAAGAAGTGGAACGATTGGTGGCGGCTTATAACGAATGGGGTGAACACGGCGAGATT
Source organism: uncultured Chloroflexia bacterium (assembly GCA_963753985.1). GTDB lineage: Bacteria > Chloroflexota > Anaerolineae > Anaerolineales > Villigracilaceae > Fen-1038. Next base: position 854,374 of record CAVWED010000007.1, read on the forward strand.
TATGCCATGGATGGAAAGGCGCTACGCGGCGTGCGTAAAAAAGATGAAGATGGATCGGATTATTTATTGAGCCTGTATGACGTGGAACAAGCCAAGGTCATGTCCCAGGTGGCCGTGGGACGCAAAGAGAACGAGATCACGAAGGCACCTGAGACTCTGAAAAAGGCGGAAATCTCTCGGAAAATCATCACCGCAGACGCTTTACTTACCCAAAAAGCTATTTCGGCACAAATTATCAGTCAGGGTGGGGATTACGTATTTCCGGTCAAGGAAAATCAACTCCGGCTGTATCAAAACATTCAACAGCTCTTTGCTCCAGAATACCCCAGGCCCGGCTTTGCAAAGTGACTGTTCCTTTCAGTCAGAAAAATCCAAACGGATTTCCTCACGGCACAAAAAGTCAGCAAGGGACATGGGCGTTTAGAAACACGCATTATGACCACCAGCGAAATGCTCAACCCCTATTCCACCTGGCCGGGCTTGGCTCAAGTCTACCTGTACTTGCGCAGGTACAAGTATCGCCTCGAACGTCAATTTCAATATTTTCGTTCTGGCCATTGTTATCGCACTTCCCATCAAGTGGAGTTAGGAATTACCAGCTTGTCCCGCACGAACACAACTCCAGCTCGTCTCTTGAAAATTCGTCGAGCGCACTGGGGGATCGAAACTGGATTGCACTATCGTCGCGATGTGACCTTCAAAGAAGATGCGACTCGAATGACGATTGGACACACCGGCCATGTGATGGCATCCATCAACAATCTCATCATTGCCCTCTCGCGACAAGCAAAATTCCAAAATACCGCTCAAGCCAGACGCTGGTTCGCCGCTCATATCTCCGATGCCTTTTCGCTACTTACCAGGCCCTATTCTCTTTCTTGAGAAAACCATCGGGTGGGTAAAATCCATCCTTGCCCTAAAGTCAGCTTTATGCTAGACTTTATTCTGGATTTGGATGTCATGGCTGATAAAATTCTTATTATTGATGACGATGTCGATACTTTGCGCTTAGTCGGGTTGATGTTACAACGACAGGGCTATCAGATTATTGCCGCCGCGAACGGGGAACAAGGTCTCGCCAAGGCCTTGGAAGAAAGGCCCGACATCATTTTGCTCGATGTGATGATGCCCGATATGGATGGTTATGAAGTCACACGACGGTTAAGAAAAAACCCAGCCACGCAATCCACACCCATATTGATGTTTACCGCCAAGACCCAGCTTGATGATAAAGTGACCGGATTTGAAGTCGGAGCAGATGATTACCTGACCAAGCCCACTCATCCTGCCGAATTACAAGCTCACGTCAAAGCGTTGTTGGGGCGTGTGGGAGTCAAGCGCCATGATGAAATGGCAACGCAATCGCACGAACACCATGGACATGTGATCGGCATTCTTTCCGTACGCGGGGGATTGGGGGTCTCTGCCGTGGCAACCAACGTGGCGGCGTCTCTTTTTAGCCGAACGCAATCCGATGTGATCTTGAGTGAACTTGTTCCTGGACAAGGCACCATCGGCATGGACCTCGGTGTGCCCAGCCAAAAAGGACTCAATGAGATTCTTTCCGGTGGTCCGGTTGAGATAACGAAGGAGAAGGTTCAATCCGCAATGGTGTCACATGGATCAGGATTAAAGTTATTGTTGGCGTCTGAAAATCCACGTGACATGTATCTCACCAGTCAGGTCAATAATTATGAGGTTTTGGTTTCCCGCCTTTCGATGCTGGCCCGCTTCATCGTTTTGGATTTAGGCGCGGGCCTGCCGCCCTTCGTTCAAAAGATTCTTCCTTTATGTCAGGACCAGATCGTAGTGGTCGAAGGCGCGCTCAACACCATCAATCAGACGAAGCTGATAATCGATGAAATCGCCAATCTTGGAATCGACAGATTGAGCATCTTGGTGGTCCTTAATAACCGCGTCCGCTCTGAAGCTCAAATGGCGTGGACGGAGGTTCAGCAAAAATTGGGACATTCGATTGCCACCACGCTCACGCCCGCTCCCGAAATGTTCCTCAGCGCTGCACGCGTTCATACGCCACCGGTGATGTCCCAACCGACCAACGTTACTTCTCAGCAATTCCTAAAAGTCGCCGATCTCATCCTCGAGCACGAGAAAGCCAAATGAAGTCGTTCCCGGACTCGGTGCAGACGGGAATTGAATTTTCTGCCGAGTTGTTCCGCAAAGCCAAACGCGCGGTCGTCCTGACCGGGGCGGGGATTTCCACTTCGTCCGGCATCCCCGATTTTCGGTCGGAGGGGAGCGGATTGTGGTCCCGTGATGAACCGCTGGAAGTTGCCTCTCTGCTTACTTTTCGTACCCACCCTGAAAAGTCTTATGCATGGTTTCGTCCGCTGGTGCGTCAAATCTTCGAAGCGATTCCGAACGCTGCGCACCGAGCCCTGGCTGAACTGGAAAAAGCGGGATATCTTCATTCAGTCCTTACTCAAAACATTGACATGCTTCATGAAAAAGCAGGAACGATGCATGTGGTCGAATTGCATGGCACATTGCGGACCCTCTCGTGCACCCAATGCTTCCAACAAGTGGATTCGATGCCTTATCTAAAACCATTTATCGAACAGGGAACGTTGCCTCATTGTCCCGATTGCGATGCGCTCCTCAAGCCCGATGTGATTCTCTTTGGAGAACAGTTGCCGCAGAAAGCCTGGTTGGATGCGCAACGCGAGAGCCGCACGTGCGACTTGATGGTGGTGGCCGGTTCATCACTTGAAGTAATGCCGGTGGCCGGATTGCCCATGCAAGCACTTGACCGTGGCGCGCATTTGGTGATCATTAACAACGTGCCCACCTACTTGAATGTCCGCGCAGATGCGGCGATTCAAGAAAATGTTTCGGATATAATCCCTGCAATTGCAGAACAGGTATTATATGGCTGAAATAAAAACAGAACGCCTTGGCGGTTATCGCCGTTTAATTGAGATTGCCCGCGATCTCGCTTCCACCCTCGACCTGGATGTGCTTCTCGAACAAATCGTCCAAGCTGCTGCCGAGGTCAGCGGCTCTGAAGCCGCCTCGATCTTGTTATTTGACGACGTAACCCAACAACTTTATTTCCAAGTTGCCACCAACCTAGATGAACCGACTATGCGCGGCCTGGCGATTCCGTTGGAAGGCAGTATCGCCGGCTGGATTGTCACGAATCGCAAACCGATTCGAATCACCAATGCCCAGGAAGATCCGCGCCTTTTCGCAAATGTGGATCGGATTACCGGAAATCCCACCCGGACTTTGCTGGGCGTACCGCTGATTACCAAGAATAAAATTGTCGGCGTTCTGGAAGCGCTGAATAAAGAACAGGGAAAATTCAGCGACGGAGACGAAAGCATGCTCTCGGTGCTGGGCGCACAGGCCGCGGTTGCAATCGAGAACGCGCGCTTGTTCCAACAATCAGACTTGATCTCCGAATTTGTTCACGAGTTGCGCACACCGCTGGCCTCGCTCAGCACGGCTACCTATCTTCTGCTTCGTCCTGAAATGTCACGCGAACAACAGGAACAAATCATACGCAACATTCATAGTGAAACCCTGCGTCTCAATTCGTTGGCCTCTTCCTTCCTCGATTTGGCGCGACTCGAATCAGGCCGGGTGCAATTTCATAAAACCAGCTTTAACGTGGCGGATATGTTGTACGAATGCAAAGATGTGATGAGTTCCAAAGTGGACGAGGAAAAGCTTCACATCCAAATTGAAACGCCGAATGGAATGCCTGCCCTTGAAGCAGACCGTGATAAGATCAAACAAGTGGTGCTGAACCTGCTTAGCAATGCAATTAAGTACAATCGCCCCAAGGGAGCCATTATGCTACGCGGCGATTTCAGTGCGACTGAGATCCTGATAGCCGTCCAAGATACCGGCGTTGGAATCCCGGAAGAAGCGCTGCCGCACCTTTTTCAGAAATTTTATCGGGTGCATGAGAATGAGACGAAGGTGGCTGGAACAGGTCTGGGACTTTCCATTTGCAAACAGATCGTACAGGGCCACGGCGGACGTATCGAAGTGAAAAGCAAGATTGGTGTAGGAACAGCTTTCAGCGTGCGATTGCCGCGCAGCAGCAAGATACAACCTCAGATTGACTCCAAACAAAGAAAGTAACCCATCAAAAATTTAATACAGACCAAGAGTGAGTCTGGAATTATTTACACCTGCCTCACTCGTTGCGATGTATCCTTTGCGGCTTTCTTTTATGTTTTTTATGAAGTCCAAGGGACTGCCCTACCGCGTGTGCAATACGTTGAGCTGAATCGGGGCGGGCGGCACGATGTGCATTCTCAATGACTGCCTCGCGTTCCCACGGACGACATATCCAGCGTGTCAACGCGCGGACAACCAATTGGGAACTTGGCGCCCAGACTCCCGCGCCCTCGGATTCAACGAAGGTCACGTTGCCATCTTCCTGCCCCGGCAGTTTGGCATACAAGATGATCGGAAGATTCGCATTGAGCGCCTCGGCAATTGTCCCTGGCCCGGCCTTGGTGACAATGATGTCGGCGGCGCGCATGAACTCGGGAAGATCACGGGTGAAGCCGTAAATGAAAGCCGGGTTTTCCCAGGATTCCGATTCGAGATGAGCTTTCAGCTTTTCATTGCGCCCACAAACGATTGCCAATCCGAGGTCGAGGCCTGATTCGTCTATCGCCCGCGCGGTCGTGCCGAGTGGTCCCATTCCATCGCCGCCGCCGACCAACAATGCAATCGGTTTATCCAAAGGCCAGCCCAATTTTTTTCGGAGCACGCGTTGATTGCCGGTAGGAACACAATAACGAGCCGCCACCGGCAAACCTACCACTTCAAGTTTTTCCGCAGGCACTTTATTGAACAATGCGCGCTGACGCGCCAGCTCCGTCGGAACGAAAATGCGGTCTGCGCGTGTATCGAACCATAACGCATGAGTCGTCACTAAGTCTGTAACGACCGTGAAGAACGGCGGGCGATTGCGCCCCAAAGCCCTCAGTGCAAAACTGGTGGCAATCGGATGGACGGTAACGATCAGATCCGCGGGATGATCGCGAACGAGGCGACGTATCGCGTTACGCGCTACCGGCCAGAATGTCGTCGTGAGGAAGCGTGCCTGTGCGCGTCCATCGGTCGCGTAAAAGGAAGCCTGCCATAGACGCGGAGCCTTCACCATCTCTGGATAAAGATCAGGCATTTGGCGGAACGGAGGCGGAGCATATTGCTTGAAAAAATCCACCATCTCGGCCGTAAAGGAATCGCCGTATTCGATTTGCAGTGCTTCGATGATGGCTTCTGCCGCGGAGCGATGCCCGCCGCCGGTATCGGAAAAATAAAAGACAATATGCGGTTTCTTACGATTGTTTTTGCTGTTCATTTTTCTTCGTCAGGTTGGCTTTCATCCGTTTTGTAAGTTCGCGCCGTGTGAGCATCACGCGATGACCACAGCCCTTGCATTCGAGGCCGATATCGGCGCCGAGGCGGACAACCGTCCATTCGTAGGAGCCGCAAGGATGCGGTTTGCGTAAACGCAGGAGATCGTTGAGTTGAAGATCGGTGAGCATGAGTCAGCTTGGTGAAAAGATTATACCGCGCCGAGTCTCATCGGTGGTACGATAATCTGTGATAAACTTTGAACGTCTGTTATTTCCTGCTGGAGGGAACCGATGTCTGCACGTAAAACCTATTCCATCAAAATCGCGGGCTTGAAGCGCAACTTGCGTTTATTTCAAATCAAGCCTGGCCTGCGGATCGCTATTCTAAATATCCTTGGCGATACCGAGTTGGTCCAAGCCTGCGCGCGCGAATTAAGCAAACGACTGAAAAGCGTCAAGTTCGATATCCTAGTGACTGCTGAAGCCAAGTCTATCCCGCTGGCGTATGCGCTCTCCGTCGTAACGAAAAAGCCATATGTCATTTTGCGGAAGACTTACAAGCTGTATATGGGCGAAGCACTCAACGCGGAAACACTTTCCATCACCACTGGTGAGCCGCAAACATTGATATTGGACGAGAAAGATCGCAAGCTGATGAAGGGCAAAAAGATCGTACTGGTAGACGATGTAATCAGCACAGGTTCCACCCTGCAGGGCATGCACATGATCGCGGAAAAGGCCGGTGCGGAGATTGTTGCGGAAGCGGCAATCTTAACGGAAGGAGAACGCTCGAAGTGGGACAGCATCATTTCGTTGGGACATTTACCGCTGTTCACCGATTGATCAGGGCAAGTTCAATTTTATAGTTTGGTGGAGGAATTATGCTGATCATTGCCAGCGATATTCATCTCACAGACGGAACCTGCGCCAAGCCCATTTCGCCCAGCGCGTTTTATATATTTGCAGATCGTCTGCGCGAAACGGCTTATCAAGCTTCGTGGCGCAAGGATAATATTTATTGCCCTGTGGATGGAATTGATCTTGTTTTGATGGGAGACATCCTCGATCCGCTTCATTCCACGCGCTGGCTGGACACACAACCCAGCGATGCAAATTACATCCGACCCTGGGTGGATCCGCTAAAGGCCGGTTATGATTCCAAACTCCGTGAAGTGACGCGCGCCATCATCGACGCGAACGCGGAAGGCTTGGGTGTCATCAAGAACCTCACGCGTCCCGGTGCGCTGACCATTCCACCCGCGAAGCGCAATGGAAAGCCAGCCTTAAAATCGCGCGCGCCGGTGGCCGTACCGGTACGCGTCTATTACACCATCGGCAACCACGACTGGTATTATCATCTCCCTGATCAACGTTTCGACGCGACCCGGCAGGACATCATCGATGTTCTTGGACTTAACAATTCGACAAATCGCTTCCCCTATCAGATGGATGAATATGAACCGCTCAAGGAACTGGGAGTGCGTTATAAAGTTCTGATGCGTCACGGCGATTATTACGATCACTTCAATTTTGATCCAGAGAAGGGCCGCGACGTTGGAACATTAGGCGATGTCTTTGCCATGGAAGTGTTGAACCGTTTTCCGGTCGAGGTGCAGAAGCGGCTGGGCGATCAATTGCCCGGTGGTCTCCTCGAAGGCCTGCGCCGCATCGTCAACGTGCGGCCAGTGTTGGCTACTTCCTTGTGGATTGAAAATCAAATCGAGTCACATGCCGGTTCGCCTGCCCTCGAAACTGAATTGAAGCAGATTTGGAATCGCGTCTGCGATGAGTTCCTCCAAAACGATTTTGTCCGCCAAGCGCACAAGGCATTCCAGTTCGACATCGTGGATGCGCTCCGACTGGCTGTTAAAATCACAGATCGCACGTCTTTTACAACCATCAACGAATTGGTCAATTGGCTGCGCGATAAAATGGGAAGTGGCGAGATTTCTTACGCGGCGCATGCCTTGAACGAACAAACCGTACAAAAAGATCAGGTGCGCTTTGTCGTGTATGGTCACACGCATTTTCACGAGGTCATCCCGTTGGATGCTTACGGCTATCTGTCTGATCCCGAAAGCCAGATTTATATCAACTCCGGCACATGGCATTCGTATTACGCCATTGCTGCCAAAAACCATCTAAAGATTCATCAGCCCGATGAGTTTGTTCCCTATCAATCCATGACCTATCTCGCTTTCTACAAGGATGACGAGCGCGGCGGCAAAAGCTTTGAGGCATGGTCTGGTACATTTGCATAAAGCCAGAGCGATTCGTAAATGCATACTCTACTGACAACTCCCCACGGCCAAAGCCGGGGGGTTCTGGAGAACCATCATGCTCTCAACCATCCAACGTATCCAACGTATCCAATGGAGGCCTTACCTGATTGATCGCCAGATTTACAGACGAGCTACTCGGACGTCTTTCGACGTTGACCCGAAGGTCGATCGTAGCTTGAGTCTCGCCTCCCGCGCATCCGCCAGGAGCGTTGTCCGCACCGCGCCCAAAAAGGGCCATCGGGAGGCACTCCACTGTTCAAGTTTTATCGGCCGACAGATTGCTCTGCCGAACCGCATCCTGGTTAAGGGGCTGAGGCGATCCTATCACACCATCACGCCTTACACCTGCACCCACCGCAGGTGCGGTGTAATCCCCACCGCTGAGGTGGGGGGCTTTACGGCGCTTTTTCGGTAAAATCAAGGGATGACTTTCAAACGTTCATCCCTTTTTCTTTTTGTCTTATCCGTTTTGCTGCTTGGATGCCAGCCGAGGAAGAGCACGCCTCTTCCCCCGACCGAAACGGTCGCGTCTCCGCCCGAAGCGACCACAGCTCCCGAGCCCACCATGACTCCTGTGCAGGCTCCTGCGCTGCGCGACTTCACTGAAAACTTTGACTCATCTTCATCTTATTGGACAACCTTTGGCACGAATAATGTTGTACCTGATGCTCAACTCCAGAATGGGTTTTTGGTTTTCAATCTCACTAAGACCAACACTTGGGCTGACACCATTTATAACGCGCAAACTTATCAGGACGTACGCGTGGACGCGCAGGTCGAGGTCCGCACAGGGAACGACGGCGCCGTTGGTATTGTCTGCCGATACAGCCCAACCAATGGCTGGTATGAATTCAATATTTACGCGGATCAGACTTATGTGATTATGTATGGTCAATGGCTGTCGCCTGGCATTGCGCGTTATATGCCGCTTCACATCACAGGTTCGGAGAAAATAAAAACCGGAGCAAACCAGATTGGGTTGGTATGTCAAGGCGACACATTGACGCCATATATCAATAATGTGCGGATGATAACGTATGAAGATAACAAGGTCGGCTTGAAGGATGGCAATGTCGGCCTGACGGCATCATCGTTTTCCGATGTACCTTTTGTTGCCGCGTTCGATTGGGTGAAGGTGAGCACCCCACCCGTCACTCCGTGACACCCTCCCCTAATTCAAAGAATTTGGGGAGAGATAGGGATGGGCTAGAGGCGGGCTAATAAATTTTCTATACAGTGTTAACGTTTTTCTTGCATCCATCGAGTATGCTATATAAAAATTACAAGATGTCATTGCGAGGGCGTTTAATGCCCGAAGTAATCTCCTCCAAAACGAGCTTGTCACGTCGCTGCACTCGCCGTTTGAGGCTCGCGGCGCCTCGCAATGACACATGAAGAATAAGGAGTGTGTGCTATGGGAAAAATTATTGGGATCGATCTGGGTACGACCAACAGTGTGGTGGCCGTCATGGAAGGCGGCACACCGACTGTGATCTCCACTGCCGAAGGCGGACGCTTATGTCCGTCAGTGGTGGCGTTCAATAAGAACAACGAACGCCTCGTCGGTCAGACCGCGAAGCGGCAGGCCGTAGTCAATTCGGAGAACACAGTGTATTCCATCAAGCGCTTCATCGGCCGCCATTACGAAGAGACCGAAGTGGAACGCAAGATGGTTTCTTATGAAGTGGTCAAGGGCAATGCGGATGATGTGAAAGTCAAGATTCCGATCACGAATCGCGAGTACAGCCCGCAGGAAATCAGCGCCATGATCTTGGCAAAACTGAAATCTGATGCGGAAGCGTATCTTGGCGAACCGGTGACACAAGCTGTCATCACGGTGCCAGCCTATTTTAACGATAGCCAGCGTCAGGCCACGAAGGACGCGGGCCGCATCGCGGGACTCGATGTCCAACGCATCATCAACGAGCCGACCGCGTCCGCGTTGGCATATGGACTCGATAAAAAGAAAAACGAAACGATCCTCGTCTTCGACCTCGGCGGTGGAACATTTGATGTATCGGTGCTGGAAGTTGGTGAGGGCGTGATCGAAGTCAAATCCACGAATGGCGACACGCATCTCGGCGGCGATGACTGGGATCAGCGCATCGTCAGTTGGGCGGCAGATGAATTCAAGAAACAGCAAGGCGTTGATATTCGCAATGATCGCCAGGCGTTACAGCGTCTGCGCGAAGCCGCAGAGAAAGCCAAGATTGAGTTGTCAACTGTAATGGAAACAGAAATCAATCTTCCGTACATCACGGCGGACGCGTCCGGCCCGAAGCACATGCAATTAAAGTTGAGCCGTGCCAAGTTTGAGCAGATGACTGAAGACTTGATCAACCGATGCCGCAAACCATTTAAGTCAGCGTTGAATGACGCGGGCATGAAGCCATCCGATTTGAATGAAGTCGTTTTGGTCGGTGGTTCGAGCCGCATGCCGATGGCACAGGATTTGGTGCGCAATCTGACGAACGGCAAGGAGCCAAACAAGGGAGTCAATCCCGATGAAGTCGTTGCTATCGGCGCGGCGATTCAAGGCGGCGTGCTCGGAGGCGAAGTCAAGGATATTTTGTTGCTCGATGTGACTCCGCTTTCGCTCGGCGTCGAGACGATGGGCAGTGTGATGACCAAGATGATCGAACGCAATACCACCATCCCCGTGCGCAAGACCGAGACGTATTCAACGGCGGCGGATAACCAGACCGCCGTGGACATCCATGTTTTGCAAGGCGAACGACCGATGGCTGGCGATAATATGTCGCTCGGACGATTTCAACTCGATGGCATTCCACCGGCTCCACGCGGCATCCCGCAAGTGGAAGTAACCTTCGACATTGATGCGAATGGCATCCTGCATGTGACCGCGAAAGATAAAGCCACCGGCAAAGAGCAGAAGGTGACCATTACCGCCTCGACCAACCTGAATAAAGGCGACATCGAGCGCATGGTGCAAGAATCTCGTCAGCATGAAGCCGAGGACAAAAAGCGCCGCGAGTTGATCGAAGCGAAGAACAACGCCGACAACATGGCGTATCAATTGGAAAAAACTCTGCGTGAGTTGGGCGATAAGGTCAAGTCCGATGATCGCTCAAACATCGAAGGCAAGATCAACGATCTCAAGCAAGCCGCGCAGACGGATGATCTCAACCGCATCAAGAAAGCCACCGATGACGCGCAGAATGCCTTCCATGCCTTGAGCCAACAGTTATATGCCCAAGGACAGCCGCAAGGACAAGCCCAGCAAGGCGGACCATCTCCATCGTCCACTGATGGCGAAGTGATTGATGGCGAAGTGAAAGAATAATACCTTTAGGTGTCATTGCGAGGAACGAAGTGACGAAGCAATCCCCAGTTTGAAAGTGAGTTGAGATTGCTTCGTTGCCGCAAAGCGGCTCCTCGCAACGACATATTACTATACAAACGGGCGATCATCTTTTTTGAAGGTCGCCTGTTTTTTCTCTTGCATGGAGTCCATGTAAGCGACATAATTTGTTCAGGATGACAACCCGTTCCTTTGGCGACTTCGCCACCGCAGACTTATATCATGGCAGAAAAAATCCCGCGTGCGCCGCTTTTCAACGGATGTTGTCCGAGTTGCCATTCGTAAGCTGGATATGTTGAACGCTGCACAAGTTATTAGCGACCTTCGTTCCCCACCCGGAAATCATCTTGAGGCGCTACGCGTTGACTTGAAAGGTTTTTATAGTATTCGCGTCAATGACCAAAGGCGCCTCATCTTCCAATGGTCGGACGGCGTGCATGATGTTTCGCTGACAGATTATCATTAAAGGAGATCAATGATGCTGCCTGAGAAACGTATTCCCACACATCCCGGCGAAATATTGCTGGAAGAGTTCCTTAATCCACCTGGCATCTCGCAGGTTACGCTTGCGAGTCACATTGGCGTGCCTGTCCAGCGCGTGAATGAGATCGTCAACAGCAGGCGCGGCGTTACACCTGAGACAGCTTGGCTGTTCGCACAGGCGCTTGGCACATCGCCTGAATTTTGGTTGAATTTGCAAACGAATTACGATCTTGCCCGCTCTCGTCCCAAGAAGCGCGTGGCGCGGATGGCGGTAGCGGTAAGCCGAATGATGGTGAAGTAAAAGAATAAGACAAAACGTAAAAAGAAAAACGCAAATGGGCGACCATTGAAAACGGTTGCCCATTTTTGATTTACTTCTTTACTTATATCCCAATCGTTTCAACACATTCTCATTATTGCGCCAGTCCTAACTAAAGTGCATTGCCACACCAACAATTAACGCAATCTGCCCCAGATGATACGCGATGATATTCAATAAGCGTCCATTCTGAATCGGCGTCACAAATCGATTCCATGCCAGGATCAGGTCGGAAATATAAAACAGGAACGCACCCACGCTGACGAGAGCTGTGACGTTCGTTTGCCAAGCTGGATCAACGAGTGTCCGCACGGCGAAGAACAGCATGATGCTGATGGTCAATGCATAAATCACCACCGGCAGAATTAATTTGTTCAGTTCCTTCGATCTCAGGGCGGGGATCAATCTTTGCAAAATCCGAACCGCGCTCAGCAAAATAATAAAGGCAAAGAAAATGTCCCAGGCATTCGGAAGGGCGGCACGGATACTGAACCCGATGATATAAGCAACATGAGCCAGCAGGAAAGCAATCAATCCCGGCAGGAAGAAACGATCAGGTGAAAGCAGAAGCGTGTCGCCAACCAACGAAAAAAGAATCCCGATTCCGAACCACAACGCAGCACCTTGAAGTTTTGTCCCTGCATAAAGCCATGCGAACAGGAAGATCATCGCCGCTGGTTTAGTGAACATCTCCACTTTTCCCCATTCTTTGACTGTCGCAATCCAATCAAGCATCGCTGAACCAAACACGAACACAGGCAAAGCAGTTGTCATCGTCCCTCAAAACTACTTCTTTATCTTATATCCCAATCGCTTCAACACATTCTCGTTATTGCGCCAATCTTTTTCCACCTTCACGCGCAACTCCAAAAACACCTTGTGTCCGCCCATCTCTTCGATCTGTTTGCGCGCCGCCGTGCCGATCTGCTTCATCATTTTTCCGCCCTCGCCGATCACGATTCCCTTTTGCGACTCGCGCTCGACGAACAGCGTGGCGGCGATGTACGTCATGCCATTCTCGCGCTCCTTGAAATCGTCCACGCGCACGGCGATGCCATGCGGCACTTCGTCGCGCAGTTTCAACAGCGCGGCTTCACGGATCAAGTCCGCCGCGATCTCACGCTCGTATAAATCCGTAATCTGATCATCCTCGTATTCCGGCGGGCGGATGGGCAAAAGCGAAATCAATAACGCGGTCAGATCATTGACGTGTTCAGAATGCAATGCAGATATAGAAATGACCTTCGTGTCCTTCCTGACAAAAGCCTGATACGCGTCGAGACGCGTTTGTAAGTTCCCGGCCTCGACCAAATCCATTTTGTTTGCCACCAAAACCAATGGAATCCTCGTCGAAACTTTTTTCAACAACGTTCCGATGCGGATGTCATCTTCCTTCGGCTCGTACGATGCGTCTACTAGAAAGAGAATCACATCCACGCCATCGAGCGCGCCTTCCGCTTCCTGATTCAAAAACTCACCGAGTTTGTGTTTCGGTTGATGAATACCGGGCGTATCTACCAAAATCAATTGTGCATCGTCGCGCGTCAAAATCCCAAGCTGGCGACGACGCGTGGTCTGCGGGCGCGGCGAAACTGCCGCGATCTTCTGTCCAAGCAACGCGTTGACCAGCGTGGACTTGCCTACGTTGGGTCTTCCGATAATGGCGATAAAACCTGAACGATAATCAGTCATTTATTTCCTCGATGTCATTGCGAGCAAAGGTCGAGTAGCCCTGAGCTTGTCGAAGGGCATATCGAGACCAAGCGAAGCAATCTCCTCGTTTCAATAATGAGATTGCCACGTCGCCGCGAAGCGGTTCCTCGCAATGACGCAAAATTATTTTACTCTGTGCTCTTTGTGCTCTCCGTGGTGACCCTTCTTGGTTGCCAATTCGCAACCGCCAAGCTCGCAACAATCAATGCTCCACCTGCTAGCACTTGCCAACTCAACTGCTCATGCAAAAACGCTACGCCGAGGATCACACCGCCTAGCGGAAACAGATATGTAACCATCGTAGTACGCGTCGGGCCGATCTCATGGATTAAATAATAATTCAAAATGAACGCAAGTCCCGAACCGAGAATGCCGAGCCATAACAAGGCGATCCACGTGATAGGCAGATGCGGAATCGTGATGGGTCGCTCAATAGAAAACGCCGCGATCCACATCACCGCCGTGGAGGAGAATAACGGTCCCGCACCACGCATGATTCCGGAAGCCTCTGTCGTGGACTTGCGCGCATACACCGAACTGCCTGCATAAAACATGCATGCCACTACCACCGCAAGCTGTCCAAGGATGGGACCAATGGAAGTGCCAATGTCTTTGCTCATCAGCACAATCACTCCCGCAAAGCCCATGAGCAGGCCCAGCACTTTGGGCACGGTCATTTTATCGTCATGTAATAGGTAATGTGCGATGACAATAGTAAATAATGGAACGGTTGAATCGAGAATGGCAGCGACTCCTGAATCAATCGCTTGCTCGCCCCACGAAATTAAAAAGAATGGAATGGCCACATTGCTGATGCCAAGGATGATGAATGGAGTCCATTCTTTGAGCGTGCGCGGAACTTTCACGCGCTGAACAAGAATGACTGTAATACTAAACAAGAGTCCGAACAAAACGCGGAACGCAACCAGCGTGATCGGTCCGACCTCCTGCACCGCAATCTTGATCCATAGGAAGGATGAACTCCAGATCGAACCAAGAAGAATGAATACCAACCAATGTTTGGTCTTCAATAACACCTCTGGGAAACAACTTTCATGCTTTGGCGCATTGTAAATTGAATTTCCTTCTAACAGTTTTCTTACCCATAAAGCAACGATGGGTTATAGCTTATTGACTATAACCCATCGTCCATTATTAAAGCTCTGGTGATCTCTTTGCAATTCTATCTTTTGCCCGCGTGATAAACTCACCGAGCGCGATGTTGTTTTGTTGCGAGCCGTCACGCGCACGCAACGAGACTTGACCGGCCTTCATCTCGTTCTCACCCACCACCAGCATATACGGAACCTTCATCAATTGCGCCGCCCGGATCTTGGCGTTCATGCGCTGGGCGCTGATATCGGCGCTGACGCGGATACCGTTATCTCGCAATTGTTGCACGATAGACTGAGTATATTCATTTTGTCCATCCGTGATCGGGATGACGCGTACGTGTTCCGGTGAAAGCCAAACGGGGAAGTTGCCCGCATAATGCTCAATCAAAAATCCGATCATGCGTTCATGCGTCGAGAGCGGCGCGCGATGAATGCACAGCGGAACTTCGTCGTTGCCTTCCTTGTTCGTGAATTTCAAATCGAAGCGGGCAGGCACAGCAAAGTCCACTTGATTCGTTGCTAATGAAAATTCCTTACCGATGACGCTCCAGATTTGAACGTCAATCTTGGGGCCGTAGAACGCGGCTTCATCCTCCGCTTCGACAAAGGGCACGTTGCCATTCTTCATTGCGCGGCGTACCATTTCTTCCGTCTTGAGCCACAGGCGTTCGTTATCCACATACTTCTTACCAAGTCCCTCCTTGCCATGCAGTGACAAACGCATCACATATTTATCAATGCCAAAGATCTGAAAGTATTTATAGTACAGTTCGATGACGCCCATAAATTCCTGTTCGAATTGATCCTCGGAACAATACATATGCGCGTCGTTCATCTGCAGCGAGCGGACTCGCATCAGGCCGAACAATTCGCCGGATTTCTCGTAGCGGTAGCATGTGCCATATTCCGCGAGACGAATCGGCAGGTCGCGATAGGAGCGGCCTTTGGATGCAAAAATCTTGTGATGGAACGGGCAGTTCATCGGCTTGATGTAATACTTCACGCCTTCCAATTCCATCGGCGGATACATTGACTCAGCATAATATGGCAGATGGCCTGAACGAATGAACAAATCTTCCTTCGTTAAATTCGGCGTGCGGACGCGCAAGTAACCCGCCTTCTCTTCCATCTCTTTCGCGAGCTTTTCCAACTCTTCGATCATCACACCGCCGTTCGGGAGCCATAGCGGCAAGCCCGGCCCGACTTCTTCATCGAACATAAAGATCTCGAGTTCCTTGCCCAGCTTGCGATGATCGCGCTTCTTGGCTTCTTCCAACTGCCAGAGATAATTCTCCAGGTCTTTCTTGCTCTCCCAAGCTGTGCCGTAAATGCGTTGCAACATTTTGTTGTGTTCATCGCCGCGCCAATATGCGCCCGCCACGTTCATCAACTTGATGGCGTCCGGCTTGATCTCTTTCGTATTATGCACATGCGGGCCGCGGCACAAATCCACGAACGTATCATGCTGAAAAATCGAAATTTCCGGTTTCTCTTTCAGCGGATTGCCATATTCATCGAAGCCGCCTTTTTCGAGTCCGTCGATCAATTCGATTTTATAAGGCTGATCTTTGAAGATCGTGCGCGCCTCATCCGCCGAGACAGCCTTTCTCTCGAATTCAAATTTGCCTGCGATGATTTGCCTCATGCGCTTCTCGATTTGTTCCAGATCTTCCGGCGTCAGGTTGCGCGGCAAATCGAAATCGTAATAGAAGCCGTTCTCTATCGGCGGCCCGATCGTGACCTTTCCATCCGGGAACATTTCCATGACCGCCTGGGCCATGATGTGTGCAGCGGAGTGACGGATTTTGTAAAGATTGGATTCCTCATAACGTTCTTTTTGCTCAGCCATTTTCGCTTCCTTTCTTAGCCCCCACCTGCCTTCCCTAATCCAAAGGATTGGGGGAAGTGCCGCTTCAGCGGCGGAGGGGTGATAAATAATAAATTCTCGCCCGAAAACGGGGCGAGAATTTATTCACGCGGTTCCACCCGAATTACTTGCTGTTCGAGTGGTTGTCAAGCAGCCTATCGAGAACACAAGTATCTCTTTGGACCGATAACGGGGCCAGCCGTTCCTTCTACTTGCGGATGCTTTCGAATTTACGCTCGCGGGTGGTATTCAGCGGTTGTCATTGGAACAAACTCTCAATCTTCGGCTTGTTCTCCCTGTCAAGAACGGAGTCCGCTTACTCGTCCCGGTCGATGCGTTTCATTATGTTTCGTTATTATATTCACATTCAGATGCTTGTCAAGCAAGAACGGGAAAGCCTGGGCTTTCCCGTTCTTGCTTGACAAGCATCTGATGATTTTACTTGGTCATCATTGTGGCAGGAACATACTTGGCAAAAGCCGTCATATGAGCCCATAGTGCGCCATAGAATGTGACTGCCCAGATTGCCGCAGCAACAAGCAAGACAATGATCGCGATCCAACGCACAGCCTTGTTATCCTTGAACCACATGAAGAATGGAAATGCGCCCAAGCCGCCCAAGCCAGCGAGGATAAAGCCAACAGCAGCCAAGAATGGTTCCTGTCCGAGTTTGTTGGCGTAAAGGCTGAAGCCGACGATGATTGCATCTACGCCGGCGAAGAAAGCGTAGATCGTGACCGGTAACAAATCCCAGCCCTGCCAAAGAGAAATACTGGCGGCCAGGAAAACAGCGCCGAACAATGTAGCGGCATCACCATAGCCAACATTGAAACTGCCTGGCAGGGGCCATGTGAATGCGAGCTCAAGGCCGGTAACCAAGCCAACCAAACCGACGATGAAGAACGCGGCCGCGTATGGACGCTGATCTTTTTCATCGACGCCTTTCCATAAATAATAAGCCAGAAGAATAGTGCCAGCAACCAAATTGATCATAACGGTGGTGAGGAAGTCAATAAACATTACAGCGTCTCCTTTTTACAGCGAAATTTTAATCAGCTTTGTGCTGATTATTACAAATAAGATAACACTCATATGCAATTATCGTTACTCTCTTTTGTCCTAGTTTAGGTAAGTGGGTAATTGAAAAAAGCCCCAAACTAGGGCCTTTTCTGTGGGCGGAATAGGGCTCGAACCTACGACCTCTGCTATGTCAAAGCAGTGCTCTAACCAACTGAGCTACCCGCCCGGGAGACAAATATTATAACGAGGAGCAACAGATTTGACAATCCCAATGCAACGATGCGCCTTGCGGTATAATCCCTTCGCCATGCCGAGAAGAAAATCGCCGGAAGATTTATCCACTGATGAACTGCGTCGCCTGTTGATCGAAAAGCGGCGCGGCGCGCGTGAAGAGAGGCTTGAACATTTTCGACGCACCGGCCGCGTGGTGGCAGTTCCGCCAAATATGTCTTCTGATTCGTTGGATAAGCTATCTCCTTCATCGATAGTGGATACACCGGGAGAAAAAGTCGAGGCCGAGCAGGCATCATCTAGTGGGCGGCGCATCACAGATCGAATTCTCTTGGGCGTTGAGGTGCTGGCTGCGATCGGTTTGGTCGGTGTGTTGTTGAGCGGACTTGGCATGTTGCGCGACCTAAACATCGAGGTTGCTTCCACGCTTAATCCTGCCACAGCAACACCCACGCCGCTGATTATGGCGGTCGTCCTGCCGGAGGGACATACGCCTCCCGACGCGCAAGGCAATACACAACCGAACGAGGCGGAGATTCCTCCGAACCTGCTTCCGATCGTGCAATCGCTGGCGAACTTGCCGGTGCCTACTCCGGCTCCGGACCAAGCGATCCGCATTGAGATTCCTGCTTTGACCCTGGATGCACCGGTCGTGCAAGGTGATGGCTGGGACGAATTGAAAAAAGGAGTCGCTCAGCATATCGGATCCGCAAATCCGGGTGAGACAGGAAATGTGGTGTTATCCGCACATAATGACGTGTATGGCGAGTTATTCCGCAATCTGGACAAACTTCAACCCGGCGATCAAGTGATTTTATATTCAGCACTCAAGCAATTTGTTTATATTGTGGATCGCACCGAGATCGTGGAGCCGACCGCAGTGGAGATTATGGCCTCCACTGGCATTCCAAGCGTGACATTGATCTCGTGCTATCCCTATCTGGTTGATAAACAGCGCATTGTCGTGTTCGCGCGGTTGCAAAATTGACAAAGTCGTCGCGAGGAGATTCTTTCTCGAAGACTTGCAATGACAAATGAAAAGGAGATTCTTATGCCCAAGAAAACTAGAAGACAGGTGAGCAAATCGGCGGCGTTCATTGCGCCGCAGAGAGCGACGGAGTTCAATCCCAATTACACACACATCAAACGTGATCTCGGCCGCATCGGGGTTTTGGCCGCGTCGTTCTTCGTGATCCTGATCGCTCTTTCGTTTTTTTTGAAATAAAATCATATACCATATTTCAAATTGAGGATGCGTAATTTGTGAAGCGTACTTCCCTGCACTTGCACGCAGGGCAAGTGTACGCTTTGCAGATTACGCATTACTCTTTAATAGACATGCCTGAGACTTACGAAATCACGCTCACCACCTCGACTTATGGCGGCGATACGATGGGACGACTTCCTGACGCCCGCGCGGTGTTCGTCCCATTTGGGCTGCCGGGCGAGCGTGTCAGCATTCGTTTGACGGAAGAAAAGAGCAGCTTCGCACGCGGGGAGTTGATCGAAGTGATAGATACCTCCCCGGAAAGAATCGTTGCACGCTGCAAACATTTTGGCCAATGCGGCGGATGTCATTATCAGCATATGCCGTATGAAGTGCAATTGGCAGTCAAAGCCGATATTCTTCGCGATCAACTTCAAAGAATTGGCAAGGTCGAAAATCCCCCAGTCGGACCAATGGCGGCGAGTCCTGATCCGTGGAATTATCGCAATCATGTTCAATTCCATTTGGATAGCGATGGAAGACTTGGCTTTCAAGCGCCTGCATCCAATAAGATTATCCCAATCTCGGAATGCCATCTCCCTGAAATATCCATCAATTCACTTTGGCCTCAACTTGAATTCGAAGCCAATAGCGGAATTGAGCGGGCCTCCATTCGCGCAGGAATGAATGATGAATTGATGCTTGTGCTCGAATTGGATTCGCCGGAAACGCCGGAGATAGAAATCGAAGCAGATATTTCCATCGCTCATGTTTTTGAAAATAGTTCTGTTATTATCGCCGGCAACGATCACATCACGATAAATGTTTTGGGCCGCGAGTTTCGCATTTCGCCCAATTCTTTTTTTCAAGTCAATACGCACATGGCGGAGAAAATGGTTACGCATCTTCTTGACCGTTTGCCTACTTCGCACGCCACGATCCTCGATGTGTATTGCGGCGTCGGTTTGTTCAGTGCATTTCTCGCACCAAAGTGCAAACGGTTGATTGGGATCGAATCATCACCATCGGCTTGCGAGGATTTTGCTATCAACCTTGATGAGTTCGATCATGTTGACCTCTATGAAGATTTGGCGGAAAACGTTTTACCCGCATTGAAAGTCGAGGCCGATATTATTCTCGTCGATCCGCCGCGTGCGGGCGTTGAGAGAGCAGCGCTGGATGCAATCGTGAAAATGAATCCCAAAATGATGGCTTACGTCTCATGCGATCCATCCACGCTGGCGCGTGATGCAAGACGATTGATCGATGGCGGATACAAACTTTTGGATGTTACGCCTTTTGATCTCTTTCCCCAAACCTATCACATCGAAAGCATTAGCTTCTTTGGGCGATGAAACCAAAGCTCCTGCCGCTCGGCGATTCGGCGTTATTGATTCAATTTGGTGATCAAATTGATTTGGAGATCAATCAACGTGTCCACGCTCTGGATGCGTTGCTGCGCGCACATGCAGCCACGGGAATCATTGAAATGGTTCCGGCATACGCAACGTTGGTTATTCATTATGATCCACTAACGTTGACCTATAAAAAATTATCAGAATGGGTTAGTACAGAAATGGATCGAGTTGAGTTGAATGCAACTCGCAAGCCGCGCCGAATTAAAGTCCCGGTGCGATATGGCGGCGCATCCGGCCCGGACCTTGAATGGGTCGCCGCGTATCATTATTTAAGCATCACTGATGTCGTTCGCCTGCACACAAATCAAACCTATACCGTTTACATGATGGGCTTCACACCCGGCTTTCCGTATATGGGCAAATTGGACGCGTCATTGATTACGCCGCGATTGGATTCGCCGCGCACGCTCGTGCCCGCTGGAAGCGTTGCGATTGTCGGAGAACAGTCCGGTATTTATCCAATTGATTCGCCCGGCGGCTGGCGATTGATCGGATGGACGCCACTGCGTTTATTCGATCCATCGAGCGACACGCCATTTTTAGTCGCGCCTGGCGATGAAGTGCGGTTCGCAATTGAGGCGTTTGATGCTTGAAGTGATCGAGTCAAGCGGACTTGCAACGATCCAAGATTTGGGACGAAGGGGCTGGCGCCGATTTGGCGTGCCGCTTTCGGGGCCGATGGATGCGTTTGCATTTCGGGCGGCAAATTTGTTGGTTGGCAATTCATTTGACGCGACTGCGATTGAAATCGGCGGGGGTGAGATTGAGTTGCGAGCACATCAAGATTGCGTCATCGCTGCGGCTGGTGTGGGATATTCTTTATCGGTTTACACCTGGGAATTTTCGCTTTGGAATTCGTGTTTTGTGCGTGCAGGTTGGATAATCCGCTTGAAGAAAAATGGATTTGGCATGTGGGCTTATCTTGCAGTGGCTGGCGGTTTTGACATTGCTCCAATTCTCAGTTCGCATTCAACGTATTTGCGCGGTCACTTCGGCGGAATGAACGGACGATTACTGCAAAGCGGTGATCTATTCAAAGTTGGACCCGTGAAACTTCCATTTATGGATTTATCGGCGCGAACATTGATTGGAGATGCGCGACCTGCTTATGCTGAATCACCGACCGTCGAAGTGATTCTTGGCCCGCAGAAAGAATACTTTACAGATGACAGCATTGAAACATTTTTATCAAGCTCGTATCGAATCAGTACAACTTCCGATAGAATGGGTTATCGTTTGGAAGGCGCACCTTTGACTCATTTGCGCAGCGCAGACTTGATCTCCGAAGGAATGAACATTGGCTCGATCCAAGTTCCTGCGGATGGTCAGCCGATTGTGATGATGGCCGATTGCGCAACGACCGGCGGTTATCCAAAGATCGCGTCAGTCATCCGCGCCGATTTGCCTTTGCTGGCTCAAGGCACGCCGGGAAAAGATTCTGTCCGATTTAGAGAAACAGCCGTTGAAGCGGCCCAGGAAAAGTATCGCGTCGTGATCGAAAAGATGAAGAATGGGATCGTAGATTCTTGAGTCAATTCGAGGCGCAAGCGCCGTGGCAATCTTCTCTTTCAAGCATGAATGTTAAAGGAGATTGCCATGCTCGCTGCGTTCGCTTGCAACCCTGATAGGGCGCAGGGCGTTGACATGAAAGAGTAGCAAAATGAAAATTGATCTTAACTGTGACATGGGTGAAAGCTTCGGGCAATATAAACTTGGCAACGATGAATCTGTTATGACGTTCATTACCTCCGCCAATATTGCTTGCGGATTTCATGCAGGCGATCCGCTGGTTATGCAATCGACGATTCGACTCGCGAAGAAATACAACATTGCCATCGGCGCACATCCAAGCTGGCCGGATTTACAAGGCTTCGGTCGACGCGAAATGAATATGTCGGCTGATGAAGCCGAAGCGATGATTCTTTATCAGCTTGGTGCACTGGAAGGTTTTGCAAAAGCAGAGGGCGTGGAACTGCGACACGTCAAGCCGCATGGCGCGCTGTATAACCAAGCCGCGAAAGATCGCATTCTCGCAAACGCAATTGCACGTGCGGTGAAAGCCTGCAGCCCGGATTTGATTCTGGTGGGGCTGGCCGGTTCAAGCCTGATTGAGGCGGGTGCGGAACTAGGATTGCGAGTTGCGAATGAAGGATTTCCCGACCGTAACTACAATGCCGACGGAACCTTGGCTTCCCGCAAGCAAGCCAATGCAGTCATCGAATCGCCGGATGAAGTCGCGGCGCACGCGTTGATGTTGGTTCAATACGGAATTGATTTTTCCGGTCAGCACGTGATAATGGATACATTGTGCTTGCATGGCGATAACGTTCATGCGGCGGAGAATGCCAAGCAAATCCGCGATATTCTTTTGCAAAATAAAATTTCGGTCGAAGCTTTATAAACAGAAATTCTTATGGAGTTATTATGTTTATAGGGTAACGCTGTGATGCCACAGCAAGTCTATCCAGCGTAATTATTTGTCATATAATTTTAGAGAGGAGAGAAATGATGTTTGGTTTTGAAGGTCCCGATCGTCGCAAGGAAGAAGAGCGTGTCCGTAGTGAAGGCCGCCTGCCGCCCGGTCAGTCCCTGACTTTGAAGTTTCCTGTTTTGCATTATGGTCCCGTACCACGCTTCAACCCAGCCGCGTGGGATTTCCGTGTGTGGGGAGAAGTCGAGGAAGAAAAGCATTGGTCGTGGGACGAGTTTAACAAACTGCCGCGCACCCAACTTAAAATGGACATCCATTGCGTGACGCGCTGGAGCAAATTCGATACAGTTTGGGAAGGCATATCGGTCAAGATGCTGGTGAAGGAAGGCTTCTTCAAAATCAAGCCGACCGCGACTCATGTGATGCAACACGCCGAATATGGATTCACGGTCAACCTTCCACTGGAGGTTGTGTTGCAGGATAACTTTCTGATGGCGACTCATTTGAACGGCGAACCGATCACAGCCGATCATGGTTATCCATTGCGCGGCGTGGTGGGATTCATTCCCGGCCGCGAAGGGTTGGAGACGCCATATTTTTGGAAAGGCGCCAAGTGGCTGCGTTCGCTGGAATTCATGCCGCGCGATCGCCGCGGCTTTTGGGAGCAGGCCGGTTATCATAACCGCGCCGATGTTTGGAGAGAGGAACGATTCGGTTAAAACGGTAGGGGCACAGCGTCGCTGTGCCCCTACTACAAATTTAGTGGGATTGGTTATTACGGCCGTTTACCCAACGTCACCGTGATGTCCTGCTTTTGAGTTCCGCGCAACACGGTCAACACCACTTTATCGCCGGGGGATTTGTTCTCGATCAGATACGCGAGCAAATCGTCGAATTGTGACACGGGACGGCCGTCAATCGCAACAATCAAATCGCCGCCCGCGTTCAGGTCCTGGATGCTCGTTGGCTGGGTACCGGCCTTGATCCCTGCCTGATCGGCGGGGCCGCCCGCTACCACGTCTGAAACATAGGCGCCCGTATCCTGTGTGAGACCCAAAGCCTGAATGGCATCCAGCGAGAGATCGGAATAAAAGGAAATGCCAAGATATGGATAATCCACTTTCCCGTTGCTGATAAGCAATGGAGCGACGCGTTTAAGCATATGAGCCGGTACAGCAAACCCAATGCCGGAGCTGATGGGTCCGCCGGTTGGTGTGAAGCTATTCGTCGCATCGGATTCGACAATGCCAACCACTTGACCATTAAGGCTAAGCAGCGGGCCGCCTGAATTGCCGGCATTGATCGCCGCATCGGTTTGGATGAAATCGCCTGCGGTGAATGTCTGGCCATTGCTTCCGGGTACGGCGTGCAACGAACTCACGGTACGACCCAACCCGGAAACGACTCCGACGGTCATCGTTCCATTTTCTCCAAATGGATTTCCGATGGCAACCACCGTCTGCCCGATTTTAAGAGCGTCCGAATCGCCGATGGGAAGCGGATCAAGCTGCGATGCAGGCACATCCACTTTAATGATTGCCAGATCGGAATCCGCGTCCGTGCCGACGACGGTTCCATAAACCTTATTGCCTGAATTGAAATCCACTTCTACTTTATTGTTCTGCGCGCCTTGCACCACGTGGTCGTTGGTTACGATGTCGCCTTGCGTGTCATAAACAAAACCGGTGCCAAGTGCGCTCCCTTGTGAGAGAGTCACTTGTATCGTGACCACGCCTGGAATGGTCTGTTGATACAACGCCACCAGCGCATCCTGTTGCGTCGCGGGGTTATTCGGCGCTTGGACCTGAATGGGTGCCTGTTGAGTCGGTGCCGAGACTTGCGGCGTGCTTGTTTGCGATGAAGTAATTGGCGCAGTGCCAAACTGACAGGCCAGCGCCGCCAGTACAAGAACGGTACATCCAATTAATATGTGTTTCGTTTTCATTCTTTCTCCTTATAAATATGTCATTGCGAGCAGAGCGACACTTGCACCTGGCGCAAGTGTAGGTGAGCAATCTCCGTATAAACTTCAAACAAGCAGTTGCATAAAAAAATGGGATTGCTTCGGGACACTTGCCCTGCGTGCAAGTGCAGGGAGAACGCCCTCGCAATGACATTTTGCTTACGATGATTTATGCCGCGAGGCTTCTTCCAATAATGATTTTTGTTTCGACGATAACTGCTTCGGAATCTTTACTTTGACGCGCACGAATAAATCTCCTTTTCCTTGCGAACTTTTCAAGCGCGGCATGCCGCGCCCCGCCAGACGAAAAACCTGTTCGGGCTGTGTGCCTGCCGGAATCTTCAATTTGACTTTTCCTTCCAGTGTTTCCACTTCCGCTTCGCCGCCGAGCAATGCCGTGAACACATCTGTCGTTGCGGAGGTGTGCAAATTGTCGCCATCGCGTTCGAAGCGTGGATCATCCGCCACTTCGACGAGGAGATACAAGTCGCGTCCATCCGGGGCCGCGCCAGCCACGCGCACCTTCGAGCCGGTCTTGACTCCGGCCGGGATCCGCACTTCGACGCGTTTTTTATTCATTTGTAAAGAACGCCGCGCGCCAGCGTAGGCTTCCTGCAAAGTGATTTCAACCGGTTGTTGATAACTTGGCACGGCACGTGTGTGCGCCGAGGTTTGCTGCATCCCGCCGAGGCCGCCGAAGATGGATTGGAAGAAATCGGAAAATCCACCTCCGCCGCCAAAAAGGTCGTTCAAATCACCGTATTCGACATGTACGTTACCGCCGCCAGGTTGTCCTTGTCCGCTGAACCATTGACTCCAGTCGAAGTCGCCGGGCGAGCCGCCGCGCTGTTGCCAGTTGGAATACGAGCTTCCCAGCTGGTCATAACGGGTGCGTTTTTCCTTATCGCTCAACACCTGATACGCCTCGTTGATTTCTTTAAACTTCTCCTCGGCCTGTTTGTTGCCGGGGTTGCGATCAGGATGATGTTGCATCGCCAATTTGCGGTAGGCCTTGCGGATGTCGTCCGCGCTAGCGGAGCGTTCCACGCCCAGAATTTGGTAATAATCCTTGTAATCCATTGGACTGATTTTATGTCTGTTATGCGAGTCGGGCAAGCGCCCAACTGACAATCTAACAGAACTCTAACCTCAGGTATACTTACGTTCTCTTCGAGATGTCGTTGCGAGCCGCCGATGGTCGAGTACAAAACGTAATGCCCTGCGCCCTTTCAGGGTCGAGACTAGGGCGGCGAAGCACTGTGTTCTTTCAGTACAACCATAACTTATATCATTGCGAGATGAACATTCGATGAATTCTATCTGTGTCTTTTGCGGATCATCTGATTCGGTTCACGCGGACTATTTGTCGGGTGCGCGTCAAATAGGGCGCGTGCTGGCTGAGCGCGGACTCCGTTTGATTTACGGCGGAGGCAAAACTGGTTTGATGGGAGCCGTTGCGGACGGCGCGTTGGAAGCGAACGGCGAAGTCATCGGCGTGATCATTCCATCTATGCACACAACTTCACTGGCGCATAAAGGCCTCACGCGCATGGATGTCGCCGCCGATATGCACGCCCGCAAAGCGCGTATGTACGAACTGGCGGATGGTTATATCGCATTGCCCGGCGGCTTTGGGACATTCGATGAATTGTTCGAGACGCTGACGTGGGGACAGATCGGCGCGCACGAAAAACCGATTGGGTTGTTGAACGTGCGGGATTATTACGCGCCGCTGCTCGCCGCCCTCGACCACGCTGTGGACGAAGGCTTTGTCTTTCGCGAGCACCGCGAGGCGTTATGTTGTGAAGTGGAGCCGGAAGCCTTGCTGAATGCGATGGCAAATCATCAGCATCCATATGAAGCAGTGAAAAGATGGATGAGGGAGAAATAGGGACAATTTTCTAAAGTGGAGTACTGGTTACCTTACACTTTCAAAATCGAGATGCTGATTCATGTTAAAAACGCAGTTTTTTCCTTTTGAATCAGCGAAAAATAACGTTTTTCTGCGTCCTAAGACCATTTTCTGCATTCCAAAACCATTCTGTAAGGTAATCAGAGTGGAGTATTAAACTTCCCAGCCAACTTCCGGAATTAAGCGGCTTAATTTCTGGTAAAGCATAAAGTTTGAGACAATCAAGTAGGGGCGGAGCGACGCTCCGCCCCTACACTTTCACTCGACAAACGACCCCAGTGCTCCGTTCGGGTCGATCAGACTTTTCAACTCGCTGTATGGAACCGTCACCGTTTGTGGTCCGGCGACATACGCCGCGACCTGATATTCATCGAATGTGATCATCAAGCCATCGGGTGTGATGTTCCAATTTTTATAATTGTCGGGGGTCGGGTCAGCGCCCTGCGAGAAATCCTGGAAGTTAATATCGCGCATGTTGAGCTGGGCAGCGCAATACTTGGAGAGTGCGCCGAGATAATCTGTACCGGGTAGGAACAGATCGCTGAGGGCGATGTCCTTGCCTTTTGCAAGATCATAATTGAGTGTATAACTCATATGAAAGGGATGCGCCATGCCTGCAACATAACCCTCCGTGTCGAACTTGATACTCACAATATTGCCGGCAGGTAGAAGGGATTTATATTGAACATCGAAGGTGCTGCTGGCCGTAATAGGTGTAGCTGGCATTTGGGCCAGATTCTTTTTATAGTCGGCAATCACGCTTTGGACGAGATCGCTTGCCTCCTTGTTAAAGGCTTGAACGCGGGGAACATCACTACCCGTCAGCTTTGGCGTTTGCGCCGTGATTTTGTAATCAGAGGATTGATCGTCTTCTTCAGAAGGCACGGAGGTCAATGTGACTTGTTGATAAAGCGGAACAGGCGTGGCCGTCGGCGCGCTGGTTGAAGTCGGCGCGGCGGTTGGGGTCGTAGTCGCAGGCGCGGCCAGCGCGCTGCAAGCCGGCGTAACAATCAAAATAAAACTCATTAATAAAGATGCTTTTCGATTACAGTTCATATCAACTCCTTTGGAAGTCCACATTGTATCCCATCAATGACTCTACATCCATAAAAGTCTTTATGGTTCTCCACTGCCGAACCATTATGCTAAAATCATCCTATGCAATTCGAAGTCTTCACGCTTCTGCCTGAAGTTTTTCCTCCATATCTTGAAAGTAGCATCTTGCAACGCGCCCGCCAGCGCGGATTAATCGAAGTGCAGGTTCACAACATCCGCGATTACACGCTCGACAAACATCACACCACGGACGATATTCCCTATGGCGGCGGCGGCGGGATGGTGATGAAGCCGGAACCGGTGTTCGATGCCGTCGAATCAGTTCTCGGGGCCAAACCGGATTGTCCTATTATTTTATTGACCCCACAAGGACGCGTCTTCAATCAACGCCTCGCGGCGGAATTTTCCCTGCACGAAAAAGTCGCTTTGATCTGCGGACGGTATGAGGGCGTAGACGAACGCATCCGGGCACATTTGGTTACCGATGAAATTTCCATCGGCGATTATGTGCTCACTGGCGGCGAACTTCCCGCGTTGCTTCTGATCGATGCCATCTCGCGTTTCATTCCCGGCGTGTTGGGCGATCCCGATGGTGCGATGGACGACTCGCATGCTTCGGGCTTGCTTGAATATCCGCATTACACGCGTCCGCCCGATTTTCGCGGCTGGGCTGTGCCGGACGTCTTGCTCTCCGGCGATCACGCCAAGATCAATCAATGGCGGCGCGAACAATCCTTGCGCCGCACGCTCGCGCGCCGGCCCGATCTATTGGACAAAGCAGCATTAAGCGAGGCGGATAGAAAGTTGTTGGAACGGATCAAGAAACAAAGATAATCCTATGTCATTGCGAGGAGGATTGAGTAGCCGCGCAGCGGCATACACTTGCACCTGGCGCAAGTGCAGGTGTCGAAATCCCCTGAAGCAATCTCTTGTTCAAATGAGGAGACTGCTTCGGGGAAGAACTCCCCTCGCAGCGACATATTTGCTCCTGCTTTCTGCCTTACCGAACATAGAGGAAGGGGGTGGGGTTTGGAAGTCATGGGGTAAATGCTTGGCATTCGATAGCGCGTTGCTGTACAATCTAGAATATTCGAGCTAAGAATGCACCCAAATCAGAGTACCGGAGCAATCAGCATGGAGCATATTCCTGCAAGTATCACATTTCCTGGTGTCCCAAGTATCGGCGCTCAGTGTTGGTCAACGGCGTGGATCAGCGCCTGAAAGAAATCATCCAGCAGAGCGCCGCTGAGTTGCAGGCGACGGTGATTGAACTGGAAATCATGCCCGAGCATGGTTCGGTAGTTCACCTTTGGCCATGATGTGCATCTCTTGTGCGAGGTAGACCTGCAGTTTGGGATACATCGGCTGGTGCGCAATTTGAAGGGGCGCTCGTCGCGGCTGGCGCGAACCAATCAATTGCCTGCCGGAAATTTCTTCGGTCAAATCGAGCTTGCGCCCTTCCACGATGTGGATCTGCAAATTTCTCAGTCCATCAAAGATAAATTGAAGCAACTCGCGCAAGAGCTGATAAGCAATCCTATTATTGACGATGTGCCTTATCAAAAACCATAAAGACAACCAGACTTGCATAATGATACCGTTGGATTTATACTTCGCCCGTAGATATGATAATCAGCACAGGAGGTGACACCCCCAGACAAGATGATATTTCAATCGGCCCCAAGATATTACTTTCTCAAAATCAAACAGGAGAAGAAAGATGAAAAAGTTTTATACCCTTATGGCCATTGTGTTAGTGGTCTCCATGTTCTTAACCGCTTGTGGTTCCGCCGCAACGCCCGCCCCAACTGCAATGCCGGCAGCGACAACCGCTCCAACCCAGGCACCCGCCGCAACGGCAGCCATGCCCGCGGCAACCACGGCTTCAACCCAGGCACCTGCCGCAACGGCAGCCACCACCGGGACTTCCATTAGCGTGGGTATGGTCACCGATACCGGCGGTATTGATGACAAATCCTTCAATGCCCTTTCCTGGGCAGGCGTACAGGAAGGAATTACTCAGTTAGGTGTGAAGGGCTCATATCTCGAATCCAAACAGCAATCTGACTATCAAACCAACATTCAGCAATTCCTCAGCCAAAACGTCAACCTGATCGCAACCGTTGGTTTCTTGATGGGCGTGGATACTGCTACGGCTGCTAAGGCCAATCCGAAAACCGATTTCGTCATCGTTGACTACACCTACCCTGATTGCTCCCCAACTCCTCCCAATACGGAAGGCAAAGACTGCGGATCTGCAACAGTGATGCCCAATGTCATGGGAACCTTCTTCCAAACAGACGAAGCGGCATTTCTGGGTGGTTATGCTGCTGCTGGCATGACTAAGACCGGCAAGGTCGGAACCTTCGGCGGCGTCAACATCCCAACTGTGACGATCTATGAAAAAGGCTTTGAAGCCGGCATCAAGTATTACAACACCAAACACAACACGAACGTCCAGTTGCTCGGATGGAACACAGCCAAGAACGACGGTTTGTTCACCAACAACTTCACCTCGACCGATGATGGTCACAAGTTCGCCCAGAACCTTCAACAAGAAGGCGCCGACATTATCATGCCGGTTGCAGGTGGCGTGGGACTTGGTTCTGCAGCCTATTGCCAGGAATCCAAATCCTGCACGATCATTGGCGTCGACACGGACTGGTTTGTTTCTGCTCCTGAATATCAGAGCATCGAACTAGTCAGCGTTCAGAAGAAAGTGGATGTCGCTGTGTTCAATGCCATCAAGTCAGTACAGGCCGGCACGTTCCAAGGCGGCACGTCCACGTTTGATCTCAAGAACGGCGGCGTTGACCTCTCCCCGTTCCACAATTTCGATAGCCAGGTTCCTCAATCCTTGAAGGATGAGATTGCCCAGGCCAAGCAGGACCTCATTAGCGGCACAATCACCGTCAATGGCGTTTTGGGCATTTCCCAGTAATCGCACACGTAATCGAAAGGGGCCGAGGATTGTTTCCTCGGCCCCTCCTTTTTATCTATGAACGAGAAGGTTTGTAGCGGCGGCTTTACATTGAAAACGGGAAATGGTAAAGCCTTCACTACAAACCTTTTGTTATGTAGTCTTAAGAATACAGAGGAGCGTTATGACGATTATTCTGGAACTGCGCGGCATCACCAAAGCGTTTCCTGGGGTGCTCGCCAACGATCATATTGATCTTCAACTTGAGGAGGGTCAGATACTTGCTCTGCTTGGAGAAAACGGCGCAGGCAAAACCACTCTAATGAATATCCTTTATGGATTATATAAACCGGATGAGGGTGAGATCTTGATCCGCGGCCAGAAGGCAGAAATCCATGGACCGAACGATGCTATTGCGCGTGGCATCGGCATGGTGCATCAGCATTTCATGCTGATACCAGTCATGACCGTGACCGAAAACGTCATGCTGGGCGTAGAGCCGACCCGCAACGGAATCATCCTCGACAAATCCAAGGTTGCGGCGCGTATCCGCGAAATTTCGGAACAATATGGGCTAGAAGTTGACCCGGACACTTACATCAAGGATTTGCCGGTTGGCATCCAACAGCGCGTGGAGATCATCAAGGTTCTATATCGCAATGCCGATATCCTTGTTCTGGATGAACCAACTGCCGTGTTAACGCCTCAGGAAGTGGAAAGCCTCTTTCGTATTTTAAAAACCCTGATCGCCAAAGGCAAATCCATCATCTTTATCACTCACAAATTGAAGGAAGTCATGGAAATCGCGGATCGCATCACGGTTCTGCGCCTGGGACGTACGGTGGGCACCGTTTTACCCAACGAGGTAAACCCTGAGAAACTCGCCACGATGATGGTTGGCCACGAGGTCAATCTGGTGGTGCTCAAGAATCCGCCACAACCGAAGGAAGTCGCGCTTGAGGTCAAGGATCTATTTGTTCGTGATGAACGGAAGAACTTGACGGTCAACGGGATCTCGTTCGACGTGCGTAAAGGCGAAGTGCTGGGAGTGGCAGGCGTTCAGGGAAACGGTCAAACGGAATTGGTCTATGCCTTGACTGGTCTCCTGCCATTTGAAAGCGGAGAGATTCTTCTGCTCGGAAAAGTCATGCATCACCCTACGCCGCGACAAATCCTGGAACGAGGTGTGGCACATGTTCCAGAGGACCGTCAAAAGCATGGGCTGGTTATGAATTTCCCGGTTTACGATAATTTTGTCTTATGCAATTACTATCTGCCGCCATTTGCCAAAGGTATTTCCCTGCAACAAAGAGTCATCATCAGCAATGGGGATAAACTCATCAAGCAATTTGATGTGCGTACCCCCGGCGGCCAGGTGGCTGTTTCCACATTATCGGGTGGCAACCAGCAGAAAGTTATCGTGGCACGCGAATTTTCAAGACCCATTCAATTATTGATCGCATCACAGCCCACTCGCGGTTTGGATGTTGGATCCATCGAATACATTCACAGCCGCATTATAGAAAAGCGGGATGCAGGCACAGCGGTTCTGGTGGTCTCCTCTGAGCTGGATGAAATCATGGCGCTTTCGGATCGCATTGCCGTCATGTATCGCGGACAGATTATGGAGATCGTTGAAGCGAGCAAAGCCAGCAAGGAATATGTGGGTTTGTTGATGGCGGGGATTCACCCATCGGAAGCACAGAAAGCCGCGGCGGAAGGCGAGAAAGCCACTGAAGTGGAACGCGTTTTTTAGGAGACATTTATTATGGAAGACAAAATCAAAAAGGTAGATCAAAAAGATGGAAAACGCGCCTCAACTTTAGTAAACAACGTGCTTCTGCCCGCTCTGGCAGTCTTCACAGGGTTATTGGCCGGTGCAGTCATCATTGCCATTACGAATGTGGCTGCATTGACTGCATGGAGTCACTTCTTTCAGTCACCACTGAATGCCCTTTCCGCGACTTGGAACGCGGTAGCCAAAGCGTATGGCGCGCTGTTTCTGGGAGCCATTGGCAATCCAAAAGAAATTGTTGCCGCATTTCAAAACTATTTTGCCACCGGTCAGACCGCACAGCTATATAAGGCAATTTATCCATTCACAGAGAGTCTTGTAACTTCAACACCTTATATCTTTGCTGGTCTTTCAGTTGCCTTGGGATTCCGCTGCGGACTCTTCAATATCGGCGCCGAAGGACAATTTTATGTTGGCGCGTTAGGCTCGTGTTTCATCGGTTACAGCATCACCACTTTGCCATGGTACATTCATTTGCCTTTGGCACTGCTTGGCGGGGCAGTGGCAGGTGGAATCTGGGGCGCCATTCCGGGATATCTCAAAGCCAGGTTCGGGGCGTCTGAAGTGGTCAATACGATCATGATGAACTATATTGCGATCCTGTTGACAGACTGGCTATTGGAAGGTCCCATGAAAGCCAGCGGCTACCGGCCGGTGACGCCGACGATTCAGACCACAGCGCAATTGCCACGCTTTTTCCCTGCACCTTTGAGATTCAATTGGGGCTTTTTTCTCGGTTTGGCAGCTGCTGCATTGGTCTATTGGTTCCTATTCAAAACCACTCTCGGCTTTGAAATCCGCGCCGTGGGTTCCAATCCCAATGCTGCGAAGTATGCAGGTATGAACATCCTTAAGAATTTCGTTTTAGTTATGGGATTGTGTGGAGCACTGGCTGGACTAGCTGGGGCCGCCGAAGTGCTGGGGGCCGATCTCTGGATTGGTCAGGGTTTTTCAGCAGGATATGGCTTTGACTCGATTGCGCTGGCATTGCTGGGTAACAGCCATCCATTGGGAGTTGTTCTGGCGGCACTCCTTTTTGGCATCCTGCGTTTTGGTGCGACCAGCATGCAATCTCTCGCTGGTATTCCGATTGATATCATCTCGGTCATCCAAAGCCTGATTATCATCTTCGTTGCGGCTCCGGAGATCATCCGCTGGATCTACCGCCTGCGCAATATTCGTGTGGAGCAAACCGTGCTGACGCGCGGCTGGGGACAATAGCTTGAATAAGTGAGAATATATGACAACTCAATCGCTAACTAAAGAACAAGCCACTTCCTACACCCGGCAAATCTTCATCGGCGCATCATTGTTGGTGACAGCGTTATTGATGTTCATCTTGTTTCTTCAAAATACCAAGCCTGGCCAAACTGCAACCTTTGGAACAAATTTATCCGGTCCTGACCAGCCAGTCAAAATTCCGGATATTGTGCTACCGGTTCAGCCTACACTGTATGTATTGATCGGAATTACAATTTTGCTGGGACTCTGGATATTGATTCGCGGCACCCGCGCCATGGGTTGGTTAATCAGCACCGCAGTCTTTTGTTTCGTGGTATCTTTTCTGGTTTGGGCCACCCAAGACAACTCATTCAGCCTTGTTGGAATGCTGGGCACCACTTTGATCAGCGCAACTCCCATTGCCCTTGCCGCGCTGTGCGGTGTGATGAGCGAACGTGCAGCGGTGATCAACATCGCTATCGAGGGAATCATGTTGACCACTGCACAGACCGCAGTGGTAGCCGCAACGCTGACACATAATCTTTATATCGGGCTGATCGTGGCCATCTTAAGCGGAGCGGTTATAGCAGCTATTCATGCAGTCTTGGTAATCCGATTCAAAGTGGATCAGATTGTCAGCGGTACAGCCATTAATATTTTTGCCACCGGCGCCACCGCTTTTATTGCAAAGTTCTATTTACAGAAAGATATCAATCTGCTTAATAATTCTGGCACCTTCCCTACCATCATAATTCCCGGTCTCTCAAAGATTCCCATTCTCGGCCCAGTTTTTTTCGATAATGATCTTATTTTTTATATAACCGTCATCCTGGTTGTGGTTGTTCACTTCCTGTTGTTTTACACGCCCTGGGGACTGCGGACTCGCGCAGTAGGCGAGCATCCAAAAGCAGCCGATACACTAGGTATCAACGTATACCTGATGCGCTACGTGAATGTCATACTCGGTGGCATGATTGCAGGAGTTGGAGGCGCATACTTCACTATCGGTTCCGTCGGGCGCTTTGATCAGGATATGACGAACGGGAAGGGTTTCATCGGTCTGGCGGCCATGATCTTTGGCAACTGGAGTCCGATCGGCGCGTATCTGGCGTCTCTGCTCTTCGGGTTTGCTGATTCGCTTCAGCTCAAAATGCAAATCCTAAGCATCCCCATCCCGTCAGAATTCTTGGCGATGGCTCCGTATATTGTCACAATCATCGTCCTGACAGGTGTGATTGGGCGCGCCATCCCTCCTGCTGCGGATGGCAAACCCTACGAAAAACAATAGATCTATCGTAACAATTCGCGAAGAGCCGGTTTATCCGGCTCTTTTTCTACAAATCGCTCTTCCCTGAATAGGAAGAAACGGGGGTATGCGTTTTCTGGGATTGTATTAAAATTTAGAGAACCATTTGAGAGGAGAATCTCCATGCGAAAGAATCATCTTGTTTTAGCGATTTTGGTAATCATCGGTGCTATGTTGGCTTGCAACCTGCCGGCCAACAGTCCAAGTCAGCCGGACCCTAATGCGATTTTGACCGCGGCTGCCCTAACAGTCCAAGCACAACTTTCTGCGAATAATACGCCGACCTTATCCCCAGCGGGTACCGCCGCGACTTCTGCGCCATCGGCGAGTACGCCAACATTTACGCCGATCCCGCTATCGACATCCACTTCAGTACCAGTCGTTACTGCTACCACAAGCTGTGATCGAGCGCTGTTTATTACCGATGTGAGTTATCCCGATAACACTACTGTGCCTGCCGGTTCAGCGTTCACCAAGACATGGCGCCTGCAAAATACCGGCAGTTGTTCGTGGACGCCGTCATATGATGTAGTGTTTATAAGCGACAACATGATGAACGGTCCAACCGTTCAAGCTTTGAGTGGTAATGTCAACCCTGGTCAAACAATTGATATCTCCGTTAACTTGACGGCGCCATCCAGCAATGGCACTTACACGGGTTACTGGGGTCTGCGTAATCCAAGCGGCGTGATCTTTACTCACTTCTATGTTCAGATCAAAGTAAACGGAGGTGGAGGCAGTGGCCCATTTGCTGTAACCAGTGTGAGTTTCACCACTAGTGGCGGATGTGGCAGTTTTTCGGCGACAGCAAATATTACCGTGAATAATGCTGGCACCGTAACCGGTTATTGGCAGAGGAATGATGCGTCTCTCCCTTACAATTTCTCTTCATTAGTCTATTCGTCTGCTGGAACACAGACTACAAACATAACTTGGGCCACAACCGCCGTGGGTACTCATTCGATATATATATATATTAACAGCCCAAATCATCAACAGTTTGGGAGTGTAAGTTTTAGCTGCCCATAACGCAGGATGTACTTTAATTTGGAACGCCCGACAACCATGCCGGGCGTTCTCTTTTTAAGCAGGTATAATTATTCCTGCAAATGAAAGGAAACAAATGAAGTTCAAATCTAATCAGTTCATAACCATTACAACCGTTTTTGCGTTCATCCTGACATCCTGCGGCTCTTCCAACAACAACTCAATTATCGCAACTGCGGTCGCACTGACGATACAAGCCCATGACACGCAATCCTCACCAGTAACCGAAACACCATTAGCGCTTACAACAATTCCTCCTCTCGCAAACACTCCGATCTCAAGTACTCCTGTTGCTCCTTCCCCCGGTACCCCCGCTGCACTTCTGACCCTTACACCACTTGGAACACCGCTAGCTGCATCTACCAGTGTCACCCAATGTACAGCAAGCGCCACATTTGTTGGCGAGACAATCCCAGATGGAACAATTGAAAGTCCCGGAGCAACATTCACAAAGACTTGGAATATCCAGAACACTGGGACGTGTCCTTGGGATTCAACATGGAAGCTTGCCTTTGTCTCAGGTGATTTGATGGGCGCAGCAGTTACTTATCCTCTGACATATACTGCTCCGAATCAGACTCTGAATTTTTCT
Organism: uncultured Chloroflexia bacterium; assembly: GCA_963753985.1. GTDB lineage: Bacteria > Chloroflexota > Anaerolineae > Anaerolineales > Villigracilaceae > Fen-1038. Next base: position 890,942 of record CAVWED010000007.1, read on the forward strand.
ATTTCGCTTACTGCTCCAACTACGGAAAGTGAATATAGAGGATATTGGAAAATTCAATCGCCTTGGGGTTTGGAATTTGGTGACAGTGATAGCGGGAATCCATTCTGGGTGGATATCAATGTGAACAGTGGAACGCCTGGCGCCAACACGCCGACAGTTTACGGCATCACATCAGTAACCTATACATACGGAACCATTAATAACCCGAGGAATCAAACAGCCGTTCCGGACGTTTACGCAGGTTATTGCACGGGTGGAGCCAACATCTTTTAACAACCTGGGCGACCATATCTGCAAGCGGTCCCTTGACAATAACCTATTATTTTCAACATAGCGACGGCCCTCACGACCCGCTTCACAACCTCACCTTTACCAGTGCAGGTTCCCAAACAGTAGCTGCTGATGCTTGGCCCATCAGAATCTCCTCGAATGACGGTCCTTACTGGGATGCAATAGTTGTTACTTCACCAGTTCACATAAGTTTCCCAAATACAGAGGCGGTATTCATTAAGAGCTGCCTATAACAAGCAAAGCCGGTGCGAAAGCACCGGCTTTGCTTTCGGAACTTTTTGAAATGATAAACCGTCCAGATTAATTGGATATAATTATTGGGCACGGAGGAAGAGATGAAAACCAAGCTTCGATTGTTATTCATTTTGTCCGGCCTGCTCCTGGCTGGTTTGGCATGCAATCTGCCATCCACTGTTAACAACACACCGCAGGCGGCTACATTGAACGCGCTATATAATACCGCCGCGGCACAGACTGTAAGCGCGGTTGAACTTACTTCCACTCCAATACCGACTTCTACCAGCGTTACAGTACCATCCTCGACCAGTCCGATCATCACGCTTACACCGGTTCCTATTCCTGTTCCCGTTGTGGTATGCGATGCGGCGTACTTTATCAAAGATGTAACCATCCCAGATGGAACCGTAGTGGGACGCGGCACTAACTTTACCAAGATTTGGCGCGTAAAAAATGTCGGCTCATGCACGTGGAATCCAGCTTACTCTGTAGTATTTATCAGCGGCAATGGATTTGGCGCCTCGACGATTGTTCCGTTCTCTCAATATGTCTATCCTGGAGGTTATATTGACTTGCATGTTAACATGACCGCACCTGATACGGATGGACACTATCAAGGCTTTTGGGAATTGCGTAACGCTTCCGGTGCGTTATTCGGAATTGGGCCACAAGCCGATGATACATTTTGGGTGGATATCAACGTCTCAGGGCCAAGTTACACCGCTTACGATTTTACGCTGAATTTCTGTAACGCAACCTGGCGAAATAATGATGGAAATCTTCCATGTCCCGGCACTATCGGCGATTCGAGAGGCTACGTGCTCAATCTGAATAACCCGGTGATGGAGAGCGGAAAGACCGAGAATGAACCGGGACTGCTCACAGTCCCGAAGAATGCGTCCAGCGGATTCATTCGCGGTGTGTACCCTGCAATTCAAATCCAGTATGGCGATCATTTCCGCGCATTGATCAATTGTCAATATCAGGCCTACAGTTGTAATGAAGTTTTTAGGCTGGATTATCAGATCGGCAGTGTCAGCTATAACCTGGGTCAATGGCATGAAATCTACGATGGCTTATATTATTCCGTAGATATGGATCTTAGTTCGCTGGCCGGTCAAAATGTAATATTTGTGTTGACCGTATCCGCCAACGGCTATGGTCATCAAGATGTAGCACTCTGGGTGAACCCGCGAATTGTCCGCCCCGGCGTGCCTCCGCCGCCAACGCCGACCCAAATCCCAACCTCGACGCCAACTTCAACTCCGACCGGCACATCAACAAGCACCGCCACCGCGACGTCTACCCCAACTTCCACGCCAACCCCTTGAAACGAGGTGCGATATAATGAATAAGGAAAACAATCTCCAAGGGCATATTCGGGTGATCAACTTTAGAATTTTTTGTTTTTAAGTTGCCCTGATATGTTCTCGTCGCTGAAGGATCCACGTCAGAAAATAATTGGAGGTTTCCATGATACGGCTTAGAAGATGTTTATGGCTGGCTATCACCTTTTTGGCTTTTGGTCTGACTTCTTGTAACATCGGTAAGGCTCCTGAACCGACAACAGATGTCAGCAGCGTTTACACTTCTGTGGCCGGCACGATGATTTCTCAACTGAACGGTCAATTGACTCAAACGGCTCAGGCTGTCCCTCCTGCGGCGTTGGCTAGTCCAACGGAATTATCGACTCTGGCGCCTCTTCCCACCACCGGAGTTGAATCCACTCTGCCGCCTCTTGCCCCGATTGCAACTGGCTCAACCTCAACCACTCCTCTTGTAGTTTTCACACCGGTCATCAATACGCCGCTTGCTGGAGGCGCTGCTGGTAGTTCCTCCACCGCAGTCGGTTGCGCTGACTCAATATTTGTCCAGGATGTGACCATTCCAGATGGAACTGTTGAAACAGCCGGAACCGTTTTTACAAAAATTTGGCGAATGCAAAATACAGGCACCTGTACGTGGGGCGCGGGATTTAAGTTCGTCTTTGCGAGCGGAAGTAAAATGGATGGGGAGGATTTTACGATCAACTTAAGCAAAGACTTCGTCGCGGCAGGAAGTACCAAGGACTTTGGCATTAAGCTCATCGCTCCGTCTGTTCCAAATACGTATACCGGCTGCTGGAAAATGCAGACCGATCAGGGCTATTGGTTCGGCGGTTATGCCTGCGTTACAATCAAAGTTTCAAAGTGAGTAGTATAGGAGAATCACTATGAAAACCAAATTGTTCATCGTCGCATCAATCGGAATGTTCCTGCTGATTTCCTGTGCCTCGGCAAATCTTCCTACGCCTACGCCGAATGTTGCCTTCGTTAAAACTGCCGCGGCGCAGACCGTGGTTGCAAACTTTACGCTCACAGCGGCAGCGGCGGCTCCGACCTTGACGCCTACATCGCGCGACACGCCTACCTCCCCTGCCAAATCCACCCTGGTTCCATCAACCCAAATTACGTCTACTCTTGTGCCTACACAAATAGGCCACCCCGGCGCGACCCAGATTCTTCTTTGCGATGAATACTCATGGGACGACACCACCGTGGATGTCAACATCCCTGATAATACGCAGATGACGGCTGGACAAAGTTTTGTCAAAACCTGGAAGATCAAGAACAGCGGCACCTGTACTTGGGACACAGGTTATAAAATCATTTACGCTGGATATTCTACACAAATGTCCGGCCAGCCACAACCACTTGCTCTTCCCGTTCCACCGGGGCAGGAAATAGAAATGTCGGTCAGCTTCATCGCGCCCGCCCAATCCGGTTCGTACTCCAGCGCTTGGACTTTACAAAACTCCAGCGGCAATAATTTTTTTGGCAGTGATATCCAGGGTCTCTATCACGCAAAGCCTCTTTATGTAAAAATTGTTGTGAAGTGAACGAAGCACTCAAACAAGCGATCCTGAACGAAACGCGCCAGCTGGGATTTCTTCTGGCTGGCGTGACGACTCCCGACCCGCCTCCGCATTTGTCTGCATTTGAAAATTGGCTTGCTCAAGAACGGCACGCCTCAATGGATTATTTGGCGAGTGACCGTTCCCGCTCTCGACGCGCGGATCCGCGATTGGTTTTGCCTGAATGCAAATCCATACTTGTACTGGCGCTTCCTTATACGGACCCCAAAACGGCTCCCGTTAAAGAAAGCGTTAATGTTATCGAAGGGCAGATCGCGGCATATGCCTGGGGCGATGATTATCATCTTGTGATTCCCGATCGCTTGCAAGCGCTTGTTGAATTTATCGAAAAGCAAGTTGGCCATTCTGTTCCCAATCGCTGGTACACCGACACAGGCCCGATTCTCGAAAGAGATTTGGCCCAACGAGCAGGCTTGGGGTGGATTGGCAAAAACACCTGCCTTATTAATCCGCACCATGGTTCCTATTTTCTTCTGGCGGAGATTTTGCTTGGCATTGAACTTGAGCCTGATCATCCATTCCAAACCGATCAGTGCGGCACTTGTACGCGTTGCATCGAAGCCTGTCCAACAGAATGCATCCTTCCTGATCGAACGATTGATGCGCGGCGTTGTATTTCCTATCTGACGATCGAACTGAAAGATGATATTCCAACCGAATTACGTTCATCCATCGGCAATTGGGTTTTTGGATGTGATGTTTGCCAGACCATTTGTCCATGGAATTGCTTCGCCTCATCCGACGGTGATCCAGCTCTTGCGCCGCGCGATGATCTCCCGCGCCCGAATTTGATTCGTGAATTGGAGTTGACGCCTGAAGAGTTCAACCGTAAATTCAAAAGCAGTCCAATCAAACGGACAAAGCATCGGGGCTATTTGCGAAACGTTGCTGTTGCGTTAGGCAACTCTAAAGATTCGGCCATTGTACAGATATTAAAGAAAGCATTGAAAAATCGTGAGCAAATCGTACGCGAGCATGCCGCTTGGGCATTGAGTCAAATTGATGAGAGACAACCAGCCACAGACAATGAATAATCTTAAATTACTCATCGCTACAAACAACAAAGGCAAAGTAGAGGAAATTAAAGACCTACTGAAAGGCATCAGCCTTGAATTGGTCACTCCTCATGATATTGGCCTCGAACTTAGCGTGGAAGAAGACGGAAGCACCTATGCGGAGAACGCTGAAAAGAAAGCGGTGGCATTTGCATATACCAGCGGTTTGATCTCATTGGCCGACGATTCTGGTCTCGAAGTGGATGCGCTCAATGGCGCGCCCGGGCTTTATTCCAACCGTTATGGCCCCTCTCTTTCTTTCCCCCCAAATTCTAAGAATTTGGGGGGAGATGGAGGGGGGCTCACCGATGCCGACCGACGCACATATCTTTTGAAAAACCTAAAAGACAAGCCGCGTCCCTGGACTGCAACCTTCCGCGCAACCATTGCCATTGCGGTTCCCGGTAATCCATCGGTTCGATTTGCAAAGGGCGAATGCAAAGGCGAGATCATTTCCGAAGAACGCGGTACGGGCGGTTTTGGATATGATCCCATATTTTTTGTTTCCGAAGTAAATCGTACAATGGCGGAACTGCGCATGGAAGAAAAAAATCGCTTGAGCCATCGGGCGCGAGCGATTATGAACGCAAAGCCAATTCTAAAAGATATATTTGGTCTTTAGCAATTATTGGTCATGTTGTAGCTTTTATTCATCCAGGATGATATGGAATTGAATCAATAAAATCAGCAAGAAGACCAGAGACAAGATCGGGTTGTTCAAGCATGACCATATGACCGGCATTCGGCACAACTCCCAGATGCGCTCCGGTGATGTGCTCACGCAAGAATTCCGAATGACCTAAGGGCGTCATCTGATCGTCCAAGCCGCAGACGATCAGAGTGGGGAGCGAGAGCTTGGAGAGTTGATCCATCGCATCGAATGCGTCACACGCCATCAGGTCGCCGTAAAGAACCGTGGAGCGCGTCTCCATCATCCGTTGCGTTGATAATTCTTTTATTCGATTCGATTGCGATGAGAACGCTGCGTTGTTGATCATTTGCACTGCGCTTGCAAAGGTGGACGGGTCGGATGAGGCATGTAAAAGCGCAGGCGCGACGCGTAGACGCGCTCCGCTTCCAATCAAGCCCAAAGCGGTCACGCGTTTCGGAAAATGGATTGCCGCTGAAAGCGCCACCGCGCTTCCCATCGAATGTCCCACCAGAATCGCGGAATAAATTTTTAACTCCGACATGAATTCAAGAACATCTTGAACATAATCTTCGATAGTGTGACGACCAATGCCTTCCGATTTGCCATGCGCAGGCAAGTCGGGCGCAAATATGCGTTGATCCGGCAGACGTCGGAGTTGAGGCGGCCAGGATAAATGATTGCCGCCCGCACCATGAATTAAGATGACGGGCAGGCGTGAATGATCATTTGCCTCGTGGGCAAAATAATATAAACCTGCGGCGGTGGGCATAAATGGATTTCAGCGCGCCCGGGCGTGGTGCAAACGGTCGGCTGCTTCTTCTGTCAAAGGAATGTAAACCTGAACCTTGGTGCCCTTGCCAATTGCCGACTGAATGTTCAGCAAGCCATTCACCAATTCCGTCCGTTCACGCAAGTTGACCATACCCAGACTGGAACGGTTATCGTATGTCTTATTCACTGATTCCACATCGAAGCCAACGCCGTTATCTTCGATTTCAAGCAAGGCTAATCCAGGCTGGAAGGTTGCCAACCGTACCCAGATGTTGGCGGCGCTGGCATGTTTACGGGCATTGTTGATCGCTTCTTCAATGATGTAAAAAATCACTCCCTGCTTTCCCATTTCCATCTGCGTGGCAATATTTTCATCGATGTTGACGGTGACGTTTTGGTTGTAGGTCTCCCGCATTTTGTCGGCCATCGACTTGAGCGCCGCGGCCAAGCCCTGTGATTTAAGGACAAGAGGCCGCAGCGTGAAAAGCATATGGCGGATCTCCTTGGTGGTGCGATGAGCCAGCTCTTCGATCTTGGCCAATTCGTCCACCGCAGACTTTGGGTTTTTTTCCACCAGCCGGCGGGCAATGTTGATGCGCATGGCCATGGCCGCCACGGATTGGGTCGGACCGTCATGCAAATCACGCGCCAATTTTTTGCGCGCCTCTTCGTGCACGTCAATCATGCGTTCCTTCTCTTCGACCAAATCCTGATACAAGCGCGCGTTCTGAATCGCTACAACGGACTGCCTCCCAATCATATCGAGCATGTCACGGCGATCACCAGTAAAGTAGTTGGAGTCGGGATGGGCAAAGATCATCGCACCATAAATATTAAATCCGCTTCGCAGTGGGAAACAATAGGTGGAAGTGCAGTTACGGAAAGCGATCACCCGTCCCAATTCCGGATCATAGCCGATGTCCCTGGAAAAAATCGGTTCGCCTTCATCAAAGACTTTCTGCAAAATTCCTTCCGCAGCGGGAAACGTGACGCGCATATCTGCTGGCGTGAAGCGCCGCGCCGACCCGACGTGCAGATGTCCGCCTTTGAACAACAGCACCGCGCAGACCAATGGATCATCTTCTGATTGATCAGGATCGGGGTTGAGTGCGGCATATCCAAGGTCGAGGGCGGAATTGAGCACACGCTTATAGGAGAGGGTGGCCGTCAACGTGGATGTCAATTCATAGATGGCGCGCAGGCGTTCACTTTGAATTGTGTATTTTTTGTTTTCCGCCTCGAGCCATTTCTGCCGCATGATTTGCAAACGAGTCGTCAGTTGCCGGCCGAGGAAACCAAACAACCCGCCCAAGATCAGATATGTTCCTCCCCAGACTATGGTCAGCAAAGAGAAAATCCGCAAGTAAAGATAAGCATCCGCGACTGAAAGCGCAGCAAACAAAGCCGCGCTGAGCAAAGCCCCCCAATATTCAAAATAAACCGCGCCGGTAAGAACGGGTAGAAGTCCCGCCCATGCAACTGGGCCGGCCAGACCGCCCTGCGTCCAGAAGAAGACCCCGCCTAATAAAATATCAACTGCAAGGCTGATCTGACGATGATAATTAATACGCGTATTGAGACTGGCGAGCGCGGTCAACCCCATGTTCCAGACAGCGATCACACCGATCGGCCAGAGAAGCGGCAGGGCCAACCTGCCGCCCAATGCGAGCGACACTACACTGCCGAGCATCACCGCCCACCGCAGTGAGATCGCGAACCAGTCAGTAACGTAGGGGGTTTCGTAAGTCCGCATGGGTTAATGATAACGAAAGAAAGGAATAGCGAACAAAATGATAATGTCTTTGTTATGGAAATGATCAATGCCCAATCATGAATTATTCGCGGCAGTTTGTAGCGATAGTACAGACATCCCGACAAAGATTCCGAGATTGAGCCAGATATTGGGAGTGGCGAAGGAATCCTGAGTCATATTATAAAAGATGATTCCCAGCCACGAAAACAGGGTCGCGATTCCCAAATATCGCCAGAGCGCAGTACGTTGTTTTAATGCTGCAATCGTATCGCCGAGGATAAAAAGTTGGAAAGCCAAAAAGAGGATGAAGCCAATCAGCCCGGTTTCCGCCAAAAGGCGCACATACAGATTCTTTGCATTGGGATAAAGCGTACTGGCCGGACTGAGCTGCGAGGCGATCTCCGGCACCATCGTCATGATCCAATCCGGCAGATTCTGATAAATATAAAAACCGTCGGCGCCCAACCCAACGCCCGTCCACGGATGATCGCGATATGCTCCCATCGCGCCCCAGATATAGGCTGCGCGCGCGCCCGCAGAATTTTGGATTAGGAAATCCTGAACACTGGTCGCCTGTGTATTCCACAACCGCGAAATATAATTCTTGCGGCTGAGGAACCATAACGAACCAAACGCAATAGCCACCACAGCCACAATCATGATGCCACGCAAAATTAAACCTCCTGCATTACGAAAGCCGGAGATAAACCACTTCCACACGGCGCGGATATATTCGCCGCCGACAAATAATAACGTGAGAACAATGGTGGCTGCAACCGTCGCGAGGCCGCCGCGTGAGAACGTGGCTAGCAACAACAAGGCCGCACAAGCTAATAAGACAAGTTCAAACCATTTGAAACGCGTTACCCGCACGCGGGTCAGAAGCGAAGCGAAAAGCCACGGCAAATAAATCGTCGCGATCTCACCCGCAAGCCACGCAGGTTCATAAGCCATTCCAGAAACGCGATTGGTCCGGATCAATTCACGCATCGAGAATGCAAGCTGCCAGTGCGTCACCAGCGGCTTGGGCAGAACGTGCAAATAAAACGTCGCACCCTGCACGCCACTCCATAAAACGTCCAATACAAAGCCAATCAGCACCCATTTAATGCTAAAGCGTAATTCATCTTCACTTCAATTCATCCAAACGGCGCTGACAAAGAAAGCCAGACCAATGATCAGCGTGGCCCAGGCGCGGATGGCGCGACCCCAATAGGCTTGACCTCGCAGGACCAGCGGCCCAAACAGGACTCCGATCACGGTCGCCGCTAAAGCGGCAAGGACAAACGCTGCGAGCGGTGTGAATGCGCCGGGCCAGGTGAGGCGTTTATGATCGCGAATAAATTGAATAAATAAAACAATCAACAACAGTGCCAGCGGATATGCCGACAACGGACGAACATATGTCTCCGCGCCCATGAACGGAAAATATCGAAAGCTGGTGACGGGCAAAGTCAGCATCACCACCGCCCACAAGATGCGTGCGATGTTATCGAGATGAAACCAGGAGTGCCCAGAGTTGTTCATTTCGATTTAGATGAAACAGGATTTGGATGAAGGAATAGAACGACCAGCGCACTCAACGTCAAAAATGCTACTGCACCCACAAACAAATAGGTGCTTACACTAAACAGCCGTTTGGTCGGAATGTTTTGTGTCTGATCGGCATCGACGGTGATATATGGCTCCAATCCGCTGTTGGATGATGCAATCACTTGACCATGAACCTGAGTAGCAAATGCCTGCGCCCATGCCGATGCCAGCGCGTCTGCCTTCTTCGGATCATTATCGTCCGCAAAGAAATGCCAGCCGCCGTCTCCCGGTTGACTCAATTGAAGTTTCCCGTTGCGCATCTGATCCACCGTCACGCCGTTGACTTGCGATGCAACCGGATTCAAGACCGCGTCGGACCATGCAATCTCTTCCAGCTTGCGTGTCTCGCGTTCGAGATAATAGAACTGTTCGCGATCCGTGTTTTGGGGCCAGGCCTGTTCAAGGTGAAAGTCCACGTTGACGGAGGCACGCGCCCGGTACGGCGGCAACGCAAGATAATATATCGCCGCACCGATCAGTGCGCCGACCACCGCGCCCAACAACCAAAACTTCCAAGCTTTGAACAGGTGGATGAAATCATCGGAGGATGGAGATGCAAAAAGAAAATTCATTTTCGATGCTCGATTTCAGAATATGGTTCTAGGATGCCTGCAGCTTTCGCCGCAGACGCCAACTCCAAAGTGGCGCAATCAACTTCCGGATGTAATACTTCGCAACGATCACCGATAAAAAAATTCCACCATCACGATAATGGACGCGCAACATTTCAGGCCAGCAACGGTCGTCGGCGCTGATGGTTTTTCCAGACGTGTGCAGTCGAAAGTTCGCCCAAGTCTGCGGGATATATTTTACCTGCGAACGCGCCGCCAGACGAACCCATAAATCATAATCCATTGCAAAATAAAATGAAGGATCGAGCGGCCCAACCGCGCGCCACAAATCGGCGCGGAAGAATGCAGCTTGTTGTGGAATATGGACATACCCGCGTCGCAGTCGAACCAAGTCTGTTTGCGCGGCGGGAAAACGTCCGATTACACTACCAGCCTCATTGATGTAATTTGCATCACCATACACCAAGCCGATTTCAGGATGAGCTTGTAAAAAATCCCCAGCAGATGATATTGCGTTGGGTTCGTAGGCATCATCCGAGTTGATCCAAGCCAATACATCCCCTTTGGCACGAGCCAAACCTTTGTTGATCGCGTCGGTCTGACCTTGATCTTTCTCACTCACCCACCATGCGAGTTTGCTTTCATATTTCTTGATTATCTCAACGCTTCCATCAGTTGAACCGCCATCCACGATGATATATTCCAGGCGCGGATAGTTTTGCGAAAGCACCGATTGGATGGTGGCTTCCAGGTAACGCGCCTGATTGAAGGATGGCGTGATAATCGAAACAAGTGGAAGAGGCAAGTTCAATTCCAATTCACTTCGGGATAATAAAGATGCGCGACTTCTTCCGTCACGCGGCGGATGCGTGCGATCTCATCCGACGCGAGGCGGCGTTTCCAGTTATCGAGATTCGCGCGGCTATCCAGTTTGACCGCGTGAACTTTCTTCTTTGAGATTTCTGTCGGATTTTCAGAACTGCTGGAATTAAGAATCGTTTGTTCAACGCGTGAAGTAAAGTCCAAGCCCAACGATTGATACAAAACTCGATAACCCGAAACCGGATCGAGGGAAAGGTCTTCGTGACGGACAACTTGAATGGACGGTATCCGCTGTCGGATCGAATAAACGACGCGATAAATCATCATCCACAAAAGGCTCGCTTGTCCGATGACATCATTGGGATGGGTCGCTTGCATGTCTTTGCGATATGGTTCGAGATAATCCTGCATTAATAAAGGTTGATCCAATAGATCGGTGAATTCAAAAGGCCAATCGAGCCGTTTGAGACTGCTGGCAAAAGCGGCCGGATGGCGAACCGTAATCACAACCTGACAGTTCAACCGCTCAACAAACCACGGCAGCGAAAATACAGCAAACGGATCTTTCAGAAGCGGACGCTGACGGATTAGCCATCCGCGCCCAAAAATTCCAAAGTCGCGTCCCATCCGAAAAAAATCTTTCGAAGAATGAAGCGATTTGATTTCATCAAAGAGGTGATAACGGAATCCCAGGAGTTCATTGAATGCTGATAAGTAAGCAGTTTCATTTTCGTCTGTAATATATGTGTACCAGTGCTTTACACGCGCGCGGAGAATTCCAGGGCGATGCAATACGTTCAGCGGTTCGCTCATATAGGCGGTCTGCGAATTGGCGGACAGCATTTTACCGACCCAGGTAGTACCGGTACGATGTGCACCTGTCACAAGAATAGGAGGAAGCTTTGTAGTCATTTTATCAATCTATGGTGCGCTGATGGAATGAACGCCATAAAAGCTGGCGGCGCAAGCATTAATCCATGAGTTCGGATTAGCGCCAAGTTCTCCAACGCCTTCGATACTGTACATTTTAAAACTTACAATATCTACCTCACCTTTTGATTTATCGGCAATGATCTGTGCCTGACGATAATCCCATACGGATGCCCAAAGGCTGTAGAAGGGTCGTTTATTTTGTACGATGGACCAGGCGGCGCGGGGAGCATAAAAAGCAGAGAGGGCCAATAATATCATTGCTAGCACTGTTGCCAGTGATGACCAGCGCATCTTCCACTGTGCAAGAAGGATTCCGAAACCTACGCCCTCCAACATCAAGGCCGTGGTCATGATGAGGCGGCCGAGAAAACGGGCCCGCTCTGCGGGAAAGGCCTGTCCATAGACACTGGGAGCGAAACTGGCGGCGATCAAAACGTAAGCCAGAATCAGGATTGCGATCATGACCATCCATAACATCCGCAGGCTGGTGGAGGATAAGGAAGATGTTGTCGCAAAAATCCCATAGAACAGGAAGAATGGAATCGCAACGGAGAAAAGGGTTGGGAGAGGAAATGTCAGGAAAGTATCTCGAATGAATAGAGCTGAAAACAGGAACGTATGATATGCCAAAGCTGCGAACTCTGGCCGATGAGCCTGACTACGTCCCAATATATTACCGGGGGAGAGAGCCATCACAAGCAGCGCCAGAAGGCCACCTGCCAATGTCCAGCTCAGAAGCATCAAAGCCGGACGCCGATACTGTCCTTTTACCCAAACCCAAGCCGCCGCGAGCGCCAGCGCGGAGGCGATAATCAATACTGCATCCGGCGGCTCGGAAAACCCGCCTCCCAAAAAGGAAAGGAAGAGACACAGAAAACCCATCCAAATGGATGGATACCGGTCTTGATTTCTACGAGCTATCATAAGCAGAAAAGCGGCAAATGCAGTAAGGTACATTAATGGCGCAAAATGCGTTGCCATGGCGGAACGCCAGTAAAAAGTTTGAAAGCGATTGGGAGCCTGTAAAATGGCAAAGAAGACAAGTAATGCGGCGAGAAAAAAATCAAGAAAAAAATGCCATTGCCATTTGATTATTCGTCGGGTCTCATAGATGAGCCAAGTCAGGACGGCGGTCCACAAGAAAATCACGATGACCGGCAAAATCTCCACATTATGTGGAAATAGAAGTTCGCTCAGGGCAATAAAGAGAAGATTCGAGAAACGGTCCGTGTTTGTTTCATATTGCTCAATCAGAATCGGCAAGATTGGGCCGCTACTAACGGTAACCGTATCGCAGTAATCGTCAGCTAAAAAGCGCGTGAACGTGCCAAGATAGGCAAACAGACCCAATGCAACGGTCGTGGTAACCACGCCCAACCCCAGTGCAACGCGAAAAAGAACAGACTGCGGCCTTTTGAATTCAAAAACATCCATCTGCATTGTCCTTATGGCGCGGGCTGATTGCGCAAATCATAGATAATATAACTATCGCCCTGGGCATAAACAGGAAAAGCAGATAGTGATTTCTTTAGATCAGGCTGACGGCCAAGTTCCTGAAAATCGGTAACCAGGAAAAAATCTTTGCCGCGGGTCATCCTGGCAAAATTCGTGCTGGAGTTAAACGACGCGCCACGCAACTCGTGATAATCAATATCGCCGGAGTTCGGCCAGATTTCGGCGTTCTGCCAACCCCAATAATTCAAACGTTGACCATAATCCTGAGTCAGTGCCACCACGCCCGAGGCATGTCCCAATTGATTACCAATCTCAGCCCACATGGTGGCCTGCGGACGATAGTCCACTGACTTGAGCGTATTGCGAATATCCCAAGCCGCGGAGAATAAACCGAAAGCCAGAAAGACGATTGCGGCGATCCGCAACCACCATCCCGTACTTAACTCCGCTAATCGGGCGAGGAACCAATCTGCAAGCGGAGCAAGCGAAACAGCGACAATAGGGATGAAGGGCAATTGATAATAATCGTGTGTGGCGATGTGATAATCGAAATACAGACCGTAGAGAATGTACATGCCCCATAGACCATACAAGAAAAATCTTGCGCTTCTCTGGCGGACGAAGAACAGGCCCAGCAGTCCGAACATGATTGCCGCGCCGCCCGCTGCTAGCGCGGCTTTGACTTCCCAATTTATGTAATTGATCGGACTCAATAATAAAGAAGGGAAGAAGCGTCCGCCAAATTGCTGGCGAAGGAAATTATTTAATATCAATCCATCGTAGAGATAAGCCGCGGCCGGCAAGATTCCAAGCATTGCCATGACCCACAATTGCGATTTGCGAATCAAATCGCGCAGAGAAAATTTTCCAAGACCAAGTCCCAGCGCCGCGCCGATCACAAAAAAGGCCGCGGAGAATTTTATCAGGATGGCGAGCCCGCCCAAAAGTCCCGCAAGAATCGTCCAGAGCCAGGATGGATTCTTCGTCCAGCGATAAAACGCCCACCAGAAAGATAGAATGCTCATGACCATGAAAGGATCAGGTTGGAATGAGCGGCTGGCAATTACGGCATATGGAAATAAAAGATAATATGCAGTCGCAATCACCGCGCCATCCACAGAAATCAAATCACGCACGAGCAGGAAGAGAAATATTCCGCCAATGATCCAGAACAGCGACGAATAGATGCGTGCGATCCAAAAATGCTCACCCGTAAAGCGGTATGTGAACGCGACCAGGTTTTCCACAATGGACGGCTCGACATCTGCACGCGTCTTCCATTGTTGGATCGCCATTTGTCTTTGCCAGGCAGGAATGCCCGGCGGGTTCGTCGCATAATACATGCCGCGTGCTTTGAGCATCGAAAGCAACTGGCGGGTCGGCTGAAAATCAAGCGGCAGATTCGTCAATTGATATAGACGGATGCCGAAACCCAGACCAAAGAGCAGAACCATTGTGCCGACCAACAGCCAGCGCGAGGCAAAGAAAGGATGATTTGTTGAAGGGAAGGTATTCACAAGGTCGCAATTCTATCACTACATGATGAGCATTTAATGAATTCCGCTCAAGTCAGCGGTGCGGCATGAGGCGCCAGAACAGGAGGCTAGAGACTTCAGCCAGGCTGAGAATTGAGCCAGCAAATTTGGGTCGGTGGTCGAAGCGATGTTGTTCAGTTCGTACGGATCCTGTTTCAGGTCATAGAGTTCGCGAAAGCCACTCGGATACTCGACATAGGTATATTCAGGAGTCCGGATTCCAAGGAAAATAGCTGGTGGATTTATAGTGCCTTCCGTCTGATCTGGGTCAGGAGGCTCAAGTAACTCACCGTACTCCCGTACCAAGCCGGCCATTTGTGGACCCGACCAGCTCTCCTTCGCGCCGTCGCCAAAATATTGGATGAGATATCCTTGACGCCAATCCTGTTCTGGCGGACGATCCAAGGCGAAAAGTGGAACCAATGAACGACCATCCACATAAGCTGGAGGAACCACACCCGCCAGATCTGCGATAGTTGGAGCTATGTCTGTATTCCCAACTACATACCCGCTCAAAACCTGTCCGGCGGGAATCCCCGGTCCGCGAATGACCAGCGGCACCACGATATCTTCCTCATACGGTGTAGCTTTTCCGGACATCAATCGGTGCTCGCCAAGATGATAGCCGTTATCGGAGGTAAACAGAATATAGGTGTTTTGCAATTGGCCTGTCTGCTGTAAGGTATTTATAACGCTGACGAGCAAGTCGTCCACTGCTTGCATGGACCGGACGCGATCCCGGTACAGTTCATCAAGTTTTTGGATCTGAGCATCGGTCAGCAAAGGATCCTGTCGGATGTTCGTCGGCTTGTCAGAAACGTCCGCCTCATTGAAAGAAGGAAGACGCGGCGCTTGCAGGTTATCAAAGAGATTGGCGTAGCGAGGAGCCGGTGTAGCTGGTTCATGAGGGTTATAGGTAGCAAGGTAGATGAAAAAAGGCTGCGGTTGCGAAGCAATCGAACGCAGATAATTATCCACCTGAGTAGTCAATACATCGGTCATATAGTCGCCGGCCCCAGAGCCAAAATCCGCGAGCTTTCCGTTTTCGTTCAGTGTGTAATTGAATTCCGTGTAAGGCTTGCCTTTTGCTGGACTCACCCATTCGTCCCAACCGGGAGGAATATAATTCCGATTCGAGGGATCTGGATAACCATTCAAATACTTTCCAAATAAAGCCGTACGATAGCCTGCCTGTTGCAGCCAGGTTGCCAGCGTGGAATTTTCGCGTTGCAGCTGATAGAATTGATCGAAACCTCCGTTCAGTGGACCATTCGTATATACGCCGGTGTTTTGGGAGTATTGTCCTCTCAGAATGGTGGTCCGCGATGGACAACACAACGAATCGGAAATGATATAGTCGTTGAATGATAAACCTTGTGATACCAACAGCTGTTGAACAGCTGGTAGATACTGCATCGTGCCAAGCTTTGCATCTAAATCATCGGTGAGGATGAAGAGAATATTTGGGCGGTTGGACTTGGGGAGAATGGTTACATCTTTCAACGGTACGAGGGTCGGCGGCGGGGTAGGAATTGGAGCTTTTGCAGGAGCCAGTCCCGGCACGGAAACCGAACAGCCCATCATAAGAGCCATCACCAAAAGAAATGAAAGCGTCTTCCAAATGAGTTTCATTGTTTTATCTCCTTGTGCCAACTTTATCTTCAGACTGATATTGCCTTCGTCTTTGATTCAAAACAGCGACACGGATTCGATTTAACCCAACCAGATTCAATAGCGCCGAGCCAAGCAGATTTAACCGTGCCAAAGCGGTCGGCGGATGGATGCTCAACGCGCGCATCCACGCTTTGAGCGCATTCCACGACTGACCATCATCGAGCAGGTAACGCGCATTGACACGTTGAGCCGAAGCGCGGGCGCGGCGTTGGACACGCTGCAATATCGGAGCAAGATCGGATTGAGTTTTCGCCCAATCCAAGACGCGGAAAGCCTCACGTGCAAATCCCGGAGCTTGAGCGCGATTCTTCGCTAGCGGATGATAGCGCGCCGCGGCCCAGGTTTGATCCATATGAACGATCGGACCTTGCGCCGCAAGCTTGATCCAGAGTTGATGATCAAGCATGAAATGAAAGCTGAGGTCGAGCCCACCAGCTTTTTCGAACGCGGTGCGCCGCATAAAGACCGCGGGCTGGCCGATGATTTGAAAGCAAAGCAAATCTTCGAGGGTTAATTGGCGATAATGCAATTGATTAATGGTTTGACCGGTTTGGTTTACTGCCAACATATTGCCATAGACCATCACGGCTTGCGGATTGGATTCAAACGCAGCAACAGCAGAGTTGATCGTGCCAGGCAGATAATAATCATCCGAGTTGAGCCAGGCCACGATATCACCTTTTGTGTGTCTCATGCCTTTGTTGATGGCATCCGCCTGCCCTGAATCTTTTTCCGAAATCCAATACGCCAATCGGGGTGAATATTTCTTGATGATTTCCACACTTCCGTCGGTGGATGCGCCGTCTATGACGATATGTTCAATATCGGGATAATCCTGCTCAAGAACGGAAAGAATCGTCTGTTCCAAATAAGCAGATTGATTGAAAGATGGCGTGACGATCGAAACAAGAGTCATGAAATCTAAACGTGTTGGTTCTCATCCTATTTAAGTTTATGTAAATCATACAAAACAAACCCGTTGCCTTGCTCGGCGACCGTATACCCATCCAGAATTTTCTTCAACTCCGGTTGCGCATCCAGCTGATTTGAAGCAGATACCAAAAAATAATCCCGGCCCGCAACCAGCTCGGAAAATTTAGCCTGGGCATTGACATTTGTGCCCTTCACTGCGGTCAAGCCATTGACATAAGGCCACAGTGTAATTTTTCGCCAGCCGTAATACATCAGACGATAACCATAATCTTGCGTCAGGCCGATCAAATTTGCATTGGCGGGAACTGCCTTCGCTATATTCTCCCAATAGGCCGGTTCACGGCGATAATCCGCTGCCTGCGCAACCAGATCCGAGCGCGCGATCCACGCCTGATATCCGATAACGAAAACGACGATGGCAATTAGCACGGCTTTGAGCCAACGCGGCTCACGCGAAACGCGAACGGCGACCGCCTCGATGATTGGAACCAGTCCCAAAGCGACCACCGGTATCAACTGGATGTGATAATAACTGTGCGTATACATTTGGTATGGAAGTGTGAGACCATAGCAAATATATCCGATCCAGATTCCGATCAACATCCAGCGCAAACGCGGCGGAGCGAGAAATATTCCAGCAATGCTAAGAAATAGAATCGTCAATCCAAATAATGATCCGATAAATCCCAGCCAATGGGCATAGAAACTGGTTGTCGTGATCAGTTTGATAAGATCAACCGTCCATGCAAAAAAATATTCATCCGAACGACCCGGATGACCAAGAATGTAATAGATAAATGCGGGGATGGCCATCAAAGCCACCATGGCCCAGACTTGAATGGATTTCCAGAAGCGCCAGCCGAGTGTGGATAATACTGCTGCAATCGCCGCGCCGATCACAAAGAAAACAATCACGATCTTGACCAGGACTGCAAAGCCAATGAAGAGACCGGCAAGAATCGCCCATTTCCAGCCTCCCTCTTTCTCTCCCCCCATTTTTTCTGAAAGTGGGGGGAGTTGGAGGGAGGTGGACCAACGGTAGAGAAAATATATTCCGGCGATGAACGATGATGTCATCAACGGATCAGGCTGAAATGAGCGACTGGCTTGAACCGCAAAGGGAAGTACAAGATAATAGGCCAGCGCAATCAACGCTGAAGTCGGAGATGCGATGCGCCGCGCAAGATCAAATAAAGCTAATCCAGCCAGGAGCCAAAATAACGTTTCGTAAACACGCGGCACGGCAATACTCTCGCCGCCGGTCCAGGTGTACGTCCATGCCGTAATCAATTCGGTAATCGGCGGCTCATATTGTCCCACCGCGTTATAGAAGGCTTTCGAAAGCGCAAGCTTTTGAGGGTCGGGATTGGAAAGAAGTTTATAATAAATGGAACGCGCGACAATTAAATTGCGCAATTGACGCACGGGATGAAAGTCGAGAGGTGGCACGGTCAGATTGATAAAGCGTAAGGCTGCACCGAGGATAAGCAGGAGGATGAGGAGGACGCGCCAGTTGAAAAGCTTGGAAGAAAGCGATGATGACATTCAGAATCCGTGGAACGTAGATTTTAGAAGAGTGAATTGTAGTCCACTTTTGGGAAGACCGTCAGCTTGCCGCCGACGGTTGCATCGAGAACTTCACATCCTGCTTTGCGATAGGCCTCGCGCGCTTTTTGATAACCAATCTCGGAGGTGTCGAGGTCGGGTAGCTGCCAGCGAAAGCCTTTGCCAAAATAATTGGCAGAGAAATGATTCGGGTCGTCGCCGGTGGACACAACCGTTTTATTCGCTTCGCCTTTCGATGTGAAGTTATGATCCACGCCGATCAGAATGACTTGCTGAAAGCCCATATAAAATGCGAGTTGCAGAGCCACATTCGTGACCGTCGCGCCTTCCCAAACGCGGCG
This sequence comes from uncultured Chloroflexia bacterium, assembly GCA_963753985.1. Taxonomy (GTDB): domain Bacteria; phylum Chloroflexota; class Anaerolineae; order Anaerolineales; family Villigracilaceae; genus Fen-1038. Next base: position 910,039 of record CAVWED010000007.1, read on the forward strand.
CGTCATATCATGAGCAAACTTTGGACCAGTGTACGTGGTGTACAAAAACATCAACTCGTCAGGGAAATATTGAAAATGGCGATGGGAATGCCATGCAATGAATTTTGGAATTGAAAGCGCAGCAATCTCGTCCGCACATTGCTCGATCACAAGATCGTTGATGGAAACAAAATAGGTTGTAGCAAAACCCAATTCTGGAAACAATAGATAAATGCGATTTAGCCCAAACGTAAATTCATTTTTGAGCTTGGACAAATCTGTTTGCTTGAGGCTTGGTCCATTGCCAATGATGAAGGCGCGTTTGCCTTTGTGAATATCCTTGAATCCTTTGATTCTATGAACACTCTCGCGTCGCCACGGATGAAGATAGGCGCCGGGAAGTTGAGGAACGCGATGAAAAGCATCGTAAGTATTTTTCGCGGTTTGGAGAATTGAGGACGGAAGAATGGTATTGAGAGTTTGCTTCATTCCGTGCTCAACCTCGCGGTTGCGCCGCCATCAATCACCAATGCTTGCCCGGTCATAAAAGATGATTGCTCGCTATCAGCGAGAAAGTAAATTGCGTGAGCAATTTCCTGCGGCGTGCCAACGCGTCCATTGACCGTTTTGCGCGCCAGATTATCGAGTCGTTCCTGCATATCGCCGTGTCCCACATGACCGCGGCCCAGGCCGGCGCGCAGCATCGGCGTATCCACCGCGCCGGGAAGAATCGCGTTGACGCGGATGTTATCCGGCGCAAACTCAATTGCCATGGCGCGTGTCAAAGCTAACAGTCCGCCTTTTGAGGCGGCATAGGTTGCAATGTTCGCGGACGTTTGAATCGCGTGCACCGATGAAACATTGACAATCGCTGCACCATGCGCTCTAAGAAGCGAATGCGCCAGCTTTGCGCTTAGAAAAACAGAACGTAAATTGGAGGCCATCACCGCATCCCATTCCTCGACGGATGTTTCGATCAAGGGTTTGGCAATCTGCATCGCGGCGTTATTGACCAGCACATCCAGTGAATCCGTGAAGGCACGCGTTTGCTCGAAGATAGCGTGCATGTCTTCAGGACGCGCAATATCAGATTGAATGAAGAGTCCATTTTTTGGAAAGTCATCGCCGAATACGTTTCGATCCACGCCAATGACGCGCCAGCCTTTTTCAGCGAAGAGGGCAACAGTTGCGCGGCCAATTCCACCCGCCGCACCGGTGATTAGCACAGTTTTATTTTTCATTCATTAATCCATCAGATGGAATTCCCAAACCATCGAGTAAATTTCGGATCGTATTCCAATGCACACGTTCCCACGCGGCGGGACTGGAATTGGCATTATGCGGAGCGAGCATGACGTTATCCATCTTCAAGAGCAGACTTCCCAACGGAAGCGGCTCGACCTCAAAGACATCCAATGCGGCTCCCGCGAGACGTTGGGCTTGTAATGCTTCGATCAAAGCTTTTTCGTCCACGATGGATCCGCGCGCGGCATTGATTAGAATCGCTTCGGGCTTCATCATTGCCAATGTTTTGGCATTAATCAAATGACGGCTGGTCGGATTCAAATCGCAATTGACGGAAACGAAATCGGAATTCGATAATAGACGTTCGAGATTCGTCATCTCGATTCCGGTTTCCGTGATAAAGACATGATCAATCTCAATAATATCATTGCCAAACACTTTCATTCCAAAGGCGCGGGCGCGACGCGTCACCGCCTTGCCAATGTGGCCGATGCCGATCACACCCAGCGTACATTCGCTCAACGTTTTGCCGGGAATCTTTTTCCATTCACCGCGCTTCATGGCTTGATCCATCCACGGTTCCCGGCGAACGAACGCCAGCAGGTAGCCGAGAACGGTATCCGCTACGGGCGTGGTAAAAGCATTGAGCGTGCGCGCCACTTTGATCCCGAGTCGCGACGCGGCTTGACTATCAATCGAATCAATTCCTGTGCCCCATTTCGAAATGATTTTCAGACGCGGCGCGCAGGCTTCCAGCACACGTTCCGTATAACGGTCATCGCCGCAGATCGTGCCATCGAATTGACCGGCGTATTTCAACAAGTCGGCTTCTTCCAATCGTTCTCGGACTTCAGGGACAATCCAATCAATGCGATGTTTCTCGAACACGGATTTGAAGCGTTCGAGCGACGGGATCATATACGGAGCGGAAAACAAAATAGTGGGCATGATTTATTGGCAAAAAGATTGTTGAATCAAACTTTGCATATCTGCGTTTAGAGGCTTATTCTTCGCGCTGGTGTGAGTCAGGATCTGGCAGGCCTGCATTTTCGAAAACGGATCGGCATCAATGATGCTGACCAGGTGATGAACCTTATCGAGTTCGCCCAACACCGCATACGACTGTAAGAAAGGCATCCATTCGATTCGGTCGGAGGGATAGAGGCCCTGGTTCAACGCGTCATCTCCCAGTTTTTCCACCATCTGCCAATTTCCCTGCTGGCGCGCCAGTTCAGCCTTTTCGTAATAATAACACCATCCATGAGACGGCTCACTGCCGAAGATCGAGGACGGCGGCGCTGATGCTGGCTTATTGAGAACCACATTATTGATGTGGGAATGAGAGGCGACCAGCATAATATTCTGGGTATCGGCGCTGGAGACTTCAGGATTGTTTCCATCTAGGATGCGGACACATCCTTCCGGCGTTGACTGTGCGATCACCGTCACATTTCCAAAATCCTCCATGGAGACATATCCGCGTTCTGCGTCGGTAGCCTCTCCATGTGCGGTGATGACTCGTAGAACATTATCCTGTGTCCATACCATCGCCGATAATCGGACCGAAATGGGAATCGCCGTTTGTTTTTCAGGTGAATAAATAAAACTTGCCGGCCCCCAAACAAAATACGCCTCGGCAATGCCGCCTTGAGGATAATTGATGGCAAGGGTCGTGTGATCTTTAAATTGCGGGGCGCGCCAGAAAACCTGCCACCAAAAATTGCGAATGGCTTCCGAATCAGTGACGGCATTTACTGAGTTGGCGTAATGCGTGAGTATGGCGGTGCCCACCAAGAGGGAAAACAAAACCATCCGCACCCGCGCCGACTTCAAATAACTTAATAGAACCACCAGCACGATGACGCCGCCCTCCGCGCCCGTTAATGTATAGCGCGAATAGCCTCCGAAATCCGCTTGACGGTTGGAAACGATAACCGGTAACAATCCCCCAGTCGCCGAAATCAAACCGACCCACCATGCTTCTTTCTTCCAATCATAGGATGTCTCTGAGTCCGCGTCCGCTTCGGAACTCACGAGCGAAGAGGAAAATAAAGCCACAATCAAAGCGATACATATCGCAAGTGCCAATCCGACCAACGTATCCCGCAAACGAAGTTGAAACGCCAGATCGTGAAGCGGCACCGCCCACGCCAGGAAGATAACTTTGATCGTATCCTGAAATAACGCGATCAACCAATCGAGTCCTTTGTAGACGGGCGAGCCAAACAACTGTCCCACTTGCGCGCCGACATCCGTGGCTTTGCGTACGTTCTGAAAGAAGAACAAGCGCCAGAATAAAAAGATAGCGGGGGCAATGAGAAAAGGAAGCCATTGACGAACAATCTTTGTCACATGCTGGCGCCAGTTCAATTCCTTCCCGCGCAGAACCATTGAAGCGATCAACATCAGGCGAAAGAGTTCAAACCCGATGAAATATTCCACGAGTGAAAGATATGCAATGCCGCATAGAATTGAAACGACCGTCATGATGATCTTAGGGACAACGCGCGGAGTTAAGATTGCTTTGATGGTCAACGCAATGGAAAACATCCCAAGAAAGAGGCTGATGATCTGCGATTGATAGTCAACGGGATTGGGCTGCGAAAGGAAACCCGGATAGATCAGGAATAGAAGTGCCGCGCTGAATGTGGATAAACGCTGACGCGGCCAGACCATGTCCAGCGCCCAGAACAAAGCCAATGCCGCCAGGAAATGGAAAAGATATAGGTTGAGATGATACGGAAGTACATTCTCACCGAACAACGAATACAGAGGAATTAAAACATAAGCCCGCGCCGGACGATCAACACTATATACGGCATGGAAAATTTGCGGCCCGGCCACATGGGCATCATACATCAAATACCAATCGTCATTGGAGTAACCTATTTTTCCCGCCAATGGCAGGTACGCCGCAGCGGATGCAATCAACAAAACTAGCAGGATCAAAATGAATGATATCTTGGGACGTTTGAACACGCTCATTGGCCGGCCTCTCTCTGGATAAGAAATTCGCAGATCTGAAAATCGAGTTCTTCATCGATGTCCCAGGCTTCATCGGCATCGATTTCAAACATCATCGGCTTCTGGCCGATGCGGTGATGCCGCTTGAGCAGGTTGTCGCGCGTGAAAAGATAAAGGCAGGAATTCTCTTCGTAAACGGGAGGCAAATTCTGGGTCTGGATGAGAACTGACGGATCGTGGTTGATGGCTTTGCCGTGTTGATCGTAAAGCCGCGTCTGCCAGCGCGTCACCGAGAAAAGCGAGTCGTGCTTTGGATAATCGGCGAGAAACGATTGAATGGCGCGCGAAACCGTTTCGGGTCGAAGCAAGGGATTGGTGCTGTGAGTTTGCAAATAGAAATCGGCCTGCACCTGGCTCGTATCATAGATCAAGATGTCGTTCATCGGAACATCATCTGCTCGCAAAACATCGGGACGATTGATGATCTTCACCTGCGGAAAGTTTTTGCGCAAGCCATCCATCAGGAGATCGGAATCGGTATCCACTATAATTTCATAGATCTCACGAACCGCAAGCAGTGTTTCAACGATGTGATGGAAAAGCGGCTTGCCAGCGAGCAGGCGATAATTTTTGCCGGGCACGCGCTGGCTGTGATGGCGCATCGGGACGAGAGCGGCGATTCTCATACGGATTGATTATACCGAATTGGCTTAAGAAAGTTTGGAGCGGGTCATTTCTGACACTGCAAGCGGGCCTCAACCAACGAGATGGCTTGATCGCGCCCGGAAGAGGCTGGTGTGCCAGAATCGAGATTCTTCCAAAGAGCACACAACATGGGCCCTTGTTGATCGGGCAGAACGCTGGCCTGTATCGTAATTTTGCGGGCCATCTGCCAATCATTTAACATGGCATAGGCGCGGATAAACGGCAATAGTTCAATGCCATTCCTAGCCCAGACTCCCTGTTGATTTGCTTCTTGCCACATGTTGGTAACCTTATGCCAATCCTGAAATTGGCTGGCCAAGTCAGCTTGCTCGTAATAATAGCACCAGGTATGTTGAGGCTCGTTGCCAAAAATATCGGGCGGCGGGACCGATTTGGTGGTCGGCTCGATGCGGGAAAGATTGGAAACTGCCGCCCACCGATATGCTTCCGCACTGAGTCCGCTGACGGCAGAATAATCAGGGCGAAGCACATGCAAACATTCATTTTGTTCATATTGGAAAGTAATAGCCACAACATTCTGAACATTGGCGTTGAAAGTCGTAATATACTTATTGTAAGCAACCGGCTGACCCACACTAAACGCATCCCAGTTCATGTGCTCTGAACCTGGATTGAACCAATAACTGGCTTCCGGCGGATTGGTGAGCTGAGGATAAAGCAGATTGAGCGCGAACGAAGTGGGATAATCTCCCATAAAAAATAAAACTTCCTGATCGGCCACGACCAATGTGTTTGGTTGTAATGCTGGTGCGCGCCAATATAATTGCCAGTAAAACTGTCTTTGCTTATCCCAGGAAGCTTGATAACTGCGAGCCGTTTGAACCTGAATGCTGATTCCCAGGCCAAGGAAGATGCTCAAAACCAGATTGCGATAAGGCGGATGAGCAACCAGCGTATAAATCATTCCCACCATGATCATGCTGGCTCCACCCATGGCGGCCAAAGCCAGACGGTCGCTCCAAAGTTGATTCTTTTGATAGATGGAAAACCCAGCCAGCCAAAATGGGAGGATGGCCAGGACGATGGATATGATTCCGCCAAATAATATTTGCACCGTTGAGTTCCGAGCCGGGTTCTCTTTCTCAGCGCCCTTGAGGCGGGAGATCAGGAAAAAGGCAAGGGCTGCGAAAACAATGACGCTTCCGGCAAGCACATAAGTCAAGTGCCCGGAAAAATCAACGAGGCTTGGATTGATGGCGGAGAACCAGGGAGAAAAAGTAATATATAAAAAATCCTGAACAATGAATTGAAACAGGCGGGCGGTGCCAGCGAGAGGTGAGGCAATCAGACCATGTAAGAACGATAGAAGTGCAAAACGGTCATAACCAAATAAAGCGCCGTAGGAACTGCGATAGATCACATATAGCAAAAGTATTACAAGGAATGGAAGCGCATAACGCAAAACTTTTTTTATCCGATCCCCAAACGCAAGGCCGGGAAATAAGAACCAAAGAAAGACAAGCCGGGATAATTCGAGGCCGGAAAAATATTCAATCAATACCAACTGACTAGCTTCCAGTAGCAAAGCCAGAATCGTGATCGGCCAATATAATTTCTGCTGCCGGACCGCGACCAACATCAGGAACACGGATGCCATGAAAACAAAATACATCGTCCAGTGGAGCGTATATGCAACGGAAAGAGGCTGCAAGGCAAAAATCGGGTAAATGGCAAAGAACAAGGCAAGCCAGGTTGTAAGGGCGCCCTGTTCCGGCCAAAGCTGGCGAACCGCGAGCCAAAACATCAGCACGGTCAGGAAGCGGACAAACATCATGGACCAATGCCAATGCGAAGGCGTAAATCCCAAAATGCGGAAGAAGAAAACATAGATCACGTAGGCAAAGGGCCGGCTGTCCTGGAACAGGAAGCCTTTCAGACCCGCGGCTCCCTGCCAATACGCATAAAAGACATGATGCCAATCATCCTGAAAATAACCCAGCCGCGATAATAAAATCCCAAAGGAAAAGAAGCAAACCAGAAAAATAAATACGGCGGCGGTCCATTCCGGCAGGATAATATTTTTTAACTTCGAAAGAATATCTTGAAATCGTTTCATGGCTATTCGATTATACCGAATCAACGAAATAAAAAGCGGAACGCTTTTGACGTCCCGCTTTTTGACTTAATTCTTCTTATATGACTTTCTCGATCCAAGCTAAGCTGTAATCGGCTACCTCGTCCCAGCCTTTTTCGCCAATGACGAAGTGATCGCGTCCCGGAAAGACTTTGAACTCCGTAATGGATGATCCTTTATATTTGTTGAAGTTTGATTGATTCAGCACAGCCGGAACGATATGGTCCTTCTCGCCTGCGGTGATCAACAACGGCGGATGTGGCTTCTTGAAATCTACCTTGCCCGCCGCGCTGAGGGACGAAGTCGGCACGCCGCGCAATTCAGGAATAGCATAACGGTCGTACGCGGCGCGTTGTTCTTCCAGCGGAAGCGTATTGACAAACGCATATTGGAATTGCTCAAACGACATTTGCACAGGCTGATTGAGCAGGAATGGATTGATGGCAGGAAAGTTCGCACGCAAGAAAGAAAACGCGGTAGTGAACACACCGGCGGGCGGCGCGGGATCAATCGCCACACCAGCGACAGCTAAATCGCGTTGAAGCAATAACTGCACAACCAATCCACCCATCGAATGACCGATGATGGCAGGCTTTTCATCCAAGCCTTGAATAAAGTTGGCCATGTGGTCAACGACATTATTTAATTTCAATTTCGGCAATTCAGGGTCGGGATGATTCTTGCGAAGTTCATCAACGGATTTATCGCGTCCCGGCCAGGCAGGTGCAAGGATTTTATAGCCTTTGGATTGAAAATACGGAATCCATTTTTCCCAGCAAAGCGGATTCATGAACATGCCGTGAATTAGAACGATGGTTTTGGTTTTCATAAGTTACTCCTATACTCTAAGATTTTAAAAAAGGGCAGTAGAATTTATAGTAATTTCTACGCATCTCGATATTTAGAATTACGCCATTCGTCCAAGTTTTTCTGCCAATCTTGAGACGTATCTCTTTTTTCTTTATATATCATCGCAAATTTCAAATAAGCAACAAGCTCATCCACATCATGCGGCGATATCAAATCCCAAACTTGCGTAGTATTTGCCAATTTCAAAAATATGATATTGAGCGCACGCCCAATCGCTATAAGAGCCTTATCAATTTGATCTAATGTGACATTGAGTTCGGGATCTTGTATCGCTCCTTTTGACTTCGCAGTGGGCAAATCTCGGTGAGCAACTAATTTGTTTTGATGCTTACGTATAGATGCTGATAAATCTTCTGCTTCCTTTAGAAATTTAGTAATTTCATCAGCAAATCCTCAGTTATTTTCTTCATCTAATTTTAGCAATATGAAGGCTGAAAGATTCTCATTCGAGCCGTTTTTGCGAGGATCAGTCAGCCTTGCCAAACTTAGAATCATTTGATTCCAAAACATTTCCTGAAGGAGTCTAAAGAACTCAGGTGCAGTCTTGTTCAATAACTCAAGTCGAATCTGACTAACCATAAATAGCTTTTTATATTGATTGTAATACTGACGCGCCCAAATTAAATCATTTTTTGGTATCTCGATTTCCGGCGGAATATCCATAGCTTAGTCCAGCGTTATCTACTTATTATACCTAATCGGCTCGACATCTCGTTTCGCAGAATCTTTTGGCTTCCGTTCGCGTGCATAATAAAATGTCTCGCGCAGTTGCGGCGTCAGCAGGCTCGATTCGCGGTAGCCGATGCGCGTCCCATGAAACTGCATGAAGCGAAACCAAAATATCGAAGCGACGTTTTTCCACAGCACGCCTTCACGCGCCGCATGATATAAGTCGCTAAAAATATTCGTCGCAGTCAAGCGCATGAAATCATACAAATTAAAATGCGCTTCAGGATGGATGTGTTTGAACGCCATCGCTTCGCGGCGATACCGATTGAACACACCGCGCGGCGTCTCATTGTGCACATGCACGATCTCCGCCTCCGCCACATACGCAATCGCATGTCCCTGCTCCTTCGCCCACTTCGCCCACGCCAAATCCTCCAGCCCGGTCAGTGTTTCATCGTATGGATTTACCTCCCACAAACTTTTTCGTATCGCGGCATTGGCGTTGTTGCAAAAGGCGGTCGCCTGATTCAGATCGCTCACATCGGGATACCACTGATGAAAAATTTGCCCCTCGGAAAATTTCGCAGACTCCGGTCCGCGCTGTTTGCCATACGTCAACGCGACACGTTCATCATCAAATGGGTTAAGCAGAGTCTTCAGCCAATCAGGATAAACGGGATAGACATGCGCGCTGACAATGACGATCAAATCCCGCCTCGCTGCGCGGATCCCAAAGTTGAGTGACCGTCCAAACGTAAACTCGTCTGACGGTATGCTCACGATCCGCGCTCCGAACAACTCGGCAATCGATACCGTTAAATCCGTCGAACCGGAATCAACTAGGATGATTTCCACATCCTTGATCGTTTGGTGCTGAATCCCCTCCAGCAAACGACTGAGATGTTTTTCTTCGTTATAGGCGCGGATAACAATAGAGCAATTCATGATCATTCAGGTCATTGCGAGGAGGCTGAAAGCCGACATGGCAATCTCCGCTGACATACAAACACGAGATTGCCACACTCGGTCTCGATACGCTTCACACTCGACCATCGTTCGCAATGACATTACCAATTATTATCTTTCTCATATCCCAGCTTTATCAACAAATCACCTGCCACATCCTTGAAAATCTTTTTATGTTCAGGCGTGAAGTGTTTTTTCCATTCGCCAGTCTTACCTGAGCGAAATGTTGGAGATTTTTTCGGATTGATGGATGACTCAAGCAAATCAACAATAGTTTTGCGGGAAGTCGTCAGCGGGACGCGGGCGAGGAAATGATCCATGATTCGATTCAAGGTTGCGGCGCGGTCATTGACCAAATCTTCAAAATGAATCTTCATCACTTCGGGATGCTCGAGCCAACCCAAGTACGGCGCGAAGCGATCCGCGATGTTTGGGAATTCAATGTCAAGTTCGGGTCGTCCGAGAATACTGATCTTGAGCCGCGAGTCAAAGTCGGGAAGAGAAGCGTAGTAATCGTGATGAACATGACGCGCTTCCATGTCGGTCACATAAAAAACGTGCGAGACCACGACATCGCGTGGATCGCGGAAGAGAAAGTATGGAACAAAGTGAGGCTGAATTAAACGGTGGACCGCTTCAGGTCGCGCGAAGAGATGCGCCGAAGCAATGTCGCGCGGACGAAGAGAATCCAACCAATCAATCGCTTCTTCGGGCGCGCGCTTGATCCCGCTTTCGCCCTCGTATTCGGCATAGAAGGAATGAAGTCGAAGCGAGAACGGCGCGACCTTCGAGAAGCCAAGCAGGATTTGGTCGAGCAGGTGCGTGCCGCTTTTGGGAAAGGAAATGCTGAGCAGGGTGGGCCAGCCGCCTTCGGGCGCGGGCACGGATGCAAAGCGAACGCGCTGAATAAGTTTTTCGGTGCCATAGAGTGCAGAGCGCAAAGTTGATTTCAAAGTCATGGGGATATTAAACCACATTCGCGCCGCCTGCTTGTTGATTTCGGGAAAGATTGGGGCTTATACTACGCCTATGAAATTCGAGTGGGATCCCGCAAAAGCCGCAAACAATATTCGGAAACATGGCGTCAGTTTTGATGAAGCCGTGACTGTTTTCAAAGACCCGCTCGCGTTTATCTTTAACAACTCAACTCACTCAGATCGAGAACACTGTGAAATTATCATCGGTACATCGGCTTTGCGGCGTATGATTCTGGTATGTTTCGTGGAAAGAGTCGAAGATATTGTTTGCATTATCAGTGCGCGTCCAGCAACGCGACAAGAAATAAAAGACTATGAAGAAAACGCCCACAACCAAATCCCGTAAAGTTCAAGAGATAGCTCCTGAGTATCGTTTCGATTATCGCAAGGCAAAGCCGCATCGATTTGCAGCGCGCATGAAAGACGAACCTTTGATCGTTCTGATCGAACCAGATATTGCAAAAGTCTTTACTTCATCAGAGCAAGTGAATAAGGCATTGCGCGCACTGATCTCTGCCATGCCAGAGAAGAAAGCCGTGCCAGGAAAGTAACCATGGATCGTAAACTTGCTTTAGGATTGTTCCTCGCCACCTGCATCATCCTGGCAATTCTGCTGATAACGCGCCTCATCACTCCACTAATTAGTAGCATTATTGTTGCAATTGCGCTCGTCCTTTTTGGTCGTCTCTCGCACACTTTCCGAAAAGAAAATTAATCTGCACGCGTTGTTGATTTCGCAACAGATTACTATCTCAGCAAAAAATCCCCACCCCCAAGCACTCCCTCCGTAATAACCTTCACTGCATCTGACTCAAGCAACTCCTCCAACTCAAACGACTTTAACCGCGTCTGCGTGGTGCGGACGGATGGCTCAAGAAAATCTCCAAACGGCAGTGACGTTCTGAACAACTGGTAATACAAAAATCTGCGCGCACTGCGTTTAAACTCAGGTGGCACGTCAATCGTTTCAGCCGCAAGAAATTCTTGCATCTTGCTTCGTTGCTCATTTATAGTCTGCGGGAAAAACACGGTGGGATATTGGGTGAAGCGTGCCCTGCCCGCGCATAACACGGGCTTGCCCATCAGCGAAGCCTCCAGCCCGATGGTCGAGTTATAGACCATCACGAACTTCGAGCGCTGGATCAACTCATATGAACTCAACGTTTCCTTCGGCGCGACGAATACCACGTTCGCAAGTTTATCCACGCGGTTCGCTTCGACCCAACCTTGAACGGTCTCGCGGCTTTCTTTGCGCGTGCGCGTCTCATCAGGATGTGCGCGGATCACGAACAACGTTTCAGGATGCGCCATGATGATTTCCAAAACGACACCCAGCCATGCGAACATATCGCTGAAAACCGTGTTGGCATGCGGCTGGCTGGTATCGAAGATGACGTTGGTAAATATCGGCACGATCTGCTTGAAGCGCGCCGCCTTCTTCAAAAAAGATTCATCCATCCCTTTCATGTCCGCCCAAAACTTGATGCCCGCCATCGTGAAGTCGCCTTGAAAACGCCTGGCGAGATACGCGTCCAGTTTTGCGTTTTGCTCCTTGTTCAATTCAAACTCATCGGGAATATGAATCGGATACGCGGTCGCTTCGCTATCGGTAAAGAACGCAGACGCGGGCTGCAACCCTACCTCATGCGTGATGACGCGGATGCCGCGTTTTTGTGCGATGTAACGCGTTGTTGCTTCGGGGAAGAATTGTCCGTTGAACACGATCACCGCGCGCGGTTGGGTTTGATCGAGAAACTTCGAAAATTTCTGCGCCACATTCCACGCTGACACAATATATTCGCGCAAAAGATAACGCGTCGATTCATCATCGTTCAGATTGTGGACTCGCAGAATCCATCTCAGCCCGGGCAGACACAGCTGCCCAAGTGGAATCCCATCCCAAACAACGCGCATCAGTTCAGAAACCGATAAGCTTGCGATCGCTTCATTAAGTTTTTCATCCCGCTGAAAATTGAACCACTCAATTTCAGAACTCCGAGTTCTCAAAGAGCTCGGAGTTCTCTTAGGTACGCTTGTATAAAGTGTCTTTGACTGATAGACGCACGATTTGCACGGCGGCTCTTGATAGACATTCTTACGATTTGTTCCTAGCACGCAATGACTCATGCCCGCGTTGCACGCGAAATAAACCACAGGGATTCCCTGCAACCGGAATCCCCACGATGCCAGCAGATGAAATCCGCTGTTCCACGAAAGATCGTCAATGCCGGTGGAGGCTTTGAAGAATACAATCGGCGCACCGGAAGGTTGAGGTTCGCGTTTGGCGATCTGCCGCGCCATCGAAGCAATCTTTAAATTATTAAGTCTGCGGACGAGTCCGCGTTTGATGCGTTGAGTATAGATTTCTCGAAGCGTTGTCATTACCAGTTATTATTCTTTTCGTAACCCAGCCTGACCAACAAATCTCCTGCCACATCATTGAATAAATTTTTATGTTCCTCAGCGAAATGCTCTTTCCATCCGCCCGTCTTTCCCGAACGGAAAGTATGACTCTTCTTAGGCTGGATTGCTTCAATCAAAATAGATAACGCCTTCTCGCGCGGCGTCGGGATTTTGTAAGCTGTCTTTTCCACCTCATCGAGCATGGCGTTCAGCGTTGCATTACGATTGTTGATCAAATCTTCAAAGCGGATGCACATCACATTTTTCTGTTCCAGCCATTGAAACACGCCTTCATAGCGTTGCTTCACGCTGACCATGCGCAAGCCGTCTTGGTCAATGCCGGTGATGGCGACTTTGAGTCTCGCGCCAAAATCAGGCAGGGATTTGTAATAAGCATTCATCCCATGTTCTTCGTACATATCGGTGGCAAAGAACACTTGCGAGACTAGCATATCGCGCGGGTCGCGATAAATGAAATAGTTGACGCGTCCACTCGAAGCCAGGAAGGATGCGTTTTCTTTTGTTGCTTCCAAATATCCCCAGCCGATCACTCCACTTGGAATGCGCCTCAAGTCCGATAGAATTTCATCGGAAGTGCGCCGCCTGCCATCTTTTGTGATGGTGCGAATCGGATCGGCGTCCACATAACGATACGGCATGATCTGCGTGAAGCCGCTGAGAATTTGTAACAGCAAATGCGATCCGCTCTTCGGCTTGGAGTTGCCAAAGACCGGCGGCGCAGCGCTGAAAGAAATTCGTTTCCAGCGCAGAATCGCTTGAGTTGTTTTGCCAGCGGGACGAAGTAGCCTTCGCAAATTCATTAAGGTTCCCAAAATTATTTAGGCATCATTCACGCGGCGCAATTTCTTTAGCGACGCCAATTCACTATTGTATACTTTCTTTACGCCATCGCCGACCGAAGCTTCAGCCACGCGAATGTATTTGACGAGCCGCTCGAAGCCGCCGGGTTCCACCGACGCGGCTTGGTCGCTACCCCACATGGCGCGGTCCAGCGTTATGTGACGCTCCACCATGCAGGCGCCCATCGCAACCGCAATCGCTGATGGAACCAAACCCACTTCGTGCCCCGAATATCCGATTGGATTATTTGGAAATTCCTTGCGCAGCGTTTCGATCATCTTGAGATTTTAATTCTTCCGGTTCGCACGGATACGTGCTGGTGCAGTGCATGATGACGAGATTCTCTTCGCCGATAATCTTCACCGCCTTTTGAATCTGATTCATGGTGGACATGCCCGTTGAAATGATCATTGGCTTGCCGGTCTTACGGACATGCTTCAGCAATTTATGATCCGTGAGCGAAGCGGATGGAATCTTGTACGCTGGCGTATCAAAGTTTTCCATGAAGTCCACTGCTGATTCGTCCCATACTGAAACCATCCACGGAACATTTCTTTCTTTGCAAAAGTCATCGATCTCGTGATATTGCTCCGCGGTGAATTCCACTTTGTGACGATACTCCAGGTAGGTAATGTAGCCCCACGGCGTTTCGCGCATTTGCTTTTGTTGTTCAGGCGGCGTTGCAACTTCGGGCGTGCGCTTCTGGAATTTAACCGCGTCCACACCGGCATGAACTGCGGCATCGATAATTTGCTTGGCGATCTCAAGGTCGCCATTATGATTGATTCCAATTTCAGCGATGACATATGCAGGATATCCATCGCCGACCATTCGATTTCCAAGTCTAACTTCACGAGCCATTTGATTTCTCCTCAAGTTTATTCAACACCAAATCGCACAATTCTCTTAGCGCGCCATACCCGCCCGGTTTTGATAAAACAAAATCTGCGGTACGAATGACCTCAGGATACGCATCAGACACAGCCACCGACCAGCCCGCAACCTCAAAGCAAGGCAGGTCGTTGAAGTCATTACCCAAATAAATAATTTCTGCCGCATTCAAATGCTTTTTGGCTAGGAATTTTTTAAGCGCCTCGCCCTTTCCGTTCAGACTCAATCCATGAATTGCTTCAATGCCCATCTTCTCTGCGCGGGCTTTGACCACCTTATTAATTTCCGAGGAAAGGATCATCACCTCAACGCCGCGTTCACGCAATTGGCGGATGCGCATCGAATCGGAGCGTGAAGCGGCTACCGTTTCCTTGCCGTTTTCATCCGTCCAGACGCGTCCATCGCTGATGACGCCATCGAAATCGGTGATGATCATCTTGAACTCTTTTGGCATCGGACGATGTTTCTTGCCAGGCGAAACCATATCTAGCGTGCCCGAATAAACCATCGCTTCGTATTTCGCCCAATCCGAAAGGTTGTCGATATCGACAGTGTAACGTGGATCAATGATCAGCGGATAAATTTTATTTCCGGTGAGCGAATGTTTTTTGATAATCGTTGAAATACGTATCGCATCGATATGACCGGTCTGCCAATAAATCTGCGGCAAAATTTGGCGCGGTGCGTTGTAGGGCTCATCGATGCCAGGGACTTCAAGCAATGGTTTCATTGAACCATTGGATTTTGAGATGCGCCACATCTTGTGAGGGTTTTGTCCCGCCGGAACCACACCTCGGACACAATCTGCATGCGGATGTTCTAGCAATATTTTTATGGCGCTATCCACGCAATTGCACGGACGAATTGGCGATGTGGGACGTAGTTGAACAACGACACCAGGCTGATAGCTTTCATTCACTTTCAACCATTCAAGTGTGTGTTCAAACACCGGCAGATCGAGCGAGTTATCCTGCGCTAGTTCGACAGGACGAAGGAATGGAACTTCGGCTCCATGTTCGCGCGCGACGGATGCAATTTCTTCATCGTCGGTTGAGACAAGGACACGCGTCACCATCTTCGATTGTCTTCCAGCCGCAATGCTCCATGCAAGCAATGGATAGCCCGCGAAGTTGCGAATATTTTTGCGCGGGATTCCCTTCGAGCCGCCGCGTGCCGGAATGATAGCTAAGATTTCGGGTTTCATTCAAACCTACGAAAAATTACCATGCTGTCCAGCCTCCATCCACAACCACGTTATTGCCGGTCATATAAGATGATGCATCGGAAGCAAGGAACAACAAGGCACCGTTCATTTCATCCTTGCGCGCCATGCGTCCGAGGATGGTTTTGGCGGAATAATTCTTGACAAAATATTCTTCGTGATTGTTATATACTCCGCCCGGTGTCAGCGCGTTGACTCGGATTTCCGTATCCGCGTAATATGCCGCGAGATATTTGGTGAAGCCGAGCACGCCCGCTTTGGTCACAGTGTAATAAACAGGTTTGAATGCAACGCGCTTACCATCTTTGATATAGATACGCTGGTCCGGTCCGTTCAATCCATAGGTTGAGCAGATGTTGATGATGCTGCCCTTATTGCCTTGCTTAATCATCCGCTTGACGCAAGCTTGCGTGATCAAAAACATGCCGGTTAGATTTACGTTCAATGCTGCGTTCCATTGATCGAGCGGATAATCCTCGAAGTTGCCAGGGGCGATTCCTTTGGAGGCCGCGTCGGGATCGAACTTCGGATCGAGGCCCGCGGAATTCACGAGAATGTCGAGCCGCCCAAAGTCGGAGAGGACCGAAGTAATAAAATTTTTAACGGCATCAGGTTTGGTAATGTCAACACCAAATCCTTTGATGCGATATCCATATTTGGTCAAAGCATCCGCAACTTTTTTTGCGGCTTCGATATTCAAATCAACAACCGCAACGGATGCGCCTGCTTCAGCCAGTGTTTTGCAAAACTCAGCCCCGAGCAAACCCGCTCCGCCGGTGACGATTGCAACGCGATCTTTCAAATCAAACTTTTCTTGAATCTTCATTCAACCTCTTATGGCGCTGCGGCATACACAATGCCGGTGCCGGATTTGCTTACTGGATATAAACCTTGAACCAAAAACGCGGCATCTGGACCCGATGACTGCTCGCCGCTTGTAAATAGCGCCAACACTGCTTTGCCTTGAAGAATTTGCTGATGCATCAGCGTCACACCCTGTTCATAGCCGGACCTAGCTTGAGCCGTGACCGGATCAAAACGATTCGGCAAGGAATACGTCGGATGGCTGGTATATAAATAAACTGCGCCGGTTTCATTGGTGTAAATCATCGTCGTGCGAGGGATAGTTCGCAGATACGCCATCGCTTTTGAGTTGTACCAAACGAAGGAAGCGAATCCCTGTCCGCCTTTGGAAAGGTCTTGCACGATGGAGATTTGGTTATAAATGGATATACCAATAACGAACAATGCTAATACAATGGCAAGCTCGCGGCGTTTCTTGCACAACCACACCCCAAACAAAACAAGCACAATCAATAGCGAGATAAAGATCGGCGAAAGAATCCGCAGTTGGAATTTCGTGGATGCGTCAAAGAGCAACATCGACGCGATGATGGAAGCGATGTATCCAAAAATGTATAAGCCGGTTGTGAACGAGATAGTCTCGGAATGAGGCGTTTGCTGAGGCGCAACAAAATACTTCCAGACCTTGATACTTACCCAAACCAGCATAACTAATAAAATCAAGGCTGTGAAGGCAATGAAAAGCGCGGGAGTTTTATATAACTGCTTGCGCCAATCTTCCACCGGGATAAGGAACTGTGAGATTGCATAAAGCGTAGTATTGAAATTGCCGGCCGTGATCGGATGCCACACCAATTCGCGGTTAGTGACATTCCCCGCCGCGAGCAGATTCCGAATCGACCATCCCAAAATCCACGGGATAACACTTGCGAGAAATATCCCTGCGCTGATAAATCGCATGCGCCAAGTATCGTGCAGGATAAACAATGCCACAAGAAACGTGGCAAGCAAAGCCAGGCCGGCATAACGAGTCAGATATGCTACGCCTACGAAAATTCCGCATAGCACAAGCCAAAGCCAATGCGCGTCGCGCTCGAAATATAGATCGAACATCCAGAACGCGAGCAGACTCAAAAAAATGAAAAGCGGTTCGCTCATAGCTGTTGTGTAAACTTGCAATAACGAACCGTTCAACACGAACAGCGCGGCAAGCACAAGTCCCGACACCAAGGACTTCGTCATGCGCCAGCCGAGAATACCGATCACCTCTGTGCATAATCCAAACAAAATGGCATTAAGAAAACGTGCGCCGCGCAATGGGTCCAAGCCGAGTAAACCGATCACAGCCAGGGCGGAAGAAAAGCCCGGCGGGAAATGAGTCATCGGATTGTTGCTCATCAGCCACGCTTCGCGATAGCCATATCCCGCGAGCAGACTGCGCGCCCCGGCAATATACGCGATCGAATCATCGGAAAGCCCGAGACCCTCAGGCGTGGATCGGAGCACAAGAAATATCCCGATAACGCTCAACAGGCTGAGGGTCAGGAAAGAAACGAAGCGAGGCGTGATGCGGGTGTTCATGCAATTCTTTAAGGTTCACACGTTCCGTGATACCCAATTTACTTCAGCAGATATCCTTGCTCTTCAAGATAAGCAACAATATAGCGGGCATTCTCTTCAGGACTCGCGCCGTATCCCTTGAGCGCAATCTCCGGATCAATCGGCGGCTCGTACGGATCATCCACGCCGGTGAAGCCCATCGGATGACCATCGGCCATCGCCTGACGCGCTTTGGCATACAAGCCCTTTACATCTCGTTGTTCGCAGACTTCGACGGGCGTGTCCATGTAGACTTCCACGAAATTTTCGCCGACCATCTTGCGGGCTTCTTCGCGCGTGGCGCGATACGGGCTGATCGCTGCACAGATCACTGCGCCGCTGGCGTGCACGATCTCGCCCGCTACAAAACCGATGCGCATAATGTTCGTGTCGCGATCCTCCTTGCTGAAACCGAGGCCTTTGGAAAGATGCGTGCGAACCACATCGCCATCGAGAATGGCAATCTCGCGTCCGCGTTCGAGCAACAAAGATGTCAGCACTTGTGTCGTCGCTGATTTTCCAGAACCACTCAAGCCAGTGAACCAAATACAAAATCCCTGCTTGTGGCGCGGCGGATACATCTCACGCAAAATTTCAGCGGTCTCCGGGCGCGTGAACCATTCAGGCAGCAACTTGCCCTTTGCGAGATAATCATCACGTACCTGCGTGCCGGAGATGTTAAGCGTCTTCGCACCTTGCGGAACATCTTTGCCTTCGACATAACGCTTTTCGTCGGGTAGATAAACCAGTTCCTCGAACGGAATCATCTTCACGCCGATTTCATGTTCGTATTTATTCATGATATCCTGCGCGTCATACGGACCGTAGAACGGTTTGCCCGTTGAATCTTTTCCCGGCCCTGCATGATCGCGCCCAACGATGAAATGATTCGCGCCGTGGTTGCGACGAATGATGGCATGGAGCAAAGCTTCCTTCGGCCCCGCCATGCGCATTGCCAAAGGAAGAAGACTGAGCAGCGTGCTTTTCTTATCGTAATAATTATCCACCAATGCCTTGTAAATGCGGACGCGCGTGTAATGATCCACATCGCCGGGCTTGGTCATGCCGACCACCGGATGAATAATGAGCGATCCGCCCACTTGCGCCGCGGCACGCTTGGTTAACTCTTCATGAATGCGATGCAATGGGTTGCGCGTTTGGAAGGCGACCACATTATCATGTCCCATGTTCTCGAGCATCTCACGAACTTGCGCGGGCGTGCGGCGCAATTCGATGAAGTCATAGTATTTTGGCAGGTTGACCACTTTCATCGGCCCGCTGATGCACACCTTGTTCCAGCGCGCCATCTCGGAGACCATCGGATGTTTGGAATCCGTTGAACCATATGCCAGCGCGGCTTCGGTCTCCGCGTCCCAGTGATAAACTTCATCGAGAGTCATGACTGCAATCACATCGTTATTGGCGTTGCGCAGGACAATAGCCTCGCCAACGGTTGGTAGCTCTTTTGGATCCACGGTCAGCGTGATGGGAAGCGGAAAAAGCGTTCCGTCGCTGAGGCGCATTTCGTGCAGAACCCGCTCATAGTCCGCTTTGCCCATGAAGCGATCCAGCGGAGAAAATCCGCCGGTGGCAAGCAGTTCCAGATCACACAAGTTGCGCATGCTGATCTTGATCGAGGGCAGCTTGGCCGCACGAGCCAAGAGTTCATCCCGCTCCTTGCCGCTCGCGACCAGATCAACCAGTTTTTTTCCGCCATACGGGGAAATCAATTTGGCTTTTGACATCAAAAACTCCTATTGGATTTGCAGAGAAACTCTGCGGATTTGCCTTGTGAAGCAAGGGATAATTATAGCAAACTTACCGGTCTATTTTGAAGCGCAATAGAGATTGCTTACCAGACCGGCTGTGGAAGAATCCAACTGCATGCCTTTTAAGATTCGGCAGGCTTGGGCCTCCACTAACGGATCGGTAGTAATGGAACGCGCCAATTGTGTAAGCTGCGTTTGATCTCCAAAGTGAGCATAGGCTTGAAGAAACGGCATCCATTCGATTAGGTCCTGCGGCGCAAGATGAAGTTTTGCAGCTTGATCGCCCAGATTGAGGACAGTCTGCCAATCGCTGACTTGACGGGCATAAGAAGCCTTTTCATAATAATAGCACCAGCCCCGGGTCGGCTCTGACCCGAACGGGAGCTGCGGCGGGGTTTGGAATTGCGTCCCTGGCAAAACATCTTGAATTTGCGAATAAGGTGCCATCAACATCACGCGCTCGTCCTCATAGGACGACAGTTCTGTTTGGTGTCCGTCGATCACGCGGACACATGAACCCGGCCCGGCTTGGGTAATCACGAGGATATCGCTATAGTTTCTAAAGGTGTGAATGGAGCCGCGGCGCGTATCGTATTCGACTCCTTTTTGGGTCAGTACTTTGTCGACCGCATCGTGGTTCAAGAGCGCGGCATAAATGGCGGGTTGGATGAATTTTTGACTCTGGCTATCGGGATAATAAATCAGGTTGGCAGGTGACCAGATGGTGTAGTCCTCGCCTGCCTGTCCCAAAGGATAATGAACTACAAGCGTTGTACCTTTTTTTAGTTGAGGAATACGCCAGCTCACTTGCCACCAAAACATATTATTTGAGTCGGCATATTGTGCGTAGGAGTCGCCATTGGAAAAATGGGTAATGACTGCGATGCCGATCAAAAGCAAGACAAATCCAAGCTGGAATCCAGGATTCTTTAACCGATCCACAAAAACCGCAAGCATCATCGCCGCACCAAACATGCTGATCACGGAGTAGCGGGAAAGATCGGCGAAATCCACGCCGCGATTGGCAACTATGATTGGAATCAATCCACCTACAACGATCACGAACCCGGCCCATAAGTTTTCCCATTGCCAGCCATCTTCTGACGCTGAATCCGAGGATGTGCTTCGCAATGAAATCCATGCGATCAGAATCGCAATCAAAGCGATTCCCAAACCGACAAGTTCATCCATGGCCGATAGATTTGAAAGTGCGCTATAGAACGGCACGAACCAGGCCAGGACAATGACATCCGCCATACTCTGGATTAATGTTGCGCTCCAGACCAAAATCGTATGGCGAGGCGTACTGGCTAAAATTCCCAACTGTGTCCCTATATCGGTCTGCTTGCGAACATCTTGAAAGAAAAAAAGCCGCCACGTAAAAAATAACAGGGGCACAATAATGAAGGGCAAATACCACAGCACGGCGCGCCTCAAGCGGGCAAAGAAAGTCTTCTCGGTCTGTCCTGCAAGGATGAAAAGAAGAACGAGGCGCACCACTTCATATCCGGCATAGTATTCCATCTGACTCAGATATGCCAATCCAAAGAAGATGGATAATCCAGTGATGAGAATCCTTGGCCACAGGTTTTTAGTCGTCACCGCTTTCAAGGTCAGAGCGATGGAAAAGGTTGCGAAACACAAGCCTGCGATGTGGGATTGAAAATCAATCGCATTTGGCTGGGATAGAAAGCCCGGATAGATCAAATAGAACAAAGCCGCCAGGGTCGCCAGACGTTTCTGCTGAGGCCAGACCATGCGCAGACTCCACAGAACCGATAAGCCGCTAAACAGACGGAATAAGTAAGCGGTCACGTTATAAGGAAATGGATTCCGGCCAAAAAGAACATATAGTGGAATCATCAACAAGGCGCGGGCAGGCCGATCCACGCTAAAGATGTCAATAAATATCAGCGGGCCGCGCGTGCCCGTGGCAAACATTTCATACCAATCGTCATTGAAATAACTGAAGTGCGCGATAAACGGCAGATAGGCAATCGCTGAAACCGCCACGAGCAAAAATATGGCGATAAACAATTCCGATTTGATAAGCGAGCGAAGTTTACTCACGATCATCTCCTAGCCCAATTTTACTAAAGTTCCTTTTTTGTTGGACTCGTGCGCGGCTAATGCCAATCGCAAAGCCTGTTTACCATCGTCCAGCGTGCAGATGAGCTGTTCCTTTTTCTGAGCCACTGAGATGAAATGTTTCATCTCTTCGATGAACATCACGTTTCGTTCGAAGCCCGCCGGTGGCGGATAAGTGATCCAATCTTTTTTCTCCACTGCGAACACATCCAGATTACCCGAGGCATTATCCCATTTCATCATGCCGTTCGAGCCGACGATTTCCCAGCGATGACTGGGCGGCTGTTGATTGTAATCCAAATGAACGGAGCCGAGCGCGCCGCTCCTCATTTTCAAGCCAATTTCCGCCGAGTCTTCCACATCCAGTCCGAGATTCGAGGCGCTCGTGAAAGACCAAAGCAAATCCACTTCGCCGAGCAACATGCGGAGGTAATCGAGCGGGTAAGTCAAAGTCAAGATCACGCCGCCGCCCAAATCGGGTCGAGCCGCGTAGCTTTGTTTGAAATCCTCCCACGGGTGCCAATTGGGAAGATATTCGCCCCAATGAGCGTGAAAAGAAAGCGGCTTGCCGATGGCATTATCTTTTAACAATTGTGCGGCCTTTTGCAAAGTCGGATGAAAGCGGAATTGAAAGCCGACCAGCAATCGTCCGCCGCTTGTTCTAAGCGCAGACTCGAGTCGGTCAATACGATCCAGCGAATTCGAGATGGGCTTTTCAATCAAGATGGAACAGCCCGCATTCGCACACGGAATCGCAATATCCAAATGCAATGCTGTTGGATTGGCGATGATGACTGCATCAGGTTGATATTTTTTTAGTGCTTTGCTCAAATCTGTTTCAATCGGATAGCCAGCCAGTTCATCATCGGGCAAAGTGGCGCGATGAGAACGAAGCAAAACAATATCTTTTTCGCCGAGCGCAATCAAGTTACGAAAGTGCCGGCGGCCAATGGAGCCAAGTCCAGCGATAAGAAATTTCATTTTTCACCAACCCATATCCTTCTCGTAATTCCACTTAATCAGCATCTCACCTGCAACTTCTTTGAAGATGGATTTGTCTTTCGCAGTAAAAAGTCTCTGCCAATTGCCAGCCTGACCTTTCGGAAGAAACGAAGCGATATCTTCATTACGTTTGGATTGCCATTCTTCATCAGGGTTTGATTCCATCTCTGTCTTGATTTTCTTCGATAATGCTTTATCATTTTTTTTCACACCAAGAAATTTCCAAAGCCGAGTCATTTCACCGAACGAATCGTTCAGTAAATCTTCGTATCGCAAAGCAAAATAATTTTTACCAAATAATTGTTTGCCTTCATCTTTGATTTCCTGCAAATTCGTAACCCAGCCTTTTGCCACGCGTCGGATAAATGCTTCGGTGAAGATCGAACGTGTGCCATTTGTAAATTGATTTTGATCCTTACGAAGCTCCTCGATGATGCGCTTATCTTCGGATGTCAGGAATTTCGATTCTTCCACGAAGTTGCGAAAACGTTCCGAGATCAATACATCGCGTCCATCGCGGACAATGTAAACTAATTTCGCATCAGGATAAACCGCGTACATATCGCGCACAGACTGTCCGTAAATCGTGGACGAGGGACTTTTATCGCCGATAATCATCTTGCCTTCGCGCGCCGCTTCACGCTCCATAATGAAATCTGCCGATGCGCGAAGCACCAGCGGCGAAAGGTCTCGTCCCTGATTCCAGCGGTTGGATTTGCGCGTCAGCCACTCTTCGATTTCCGCTGAATCGACCAACGATTTCAACAAGGGTCGGCGCGTGAAGAAGTGCGCCTGATAATCACAATGCACTTCGGGATGCAAGCGGACGAGGCGCATGAGCAGCGTTGTCCCGGAACGGGCGTGGCCGAAGATGAAGAATTTCTCGCGCGGGAAGAATTGCTTGATCTCCGCCACTTCCTCGGGCGTAATGGCAGGGATGGGATTGCGCTGATTCTTTTTGGGTTCGCCCTTAAACAGGATGCGAGCAGCTTTACGAATACGAGTGAATAATTCCATGGATCATCCAGCCTTTTCTTCTACGGCGTTATCGTCAGTGTTGGAGTTGATGATGGAATGAATGTATCCGTTTCCATCGGCGCTTGAGTCGCTATAGGAGTATCTGTTGGGACTGATGTAAAGGTCGAAGTTTGCGTAGCGGTCGGTGTTGAGGTCGGAATTGGCGTCGAAGTAAATGTTGGAGTGCCGGTAGGCACAGAGGTTTTGGTAAGTGTGGCTGTATTTGTCATGGTGGGTATCGGCGTGCGAAATACACCGCCGAGATTGGCATTAATTGCAAAATAGCCAATCAAGGCCAATATGAGAATCGCGACCAGAAAAAAATCGATTAGCTTATTCTTCACGTTATCTCTTCCAATTCAACATCACCAATCCAGCCAAGCAAACCAAAATGCCGATAATGTTTATCCAGGTGAGTTGTTGCTTGAATACAAGCAATGCAACCGGTACAAGCAGAAGCGATGCCACCACATTGACCAACACCGCGGCAATGCCGACGTTCCAGCCTGCGCGATAAACGAGCAGAAAGCCAACTTCGAGTCCGACGATGGAGAATGCCAGCAGATAGCTTGCCCAATTCAATTGTCGCAGTTCAGCAAGGAAACCAATTTTGGTTGGGATGAAAAACGACAAAATCACCGTCAAGCATAACGCGACCGCGTACGTGACCATGATCGCCACTGCCGGGTTGACATCCGCAGGTGTGGACTTCTGGCTGAAGTGATACAGCGCGCTGGAGACAATGGCAAGCGTGATGGAAAAGTAGAAGAGGAACATGTTTCGTTTCCCAGTCATTTTATCAGCGGTTTGGCTCCCATAGGATATACCGTTTGTTCGCGAAGACCTGCACCCATTGGTTCGTGGTCAGGATTTGGCTGTTCAGCTTTTTATTGATCGCGTAGGTAATCACAGCATCGGGGTTCTTCTCTGTTTTATGGATCACCGCAACCACGCACGACCAATCCTGTGCCTTTTGACAGTCATGAAAAAGAGACATCCAGGCAGTCTGCTGATCGTAGGTGCCGAGCCATTCGCTTCCCCATTGGGAGACAACCGGTTCACGCTGGAACAAAAACGGCATCCACTCGGCCTCGTCCTGATTTGTCAACGCCAGATAAATTTTCCCAACCGGCAGGTCACGTTGGATATTCTGTGCAAGATCAAGGGTCGTATCATCCAGCACGGGGGAAAGATTCGCAAGCGCTGAAAACCCACTGACCCAAATGAATGCGAGGATGACGAGGGATACGATAATCGAAGCGGTGCGAGATGAGAATTTAATCCGCTCCGGGAAAAGACGCGGCAGTCGCTCCACACTGAAAGATAATCCCAACCCAGCGATCAAACTGCCTATCAGAAAGACAAATCGGGCGCCGTCGGGGAAAGCAAGGATGATGAAGAAATAAAAGACCAGCAGGATGTAATCTTTTTTCACGATCAATGCGAAAACGCCGGCCAGGACCAGCAGAGCGACGACTTTGTCGGAACCGATCGGCGACAGATTGATCCATAGCAACTTGATAAGACCGACGGGATTAAGCGCTCCAGAGATAAAACTTCCATTACCATGAGAACGGAAAGCATCGAGCACAACGTTCATTCCATACCGGAAAAGAACAGGAAGAATCCATATCAATGAGATCAACGCACCGATTGCAATGGAGATCACCGAATCAATCGCTCTTTTTACAAAACCCCGGCTGAAGATCGTCCAGCATACGATCCATGCAAAACAAAATAAGGCGTATTCGAGGTGGGTCAGAATCGTCAGGCCAAAGAATACACCGGTCCAGAAAATATTTTTTCGGGAAGGCTGATCGCGATGCCGGATAAAAAAATAAATCGAAAGCAGGGTAAAGATAAATGCCGGTGCGCGGACAATTCCTGATGCCCACGCGTGAGCGATATAAAGGTCCAGCGAGGTTGCCGCAATGACGGCCGTAAAAGCGGCTGCGGCGGCCGACTTGGTTAATTCCCGTGTCAAATAAAAAAGCGGAATGAGCGAGATCAGACTCAAGAACGGCGGTACGAGGCGAAGGAAAATGAAATACTTCCCCGTCAGTTTGATGAGAACGGCGAGCAGATAAAGTCCCAGCGGCGGATAGGCAAAAGGAATACTGCCCGGTCCGTAATAGGGCGATTGCAACGGCAGTCGGAAATTTGCCGAGGCAATCTGCTGTGCCATCTGGGTGAACAGCCCTGCATATCCCATCGGGACAGAATATCTCAAGGCATTTACAAAATACAATGGCGCGCAGACTGCTAGGATAATAACAAGAAGAACGTCTTCCTTCGGAAATCCTTGAAGACGCTTCTTCCAATCGGTTGATCTCGAATTTTGGTTCGAATTCATACGCGCCAATACAGCTACTTCAACAAGCTAAGTATAAACTCTGCCGTGCGCTTGCCAGAACTTCCATCAGTATACGTGATTTCCTGCTCGATGAACTTGCGGCGTTCTGACGCGTCGAGAGCGGGATTCGTTAAATAGAGATTGATCGCGTTCCGAAGCTGATCTTCGTTTTCCGCGACGCGTCCCGCCTTCGCATCGCGGAAACGTTTATGCGTAGGCCAGTTGCCGATCTTTTTCAACGATAAGGAATATTTCTTGGGGACGTTCCATCCGCCCGGCGTATCAATCACGGCCGCGATAATCGGCGTATCATGGACAGCGGTTTCAACGACCATCGTCGAATAGACCGTCACCAAAACATCCGAATGCGCCATCATGGATGATTTTTCGTCCATGTCTTCGCCGCTGTAGTAGCCGAGCGATCCGCCCAAGGCAACCGGCTTGACGACATGTACGTTGGGATATTGCTTTTCGAGCGCGAAGATTCGCTCGCGTTCATCGGCGAAGATTTTCGGTTTATCCTGAAAGTGACTCGGATGCAATCGAATCAATAACTGCGAAGGTTCAACCAATGCATCGGATGAAACCAATTTGGCAAGCGCTTCCACGTTCGGATAGTTCGGCGCGAAATGGACGAAGGAGCAGGCATACGAAATCAACTTGCGTTTCGGGTCAAGACTGTGCAGTTTGAAATAATCATCCTTCGACAATTGCCATTCTTTTCGGAAATATCCATCATACGATGGAATGCCACCGATGTTCACGCGCTTAGGATTCCAATCCGAGCCGTAGACCAATTCGTCTTTTTGAAGTTGCGACCAGCAGGTTGCATAATCCATGTGCGCGCCAGAGATGGAATAACTCGATGGATTATCCCAGCCGACAATTGCCGCCATGGTCGGCGCGTGATGCAGAGTCGCTTCACGCAGCAGGTAACGGTCGAGCCGCCAGCCTGCCGTCGAAGCGATGACCAGATCGGGCTGGTACTTCTCAAATAAATCGGCATACAGGTTCGGGCGGGGAATGAAGCGGTTTTGCATCCGCACTAAAAATTTGCGCGCAAGGGAAAATGTTCGCAAGATAAGAATCTCAAGCGCGGACGGAATCCAAATGCCCAAACGGAATTTCCAGCCGTTCTCCGCCCAGACTTCCCAAATGTGGCTGTCCATGGCTTCGGTGTTGATGCGCCACGAGCCGCCGACGCGGCGCAGGTAGACGAGCAGCCATTGCCAGCGCGGTTTGAATTTGTTGGCATAGTCGTTGGCTTGCTTGAGGCGCAAGCCTTCGAAAGTTAAACCGGGACGCGCGCATCGTTTTGCGATTTGGTCTTTGGTTTCGTCGTCAGTCAGCACGATGATTTCAACGCCCGCATCCAACAGCATTGGGACGACGTCGCTTTGCAGGAAGTAGATGATTGCCATGCCGTGATCGGCGGAAATAAAAATACGTTTGGACATTTATTTTTGAGTGCAGACTTGTTTTGTGTTGAGGATTCCTAAGCCCGATGATGATCCTGTAACAAGATAATATTTGTTGCTTGTCTTTTCGGCATTAGGCTCAAGATAAAATACTTGTGCCCATGAAAAACTCTCGTTTTGGCTAAGTCGTTCTGAATTTTCTTGCCATAAAGCAATTATCTTATTTACGACATTCCACGGTTGCACAAATAATAAAGTTCTGTCTTGAAATTTACGTAATTCAATAAGCTTGTCACCTTCATTGTGATGAAATATCCATTCGGGAAATTTCTTTTCACCTTGTTCTGATTGCTTTGGCATCCCTTGATGGAGCAAACCATTTCTCATTACATCCCCAAAAACTTCTGCCAGCTGTTCGTCAACACCAAAGTCGAGGATAATTTGTTTGGCGATATTTTTGTCAGTTGCTTTTATTCCTCGTTGCTTGAGCTTTATTTTGGCATATCGTTCGTAAAGAAACAAAGCTGTAGCAAGAGCAACAAAACTCCCATCGTGATTCGGAACGGCTTCAAGCCGCCGTATTGGAACAACGGACCAGTTATGGAAAGACTCTTCAGGATTCATAATGCTTTCCTATTCGTAATATATTTTGAAAATCTTGTTATACACCGCCAGCAACGTCTTCTTGATAAATCCAACTTCCAATAAACGTTTGCCCAAACCGGCTTTACGTTTTGGGCTTTGTGTTTTCAACTCTCCGCGCAAATATCCCAGCGTATTGGACATATTCATCGCCAGCGGGTCAGAGGTCATCAGCCGCAACAAGCCTGCATCGTTCATGCGCTTATCCAATTGACGGACTTGCCCCATCGGCTTGTCCATGTCAAAGGGCAGGAATTGTTGGAGCGTGGATTTGTACGCGGTGAATTGCCAGTGCGAGGCGCCTGCCATGGCAGTCACGCCTTTGTATTGGATACGCCGGTCTTTTGTCTCGGCATAAACTTTTTTATTCTCTTCTTCGGTCTGTCCGAGCGAGAGATTGAATTCCAAAAAAGTTTCCCACGGAATGAATTGTCCATCTTCCAACTTCGCATTTTCTCGCGCCCATAGAAGAGTCGATTCATAAAACTCGGGCGGCGTGCGGAATGGACGCGCGGTCACCATGCCGACGCTTGGAAATGTCTCTAGAATTTCAACCGACCGCGAAAGCCATTTCGGAGAAAATAAAACATCGCTATCGGTGTAGGCGATGATCTCGCCCGGCGCGCCTGCCAGCATAGTGTTCCATGCGCCGCCTTTTCCCATATTCTTCTCGGCGAGAATCAAATATTGGATTCGTCCTTCTTCTTTTTCTTTGATCAGAAAGTCGCGCACTTCGGCGCACGAGCCGTTGTCGAAGACCATCAAGTCAAACGGCAAGCCCGCATCTTTTCGCATCGACTCCATGCAGACTTTCAAAACGTCCAACGTCTCGGCATAAAAGCCGCTCAAGAACGGAATGTAATTCAGCAACGCGACCGTGATCCGCTCCGGGCGGGCAACGTCTTTGACGAACTTGGCGGGGTTTTGACCTTTACGCATGAATCTATTTCCGACTAAAGATTTTTTGAATCCGCTTCTTCCATCGCTTCGGGCGGGCAACGTTTTCAATCATATCATCAGGTAGGAAGAAAAATATCGCACGCAAAACTAGTTCCACGCCGCGCATGAAACGCAGATACGACATCTTTGGGCGGGCAAGCTTACCACCGACCAGTTGATGCGTTAAATCCAAAACCGTATAACGAATATTGGCCTGTCCGCCAGCAAGACGAATGTTCTCGTCCGTATCAGGATGTTCGTAATGTGGCTTCGCATCAGGCAAGTGAGAGTAATCATGATTTTGGTGCACGATCATCACCGACGGCGTGCAATCGATCACCGACCATTTTTCGTGGCGCGCCTTGTAAATCATCCAATTGTCCCAACCGGCGCGACCGATGGTGAAGTTTGGAATACCTTGATAACAAGATTTTGGGAAGAGAAAAAAATCGCTTCCCGCGGGACGATGAAGCTGTCCCTGTTTTCTGACAGTTGCTTCCAGCCGACTCTGCCAGCCTTCGGTGAATTCGATGGGTTGCGTGACATCCAAATCCCAACGCTGACTCAATAAAACAAATTTATCTTTCAACTTCATAACTTGTTTCGCGGCTTCGACAAGATCAGGCATGAGAATCATGTCCGCATTGATGATGCAGAGCAATTCGCTGTTACTATTTTTTTGCGCCATCTCGAACATGGATGAAATCAGCGGCGTGCCATTGTCATTGCATTTCACAACTGGGATATGCTTTACGTTAAATTCTTTTGCCGCTTGTGATAATCCTTCTTCGTCGCCAAGCAAGATGGTGTCAACATCGGGCAGTAGAGTCCACGAATGGAGCGCGTTGCGCTGAATCAGTGCAATGTGCGGATCGGCGAATGGCTTGGGTGCAGAGAATAAAGTGATGAGAGGCATAATTTTTAGTTTGTCATTGCGAGCGAACGGAGTGAGCGTGGCAATCTCAACTCACATCCAAAGAGGAGATTGCTTCGGCCAAGAACGTCTCGCAACACTTGCACCTGCATGCAAGCGCAGGTCTGACCTCATTTTAACGCGCGCTTATCAATATCTTTTAGTGTTTTGTGTTTCACGCCCGAGTTGATTTCCATCAATTTGGGTTCATTGTGAACCAGGTCCAAAACATCCTTCCATGAAAAATCATCGCGTCCATCGAAGCGACTGTAAACCTGCCGCATGAATTCCAAATCTTCGGGCGTGTCCACTGTCCAGCGATAATCGCCGAAATCAGTGGTGTGATGGAGAAGTGCGACGTTGAAGCCGCGCGGAGAAATTCCTGTTTGCAGTTGGCGGTTGACAGTTGTTAGTTCAACGCCTTCGTAGAAATACGGCATGGCGTGTTCACGATGCTGAGGTTCCTTGGCTTCCTTCCATGCTTTTGCCAAAACCTCGAAGGTGCAGGCTTCCACGTCCAAACCAATTGGATAGGTTCGGTGCCACGGAGGCGGAAGACGATTGCAAACAAAATCATATTTGCCATCAATCAGCGTGTTCACGACGTCATTAATCAACACAGGATCGATCACGGGACAATCGGCGGTGATGCGGACAACGATAGCAGCTTTTGCTTGCTTGGCGGCTTGATAATATCGGTCAAGCACATCATACAAACTGCCGCGCGTGAAACGGATTCCACTAAAGTCACAGTATTCTGCGACGGGATCGTCGGTCGAATCTGTTGTCGTGGCGAAGATGGTTTCGTTAACGGTCGCCGCCCGCGATGTCCGCATATAGACGCGCTGCAACATCGGTTGCCCTGCAATATCCGCAAGAATCTTTCCGGGCAAACGTGATGAACTCATTCGTCCTTGAATGATGGCAACAACTTTTTCCTTCATGCAGTCTGCGCCTCGGAGGGAATCGGCAGAGGCACAACAAAACCTTTGGCGCGGAATTTCTCGACGTAATCGCGCACCATCCCATAATCGAGTCCGACCTGCTCGGCAATATCAAAAATTGAATGATCGCCCTCGAAGCGCATCATGATCTTTTCGATGGCGCGGTTGAGTTCCCAATTGTCGCGCCAATCTACCCATAACCCATTGCCCGAAAGAAAAACGGGGCCGCGGAACGTGCGCTTGGGAATGTAATTGCTTGCGTAAATGCGGACGATCTTTTCGGCGACATCCGCCGCGCCGACCAGCATGTCTTCGTGCATAATGTCTAGGTTATCGTCGGTGGTGTGATATTCATCGTACGGCCAGCGGTTGAGCGAGATGCACGGCACATTGACTCCGGGTCCATTGATGACGCGTTCGTCGTTGGCGGGCATGGCGGCAAAGTCGCGCTCATCGTGATCGGTGTCCCG
This sequence comes from uncultured Chloroflexia bacterium, assembly GCA_963753985.1. Taxonomy (GTDB): domain Bacteria; phylum Chloroflexota; class Anaerolineae; order Anaerolineales; family Villigracilaceae; genus Fen-1038. The sequence goes on from CAVWED010000007.1 coordinate 941,844, forward strand.
CAAAACATAATTCGTAATTCGATCCAGCAGATGGTCGTATTGACGCGTATGATGCCAGGCGATTTTATTTTGATTGCCAGTCATCTCAAGAAAGATTCCGCCGCGCAGATTCGGGATGAGCGATTCGTTGTGAGCAAGATACACAATCGTGCCGATGGTTTCTGGCCCGAACCAGAAGCGGACGCTCATTGACCCCGCCGGTAACGGCTTCTCATCGAGTCGGCGCGCCAACTCGATGGCGCTGACCACGCCTGCACCATCGTCGTTGGCTTGCCTCGGATGACAGGTATGCGCCTGAATAATCATCTCGCCCGCGTTCGGATTCGGTCCGCCCTGCGGATGGACGACAGCAGTCGCTACTTTAAATCCTTGCTTGGGATCGGTGATGAATTTAGAACGAATGACAGCGTGGTACTTTTGATCGCGAGGAAGATTATCAAACGTGTTCTTTGGTAAACAAAAACCCCAATCCCGTTCGTAATATTTAAAGATCCACGGCACCGCGTTTGGGCGTTTCTCATTGAAATATAAATGTGGTTGCAACTCATCCCAACTCATCACTTTGTCAATTGGCAGTGAATACGAAACGATGTGAAGCGGATTGTCATTGAAATCTACAATGCGTTCACCATTTTCAATTTCAAGATACGCTTCATGAACTACATAACGCTCCGGCACTTTCCACGTCCAAACTGGTTTGAGTGGCGCGTATGTTTCAACCGTATAGTTCGACAACTCGGGCATATACGAGCCGACGATCTCCAGTGTTTTATCCTGATCGTCGGAGGCAAGAGTTCGATGCAATGGAAAGAACTCGGCGAGAATGGATTTGAGGGAAGAATAGGGTTTCATTTTCTAATGTTATCGCGATGAACAAAGCAATGAAGCAATAGCAACATATCAATCCTTTTTGATGTAATACAACAAATGCGGATCGCGGCGCATCTCGCGCGCGGTAAAGGCATACACATCATTCGCCTTCATCAGTTTCACGTCCGCTTCGCCGATCTTACGAATCTTGATGATACCGGCCTGCTCCATCAATGCACCCATCGGATCGACCATGGTCATCACGCCCTTGTCGATGTCACGTACCAGCATCTCGAACGTATCCGTATATGTGTTGCCATTCTCATCCGTCACCTCGCCCGTGAACTGTTTCAGGAAACGATAATCCACGCCCTCCATTTGCTCGATGTGATGAAAGAAGGTCATGCTATTGTTATACGATAGGCCGATTACCATGATCTTGCCATCCAGGTCACGTAACTTGCCGAACACCGAATTGCGTTCATAGGCGCTCTTGTAGCGCAGACTTCCCAGCATCTCTGCATGCTTGCCCAAAACTGCAAAGGAATAAAAGGGATGGAAGACGCGTTTGGCACGCGGGTCCATTCGCGCGACTTCCGTCAACGCACCCATCTTCGAACGTGTTTTGCGCACATCCCATGGTTTGCCCTGATTGAAATCAAAATTGAAGGTCGGCATGATGAGCGTGCCATCCGGGCCGAGAGCGGAGAGCAATGCGTCCATAACGGTTTGCGGCCCACCGTCCACCTCGCCGAGCGATTTATAGGAACTGTGAACCAGCAATGTATCGCCGGTTTGAACACCAAGATCACGAAATCCAGAAGTCAATGATTCGAGCGTCAGCATTGCAGCCTCACATGTAGAATCCGCCGTTGACCGCGATCACCTGACCGGTGATGTAGCCCGAAGCGGGCGAAGCGAGGAACGTCACCGCGCGCGCAATCTCGTCGGGCTGACCCAGCCTCTGCATTGGAATTTTCTGCACGACTTTTTCTAGGACATCAGAAGGAATAGAGCGCACCATATCGGTATCAATGAAGCCGGGGCAGATCGCATTGACGGTAATGTTATTGCGCGCCCCCTCCAGCGCAAGTGATTTGGTGAAACCGAGCAAGCCTGCTTTGGATGCGGAATAATTCGCCTGCCCAAAGTTGCCGGCTTGTCCCACCACCGAACTGATGCTGACGATGCGTCCATAGTTCTGCGTTTTCATTTGATCCCAGGCGGCCTTACTGCAATTGAACGCGCCCGTCAGGTTGGTGTCAATCACTTCCTGCCATTGCTCCGATGTCAGCTTGGCAAAGGTGCGATCGCGATTGATGCCCGCACAATTGACCAGCACATCCACGCGTCCATGCTGCTTGATGAAATCTGAAAACAGTTGCTGGATTGCTGAAAAATCTTTAACATCGGTCGCGTGTTCTTCCGCCTCAACGCCGAGCGCTTTGAGTTCATTCAAAACCTGCTGGCCCTGTGCGCGATGATCGAGATAAACAATCGCTATGTTGGCTCCCTTCGACGCGAAGTCCAGGGCAATGGCGCGGCCGATGCCGCGCGAGCCTCCGGTGACGATGACCCACACTCCTTGAAATTCTTTTTTATCAGGCATGATTTGTTCCCTTCGTCAAAAACATTTATTTACTTGCCTTTTTTCTGGGTGGCTTGTATTCCAACTGGGCGATTTTGCGCTTGCTCTGCATTGCCGTCAAACTGTGGCCGATCAGAGCCGGCAGCATCAGCAGGATTCCCAACACCACGCCCACACCCAAAGCGATCAGTAGAAAAAGTCCAACCGCCCCCTGAACGCCATAGCCAAAAAATGTAACCTGAACCAATGTCGTGTTTTCCAGCGCAATCATTACTGCCAGGATCACTGCAACCAGGGTAAGGATAAGGGACACGATCATTTGGACCTCCTGTAAAGTTGGATGGTCTGCTCATAAGCTTCGAGCAGCTTGGCAAAATTTTTCTTCCAGTCAGCCCGCTCTTCCGCGGATCTTCGAGCAGCGCGGCTAATTTGAGTTAACTTTGTTCTTTGAGCGATCACCGCCAAAATCTTTTCCGCAAGTATATCCGCGTTCCCATCGGGGAAAAGCCAGCCATTGACTCCCTCATCCACCCATTCTTGATTTGCCGGAATATCGGATACTAACGCGGGCAAACCACATGCCAATGCTTCCATTAGTGAGACAGAAGAACCGTCAACGTGCGAGGGCGAAATATAAAGGTCGGCCATGTGATACCAGCGCGGTAGATCAGTCTGCGAGACTTGTCCACCGAATTGTACGCGGTCGAGCACGCCGCCGTTCATCAGGATTTGCCGAATCACATTAGTCTGCGATCCGCCATTGAGCAAAAGCAGGTTGACATTCTCATGTTGTTTCGCAACCTTAACAAAAGCTGTGGCGAGGACATCCACGCCATACCGCGGCTCCCAGGAACGATTACAAAACAGAATGAACGATTTGCGTCTTACGTTTTGTGTCTTTTTTCCAATGGATAATTGTTCAGCGCTGAAATGCTTCAAATCCACGCCCCACGGAAAAACCACCGTGCGATCCGGATTCATTCCGTAAGCGATTGCTTTGTCACGTGTGATCTGGGCATCACTGGTAAAGAACGTTGATCGTTTCAACGTGTACCTCGTAACCCACTGCATCCACGGATTGCGTTCGGCATCCTGCATCAAGTCAAAGCCCCACGACATGGTCAGGATCGGATGAAAACCAGAAAGCACCGCGAGAAACGCACAGGTTTGAATTGGACCGGCATGGATCAAATCGGGCTTGATCTCCTTGATAACACGCTTCAAATCCCGCGATAATCGCGACACATCACGCCAGCGGAATGAACCTTTTCCACCTTCCCATAAAACGTGTTGGATTCGTGAAGGTACAGTCCGATCTTCAGTTTGCCGCAGGTTTCGTTCCAGCTTTAGATAATAAATTTCGTATTCTGTTTCAGCCAGCGCGGAAAGAAACCGATGATCATGAGGCGTGTAATCCTTACTGAAATATAATACTCGCATTATGCCGCACCGAGGTCCGTCCAGCGCAATTCCTGACCATACTTGAAATCATGCAATGCCTTCGCGCCTATTACATCTGGAATTTCATAGGGCTGGATCGCGCCCGGCGTCGCAGGGCGCAGCACATCGATCATCTCCCGCGTAAAAACTTCACCGGCCTTGATTTCGCGCGCCGCGCGTAGACAGCGACGCTGAACAACGGCAGTATCCTTTTCATTTTCTGTGATGAATTTATCTGCACTACCCAACGCGCGTTCCAATATACGAGTCTCTTCCACCATCTTTGCCCAATTCTCGGGGTTCATCGCAAATTTATGGTCAGGGCCTTCGCGGTCGTTGCTGTCGGTGAAGTGACGCTCGATGACGCGCGCCCCCAGCGTCACCGCTGCGAGAACCGGAGCGACTGCATGAGTGTGGTCGGATAATCCCAAGATCACATCCGGAAACATCGTTGCATAGGTCTTCAACACATTGATATGCAGGTGATCGTAATTTTTCGGGCTGGCCGTATAGTTGGTGTTGCATTGCATCAAGACCAACTGCTTGTTGATCTTCACGATGGCATGCACGGCGCGCTGCACTTCGCCAATCGTGGAGGCACCCGTTGCGACGAAAAACGGTTTGCCCTTGCTTGCCATCCGTTCCAATGCCTCAATCCAATCAATTTCGCCCGAACCGGCTTTATAGATTTCCACGTATTGATCGAGAAAATCGATCGCTTCAAAATCATAGGGCGAGGAAAAATAATGGATGCCGGCCTCATTGCATTCTTCCATCAGAGTCAGCGTCCACTCGAACGGAATGGACGCGGCGCGATAGACCTCCGTTACGGACTTCCTCCACGAAGCTTGATGGCTCACCTGTGCATTCATATGCGAAAAGCCGTAATCCGAAACGATCTTCGGTGCGTCGAAATTTTGGAATTTGGCCGCGTCTGCTCCGGCTTGTTTGGCGAGGCGGATGAGCAGTTTGGCGCGATCCAAATCCCCGTCATGATTGGCGGCGATGTCTGCGATGAAATAGGTTGGATGGTTCAATCCAATCATTCGGTCGTGAAGTTTGATTTCCATCTTCTATCTCCTCTTAGCGACAATCAGTTGTTGAGCATACCTGTTTCAATTCATCTGGAGATATGTCAAAAACAAGATATTCGTATGCGATTGTTTCGGTTGGCTGGAAGTTGTTGCGAAGCAAGCTGTACAAAACAGGATCACGCTTCTTGGATAGCCCCGCCATAAAATTGGCAGGAACGATGATCACTCCGCTCATGGGTTGTCTCGGCCAGTAAACCGCATTGGGGTGCTCGGTCAAATAGGCCTGAAGATAATACTCTCCCTGATTCCAATCCAGATTTGAATCAGCCAGAAATTTATAGGCGTATCTTCGGTCCCAGACAAATTCATTGAAGTACGACAGGTAGTAAGGATAATAGGATAGGACTGAAACGACCAGATATGTGGCCAGCAAAAAACCAGCCGCCTTTTGTTTGAACGAGAACTCTGGCCAATTGACGAAAAGACTTCCGGCAAATACGTAAAGCAATGGAAAGACCACCAGGTAGTAACGAATACCAACCTGGGCATTTAGCAGAAAATTAAAATATATCGTGTAAAAAAGGACCGGCACAAGAAAAAAAACTTCGTTCGACAAGAAACGTTTTCTGCGCTTCCCATCAATTAGGTAAACCAGGATTGCGCCCAAGATGATAATCTGTGTGGCAATGGGTACTTTAAGAAATGATGCCACAAAATAATATCCCATGAATCCCCTACCATCGGCATGAACTTGCCCCAGTAGATAGACGGGGCCATAACGCACTCCGGTGCTGTTCGTTACGAGCATTTGATCCAGTCCTTGTAAATATGGATAGGGAGTGGGTATAGGGAATCCCTTCAGCACGGGGACAGCCTTTATCGTTCTAAACTGTATCGTCCTAAAGACTCGGGAGCCAAAATCATATGTGCCAATTGGAGTAAAGGTCCGGTTAAACACATAACCAAAATTAAGGACAAGGATCAAAGCCAGAATCGCGACACAAATATAGGTCGCATACTTCAAAAAGTAGTTTCCAAGAACACGCATTGCTCTTTTCTTGCAGGCATCGATCATTGCTGGCATATCGTAGAGCACAAGCGCACAAACAGCCAAAGGGTATAAAGCCACGGCAGTATATTTAGTGATCTGGCTCAAAGCCAGCGCAAACGCAAGAATCAAACCGTTGATCACACTACGATGATTGGCGAATTTCCATAAGCACCATGAACTAAACAGAACAGCACCCACACAATACAGATCATTTGTCACCAGTTCAGAATGTGCAATGATGTTTGGATCAAAAATGTATAAAAACAAAGAGATCAGGGACGGGACAAATCCATGCAACGAACGCGACCAAGAGAACACCAGCCAGGCCACAAGAGCGGAAAAAATAACCGTCACAAATCGAGCAGTATTAAGGTCTCCAAGAAAGTTCTTGAAGCCATTGTTAGGTAAGCTTTCTGCAAGCTTGGCTGGCACGGCATTTAATGCAGTGATCGGCATTTTACTGTCATCTACAATATTTCCTTTGCCGCGCACAATACGATTGGAATTCAGGTCTAAAATATTCATCCCATATTGATCATTAAGAAACTCATCATTTGTCATGGAGACTTTTTGAACGCTCAAAATTTCAAACAAAATAAAAAACGCAACCAGCGCCAGTGCAATTCGGTTTTGAACTTGCACAGACGTCAAGTCTATCCGCTTCCAAAATGGGGATAAGCTATTCATTGCCCGCCTTTTCCTGTGCATAACTGCGGATTTTCTGTGGATAACCCTGCTGGTATTGTGTATAAAACTCGTCAAGGCCGGTGGAGAAAGCGGGGAGAGGCATATTGAGATCAGTGGACAATTTGTGAGTAGACATCCATAAATTGTGGGAACGGCGTGCAGTCAGGCTGGACTTATCCACAGATTGCGGTGAAATCAGATTTTCCCTCAACCCAAACTTGCGTGCGATCTCCACTCCAAATTGATACTTGCTCATGGCCTGCGGCCCGACCACGTGATATATCCCGCGCAATCCGCGCTCCAGCATCGCGAGCAGCATCTCGCCGAGGCGATTGACCAGCATCGGGCAAAAGATCACATCCGTAAAACCGTTGACATTCTTGCCGCTTCTGAGATTATTGATAAAGAACTCGGCCAGACTCCGCTTGCCGCTTAGCGACCAGCCATAGAAATTCACACGCGCCGCGATCGCCATCGGGTTGATTTGCAAGACTGCACGTTCGCCTTCAAATTTGGTCTGAGCGTACACCCCTTGCGGGTTGGGGGTATCGCCCTCGATGTACACGCCATCTTTTTGCCCATCGAAGACTGCATCCGTCGAGATGTGGATGAGGCGGATCTCCCGCCGCGCACACATATCTGCCACCCGCGCAGGCAGGTCAGAGTTCATCTGATACGCAAGGTCGGGATTCGCTTCACAGGCATCCAAATTCGCCAGTGCGGCACAATGGATCACAGCATCAGGTTTGGATTCGTTAATGATGCGATGCACCGCATCCGGTTCGAGAAGATCGGCGTTGATCAACTCAAACGGAACGGACGTAAGCGTGTCGCGATCCACGCCGATCACCTGATGCAAGCGGGTGGCATCCAAAGCCAGGTTGAGGCCCAGAAGTCCGCTTGAACCGGTGATCAGCAGTCGCATGATAACTTTCGATATTCGAATGATCGAATATCGCTCCTATCCTTCCAACTTTCCCGCCGCGTATAACTTCTCGAAGGGCTCGACAAATTTCTTGATGCCATTCACGTCCAGCCATTCTTTATTGTTGTCGCTCGAATAACGGTATCCATCCGAAAGTAATTTACCGCGCTTCTGCCACGAATAGCCGAACCAGAATGCCTCCGCGGGTTGAACGACAAACATCTTATCCAGCTCAACGGTATTGCGCGCTTCGTCCTCAGAGATCAACACTTCATGCAGTTTCTCGCCGGGGCGGATGCCAATGATTCCAACTTCGGCTTTGGGCGCGATGGCTTGGGCCAGATCGATCACCTTCATACTAGGGATTCTCGGCACAAAGACTTCGCCGCCTTCCATTTGCTCCATGCAGGAAATGACGAATCGCACACCCTGTTCCAGCGACAGCCAGAAGCGCGTCATGCGGTCATCGGTGATCGTGACCTTGCCGGACTCGCGCTGTTTCAGAAAAACCGGCACGACCGAGCCGCGACTCCCGACCACATTTCCGTATCGGACGCACGAATAGCGGGTTGCTGAACCCGCGGCGTACGCGTTGCTTTGAACGGTCAACTTTTCCGCCGCGAGTTTGGTGGCGCCATAAAGGTTCACCGGATTGACAGCTTTGTCGGTGCTGAGCGCCATCACTTTTTTTACATCCGCATCCAGGGCGGCTTCGATCACGTTGCTCGTTCCCATGATGTTAGTCTTGACGGCTTCCATCGGATTATATTCGCAGGCGGGTACCTGTTTCAATGCCGCGGCATGGACAACTACGTTCACGCCTTGCATGGCACGCAGGAGCCGCTCGCGGTCGCGCACGTCGCCGATGAAATAGCGCATGGACGGATGATCGAATCCCGAGGCTTGCATCTCATACTGCTTCAACTCATCGCGGCTGTAGATAATGATTTTTTTGGGCTGAAAGTCCTTGAGCATGATCTCGACGAACTTCTTGCCGAATGAACCCGTGCCGCCAGTGATGAGAACAACTTGATTTTTCCAATTCATTTCTTTCTCCAATGGAAGGAATTTGTTACACTCTTATTTTCCTGCACGGCAAAAGGATTGCGAGAGGAGCATCTGGACTTCAGGCGAGTAGGCAGGTTGAATTTCATTATCGCCCAATAATTGGCATGCCTCGAAGCGCAGAAATGGATTTGCATTGACCTTGGGTATCGTTGTCTTGATTCCAGTCATATCATCCTGCATGGCATAAACCTTCAGCATCGGCAGCCATTCCGACTGATCCTCAGGATGAAGCCCAAGGCCGATCGCCTTATTTCCCCAAGCCGCGGCTTGTCCCCAGTTGCCTTCCTGAATTGCCAAATCCATCTTTTCGTAATAAAAGCACCATTGATGGCCAGGCTCCGGCCCGTAAATGACCTCGCGTGGAACAGGAGCAATGTTATGGGTCAAGATATCTTCGATGTTTGAATGGGGCGCAAGAAGCTGTACGTTGCCCGGGTCAGACGCGGAAATGACCGGCCATTTTGGATCCATCACGTGCACACACGATCCAGGGGATGGTTGCGTGAGTACCAGGACATTTCCAAAATCCACGGTGCTGGTATGACTGCGATAGCTGAGCTCCTTGCTTTCATGGCCGACCAAAACCAATTTGGTGTTGTCATTATTGGCAGAGGCTGCAGATATTGTGTAATGGACCGGGATTGCCGGATTGCTTTGAGGGTAGTAAAGCAAATCCGCCGCTTCTTGGACCGCATTCCCGTCATCGCCGATGTTGCTGGTCGGATAATTGATGATTAAAGTAGTGCCCGGCTTGATTCCCGGCACGCGCCAATCCATTTGCCACCAGAACTGTTGGATGGCTTGTTCCTCGGTGAGCGCATTCACTGAGACGGCATAATGAGTTAAGGAAGCTACAGCCACCAGGCCTAGCACCAGACCAAAACGAAGACGCCGGAAAACAATGCTATTGACTAAACCGCTAAGGAGGATCACGCCAGCGAGGGATGCGGGCAAGGCATAATGCGAATAATCTTGGAAGATAACGTAGCGGTTGGCGAGAATCACTGGCAGGACTCCGAAGGCGGTGCCCAGCAGGCCCAGCCACAGCGCCTCAGACGAAAGGGCTTTGTCTGGCCCGGACTCTACCTGTTCTTCCTTGCCCGTCAGAAATTCCTTCATCACCACGATCAAAATCACGATGCACATAATGAACAGAGCGATTCCGATGTCACGCAGGTGCAAGTCAAAAAAATTATCAACGAAAGGTGATACCCACGCAAACAAGCTGACATTCAAGATGCTTTGGAACAGATGGATCAGCCAATTCATCGCAGTTGAGCCTGGGCTGGATATCAGCATGCCCAGCTGCAAACTTGCGTCGGTGGCTTTTCGAGTGTTTGTGAAAAAGAATTCCCTCCAAATCAGGATACCCACTGGAATGATTCCATAGAGCAACCAGGTTCGGACGGTTTGAATTCCGGTTCTCCAAAATGAAACGGCCTTCGGATTCTGAGCGCGTCGCACAAGCAGAAAGACACACAGGAACCTGAATATTTCCATGCCGATCGCATAATCCACTAACGCGATGTAAGCCCAGCCGGTCAAAATGGCGGTCGCCGCGTAGACGGCTTTGACGAATGGACGGTTTGACTGGATTGCCTTGAGAGTAAAAACAATGGAGAACACTTCCAAGGCAAGACTGGCCATGTGGGGCTGATATTCAATCGGACTCACCCACCACAAATAGCCCGGATAAACTGCAAAGAGCAGGGCAGCACCGAAGGCAACCTTGCGATTTCGCGGCCAAAGCAGTTGGAATAACCATAAAGCGCCGATGATCGCGATGACTCGCCAAATGAAAGCTCCGATACCGTAAGGCAGTGCATGATAACTAAACAATGCATAATAGATTTCAAAGAAGAGACCGCGCGCCGGCCGGTCAATTGCAAACATGTTGATGAAAACGCCCGGACCTGCTATGGAAGCATCATGAATGAAATACCATTCATCCTTGTACAAGGTCAGCTTGCCGATGTTTGGCAGATAGACCAAGGCGGAAGTTAGGATAAGAACTGCGATTTCGAATAAACGAGTGTTGTAGAACTTGTGGTTCCTAAGCATGGCACCTCAGTGTTTATCGATCACGACCAAGAGATACTGTCCATTTTCTTTAAAAACGGCAGGAAGCGTTCCTCGAGTTCCAAAAAATTTCTAAACAACCTTGCTGAACGATCTCATTTCACCGGTGACAAGAATAACTTGATTCTTCCAACTCATATTCATTTATTCCAATCAAAATTTCTGTTTAAATAATCATAAAGCTTTTGGTTATAAGAATGATAATAATCAATCAAATGTTTTCGGATTGGAGCAGGCATTTCCTCATAAACACCTTGTTTATAAACCTTAAAATCATTCGGTTCCCAGGCGGATAGTTCAAGGAATTCTATCGCCTTGCGATAGGCTGTGGCAGGTGAAGTGTACAGCTCCTCGCTGGCAAGGATCAGCATTTGCTGACGCGGAAAAATCGCTAACCATTTTTGAAGTTGCTCGATGTATCTGCCGCGCGCCAGGTAGGAATAATGCAAATGATTGAAAGTAGAGTATCGTGGATCGGCAATGATCTTATCTTCTTCGCCAGCTAATCGCTCCGCTTCATGGCCGATGGCTTCTTCAAAAGATAAGAGTTCTCTGCCGACGCGCACCATATGATTGTAATGGGAATACGCGCGGTCAACAGGATTACGAAGCAAAGCAATTAATTTAACATTCGGTAAAACTTTTCCGATTCGATTCGGTGCGGTTGGATGAAAAATGTAATAAGGAGTTGCTTCACCGGTCACCGTTCCCGGCTTCATCTTGAAGCGTGTTGGAAAGTGAGCGCGATACCAGCCAAGTCCTTCAGGATAATGTATGTCGAAGAATTTTATTTCCTTGCGAAACGGCGGATTGATTTGCGGATGCCGAGCCAGATAATTGAAGAAGGAAGTCGTGCCGCCTTTCATCACACCAATCACTAGGAAATCCGGCAGAACGCGCAAAGGTGTGGTGGCGCGATGAAAGATCCACCAAAAAAACAGGCGCGGATTCTTTTTCAACTTGTACCATTGACTGGCGCTATCGGGAATATCGAGTTCCAATTCCATCTTTAGTTGGCTTTCAATTTTCGAATGACGATCAATGGATATTGTCCATTCTCACCGAAGAAGCGCGGAAAACGCTCTTCGAGCCAGAACGCGAAACGTAAAAATGCCTTGCCTCCCCAACGTGGATTGACTACTGTTTTGAGAAACACAGTGCTGAGACTGCGCCACGCAAAGATTTCAAAATCAATATCATGCAACTCTTGTTTGAGCCAGCGCGGCGTCAACTTCTTGACAAACGTGCCTTCCTGTTCATTTTCAGCTTGCCAGTTTTTCTTCCGCTTGCCGAAACTGCCGCTTCGGATAAATCGAACTAAACGAACGAATGGTCTCGTAATCAGGGTCAAGCGAGGGTAATCCCAGCCATTGACGATTGCCGCAGTTCGATTCAATTTGAGAACACGATGCAGTTCAAGGTATGCGCCGCGATGTTCGCTCAACGGCAAATGATGAATCGTATGCATTGAAACAATGCCATCGAACGCGCCAGGCTTGAACGGCAGGTTGGCGATATCGGCGACAACGTACAAACCTTTCGGCCCAAGCCGCGTCCGCGCTTCTTTCAGTGCCGTGATGGAAATATCAAGACAAACGCGGAAGCGATAACCTTCGGAGTAGGTCAAATATTCAGGCCATTGAACCGGACCGGAACCGGCATCCAGCAAAAAGTCGCCGTGCGAAGCGATATAACGATTGACGCGTAAACGACAAAGATGAATATAGTCGCGCGCAACAGGTCGCAAGTCTTCATAGCGAGCATTCTGATATAGACCCTCGCCGACCTGCGACCAGCCGATCTGATCATAAAACTCTCGGACTTGTTGCTTGGTGTTTTCCATCAATTCTTCCAGGTGAACGGTTCGCCGACCAAAAACTTGAACGTTTCGCCAAATTCAGCCTGACCTTCAGCCCCAAGCACTTTGGCCAGCGGCCACACCGCGAGATCATCCCAGAAGTTCATCAAGCGCCACGGGAACGGACGCGGGTATTCGAAAAAGAAACGATACGCATAATTCCAGGCGGCTTCTACCTGCACATCATTCAAACGATGAGCGGGCAGGTCCGATAAAACTTTTTCCAACATTGCAAAATATTCATCCCATGAATTCGGATCGAGAGTAAAGCCGCGGCCGCGATAATGCGTCTGCCCACATGAAATCACGGGGCGATCATTCATCGCCGTCTCGAGTCCGACAGTCGTAGTATACGCCAAACCTAAATCGGCAATCTCGATCAAATCGTATGTATTGACTTTATCCACGGCCGCGATCAAATGAATATTTTCAGGCAAAGCAGGCAAGGCCTCACGCACAACTTGCCCCATGGATTTCGCTTTCGGCACAATCGTCTCGCCGGGATGGACTTGAATCACCAACTGAACATCGGAGCGGCTCGCAAAATACTGAACAGTGCGGGTGATCCATTCCGTCATCGACTCGGCAAAGATATTGCGTCCTAACGTTAAACTATCGCCCAATACATTTGCGGCCAGCATGACCACAGGGCGATCATCAAGTTCAAGCAGTTTCCTTGTCGCTTCAGCGCCTTGCGAAGAAACATATTGCCACAAGCGTTTGGACTTTCCCCAAACGCGCGCGCCGCGCCGCGCATTTTCCAAATCGGCGAGACGTTCGTACATCCCATCGGTCATAGGCAATTTGCAGCGCGCTTCGACGAGGTAATCCGTTTCCTGCCGCATGATGGATGAATTCTGCGCCAGCCAAATCTGCTCGCGCTGATCGTTGAATTCAAAGGTCATTGTTGGAATGTTAAGAGAACGCGCCACCCGAAAAACGATTCCCATTTCCAAGATCAAGCCATTGGGAACAAGAACAACATCCGGCTTATTCGCTTGGATCCAAGCCAGCGCAGCCCGTGCCGCGAAGGTATTACGTTCGAGGCGCAGATCATATACGGAGCGATCAGCGACGTTATTCATATCCACTTCTTCGCGCATCAGCGTATATTGCGTATCCCATAGGCTGATCTGTTCGATGTCGGCGCGAAGAACATCAGGAATCGCCGCGACGGGTTTGAGGTCGAGAAGCGAAACGTGTTTGACCAATGATTGAATTGGTTTCAAAGTCTCGCGTGTATGTATCATCCGCTGACGCTGCGTGAAGTTGTCCATGCGCTTATGCCATTCGGAATAAGACAACGTCATCAATGTGATCTTATGTCCAAGACCGGCCAGCACCAGCGAAATATAGGCCGATTGCTCGATCCAATAATGCAAGGTTGAAAAGAATAAAATCTTTTTGCCCGGTCTCGCCGACGCGGCAAACGTCGCTGCAGTTTTCACCGCGTCCGGCAACGACTTCTCTAGGCGATGCAATGAAAAGTGATCACTGCGAGCGCGGTTGCCTCGAAGCATCCAATCAAGTTCGGCAGTGAAAGGCAATTCGCCAAGCGCGGAACGAAGCGCTGATTTTGTGACCATCAATCCAGCTTGTCGATCTTCCAATCGAGGCGCGGGCGGATCGGCCCGACGCGCACTTCGGGCCAATGCGTTCCGGGCGCGCCGGAGACATCCACGTTGAAAGCCAGGGCATTCTCGTCGAGGAAATAGCGACGGACTGCAAACGAGCTGGCGTTGACTCCGAGCGAATAACGGCCTTCGTTGAACAGATCGGCGGGAAGGATACAGCGGCTGACATATCGTCCGGCTTTGCGCGCGCTGAACTTCTCAAACTTTTCCGGTTCATCGGTATCGAAGGAGGTCAATACATAATCGCCGCGCATGGTGCTGAGATAAAAACCGACGCGCAGGCCGGTGGTCGGCGCGCTGAGTTGATATTCAAATTCAATGGCAGCCGGTTCGGTCGAGCGAAGCGTATCCACGATATTTCCGCGCATATCTTTCAATCGCAATGAGATCGGCATGAACGGTGCGGCCATTTCCGGCACTTCATCTGGTTCCCAGATGCGTTCGCCCGCGTCAGCGTGTCCGGCCGAAAGATAATAATCCACGGCTTCGGCGGTAGGAGCGCGCATCATCAAGCACCCTTTATCAATCACCAGCGCTTCTTGAGTAAGGCGAAGCACGGCAGACATGTTGTGGCTGACAAACAAAACCGTCCGTCCCTGTTGCGCTACATCGCCCATCTTGCCAAGACATTTCTTTTGGAACTCGGCATCGCCCACTGCAAGCACTTCGTCTACAACGAGGATCTCCGGTTCGAGATGCGCGGCCACTGCAAACGCCAGCCGCAGATACATGCCGGATGAATAACGTTTAACCGGCGTATCAATAAACTGCTCGACCTCGGAGAAAGCCACGATCTCATCGAACTTTCTTTCGGTCTCGCCGCGTCTCATCCCGAGCACCGCACCATTGAGATAGATGTTTTCGCGGCCGGTCAGTTCCGGATGAAAGCCAGTACCGACCTCGAGCAGCGACCCAACTCGTCCGCGCACAGAGACTGTCCCCTTCGTCGGCTCAGTAACGCGTGCCAAAACTTTGAGCAGAGTGCTTTTACCCGCGCCATTGCGCCCGATGATGCCCAGCACCTGTCCTTCTTGAACATCGAACGAAACGTCGTTGAGCGCCCAAATGTAGGAAAATTTTTCGGCGCCACGCATGGACTTGCCGGTCATGGATCGAAAGACGTGCACTGGCGTCATCGCCACATCCATCAGCACGTCGCGCAGCATTCCGTAATGGAATTTGGCCTGCATCGCGCCGATGCGATAGCGTTTGCCCAGGTGATCAACTCGAATAGCAGTAGTCATATTAAATCATATCCGCAAACGTCCGCTCCATATAGCGGAAGTAGAATAAACCGGTGACTAGGATCACCAGAGTAACGCCCACCGAAACAAGCAATTGCAAATTGGGTCCGGTCGGTGTGCCGAGCAGCGCCCAGCGAAAACCGTTGACTACTCCGGCCATCGGGTTGAGTGAGTAGACGAGCTGCCATTTGGGCGAAATCACTTTGGATGAATAAGCCACTGGCGTAACGAACATCCAGAATTGAGTCAGGAAGGGCAGGACATAGTTCACATCGCGATACTGAACATTGATGGCGGCCAGCCATAACGAAACGCCCAGTGCAGCGATGATCGAAAGTAGGATGAGCAGCGGCAAAGTCCAGATCGCGGCGGTGGGCGTTACTTTGTAATAGAACATCATTGCGATCAGGATCAGGAACGCAATTGCAAAATCCACCAGGTTGCCCAGCACCGAAGCCAGCGGAAGCACAAGGCGCGGGAAATAAATCTTGGTGACCATACTCACATTCGTAGTCAGCGAGCGGCTGGCATTGTTCAATGCCGCGCTGAATAAGCCCCACGGCAAAAGCGCAGTGTACGAGAAGATTGGGTACGGAATGCCATCGGTCGGGACTTTAGCGACGCTGCCAAAGATGAAGTTGAAGATCAGCATGGTCAGCACGGGCTGGATGATCGCCCACGCCGCGCCCAATACGGTTTGTTTGTAACGCACTTTGATATCGCGCCAGATCATGAAGTAGACCAGCTCGCGATAAATCCACAGATCGCGCAAGTTGAGCGCGGTCAAGCCGGTGGACGGTTTGATGTAGATTGTTTCAGGTTGACGAACAAGCTCCATTGATTTTGCCATAGCTATTTAATCTTTGAACGATTCTCCTTGAACCACTCGATGGTGCGGCGCATCCCTTCCTCAAACGGGACTTGCGCACTCCATCCAAAATATTCCTTCGCCCGGCTCACATCCAGACCTCGACGTGGCTGACCGTTTGGTTTATCGGTCTGCCAAACCAGCTTTCCCTCGAATCTGGTTTGACGAACGATCATCTCGGTCAAGTTTTTGATCGAAATCTCATAGCCCGATCCGAGATTGACCGGCTCCGATCCATTATATTTTTCCGCGGCGCTGATGATTCCATCTGCCGCATCTTCCACGTATAGAAATTCGCGCGTCGGTGTACCGTTGCCCCAGACCAACAACTCCTTTTCACCGCGTTCCCTGGCTTCAATGGCCTTACGGATCAATGCCGGAATCACATGCGATGATTCCAGATTGAAGTTATCGCGCGGCCCATAAAGATTGACCGGCAACAGATAGATTGCATTGAATCCGTATTGCTGACGATAGGATTGTGCCTGAACTAGCAACATCTTCTTTGCCAGTCCATACGGCGCGTTGGTTTCCTCAGGATACCCCATCCATAAATCCTCTTCCTTAAACGGAACTGGCGTGAACTTGGGATAGGCGCAGACTGTTCCGATTGCAACGAACTTGCCAACGCCGCGTTTGTATGCCTGATGCATCAGCTCGACTCCCATCATCAAGTTGTCGTAGAAAAATTCAGCGGGATGTTCGCGGTTCGCACCAATCCCGCCCACATGCGCCGCCAAGTGAATGATAACCACATCCTTTTGATTGATACCTTGAAGCGCGTCATCATACATGCGGCGAATATCGCCTGGATCAACTAAATCGTAGTCTTCGATGTGCGGGATAAAGATATCCATCGCGCCGTGTTGATTAAGTTTCTCGGTCACGAATGAACCGAGGAAGCCCGCACCGCCAGTCAAAATGACACGCTTGTTTTGCCAAAAACTTTCAGCCATGATTTTTCTCCAGGTTATTGCACAATAAACTGAGCATTTCGATAGCGCTCATCCAGCGGATTGCGGATCAATCCTGTTTTCAATGCAAACAATAAATCGCGAATGCCGTCATCCACATTCAAAGTCGTCTCGAATCCAAGTTCACGCTTGACCTTGGCAAACGAGACGGTGATATCGCGCATGTCGCCGCCGAAGGTCAAATCTTTATATTCGACTTCTGTTTCGGGCATGCGTCTCAATATCAGTTTTACAATTTGATCCTTGGTATAGTTACCGTCGTCACTGCCAAGGTTATAGATTTGTCCTCGCACTTTTTCTTGCGGGGCATCCAGTCCAATCATAATGCCGCGTACCACATCCCGAACATGTACGAACGAACGTGAATAACCGCGCTGATAGATCAATAACTGGCGCTTTGTAAATGCATCCAGCACAAACTGATTGATGATCAAATCAAAGCGCGTGCGCGGCGAGATGCCGTACAACGTTGCAAAGCGAAACAACAAAGGTGAGCATGCCGCGTCTTTCTGTTAAGCAAATATTCCTCAGCGGCAATTTTTGTCTCTGCATACAAGGATTGTGGCGTGAGCGGCGATTCTTCTGTAACCGGTTTGCCGTCGGACGACAAACCATAATTGCTGTAGGTGGATGAAAACACGAATCGCTCCGCGCCCAAATCGGACGCCTGCTCGAAGACCATTTTCGTCGCCTCGACGTTATACTTCCACGCCACTTGTTTGCCGACCGCTTGGCATGCCGGGAATCCCACAATCGCCGCCAGATGAACCAACGCATCGGGCTTGGGCCATTTTTCGCTTGCCGAATGGTCGCGCACCACATCTTTGATCTTGTGCGGCTCGGTCACATCCGCTTTTGCAAAATGAAAGTTGGGATGATGCAAAAATCCGACCAGTGATTCGCCGCCGAACAATAGATTATCCACAACGGTCACGCGATAATTGGCGCGCAGCAATTCCGAGGTCAGGAGCGAACCGATATATCCCGCGCCGCCTGTGATCAAAATATGGCGCTCAGTTTTCATTTATCTTCTCCTATATTCAAGAAAACTTTATATCCCTTGATTTCAAGTGCAGGAACATTCTTATCCTGTACAACGGCGATGCCTTGTTCAAGACAGGAAAGGCGGCATATATCTGCAATGTCGCCGTCGCCGGCAATTCGTACTTTCTTGAATCCCGCCGCGCGGATCGTGTTCAAATGTTTTTTGACGCGCGAGCGAGTTTTGTGATAGACATCGAAGGAACGTTCGATGTAGTCCATTGTGAGGCGGGCGCGCAGGGCGATCCCTTCCGGCGTGATGATATACCGAAGCTTCTTGCGCTCCGCGCGCTGAACCTTGACATAACCTTTTGCGACCAACCGTTTAAGATGCCAGTTGACGGTTCCAACCGCCACGCCTAATTGAGTAGCCAGCGCGGCTTGATTTACATCCGGGTCAAGCTCCACTTGTTCCAGCAAAGATAATTCTCGGGTCGGTTCGTTCGAAGATTCCATATTCAAAATTCAGGACTTGAATTATAACACGGTAGCGGAAACTAAGAACGATAAGTTTGCTTATTTACAATGGGTAATGTCGATCAGGACGCGAAAATCGGAGAGTTCACCGGTGGCGCCATTCATCTTTTCCATCCTGTTCATCACTTGAGCGCAAGGAGGATACAAAGCCTGTTGATAGTTGATGGGCAAATGATCCCAATAACGTTTATCCAAATAAATATAACCGAATCCCGCTTTGCGAAGAGCATAAGGATTAGGATCCGCTTGATAAGGCAAATACTGGCTCATGGTAAAGCCGTTTGTTGCGTCTATAGAGAGACGGCCAAATAAAGTTTGCCCGCGATAACCGGTCGAGTCAAAAACCATGAACCGCGAGTCAAGACGGTCCCAGTACATCTGGCTCATACGGCTGTCCATGCTTGAAACGAAAGTCGATACTTGGGGTGCAAAGATGGCAGTGCATTGATAAGCAAACAAAGCGATGCCACCCAATATCGTAATGGAGTAGCCAAACGCTATAACAATCTTATACCCACGGGAGGCGCGCTGAACAAATCTCCAGATAGGTTGAATAGAGAGAAGGAGCCAAAGGGTCAATCCCAGCGTTGTTATGCGAGTAATATCTCTAGCCGTTTCGTAATTAACGAATAAAGGAATCACTACTCCAAAGAACGAGGCGATTCCAAAGCCAAATTCTGCGATTCGATTATGTTTGAAGTCATCTCGCAAGCGCGATATCACAATTGGAAATAAAAGCAGGATGGGCCCACATTCTGCCAGGATAACGATTATCTGTCTCCAATCCGTTAAGGATAAACTTCCCAAATGGCTGTCAAAAAAAGAGGGCGGCCAGCGTAAAGTAAAATTTCCTGAAGAGGTTGCTCCTACACCTTGCGTTCTATCCAAGTAGGTTCGAACGAGTTCCGTGATCACTCCTCCCTGTACAAGACTAAATGCCGCAGTAACCGCTACCACGAGGATAAGCTGTCCCCAAAAGGAGGACATGGTCTGTCGAAGAGATAATCGGTGGGAAAGAATCATTATGACGATCGCAAGTCCAATGCCCAGATCGAGCAAAATGAAGATATGTTCTGCACTCAAAGCCAGGGATAAAAGGGCAGATCCCAAAAGGAGGAGACCGCTCCACTTCAATTTGAGGCGACCAGAAAGCATCAGGATTAAGACGATCGCAAGAAGCGGCAGGGATGAAGCGCCGCCCCAATCGAATGTTAAAGGATTCAGAATCCCGTTGGCAAATGCAAAAGGAATGGGTACGGGCGGAGCACCATCAATCACCCAAGGGCGGAAAATGGCTGCCGCCAAAGTACTCGCAGTGTCAAGGGATGAACCGATCATGTGAACATTGGAAGTAATATTGGCGATCCAAGGCATGGGCAAGAGAGCCAATATCCAGCGTGTCCCCATACCAAACGCAATCAAGAGCGAGCCAAGAAAAGCTGCCAATTTACTGTGCGTTATGCGTCTTATCCATAGCCAACTGCAGACAAGGGTCAATGAGATTGTAAAGGCCCGGGTGATATCCCAGGCACTCCATGGAAAAAAGTCCTCCGATCCGAACCATGCTGGCAGCAAACAAATCCAGCGCGTAGTGATAGGGCAGAAATATATCGGGATTGAGTGAATAATGAGGGGGAATATCCCCGGCCGCCATCGTGGAGACGAGCGGAAAATGGGTATAATCATCCCCAACTCCCAGCCCCCTCAAAATTAATTCAAAAAGAACAAAGATGAAAATCAATGCCAACAACTGAAATCCAACTTCCAGACTGATCAAATCATGCCAAGGGATTTTAGATTTTCTGGAAGCCCATAAGCCGATCACGAATATAATAATCGCCGCGGAGGCAAAGGCAACATACGCGGGAAACCAATGAGCCAACGCATTTCCAAGGAGAATATCCAATAGCATTCCTGAGGCAATGCCAGCAATGGGACGTTCGCGTTTCCGAAACCGTCCGCTGTGAATGACGAGAAGCCATCCGCCGATCATCCAAAAAACCGAAAAGACGATGAAAAGCAACGGATCTATGATGCTGGTAGTTCTAAGCCAATACATAAGACCTCATGGGAACAGATTATAATAGCGCACGGTCAAATTCTACATCGGATTAAATGATTTGCAGTATACAATGAGCTCAAACCATCAAACTACCGCGGAATACCAAGAGAAACACATAGTTCACTGGAACAGCGTTGCTAATAAACGCGATTCATGGCGCGGCTGGGGAAGATTCTATCATCGCCGCCTGAAAGAAATCTATCGCTTCCTAATCAATCCAGGTCAACGCATATTAGAAATTGGATGCGGGATGGGAGATCTGCTTGTCTCGCTTCAACCTGTACACGGCGTGGGCGTGGACTTTTCCCCGGAAATGAT
The DNA here is from genome assembly GCA_963753985.1 of uncultured Chloroflexia bacterium. Lineage (GTDB taxonomy): Bacteria > Chloroflexota > Anaerolineae > Anaerolineales > Villigracilaceae > Fen-1038. The sequence goes on from CAVWED010000007.1 coordinate 963,002, forward strand.
CCAGCGTGCCCGTGCGCGTCACGCCGCGCTTGATGCGCTCGATTGGATCGAGGCTGATGCTCATGATCTGCCTGAACTTCGCGGGCCGTTTGATGTGATCATTCTTTCTGATCTGGTCAATGATCTGTGGGACGTTCAACGCGTTTTCGAACAAGTTCGATCATTATGTGATTCTCACACCCGCCTGATTCTAAATTTCTACAGCGGACTTTGGCACTTTCCCCTCAACATCGCACAACGTTTAAATCTGGCAGTTCCCATGCTCGGTCAAAACTGGCTTACACTTGGCACTTTCCCCTCAGCGTCGCGCAACGTCTAAATCTGGCAGTTCCCATGCTCGGTCAAAACTGGCTTACATGCGAGGATACTTCAAACATGCTCGGCCTGGCAGGCTTTGATGTCATTCGTCAGTCGCAGGAAATTCTATGGCCTTTTCCGCTCGGAGGCTTCGCCAATAAATTCCTTGTCCGTCTGTGGCCGTTTCGCGAGCTTGCGCTTTCCAATCTTATCATTGCCAGACCGCGGCCGGAATCGAGCAATGAAGAACCCACCGTTTCGATTGTTGTTCCGGCGCGGAACGAGTCAGGCAACATCAAAGCCATCTTTGAACGGACGCCGAAGATGGGGCGCAAGACCGAATTGGTCTTTGTCGAAGGACATTCCCGCGATGATACTTACGCCGCGATCGAGCGTGAAATGGCGGCTCATCCCTCGACCTCGAGTTTGCTTCTCCGTCAAACCGGCATTGGCAAAGCGGACGCGGTGCGCCTCGGCTTTGAGAAAGCCAGTGGCGATATTCTGATGATCCTCGATGCTGATCTAACGGTTCCGCCCGAAGACCTGCCGCGATTTTATGAAGCTCTCCGTTCAGGCCGCGGAGAATTCATCAATGGCGTACGCTTGGTTTATCCGATGGAGAAGGAAGCCATGCGCGGCTTGAACTTTATCGGAAATAAATTTTTTAGTTCAGCCTTCTCATGGCTGTTGGGGCAACACGTCAAAGATACGTTATGCGGAACGAAAGTTTTATGGCGCAAGGATTATGAATTGATCGCTGCGAACCGTTCCTATTTTGGCGACTTCGATCCGTTCGGCGATTTCGATTTGCTCTTCGGCGCGGCCAAGTTGAATCTTAAAATTATTGACCTGCCCATCCGTTATCGCGAGCGGACGTATGGCTCCACCAACATCTCGCGCTGGAAGCATGGCTGGCTTTTGCTTCGTATGGTTTGGTTCGCGGCGCGCAGAATCAAGTTCGTATAAAAGAACCGTCCAATTTATGGGCGGTTCTTTCTATGCTTTCTATTTGCACGCCGAAACATCCAGCAGGCGGCGGAAGTCTTTACGATAATCCGTCAGGCTGTGAATGCCGTCCACTTCAAATAATTTCTTGACACAAGGTTGCTGTAGCGCGACTTGCTGTTGCGGCGTCAATTGATTCCAATAATCAATCCCAAAATAAAAATAATCGTAGCCTTGCGCGTGAATTTGATGCGGGTCGGGATTGGCAAGCAACGCCTGCCATTCCGGCTTGGGCAGATACCACGTGACCGATGAATCCGTTGCGCGGCCAAAGATGGTCGGCCCCTGATAGGGCGACGGATCGAGCACCCAGCTTCCGGGCTTCAACTTATTCCAATATTTATCCGTCACCTTCGCATCCAGGTCGCTGATGAATGTGGTGGTCACCGGCTTTTGGATCGAGATCAATTGAATGCCGAATAACATCAAGCCTGCAAAGATCGTTACTAATCCACCAAAGACAACCACGCTTCGCACTGCATCGCTCTTTTTGCGCGCCCATATCCAAAAGAGTGGAACTGCATAAAGTGTGCAGGCAAATAAAAGTCCATCGAGTAAACGCGGCGTGGCTGTATATAGCGGGCCCTTGAATGCTACAAACAACGAAGGCACGCTCCACGCAAATGTACCGATCAATGCGGCTTCATACCAGTTCTGCGTGCGAAGTGTTTTCCATCCCCAGATCACAACCAGCGGTAACGCAAGAAGGATCGGCCCGATTTCCGTCAATGCAACGATCAGTTGTGATAGATTGAATAATGATAAAGCGCCGAAGTGAGCGGAGATGACAGACGGAGGCCAGACGAGGTTGGGAGTCGCATCGAAATACGAACCGCCGCTTCCGGGTGCGGACGTGAAGCGGGCGCGCAGGATTTGAGTGAACATCCCGCCTTAAATCATCGCCGCCAAGCCAACCGGCACTAAGACAGCAATCCAACGCATCAAGCTTGCCGGTAATTTCCAAGAACGATGCGAGATCATCCAAACGATCACCGCGAACACAAAGCCAAGCCCGATCAATCCAAACGACACTTCATTCGCCAACGCCAGCGACGAAATCAGGATGAATGTAATCACGCCCGCAAACGGATTGCGCCAACGCTGTGCGGTGAGTAGCAAAAGCAAAACGATGATAAAGGCCATACCCGAGATTCCAGTGAAGCCGTTCATCACATAGGATTGAAAGATGCCGCTGTGAAATGCAAACGGAAATGGAATGGGACCGTTGCCATCGATCTTCCAGTTCGAAAGCATGGCGCGGAGGAGATCGGGCGCGGTCACGCTCGCAGAGCCGATCAGCGTGATTTGACTCGAGATCAATTGCAAAATAGGCTGCGGGAATAAGAGTAACAGCCAGCGCGCCCCACCTGCAAACATCAACATGATGCTTGTCAAAACAGAAGCAACGCGATTACGCGTCATGCGATATGCCCACAGCCAAGCCAGCACTAGCGGCAACGCAATGATCAAGCCCCGTGAGGCATCGAGCGCAGTCCAAGGAACCATGGAACCGAGCCGCATGAACTGGGCTGCAAACAAAAGTAATAAGTAATGATAATTAAAGCTAAAGTGTGGATCCAGGGCGAAATGCGGCGGAATGTCGCCGGTTGCCATGAGGGAGGTGGTGGGAATATTTTGATAATCATCGAAGAGCGCCAGTCCGCGCCCGATGGAAATAAAGAGAAACGTCAGCAGAAAAAAATCAGCCACGGGTTGAGCGAATAAGAAAAATCGATCTTAATGTTTTTTCTTTTCAGTATGATCACTGCAATCAAGCCGCCTGTTAGAGTCAACACGGCTGCCAGCCAGAACGCAATCGCGGCAGACATCATTTGGGCCAAAATATTGGCAAGCCACGTTTCAGTCACAAGCCCAAGTCCTAAGCCAATCATCGCAACTTCATTGTGGCGGAGACGGAACAAGCTGGCGGCAAGCAGACAGCCGCCAACGATCCATAGCAGAGCCCATAAAACCAGCGGCGCAAAATCCAAAAGCGTTTTCATAACAAGTATAACTCCACCATCAACGGACCAAACCTGTTTTATTTAAGGTATGTCTGGCAATGGGAAATATCCTGGCGCGGGACAAGCAATTGCACATTGATATTGTCGTATGTTACCAACGGTTGGTAGAAACATAGCGTCGGCTTCGAGACCCAATCGACCCAATCGTTATTCTCATCCGAAAATGCACCAGTAGTGCGGCGCAATCGAAGCACTTCGATAACGATCAGGCTAAACCGTTTATTGGCCAGGTCTTGATAATAATTTCGAAAATATGCCTCGTTGTTTCCCATCGCTTGATCCATCATATATTTTTTTTCATAATCCGGCACAAACGGAATTCGACTCACATAATTAAAAGTCAGCAGTTGACGTTGATCGGCCATCAAAACCAGTCCCTGCTGGCTGGCGTGCGAGATATAGCTATTAATATCAGATAGTTCTTGTTGAGCCACTGGTTGGCTGGGTAAATTCACCGTGGGATCAGAAGCCGAGTCGCGCGGAAAAGGAGTGACGGAATAAATGGGCAGAAGAATAGCTAGGCAGAGCACGATTTGAATCCATACCGGCCAGGTCGTCACGGAAACGTGATCTGAGCGTAATAAATTATACAAGCCAAGCATGAAAACGAGTACCAACGTCATCAGGTACATATCCAGGTTATGAAGGTCGCCTCCGCCGCCAATCTTGGAACTGACGATCAAACCAGCGATAAAGAAACCCGCCAAGCCGATCCCAATGGCAAATAATTGCAGCCAATCCAATTGCCAGCGACCAGACGCGATCCACCAAATCAGGGTCGCGACCAAAGGGCCGCTATAAAGTATGGCGGTTAAAAGGACACCCAATGGAAGTGTCGGATTGGGAAGCAGGCGATACCACAGCAAGGACTGATGAAAGGTGAGGTTTGTTGATGCAGTTACAGAAGACAAGGATCGATAACCAACGATTAATCCGGGCAATAAACCGGCCAGGGCTAGGAAAGCTGTCGGAGCAACGCGCCGAATAAAAGGTCCCGTGCGATGCGGATAATACAAAATCAAGTCTATCAGAATGGCCCAGCCGGCTGTTACCGGAATCCATGTCCAGCGGCTCAATCCAACATAGATGCTGGCTATCGCGATCGAAGCCACACGCAGCCAAAAAGATCGGGAGGACATAAACGCAAAAACAATGATCGCGGCCAGCATGAACGGCGGATGAAGAGGCGCCTCAACAATAAAAAACAAAGTCAACCATAAGACAAAAGCCAGACGCAGATAAACATTTTCTATTTTTCTTGCCAAGATCCACGCTGCTAAAATGGGAAAGACAACACCAAGTACGACGTCCCACAGCCGAAGCAACTCAATAGACACGCCCGGAAAAAGAAAGAGCGATCCCCATAAAATATAGGAGCCCGGAGAACCATAGGGATTGACGATCGTCCCTGAATAATTATAAAGATGCTGACCAAATATCAAGGAATCTTCGTAAAGGCGATCTCCTTCCGACCAGCCAATGGAGAATGGATAATTCGTTACAGTTAGGGATGCCTGAATCAAAGCCGATACCAATGCCAATGCAAAAGCGCTGATCAATAATGTTTTGGCTGAGATCAAATGACCGTCATTTTTATTCAACAAGATGGCAACCAGGATCAATTCGATCAGCAGAAACGAGAAACGTATATTAGGATTGGTAACATAAATTTTCGTTCCGGCCAATCCGTAAAATAGCACTGGACCGCACAAGGCCGCGGCAATCACGATCCAGCGCGGCCATCCTATCCTGTCACGAAATGCGATCAGATCTTTAATCAATTTTTGGTTGTATGAGGAAAAAAGAATAACAGCCAAAATCATGATCATCAAATAACCGATCAATACAGCAAGACGATATACCCACGCTTGTGTAAAAAGAACACGCATTTCCAAAACGATGCGCGGAAACAGGAATAAACCGAAGACAAATATGATTTCGTCCCAGCCGACTGAAAGAAACGCGATGAGGCGAAATGAGCATTGCGATCCACGCGGTGAGACCAAAGGAAAAGATCAATTGCAGCCATGGGCCGGTCAGCACATATTGCCACGGCGAATAAAGATAGAACCAGATGACGGATAGAATTAACACGGCGACAGCCAGCCAGCGTATCCAGCCCAGACGCTTAAGCTGATTTACGATTTCTTTCAAACGGGGAGAATCAAAGAAACGAAGGAAAAGAACGATCAGTCCTAAAATCAAAAAGGCAATATAAACAACGATGGTCAATAAACCTTCTATGGAAAGAAGTGTTCCCCAATCCTGCTGGACGCGAAAAATCGCCAGAACCTCAAAGATGGCTGAAACAATGGCAAAGCCCAGGCCCGTTAAGAAAAACCAGCGAATGGAATTCTTTGACAAAGTTGGTCATTCTGACCTTTCGTTAGGAGGATCGAATGGAGGAATCTTTTCGGCGAAAGAAAGTTTGAGAAGGTATATACAGAAGTGAAATCAAATTAAATAAATATAAAATCACACGCAGTCCAACGCTGACTGTTGCCATTTGCGCAGCGGGGATTCCAAAGAGGCCATATAAATATACCTGACTTGTTTCCGCTACGCCAAGTCCTCCAAACACCTGGATTGGCAACCACGAAATCAACTGGATCCAGGAATTGACAAAAACAACGACGGAGGCGGATAGATCCACAGAATAGGCGCGTAGACTGGCATACGCCCATAACATGGTCAAAGCCATATATATTATAGAACATACGATGCCAATTTGGACCAAGCCGAAAACATATTTCTCATCCTGTTCAGCCACAAATTGAAGGATTTCAAGACCGCGCTGGACAAAAGAAGTACCATCCAACCTTAATGATTTCGACATGTGGCTAGCCAGATCAACAAATCTCTGCCGCAGGATGATCAAGCCCAGGAATAACCCAATTGCCAAAGGGATCAAGATCAGCATGATCATGGTTGCGATTTTCAAACCGGGAATTTCGCGCCACAAGAATAGGCTGGTAATTAAGAGCGTAACCCACACTGCGATCAGGTCGCCAACCTTTGCGATCAGAAAAGTCGCGGCTGCCTTTCGTAATCGGACGCCTTCATCCACTCTGAACATCGTTAGATAAGAGGCGATCCCTGCGCCGGTCGCGATAAAATTCGATATGACGTTCTGTGTCACAACAATGGAAAGCACGCGCGGATAAGGCGCCTGCCTACCGGACAATACGTAATATTGAGCAGCCTTCATCATCGTCATTAGACCAAAAAGCACAAAACTGATAGCCAGCCATAACAGGGAGACGTGCTTGAATAAATCAATAATTTCGCTTATGCTGGTCTTGGAATAAATAAACCAAACTAGCGCGATGGCAAGGATGTATTTGAGAATATTCCAGATTTGTTGGGGTAAAGTTATATTTTGCGACACAGCCATTGGCTTTTCAGTTGACGCTGGGAGGAGCAAGGAATAATCGCACTTTGCGCTGATAGGTGAGCAACAACGCTTACATAAGTTTTTTAAACTTATCTGCTTACCGAAAAAGCGTCGTAAAGCCCCCGACTACAGCGGTGGGTGCAGGTATAAGGCATGATTGCGTGATAGGATCGCCTCAGCCCCTTAACCAGGATGCGGTTCGGCTGAGGAATCTGTCTGCCGATAAAACTTGAACAGTGGAGTGCCTCCCGATGGCCCTTTTTGGGCGCGGTGCGGACAACGCTCGTGGCGGACGCGCGGGAGGCGGAGACTCAAGCCACGATCGGCCTTCGGGTCAACGTCGAAAGACGTCGGAGTGGCTCGTCTGTAAATCTGGCGATCAATCAGGTAAGGCCTCCATTGAATATGTTGGATGGTTGAGAGCATGATGGTTCTCCAGAACTCCCGGCTTTAGCCGTGGGGAGTTGTCAGCTAGCATTATCCATACGTATGCTCGATAGCCGCACGATAGACATCCATCAGCATACTATAATTTCGGTCTGCAGTATACTTCAACTCATATTCTATGCGGGCGTTTCTTCCCAGCTCTGCCATCTCGTTCGGATGTTCCCAAGCCCATTGTACTTTTTTAGCAAGGTTAACAGAATCACTGGGAGTGAAGTGCAAACCAGTGATCTCATTCGTAACAATTTCGCTCATGACACCAATATTTGATGCGATGACCGGCACACTGTTTGCGAAGCATTCCACGGCGACGTACCCGAAGGTTTCATAGAAGCCCTCTGACGGCCAAATCAAAAATCTAGCGTTCTTAATGAGCCTAGTCAATTCTTCACGCGATAACCGCTGTACTACCTCTACCGAGGTCGGTTGGTTCAAACGGATGAATTCGTTTGTTTCCTTCTCCAATTGCCCAGTCCCACGAATCTTTAGCGGAATACGCGAGAGCGTTTTCCAGGCATCTAACATGGTACGAACTCCCTTTTCTGGGTCGAGTCGGCCGATAAATAATACATATTCCCCTACGTGTTCATCCGACCTAGCACCTGGATCAGGACAAATGAAATGAGGTTTGACGACGATCTTTTTCTCTGGCAGGCCGCCCTCGATAAATTTGCGCCGATAGAATTCAGTAGCAACCAGAAATGCAGATACCTTGTTTTGCCAAGTTTTCATCCAGCGATGAAGCGTAAGCATAGATGCAACCCCGGCGGTCTCAAGTCGTGAATTTCGATAACATCTGTATTTAATTGAAGGCCACGGAGGTGTTTTGCCTAAGCACTTCTGGCATAAATGTCCATCTCTGTAAAAGTTAGCCGATGGACAAAGAAGGCGTGGATTATCCAAAGCTTGCATCACTGGAATTCCTGCTTTTTCGCAGGCATAATACGCGGCTGGAGAAATGAGAGGGAACGTATTATAGAAATGGGCTAGATCAGGTTTTTCTTTTTCAATTAATCTAAATATTTTTTGATACGAGTCGCGCGACCACAGCATTTGAGTTGCCACCGAGACTTTGTTCATTTTCATAATGCGGTCATTATGTTCTATATATTCAACCACTTGATGCCCCCGTTCTCGAAGCAAGTTTGCTTCTGATTCGAAGGCTGTATCCTCTCCGCCAGGTTGTTGGTAATAATTATGGGCCAAAAGAATTTTAAGAGACATAAGACTTTTTGATTAAGTCTTTTGGTTTTTTAGTGAGAATTGCGATTGAAAACCCAAGCACAATATAGAACGGAATAGCACCATACGAGAACTCCAACCAAGGTTGCACCGAGGCAAGGATCATGCCAGTGATGTAGAACATAAACAGCCATAATATCAATGCATGCTGGAAAGGTTCTTTTGGATCTTTCCAGAGCGAGCGGATAAAAAGGTATATAATCCTGGCATTAATAAAGGCCCATAATAGGAAACCAATGATCCCCAGCCGAGCCAGCACAGTGAGGTGAATATCGTGCGGCTGTCGGACAGCCACACTGAATTGTCCAGGACTCACGCTGCTCGCTAGTACCGCATTGCCAGTATAACCTCCCACCTGAACGTAATCAGTGAGAGGTTTTCCAAACCCTTCTCCAACCAGAATAGCTACGGGCGTTGCTAGCCAATGGCCGATGGCCTCGCGCCAGATTTCCAAACGCCAGTTTGCGGGACTTACATTGGGCAGATTATTATCTGGGTTGATGGTTTCAAGATGTTGCGCATAAAAAATTGGGGTGATTTCGCCATTTCTGCCTCCCGTAAGATTAATATTCTCTATGCTGAAGAACAGGCTGGAGAAGGCAATCAGGGCTATAAACCCCGCTACGTGCAGGGCGGAGATACGCAAAGCCTGACGCAGGTCAGTCAGGGCCAGAGCCAGGAGAATCAATGCTAGGCTGGTCACGTAGGTCGAGCGCTCTTGGAAGTAAAGCATCCAACCTATTTGTAAAATAGCTAGGATCCATAGCAAGGCGATTGGATATTTCGTTGTGCGGGGAATCACCATAATGAAGAAAAGCGCCCCTATTTGAAGTGAAAAATAGATGAAAGAGTAGTTTCCAAGAATAGGCACCGGCTGAAAAATCCCGGAAACCGGTGAAATCGAGGCCAGCCGGCCTGACTGCACAACGGTCAGCGAATAGAGAAAAGTGAGCAGGAAAACAATCCCCAATCCATTTAGGAAGGTCCTCTTATCATCATGATCCTGAGCCCAGAGAAATCCTAAGAAAAGGAACGCACCTTCGGCAACAAATGAAGCATCGCGAGCCGCATAGCCGCCGTATCGGGGCAAATCGAAAACCAGGTGAATCAGTGAAAAGGCGGCTAATCCAATCCAAGCGATAACAAATGGCTCCCTCAGAAATTCTACTAGAGCCTTTTTTTTGTCATGAATAACTATAAATGCAATCAGCAATGCCGCCAAGGAGAGCAGGTGGCCGACCGGGACGGGAAACTTGTATATGTAGATAGACCAGTTTGCAAAACCATAATTCAATATCAAAAATCCAGCTAGAGCAGCAAATGTCAGAGAAAATCTTAATATTTTCACGTCGATAACTCCTGAGATTACGTCATGGGTCTCCATGATGGACTTACCGCCCTTATTAGTCCATATTTTCAGGTCATTTTATCACCTTTCTGACTACTCCCCACGCCTACCCGTGCTGGCGCAGGCCAGCACGGCAGTGAAGGCGGGAGCTTTACGGCGATTTTCGGTAAGTGGACGCCAGCCCCAACTAATTGAGCGAAGTCAATATTTGAACGAGCAAATACTTTGAGCATCCGGTATTTCTGACTGGCTAATTTATCAACTCGTTGAATAATTTCCTATTTCACTAAATTACGGAATGCCATGTTTTCGCAACCAATTTCTCATTAATCTACTGCCGCCCTTGAGTCCCGTTTGCTTTACTGTGAAGAAGAACTTATAAAAATTGAATAACCAAGTGGTCGCAATAATAGTAAAAAAATACAGTAAAGGATTGACACCATTTTTTTTGGCGATTAATTCTCGCTCTGATCGTGCTTTACTTCGTTGCTTCACAGAAGTTTGGTCATCGTGGATGCGAATCCATGATAATGTCTGTGGCAGCAACTCGATCTTAACACCATTATTGATCAGCCGAATAATCCAATCATAATCGCCAGCATAGCGTAAAGACGCATCAAAATACAGTTTCTTCTTTTCCAAGACGTCCCGTTTGAGATAAAGCGAGCAATGTGACATATGCCAAAGATAGGCATAAAACTTTAGAGAGGAGCGCCGAAAAGGAGTACAGGGTAAATAAGGCCTGCCATCCTCCTGCATGAAAGCGGTAAAGCCATATACACCATCGTAATCAGAATGCGCTTTAATGGACTCCATTACAGACCGAATCGCCCCATTTGCTAGGATATCATCTGCACTTATGAAACAGACTACTTCGCCCTTTGCTGCATCCAGACCTTCATTCATCGTCGCATACTGACCGAGGTTCTCACGGCTCCACCAGCGCAGGTGGGGATATTTCTTTAGAATGGCTATGGTGACGCCGTGGTCGTTAGAACCATCGTCAATGACGATATGCTCTATAGACGGGTAATCCTGATCGCGAACGCTTACGATCAGCTCTTCCAGATAGGCCGCGCCATTGTAAACCGGTGTAATGATGGAAACAAGAGGAGGAAACTGCACTAGTTGTGATTATATCCTATCAGCAACTTGATGACAGTATTACTGACATGTTCAGCCAGATACTCAACCGGCGGAGTCCAATCGGCCGGACGCGATAGAACCGTCTTAACACATAACAGGATCTGGTCGGGGTTCGAACCGGTTAAAATGTTACTACCACATTCGATCGTTTCAGGGCGTTCGGTGACATCGCGTAAGGTTACATTCGGCACTTTAAAAATCGCGCATTCCTCCTGCACCGTCCCACTATCGGACAGCACACATCCAGCTTTTTGTTCCAGAGCGATAAAGTCAAAAAAACCAAAAGGCTCCAATAAACGGATCTGCGAATTGCTTACCGCAATACCGAAACTTTCCAAACGGGTGCGTGTGTGAGGATGCGTACTGACAATGAGAGGAAGTTTGTATTGTTTTTGAAGCAAATCAAATGCCTCCGCAAATTGCTTTAGCCGTTTCTCGTCGTTCACATTCTCAGCTCGGTGAAGCGTGATTAAAAAATATTTTCCGGGCTGGATTGCAAGCTTATCAAAGATATCGGACTGATCAATTTGGGCTTGATGATGCCGGATGACTTCGTGAATTGGATTGCCGGTGACAAAAATATGCTCCCCCGCTATACCTTCTCGCAACAAGTTCTGCCGGCTGCGCTCGGTATAAGGCATCAGCACATCGCTGGAATGATCAATAATTCGACGGTTGGTCTCTTCCGGGACCCGGTCATCGTAGCAACGATTGCCTGCTTCCATATGATAGACGGGGATGCTCAAACGTTTTGCGACGATAGCTGCTAGCGCGCTATTTGTATCCCCCAGTACCAGGAATTTATCCGGCTTTTGTTCAAGCATGATTGCTTCGATTTTATCGAGGATAATTCCAACTTGTTTGCCAAATGTACCTTTGGTATCGAGATAGGCGTCCGGTGTGCGCACGCCCAACTCTTGGAAAAAGATATCATTCAAGCGAGGATCGTAATTTTGCCCCGTGTGAACAAGGAAATGATCACAAGCTTGGTCAAGTTCTCCAATGATCAGGCTCAATCGTATAATTTCAGGACGCGTTCCTAATACAGTTAGAATTTTCATAGCCCTTCTTAACCTATAGCTTGTTGACGCTCAAGCGGTTCAATGATCCTTTTCAATTCGGCAATAGTCAACCATTCAGGATTGCTGTTACTGGCATATCGATAACCATCAGGTAGGGCGCGACCCTTTTCCTTCCAGAAGTATCCAAACCATAGGGCTTCAGCAGGCTGTACCACAAACATCTTGTCTAGTTCAACCGTGGTGCGAGATTCATCTTCCGAAATGAGCACTTCATGCAATTTCTCGCCTGGGCGGATACCGATCACTTCTGCTCTTGCTTCAGGAGCCACAGCTTTGGCGAGATCAGTAATCTTCATGCTCGGGATTTTCGGTACAAAGACTTCACCGCCTTGCATTTGTTCAATACAATCCATTACGAAATGCACGCCCTGATCAAGTGTAATCCAGAAGCGGGTCATGCGCTCGTCGGTGATGGTTATCCTGTCATTCTCCCGCTGTTTCAGGAAAACAGGAACAACGCTGCCACGACTACCCACGACATTGCCGTAGCGCACACAACTCAAACGCGTCACAGCGCTACCTGCATAAGCATTGCTTTGCACTACAAGCTTTTCTGCGGCCAATTTTGTAGCGCCATATAAGTTGACCGGGTTGACGGCTTTATCAGTACTAAGAGCCAACACTCGCTGGACTCCAGTGTCAATTGCCGCATCAATTACATTACTGGTACCGTAGATATTGGTCTTGATGGCTTCCTGTGGATTATATTCACAAGCTGGTACCTGCTTGAGTGCAGCCGCATGAATAATGACCTGCACATCATGGAATGCGCGTTTTAGCCGGTCGCGGTCGCGCACATCACCAATAAAATAGCGGAGCACAGGCAAATCAAAGCCTGCCCTCTCTCATTTCATGCTGTTTCAGTTCGTCTCGGCTGTATATTATTATTTTGGCTGGTTGATGTTCCTTTATCAAGGTCTGGATAAACTTTTTGCCAAAAGAACCGGTTCCTCCAGTAACTAAAACATTCTTGCCGTCAAAGAAAGACATTGTTTAGATCCTCTTTTCTCTTAGGTTTATCCTTGTTCGTAATACCCGGAATAGCGCGGCCACTCGTCTGCCAGCCGTCGCAACATAGCTTCCCAAGTGGGTGGCCGCCAGCCTGTTACAGATGTGAAGCGCGTGCCGACCAGACTGCGATCACAGAAGAATTGATCATCTGGTTCAATTGTAATGTCCTCCCAGTTGAGGAGATCACGCAGCTGAACCAATAGATCAAACTTTGAAATAGGCTCGCTGGCCACTTGATAAATACCGGTCAGATCGGGGCGGGTAAGCAGGATATCTCCAATTAGTTGCGAGAAGACGGTAGTGGAAAACCCGCTATAAATAGCTTTGCGATAGCCTTTAACACGCTTGCCGCGTTGTAGAGCAAACCAACTCAACAGGCTTGAGAATTTGTCCAACTGCCAACCAACGATAGAGGTTCGCAAAGTAAGTGTACCGGGACCGTTCAACTCCCCCAGCAATTTGGAACGGCCGTACAGATCCACAGGGTCCGGATTATCAAGTTCAGTGTAATTTCCGCGAAAACCGGAAAAAACACAGTCGGTGGAGATATGTATTACCCGGATACCATGCCCAACACATAGATTAGCTAGTTGATGAGGAAACAAGGCGTTGATCGAAATAGATGGCACTGCCTGCTTGGCTTCGTCGCGCTGTTTGACAATCCCTACGGCGTTAACGACAGCATCAGGCTTGATGGTATCAAGCACTTCTTTCACGCGGGCAGTATCTTCTACGAAGACGTGGTCAACCTGCCTCTCGGCAGGGAGAAATTCATATTTCGCCGGTACATGGCGGAACGTGGCCCATAGTTCCATGCCTTCGGATAAGACGCGGCTAAGCTGGTGTCCCAACATGCCGTTGCCGCCAAAGACAAGAACGCGCATAGTTGCTCCTTTTTGTCGCATTCCGCCACATATTCTACAGCGTGGCCAGAATCTCTTGATACATTTTAACCACTTGCGACTTAATGATACCCTGTTCCAGCCTCGGCCACGCAGTTTGCGCGTTGACCTCTGCTGCTGAATTCACCAGCATATCATCGCTCAAGGCTTTGCGAATCGCATCCGCGATCCGGTACGGATCTTCGGGAGGAACAATAAAACCACTTTTGCCCTCAGTGATCCATTCATTGGCACAGGCTGTACCGGATTGAATTGGGAACGAACCCATCATCATCGCCTCAAGCAGAGACGTACTGATGGCATCGCTGATGCTTAATCCGATTGAAATCCGTGCGCGCCCATGTAACTTCAAAATCTCCTCATGACTGGTTTGCGGAAGGATCGTCACCTTGATGCCAGTATCCTGTTCAAACAATTCCGCTGCAATCCGTACATCTTCTTGTTCAGCAGAATAGATAACAACTTCATACCCTGATAGCTGATCAACGCACAACTTGAGCGCGTACAACCCGACGAGGGCGCGTCCTGCCCAACCGTTGTAACCCTTTAAAGCAATTACCTTCCGCTCTGAGGTTGATCCTGGCTTGCGTAGGGTCAGCGCTTGTTGCAAATCATAACCACCGCCATTCGGTAATACAGGCAGCACCCTGCCATTAAATCCCATTTGCCATGCTAGTTCCACATCACGCTGGCATTCTGCAGAATAGAAATCGCAATTCGCTAACACTTCCAGAATTTTTTGCTTATGCGCGGGCAGCCTCCCAAATAGATATATATCACTGCCCCAGTTAGTGGCAATCCACTTGGGGAACGGTACGGTTAAGAATTTTTTTGCCTCCATTGTCATGTAGGCGGAATGCTGAAACTCCAAGGCATGGATCAAATCCGGTTTGCTGTATTGGATAGCTCTGGCAAGCGCTTTTGCTTTAAACAACGTCGAACGATGCTTGAACCGCCGTTCAAGGTAATCCCTGTAAAAATAGTAACTGGGCCAGCGTTTATAGCGAACCCTCCGATCGAGAACCGCCGGGCGTAGTAGATCGGAGCCAAAAATGGTCAGGTTATGCAAGCCTCTGTGCGGGATAGTATGGTCAACAGGAAAAAGGAATAGATCCCATCCTTGATCAGCGACCTGGGAAATCCAGCGCACAGTATGAATGCTATTTGGCATGGCGACAAAGAGGATGCGCGGCATCTATAAAATTCTCCGTATCCAAAAACTGCCGCTGGTGGCCTTGTGAACATCCGGGTTGAAATGTTCGAAGGCCTTGCAAAACTCATCCCAATGATCAGCAGTTAAGTAGTTCATCGCCAGCATGATTTCGTAGTGCGGGTTGAGACTTAGGAATGCTTGTAGAAGATAGGCCTCCGTCCAAAATACTCGGAAAGTCGGATTGGTGAAATAGACCTTGGGATATTCGGAGGGAAGGCCGATATCGTGTATATGAACAATCACACCCTGAGCGAGACGCGGTAAAACATCAAGATATAGAAAGTTAACATCGCTTCCGGTACGGACAGTGTGGCCTGAATCGATAAACAGAATATCATTTTGACCAAGCGTCTCAAAAGGCCGGATGTCCATTACCTCCACCCTCTGCGAGATGATCTGTGTTATGCCTGGAAGTGTTTTGGTCTTTTCAGCGGGATATGGGTCAATGATGGTGTATTCGGCAGGCGCTCCGTCTGCCGCGTTGCGCATCAGGGCAGCTGAAAATATTTTAGAGGAATTGCCTGAACCGATTTCTATGACGTGCGCTGGATGATAGTTACGGATGATAGTATGCAGGCTGGCTGCACACCCAAAGCTAAACGAGTTATTTTCAGTGTAAAAATCAAGTGGGTTGGAGGTGGGTGATGATGGCCAGTTGCATTCATGGCCATACTTTGCCCCCAACTCTTTCAGTAGTTGGACTTGTTGATCAATCCTAAAGTCAATTCCGGGCAGTTCGCTTTTTTTATCCCAGATGTTTCTTTCCTCTAAATCAGCCAAGTCTGGGATGGGTTGATAAAAGTGAATAGGCACGGGGAGAAATCCGTTTTGCAGGCATAGATCGCTTCCTATCCCGGTGATCGCAACTACTTTGAAAACTTTAACCAGAAGCGGCAGGATTGGTCCCATAATCAATTGAACTAATTTTAAGGTGATGCGTTTCAATTCAACCTCGGTTTCCTTTTCAGTAACTGTGTAAATTTTTCACTGGCAAGCTGGGGATGAAAATCAACTTGCGCTTGTCTTAATGCTCTGCGGACTATCTCAACGCGGAAATTCCCGTCGACAATAATATGTTTAATTTCCTGTGCCAGCGCCGTTGGATTATTCTGGTTGGCAATACCTGCACATTGATGGCTGCTACAGTAATCTGCAACGAACGAATCCGCAGGGCTGTGTACTAGGATTGGGCGTCCACTGGCGAGGTATTCCCCAAGCTTGCCTGGAGCAGAGGTGCGAATCACCTCGGGAATGGGAGACTCAAACGCCAGCGGCAGGAACAGGATATCTGCTTTGCGCTGACGCTCAAGGATTTCACCGTTAGGGATGTGGGAGTATGTGATGATTTTTTCACTGGCGATTCCTTGCTCGAGTAATTGTTCGTGCGATTGTGCAGTAAAGATGTGCAATTCAAGCGGATATTCGGAGAGGATCTTCATGGCCTCAAGAAGATTGCGAAAGCAATCATAATTGGCGTGATAGATCGCGCCCGTGTAGAATAATTTAATTTTACCAGCCTCTGCAGGCCACGGAGTAAAAGGCTCCCTACTCAATTCATTTGCATCGCAGGGATTACGTACCAGCGTTGTTTCAATACCGTAGCGCCGCCCATATTCTTCACAGATGAATTCATTGGGCCCAATAATTCCAGCGGAGTGCTTGAAGATAAAAGGCGCGAAGAATTTTGCGAAACGACGATAGTTGCCCGTCCACTGGTAGACATAATCGTCAAAGATGTAAGCATAGAAAGGAATATGCGCAATGCGGCTGGCAAGGAACGCTGCGGGAATGTCTGTAATATCGCCACTGCACACGATGAGGGCATGAGCAGGTTGTCGCCGCAAGATGGCGAGTAAGTTACGGGCGCGCACAAAAATGCTGATGAAAAGATTAATGATGTTGCGGATTCGTTGATAGCCAAAGCGCAGAGCTGATTCGGGCGGCAAGTTGTAGACTGGGCTTTGCAAAGGTTGTGTGCCGCTCTCGTCTTGTTGGGGCCGGCTTGCAATCAGATAATAGTCCGATGCGTCGACCAAGGAAAGGATCCGGTACAGCATCACCGACTGACCAGATGGAGAGGGGGGAAGTACATGCGATAGAACTGCAAATTTTCTCATTGGGTTAGATCAGAATAATATTTCACAATTTTAGCTCCGACAGTTGGTTGCTCAACAATCGTCCTTGCTAGCGAAAGGTTATTTTGTAAGGATTGGTTGACGAGGCCATGGTCCGCTATAGTCCATACCGATTTAGATACATCTGAAACAATCTGCAAACGACCCTAGTGCAAGTCCTAGATCTAATATTTATGTTGGCGTGTATAAATTCGCAGTGAGATATCAATATGTCGTTGCGAGGCAGCGGGTCTCCTGCCAAAGCAATCTCCTGTAAATCCGGGATTGTCACGCCGCTTACAGTGGCTCGCAACCCTGAAAGGGGGCAGGGCGTTGACACTGATTTACTCTCCTTTCGATACTCCCTTTATGTTATTTCCTCCACCCTTGAGCAATGTTTTTATATAATTCAACCACTTTGGGCTGAATTACTCGATCTGAAAGTTTATCCCTAACAATCTGATTATTAATCCTAGCGGCATTGTCTACCAATCTGTTATGGGCCAAGGCGTTGCGTATGGCAGCCGCAACCATGTCAGGGTTCTCCGGTTCTACCAAAGAACCATTTTTGCCATTCCGAATCCATTCTCGAATCGATTCCAAATCAGAATGGATGGGGAATGCTCCTAAAGCCATTGATTCTACTAATATGCTGGGCAATCCATCGTTTACGGTTAGAGCCAATACCAATCGCGAAGCTCCAATTATGCGTAATATTAAATTGTAAGGTAAATATGGCAGTACTTGAATATTTAGTGGTGTAGTGGCCGAGAGAGTCGCAACCTCGTTTGCCACAAATTCACTTGCCTGACCAACTATTATCCTATATTCTGACAAGATATCCTGACATTGGGCAAAGGCTTTCATTGCTGTCATTGCCCGTCCAATCTTGTCGGCATTTGATTTCCCCTCATGGTCTCTTCCCTTTAGAAAAATCGTTCGGCGAGAAGATGGTGTGCCAAGTTGTCGAAAGGCATCCATTTTCTCAATAGGAAATCCTCCAAAAGCCGGAAATATCCCAGCGAATTCTCCCGCTAGACCCATTTCCTGTGCCAAATGGGCGTCTCTCTGGCTTTCTGCAACATAGTAATCACAATTTTTTAAGACATCGACAACCTCTTTCCTGTTCTTTTCGGATAAGGCTGCAAAGTACTCTAAATCGGCCCCCCAACTGGAATAAAGCCATGGGGCATCAAGCTGCCCACCCAGCATTTGCCGCGCCCTAAAAAGTGATTGGCTCTGATTTACCCAATTAACATTTAGACCCAACAAGTGAATTACGTCTGGATTCAGCTTCTTGATCAAACCCGCTAAATATAAACTGTGAAGGTACTCCTTGATCAACGGAAATCTATTGATTTGCTTTCTAAGGAAGGGGTTGGACGACGTAGAATATCTGATATATGTATTAGGTGGATTCGGAACTTGATCAGGTAGATGGAATATTCCAGTTTGAAATTCCGGATGCAATCCAAAGCAGTTACTACTGCTCTGAAAGATGTGCAATTCCCATCCAGTATCCCTTAATTGATTGATCCATCGTGCTGCGTGAATACTAGTCGTTTCAACGATGAATAATATTTTCACAACATCACCTCTTCTTGCCCTCACCTACAAACCAATTAACATATTCTTGAATACCCTCTCGAATAGCAATCTGGGGATAGAAACCCAAATCCGATATTTTCTGGATATTTGCCCGCCATCGTATGGGGAAACCCTGCCTGGTGATACCATCTGCTTCTATCTTTATGTCTCGAGATAGCAATCGACCAAGGTCCCTTGCAAGATCAATTATTTTAATCTCTTGACCGCAAGCAAGGTTGTATGCTTCACCTCTAAATGACCCGTAGTCATTAACTACTCGGATGCCTTCTGCAACATCACCTGCATGAATAAAATCGCGGGTCTCATTACCAGCACCAAGGATACGAATTGACTCTTGGGTGCATATCTTTTGGCAAAGATCCCATAATACTTGTCTTTTTAACCCAGGCCCATAGGCAGAAAATATCCTGACCGAACAAGCCTGAACGCCAAATATTGTGTGATATTCCTCAATGATCTTTTCACATATTAATTTGTGATATCCATATGGTGAAATCGGCTGGAGAGTTGCGTTTTCATGAATAGGCAATTCAGTCGGGTTGCCATATACAGCCGCACTCGATAGAAACAGGAGTCTAGTATTTGGCGATTGCTTTCTGATTGAGTTTAAAATAGAAAATAGTACATCTGCACTTTGTCTATAGTCATTAAGCGGCTCTGAAATGGAATCACTTACCGAAGCCGTTCCGGCTGCATGAACAAATAGATCCGGTTTTATCGTTGAAAGCAAACTCTCCAGACGCTCCGAAGGCAGCGTGAGTGCACAATGTGTCGCAAGAGCAGTCGATCTACTGCCTTTCGCCTTCTTATGCTTATCTATGCCGGTCACTTCCCATCCATGGTCAACAAAATTGTCGACTATGTGGTTACCTAAAAAACCAACTGCACCGGATACAATGACTTTTTTTTCCATCTTAGTTTATCTGTTATAACTCGAGAATTATGTTTTTATTGCAAAGTGCGGATGCTCTTAGCTGGATTACCAGCCACTGATGTATAAGTAGGAACATCTTTAGTGACAACACTATAAGCAATAATCATTATCTCTTTAATCTTTTAATATCTGGTTGCCAAAACTACTCCAAGCTTCGGATTACATTTGCATTAGTTCTCTTACTGTTTTCAGTTCTTGTTGCCAATAAATCCCCTAATTCATTTTATCGAGCATTGTGCCAGATTTAACTATCTTCGTGCCAAGAAATTATCTGTGAATATTACCCAACAATACATTCCCATACGTGAAAGCCATACAGAGGGGCCACCAAATGATTCCTTAAATAATCAATCTCTCGGCACAGTTTAATGTCTGTTAAAGAAAACAAGGGAAGGAAGATTTTGTTGACACACATCCGTATATAAGGATTTTTCAACATGTTGGTTTGTTGTACTGCACCTACTAAATTAATAGTTGCCCAATAACTATTCTTAATAATAAACAAATCGTTGAGCTGAGCTGAGAATTCTTCGATATCAAAAGGAACTTCTTTAGGCGAAAGGTACCAGCCATTGTCCTCTGCTTGTTTTGCCAATTGCAGAAAGGCCTGAGCAGAACTTTGGTCCATCCAATTAAATCGTGCGTACATTTTCCCTAAGAATAATCCAAGTAATGATGTGACGGTCAATAATACCTGCATTGGCTTGCGCAACCGCCCCTCTTTAGAACTCGGATATATGCTAAAGGCGGGCTCGTATATCCATATCTTTTTTCCTTTCCCAAGATATCGTTTCAATGTCAAGATCAAATTTTCCAATTCCTTACCACTCAGATGATGTAAGAAGCAATGAATTAACACACCGTCAACATCATCAAACTCCCCTGGCCATTCATCAGCCATTGATACTTGATACGTGCAATACGCTCCTAACCCTTTTCTGGTTGCATTTTCTTTGGCTAATTTAATCTGACTTTCAGAGAAATCTGTGCCTAAGATATTGAGTTTTGGACCCGCAAGCAACTGCCCGACCCATCCTGAACCACAACCCAATTCTAAAATTGTAACATTTTTTTTAGAGCCCAAAAGGAACTCTCTCGCTCTCCGAATATAATATTTTCTTACAGTCCATGATATATCATCATGCATTTCCCATACTTTGGCGATTGTTTCAGCATTATCATTCCACCAATGATACTCAAGTTGTTCAATGCTTTTATTGCAAATAAAATCTCTTTTCTTTTTTACTTCATTCATTGCGATTTTCCTCGACAGGTCTAATATGTCTAAAAGGGTTTCCTGCTCCAATGTACCAAGGCTTTACATCACTGGTAACAACGCTACCCGCCCCAATTATGGCGCCTTCGCCAATAGTAACTCCTTTAAGAATACTCACATTAAAACCAATCCAGCACTTGTTTCCAATTTTAACATCTTCACTTTTTACACTTTCCCAATCATGAGAGCGTGCAATGTCTGCTCCATTTGTCTGGATATAATCTCTTCGACATCGTTCGACATCATACTGACGATCGCTCCAATACTCGGAGTGATTATCGGAATCAATAATGGTTATTCCCCAAGCCATAATAACATCGTCTCCTATTTCAATTGACCTTGTACAAACAAATAGAGAATTACCTAATTGGCAACGCTTCCCAACTTTAATTTTTGCATGAGGGCGCAGTAAACTAAAACTGGAGAAAATATGCGATCCTTCCCCTATTTCAAGACAAATCTCTGGGGGCACAGGAGGATTGACAATGCTTATTGAGGCAGATGGACTAATAATCACCGAAGAATGAATATTAAGATAATCCTTATAATTATCCCAGCGGCTCTGTAATTCTAACCGCCTGACGCCATGCAACTTGTGGAATATCTTCCGAACCAAAATGCTCATTATATAGATCCTTTCCACAAAATACTATGTCCATCCCAATTTCTAAGGCTATCTAATTGGCCGATATAGAGATCATGGGCATTTTTATAGCTATCCCAATATTTTGATGGGATGAATTTTTCTATTAGCGAGAGATTCATCACATATTTGGTATCTCTTTCATAAAGATATCTTAGACTGATTGCGCTGTATGACATTGTAAGGATCTGGCAATTCTCGACCAATTCCGTCCAAAGCTCAATTGGATACCGGCTGAATTCACTCGATATATTCAATACAGAATAGTTGCCTTGCAACCGTTTACATAATAACTCATCAACAGGCAAGACAGAAAATGGGTGGGGTTTTATTAAAATTGTGGAACCCTTCAATACATTTTGATTTATCATTTCCTCATACATGTCAACTTCAGCTTCAATTGTGGCAAATCCACCATCCGCGAGGTTTTCGAGCAAGAAAAGATATCTCGGTTCCAGAGTAGTGCTTATAATTTTTTTACAATATTGAACCAATTCCGGAATTCCTACATTACATTCCCGGATAACATCAAGGACCAACCTTTTTGGGACAATCGACAACTCCACAGAATCCAGGCATCTGCCGGTCTGATCCATTGGTAATATTAAAATCGCTTTGTCGGCATGATATTCTGTGAGGGTTCCGTTTATTCTATTTAAAAGGTTATTTTTAACATCCATTACTTTTCTCTTAATATTCCATTTTCCACGAATTCCACGCTGAACGGTTTCGCCGCTCGCCAGTTGAAGATGATAGCGCTTATCATAGATAGATCCTAAAGCGTCCCCAAACGTAATTCTTTTGGCCCGGGGGAAAGCATTCATTGCTAATTCAGGTATATTTCCCACAACATCATGTGCAAAATAGAATTCGCTAACCTCGTCAAGATCAATGATTCTTCTAAATTCACGTAAAATCCTCGAGTTGCGAACCTTGGGATTATTGACAAAATCCCTTTGTTCTTTCAAGATAAGGATTGCCTTTTCCCAACCCAAGCTAGATATAATCCGATCCACAATCTTTCCTATGTCCAATAAGACGGAGTCGGGCATTCCCGGATGAGATACGATTAAAACAACTTGCCCGTTACTATCTTCAGATCCTCTGTTTAGTGCTGACCATTTTAAAGCGCATATAGCTGCCAAGATATTACTGGTCCCAAAAACAGAAATCAATTTGTTATTATGCGAAAACCTACCCTTCATTTTTTTGCCTTTTTGATTATCTGAATTACTCTGTTCTGTTGCTCATCTGATAAACCTACCGAACTGGGTAAGCATACAGCCCTTTGGCTGAGGTGCTCTGCCACAGGACATTCGCGATGGTCAATATCAGAAAAAACCGGGCTAAGGTGCATGGGTTGCCAAAGAGGCCTGCTTTGCACGCCGTTTTTGGTCAGAGAATTCATCAGATTGCGACTATCCATTCCATATTTTTTTTCATCCACCAAAATTGTAGACATCCAGAAGGTACTGAAGGCCCAGGGCGCTTCCCACATAAGGTTCACGCCATCGATATTCTCCAGTTCTTCCTTATAAAAAGAGGCGATCCTTCTTTTAGCGGCGACAAATTCGTCCAATAATTCCAATTGTGCGCAACCCAAGGCCGCTTGGATATTCGTAAGTCGATAATTAAATCCAATCTGCCCATGGATGAATTCAAGCGGATTATCTTTTGCCTGAGTAGTGAGGTATTTGGCCTTGCGCGCATAATCCTCATTCTTCGTAACGATCATCCCACCCCCGCCCGTGGTGATGATTTTATTTCCATTAAAGCTAAAACAAGCAAGGTCACCAAATGTACCCAGCTTTTGACCTCGGTAACAGGATCCTAAACTCTCCGTCGCGTCTTCGATCACGACAAGATTATATTTTTGAGATAGCCCCATTAATGGCGCCATATCACAGGGGTGGCCTAAAATGTGAACAGGAATAATCGCTTTTATATGCTGCCCTGTTGTCTTATTTCTAAGTATATTATTCTCAAACGAACATTCATTCTCAATGAAATTTGTCAATTTTTGAATATCAATCTGCCCGTGGTTTGGTTCTACATCGATAAAGACCGGGTAAGCATTTACATACCTGACTGCATTTGCAGGCGCGATAAAAGTCAATGCAGGCACAATCACCTGATCATTAAGTTTTACGCCAGCTACCAATAACGCAATGTGCAGTGCAGCTGTCCCATTTACGGTGGCCACCGAGAAAGGAGCGCCTATGTATGTCTTCAAATCATGTTCAAACCGCTCGACAAATGGTCCTACTGACGAAACGTAGTTTGTGTCCAAGCATTCCTTGATATATTTCCATTCATTCCCACAGAATCTCAGGAACACATAAAGGAATCTGGTCTCCTGCAGTGGGCGCGCCGGGCTCAAAGGACATATTCATTCGAGTGATACCTTTCCATATTTTCCCTAAACCATTGTATCGTAATTGATAAACCCTTCTCTAAATCCACTTCGGGCCTCCATCCCAATAACGTTCGAGCCAGGGTACTGTCTGCAACCAGTCTTTCTACTTCGCTGCCTGTGGGTCGTACGCGTTGTTTTTCCAATTTATATTCCATGGACTTCCCCATTAATTTTTCAATAAGCTGAGCCAAGTTGATTATACTCAGATCACGACCCGACCCAAGGTTGATGACTTTTCCCTCTGCTTGAGGGCAAAGAGCTGCCAGCATAAAACCGGCTACGGTGTTGGCGACAAAATTCATATCCCTGGAGGGATTAACGTTCCCCAAATGCAGAACATCGCCCCTTAGACATTGTGTGATGATGGTGGGAATAATTGCTCTCGCAGATTGCCTGGGGCCGAATGCGTTAAAGGGTCGTACCGTGACAACGGGCAGCCCAAAAGACAAGTGAAAGGACTCTGCAAATTTATCTGCGGCAATTTTACTTGCAGAATATGGCGATTGACCTTGCAATGGATGCGATTCGTCAATCGGTGCGTATTGAGCTGTTCCATAGACTTCGCTTGTCGAGGTGTGAATGATCCGCTGCACACCCAAAGAACGAGCGGCTTGTAAGACATTCATGGTCCCAACAATATTGGTCTTAACATAAGAAGCGGGGGCATGATAGGAATAGGGTATAGCTATTAATGCCGCTAAATGGAATACAATTTCAATTCCATTTACCGCTTCATGAGCGCTATCTGAATCTGTCACATCACCCCAAAAAAGATCGATATCATTTCGAACGGACGATAAGTCCAACCATCCGGCCAGGCCTAACGCATTATAGTGGACCATGGCCCGAACACTGGCGCCTGCTTTTACTAACGCCTCTACCAGATGGCTTCCAATAAATCCACCGGCACCGGTAACTAATACTCGCTTACCTTCCCAACTCATGGATTTATCCTGCCGTTCGAGACATCTTTTTTTGCCTGATCATAGTCATCATGACGGCCAATATCTAACCAATACTCAACGACTGGATAGCTCACGACCTTTCCACCAGTTTCTAACAAGCGATTGATAAGGTCAGTCATATCAAAGCGTTGATTAGTGGGAACAAACTTGTGAACAGATGGCGCCAATAGATATATACCGGCATTCACAAGCATAGTCAATACCGGTTTTTCACGGATCGACTTGACAATACCATTTTCACAATCTAGAACTCCGAACGGTATTCTTTGTTCAAAATGGTGAGCTGCCACAGTTAAATCGGCCTTATGTTCATTATGGTAAACTAACATTCCTCGAATGTCCATTCTTGTCAAAATATCACCATTAATTACTAATAATGGCATGGCTGGCGCTTGTAATAACCCTAGTGCTCCAGCAGTACCTAATGGTTTCTCCTCTGATACATACTCAATATTCACCCCGAAATCCTTTCCACTACCAAAATACCGCTTTATTTTCTCTGGCTGATAGTGGGTGGTTATAAACACGTTAGAAACGCCTGCCATGCGCAACTGATCAATGATCAATTGCATCAGAGGGCGATCACCAACGGGTAACATGGGCTTAGGAATCTCATTTGTTAATGGACGAAGCCTTTTCCCAAAGCCTCCAGCCATGATGACTGCTTGTAAAGGTAAATCTGTCCTTGGTAATAAATCATCCAGGGTCACTAAATCCACCACCCTGTTTTTAGGATCCACGATCGGTATTTGTCTTATCATTTTCTCCTGCATGGTGCTGAGCAATGCCGAAGCAGGCGTACCCTTTAAAGCCGAAATCGGTTTGGAATAGGATGGATCCTTTTTTCTTCCCACTACCGCGGTTATTTCCTCTTGCAAACTAATATTATTCAAGATCGCTCTTCGAAGGTCTCCGTCAGTAATGGTTCCCACGAGGTGACGTTCTGGGTCAACGACCAGGGCTATTCCTTTGTTAAAATCATTGATGACGGCCATTGCCTGGGATAGAGTTGATGTCTGTGAAATGATCGGCAATTTCTTAGGCTTGCCCATTTTGGACCTTCCTGCTATGCGGTACTGATAAATTAATGAATTTTTTTTGCAACAGAGAAGAATCAATCCTTGTGTGCTTTATTTTCTCAACGATGCGCGACGATGCATGACCATCGCCATAGGGATTCTCGATATTTCTGATCGAGTTTCGGAAATCTTGCGATAACCCTGCTTGAATGGAACTCACGATTTCATCTTGCGAGAGGTCAACATCCAGTACATTACCCGCTCTTTTTCTTCCACGCTGACGGTCGCCCACGTTGACGACCGGTAATTTAAAACTTGGAGCCTCCCAAATGCCGCTGGACGAATTTCCAACCATCAAGTCCGCCGACGCCATTAAACTATAATATTTTTGTTGTCCAAGGCTTTGATGAAGATAGGCGTTTTTATGGCTCGCCAGGAATTTTTTATACCTATCAATAATCAGACGATTACCCGAATCTGCATTGGGATATGTGATGAGCAAGGTTGCATCCACCTGGTCTAACGCCCCTAACAAGCAATCAATCTCTGATTTAACATTGTTTGAACCTAATGTAGTCGGGTGATAAGTTACAATGATAAAAGGGGGTGTCAGCGGATGATTCAATACCTCGCTCAAAGCATCCTTGTTCATGAATTCCATTTGATTTATTAAAATCTAGGGCGGGGTCCCCAGTAACTGTAACTCGCCAGCTCTCTTCTCCCATTTGGATCAGACGATCGGCATGTTCTTGCATCGATACAAAATGCAGATGGCTTATTTTTGAGATTGCATTCCTGATTTGATTGTCAAACGCCCCATCGGTAATATCTCCTCCGGAAATATGTGCTAATGGGATATTGAAGGGCACAGCCGCGCATGCCACAGAGAACAATTCGTAGCGGTCCCCCACCATTAGTAAGAAATCAGGCTGGCGGCGCGAAAAACTTTGTGCGAAACCAATGGTCCCGACGCCAATGGATTTCGCCAAGCCAACGGGCAAATCAGAAGTGAGCAACATATCCACTTTATCAAAGATCGGGAAATGTTCATCTTCGATTTCCTTTACAGTATTTCCAAAATCAGGAGATAAGTGCATTCCGCTCACGATTAAATGCAGTTCCATCTCGGGATCAGAAGAAATGGCCCGTAACAAAGGCAGACAGCTGCTGTAATCAGATCGTGAAAACGTGACAACTCCAATCCGTCTCATTGCAGCTCTCAATTATTTATCTTTTTTGTCCTCAAGTTTGCGACAAGTCACCACCCAAATTGCCACCACATGCTTCATGTCTTCAACCGAGCGGAGGCTGTACTCCAAATGCAAGTCGTCAAAAAGATCGTAAAGCTGTCGAACTTCACTCTCCGGTGAAAAGCGGTTTATACCCGTCCCCACCATGGGACCTCGCTAATACCTTGGAAAGTGTGGGGTTCAATCGGTTGCCCAGTTCCATCTCCCCAGCAGCCGTCTTTAAAGGTCATCGAAAAGAAATAACCTCCGGGTTTAAGAACACGTCGAACCTCTGACAATACATGTCGACTTGCTGTGAGCGTGTTGTGATTAAGAGCCACGACATCGATAGCACCATCAAAGTATTCATCCGGCCAAGGTAAATCGATAAAATCACCAACCGTAAATTCTCCCCGAAGTCCTTCATGATCGAACCGCTCCCGGGCTACCCGAATGGCAGCTGAAGAGCCGTCAATCCCGTATACAGAGAACCCCTCGCGGGCTATGAACCAACTACATGCTCCAGTTCCACATCCAACATCTAAAATATTCACGCTGTCGCGTTTATGAATCTGGTAGAAATTCTTGGCGACCCAACGCACAAGTTCTTCAGGGGGATATTTTCCCCAAGAACGGCTTGAGTATATTTCTTCCCATTTTGGATCCCAGCTTTTCATCAAACCGCCTCCAATACAGCTTCGTAGAGTAACTGACCTTCAAACACGAACCGTCGTGATTGACCTGTTCGATAATCCATTACGTAGCGCCTCCTAACCCGTAAACCTGCCTCGTGCAGTAGATAATTGATCTCACGCGGAGTGAACACATGACCCATGGCGGTAATTGTTTCTCCATCAATAGCCCATTGGAAAGTCGCATCACCCTTCGTGTTGTTAGGTAAGCATAGATCATAGAAAAACCTCCCTACTACTTGTAGCCAGCCATACGAAAGGGCATTATATCGGTTGTTTACATCAAAGAACAACACGCCCTCGGGTTTAAGAAATTCGCGCATTTTTTGCAGGGCGACCAACCGCTCTGGCGCGCTAGATACATGCCCCAACACATTCCATAAACAAGTAATCACATAGAATCGTCTCTCAGTTACGGGCAGCTCCTGCGCAGCGACCTGCCAAACTTCACTTACTGGAAGTTGTTTGCAGAGTGTTACCATTGCTACGCTGGGTTCTGCCAACACCAATTCTGAGAGGTGCCACGCCTGGGTGATCTTAACTGCTCTGACACCGTCGCCCGCACCGACATCTAGTAATGAACGTGCCCCGGCTGGGATACGGTCAACAATGATTTTATCAATGGCATCCAAATATGGTGCTTTGCTGGCCGAATAATCGCGATAATGGGGTGCTAGAGTATCATACATAGGTATTACTGCTTTAGGTCTTCCCAGCGGATAGGCGCATCCTCATCCACCTCCGATGTAAGTACCATCCCCAATACCTTGGAAAAATCGCCAGGAGCGATGCCCGTAGCCGGACGCTTTATGTCAATCATATCCTTCGTCAAGCGAGTGCCAATCGGCAAATTCTGTGTAGCGACCAGCCCTTTACGCACTAATTGTAAATTTGGCATCTCTCCAGGTTGCGGTCGCTTGATCGGGCTCCCCAATGCAAGCCTGGCTTCGCGCACGCCGCGTACCAACGCGACCAGTTCACCCGGCTCAATTGAGGCGCGATGATCTGGGCCAGCCATATTCCGATCCAGCGTATAATGCTTCTCTACTGCAGCCGCACCTAAAGAGGCTGCTACAATCGACGCATTGATTCCCTGAGTATGGTCGGAAAATCCCACAGGTACGCCGAAAGCCTGGCGCATAGTGTCCATGACGCGCAGGTTAACCTCGGCAATATCGGCAGGATAACTGGTCACACAATGGAATAGCAAGAGTTCTTTGCAGCCGCCTCGAACCAAGGCATCAATGGCTAGGCCAACTTCGGACAAGGTGCTTGCTCCAGTAGATAGAACAATGGAATGACAGCGCGAGCCGACGTATTCCAAAAAAGGAAGGTTGGTCACTTCACTTGAAGCCACTTTAAGTGCATCCACCTTCAGTTCATCCACCAATAAATCCACGCTATCAGTTTCAAAGGCAGTGACCAAGAATCCGATGCCTTCTTTCAGCACAATATGCTTGCATTTCCTTAAGGGTACCGGCGCTAAGTTCAAGAGCTTTGCACATTTCTAATTGGCTGCCTTCTGAGGAAGTTGTTTCTTCCTGATAAGGAGTCTTCGGTGCAAAGCGGCTGATTTCTTTTTCAGACTTAAATGCCTGAAACTTAACCACATCTACTCCAGCGTGGATAGCTACATCCACCAATTGCCTGGCAATGGCTGGGTTACCATTGTGGTTAACACCTACCTCAGCAATGACGATACAAGGATCATCGGGCGCAAATTCGAATTGTTTGACACCAAAAATCATCGGGACCTCCTAAATAGACACTTTCAACTACGATATCCTGGGAAGAATGAGGAAACGCTCCGTTGAATACCCTGGGCTAAATTCCAAGCATTCTTCAGCTCACAGAGTTGTGTGTAACGTTTCTCATCATGAACTCGTTTATAGGCATAAAGCCAAGCAGTTGTATTGGAGAAGCCAGATTTAAAGAAATAGAGGCTGTCTCCGGCTACATAGCCCCCCCCCAAATGAAAATAGTGATAACCCTGGGCTTTTGCCCACAAGGTGACTTCATACAGCAACAAATTATTCGCACAATAGTCTCGATAAACCTCCGACGACCCGGCAAAATGATAATATACAGTTTGATAAGCATGAATGATCAAAGAACTGGCAACCGTCACACCATCCACTTTGGCAGAGAAGATGGATATACGTTGATCGCCCAAGCAGTTAGCACAATTCGTAAAGTAGCTATCAGGGAAGAGCCAATCCTCGCCAGCCTGCTTACGCTCCATCGTCTCCTTGTATAGCTTCCGAAAAACAGCCAAAGCCTCGTCTGCAACCTGCTCCTGCTCCACCTGGACACCCAGCCGGCGGGCTTTGTTTACGCTGGTACGGTGTCCCTTGCGTAAACCATGCCATAAAGTATCCTTATCTAGGGTCAAGTCAACATAGGCGACCTGTTTTAGCTGCACGATTCTCCCTTCTTCAACCCTCATCAGTGGATAATGGTTCTTAAGTAATGGGTGCAAACGCGCATACTCGGCTATAATCCCAGTTTCTACACAATAATGATGAAAAGCAGACAAGAATTCGTCATATAATTTCGCGGTTAGATTTTCATCGCGGATTCGAGCGAGTGGGCCGCCATAACCATAGAGGCTCTCGATATCATAGAGGGAAATATCCGATAATAGATTACGCGTGAATGGCAGTTGTTGAATGTCATTACGGACGAATGGCATTAGGATGTAATTGTCATCATCACCAAAAATTGCAAGATAGATGTCTTGCCCAAATGTCATTTCATAAATTCGGGCGTAGTCTCGAGTATAGTGAATGTCCCGAAAATCCATGGACAGGCCCTCAACGTGAGCTCGCCACTTCTCCCCGTCACCGTTGGCGCATTTCAGGATACTTAGCTGCCATTTCATCTCTATATGAAGTCTCCTACCCGACTTATCGTCTGCTCAGCTTATTTTTCAAGATCGTTGGAACCCTTTCTAAATCCGTCTCTGAATATCTTTGATCTACTGGAATAGATAGAATTGTACTGCTAAGGTGATGCTCATAGCTGTAAGAGGAATCCACCTCTTTAGGCAATTTCCAATGAATCGGAGGATAAATTCCCTGGCGAGTCAATTCTGCTTGCATCGCATCCCGTTCAAGGTTGTCAGGAAATATCAGTGGGGCGATGAAAGGGCTTTTAATCCTATCATGTTCAAAAAGGAAATACAAGGGTTCTATGTTTTGGTAAAGAAAATTCAAATTTATCAAGCGTCTCCTTATAATATTATCGATAGATAACTGCGCAAGGATAAGGAACGATATTTCAGACATTGCCTCTAGGTTTATTTCATTCAGATCCTTGGTCGCTTCAAAATTCTTATACAACCTTCTATAGATCTCTTTCAAACTGTTAGCTGAAGAAATTAATTCTGGATTTTGATAATATTTCCTCGATACCATCGCCTCAAGCATCACAGTGTACTGTGATGCTCTATGTAACTCAATCGGGAGAGGGTCGCCTGTGCAATAAACGACCGCTCCATCTGGAATGGGAAAACTCTTTCTCAGGCTGGCCAATAAGAAGATGCCTTCGTTTTCCAATTCGAATCGAGTACTGTTGAGGATCGAGTGAGTGATGTCCACAATCACTACATTGCCATTTTGCGCCAGTGATGCAATCTCTTGATTGGATAGCTCCTCAACGCCAAAATAATCTAGCACATAAATCAAAGCATTCCGTATCGTAAAGTCAAGGTTGAATTTCAGAGGATGACCATGAGAATAAAACGCCACATCTAGACCAAGCTCAACAAATGGCTGGAGAATTGCGCCGCACAGGTAAGCCGGCAAATAGCAAACTCTGTCCTTTAGCAATTCATAAGACGACAATAAAATTGCCTTAATTGCCTGCCTTCCATCTCCGAAAAACAGGTAATGATGATTGCGCATACCGAAACAAGATTCTAATGTATGCAATATCGACTGATCAGGGGTATGACAATCTAATTCTGGAAACTCAAAGAAACTGCCAACTTCCATATACCTTCTTTAATTAATCAGAGAACATGTCTGGTAAGCAAATATTCAGCCCAAAAGATTGAACTGCCAATCTGTCATATTAACCTGCTAAACAATTAGGCTTCGTATCATTGGTTTTCATTAACTCAGACTAAATAACTTTTGAGCTAATGGTGGCAATCGACTGCCGTACTGGAAGGATTAGGTTTTATGGAAACTTTAGTAATTTTTTCCAAGAACGAATCCATACGATTGGGCTGAAAGAAGCGATAGTAGTAGTAGTGAACAAGCGTTGATAATGAATCGAATGGGATCGGACCTTGACGAATCACGAGAATTGCCTGACATCCAAAAGGATCAAAATCATTCATATTATAAGACCGATAAGCTTCCATATTTCCTTGTGTTAAAAACCATT
This sequence comes from uncultured Chloroflexia bacterium, assembly GCA_963753985.1. GTDB lineage: Bacteria > Chloroflexota > Anaerolineae > Anaerolineales > Villigracilaceae > Fen-1038. Next base: position 995,398 of record CAVWED010000007.1, read on the forward strand.
CGCCATAAACGCCTGTTGGCAATCCAATCCATTTTTCGTCGTTCCAAGTTTCCTTGAACATTGAGGACCATTCATAAAACCTGTAAGTCTCGCCCCAGCCAGCATTGAGTTTGTCCTCGATCCAGAATACCGAGTATTCTTTAGCCTTATCCATATATTTTAATTCTATCATTACGGACCTGTCTTTTATCCACCTTTGTTGCCACCCAACATATTGACTGATTGTCAATGAGATAAATCCCAGAAGTAAAATTGAAATCGATAGCCATCCTGTCCAGTGGATGGAGCCGTTAGGTCTCTTTAAAAATCAATTGCAAGAGAGACATCAGAATCAAACCGATCGGAAGCGACAACAAGAGCGAATGACGAGTGCTCCATCCATGAACCGTGGGATACAGCCCTACAGCGACATAAGGAAATATAGCAAGTCCTAATAGGAAAAGGCCGAATAACAGTACATGTATTGAACGATTGTTGTAGATAAATACATCTAATTTACTATTTTTCCTTAATCTGAATATAAGAATCGCCACAAGCAATGAAAGCATCAATAGAATGGGATATTGGATTGCAAGGATTGCCGAACTAATCTGGCTGTAAACACCATTCCTTAGAAAGAGCCATATCAAGTGCGGTGTTTGGGAGAGCGAGAGGTCTATCTGGTTGTAGTTAGCATAAGAGCCATGGGGAGAAAAGACTGCGTTTTTAATAATCCAGTATACAAAGGGAAGAACAATATAATCGATATGCAGAATCAGAAACTTAGTAATGACATCTTTTCTTGGCGTTTTATCCCTCTCCGCGACAGCGAATAAAAATACCAGGAATCCAAAGTAAAAAACGAGCAGCGAGTTCAACGAGAAACTAATGAAAAATAATATTAGAGACGTTAAACGAAATCCGATCTTCAAAAATGAAGTGGATTTAGCCATTTTGATGGAGATAAGGGTGCCAAGCAGAAACAAGAAATAATAAAATATATATTGAGAAGTAATGATTAATATCCAAGTTTGAAAAGCAGGATAGCTTATCGTGATTGCAGTGAGTATTAGGCTACCGGCCCGATTTAGTATTTTGGATTCAATACAAATCCAATAAAGTATAAAAGAGCTTAATAGGATCAACAAGAAAACAGTTAATCGTTGATTAAAAATAACATTAGGAGATACTGTAAATAGTAAAAAGAAGTAGTAGTCTGTGGGAATCCCTCTCTCCATCGCCCCTTGGTATATCAGGAAATGATTCTTGGATATTAAGCTCGTATACCAGAGCCAATCATCCCAAAAGATTCCATCGCTTAAGAGAATGAGACCATGGGTGATAATTGTCAAAAACAAAATAGCCAGGTATTCAAACCGAATTTTCATTATATTCTTCGATGCCACCATTAGATCTACTCCTGGTACAAAAAAGCTAACCATCCAATGGCCTACAGCGCAGAAAACCGAGCTTATAAATTGTTATTACCTATGTTGGATTAGTTTTTTGTTGACTTTTATAATGGTTTGTGCGCCAATGCCAAGATGGATGTCCCAACGGGTAATTCTTTCCGCCGTGCGATGAAAGGAATTTCTAAGGACAATAAAGTCGCCAATATTGGATTCACAATTGGAGTGACTTTAAACTCAGAAGTGGCTAAGATATTGAACTTTTCAACTGAGAGAGCATCTCTGTCCAAATTTAAAAAGCGTATCTTTCTTGACAACCATACAAAAGGGAAAATAACTGTCATAAATTGAGTTGCATAGGATACCTGAAAACCTGCCTTTGAGAGTTTCTTTTGCAATTCACCTAACTCGTACCTCCTACAATGTCCATATGCATCGTCAAGGAAACTCCAAAGAGAAGGATGAGCGGGAACAGTTAAAAACAATGTCCCCCCCGGTGCAATAATGTCATACAGCAGCTTTAATTCACTTTCATCGTCCTGCAAATGTTCCAAAACATCAAACATGCAGACCAGATGAATATTCGATTTAAATGGCAAGGCCTTGATATCAGCTTGCAATAAAGGGCAGGCAACACGTTGACGAGCGAACTTCAGACCCTCTAAGTAAAGGTCAATACCCAATACTAAAGCATTAGGGCACGCCTTTTCCAAAACTCTTAATACATTTCCAGTCCCACAACCAAGCTCCAAGATGTAGTGCCCCGGTTGAAAGGATGCGTTAATTTGTCTCAACAAAGTGTATATAATTTGATTCCTTGTGCGAAACCAAAAGTGATCATCCTCAATACTTGCCAGTGCATCAAATAATACTGGGTTATAGCTTTCTCTATCTTCAGAAGAAATAACATTTGCTCGAAAATGAGCTTTCATCAGAATGTCCTTATAAATAAGCGCATTGAAATAACACAAATTCGTATTGATAATTAGTTGTTCTTTTTCAGCAAGTGTTAATTCGTTATAATCATCTGCCTAGTGTTTGGCTAAGTTTTGTAAGGACTCCACTTGCGTTAACAACATATCCGTCGTCAAATTGTACCTGAGTTAGTAACAAAGCCCCATCGCCAGTTAATACAATGCTACCCTCCCCTGACTTGATTTCAATTACCCTTCCAGGGACAAAACCCACAAATTTTTTACCATTTGACCAACGTTTTGCGCCCCATACCCGAAGACGTTTACCATCAAGATAAGTATACGCGCCGGTATAAGGAAAAGTAACTGCCCGAATAAGATTGTAAATTTGTTTTGCTGACGCCGACCAATCAATTAAATTATCCAATGGCAGTCGTTTGCAAGTAAATGTAGCTTTTGTGTGATCTTGAATAGTGTAAGGCAATTCACCAGAAATGAGCCCCTTGATATTTTTCTCTAATAGGTATAAATAAGCCTCGGTAACTTCTTCCATTACAATATTAATTGTATCGTCCGGGTTAATGGGTACCTTTTGTTGGTCTAAGATATTGCCGGCATCAATCTCTTCAGCCATTTCGATTATAGACACTCCCGTATGATCCTCACCATTAATAATAGCCCATACTGTAGGAGCAAAACCACGATATTCGGGCAGAAGAGAATCATGAAATACATACGCCCCAATTCGCGCCCGTTGATATACAGATTTTGGAACATAATAACGCCAACTTACCAAAATTATGATATCAAATGGTGTTGTTTCCCAAAAGGAAGTCCATTTTTCACTGCCGAGAAATTCCCCTTGAACAAATTGTCCACCTAACCTATTGGTAAGGTTTCTTATATCCTCAAAAAAAGGAGGCTCCCAAGGTTCCTCTTTAAAACTGATAACGGTCAAATCAATATCAGGGGCTAATTCAGAGAATCGCTCTAAGAATTGATAGCCTCTTTTCGTTGCACACAATATGACCGCACGCATTTTATTTAATCCTGATTTGTTGATAATTTGAATTTGCTTTCAACTACATAGGTAGGTCGATCCATTATGCGGAAATACATTCGAGCAAGGTATTCGCCGATAATACCTAAGGCAAACAACTGTGCCCCAGAGAAATATTAATATGATCGACGCAAGAAATGTAAACCCTTGTACAGGCACATTTCCTCGTTCCAGAATATAAAGAACAACTAAATAGAGCAAAACTACCAACCCAATGAATGTCAAGAAAAATCCCATCATACTTGCTAGCTGCAAAGGCAGAACACTGAAACCGGTTATCATGTTCATGGCATGAGTGACTAGCTTGCCAAAATTATAGTTTGATTTTCCAATTCTGCGAGGATCATGCTTAACTCGCACGGCGCTAAAACTTGTAGCCCCCCAAGTAAGTAATACATTTATATTCGGAAACACTCCCTGATAGGAGCGAAAGGATTTCCTCACCTTTGAGCGAAAAGCTATGAATACACTTACATTCCGGGCAGATTGTACACCCATCGCACCTTGCAGGGCAAGTTTCGTAATCTGAGACGCAAAGTCCCGCAACAAACCATGTTCTTCTTGTTTTGGCGTACCATAGACTACATCAAATCCTCTCTGAAGTTCAGCCACAAGTTTTGGAATTTCTTCAGGTGGATGTTGTAGGTCATCGTCCATCGTGATGATAAATTCATAACGGGCTTCACGGATTCCACACAAGAGCGCGTTATGCTGACCAAAATTCCGCAGGAGATTAACTCCTATAATGAACGGGTGTTGAATTGCCAACCTTTTGATTGTATTCCAACTATCATCCTTGCTGCCATCATTTACCAGAATAAGCTCAAATCGTGTGGTTAGTTCCGAAAGCACAGGCTCCATTCGTTGAGCAAGGATCGGCAAGGATTTCTCTCCGTTGTAGACGGGTATGACAACTGAAATAGAAGTAGCTCTTACCTTGGATTTTCTACGCGACATAGGCATAATTTTCTCCTCTTTCCTCAGCATAGTTTTATGTCGGTATCATGCGAGAGAATTGTCATTAAACATATACAAGCCGATTTGATATTAGGAATTCTGCCCAAGCAAGATCGACGGGTTCATCAATATCAACCGATTTAAGAAATGTCATCTCATAGGGCATAACTTTTTTTCCATACAACCCAAATCGAAAAAGAGAATCTCTCTGGATGGCATAGATGGAGCCATTTTCTATGTAGAAGGGCGGCAGCTTATTTCGTTCTGTCATTTGGTGATCATATGTGTACAGGGGAACGATTTTCTCACTCTCTACCTTCCACAAATAATACGGATGTTCGACCGCTTTCCGAACTGCCGTCACTGTATCGGCATTCGTCTCAAGAAGCAGTGTCACAGCTTCATCGATATGTCTTGCGTTCCGGAACGGTGAGGTCGGTTGAAGCAGCACGATGATATCCGGCCGTGAACCATCTGTCTCGAAAAGAGTGACTGAATATTTAAGAACATCTACAGCTTGGCTTGAATCCCCGGAAAGTTCCTTTGGACGGGGGTATTGTACCTGTGCGCCACATGATTTGGATACCTCTGCAACTTCCAAATCATCAGTTGTCACCACCACGTTTTTTACCAGTCCTGCTTCCAAGGCAGCTTCGATCGTATAGCAAATCAGGGGCTTTCCCCTTAGCCGTGCTACATTCTTCCTTGGGATCCTTTTCGACCCACCTCTAGCTGGAATAATTGCCAAAACGTTCTTTTGTCCCGGTATTTTGTTCATAAGGGTTCAGCCCGGTCCCTGGATTTGTTTTGTTGTCTCCCACATCAGAATCGGTTGCAATACCCCACGACGTGTTCCACCTTGAAGCAAAGCACTTGGGGAGCCTACCTCCAACACAGAAAAAGTGATGGTTTCTTCACGGTCAAATACAATCACAGGTGAATTTTGAACAATACCGACAATTACAACATAACGGCCATAATTTAGCCATTCCCCTGGAATTTTAACCTCAGCCCTGTAGTAGCCGGGGATTTCGTTCCCCAACATCTCAGGGTTCTTATCATAATCGGCGGAGGTAAAGACCATGATCCCATCCTGGGTCTCCAAGGCCATCCATACTGTACAATTACTTACCGTTTGGTTCACTTCATATTCAATGTCGAGTTTAAATTCTTTATCATATGTCACTTCTGGGCTCGTAAGCAATGTCCCCTTTGTGTCACAAATTTGTACAGTTCTCATGGCAATGGGCTTGGAAGGATCATGCGGTTTCGTGTATTCCGATGAATTGCTTTGGCCGGCCTCGATATACGACGCAATCACATCAGGGGTTTCTTGATAACACACCAAGTGACCTTTGTTTATTAGAATGCTTTTGCGACACAAACGGCTGATGGTTCCCAAATTATGACTTACAAATAATACGGTGCGGCCCTCATTTGAAACTTCCGACATTCTACCTAATGATTTCTTTTGAAATTCCACATCCCCAACCGATAGTACCTCGTCAACCACTAAAATTTCCGGCTCCAGGTGCGCCGCCACGGCAAAAGCAAGGCGCACATACATGCCGCTGGAATAGCGTTTTACCGGCGTATCAATAAATTGCTCCACGCCGGAAAAATCCACAATCTCATCCAGCTTACGTGTAACTTCATCCCGGCTCATGCCCATGATGGCGCCATTCAAATAAATATTTTCGCGCCCGGTCAATTCGGGATGGAAACCCGTCCCCACCTCCAGCAGGCTGGCGATGCGCCCCTTCACCTTCACGACTCCCGAGGTAGGAGCGGTCACTTGCGAAAGAATCTTGAGCAGGGTACTCTTGCCCGCCCCGTTGCGCCCAATAATTCCCAGCGCCTCACCCTGTTGCACAGTAAAGCTAATGTCCTTCAATGCCCAAATCGTCTCGCCTTGGCGGTTGCCATGATCAACCTCCCCGACCTTTTGATATGGATCGGGTTTGCCGTGCTGCCGTGCCCACCAGCGCTGGAAGTCGCCGCGAAAGGTGCCGGTGCCGATCACGCCGAGTTGGTAACTCTTGGAAAGATTTTCAATGGAGATAGCGGTATTCGACATGTTAGACCGTATCCATAAATGTAGATTTCAACGTGATTAAAGATGAGGGCACCTATAATCAATACGGCAAGCATGAAAATGACACTGTAAAGTAAATAAACGGGTGTTAGTGTGCTTGTCCCCAGAAATGCGAGTCGGAAGATTTCCACCACCGCCGTCATGGGATTGGCCAGGATGATCCATTGCCATTTCCCTGTCACTGTCGAAAGAGGGTAAATGACGGGGGTGGCATACATCATCAACTGTACGCCAAAGCCCACCAGTTGCTGCAGATCGCGGTATTTAGTAGTGAGTGAAGAAATGATGATCCCAAGTCCTAGCCCTTGCCCTGCCATGATCACCAGCAAAACCGGAAACAACAGGATCCAAACATTGGGCTGAATTACCGAGCCGGTTAACATGAAATAAATCAGGAAAACTACGAACACGCCGAAACGGATGCCCATTGAAATAAGATTGGAAAAAATGGTGGATACCGGGATGCTTAAGCGGGGAAAATAAACTTTTCCGAAGATAGCCACATTGCCAGCGAAGGTATTCGATGTGCTCGTGATACAGCTGGAAAAATAGCTCCACACGGTGGTGCCTGCCAGATAGAACAGGAACGGCGGCAGGCCGTCCGTGGAGAGATGGGCAATGCTGCCGAAGATAACTGTAAAAACAACCGTGGTCAGGACGGGTTGGATGATATACCATAGTGGGCCCAGGATCGTCTGCTTGTATTGGGAAACAAAATCGCGCCGGACCAGCAACCAGACCAGATCCCGGTAACGCCATAGTTCGCCCAGGCGCAAATCCCACCAACTGCGCTGAGGGCGGATGATCAGATCCCATTCGTTTTTGGAAGTCACTGCGTTTTCAGAACTCATTTTCTCTTTTTCGTGGAATTAAAATTTGGCTGGATCATCAACAGGAACTTGTCCTAGCTTTCAGCCGGTTAAGGTCTGAGTTTACCATCATCCCAACCAACTGTCTTAAGTTGGTTTTCGGCTGCCATCCCAACATGCGCCGCGCCTTGCTTGGATCGGAAATCAACAAATCCACTTCTGCCGGACGATAAAAACGTGGGTCCTGGATCACGAAATCGCGGTAATCCAAACCGACGTAACCAAACGCAATCTCACAGAACTCACGGACCGAGTGGGTCTCGCCTGTGCCGACCACAAAGTTTTCAGGTTGTTCCTGCTGCAGCATGGCCCACATGGCTTGGACGTAATCACCGGCAAAGCCCCAGTCGCGGCGGGCTTCAAGGTTGCCAAGGCTCAGTTCTTTCGCCAGCCCCAGCTTAATCCGTGCCGCGCCATCCGTGATCTTGTGCGTTACAAATTCCAGGCCGCGCCGTGGGCTCTCATGGTTGAACAGGATTCCCGAAACCGCGAACATCCCAAACGATTCGCGATAATTCACCGTGATCCAGTGTCCATAGGCCTTCGCCACGCCATAGGGACTGCGCGGATAAAACGGTGTGGTTTCCTTCTGTGGAACCTCGACCACTTTTCCATACATCTCGCTGGAGGAAGCCTGGTAAAACCTGATCTTCGGGTTGGCAAACCGGATCGACTCAAGCAAACGCGTCACTCCCACCGCCGTAACATCGGCGGTCAACGTGGGCTGGTTCCACGAGGACGTCACGAAGGATTGGGCCGCAAGGTTATAGACTTCGGTGGGTTCATATTCTTCGATGATGGAAAGTAACGAGCCTTGGTCCGTCAGGTCGCCATGAATCACCGTGATTTCATCCAGCAAATGTTGAATCCGTTCATAGGTAACGGTGCTGGCGCGGCGTACCATTCCAACGACACGATAGCCTTTGGAAAGCAATAATTCAGCAAGATACGAACCATCCTGGCCGGTGATGCCGGTAATAAGTGCAGTGGGCATGGTCTTTCTTTGTCCCAAAAATCGAGGGCTAATAATCTCATAGGGATGGAATTACGTCAAGTGACTGGGCGGCCTCCGCGGCTTGCCCGGTCATTTGATTCGCCTTAACTTTATATACTCAGGTTTCTATTAGCGTCTAATATAAACAGTGCAATAATTGAGATTTACTGAGCCATGCTCACATTCGAACATGGAGAGAGGGCAGGTTACGAAATTTATCAATTGGAGAATCTTCTCTACTTAAACATATGAAGTCTCATTAGCGCAATACTACATCCCAAGACGGTGGGTCAACTTGACGACAGGCTTCAACTTGACGAGACGGTGGACGAATAGCATATAAGCGGTACACAGTGATCGAATCTTTTTGGAAAAGTACAACTAGCTTCAGCCAGGACGGTGGTTTTGCCAAGTCGAGACCATTAAGAAATACGCCCTGAGTTGACCGATCCACTAACAGGTAACTGAATCCCCTTTGATAGAATGTTTGCCATTGTACCGCCGGTGTGCCGTCTATATCAAGATCAGCTTGCGTGCTTACGCATTGCAGCAGGTCCGCCCGCAACCAATATCGAAAGTAGGAGGCCAAAAACACGCGGGCACCCCGCGCGGCATTACGATTAATAGCTACCATTGCTTGGCACAATTGATCCTCACGATAACAATCAGACATTTTACCCGACAGATATTGATAGGTGGTTTTTGGGAAGAACACAGTATTCATAGATAGCAGCCCCACTGCGACTAGAGTTCGTAATCGTACAAAGCATCACCCAAAAGGCAAGCCAGCGCGGCTGAGTGTCATTTTGGCTGACATACTCCACTGCCCGCGCTGGCAAGAGTACGAATAGAAGCAAAGTTGCCAGCATATAGCGCGGCGCAATATCAGATGGCTGAGAGAGGATCCAAATAAAAAGCCCCGCTGTTGCCGCAAGGGTTACTGCGCCTAAGGGGCTGAACAACCAATTACGCGCTCGCGGAAGAAGCAGAGCAAGTGGGAGAAAGGCGAGCAAGAGCGGCGAGAGATCACCATATTGTCCCCAATAATTTCCAAAAGTTAAAGCCAGAGGATAGGTTAGGATAATACGGCGGGTGGTGGTTGGCCCAAACCAAGTCTCACTGACACTGACCATGCCGAAAGGGGCAATCGGGTTATGATAAAGAAGTACGTTTTGGATAAGATGAGGCGTAATTGCGATCAGTAGCCCTGCAAAGATTTGAAATCCCGTTGTTAGGAATGCAAGAATGTTTTTTTTGCGTTTGTCAGTGTCTAGAAGATTTCCCCGAAACCCCCAAACCAATAGTAACACCATGCCCGGTGCCATTACTAGAATATAGCTCAACTTAGCTACAATGGCGAATCCACAGAAAAGGCCGGTCAACCACGAGGCTAAACGTTGTGACTTACATCGGATTTGTAATATCCAGTAATAAGCTGCCAAGCCAAAGGCAGCAGCAAATAGATCTGTTTTGCCGTCTCCACTTAACATATACACAGCGGACGATGTAAATAAAATCGCTAGTGTAATCCATTGTCCGCGCCTTCCCAGACCTACTTGTCTGCCGAGTGCAAGTAGCATCGCGGCCCCTGCTAAGATGGTAGGCCATGCAAAGAGTTGGGCAGCATCAGGGCTGCCGAGCTCCATTAATGCGGCGTAATGCAGTTCACCTTGCAACCCGAAACTGGTAAACGCTTCATAACCGCCGGGCAGTGGCACCAATCGGTGGGATGCTGCTATAACTTTAGGCAGGGCCATATAGAACGCCGAAGCATCACCGCTTATGGGCCGCCCCAACGATGTTACCCAAGCCAGGCATAACAACAGCGTTAAGATACCCACCACCTGCCATCCCCACGTATCAGCGCGTAATTCACTCCAAATTGAACGGACTTGTTTTGTGAAATCTCCGAATCGAGGCAAAAGCAAAACCGCGCTGATGAGCACACATACTGCAGTGCCCAAGATGACGATGATTGGTGAAAACCTATGTGCCAAAGCCAATAGCAGCCATAGGCTGGCCAGCACTCCCTGGCCCAGGATAAAAGCAGTGGCCAATTCTGTCCCAGCGGAAAACGTTTTCCTGGAGGCCGGCGGAACAGATAGCACACGTAATACTAGTGCTCCAGCACCCAAGCATCCAATAGAATAGCCGACTAGAATGAAGAATATTTTGAAGGCAAACATGTCTCTTTTTGCGTCTCAGGAAGGTCAGGACAAGTAACTGGCTGTAAAAAAAGGCGTCAACAACCCTTGCAATTTCATTAGCCCACCATATATACCGAGCCGTTGCACAATGGACCAGAATTCGGGAGAGCCAAACATTATCAAGAAAATAAATATCACTACCCCCATCCAAATGCAGAGTACAAGTTTGATCCAAACTGAAATCGAGGGTTGATTTTCAAAAGGTTCTTGCAACATATTGTTCCTTGTATTCAACTCTGATGGCGGATAAAGTCCAAGTTTTTTGCAAAACGCACAAATTGTTTAGCAACTTCATAGCCAGGCTGTTCTTCACCGCAGAAAAGCAAACCTCATAACATCAAGGGTAATTTGTTGGATGGAGAACTAGTTAACCTTATTTACCGGACGTCAATCATATTTGCGTACTTATCTTCCCTAAAAGCATGAATTCTTATTCTCCTATATCGGCAGAGCGCTTTACTTTTTGCCTATATGTAGCGGCTGTTCTTCGAATTACCCAGGGTTTCAATGGTTTTTTCAAGTCTTTCCATCTTTTCGGCCAGTAAAGCATGCTCCTGCGCCATCGCTCGGGTCCTGTTAGTTACCTTAGAAACACGGACGAGCGTATCAAGCATCAGCATAATAATCCAGCCGATGACGAAAAAAAGCACTATGGAGTAAAAATGCGTTTCGCCAACAAGTTGAAAAATCCATAACGATAATTGTCGAACGCTTAATAGAATGATCAATGCTACTTCCGTCATGATCCAGCTGACTGCAAGGTCTGCGCCCAATTTATTCGTACGGAGTAGATTTACCGTGTACAGAAAGAGGATAATAAAAAGAGCCGTTCCGATTATTCGATCATAAGTAGATAGAAATTCCATATTATATCCTCGAAGTTTTAAGCAAGATAACCAGAAAGCCCACCAAAACTCGAAATGGATATGCGATTGACTTTGCGATTGTAAACAAAGAACTCCCGGATTTGCGGCTCCGCATTTTGACCGGAATTTCCTTGAATTTGAATTTGGATTGATGGAGCATAAGAAGCGTTTCTGCTTCTGGGTGATCTACCGGATATTCTCTCGCAAAAAATTCAAAACTGCGATAATTAAGAGCTCGAAAACCAGATGTGGTATCAGTTACTATTTGACCGGTTGCCATAAAAAGAATCAAGGTCGAGAAAATCATTCCAATGCGGCGCACAACGGGCGTCTTGTAATCCGTGTCCGGGTTATTCTTTACGTAACGCGATCCGATGACGCAATCAACCTTATCATTAGCCATCGTTTCAAGCAAACTTGCGATCCAAGCCGGGTCATGCTGCCCATCTCCATCCACCTGTATGGCAACATCATACCCATTTCGGACCGCATATATAAACCCCGCCTGAACGGCCCCCCCAATGCCTAGATTCGCCGGCAGCCTTAATAATGGAACCCCATAAGATCTAACCGCTTGGGCAGTTTGATCGGTGGAAGCATCATCTACTACAACCACGTCATATCTGCCGCGGTACTCTTGAAATTCCTCAAGCAATCGCGGAAGGTTCTTTGCCTCATTGTAAGCGGGGATGATCACAATTACTTTCACACAAATTTCTCCATGTTTTACAGATCATTATTATTTTTTACGTGCAATGGCTATGAACTGTTCCGGACGCTTAAAATTAATAAGCCACGATCCAAGCGGTGTTTGTCCTAAGGTTGTTCCAATCTTCGTCAAGAAATTGCTTTGGTATGAAACCCCAAAGTGTTCAATAATTTCAGGAATGCTATATTGCCGCTTGTCGCTAATCAAATCAATAGATTCATACTTTCCAGCACGTTCAAATGCTAGTTTCATACCCAATCTGGAAAAATGACATAAATGTAACGGAGCCCCAAGAGCCCACCATCTGGAACTTAACAATTTTGGAAGCCAGTGGTCTGCGTCATCCGTACTTATGAAGACATATCCTCCGGGTTTCAACATTCGCTGCACTTCTTTCAACGCCTCAACCGGTTTAATAAGGTGTTCGATAATATCCCACATAACGATGACATCAAAGCAATCATCCTGAAACGGGGGGGAATGTTCAATGCTGGCAACTCTTACGTCAACGCCAAAAGTGTTCTTGGCAACCGATGCGGCATAGTGACTAACCTCAATCCCTACACCCTCATAGTAGGAATTTGCCAAACGTAAAAATGTGCCGTAGGCGGCACCCGCGTCTAATAATTTGCCTGATGGCACTCGCTCCCGCACGATACTCAATTTACGCGTAAAGGACTTGGTCAGTGATTCCTGAGCCTGCATATAAGACGGATATCCCTTACGATCCTGACTTCCTAAAGAAGCGGCTTCGTAGTAATCCTCAGAGTAGCGCGCATGAATTTCCGCTGCCGCTGGAGGATTAGCGACAAACAAAGTACCGCACAAATTACATCTTAGATAGGTATAAGTTTCCTTTGTAAAGGCATTCCGCACGGCATTTAAATCACAAAGAGGACAATTGCTTTGCACCGGTATATTACGCCCTTCGCCATAACCATATTCTACCTTGACCCAATTCTCCAATTGACGGCAACTCAAGGGCTAGTTTATTAATTGGCGAATCGTATTCCGGATCTTTGCCGGCCTGATGTGCCAGGCCTGCGTTCACTATCCTGCTCAAAAAATAGTAAGTTGAACTGTAGTAGTTAATACTCGACTTTTGCAGCACATTTATAACTGAATAACCAAACAAGCACCAAGCGGTACAATGCAGAGGTGTGATGATTGTGCGGGAGGTTGTCATGTATCCTCTGGTGGAATTTCCTGAGCTGGTGCAACACTACGCTCCGTTCTTCGAGGAGGTATTCACGGCAGAAGCCTTCATCGAGTTCAAGCGTTACGTTAGCGGACTGATCGTTTCTGAGAACAAGACGGTGGACGGGATTAACCGGCTGTTTGTGACAGAAAGCCGGAACCAGAGTTCGCTCAATCGTCTGCTGACGGAAAGTCCGTTTTCGCTGGAAGAGCTAAACCGGGTGCGCTTATCGATGCTGGCGAGTTTGCCAGGGACGGCAATCAAGCCGAAGGGGGTGTTGGGAGTGGATGACACGCTGCTTCAGCACTATGGTCAGGACTTCGAGAAGATCGCCAAGTTGTTCGATCATGTGAGTCAAAGCTATGTGTGGGCACACGACTTGGTGACCATCCATTATAGCGATGAGGAGACGGACTATCCGGTGATGTTCCAACTGTGGGAACCGATGGAACTGGAGAAAGTGGAAGCTGGTTTACGATCTGCAGGGATCGCGCTCAAGGTCAGCAAGGAGAAACTGAAAGAGACGGATCCGAACAAGTGGCGCAGCTATATATTGGGAGTGTGGCAGAGACAGCAGAAGAAACATAAAGAGTTGGGCGAACTCTACGACAGCAAGCTGATCCTGGTAGAAAAAATGCTGACCCAATGGGTGGCAGAGCATCCCGATGCCCATTTGCCCGTGACCTTCGACAGTTGGTTCACCCAACCAGACTTCTGCAAGTTCCTGGATCGGGAACTCAAATTAGCTTATGTGGGCACTCTCTCTGGAAAGGATCCCGTGACTTTGAAGACCGGACTGCTTCCGCTGGAGAAATTCGCCGAACGGTTGAAACAGGAACATTTGGCAGCCATTGCTCATAGTGGAAAGCCCATCTTCCACCGTATCACCATTCCCTTCAAGGGCGAACAGGAAACGTATTTTAGCTACTGCCGAACGCATCGGATCCATAATTTCGGACGACAGTGTCTGGTGATTAACTATCGCCAGGAAGACTTATCGGACAATCCAACCTTTTATATCAGCAACCGTTTGATCTGGCACGCCGCCGGCATTACCCGAATTCGACGTCATCGCTGGCCTGTGGAAGTCTATCACGAGGAAGGCAAAGCAGAAGGACTGGATCAGTATCAGCTACGGGATTTTCAGGCTGTTCAGCGTCATGTGGCCTTGGTCGCCGTGGTCTACTCCCTCCTGCGTGCAGCCCAACACGACTCTGTCCTTCGCGGACGACTTCAACGTATCCTTCACCAAGACTTGGAAGGTCATCCAGCGGCTGGACGTCGCACCGCTCAGGCCCAAAGCCTGTGGGCTCTGGCTCTATTCATCAATGCCGGTTTAGCTCAAGGCCATTCTTTGCACAGAATTTTGGATCCGTTGATTTAAACTATGTGTCGGGCCTAACCGACATCGGCTTAGCCAGCCACGGTTGTGATCTCGCCAAGAGTTCCTCGCGCGAGATAGGTTGGTGTTGCCCCAGCCCGAAAGCAGGGCACATAAAGTTGCTTTCTATAGCCGTTTGGTTATTCAATTTTTAAGCTGCAAAAGCCGAGTTAATACCATCCAATTTTAGACCGGGAAAGGATGATTGCTGGATATCCGAATCGTGTAAGTAATGGTTATGCCACGGGGCAGTGATTGGAGGACAATCAACACGTGCTCGTAATTCATTTATCCTTTCCAAACCATCCTGGCTATTTTCGCACATCACATAACACCCCCTATCGGCAAGCAAAGACCCTAAAGCAATGATGGCATCCCTTTGAGTTACCCAATCTGGCAGGTTAATGAGTGTACGTTCTGTATATATTAGGTCGAATTTCTGTGAAAGATTGGTTAAAGTTTGAACATCTCCGACCTGAAAACGAATTGATCCCTTGAATTTTTGATTGGTTGCAAGTTCGTTGGCAGCATTTATCATTTCTTCGGCATAATCTACACCTAAGACATTGACTTCATAGCGTCTGGCCAGCTCCATTGCTGTAATCCCATTCCCACATCCAAAGTCAAGGATCCTCATTCCATCGTGTACGTAAGTAGCAATGGTTTCAATTTCCAATTGTTTTGCAATTATATCGTTGGTGCCTGCCCATTGATTCAAGCCGGCACGGCTGTTCCAAAAACGTAGAACGTCTTTCTGATAATCATCTTGTTGTGACATGGTTTTCTCCTTTTCATTAAGAGATAGTTGTTGAGCGCCATGCATTAAAAAGACTATCAAACTTTATATGCTTGAATTACTTTGGTTACTGCTAAAATTACATCATTGACATCCTTGTTGCTCATCGTAGGATACAACGGCAGAGTGATCATTCTTTCGTAGGATTTTTCAGCAACCGGATAATTTCCCTTAGTATATCCCAGTTTCTGATATAAACTCAACCATGGAATAGGGATGTAGTGTACATTTACGCCTATATTCTCAGCACGCAGCGCTTTAAATATTGTCTCTCTATCCGCCTTTAATTGATCTCAAATTCAGCCGGATGACATAGAGGTGCCAGGCAGAATCAGATTCTGGCGCGACGTAAGGTGTCTCGATTTCTGGCATGGAAGAGAATGCTAGGTCATATTGACGAACAATCTCACGGCGACGCTTCAGCCAGCCATCTAGTTTTTGAAGCTGACTGATACCAAGTGCACAGCTAATATCGGTGATTTGGAAGTTATATCCTAAATTAACAACATCATAAAGCCATAAGTTCGCTGTATTTCTTGTACGAAAATCTACATCAATACCGTGATGACGGAATGAACGAACCCGATCTGCAATCTTAAGGTTATCGGTCAGCACCATGCCGCCTTCTCCCGTGGTGATCTGTTTGACGGGGTGAAAACTCAGGGTTGTTATATCCTGCAAGGTGCCCACTTTTTTCCCGTGGTATGTTCCCCCAAGAGCATGGGAAGCATCTTCAATGATAAGGAGACCATGTTTTTGGGCCAATGAACGTAAAGCGTCGTTATCGCAAGGTTGCCCACACAAATCAACAGCAATAATCGCCTTGGTTTTCGAAGTAATTTTCTTCTCGGCTTCAAGAGGGTCAAGGTTTAGAGTATCAGCACATACATCTGAAAAAACGGGTTTTCCGCCCATATATAAAATACAGTTGGAACTGGCAACAAAAGTTAGAGGTGGCACGATGACCTCATCACCGGGCCCTATCCCGGCTGCAAAGGCCGCAGCGTGCAAAGCAGCCGTTCCTGTATTGACTGCAATTGCCTGTTTTGCTCCTGTGTAGGATTTTATCGCATCCTCGAATTCCTGGACTTTAGGACCAGTGGTCAACCAGTCGCTTTTTAATACATTGATAACAGCCTGAACATCGTCATCATCTATAAACTGATGAGCATAGGGTAACATGGTGTTTCTGGTAGGAACTCCGCCGTCAATTGCCAATTTGTTCATATTGACACTCCTTATAGTTGCAGGTTTTCATTCATACCTTGATCTCATTATATTTTATTTTCCGCATTCCATGCTTACTATTTGCCGCTGAAGGCATTGATGGGATAAGTTTGGGAAATGGAAATTATGAAACATGCCCAATGAATCATTTTGGGATCGTTGTGCATTTACCAAGAAATTGGGTTGATTGAGTAGATAAATCAACTGGTGAAGGAGAGCGAGATGGAAGGTTTCCACCACTGGTGTCATGGATTAGCTAAAATAATCCGTTGCCATTTCCCAGTCACCGTGGAAAGGTGTAAATGACATTCATGGCAACTGCCAGACCAGGTCGCCATGTATCACCGTGATTTCATCCAGCAAATGTTGAATCCGTTCATAGGTAATGGTGCTGGCGCACCATTCCAACAGCCCGATAGTCTTTGGAAAGCAAGAATTCAGCAAGATAGGAACCGTCCTGGCCAGTGATGCCGGTAATAAGTGCAGTGGGCATGGTCTCTCTTCATCCAAAAAACCGAGGGCTATATTCTTATCTAGACTTTATCCAAAAATATTGCTATAGGAATGCCCAATTAGCGGTAGAAGAGCAGTATTGGGAGCGAGACGCTATTCGTTTTCGCACATCCCGGTGAATTGGCGAAGTTCGAAAATAGATTTCGGATGCCAACGTTTGCTGGACGATCGAGAGCGCATCCGCAAAAGTGGGTAGCTTTTTAACATACCAAGCAGTTTGCTGGATAGGCAGCTTTTGTTTCTGGGTATGTACGTTGGCGAGCAAGGTAACCACAGAGAACAGACTGAGCAACGCTGGTGTAATGCGGAGGATGGATAAGTCCGCCCATTGTCTTTGGGTCTCAAACGCCGAGGTGAGTTCGGACTTCATGAACCGCGACTTCGACTTGCCATCGTCTCGGAAACCATTGAACGATTTGCTCCGCCGAGATTTTGAGATTGGTGCATAACAGAGCTTGTGTTTTGAAAACATGCAATGGATCACGTACGATAACCCAACCAATAGGTAGGGCAGGCTTCCCGCTATGAGACCAGACGGCAGTGCCAGAAGTGATTTCAATTTTGCGTTTCTTCTCGCCGTACCACTCTTGCACGGTAAGCCGCTTCCAATGTGTATGTGGGTCTTCTAATATTACAGCGCAAGGTTGCGAGTGAAAAGCTGAAATTGAGCGAGTTTTTTCTTGCGGTGTGAACGATAGGCGACGAAGTTACGTTTTTGATAATAATGAACACGATCTAAAGCAGCTTGAATGTCAGAAATAAATGAAGGCAAAACGCTGCAAAGCAACATGCGAACTTGGTAAATAGTAAGCGCAGGAGCTTGATTCTGAAAACGAATTCTCAAACGTACCAGGAAATGATGAGCTAGAGAAACCAGCAACATATGATGATGCCAACCCATCCAGCTCCGCATCTCGTAATGATCAAAACCGACTTCACCTTTAGCTTCTTCAAAGATCGTTTCGATGGGCCATCTCATCCCGCTGATCCGCACGAATTCGTTCAGCGGCGTATTGAGAGGTGCATTGCTCAAAAAGTATTTGATCTCAGTCGGGTCATCCAGATTGCGACGGATAATCAACCAGAGTTCACCGGCAGGCAGACCCCCGCGCAATTCGGTCACGCGCAGAAATGCAAAATCACAAACGATGGGACCTTTGCTGCCTTCTTTGATCACAGCTTGAACCCAATCTTGCTTTTGAATCTTCTTTACCAATTGTTTGACTTGCAACGGATGTTTCCTCGGATCGCTCAGACGCAAGCGGCTAGGATGACGCCCGTGACCGCTCCATGCTGGAACATGAACTTTAGGCGGAGTGGGCCAGATCAAGGTGTTGTCCTTGATAGCCGTGAAATACGATTTCCCCAAGGCGGCTACGCCATCCCGAAAAGCGGGAGAGTCTCCATACAGAGCATCTGCCGCCACCCAGGAAAACGCCAAATTTCCGCGTTCGATCGCATTTTTCAGCATTTCCAGCCCGATTTCCGGCTTCGTTTTGAAAACCAGATCTTCCGGCACACCAGATGCTTGCCTGCGCTCGGCATGTTCTTCATTGAACCATTCATCCGGCATGAACAATTGTCCCTCGATCAAACTGTAGCCTTTGCGACTGGCATATCCCAAATACACTCCCACCTGCCCGTTCGCAATCTTGCCTACCGATCCGCAGTATTGTGCAGCTACTCCCACCAACTCAGAACCTTGCTTGACCACGCTCAATTCATCGATCAGCATCACCCCGTCTTCTTCTCCCAAGGTCTCGCCCATCAATCCTTGATGGATCGCAATCACAGGTTCGGTTTCCCACAGGCTCTGTCCCACAAAATATTGGAGGCTGCGTACTTTCTCTTTCTGTCCCAGTGCAATCTGTTCTACGTTCTTGCGCGGGGCATTACCCAGCAAGCCCTGCACATAGGCTTGGCTGCGCGTCATCTGCTCCACTCGCACAAACGCACTTTTGAACAGCTTCATATATTTTTTCGTTTCATTCAAAAACAGTCTCACATCTTTCGTGGACAGGTTACATTCGGGTGCTGGGCAAGTTCCAAATTGAATTCGATTAGCTTGCGCCTGGGCTTTATCACCCAACTTTTCGGATCGACCCGACCACTTATCTCGGCTGGTTTCGGTTACAATTTCTCTCGGCATGGTGTTCTTCCTCTCCTTTTCACTCGCCAGTGATTGGAGAAAGATACCATGCTTTTTTTCAAATTATCCTGTTTTTTCGTTCTCAACCTTGCGCTGTAATACTAACTGTTTCCTAGATTGGTAAGCGCTTGCCTTTCTTGCGCGGGCGGCCCATTTGACCGGGTGTATTTTTAGCGGGCTCGTACAGAGCTGCGTCCATCCGGAAACGAACAATCATACAAACCGGATTTTTGAGTTGACACAACTGAAAAAGTCCAGCTTATAACGAGATAATTCCGTCAAGTGCTTAAGCCAGTCAAGGGATTGGGCGGCCACCGCCCGTTGGTTTTGTTGCTCCGGGTCGGTCGCTTGCTGTTACAGCGATGCGCACGGCCGTGCCTTGCGGCACTGTGGCCGTGGCCGTATATGTCCAGCGTGGGCTGTTCAGCGGAGTTTGCACGGCCTTACCGCTTTCGATGGCCTCGCCGCTGAACTTCGTGATGCTCACGTGCACACTGACCACTGCAAAATCATCGTGAGCGCGCACCGCAATTGGGTTGCCCACCTCGCCGGCATAGGCTGAGACGTCCACCTCGTCTACCGCGGGCGTATTGAAGAAGTCCGCGATCGTCAGCGAAAACAACGGTTTACCGGAGGCTTTGGCGGCCTCCGCGTAAAGCGCCTTTTTCTCGGGATCCGCCATCACCAGTTGTCCGTAGAGCACCGCCTGGCGAAAGCGCTCCTGATGTTGCAGTTGTGCGTCTGTGGGCTGAACGCCGGAGCGGTCCGGCTTGCGGCCAACGATCACACCATCGCCATAGTGCTTGAAAACCAGGTCGCCGACCGGCCCTCGCATCTGTTCCAGCACTGGATTCAATTTCACCTTTGCCATGTTTGTTCGTTTCCTTATCTATTTGACATGGATCGAAATCATCATGGCCCCCCTGAGGGACATGCCAACGGGCAAAAGGGATTGTCTTTTCATCACAAGCTCGTCATAAGCACGTGATAAGTAGCTTCAGGGAGGGCAGAGCCTTCTCCCTGCGAAGTTTCCTTTTACCCTCGATACCTCTAAAACCGGCTTGTTCTGCTCTTCTTCTAAATATGGACTTTATTACCCACCTTATTTTTACAACATTTTCCCAAGAATTCAAGAGCTGTCTGGATTTTTTAAGGTTGAGCCAATTTGGGCTGGTTTGCAAAGCTCAATGCGAGTTCCCGGGAGCATATGAAGTCGAAATGAAATAGACTGGGGAGTATGGGATGGCCACAGAACAAACATTTGTCCAAATTGCTGTTCACAAGGGAAACAGAGCAAGGCAGGTTTCAACCATTCGCCGAGCCAAAGGTATCAGGGTGGCCGATATTAACGAGTGCATACACGGAGCCCAGTCACAATGGGTATGCCGCAGAAATCCAAATGCTGGCGGCTTATTTCCTTTGGGAAGGACGGTGGTAGTGATTGGGCTGATGAAGGAGGAAACAATTCAGGCCCGTGTGGATCCGGTGCAATATCAGTTCATGTTGACGATCTATGCATAATTCCACGTCATCTACAGGAGTAAGACATACGCATACGAGATGGTCAAAAGTATGGGCCTAAATTACCAGCACAATAGGGTTACCCATCGGCTTGCGAACAACTATCATGAGAACGATGAAAGCAGAGCAGGATCAACCATCTACTACAACATGAGGTGAAACCATGGAAAATATTATTCTCGATACAACCAAGAAACTACAGATCCAACTAAAGGAGAGCGCAACTACCCAATGTGACATTACAGTAAGTTATGTTGACACTAATGGATCAGGCGTTGTTGTTGACGACGGAGCGCAGGAATCAAGATCGAACAGTACGACATTACAGGACATTCTTAGCTCACCATCATCCGGTATGCGCAACGCCCTGACCATTACCGTAGTCAATAACGATACTATTCAACACACCTTCTATATTTATAAAGTTACGGGTGCAGGCAGTTTTCTTGTTACTGAACAAACACTTGCCGCCGGTGCAGCATGGGATTCAAATCTAAATAATAACATATTCGACTGGGGGGCAGCCATCTTCAATGCCGCTTCTGCCACAGCTAACCTTTCTTCCAAGTTCGGACTTTGGGATTTTGCTACAAGTGCTTTGCGAAGCATCACGCTGCAAAATCTAATCCTGTTCATAGAAACGCAAATTAGCTCAATTTTTATGCCGTTCATTGCACCAGGAACCAGTGGGAATGTTCTAACTTCCAATGGATTATCGTGGACCAGCGCGGCTCCAAGCGGTGGTGGTGGAGGCGACTTTGCGGTTGCTGATGGTCGCTTGACGCTTACCAGTGGAACACCTGTAACCACATCCGATGTGATAGGTGCAACGAATATTTACTACACTCCCTACAAGGGCACAAAGATTGGTTTATATGATGGTTCTTCAACATGGAATATCGTAACATTTGCGGAAACAAGTCTTCCTCTCGGAACATTGACGAGTGGATTGACTTATGACGTATTTGCGTACAATAACAGTGGAACGCTTGCTCTTGAATTGTTGGCATGGACAAATGCCACTACCAGGGCAACAGCATTAGTTTACCAAAATGGCATCCTTGTAAAATCAGGCGCAACCACGCGAAGATACTTAGGAACATTCTATACAACATCAACTACGACAACGGAAGACAGCCTACTGAATAGATTTGTCTATAATTACTATAATCGTGTTATTCGGGTTGGAAAGATGGCCGACACTACGGCTCATAATTACACAACTGGTGCTTGGAGAATTTGGAATAATAATGCGGCAGACAAGGTACAAATTGTTGTTGGAGTTGTAGAAGATGGTGTCTCGGTTCTAGCTCAAACAACGATGGGAGGAGCCGTCCTTCAATACTTCGGTGTTGGGTTCAATCAAATGGCTGGCGGCAACATAACAACATCAACAATTGTGGCAGGTGCAGGTGTTTATTTTTGCGCAGGGCCGATTCCAGTAACTACTTTGGTTCTTGGTTATAATTTTATTTCAGCCTTGGAATATGGAATAGCAAGCGCATCCCAAAATGCAGCAATTATTCAGGCGACTTTGCTGATGTAAAATTCTATAGTTTGTCTAAAAGAATATGGAGAACAAACTGAACCGCACCCTATAGACGAGATTAAAATAAGAAAGCCTTGGTATGGCTCCAACGAAACAGACGCCTTAGCTAATATGGTGTCTGTTTCGTTTTCAATGGTAGCCTTTCATAGTTGAAAAAGTAAATGTATTCATTAATGATCTGTTTGGCTTCCTGAAAAGTTGGGCTTTTATAGCCGCGGATTGCTTCTTCTTTGAAATGCCCAAAGAAGTTATCCATGGGGAATTGTCTCAACAATTCCCACGCCTGGATATGGAGGCTGTGATCCTGAAGCGGTGGTGAGCAGATGGTCTGGGTCTCAACAGTATTGACTTCCTTGATCACTTTGAAGGATCAGTCCTTGCGCAATTCTTTCTTTTCGTTTGGCCACTTCGATGGTTTGGATTACCAAACCGACCGAGTTCTCCCGCTCAAGCTGATGGGCGACAATGAAGCCATCAAACAGGTCATTGATCGTAGAGAGAGTCACTTGACAATTTGATGGTTTGGGGACGCGAATGGGCGAATTCCGCCTATTTTCCATGATCTGTTCGCAGGATTCGCATATTGGCGTAATACGCGTTGAGAAATTCCTGCCTTTGGAAAGGCCATGTCCAGAACTCCCGCACAAATGACATCTCCCGCATTGAGATAGTATAATCAGCTCTTGCTGGGAATGAATAAGATCATGCCAATGTCAGCTAACGTCCGCTCCGCTTTTCACGGTGTGAAAACTTGGTTTCAATCCATGCTGAGGAATTGGTTCCCGCGACATACTCTCCTTTCGATCCTACTTCTAGGTTTGCTTCAGAGCATGATCTTTGCCGTGATCATTCCTCCCTGGTGGCGCAATGCAATTCGTGTTTATTTAACGGCTACATCTCAACAATGTTGTACAACACCAACTGCATCGTCTTTATATGGAGGATGGCATCATATTTTATTTCAAAGAAATGGAACAACAACGGTTCAATTATTTATAGATGGCGTTTTAAGATTGTCTTATAGTGATACTCTCTCTATTCCTGCTGCTACAAGTACATATATATATGGATATTATTCAAGCACATATAGTTGGGCAAATTATTCAAGCGGTGCAGAATTTATATGGGAAAACGTTGCTTGGTCTGCTCAAAGAGTTGCAAAATATTATGCTTATTGTAAAGGTAGATGGGGATTATAAAAGTATTGATAAAATCGTTGTTTTATAAATCATATAACTGGAATTGGGGATAGGATGACGTTATAAACCATCTGATAAGCTAAACTCCTAGTTTCCCCAATTAATAATTTTCGGAGTGAGGAGATAAAAATGGAAGATAAACCTATTATATTTTTTCCACAAATAATAAGAAAAAAAGAATCTAATCATAAAACCAAAAAAGAATTAAGAAATAATTATTTCAAAATTAAATATAATATAACATCAGATGATTATGATAGAATGTTTAAAGAACAGGATGGATGTTGCGCTATATGCGGTAAGCATCAAAGTGAAAATCAAAGTAGAAAGGGCAGAGATATACCGTTGTTTATTGATCATGATCATATTACTGGAAAAATTAGAGGACTTCTTTGTAGTAATTGTAACTCCGTATTAGGATATGCTCATGATGATAAAGATATTTTAAAAAATGCAATAGATTATTTAAGTAAGTATTGATAAAATACGACTTTTATTCATATGTTACACGAAATATACATAAAATTTAACAAAAAAGTTGCTATGAAACATAGTAACTTATAAAATTAAAATAGAGTCTCAGAAATTGAGACTCTATTTTTTTACTATTTTTTCAATTTATGATTTACTTTTCATTATCTCGAAAGTAATCCGCTTTTGTCTTCCATTCTTTGCCATTGATCATCTTTGCTTTCCAAACACGAGTACCATCTGGTTTTGTAACTCTGACCGCATTCTGTGGCTTTCAATTCAAAAATCCTAAACGTGACTTTTTCATATTATCTCCTTATGATTTATAGTAATTATACACAATTTTATAAAATTGTCAAGTAGAACAGTTGTACTAAATCTATACGAAATTAACTTTCTAATATAAATCGCTCTTTATCTAAGTCTCTATTCAAAGCATTGTCTTCTGAAAACTTTTCTGGATAACGTGCTTGTAATTTTTTTACATTGTTCTCTAATATATTTTCAAGATCAAAATTATTCATTGAACAAAATCCAGCGATATAAAACATAACATCCCCGATTTCTTCTTTTACATTTATCCAATCAATCACCTTATTATATGCCATATTCTTTTTAAATACATCGGCCAATTCCCCCACTTCTGTTAACATACCTAATATCATATGTAAATTATTTTCTTGTTTAGTGTCGAGTGGCGCAATAGTTCTTTTTGACTTTTTTACATATTCATTTATTTGCATCTTTCTTCTCCTTTTGTTCTTTTATTTTTTCTTTCTTTATTATATCCACAACCTTATGTAAAGGGTACTTTAAAAGTAATTCTTCATATTTTTTAGGAATATGAAGCGTTTCTGTTTGACCATGATTATATATTTTTATATCCAAACAATCAATCTCCTATCATTTTGCTTTGTTTTAATTCATATATATCATCTGTTTCATTATATTGAATTAAATTTCTTTTATATAAACGAGTAAGTGCTTTTCTGAAAGATTTTTCGGAAATTCCCAAAGATTTATAAATTTGTTTTGGATTTGAATTTCCTAATGAAATTTCTTTATAAATACGAATTGGAATATTCAACATAATACATTATTCATATCTAGAATCTTCTTGCATTTTCGATCCCATATCCCTAATTTTTCCACATCTATCACAAGTCATGGAAATAAAATCATCGACTTCTTTTTGAACTTTTACATAATTTTTCATATTGTTTTCCAATTTGTCTTATAAAATAATTCAACTTCTTTTCTCAAATTATCTATACCGCTTTCAGAAACAATTTTCCAATCAAAATATTTATAATTATCTAAAGCGGTTTCGGAAGCGTGTTGCTTCTGCTCTTAAGTCAATCCATTGTCAAAGTTCAATCTTTCAACTAAAACTTTGATAATACCAATTTTATAATCTCTCCACCTCTCCAACTCATTGATAAAACGTGAATCTGAAATAAGAAAATAATCGAAATCTTTTTCAAATAATTTATAAAAACCAATAACATGATCTACCCAATAATTAGGTTCATTATGCCGAACCCTTTCCGTCCCTAAAATTTGCAAGATAGTTCTTCCATTATAATCTTTTTTACCGTCCCATTTAAAATATTGTTTAGCATAGAACTTTAAAAGGTCGGCATAATTTATCATACAAACTTTAAAATCATCTAATTCTAATAATGACTTCAATATTTCTGCTGATGTTGTTTTTCCTGCGAGGGCTTTGCCACTAAACGAGATTACTTTGCACATTTAAACCTTTTATCAAATTAAGAAATTGATACCAATTGGAAGCCCTGATACTATAATCAAAATTTTTATTCCAAGTTTTTGTCATCAAAACCCCTACCCCACTAAATCCTTGAATATTGTGTATTCCATCATCAAAAAGCACATCTGCTTTGAGTAATGATTTATCAGTCATTTCTACATAATCATCTTGTTTTTCTATAAACTTATAATCTTTTAGCCACTTAAATTTTCTACCGCTTTGCTCAACTGTAGATGCTGTAACATATATAATCCGATATCCCATTTTTCTTAATGACCTAACCCCCGCTTCAGCCATAGGGGTAGGATAAACATTATCGTATAAATGTGGGTCTTTCAAATAATCATAAATCTTTTTTCCACATTTAACGCATGTGAATTTTGATAAATCCCAATCTGAAATATCTTGTTTTTCAAGACGGTCATTATAATCTCCGTTATATACTTTTAACCAAGCATCTATGAGATTGGCAACAGGCTCGTCAATATCCAAAGCTATAGTTTTCATTCTCTAGTTGTTTCCTCATCGAAGTCATCACAATCACTTTCAATAACCTTATTGATAATATCAATCCCAATTAGGATAGGATCACCAATATCAATTTTATATCCTTCAAATTGTGGCAATCCATTAATTACATTAGAAGCAATTTCCTTTGCTTCTTCAGGAGTTTTAGCCATTTGCAATAAGGTATTATATTTTATTGCGTATTGCCCATCAATTAGCGGTTGAACCCCACCCCAAGGGATCATCCATAGAGATTCTTCATTTTTATATTTTACAGTCATTTCAATATGCTCCTTCGCTATCAGATGTGTCATCAAATTCAATACATTTGTTGCACAGTGGGACTTTAATTTCAAATCCCAATTTAGATAAGATAATTCTAAAAAAACCACTGTAATTACCCTTAGTTAAGGGATCACCACAATCAAAACATTTTGCATCAATTTCAATCAGATTTTCCATATTATCTCCTAGTGTGTTAATAAAAGCAATATTTTATCAATATATTACATTCCACTCATCACTCCACCGACAGAAATTATGGTGTGAATATTTATTTTTTTCCACAAAAACTCAGGATAAAGACTCCTAAAATGCCAAACAAATAAATGCTTCATAAACCAATTTGTTTTACTATAATCAGTTGCCTCACTTAAATTTTCCGTATATGAGACATTTTTGAATAATTTATTTCCAACTCTATAAACCTTATTTCCATTAAAAGTTTGAAAATATATATATTGTGTAACTTTCGTATTCATTTATACTCCATAATCTAGGATCAAGGGCATTCCATCTTTTGTAATAACCCAATTCCAAACATATTCTGCACATGTATCATATATATTATATGTTTTAGATAACTCATCTATCGTTTCTTTAAAACGGTTTGATCTTCTACCTGTTTTAAATAATATTAGTGGTTCAACAACATAATCATATTCTTTATTGTGCTCATATTTAAGAATTGGAACAAAATATTTTTTATGTTCTTTAGATACCTTATTCCAAATTCTATATTCATGTCTGCATTGATGGAAATAATTTCTATCACAATCATCTTCATTTTCTATTTTTAAAAAATATTTACTGGTTTTATAACATAAACGTGTACCGCTTGTTTTTATTCTTTTGACCCTTTTACCATTTATCCAAACTTTTTTACCGTCAATTTTTA
>CAVWED010000008.1:0-360123 GCA_963753985.1 uncultured Chloroflexia bacterium
TGGTGTCGAAAATATTGGGACATTCAAGTCCTAGCGTGACACTCAATATCTATGCTCACTCAACGATTGATATGCAAAGCATAGCGGCGGGTATCATGGATAAAATCGTCACTCCAATACCGATAAATGTTTCGCAACTGCACCCAACTGCACACGGTTGCACACGATAACCAAAAGTAGGTTTTTGGATACCACCATATATGGCGAAAACAAAGAAAAATACCGTCTTTCGACGGTATATTGTATGCCCCCGGAGAGGCTCGAACTCTCAACCTACTGATTCGAAGTTATTTGTGAAAGTGTCTATAGCGTCTAAACAGTGGTAAATAGCGCATATAGTGCCATATTTGGAGTGAAATCCGTCTATAAAATCAATAGTGTCTAAGCTTCCCACTACTCGTCCAATTAACATTGGTATCGGTTCCGATGGATTTGGCGTAAGGTTTGTTTGAACGGGCGGGCCCTCTGTGACTATAATGGTGAGACAACTCCATCCAATAATTTAGAGTGCAAGGCGGTGGAGAAAAAACATGGTACAAAATTCTAGCGATAAGGTAAATGAAGCATTGCCCAACACCGAAGTAGTTACTAAAGCAAAACGAAGGCATTTCACCGCCGCAGAAAAAATACGTATTCTGCGGGAAGTGGACGCTTGCCAAGGGACCGGGGAGATCGGAGCTTTGCTGAGACGAGAAGGAATTTATTCTTCCTATTTAACGACTTGGCGCAAGCAGCGTGAGAATAGAGAATTAGAAGGCTTGGCGCCGCGGAAACGCGGACCGAAGCCGAACCCGGAGGCGATCGAGCTGGCCAAACTGCGCCGCGAGCATGAGCGATTGAAGGAACGCATGCGGCAGGCCGAGTTAATTATTGATGTCCAAAAAAAAGTTGCTCGGATGCTTGGCCCTCTGTGACTATAATGGTGAGACAACTCCATCCAATAATTTAGAGTGCAAGGCGGTGGAGAAAAAACATGGTACAAAATTCTAGCGATAAGGTAAATGAAGCATTGCCCAACACCGAAGTAGTTACTAAAGCAAAACGAAGGCATTTCACCGCCGCAGAAAAAATACGTATTCTGCGGGAAGTGGACGCTTGCCAAGGGACCGGGGAGATCGGAGCTTTGCTGAGACGAGAAGGAATCTATTCTTCCTATTTAACGACTTGGCGCAAGCAGCGTGAGAATAGAGAATTAGAAGGCTTGGCGCCGCGGAAACGCGGACCGAAGCCGAACCCGGAGGCGATCGAGCTGGCCAAACTGCGCCGCGAGCATGAGCGATTGAAGGAACGCATGCGGCAGGCCGAGTTAATTATTGATGTCCAAAAAAAAGTTGCTCGGATGCTTGGGGCAACCCTGGACGCGCCCGACCTGGACGATCCGAGTTGATTGCTACCACCGAGCAATTGGCAAAAACCATTGGAGTATCAGCGGCGTGTCAGGCGTTGACCACCGCGAGAAGCAGCTTGTATCGCAAGCGACCCAAGGTGCTCGCCCGGACAAAACCAGAGCGGCTACCTTCACCGCGCGCATTACCACGGGCAGAGAAAGAAATCGTGCGCCAAGCATTGAACAGTGAGCGGTTTGCCGATCAAGCGCCGCGCGAAGTATTCGCCACCTTGATGGATGAAGGAACCTATCTCTGCTCCTGGCGGACGATGTATCGCATCTTAAATGAAAATCAAGAAGTCCGGGAACGCCGAAACCAGCTGCGGCACCCCAATTACACGAAACCTGAGCTTTTGGCGACCAAATCGAACCAATTGTGGAGCTGGGATATCACGAAATTGTTGGGACCGACGACGTGGACCTATTATTATCTCTATAACATCTTGGATGTGTTCAGCCGATATTCCGTGGGTTGGATGATCGCCGAACGTGAATCGGCCAGTCTAGCTGAAACATTGATCGCTGCCACGTGTGTCCGCCAGGGCATTCAGCCGGAGCAACTCACCATTCATGCCGACAATGGTAGTTCGATGACTTCAAAACCGGTGGCATTGCTCATGTCGGATTTGGGTGTCACCAAAACACACTCTCGTCCGCATGTCTCCAACGATAATCCGTTCTCTGAGGTCAGTTTAAAACTTTGAAATACCGCCCGGATTATCCAACACGTTTTGGTTGCTTGGCGGATGCGCGCAGTTGGGCGGGAAAATTTTTCCGCTGGTATAACTACGAACATCATCACAGCGGTATTGGACTTCTGACCCCAGCAGACGTTCATTTCGGAAGAGCTCATGAAGTGTTGGATCAACGTCAACAGGTTTTGTACGCCGCTTATCAAAAGAATCCTGAGAGATTTGTAAAAGGCATGTCTATCCCCGCCCAATTACCATCGGCCGTCTGGATTAACCCGCCGGTAACTGCGGTCCCGACAAAGGTCTTGAGCCCCTCGTAATCGTAGAGGCTGTGGGAAAGTGGGCGATGATCTTCCGTCCACTTTTCCACAACCTTCCCGCCGCTTGAAAGGAGTGTTTTTCTATCTACAAATACACAACGAATTTACACTAATCTTTGAAATTAGTTGTCTCAAATCATTGACACATACCGTGGGGCAACCCTGGACGCGCCCGACCTGGACGATCCGAGTTGATTGCTACCACCGAGCAATTGGCAAAAACCATTGGAGTATCAGCGGCGTGTCAGGCGTTGACCACCGCGAGAAGCAGCTTGTATCGCAAGCGACCCAAGGTGCTCGCCCGGACAAAACCAGAGCGGCTACCTTCACCGCGCGCATTACCACGGGCAGAGAAAGAAATCGTGCGCCAAGCATTGAACAGTGAGCGGTTTGCCGATCAAGCGCCGCGCGAAGTATTCGCCACCTTGATGGATGAAGGAACCTATCTCTGCTCCTGGCGGACGATGTATCGCATCTTAAATGAAAATCAAGAAGTCCGGGAACGCCGAAACCAGCTGCGGCACCCCAATTACACGAAACCTGAGCTTTTGGCGACCAAATCGAACCAATTGTGGAGCTGGGATATCACGAAATTGTTGGGACCGACGACGTGGACCTATTATTATCTCTATAACATCTTGGATGTGTTCAGCCGATATTCCGTGGGTTGGATGATCGCCGAACGTGAATCGGCCAGTCTAGCTGAAACATTGATCGCTGCCACGTGTGTCCGCCAGGGCATTCAGCCGGAGCAACTCACCATTCATGCCGACAATGGTAGTTCGATGACTTCAAAACCGGTGGCATTGCTCATGTCGGATTTGGGTGTCACCAAAACACACTCTCGTCCGCATGTCTCCAACGATAATCCGTTCTCTGAGGCTCAGTTTAAAACTTTGAAATACCGCCCGGATTATCCAACACGTTTTGGTTGCTTGGCGGATGCGCGCAGTTGGGCGGGAAAATTTTTCCGCTGGTATAACTACGAACATCATCACAGCGGTATTGGACTTCTGACCCCAGCAGACGTTCATTTCGGAAGAGCTCATGAAGTGTTGGATCAACGTCAACAGGTTTTGTACGCCGCTTATCAAAAGAATCCTGAGAGATTTGTAAAAGGCATGTCTATCCCCGCCCAATTACCATCGGCCGTCTGGATTAACCCGCCGGTAACTGCGGTCCCGACAAAGGTCTTGAGCCCCTCGTAATCGTAGAGGCTGTGGGAAAGTGGGCGATGATCTTCCGTCCACTTTTCCACAACCTTCCCGCCGCTTGAAAGGAGTGTTTTTCTATCTACAAATACACAACAAATCTACACTAATCTTTGAAATTAGTTGTCTCAAATCATTGACACATACCGAACCCTCAGGCGTTGGATTAGAAATGACGCACTGGTCTACTCGCAGTTTAGCCAAGATTGCGATGAAACAAGGCGTGGTACCTCATATCGCACATTCGACGGTGTCGCTCATCTTGCGTAACGCAGATTTGCAACCTCATCGTAACCGCTACTGGATTACACCGACGCTCAATCCAGCCTTTGTAGAGCGGGCCAGCCGGATTTTGTGGATATATGAAAGGATCGAAACGCTCAAGGCGCAAGATGAAATTGCTTTGGCATTAGACGAGAAACCAAATATCCAGGTCTTGCAACGTACCCATCCGGAACCACCCATGCGTACTGGGCAAATTGCGCGTCAAGAATTTGAGTACGAAAGACAGGGCATCGTCAACTTCTTAGCCTGGCTCAACTTGTACAACGGAAAAATGCGCAGGTGTTGTTTAGATAAAAATGACAGCGTACTTCTGTGCAAAGCATTACCGTCTTTATTGCAACCCTTCCATTCTTGCAAACGGGTTCATCTGATTTGGGATGGCAGTCCCAGTCACACTGCTGCGGCAACCACTTCGTTCTTGCGTTCCCATTATGGGGATGGGTTGCGGATTGTCCCGACACCTGCGCATTCTTCATGGCTCAATCAGGCAGAAATCTTGCTGAAATGTTTTGATGTTCGTTACTTGCAACGCGGTGATTGGTCAAGCCGTCAAAAGTTGGTTGACCATTTGCTTGCCAGCACACCAGAATATAACCGCTTATGGGCTCAGCCTATTAATTGGTCTTGGACGCGTCGCGATCTTCGCAATTGGGCTGAGAAAAAATCAAAATGACTATGTTAAATTACTTATCAAACACACCAGTAGGTAGTCTTCATAAGGAATCAGCACGGCCTCCGGCCGAGATCCCCTAGTCAATATCAAGACGATCCGTTTCTGAACCACACCTTCAAAGAATGGGCGAAACTTGCGCTGCAGTTCAGTCACACCTATAATTTTTTCCATGTCAACCCCTTTCTTAGTATGTACTTTAGTATATATTACAATACATATACTCCGGCGGTCAAACAAGATTCTACCAAAACATCAAACGAAGTATCCGCCCAATCATGTACCCTGTTGTTAAATGAATAAACACAGCACTATTTGGGGGCTCGCGAGGTGAGAGGGAGGTGGGCTTCATCCGAATGCCCAAAAAGATCGTATGGATCATTCAAGCAAGGTAAGCCTACCGAGTATCCTTCCAAAATTTGTTGGTTGACTCAATATCGTTGATCGGCCAGAGAACTAGCTGGAGGATTTCATATATATTGGGCCAAAACCGGTATCATCTCAATAAATGGGGGAAGCCGGAAAATGGCTACCCCCACATCTGCCAAAAATACAGCTAACCGAATGTTTTCGCCATACTTGGCGGCTATTTTAAACACTCAATGGGCAGTTACCCCCGATTATTGAGAAGATACCAAAACCGTGCCAAAAGGGCTCTTATTTCAAATATATTGAGCCGATTATTTCGAATATAATGGGCCAAACCCGATTTTATTTCGAATATATTGAGCCAAAGCAACATCCGATTCTGACTGCAGCCCGTTTCACTCTATATTCTTCGGCGGATGAGTCAAGTAGAGCTGGCACAGGGTCCTATTTTGTTCGCCGAAAAGATATGGTACAATGAAATAGGTCATAATGACCGATTTGGAGCGTGAAATATGGAAACAGTCAACATTACAGAAGTCAAAAGTCGCTTTTCTGAGTTTCTTTCCCGAGCCGCGGGCGGCGAACGCTTTGTCATCATGAGGCGGGCACGCCCGCTCGCGGCAATCATTGGCGCCGGAGAATTGGAACGTTTGGAACGTGCGGCCGAGATCACTCGTCGCCTGGCTCAAGCGCTTGGACAATCTTCTGGATTGCTGGATGGAATTGATGCAGGTAAAGTCCATCCGGCCATGGCCGCCTTCGGTTTATGGAAGGATGAGGACGATTTGGCCGACTTGGGCCGACAAGTTCTCGAAAACCGCCACCATCCTACCTTGCGCCCCCGTGTTGACTTATGAAAATTCTCGATACCGATCACTGTGTCGCGCTCTTGCGCAAGAAACTCGACTTGGGCGATCATATACCAGCCGATGAGGAACTTTCTCTATCGGCTGTGAGTGTGGCGGAATTGACGCATGGGGCATGGCGTTCCGCCCATCGTGAAGATAACCTTGCGCGTCTGGAAGTTCTGTTGGCAGCAGTTACTGTATTGCCATTTGATGAGGCCTCGGCGCGGCGTTTCGGGAACTTGAAAGCTGAACTCGAAACTAGGGGAGAGCCGCTCGATGATCTCGACCTAGAAATCGCCAGCATTGCCTTGGAAAATAACCTAACTTTGGTGACCAACAACACCGACCATTTCAAACGTATCAAAGGCTTGGAGCTTGAGAACTGGATCAAGTGATTCGATCCTCTGTGCTGGCTTGTAGTGAAATCTGGCGCTGGGTGGGCGTCAGATTTTTGGGAATGAGAGTAATATAGGGAGGAGGTGTCAAACATGGAAACCAAAAAGGCAGCCAAGCGGTGGCAGGATCTGAGCAAGTCAACGATGGATGAAATGGCGGAATGGCGAGCGGAGCATCCCAAGGCAACGTTAAGAGAAATAGAAAAGGCGCTGGATGAACGGATGCTGAAGTTGAGAGCGGAAGTATTGCAAGATGCGGCGGGGTTGAGTGAAAAGCGAGTATGGACGCAGAGCAAAGAAGTGCCGCTCTGTCCAGATTGCGACGAAGGAGCTGTCACTTCGTAAAAAGCCCTTGGAATTTCGGATGAAGGGGAAGCGCGGAATGCAAACGCATGGAGGTCACAGCATCCAGTTGGAACGGGAGTATGGGGTCTGTCCAAAATGTGGACAGGGCTTTTTTCCCCCTGGATGAAGAGTTGGAATTACTGCCGGGGAAATTGACACCGCATGCGTATGAAAGTTTAATTCGCCTGGGAACCAACCTGCCGTTTGAGAAAGCGGCGCAGGAATTAGAGTTTGTCCTGCAAGTGAGCGTGAGCGAGCCAACGGCGCGCCGGTATGTGGAAGCGGCGGGGAAAGCCCATGAAGAATATCAAACGGCGGAAATGGAGCGATTGGAAAAGACCAGTCCAGCAGCTCCGAAGAATCCCAAGAAGATGTTTGTGAGTGTGGACGGAGCCATGGTGCCGCTGGTGGGCGGAACTTGGGTGGAGGTGAAGACGCTCACGATCGGGGAAATCGAAAAGCCGGTGAGGGAAGCCGGGGAATGGGTGGTGCACAGCAAAAACCACTCGTACTTCTCCCGGAATGCAGAATCCAGCCTATTTCAGCGGCTGGCGCTGGCTGAAACGCATGTGCGAGGCATTGAAAATGCAAAAACGGTGGCGGCGGTGACGGATGGTGCGGAGTGGGAACAGAACTTTATAGACTTTCATTGCCCACAGGCGATCCGGATTTTAGATTTTCCGCATGCCGCCGAGCGCATCAGTGAGATCGGGCAAATGCTGTGGGGCGAAGAAAGTGAGCAGACCCAATCCTGGTTGAAGGATCAATTGCATGAATTGAAACATCACGGCCCTTCGGCCTTGCTGGATGAATTGGACCGCTTGAATATGCAACGGCCCTCAATAGAAGTTCTACAAACCAATCAAGCCTATCTGGAGAAACGGATCGATCACATGCAATACCCACGCTATCAAGCTCAACACTTGCCGATCGGGAGTGGGGCTACCCTGAAAGGGCGCAGGGCGTTGGAAAGCGGAAATAAAGTCGTGGTGGAAGCGCGTCTGAAAGGCGCAGGCATGCATTGGGAGATCGCACATGTCAATCCTATGCTGACCTTGCGCAATCTCCTGTGTTCGGACCGGTGGCAGGCAGGCTGGCCACAAATCGCCCTGACCTTACGCCAACAAGAACATCAGCGCCGCAAAGAACTTCACCAAAAACATAACCAGCCATCTCAACCCCAAAATACATCTCCAGTTCTTGCCACGCCTCAATTGCCCATGCCAACCCTTGCCTCCTCGGCTACTTCGGAAATCCACAAGTCCTCGATTCCTGCCCCTAATCATCCTTGGCGTCGTTCGCCCATTGGCAAAGCTAATCTCTTACATCCCACTCAGTTCTCAAAAAACTGACGCCCACCCTCTGGCGCTTTATCTCTTGACAAGACTTAGAACTTCTACATGCTTCATCCGTACTGGATATGAGGAAGTAAAAGGGGTATGATGCTTCTCGATCTTCATTATAAAACACACTGGGAGCAGCATGATCGACAATCTTCTTCTCTGGCTTCAGCAACGCATCAAACATTGGATAAAACCTGCCGCCGCAGCGTTGATCGTTGTGGAATGGACATAAACCAGTGGCTCCACTTTCGGTCGACTTTAGGTCTACATACGGGCTAATAAATTCCAGGGTAGTAACTCGACTTTTGCAGCACATTTATAACTGAATAACCAAACAACCACCAAGCGGTACAATGCAGAGGTGTGATGATTGTGCGGGAGGTTGTCATGTATCCACTGGTGGAATTTCCTGAGCTGGTGCAACACTACGCTCCGTTCTTCGAGGAGGTATTCACGGCAGAAGCCTTCATCGAGTTCAAGCGTTACGTTAGCGGACTGATCGTTTCTGAGAACAAGACGGTGGACGGGATTAACCGGCTGTTTGTGACAGAAAGCCGGAACCAGAGTTCGCTCAATCGTCTGCTGACGGAAAGTCCGTTTTCGCTGGAAGAGCTAAACCGGGTGCGCTTATCGATGCTGGCGAGTTTGCCAGGGACGGCAATCAAGCCGAAGGGGGTGTTGGGAGTGGATGACACGCTGCTTCAGCACTATGGTCAGGACTTCGAGAAGATCGCCAAGTTGTTCGATCATGTGAGTCAAAGCTATGTGTGGGCACACGACTTGGTGACCATCCATTATAGCGATGAGGAGACGGACTATCCGGTGATGTTCCAACTGTGGGAACCGATGGAACTGGAGAAAGTGGAAGCTGGTTTACGATCTGCAGGGATCGCGCTCAAGGTCAGCAAGGAGAAACTGAAAGAGACGGATCCGAACAAGTGGCGCAGCTATGTATTGGGAGTTTGGCAGAGACAGCAGAAGAAACATCAAGAGTTGGGCGAACTCTACGACAGCAAGCTGATCCTGGTAGAAAAAATGCTGACCCAATGGGTGGCAGAGCATCCCGATGCCCATTTGCCCGTGACCTTCGACAGTTGGTTCACCCAACCAGACTTCTGCAAGTTCCTGGATCGGGAACTCAAATTAGCTTATGTGGGCACTCTCTCTGGAAAGGATCCCGTGACTTTGAAAAACGGACTGCTTCCGCTGGAGAAATTCGCCGAACGGTTGAAACAGGAACATTTGGCAGCCATTGCTCATAGTGGAAAGCCCATCTTCCACCGTATCACCATTCCCTTCAAGGGCGAACAGGAAACGTATTTTAGCTACTGCCGAACGCATCGGATCCATAATTTCGGACGACAGTGTCTGGTGATTAACTATCGCCAGGAAGACTTATCGGACAATCCAACCTTTTATATCAGCAACCGTTTGATCTGGCACGCCGCCGGCGTCACTCGTATTCGACGCCACCGCTGGCCTGTGGAAGTCTATCACGAGGAAGGCAAAGCAGAAGGACTGGATCAGTATCAGCTACGGGATTTTCAGGCTGTTCAGCGTCATGTAGCCTTGGTCGCCGTGGTCTACTCCCTCCTGCGTGCAGCCCAACACAACTCTGTCCTTCGCGGACGACTTCAACGTATCCTTCACCAAGACTTGGAAGGTCATCCAGCGGCTGGACGTCGCACCGCTCAGGCCCAAAGCCTGTGGGCTCTGGCTCTATTCATCAATGCCGGTTTAGCTCAAGGCCATTCTTTGCACAGAATTTTGGATCCGTTGATTCAAACTATGTGTCGGGCCTAACCGACATCGGCTTAGCCAGCAACGGTTGTGATCTCGCCAAGAGTTCCTCGCGCGAGATAGGTTGGTGTTGCCCCAGCCCGGAAGCAGGGCACATAAAGTTGCTTTCTATAGCCGTTTGGTTATTCAATTTTTAAGCTGCAAAAGCCGAGTAATTTACATCATGTTTCTTGCCTTAAGCTTACTAGAGAGAAAATGGAGGATGATATGCTGGTTGATTCGGCTAGCTGTAAGGTAGCTGTAAAAAAGAGAGCCTTCAAAAATGAGGGCTCTCTTTTTTCCCGTTTGGAGGGGCATTTGGGCAGAAACTGCCCATTTTTAGCTGGGGATTAGGGATTCGAACCCCAATTCTCACATCCAGAGTGTGATGTGCTGCCGTTGCACCAATCCCCAATGAAGCCTACTAGCTGATCCAGAGTTTTAGAAAAGACTGTCTATCGCTTGTATATAGTAAGAAAACAAGTATATTGTTACAAAAATAGGGTAAAAACAGTCTTGTGCGAGTATAGTTTCTACGGCGTGTTACGCTAATTGCACACGATCTGCACGCGAAACAGGAAAGGCGACTAGTTCTTGAGTTAATGGAATTAGTATAAATACTATTTATACTTGCGGTAAAAGATTAATTGGACTACTTATTCTCTGATCGCAGGATGTTTATTATCTCGTTCAACAAAATATCAATGTTAGCCTGAAAGGTGACTTGGGTGGAATTTCGGAATGTGTCAATGATTTGAGACAACTAATTTCAAAGATTAGTGTAGATTCGTTGTGTATTTGTAGATAGAAAACACTCCTTTCAAGCGGCGGGAAGGTTGTGGAAAAGTGGACGGAAATCATCGCCCACTTTTCCACAACCTCTACGATTACGAGGGGCTCAAGATCGCTGCCGGTGCCGCAGTTACCGGCGGCGGGTTAATCCATACTGCCGATGGTAATTGAGCCGGGATAGATACGCCTTTTACAAAGCGCTCAGGATTTTTTTGATAAGCACTCTGCAAAACCTGTCGACGTTGATCTAATACTTCATGCGCTCTTCCGAAATGAACGTCTGCAGGTGTTAGCAGTCCAATGCCGCCATGATGATGATCGTAGTTATACCAGCGGAAAAATTCTCCCGCCCAACTGCGCGCATCCGCCAGGCAACCAAAACGGGTTGGATAATCTGGGCGGTATTTCAAAGTTT
The DNA here is from genome assembly GCA_963753985.1 of uncultured Chloroflexia bacterium. GTDB lineage: Bacteria > Chloroflexota > Anaerolineae > Anaerolineales > Villigracilaceae > Fen-1038. Next base: position 10,852 of record CAVWED010000008.1, read on the forward strand.
TGAACTGAGCCTCAGAGAACGGATTATCGTTCGATACATGCGGGCGTGAGTGCGTTTTTGTTACACCCAGATCCGACATGAGCAATGCCACCGGTTTTGAAGTCATCGAACTACCATTGTCGGCATGAATTGTGAGCTGCTCCGGCTGAATATTCTGGCGAACACAAGTGGCGGCAATCAGAGTTTCAGCCAGACTGGCTGATTTGCGTTCAGCGATCATCCAACCTACAGAGTACCGGCTGAACACATCCAAGATGTTATAGAGATAATAATAGGTCCACTTCGTCGGTCCGAGCAATTTCGTGATATCCCAGCTCCACAATTGGTTCGATTTGGTGGCCAAGAGCTCAGGTTTCGTGTAATTGGGGTGCCGCAGCTGGTTTCGGCGTTCCCGGACTTCTTGATTTTCATTTAAGATGCGATACATCGTCCGCCAGGAGCAGAGATAGGTTCCTTCATCCATCAAGGTGGCGAATACTTCGCGCGGCGCTTGATCGGCAAAACGCTCACTATTCAGTTCCTGGCGCACGATTTCTTTCTCTGCCTGTGGAAGAGCACGCGGCGAAGGAAGCCGCTCCGGTTTCGGAAGCGACACAGCCTTGGGCCGCTTGCGATACAAGCTGCTTCTCGCCATCGTCAGCGCCTGACAAGCCGCCGATACTCCAATGGTCTTGCCTAATTGCTCGGTGGTAGAAATCAATTCGGATCGTCCAGGTCGGGCGCGTCCAGGGTGGCCCCAAGCATCCGAGCAACTTTTTTTTGGACATCAATGATTAACTCCGCCTGCCGCATGCGCTCCTTCAATCGCTCATGCTCGCGGCGCAGTTTGGCTAGCTCGATGGCCTCCGGGTTCGGCTTCGGTCCGCGTTTCCGCGGCGCCAATCCTTCTAATTCTCTGCTCTCACGCTGTCTGCGCCAAGTCGTTAAATAGGAGGAATATATTCCTTCTCGTCTCAGCAACGCACCGATCTCCCCGGTTCCTTGGCAAGCGTCCACTTCCCGCAGAATACGTATTTTTTCTGCAGCCGTGAATTGCTTGCGTTTGGCCTTTGCTACTACTTCTGTGTTGGGCACTTCTTCATTTACCTTATCGCTAGAATTTTGTACCATGTTTTCTCCACCGCCTTGCACTCTAAATTATTGGATGGAGTTGTCTCACTATTATAGTCACAGAGGGTTTGCGCTCTGATCTTTATCGCTAATTACGGTATGAAGATATAAGTTCGATACATCTCTAGAAAATTTTTCAAGGTGCTCTGCATTTTTACTAAACGAAGCTGTTCCTCCGTAGTTTGAAGCAACTTCCTTAAAGTGTGTAAATCCAAATATGGGAGGGACGTGATCCAGTATTACTCTTACTAGTATTCCTACCGCAAAGAAGTTATTCTTTTCGTAGTTGAAATTGATCTCTTCACAGACTCTAATCAATTTTTTTAGGTCGTATTTTGTATTCTTAAGGGCTCTAAGTGCGGCGAGTTTATCATTGCTTATATAAGTAGAAACATCACTATTCTTGGCGACACGGATAATGATGCCGTGGGTATCTTTTACGAGTTGTTTATTGATTTTTTGTGCTTCTTGCCAAAGATTAATAATTAAGAGGGCACCTCTTTGAGCGGACTGACTAGTAGGCTTCCGTCCCGCCTTGACGATTATATCGTCTTGTAGTTTTTTCTTTTCTATCTCTCCGAATAATTCAACTTCTTTGTAGAGTTCAACGAGAAAGGGACTATGGTCTATTGCTTGAGACCAACACCAGCTAGACGTTGATGCGGTTGATGTGGCATTGTCTTTTAGAGATTTACCAAGTTCTAGTCCTAACTCAGTTAATCTGTATTTGGATTTTTCCGGTTGTTCCAAAATACCTAATTTGCATAGGAAGGAATTGGCTCCAGTTGCTTGTCGAATATAAATCCGATCTGCCGGATAGGTCTTTCTTTGGGAAAAGTCAACAAGTTCGTTTGCATCGAGAATTGTCGTTCCATTCAGATAAGCAAGATAATACGTACTTATTATCTTTTTTAGTTTTGCGAGTGCCACATCAGGCAATACATAATTGACGGATTTCATATTCACTAGCCTATTTTTGCCCTAAGTTCGATCTAGGTTAGAATGTATATGTGATTAATGGGAGTATACCACTATGCAAGAATCCAAACTTCTCAGCACGTTGTTACCGTCGTCCCCTGACCTTCTTCCGATCATTCAGGCAATGAGGAAAAAATATCAATTGCCCGAAGTCAATCCAGAAGATGATCCCATTGAAGAAATATTCTTGGACGATAAACCTGTTCCATTGGAGGATTTTCGACAGGAAATTAAATCGCAAGTTGAGAAGGTTGACGGTCTGCTGCCGCCTGATTTGTCAAGATCACTGAATAAGTTTAGAGGATTCGTAGGCAAGCCGATTGATTTACCTTGGCTTGATTTGATCCCCGATGAAGACAGAAATGGAATACTCGATTTTTACAAGACGGCGGAAGGCTTGGGTGAGTTCTACATAAGGATATTTGGGCAGTTTCAATCAGGAATCGCCGACATGCTTTATATTTATTTGCTCACAGGCGAGACCCAAGAGATGCCTGGCGATTGGATTAGCAGGGTGTCTTATATTCCCCCTTCTGGAAATTATGGTGAACCCATGATATCCATCATGGCTAGCCAAGTGGCTAATCCGGAAATCGTCGTACAGGAATTTCGACGAGAATTCTCCAAGCGGTTCGGAACGCATCACCCAAAGGTGACTCCGGCGATGGTGAGTACTGCCTACTTCATGCAATTACAACGGCTAGGAAAGCCGTGGAATTTTATAGTAGAACAGTTTATTGAGCGCAACAAAATCCAATTACCAATACAAAGAAATTCGCAACGATATGCCGAGATTTGGCGACGGTGCGAGAACAAGTTGAGGAAGAGAATGCAGCGGTGTGAAAAAGTTTTATCTGTTCTTCTTGAGGACAAAAAATAGTTCAAAAACGTCCGCGAGATTAAAGAGGGTGCTGGTAATATCTGCCCAAACTAAAAAAGTTTGGGCTTTTTGTTTATGTTATCGAAGTCGATCTTTCACTTACCCTTGCAATCAATCTCGACAATCAGGGCCCTGTCAAGAGCGGAACAGGCGCGCGCCGGAGGCGCTCTATTGTTTTCTATGGTCGCGGCGTCAACCATGCCCGCTCTTGACAGCAACCCAAGCAACATAATTGATCGTAGTTGGGGAAAAGACGGATTGCGCAAGACTACTAACTCAACCTTCGGGAAGTCTTTGCCCCAACATAACGGAAACAAGGCTCTGCGTGAACCAGTACGCCAACTGGAGCCATCGGCGCGGGATTGGTGCGGCAAGGAAAGCCGGATGCCCGTCGGGGTCCCCTTTGGGGTGCGACGGGCGACGGCGTCTGCCGTCACCCCCTTTACTGATAGGGGGGTGGAGTTTATGGAGAACCTTGAATGATTGAATTAGAGTGCTGCATTCATTGGCTTTCCGTTGTCATTAATGGTGAATACCATGAAGGTTTTGCTATATATGATTTATTCTTCAAAAACTTATTTGGAGATTTGCAAAATATGGATCATGGCGGTAGAGGCTTTCAAGAAATCTGGATGTCTTTACTTGGTTTCAAGCTGTATATCAAACCTTACCGCGAAGGGACAGAATATTATCACTTTGAAATTCCAGGACAAGCCTGCGAATTAATTCATTGGGAAGTATTTCGAGCATTCGATGACATGCTAAAGAATACATATCACGACGCTTACCATTACACACGTTTGGATATTGCGTTCGATCATGCGCCTTTTACGCCGCAAGATGTGGAAGACGCAATCAGTAGTGAGAATGTTCGGTCATTAGCAAAGCGTGAAACAATGACCGTGAACAAGACTCCGTTTGGAAAGAGAGATAATGGCGAACTTGGGACGCATACAGTTAACTTCGGTTCTCGGCAATCGGAAAGAATGATCCGAGTTTATAACCGGCGTGGTTTTACTCGTCTCGAAATGGAAACGAAAGACAAGCGCGCTGATTTGATTGCAAAGGACATCTTTAAAGAATCCGATATATCGTTGTGGTTTCCTGTCGCTATGTCTCACTTGCGGGATTACGTTGATTTCAAAACACCATGGTGGGACAAGTTTACTAACGGCATTGGACGCGCAAAGGCAATTGTTACTACTCCAAGAGAAATCACAATCGAAAAGGAAACTGCCTGGCTCGAACGTCAAATAGCTGTTCCATTGAGTATCGTTCACGATGTCCGGCGTGATGGCTTTGTTGAAAAGTTGTTGACGAGGGGACGCAAAAAGAGAACGCAAACCAATAAGTACGATATTCTCTTTGGGAAATTTGGTACGCAATGGAACGAAGTCAAGAAGAAGAAAGAATTGGAGGAAAAGAAAGATGACAGTGGGTGATTTTGAATCTGTCAAACAAGAACCGTTGTTGAAACCTTCTGACGTGGCGATGATATTAAGTGTCAGTAAGGCGTTAGTGTACCAATTGCTTCGGCAAGGCTCAATTCCGGTCGTGCAAATCAATCATGCGGTACGTGTTAAGCCTTCGGACTTAGAAGCGTTTATTCAGAAATGTCGCGAAGAAGCAAAATGACTCTCTTGCGTTGCTTTGTCAATGGGTGTATAAGAACCCCGCATTCGGGGAAATTGGACTTTAACAAAATGGCAGAACGACGACAAGGTTATCAGAGTCGCCTTTCCTGAACTCATAATAAAAAAGGAGAACAGGAAATGGCAATAAAAAGAGGAAATAACGAAGGCTCGATCTTCAAGCAGGATAACGGCAAATGGAGGGCGCAAGTATCCGTTGAAGGCAAGCGGATAAGCCATACTGCAAATTCGAAAGCGGAATGTCGGGATTGGATTCGCAAGATGCTTTCCCAGATTGGCGATGGATTGACCATTGAAGATAGTAGACTGACGTTGGCGGAATATCTCAAAGAATGGATCGCTATCAAAAAGAATGACTTGCGGTTGAGGTCAGGATTTCAATACGAACGATTGATTGACCTGTATATCGTGCCGATTTTGGGAAAGACAAAACTCAAAGATTTGAATCTGCGTATGGTGAATCAATTCTATGAGCATTTGAAGAACAAGGGCGTTGGTCTTTCAAACATCCGGTATTCTCATCGGGTGCTACATGCCGCACTTGAAGATGCGGTAAAGGGTGGAACTATTGGAAGAAATCCGGCGCATGGCGCAACCGTTCCAAGAGCAAGTCACAAAGAAATGAAGATGCTCAACGATCAGCAAGTCGGTTCGTTCCTGATGGCTGCGGCTAACTCTAAATATAAAACGCTGTACCATTTGGCGGTCACAACCGGAATGAGATTTTCTGAACTGCGCGGTCTTTGCTGGTCTGACCTAGATTGGATAAAAGGAACGATAAAAGTTAGCAGGCAAATCCAAGATATTACAGGCAGGGGTTCGTTTGCTGGTGCGCCGAAAAGCTTTGCCGGAACTCGGACAATTCTTCTGGGTGAAACGACACTCAATGAGCTTAGGGAACAACAGCGGAGAGTTGATGAGGATAAGCGTAAAGTTGGCGTGGATTGGAAGGATAACGATTTGATCTTCCCTTCGATCATCGGAACGCCTTTTGTTGCAATGAGTTTGCATCGTGATTTCAAAAGGGTGCTACAGTCAGCTAATTTGCCGAATATCCGTTTTCATGACTTAAGGCATACCGCAGCGAGTTTGATGCTTAATCATGGTGTGCCTGCGTTGATAGTGTCAAAGATTCTTGGTCATTCAAACCCGAGCATTACCTTATCCATCTATGCACACTCTACAGTGGATATGCAAAGCATGGCGGCGGGTATCATGGATGCAATTGTCACTCCAATACCTGTCAGTATTCCACGGTTGCACACGGTTGCACACGATGATGAAAATCGGGTATGAGGTGTCCCCCATACGTGGCTAAGATAAACAAAAAATACCGTCGAAAACGGTATCTTTTAGCTGGGGATTAGGGATTCGAACCCCAATTTTCACATCCAGAGTGTGACGTGCTGCCGTTGCACTAATCCCCAATGAAGAGTGTTAGCTGATCCAGAGTCAGCCGTCCAGCCATTAGAGGAACCCCCACTAGGATGCAAGAAGCATCCTAACCAGCGGAGCAGAATTCTAACACGGGCTATTATTTGCGACAAGCCTCTATCTTCTCGTAAATATCGAGACAAGCCAACTCAAAAGCTCGTCACTTTGTTATAATCAACGACATCTAATAATAACAAAGGCATCCATGAATCCAGAAGAATCGAAGCCCATTGATTTCATCCGCGAGGCAGTCGCCGAAGATTTACGCACAGGCCGCTTCAGTTATGTTCGCACGCGTTTGCCGCCCGAACCGAATGGTTATTTACACATCGGTCATATCAAGGCATTTATGATCGATTATCTCATCGCCAAGGAAAACAATGGCGAACTGATTTTGCGCTTCGATGATACCAACCCAACCAAAGAAGAGACCGAATTTGTAGATGCGATTCAGGATGACGCACACTGGCTTGGCATCGAATGGGTGAAAGTTACCTACGCATCAGATTATTTTGGTTTGCTCTATGATTGGGCTGTTCAGTTGGTCAAAAAAGGATTGGCCTACGTGGATGATCAAAGCCCGGATGAAGTCAGCGTCAACCGTGGCACATTGACCGAGCCCGGAAAACCGTCGCTATATCGTAATCGAACCATTGAAGAGAATCTGGATTTACTTGAGCGCATGAAGAACGGTGAATTTCCCGAAGGCTCGCGGGTGCTTCGCGCCAAGATTGACATGGCTCATCCCAACATCAATATGCGCGACCCGGTAATGTATCGCATCATTCATGAACCGCCGCATCATCGCACCGGCTCGACGTGGAAAATTTATCCGATGTACGACTGGACACACGGACAAAACAACTCGATGGAAGGCATCACCCATTCGCTGTGTTCACTTGAATACGAAGATCATCGTCCGCTTTACGAATGGTTTCCCGAGCAACTCGGCGTGTGGAAGCCGCACCAGATCGAGTTTGCGCGTCTCAACTTGACCTATACCGTGATGAGCAAACGCAAACTGCGACGCCTTGTTGAGGAAGGTCGAGTAACAGGCTGGGATGATCCGCGTATGCCCACACTGCGCGCCATGAGACGCCGCGGCTACACGCCCGAAGCGATTCTCGATTTCATTCGCCGAGTCGGAGTTGCCAAAAATTACAGCATCAGCGATGTATCATTGCTTGAAGCCTGTGTCCGCGATGACCTTAACAAACGCACATTGCGCCGGATGATAGTGCTTCGTCCGCTGAAAGTTGTCATCGATAACTATCCCGACTCACAGGTCGAGGAGATGGACGCGGTCAATAATCCCGAAGACATGAATGCGGGCACGCGCAAAATCCCATTCTCCAAAGTCGTTTATATTGAGCAGGATGATTTCCGCGAAACGCCGCCGCCGAAATATTATCGTCTCTTTCCCGGCAACGAAGTCCGATTGCGCTATGCGTATCTCATCAAATGCACTCAGGTTATGAAAAACGATGAAGGCGAAGTGATTGAAGTCCATTGCACATATGATCCCGCTACGCGCGGCGGCGATGCGCCGGATGGACGCAAAGTCAAGTCCACCATTCATTGGGTCTCTACCGCGCACGCCAAGCCCATCGAAGTGCGGATGTATGATCGCTTATTTACAAAAGAAAATCCCGAAGAAGAGGATGACTTCATCAATTGCTTAAATCCGAACTCGTTGGAAATTCTTAATGGATATGCGGAGCCGCTTCTCTCCGCGGCGAAAGCGGGCGACCGCTTCCAATTCGAACGCCAGGGATATTTTTGCGCTGACCCCGATTCGACGCCCGATCACCCCGTGTTCAATCTTACAGTGTCGCTAAAAGATAGCTGGGCTAAGATAGAGAAAAAACGGAAGTAAAAAAACCTGACAGGTCTCGCGGACCTGTCAGGTTTTTCAATCAAAGTTTTTCCAACATCTCCATCGCTTTTCTCAGTCTTTCCAAGGTTTTATCTTTGCCAATCACCTCAATGCTTTCAAATAACGGTGGGCTGACCTTTTGCCCCGTAATCGCAATCCGCAAAATTCCAAAAACCTGATTAGCGCTGAATCCAGATTGCTCCACATAAGCACGCATCTGCGGTTCGACGGTTTGATGATTGAAATCGGACAACCCAGAAAGTATTTGAATAGTTTCGTTCACAATCGCGCCAGAAATATTTGCATCCAAATCTTTTGCAACCAAGTCATTTGGATTCGGTTCTACTTCTTCCATGAAGAAGAGGCCAGCGAAGCCAACACAATCATCCAATGTAACGAGACGTTCACGAATTAATGGGACGATTTTCAATAAAAGATCATCGTTAACGGAATAACCTGCTTTGATAAAGAAAGGCTTGACACGCGCGGCCAGATCCGCATCCGATAAAAGCCGAATATGAGTTCCGTTAAAGTGATCCAGCTTGGCAAAGTTGATCGCTGCCGGGGATGGAGTCAGGCTGTCAATGCTAAATCGTTCGACCATTTCATTGAGAGACATCACGTCATCTTCAGGCACGCCCCAGCCCATCAAGGCCATCCAGTTTAATACGCCTTCGGGTATGAACCCCAAATCTTCCATGTCTTTGATGAAAACCGAATAACCATCCTTCATGGCATGTTCAGCGTCGCGCTTGCTGAGTTTGCCTTTGCCGCTAGGCTTGAGAAAAACAGAAAGATGAATCCAAACTGGTTCATCCCAACCAAAGGCACGCACCACATTGACGTGAAGCGGAAACGTGCTCAGCCATTCGGCACCGCGCAATACATGCGTGATCTGCATCAGGTGATCGTCCACCATCGCGGCGAGGTGATATGTGGGCAAGCCGTCGGATTTGATGATCACATAATCATCTATATTTTTATTCTCGAGGGAAATATCACCGCGCAGATGATCGTGTGCAATGGTTACCCCATCCTTCGGCATCTTAAAACGGATGACATGCCGTTCGCCGTTTGCAACGCGCCGTGCGGCTTCATCCGGATCAAGCTTACGACAGGTGCCGTCATAATGCAACGACTCTTTGTGAGCTTGTTGCTCCTGCCGCATCTTCTCAAGACGTTCCGGCGTACAAAAGCATGGATAAGCATGCCCATTATTTACTAAGATGCTTGCATGTTGTTGATAAATTTCACGTCGTTCCGTTTGACGGTATGGTCCAAAAGCACCGCCTGCATCCGGACCTTCATCATAATTCAAACCAAGCCAACGCAAACCATCCATGATTTCCTGTTCCGCGCCAGGGACAGTTCGTTTAAGATCCGTATCTTCCACGCGTAGAATAAATTTCCCGCCGGTTTTTCTTGCGAGCAAATAATCGTACAGTGCCGTACGCGCTGTTCCAAGGTGCATGTGACCGGTTGGAGATGGAGCCACGCGCACACGCGCCGGTTTTGAATAATCTGTCATATAACTCCAAGTATTTGCCCCACCCATCCCTTCGGGACACCCTCCCCAAATTCTTTGAATTTGGGGAGGAATGAGGAGGCGTCAGAATTCCATTGGCTTGTGTCGCATCACAACACTTTCAACAAGTCCGATGCCGAGCATGAGCGATGCCAAACCGCTTCCACCATAACTGATAAACGGCAGAGGCAAGCCCGAAACGGGGATCAACTTCAAGTTCACCGCAATATTGGCCATTCCTTGAAAGAACAACAAAACCGCCACGCCGTATGCGATCATCGCACCGGAGACATCGCGGGCTTTTTGCGCAGCACGAATGCATCGCCAGATAATGAAAATTTCAACCATAATTACTAAGATCCCGCCAATCAATCCGAACTCTTCTGAAACTGCAGAAAAGATGAAGTCAGTATGACGAACCTTAAGGAAACGTAGTTGCGTCTGCGTGCCGTGACCATATCCCTTGCCGAATAATCCACCGGAGCCAATGGCGATCAGGGCCTGTTCGACGTTGTATGTCTCACCATAACTTACGTTCGACTGAGGCTGGATAAAGTTAAGGACGCGATCCTGCTGGTAGGGTTGCAGAAACGGAAAGATGATGACTGCCAGCAGTAGAATCGAGCCGCCGATGATCGCCAACTGCCGAATATCCATGCCATTGATCCACAGCATCGCAAAGAAGATGACCATGATCACGATCACGTTACTTAAGTTCGGCTGAAGTAATATCCAGATTGCCAAAAAGAAAACCCACAGAAAGGCCTGCACAAGCCAGGGAATATTGCGCGGTTGATTTTGAGTATTATCAAAATAACGCGCCAATATCAAAACCACAACGATCTTTGCGAACTCCGTCGGTTGAATAAAGAGCCCGCCGATTTGATACCAACGTTGTGAACCGAAAGCCGCCTGCCCTAAATTTGACGACAGGAGGATCAGCAGAACCATAATCCCAAAATAAATCGGACGATATAACGCCAGCCAGTAATGATAATCAATGGCTGCGATAATGAAGATGGCAATCAATCCCCCGACTGCGAAATAGATTTGCCTGCCAGCCAGTGGAGTGAGTTGATCGTTGCCGGCTGCCGCCGAACGGATCATGGCCACGCCGAAAGCTGTGGCAAGCACAATGGCGCCGAGCAAAAGGAAATCGAAATTCCGCCAGGAAAGACCGCGCGACATATCTAACCTGCGCGACGGCGCGTCACGCTCCGCAAAGGAATATCCGCCACCAATCGCTGAATGCGGCCATCATGTTCCAAATCAATTTGCACGGCATCGCGGTCAATATCAACATGACGGGAGATCACCTGCAGTAATTCATCTTTCAACTGCCCCAACTCCGCAGTTGTCAAATCGGTACGGTCATGAATGAGCACCAACTGCAAACGTTCCTTGGCGCTCTCAGCGCTTTGTTTCCTTCTAAACCAAGTCATCAGCGCCTCCCAGCCATCTTCTGAATCCGATCCCACAGACCGCTTTGTTTATCAAGATCCATGAACGGCACATCTTCGCCTTTAAGGCGGTGCGCGATATTTCGGAATGCCTGTCCTGCGCGACTCTTCGGATCCTGTGCGACGGGCACGCCGCGATTCGACCCAACGATCACGCCCTCATCTTCAGGCACAATCCCAATCAATTGAATCCCGAGCAAGTCCAAAACATCTTCTGCAGACAACATATCATGCTGCTTGACTAACTCCGGATTTAAACGATTGATCACGAGTGCGGGCGAATGTTTCTCTTCCGCTTCAAGGATGCCAATCACGCGATCGGCATCCCGCACCGCGGAGACCTCGGGGTTGGTAATCACCAGCACACGGTCCGCGGGAGCGATGGCATTGCGAAAACCGCGCTCGATTCCAGCGGGCGAGTCGATCAGAATAAAATCGGCGCCCAATCTAAGTTCATCACAGATTCGCTTCATGTCGCTCGGCGAGACTGCATTCTTATCCCGCGTTTGAGCCGCAGGGATCAGATACAATTCAGGCAGATGCTTGTCGCGTATCATGGCCTGACGTAGTTTACAGCGCCCTTCGATCACGTCTACGATGTCGTAGACGATTCGATTTTCAAGCCCCATCACCACGTCCAAATTTCGCAGGCCAATATCGCCATCAATGCAAACAACCCTGCTGCCATCCGCCGCCAGCGCGACGGCAAGATTGGCGACCGCCGTTGTCTTCCCAACGCCGCCTTTTCCAGAAGAAATCGTCACAACTTGAGCAGTCATAATTAATTCTATCCCTTATGAAGGTTTCCACAGCTCGATCACAACCCGCTCATCGCGGATGAAGGCCATTTCCGGGCCCGGATTCTCTTTCTTTTTCTTGACACTCACCGATTCATCCGCGACCGTTAACTGCAGCGGTGCAAAATCGAGGGCACAGACCTTCGCGCTTTCATCGCCTTTCGAACCGGCATGCACAGCGCCGCGCAGTCTACCCCAAATGATTATGCTTCCTTCTGCAACGATTTCCGCCCCGGGATTCACATCACCTAATACGACAACGTGACCCGGGAATTCGACGCGCGTTCCTGAACGTAAAGTTTTGTTGACGAAGAGAGCGGTTTCATCATCCACGTCCCTGGTGCCGAAGCGCGTTTCTTCTGGGCGCGGCTTAGAAATCCGCGTTGCCAATCCAAGCAATTGAGCAGTCTGCTCAGTGGTCGGCGATTCGCTGACCACTGCCCATAATACGACGTTTCGATCTGAAAGCCGGTCGCGCAATTCAACCATCTCATTCACATGCAGAACTTGTGAGCCCACGTCCAATGCCAGGCGCGCTCCTTGAAAAAAGGATGGCTGTTGGTCCATCTGCGCCAGCAAAGCAGATTGCTGATCTTCCCACGAGGCGTCGAGAAGTGAAACCAACAATCCATCACGCAAGCCTTTGATTTGAATAAGAGAGTGTAAATCGTTCATGAAATTTTAACTTGCCGAGAATTATAGCATGACTATGAATATATAAAAAAACGCGGGACGGTCAAAACAGGGCAATCGCATCTAAATTCGATTCTTTGATACTTTTCGGGCCATTTTGGACGATTTGGTAAATCGAAACCATGGCTCTGGTAAATCCAATCTTTCGTAGACGGAAAAATCGGATAAGGTGCATTGAATCCTACGGAATCCAAGATTGAAAGTGCCGTTTTCAAGCATCAAAGTTCCATTTTTAGCATAAAATTAGATACGATTGCCCTGACGGTCAAAATTACCCATACCGCGCCATCCAAATCTCCGGCCGAATCAACCGCCTCCGTTTTGCGCCAGATCAATGGATTTAAGCTCAAAATATGCCTTCATCACTTTTTCGACCACCGGCGCGGCCACTACGGCACCCTCTCCCCCGTTATACATAAAAGCGCCGACAATAATTTCAGGGTTATCGTAGGGCGCATACGCAATCGTCCAGCCGTGAACCGGCCATTCGCCAAATTGACATCGGTTCTCCGCCAGCGCCACGTCATCACAATACTCTGCACTGCCGGTTTTGCCTGCTACAGCAACAGGCAATGGATTATCGCCCATAAAGGTGGGATGAAGCGTACCTTGAGGATCCGTCACAACCAGCCGCATACCCTCCTGCACTTCCTTGACCACTGTCGGACTTACCGTTTTATAAATGCCGGTTGGGTTACCGCAGGAACCGCCGCATCCATCATAGGTATTGATTTTTGGATCAGTGGTGATATCCCATTTCATATTGGGAACGAACGGTGAAATCTGATAACTTCCAGCGGGTAATTGACTTGCTGTGATATTATCCGTTAAATCCATCCAATCTTGATGGACATTCCCAGCGTTGTCCGTCGTTTGATGAGGGATCCAAAGGGTAAAATCATTTGGATTAAACCAAACGGTCTGCACCTTGCCGTCGCCATTCGTTATTTCCTTGACAATGGTTGGCTGCATCAACTTGCCATTATCTGCGATCGTTGCTCCAGACATCAACACCTGAAGCGGTGTGGCGAGCACATAACCTTGTCCCACTGTGGCAATGTATGTATCCCCAGTGGACCAGTTCTCGCCCTGATTAATACGTTTCCATTGCGGTGAGGGAATTAACCCGTTTGCCTCACCGGGCAGTTCAATCCCGGAAGCCTGACCGTAACCCAAGGCATTAGCGTATTCATCCAAGCGATAAATTCCCAACCCAGTTCCCGGAATCTCATTGTCATAACCGCCACCTACTTTGTAGAAACAAACGTCACTAGAAAAAGCAATGCAGTGCAGGAAATCAATATCGCCAAATCCCTGGGGCCGTGTGTCAGTGATCCAGTCGACGAATGGACGCGTATTGCTCGGTCCGCAAGGCTCATTCGGAGTAAATTGCTCACATAGCAGAAGCTGGCCCGGAGCGTAAATCACTTTATTTGGCGTAACCACGCCCTCGTTCAAAGCACCGGTCGCGGCTGAAAGTTTGAAAGTGGAACCGGGCGGATATTCGCTTTGAATAACATTATTCAGGAGCGGATGGCGAGGATCCTGAGTTAATTGATTGTAATAATAAGCCGGAATAAATCGCGCCATCCGATTATTTTCATAAGTTGGATAGGAAACCATCGCGAGAATTTCGCCGGTCTTTGGATTCATTGCCATCACAACACCACTGGAAATTCGGATGCGCGCAAAATAAGTATTCCAGTAGTTGATCTCGGATATAAGCGCAGCTTGTGCTGCGGCTTGCAGGCGGGTATCAATAGTCAGTGTAACGTTAAAGCCGGGGACAGCCGCAACAGGCCGCTGGAGATTTCCAAGTTCCTGACCAGCCACGTCAACCTGTATAACCTGTTTTCCATTTTGTCCGGCAAGAACATCCTGAAGAGAATCCTCAACGCCTGCATAACCAATCTTATCTCTGTTCGCCACAAAACCGCGCGCCCCCAATTCATTCTCTAAGGACGCAGGAATGGGGCCAAGAAAACCAATGACATCTGCAGTCAATGAGCCAGTCGGGTAATCACGGATAGGTTGAATTTCAATGCTAACTCCGGGCCAATCGGCAGATCGCTCACTTACGAGTCGCGCAACATCCTCGGTAATATCACATGAAATTTCAACCGGTGTATAAGGCGCCAGCAAATCGCCAAGCGCCACCAAATCAGCAATTCCCGGTCCGGGAACACAAGGACCATAGTTTTTGGCATTATTCAAAGACTCATCAGTGACGGGACCGCCGACTGGAACTCCGGTGATCGCAGAAACATCTCTATAAATCCTTTCGATGTCCGCTTCATCATCTGGAAGATTGGCGGGCGTGATGGTAAGGTTGTAAGATGCAATATTTCGCGCCAGCACGTAACCATTCCGATCGTAGACAATGCCGCGCGGCGCAGGAAGACTGATCTCATTGGTGTAATTATCTATCGCCCGCGCCGTCAAACCCTTACCTTCCGAAATCTGCAACGTTAAAAGGCGGCCTAACATCAAAGCCAAAATCAGCAGGCCAACGATATAAACAACAAGCAATCGTCTAGAATCAAAATTAGGGGAACGCGGCGTGGATGAGGACCTCATGCTTCCTCCTGAACCGGAAACACCCAGCCTGCCAGATCACGCATCAAAGCATACATCGGGATCGAAAGAAGTAGGTTGAGCAAAAGGCTTGGAAGTGTAATCAGACCCAATAAATCACCGAACGGCAAAGGGTCGCCTGAGAAGCGCAAATAGAGAAACGATAAAAGGTGCATGAATAAGGTTCCTACAAAAGTAACGGTGAACATGGCTAATAATGGTGCCTGCCAAACGCAATTCTGTAGCAATACCGCAAGCAGAACCACACCGATATAGCCAATCAAAGTAACAATCCACGGCATGCGTGAGATCATGCTAATCATGATGCTTGCTAAAAACGCCCATTGAAATGCAGTCGTAACCCCTTTTTGCAAAGCCCAAGCCGCAAGCATCACGAGGATAAGGTCCGCATAACCAGCCAGCAATGAAAACTGACTTACAATGGTTGACTGTAAAATCACCGCCAACGCAAGCAATGGGATTGCTATAATATTTCGCATCAATACTACTACGGTGACGGTGTAGGAATAAGCGGAGTAATATCCACTGCCTGAAAATTGGTAATTACAAGAACGATATCAAGGCGCGTGAAGTCCACGGCGGATTGAACGGTGGCTTGTTGAAATAATTCGTAATCGAGTTTGTGGATATTGATCACCTGCCCTACAATCAAGTCGGGAGGATAGCCTCCGCCCAAACCGGAAGTGAGGATCAAGTCACCGCTTTGAACCGTGGCATCCTGGGCGATCATGTCCAGCGAAATATCGCCCGTCACAGAGCCCAGGAGAACCGCATCTGTATTGGCATTCTTAAGCTGGACATTCACTGTTGAATTCGGGTCGGTAATCAGCTGGACGCGTGCGGCATCCGCAATGACCGCGTCAATCCTTCCGACCAAACCCTGATTGGTTACAACCGGCATGCCTCGAAGTATGCCATCATTCGAGCCGCGATTGATGATAATATAATGAAGAAATGGACTGGGGTCCCGGCCAATGACCGAAGCGGCTTTGTAACTGCTCTCCGGGTTGGCGCGTGAAAAATCCACGAGTGCAGCAAGGATTTCGGTCTGGTTGACGCGTTGCTGCAAATCAATCACTTGGGTTTGTAACTGGGAAATCTGCGTCTCCAATTCCGCGTTGCTCGCGCGCAGACTGACAATATCGCGCGGTGCCGATAGGAATTGTTGAATGGCTTGATAGCGGATCGCGAACCAGTACTGAGCCGAAACCAGTCCGCCTGTGAAACGATCAGAAACCGAACTGAAGAAACCGCCAAAAGCCAGCACCAAAATTCCCCCGACGATCAAGAAAATAATAGTGGTTTGCAACGAGCGAGAAAACAAATCTTTCATTTATAATATATTTTAAGTGCGCATGAAAATGCGCAAGTCGAATATCAACGGTCGTGGCGTGTACTACCGCGCTCCAAGCCGACCAGAAAGCGGCTCAGGTGATCGTAATCCTCATACACAAGGGCGGCACCACGCACCACACAGCTAAGTGGATCTTCAGCAACCCACACACGTAATTTCAGTTCATCCGTTAAACGGTCAGCCAAGCCTTGTAGTAAGGAGCCGCCGCCCGCCATACAAATTCCAATGTCCATCAAGTCAGCAACGATCTCAGGTGGAATTTCATCCAACGCATCGCGCACGGTATCAATAATCACCTGCACGGAACCCGCCAGTGCTTCACGAACTTCAACAGATGAAATTTCGATAGTCTCCGGCAAACCGGTTACAAGATTGCGGCCGCGTATCTCCATCGTCTTTTCCGGCTGAAGCGGATAAGCGGAACCAATCTTCCATTTTACCTGTTCAGCAATTCCTTCGCCCACCAGCAGGTTATATTTATTCCGCACATACTGAACAATATCCTGATCCAGTTCATCCCCGGCCACACGCAACGACCGCGAGACGACCACACCGCTCATGGACATGACTGCAACTTCGGTCGTACCTCCACCTATATCCACGACCATAGAGCCGCGCACCTCCCCGATGGGCAAACCCGCTCCCAGCGCCGCCGCGATCGGCTCTTCAATCAACATGGCTTGACGCGCGCCCGATGCCATCACCGCATCATAGACGGCACGCTTCTCGACTTCCGTTACCCCAGTTGGGATGCCAATTACGATACGCGGCCGTGGCAGTGGCACGACACTCTGTTCATGGACCTTACCGATAAAATACTCCAGCATAACCTGCGTCACATCAAATTCAGAAATCACGCCATCGCGCACCGGCCGGACAACCAGCACATTTCCCGGCGTGCGCCCGACCATTTCCTTTGCTTCCAGCCCAATGGCCAAAGGAAGCCGTGATCTCTTATCTATTGTTACCCATGAGGGTTCATTAATCACTATGCCCTTGCCGCGCACGTGAACAAGAGTGTTCGCAGTGCCCAGATCAATGGCGATATCTAATGAAAACAGGCCTAGCAGCCAGTTTATGGGGTTGAAGGCCAAGGTGACGGCTCCTCGATGAGAATCTGCGCAAACCTGCGGCTTGCTGGAATCATTATATCATACCGCAGGTGTTTGCCTTTGAGAGACATTGCACAAGTGAATAGGGTAAAATACCTAAATGAAGAATTCATATCTGTCTGGGAGAAAATATGGTTAAGATCGCTCTTGTAACAGATAGCACTGCCTACATTCCCAATGAGTTGTCAAAAGCCTACGGTATCACCGTTGTCCCAATGGAATTGATCTGGGGCGATCAAACTTATCAAGACGGCGTGGATATTCAGCCTGATGAATTCTATGCGCGTCTTAAAACCGCCAAAGTGATGCCGACCACCGCGCAAGTGCCCATGCTGGATATGCAGCGAACTTTCCAAGAATTGGTTGACCAAGATTTCGAGGTGTTGGGAATATTCATCTCTGCCAACCTTTCCGGGACTTGGCAATCTGTACTTCAAGCACGCGAAGCTCTTGGATCCTCCGGAGAGAAAATTCATGTTATTGACAGCAACGCCACCGCCATGGCAATGGGCTTTCCGGTATTAGCCGCAGCGCGCGCCGCAGAACAAGGCGCCAGCATGAAGGAATGTATTGCAATTGCCGAGGAAGCATGCCGGCATGTGGGTGTTTATTTCGTTGTCGAAACGCTTGAATTCCTGCACCGAGGCGGACGCATCGGGGGCGCGACGCGCTTTGTTGGGTCAGCATTGAATCTCAAACCGATCCTCGAGTTGAAAGATGGACGTATCGAAGCGCATGACCGGGTCCGCACAAAAGGCAAAGCGCTCGACCGTGTCCTCGAATTGGTCGGTGAACGCGTCAGAGGCAAATCAAAGATCCGCCTTTCGGCGCTCCATGCCAACGCCGAAGAGGAGGCCGTTCAATTGCTCAACCGCGCCACAAGCGAGCTGGGCGCGATTGAAAGTATCCTCACAGCAGTCAGCCCTGTGGTTGGGGTTCATGCCGGCCCCGGTACAGTTGCATTGGCGTATATGACGGACATCTAGATCATAAAAATGACGTGCCCTTCGGAAGCAACTCCCAATTTTTATGAAGGTATAATTTAATCATGAAACATCCTGACCCATTGGTCATTGGCATTGCAGGAGGTTCCGGTTCTGGCAAAACCACGGTTGCCCAGCAAATCTTAAACCGAGTCGGTACAGACCAAATAGCCTTTATTCAACATGACTCCTATTATAAAGATCTAAGCGGACTTCCTCCGACGCAACATGCAACTATCAACTTCGATCATCCCAACTCGCTTGATACGAATCTACTCATCCAACACATCATTTCTCTGCGCGACGGGAAGCCGATTGAGGTCCCAATTTATGATTTTTCCACTGACAGCCGCACCGGCCGGACTTTTAGAGTTGAGCCACACCGCGTGGTTTTGGTAGAAGGCATCTTAATCTTCACCGATGCCGCATTGCGCGAGCTTTTTGACATCAAGATTTTCGTCGACACAGATTCGGATATTCGATTCATTCGCAGACTGGAGCGCGACATCACCGAGCGCGGACGAACCACAGAGTCGGTCATCAAGCAATATCAAGCTACAGTGCGTCCCATGCATCTCGAATTTGTCGAGCCGTCCAAGCGATATGCGGATATCATCATTCCGCAAGGCGGCTTCAACATAGCCGCCATGGACATGGTGGTAGCTAGCATCGAAGCGTTGTTAAAATAATTTCACAGTTCAGGAGATAAAATGGCCAAACAATGGAACACCCCGCCCGCAATGGCAATCGATCCAAAGAAAAAATATAAGGCCCGCATGGAAACTGACAAAGGCACAATGGTCATCGAGCTATTTGCTGACAAGGCGCCCAAGACCGTCAATAATTTTGTGTTCTTGTCGCGCGAAGGTTTTTATGACGGCGTCATCTTTCATCGCGTTATCAGGGATTTTATGGCGCAAGGCGGCGATCCGACCGGTACAGGCACTGGTGGTCCCGGTTACAGATTCGCCGATGAATTTCATCCGAGCTTGAAGCATGACAAGCCAGGCATGCTTTCCATGGCGAACGCTGGTCCCAATACGAACGGTTCGCAATTCTTCATTACACACGTTTCCACCCCTCATCTGAATAACAAGCACGCCATTTTCGGCCAGGTCGTGGAAGGCATGGATGTGTTGATGTCCATTCCGCCGCGCGATCCGATGCGGCCGGAGTATCCAGGCGTAAAGATCCTGAAAGTCACCATTGAAGAATCCGCCTGAAAAACATTCAAGGGCCGAATCGCTTTTTCGTTCAACCATTGCGATCAAAATCCTGCGCGCGCTTGTTTTACTGGCCGTAATTGGGATCAGCGTTTATATTTTCGAGATCCGTGACCAGGCCGCAAAGTTTGCCGAGTATGGGTATCCGGGCATTTTCTTAATATCCATTCTCGCCAACGGAACAATCCTGATTCCGGCTCCAGGGATTGCCTTCGTCTTCGCGATGGGCGGTGTTTTCAATCCATTGATTGTCGGACTTGTGGCTGGGGCAGGCGCAGCTATTGGAGAGCTATCCGGTTACATAGCTGGCTTTAGCGGCCAGCCTGTAGCGGAGAAAACAAAAATCTACCGACGCATCGAGAGCTGGATGCGAAGATATGGAATGCTGACTATTTTCGTCTTAGCCATGATCCCCAATCCGTTCTTTGACCTGGCTGGAATGGCAGCCGGCGCATTGAAAATGCCACTGTATAAATTTCTGATCGCATGTCTGCCGGGCAAGATCATCAAGATGTGGATCTTCGCTTATGCCGGCGCATATTCAATCAGTTGGTTGTTCAATATTATGAAATGAAGCGCTGCCCGAAATTGTTTCCTGAAAACTCGTCACGAAATTTAAGGCTTTCTATTTCTCATCGAAGGTTTCTGGAATCTCCGCGTTGGATTTTTCCTTGGCAAAGATGAAGACTCTGCCGGCTTTTGTCCCTTCAGCTCTTTAACTTCGCTTTCGGTCAGATGCCGCCATTCGCCTGGTTTGAGAGTCCCCAATCGCAGAGTCCCGATGCGGACACGCACAATGCGGACAACGGGCAATCCCAACAAGGAACCGATCTCGCGGATCTGCTGCTTGCGCCCTTCTCCCATAGTAACTCTCAGCCAGGCACCTTTTCCCTCGCCCGCTTCGACATAAACATCGGCAGGCGCGGTTTTGTATCCATCTTCCAGCACCACGCCGCGCCGCCAAGTTTGAATCTGTTCCGGGTCGGGACGACGCGCAATCAGAACTTTATATTCCTTTTGATGTCCATAGCGCGGATGCGTCAGCTGATTGGTCAAGTCGCCGTCGTTCGTCATCAGGATCAAACCTTCGCTATCCCAATCCAAACGGCCGACAGGATACAGCCGTTCGCTTTCAGGAATCAGATCGCGGACAGTCTTGCGCCCTACTTCATCATCCACCGATGAGATGATATTCCGAGGTTTATATAGCGAAATATAAGTTAACGTCTCGCGCGCCGCGAGAGGCTTGCCGTCCATCGTGACTTTATCAAGGGCGAGATCTGCCTTCTGACCCAGGATGGCCACTTTTCCATTGACGCGCACTCGTCCGGCTGTGATGAATTCTTCACAGGCGCGCCGCGAGCCATAACCGGCTTGCGCCATAAGTTTTTGAATGCGTTCTTGCATATATAGATAGCCTCAATCGTACTATAATAATTCTCGCTATATTCTACCTTCAAAAGCAAAGGGCAATAGGGCTTTGCTTTTGGATTTTCAGGAACTTGCAGATGATCCGAGATGCTCGGATTGATAATCCCCAATGCGGGGATTATCGCCCCCAAAGGGACACAAGAAGTCTGCAAGGGAACTATCTCTTCAATATCTCATCACGGTTCTGGAGTGCCGAACCATGATGAGTACTGTTTTCATAGGCCAAGTCAAAGGGAGCATTTTTAAATGAATGGAAGCGATAAAAGAATAGCACTAATTACAGGCACATCGGCTGGTATTGGACACGCTACCGCGCTTGCATTAGCGACGTCAGGATATACAACTTACGCAACTGCCCGACACACCGAATCGATTGAAAACCTTAAAGCACAAGGTCTTCAAACACTTGCTCTAGATGTAACCAACGAACAATCCATGACCGAGGCAATAAATACAATTGAATTACAAACAGGTGGAATTGACATCCTCGTTAATAACGCGGGTTATAGCGAGATGGGGCCGATTGAAGAGGTTAGCATGGAGCGGATACGGCTTCAATTTGAGACGAATGTCTTCGGATTGATCCGCCTTTGTCAACTGGTTTTACCCGGTATGCGCCGCAAGCACAACGGCCGTATTATAAATGTCAGTTCGATGGGTGCAGAATTTACAACTCCACTTGCCGGTATTTATCACGCAAGCAAATATGCAGTTGAAGCTATTTCGGATGCCCTGCGCTTTGAAGTGCAGCCTTTTGGCGTGCACGTTGTAGTTATTCAACCTGGAGTTGTGAGAACACGCTCTGCATCAACAGTGACGCAGAATCTACAATCAGATAAATCTAGCCCCTACTTTGATCAAGTCGATGGCTTCAAACGTTTTCTCGAAAAGAACACCGCCGAGAACGATGCATCAGCCATCCCTGCCGAAGCCGTTGCAAAAGTAATAGTCGAGGCAATTGAAGCACCAGAGCCTAAAACGCGATACAAAGTGGGCGATGAAGCCGAACAACTTTCTCGTCTGCGACGCAATTTATCAGACCGCGAATGGGACGCCTTGTTTTCAGATCAATTCGGTCTAAAGAAAAAGGCGTAGAAAGAAATCCCTACTCAAACATCGACGACTAAAGCCTGAAGTTGCTACCTGAAGTTGCATACCTGAAGTTGCTACCTTGACAAACAAATGCTTAATAGATAAAATCCCTTTATTAGTTAGCACTAACTAACGAAAAGTTGATATGGATAATAAAAAGCGAGATATGCCTAAAGGGCAATCCAGAATGCGAGGAGCTGAGCGTCGGGCTTTGATTCTGGCGCAGGCAAAAAAAATCTTTGCCCAGAAAGGTTACCGTGGGGCCAGCACGGGAGAACTTGCACGCGCAAGCGGGATCACCGAACCCATTCTTTACAAACACTTCGGCAGCAAGAAGAAGCTCTACCTGACCGTACTCGCCATGCTCAGTGAACAGTTCATTGAAAGCTTTCGCGGCCTGGTTGAACGAAGAGCCGAGACCAACCTATTGGACAGTCTTACGAACCTTCTTATTGATTACCGCAATGCGGCTATGAAGGAACACGATAATATCCATCTTCTACTGAATGCCGCGCTTGAGTCAAACGATCCCGAGGTCATACAGCTCACCCAGGAACATAATCGAGAAATGTACGCGCTGGTTCATGGTCTTTTGGAGAAAGCGCAAAAACAAAAACTGATATCCAAACAACTCGATCTTTCCGCCGCCGCCTGGGGATACCTGAGTTTCCTGTTTGCACTGCAATACCGTGGAAGAGCAAACATGTTTAGTGAATTTAACGAACAGACTATCCGTGAGATCAACCGTCTCTGGCTTCAGGCTTTACAAACCGGATAACATCTTTTTTTTTAATTTTGCATATTAGCTAGCGTTAACTAGCTTTTATAGAGACCAACCTATTCAATTAAGGAGTGTCAAATGAACATATTTTTTCAAGATCAAACTTTTTCGTTCGAATTTTTGCGAGTGCTGGGCGAATCGATCCGCGGCGGATCGGACATCAACGAATGTTTGGCCACCGCTTCCCGAATCAAGGAAGGAGATTTTGAAAGCTGGTTCCAAGAGTGGCATCGGACTGCTGAGCGGATTCGCCAGATCGCGGAAGATTGCCTTGCGCGTGGCCATACGATCAGTGCCCGAGAAGCTTTCTTGCGGGCATCCAACTATTATCGTTGTGCCGAATTTTTCACACACATTGAAATTGGGAAGATAGATGCGCGTGCAATGAGTACGTATGAAAAAAGCGTCGCTTACTTCCAACAAGCAATGCACCTATTACCGACCCCTTGCGAGCAAGTAAAAATTCCCTATGCTGGGACATGCCTGCCCGGTTATTTCTACGGGGTCGATCAATCTACTACTCCTCGCCCCACCCTGTTGATCCACGGCGGTTATGACTCAACCGGGGAAGAACAATATTATGAAACGGTCCCGGATGCGCTGGAACGTGGTTATAACTGTCTCGTCTTTGAGGGACCCGGACAAGGCAGTATGATTCGCTGTCAAAACCTGCCCTTCCGACCGGATTGGGAAAAAGTTGTCACTCCGGTCGTGGATTATGCCTTGACTAGAGTAGAAATCAATCCGAAGCGTATCATTCTGATCGGAAAAAGCCTAGGCGGCATGCTGGCTCCCCGCGCCGCGGCTTTTGAACATCGCCTGGCCGCCTGCATCGCGGTCGACGGTGTGTTTTCATTCCTTCCCACCCAGTACGCACAAATCATCAAAGAAGCCGCATCGTCCCTTTCGGAAGAGCAACTGAATGCATTCTTTGGTCGAGAGATGCAAATGAACAGCTTTGCGCGCTGGTCCATTAGCCAAGGGATGTGGACGTTGCAAGCCACATCGATGTTGGACTTAGTGCAGAAAATGCAACAGTACACGCTGGATGGCATTGCGGGCCAGATCACTTGCCCAACTTTGATCTGTGACGCCGAAGAAGATCACGCCTTCGCCGGGCAGCCCAGAATGCTTTTTGATGCGCTGCGCTGTCCCAAAACATATCTTCTCTTTACGGCTGAAGATGCGGCCGAGAAGCATTGCCACGCAGGGGCAACACTTCTTCTCAACCAGCGTATATTTGACTGGCTCAACGAGACGTTATAGAATCTTCGCCGCTTACAAGCTAGGCACGGTCTTGTCACATGTAATGCAAGAGCGAGGAATTTTGTGGGCGGTCTTGTATTTTTTCGTCCAATGTTATATTAAAGAGGATAAATCCTAGTCTTTTGCAATACAATAACCCAATCGCTTTTAGGCATTGTTATATTGTTATACAGACCGTATATGCACTCGTTAGGCGCAATTATATCTCCGGAAGAGTTGTTCTGTTCAGAGGAATTATGAAATTAAGCAATTCATTTAGTGGCGCATTGAGAACATTTTCATATTTTTTGGCAAGTGGGACACATTATTTTCTAAAGGAGCTTGAGTGTTGTGTTTTGTCATAAGATAACAAATTATCGGGCTATGGGCAGTACCTGTTGTTTGGCGAATAATTCAGCAAACAAGTCATTGGCTTTCTGTCCTCGTTCAAGTTGCTGAGAGGCATGGAGGATCAGCGCCTGGATCAGCGACTATGCTGGTTGGCGACAGGCTTCCCCAATAGTTTTGATGGGGGTATGACTTTGTTTCAGGGAGGCAGGCAAACAATCCAGGTGCAAAAGCGAATAGGCTACGAACACCAGACACCAGTGTTTTTGAATGGCTTTAGCGTCGCGCATGCGATATTCGTCGAAGCCCAGATGTTCTTTGCCATCCCGATAAAAAGTCTCGATCGGCCAGCGTTGCAAGTAAGTTGCGATTATCCGATACGCAGTCCACTCCACGCGATTGGAAACCAGCAGAGCATAAGTGCCAGTGAGTTCCTGATTTTCAAAACCGATGACCGCGCACCTTGCCCAAAGCTGGAATCCGAACCGCCATGGTGAAGGTCCAGTAGGTCTGATCGCCCACCTGCACTGGCCGGTAGGCATGGGCTGGAATGAGCGGAACGAGGTTCTCGACACTGATGTGCGGTCCTTCCAAGGGAATGTGTTTGCCATCGGCGTCTTTGAGCACGAAGCTGTTCGTTTCCAGTTGGCGGTTCTTTTTGAGAATGCTGATCCAGTCCTTCCGGCGGCGGTGCAGGAAGTCCACAAATTCTTCGGCCAGGTACCAGCTGTCAAATAAAACCACGCCGAAAGGTAATTTGTGCCCAATCGCCCCTTTCACCAACTCGATCGCCAGGGCAATTTTGGTTTGAAACTGCTCATCCAGGGCTCGAAACTCTGTATCGCTCAGCAGGACCGGATCCACCTCCTTATGAAACTTGGCCCGCTCCTTTTTCGCAGTGGGGATCTCCCGCTCCGGAAAATGCTGGTGGACAAATTCTTCCCAACGTGTGACTTCTTCGTAGCGGCGATACAGCCGCAAGTCCACCGGGAAGCGCACTGGCCCACTGACATAATGGCTCGTGATCGGATTATGCGCCCACGGGTACGTGCCCTCTCCATGATTGTAATGACGGTCGATGTATTCGAATAAGCTGCCTACATGTTCGCACAAGGTGTCGTCCATGATCAATGCCGACTGCTCTTTGGGAAGCCGCACGGCTTGGGTCTCGTGTAACATATAACTGAGCCGACGGTCGTTCACCTCGCTCTCCTGCCAGCGATCCGTCGTGAAGTACCGCGATAAGTTGGTCTTGTCTGAACTGTCCAGCATGCAGCGCGTTATGTTCGCCATGCTCTTATTGGGCAGAATCAAAGTGGTTCAGTTCTCCGAGTGCGACATGAAGTCTTTTGAATCATTGTCTTGCGTGGAGAAATCCAGACAAGACCTGCTGTCCCATCAGCAGTACCCTAGGTAGTCATGGGAGGAGGACAACCTTCTTTTGTGAAGCACTACCAACAAAGTAGCAACAGAAACACTGGTGCCAAAACTGCAAAGCGGAGGCATTCCCAGAAAGCGTCCAATGGGATAGAGCCAGGGTTGGCAGTAGGGTCAGCATATGCAAACGCTCGATAAACATCGTCACGGAAAACAAGCTGAAGACGCAAACAACAGGCTTGAGCCAAAAGGCAATGGAGTGGGCACAAGGGTTTCGGAGTCCCTTGTCATGGGCATACGAGTAAATTACTCGACACTCCCGGTGAATAGAGCGGACCTAACCTGCCGCGTGACTTAAAGGAAACATGGTAAACCCGTCGTCTTGCCCTACATGGGCAGGGAAGTCGTAAGGCAACCTGTTGGGATGGCGGGCAGAGGAAAGTGGAAAAAGCGAATGCCTGTCTGTAATGGACAGGATAGGGTCATACCCAATGCGAAAGCATGCAGACTTCCACCGGGTCTTTCGTTACGAGAGAGCTTGAAGAATTGGTCAAGGAGAGAAAGCAGATGAGAGCCGAAATGGCTTGTGCGCTCTCCCGCCCCTCATAGGCGCACCGACAGCAAGTGAGTATCGTGAAGGTGATGCAGATATGGCGTCACCGTGTCCCTACGGGGGCATTTGAAAGGCTTGAGCCGGATGAAGGAAAACTTTCATGTCCGGTTCTTAGGGGAGGGGGCGGCGGCAACGCCGCCTCCTTACCCGACACCATTAGCCCGGTCAGATAATTCTGAAAGTGCCGATATTGACAGCGGTTCTCAAACAGATCCCGAAAGGCCTCAGCACGCGCGGCCACCAGGGGCGCTGGAGCGAGAATTGGAAGTTGCATAGGATTTCTGCCTCCTACTCGGAGGCTTCCAAGAATATCACTTTTTACCAAAAAACGCTAAAATACAACAGTCAAGAAGGAGGTTGATTATTTAGATTTATATGGCAAAGAACCTAGCGCAATTGAACAAGTATATGCAATATATGCAAATGTGATAGAACTTGATGAATCAGGAACAGTATTAAATGCCAAGTATGCAGAGAAGAGGGCTTTACAATATTTGCGTCAATATTGTGATCCAAGTTATAAAGTGGAACCGCCCTTTGAAGATTGGGAAATAAAGTTATACAGTCCTCCACCTTTAAATGACATAAAATCTTGAGGAGAAGAAGGGTGACACAGCATAATAAATTTATAATATTTGGATAAAAACAATTATTTTATGGATTCGAAAAAGGACGAATAGAAAAATCGAATAATGCGACCAACCTGCGCTTGCACTGCCGTTATCCCTTCAACATTTCGTCGTGAGTATTGTTTTCATCGGTCAATTCAAGGGACGGCAATTCAGTAATCGAGTTGATTCCAAAGTGCTGCAAAAATTCAGGCGCGGTGGAATATAGAATCGGGCGGCCGGGTCCATCGGCGCGGCCCGATTCAACGATCAAGCCTTTGCTCAACAAACTCTTCAACATGCTGTCCGAGTTGACCCCGCGGATGGAGTCAATTTGTGGATGCGTGACCGGTTGTTGATATGCGATGATCGCCAGCGTCTCAAGCGCGGCGCGGGTGAGATGCGTGGTTGCTTCAAGGCCGAGGAAGCGTTCAATCGTCGCCGCGAGTTGCGGAGCGGTGGTCAATTGCACACGTCCGCTGTAGCATTGTAATCGCAAGCCGCGGGTCTGAAGCTGCGCTTCCAATTCTTGAAGCGCAGCTTCCACCATCGACGGCGCTACATCCAATGCTTCCGCCAGATGAGCTGTGGCCACCGGTTCTGCCGCGACAAACAGTAGGCCCTCGATTTGAACCGCAAGTGGCAGGTCGTCCTTTTCATTTTCGCTCATGCTATAATAACTCCTTGAAAATTACATCCTGTCAATGTAAGTGAAGCGAAGCAGTCTCCATTAAACTTCAAACAATCGATGACATAAAAAGATGAGATGCTTCGATCTGCTTTGCAGGTCTCGCAATGACATGAGGAAAGCAAACAATGAAAAAAATTTTAGTTGCATTGATTGCGCTGGCTTTCGCGACACTCGCTTGTTCGGTTTTCGTGGGCGGACCAAGTTACCCCGCCACATCGATTCCGGTTTCCACCGAAGCGGCGCAAAGTCTAAAAAATCAAGTTCAACAATCCGTCGCCACTGGAACCGCGTCCGGAACGGTCACGCTTCACATCACTGAAGAACAACTTACATCCTATCTCGCGGTGTACCTGCAGTCACAACCCAATCTGCCCATCACGAATCCGCAAGTGCAGTTACAGAACGGGCAAATGGAATTGCTTGGCAATGTTCAACAGGGCATGTTCAGCGCCAATGTCAGCATGACGCTGGCCGTTAGCGTGGATCAAAACGGGCAGCCCAAGATCACGATTACGCACGAGGACTTTGGTCCCCTGCCCGCTCCACAGGGATTGAATGATGCAGTCAGCACGTTCGTGGCTCAAGCCCTGACCGGTTCATTGGGTCCCGCCGCAACCGGTTTCCGTTTGGAAAGCATCTCCATCGCTGACGGCGTGATGACGGTCACGGGCCGCGTCAAGTAGGTTGGATTATACCAGTGGTCAATAAAGACTCGCGACACTTGACTTACACAAAGAGCAGGCAAGGCACACAGACTTCACAGAGTTTCCTTTGTCTTCTTTTTCTGGTCGTGATTCTGATTATGGCGTTGACAAGTTGTCAACTTGCCCAAGCCGGACGCAGCCAAATCAGTGTGACCATCACAGTAGATGGAAAGACTCAGCAGGTCAGCGTTTCCGCCGGCAGTACCGTCCTGCAGGCATTGCAACAAACGGGAATCACACCGGGCGATCTCGATAGATCCGATCCTCCATTTTATGCGGTTCTGAACAACGGTGACACCATCAAGCTAACACGTGTCAAGGAAGAGTTTGTTACCGAAGAAGAAACCATTCCGTTCGAACAACAGATCATCCGCAACGAGTCACTACCGGAGGGACAGACACGCGAGGTACAAGAGGGCGTCAACGGACAGCAGGAACTCACCTATCGACGCGTGCTCGAAGACGGAGTCGAAACCAGCAAAACAATCGTCAAGACTGTAATTCTACAGGATGCAGTGCCTGAGATCATGATGGTCGGCGCACAGGCATCATTTACACCTTTATCCATTCCCGGTAAAATTGCATACCTTGCTGGCGGCAATGCCTGGATCATGGACACCTCCACAGCCAACCGTCAATCGCTCGTCAACACCGGTGATCTGGATGGACACATTTTTGCGCTTTCGCCAAATGGCAAATATCTGCTTTTCACACGCAAATCCAAAAAGCCGGCGGATCAACAAATCAATACTCTGTGGGCTGTAAACACAACTTCAACCTCGCCCTCGCCGATTTATTTGAACGCATCCAACGTTGTCCACTTTGCGGCGTGGATTCCGAACGGCGCTAATATGATAGCCTATTCGACTGTTGAGCCGCGCACCACCGCACCAGGCTGGCAGGCCAATAATGATTTATATGAGGTCAGCCTGAATGGGGCTCCGAAAAAAATTCTGGATTCGAGCAGCGGTGGCGTCTACGGATGGTGGGGCATGTCTTTTGCGATTTCGCCGGATGGAAGCATTGCGTATGCGCGTCCGGATGGAATTGGAACGGTGAGTCTGTCCGGAGGTTATCTTTCCCCATTGCTCGATATTACGCCGCTTCAAACACACAGCGATTGGGCTTGGGTCCCCGGCATCAGTTGGGGCAGCGATGGAAAGACGCTTTACTATGTGGATCACGCGCCCGCGCCAGCGCCGATCACCGACGAGGAATCTCCGTACTTCGACTTGAAAGCGGATTCCCTCGTCAACAAGTTCACCGCGAGTCTGACCGAACAGGTTGGCATGTTCGCCTCGCCAGTGGCTTCACCTGTGCACCAAAACGGACAAGAGAGCGCGTATCAAGTGGCATACCTGCAAGCTATTTTTCCGGATCAGAGCGAGACGAGCAGGTATCGCCTTGTGGTTATGGATCGAGATGGATCCAATCACCATGCACTTTTCCCGCCGCCCAATTCAACCGGCCTTGAGCCCCAGACTCCGGCCTGGGCGCCGCAACCCATCCCGGGACAGAGTGGTGATTTTCTCGCAGTTATTTATCAAGGAAATCTCTGGCTCATTGATAGCGGCAGTGGACAATCCTATCAAATCACAGGCGATGGATTGATCACAAACATCGATTGGAAATAGAATCAGCTCATTGCTTCGGCCTGCGGCCTTGCAATAATCCAGCAGATATGAGGTATTCATGAGAATTTTGATCACCGGCGCCGCCGGATTCCTCGGCTCCCACCTTTGTGACCGTTTGTTAGCGGATGGAAACGAAGTGATTGGCATGGATAATTTTGTCACGGGAAGCCGCGAGAACATTGCTCACCTGATGGGCAATGAAAAGTTTACATTCTATAAGCATGATGTATCCAATTATATTTTCATTCCGGGCAAGGTGGACGCGGTTTTGCATTTTGCCTCGCCGGCCAGTCCGAACCCGCAGTCGCCTTACGCCTATTTCAATCTTCCGATTCAGACCATGAAAGCCGGCGCCCTTGGAACACATAATACCCTCGGAGTTGCCAAGGCAAACAACGCTCGCTTCCTGCTTGCTTCCACCAGTGAAATTTACGGCGATCCGCTCGTGCATCCACAACCCGAAACGTATGCAGGAAATGTCGATCCAGTCGGCCCGCGCGCGGTTTATGATGAAGCCAAGCGATTTGCCGAATCATTGACCATGGCATATCACCGACAGCATAAAGTGAACACGCGCATCGTCCGCATCTTCAATACCTACGGTCCGCGCATGGACCTTGAAGATGGGCGCGCGCTTCCCAATCTCCTCAAGCAAGCCCTGCTGGGTCAGCCGCTCACCGTTTACGGCGACGGATTACAGACGCGTTCATTCTGCTATGTGGACGATTTGGTGGATGGCATTGTCCGCTTGCTTATGTCGGAAGAACATATGCCGGTCAACATCGGCAACCCGATTGAAATGTCACTCCTTCAATTCGCCGAAACGATCAACCAAATGGTCGGCAATCAGGCCGGAATCGCTTTTGCTGCCGACGCTCGCAGCGCGCGCGACCCTCAACGTCGTCAGCCGGATATTATGCGCGCCCGCACCATCCTCGGCTGGGAGCCCAAAGTTGATCTCGAAGAAGGACTCCGCAGGACCATTCCATATTTCAAACTAAGACTGGGATTGAAATGACTGTCATTCTTACCGACCCTCAAGAGCGAACCCGCTTTCTTAAGTTCATGGCTGTCGGCGCATTCGGCGCGCTGGTGGATTTTGGCATTGCGAATTTGCTCGCGCACTTTTTCAACATGCCGCTTGTTTATGCGGGCAGCATATCTTTTACCTGTGCGGTAATCAGCAACTTCATCTGGAACCGTTACTGGACTTATCCCGACTCGCGTTCGCGTCCGTTGCACCGCCAACTCATAATGTTTTTTGCGGTCAACGTGGCCGGCATTGCCATCCGCCTCCCCATCTTGAAATTTGGCAAATCGCCGCTACTCAATTTCTTTCAAAACCTAAATCTCACCTCATCGATCACACCGGATTTCCTCGCCAGAAATTTCACCCTCGCCATTGCAGTTGGGATCGTAATGCTTTGGAATTTCTTCGTGAATCGCTATTGGACGTATAATGATATTGGTTGATTTGTGAGGTGAAGGCATGGCTATGATACCAATATATACGTCGAGAGGCGACGCAGAAGCTTTTCTTGATTATCCGTATCTCTTCAATCGCATCGGCGATTGGATTGGCTGGGTAACACCAAAGCGGGATGTTTATTCTGTGCTTGGCCATTATGTTGGATATTTGACGAACGATCCACGCATCCTGCGAAAACGCAGCACATTCACACTCAAACCCCGACTTCAACCGCCTGCCGCGCCGAAAAAAGTTTATCCGCCCGCGACCATTCCCCTTGCTCCCATGATGAGCGAATTGACTCAGAGCCTGATCGACGTTCTACTGGATGAACCGGAACGATTACACCCCCTTGACTCCGGCGAACTCCGCCAGGACATGGATTAAGATGACCGATCCCATTCGACCTAAAACAATGCGAGCTTCACGCATCCAGATCGCGCAATTGATGCATCCCGAACATGCCAACCTTCTCGGCAATGTTCATGGCGGATGGATCATGAAACTGGCAGACGAAGCGGGCGCGCTCGCCTGCATGCGTCACGCACAAAGACGCGTAGTCACCGTCGCCATCGACTCTATGGTTTTTCGCAATCCAATCAAGATCGGCGATCTCGTGCTCTTAAATGCCGAAGTCACGTATACAGGACGCTCTTCGATGGAAGCTGAAGTCCAGGTGCAGGCCGAGAATCCCATCACCGGCGAGCGGACTCATACCAACACCGCTTATCTGGTTTATGTCGCGCTCGACGAGGCAGGCAAGCCCACTCCTGTCGCGCCGATCAAAGCTGAGACCGAAGACGAGAAGCTCAAAATGGAATCAGCAAAAGCACGACAGGCGCAGCGGTTATCTAAGAGGAAGTAGAGACAGGCGATGCTGGCAACTCTGCTGATTTGGGCTTATTCCTTCGCAATATTCTATTCATATGGTTATGGCGGGTTGATATTCCTAACTAAGATATTTCAACTTCCAGATGAAATTACTCTCTCATTTCCAATTATTGCTATTGTAGGGTCAGCAGTTCTGACCACACTTGCATCATTTCTATCCCTTATTATGCCTCTCGGAGGCGAAGCTGCTATTTTGGTTTTGCTCGGTGGTGTGTTAATCGTCGCCTCAACGCGACCATGGAAACATTTTCAATTTCCAACTTACCACCCCTTAGTGTTGATTTTACTTATCATCGTTACCATCACTGTTCTGGAAAACGCTACCCACAAGCCAACCAATTACGATACCGCGCTTTACCACGCGCAAGCCATTCACTGGATTGAAAGTTATCGAGCAGTCCCGGGTTTGGTAAACATCCATAACCGTCTCGCCTATAATTCCTCCTGGCTGGTGCTTGTCGCATCTCTAAGTTTTGCATTCTTAGGGCTGCGGTCTTTTCATTTGACCAACAGTATGATTACGCTTGCGACGATGTTTTATTTTGGGGAAGGTTTTCAGGGTCTAATTCAAAAGCAGGTCACCATTTCAAACGTTGTAAAAGTAATCTTATTTTTTCTACCCCTTTACCTTTACGCTTCCGACCTTTCCTCGCCGGGTACCGATCTTCCGCCAGCCTTATTGACCTGGGCAATCACAGTCCTGATCCTAGAGAAGGTTGAAAAACAGGGGTTGGAGTTTGATCCTTATTCCGTTGCTATATTTATCCTCTCAGTCTTTGCGGTCACGGTCAAACTCTCAACACTGCCACTTTGCGGACTTTCCATATTAATGCTGGTTCAGCAAATCTGGAACAAGAAGTGGCAACATTCTACATTTCTTACGGGAACTGCTCTTATTATTCTTTTGCCTTGGTTTCTGCGCAATATTGTTCTTTCCGGTTATTTGATATTTCCAATCTCGCAGGTTGATCTCTTTTCGTTCGATTGGAAATATCCGCTAAACGCTGTGACGGCAATCCGCGAGGCGTTACTATGGTTCAATAGGTTTCCCATTCACACGAATGTATATATTGGAATGTCAACGACTCAGTGGCTGCCTCTTTGGTTCCACCTGCTCGATAGGAGCCAAAAAATTCTATTCCTGATTGCTCTTGCATCGCCCCTGGGGCTTACCCCTTATATTTTCAGTGGGGCGATACGGAAACTTGTGAATGGCCATGTGGTTGCATTTCTAATCAATTACGTTGGCATTTTCTTTTGGCTTTTCACGGCACCAACCTTCCGGTTTGGCTACGCTTATCTCTTTGCATGTATTGTTCTCGCCAGCGCGCTGATTATTTTTAGATTTAAGTCCGTGAAGAGAAACAGCTCGGCAACCGTTTCTCTTTCATTGGTGGTTTTTGCAGTTTTGTTTCAAGTCTACATTCTAACCACAACAGTAGGTTTATCTACACTCTCGCAACGCGCGTTGCTTCCAAGCGACTACTACCCCTCTAATGTTTTGCCCTGCCCCATCGGCAATACTACTTTTTATTGCGCTCAAAAACTCGGACTGTGCAACTATGAAGCCTTTCCATGCATACCAAAGCCTCAAGCCAATGTAGAATTACGCGGTTCAAGCTTACAAGATGGCTTTCGAATGATTCGGACACCATAATAAAATGACCCACTTTGACATGAAGAATATCAAGCCAAACAAAAATTTTCCCATAATCCTATTGATCAGCGTAGCTTTGGTGATAGGGCTGTTCATCTTTCGCGATTACGGCTTCACCTGGGATGAACCACTCGATTATGCATACGGGGATGCGCTAGGTTACGCGTATAATCCTATCAACTGGTTTAGCGGCCATTTTGATCTTAACAAATCATACGGTCCCAGTGCAGACGACCATAAAAATCGAGGGCCAGCCTATTTGTTCCTAGCGCGCGAGCCGGTGTATCTCATTGAGAAATTTCACGTCAACACTGACGACGCTTGGCATCTTATTAACTTTCTAACCTTTCTGATCGGTGTTTATTTCCTTTACAAAATCTGCGAACGTTTTATGCGGCCGTGGGCAGCCTTTGTCGCATCGGCACTGTTCCTATTCCAACCGCTTTTGTGGGGCCATGCATTTATCAACGATAAGGATCCACCGTTTCTCGTCTTTCTGACCGGCGCAGTATATCTCGGCTTCCGCATGGTGGATCAATTAGCCGAGTCAAAAGCACAGCCTGCGCGTAAAACATTTCTTCAGATTCTCCTGCCTGCATTCTTCGTGGGCATCGCCACTTCAATTCGCGTGCTTGGCCCATTAGCCGGAATATTTGTCGTTATATATTTTTTAACCCGCCATCCCACACGTCGAACCAGTTTATGGATGGTTCTTTACGCAGTACTTTCGATTGCAATCATGCTTGCCACCTGGCCTTATCTGTGGGAAAGCCCCATTCGATTCATTCAAGTTTTTCAATTCATGTCCGATAATCCAACCGGCCTGCAAGTGCTCTTCGCGGGTCAGGCGTACCGCGCTTACGATCTTCCTCACCGTTACTTGCCCTTCTTCCTGATTTTCACTCTTACCGAACCGGTATGGCCCTTGTTCGCTCTTGGCCTGGTCGCAGCTTATCGCAAACTGAAGAATAATTTCCAAAAGTTGACGCAGGCATTGCTCATCCTAGCTTGGTTTGTGATTCCGTTTGCATACACCATCTTGCGCAACCCGCCAGAATTCGACGGGATGCGTCACTTTCTGTTTATTCTTCCACCTATCTTTATTTTTGCAGGATTCGCATTTGATTGGCTCTTTGAAAAGATTCGAAGAATCTGGGTCAATGTTGCGTTGATTATCCTTCTGCTTGCGCCCGGAATTTACAGCATGATTTAACTGCATCCATATGAATATGCGTATTACAACTCGTTTATTGGTGGAACCGGAGGCGTCTTTCGTCATTACGAAACCGATTACTGGCTGACTTGCTATAAACAAGCCGTTGAGGAATTCGACCAACTTGAAACGAAGCCGGTCACCCTTGTCATTCACCGGGTACCGCTGGCCGCCGCGCCATATGCCGCGAGCAACGTCACGATATTAAATGAACGCACTCAGTGGAATCAAATCAAACCGGGCGATTTTGTCCTGGTCAACACGCGCACTAATGAAGATATACCCGACTTCCGCGGAGCACCGGTCCTGCTGACCGTTGGCCGTGCCGGCGCGACATTTTGCATAATTAAAAAGGTTACGAGCATTCCATGACAACTCATCGCGAACGAATCCAAGCCTGCCTTACAGGCGAAACATCCGATCAAACGCCAGTCGCCCTCTGGCGGCATTTTCCCGTCGACGATCAATCACCTGAAACACTTGCCGCCGCACAGATCGCCTTTCAACACGCCTATGATTTCGATCTTGTTAAAGTCACGCCTGCATCTTCGTTTTGTCTTCGCGATTGGGGCGTAGAAGATGAATGGCGCGGCAATCCTGAAGGTACGCGTCAGTATACAAAACACGTGATTTCGCAACCCCAAGATTGGGAACGATTGCAAGCACTTGATCCGACCGCGCCGTATCTCTCGGGACAATTAGCCTGCCTCCGTCAAATCCGCGCCGGAATCGGCCCAAACACTCCGATGCTTCAAACTGTTTTCAATCCACTGGCACAGGCCAAGAATCTTGCAGGTCAGAATACGCTTTTGGTTCATTTACGAAAATATCCGGATGCCGTGATGAAAGGACTGCAAACGATTGCAATTACAACTCAACGTTTCATTGAGGCCGCGCGCGATACCAGCATTGATGGAATTTTTTATGCCGTGCAACACGCGCAAGCAGCTTTGTTGAATGAAGATGAATTTAAACATTTCAGCCAAAGTCTTGATTTGCACATTCTAGAATCGGCAAAGGGATTATGGTGCAACATGCTGCACATTCACGGCGAGGAAATTTATTTTGATCAAGTATCGAAATATCCGGTGCAGATTGTCAACTGGCATGACCGCGAGACGCCACCCTCATTAGCTCAAGCACAAAAAGCTTTTAAAGGTGTATCGTGTGGAGGACTAAGTAGAGAGGCCCTTGTTTATAAAACAGCCCAGGACGTGCGGAAAGAAAAAGAAGATGCAATTCAGCAAACCGGCGGACGCAGATTGATCGTGAGTACGGGCTGTGTTGTGCCGGTCATCGCACCACACGGAAATCTTATGGCGGCAAAATGAGTCTGCGAGTCATTTCAGGGAGCGCAAAGGGTCGCATCCTGAAATCCGTTCCGGGTGACACAACGCGTCCGATCACGGATCGCGTCAAAGAATCTTTATTCAACATCATCAGCGCAGATGCAATGGATTCAAATTGGTGGGATGTGTTCGCCGGAACCGGCGCTGTTGGGATCGAAGCGCTCAGCCGCGGCGCGGCGTTCTGCCGCTTCACCGATTTGAACCGGGCGCCGATAGACACGATCAAATTAAATTTAACGGCGACCCGGCTTGGCTCCCGCGCCGAAGCGAAACGTGCTGACGCGTTTTCCCTGTTGGCGTCGCATTCAGATCGCTCGTTTCATTACATCTATATCGCGCCTCCGCAATATCAGGAAATGTGGTCACAGGCTTTAACTGAACTGGATTCCAATTCGGAATGGCTGGAAGAAGACGGCTGGGCAATTGCTCAGATCCATCCAAAGGAATATAAGCAATTGGATTTAAATCATCTAATGGAATTCGATCAACGCAAATATGGAAGCACATTACTGGTCTTTTATCAACGGAAGTGATTCGGATGTGACAATCGTCATGCCGTTCTCTACTATCGGTGGGGCCATATATAATTTATAATCAATTTGCGCCAAAGCGCACATGGCACAGATTGAACGAATGCTCTTGTATCGTATCCTAAAGGAGAAATAATTCCATGCATGAAGAACTTTTCCAAAAAATGGCACAGAGCATCATAGACGGCGATTCCGATGCATCAACTGCATTGGCAAAGGAATCCATCGCGGTAGGTATTCCCCCTTTGCAAGCCATTACGGATGGATTTGTAATTGGTGTCAACACCGTGGGCGACGCTTTCGGGCGCGGCGAAGCGTTCCTTCCTGAACTAGTCATGGCCGGTGAAGCCATGAAAGCCGCGGTCGCAGTGCTGAATCCGGAACTAAAAAAACAAGGCACCGAACGAAGAATGCTTGGCAAAGTGGTGCTTGCCACCGTGGAAGGCGATATTCACGAGATTGGCAAAACGCTGGTTGGAACGATGCTGGGTTCATCAGGCTTCGAGGTTTACGATCTTGGGGTAGATGCCTCACCGGATAAGATCATCGGCAAGGCGATTGAAGTGAATGCAGATATTATCGGCATGAGCGCTTTGTTGACCACTACGATGGTCAAGCAAAAAGAAGTGATCGAAACACTTGAAAAGGAAGGACTGCGCGGCCGCTTCAAAGTCATGGTCGGTGGCGCACCCATCACGCGCGATTGGTTCAAATCCATCAAGGCCGATGGATATTCAGAAGATGCCGTCGGAGCAGTTCGTGTTGCAAAGCAACTGATGGGCGTTGAATAATCCGTTGCTCCCGTTGAGGGACGGGAGGATCGGGAGGGCAAGTTGACCAAGTGCATAAAATCCATTACCAACCCGAAATTGAAGTTGGAGATTTTGACGCCGGCTGAAGTCAAAAAGATTCACGATGCGACGTTGTGGATTATCGAAAAGGTCGGCGTGAAATTTCCGTCGAAGCGCGCATTGGATATTTGGGCGGCTAACGGAGCCGAGGTCGACCGCGAAAGAAAAATCGTCAAGGCAAAAGGCGAATTGATCGAATCCGCTCTAAAGAAATGTCCGCCGGTTTATCTGCTCGCAGCGCGTGATCCAAATCAGGATTTGCCGCTGGATGGCAATCACGTTTTTGTTGGCACCGACGGTTGCGGCGTGGAAGTGATTGACATGCAATGCGGTGAGCGGCGCATGTCAAAGCTGCAGGACGTAATTGAAATTGCCCGTATTGCCGACGCGACCGAAGAGGTTGCTTTTCATTGGGTGCCCGTTTCAGCGCAGGATACGCCGCCAAGAACGCGCGGTTTGCACGAGATCAAAGCCATTTGGGAAAATTCCACCAAGCACGTTCAAACCGAAAGTATTTACAGCATCCATGAAGCCAAAGCCGCAATTGAGATGGCTGCGATGATCGCGGGCGGCAAAGAGGCACTTCATAAACGCCCAGTTCTTTCGCTGATGCAATGCACTGCCTCTCCGCTTGGACACGATGCCGGTTCTATCGATGCAGCTTTGCTCGCGGCTGAAGTCGGACTCCCGACCGGCTTTATGACGATGTCCGCTTGCCTCACGACCGGCCCCGCGACGATGGCTGGCACACTTGCGGTGGGCAATGCGGAGGTGATTGCGGGAACGGCTTTATTACAGTTGGCTTATCCCGGCGCACCGGTCTTTTATGCCGCGGCTCAAACTGCCTCCGATCTGCGCTCCGGCGCATATACCGGCGGCGGCCCCGAAGATTTTCTATTCGGCGCGGCGACGAACGCGCTTTCCGATTTTTATGACATTCCGCTATCGATGGGTTCATTCGCAACCGGCGCAAAAGAACCGAATTGGCAGGCAGGCATCGAGAATAGTTTATCCACATTTATGGCGAGCATCGCGATGTCTGATATGCTGCTGGGCGTTGGCTTTTTGCATGGCAGTCGCGTTTGGTCTTACTCTGAGATGATGATGGACTGCGAAATCTTTTCGATCATTCACAAGATGATGCAGGGAATCGAAGTCAACGACGAAACGCTCGCTCTCGACTCGATCGCGGCGGTCGGCCCATCGGGACATTTCCTCGCCCAGAAACATACCCGCCAACACATGCATGATCTCTTCATGCCGCAATTCATGGATCGCCGCCCTTACAGTGAATGGGAATCAAAAAAGGATGATGCGCGCGATTGGGCTTTGGAGAAGGCGCGCAAGATTCTTGTCGAGCACCAACCCGATCCGCTCGATCCAAAGTTAAGCAGAGAATTCGATAAGATTATCGAAGCTCTGGAAGGGTAGAAGGAAAATGTAAAAGTGCTTGTGACCACTCTATATAGCAACGGATGAGATATTAGCCGAAGGAGTTTGTGTTTTTATGACGACCTATAAACGAAGAAATGTTCACAACAATTTCATTAGGAGATAAATAATGGATATTGAAAATCTTGATAAGCTCTTGCAACCGAAGTCGGTGGCAATTGTCGGCGCCTCGACCCAACCCGGCAAGATCGGCTACACTGTCATCGAGAATCTGATCAAGGGTGAATACAAGGGTAGGATCTACCCGGTCAACCCAACTGCCTCTGAGATTCTTGGCTTTAAGGTTTACCCGAACATCGCGGCCGTTCCCGGCAGTGTTGATCTAGCAGTCATCACAGTGCCGGTGAAGACCGTCTGCCAAGTCGTTGAGGAGTGCGGGAAGAAGGGCATCCTCGCTCTTTCGGTCATCACGTCCGGATTCAGCGAAGTGGGCCGCAAGGATTTGGAGCAGGAATTAATCGACATCGCCCACCGCTACCATATGTGCGTTCTGGGTCCCAACATCGTCGGCACCCTCTCCAATTCAGATAAATTGAACGCCTCCTTTGCGCCTTTCCTGCCCTTCCCCGGCAAAGCAACTCTAATCACACAGAGCGGCGCCCTGCTGATCGCCATGGATGCCATCACCTACACTCGCAAGGTAGGTTTTGATAAGATGATCTCAATCGGCAATATGGCAGACGTGGACTTTGCTGACTTGATTACTTGGCTTGACAAGGATGAGCATACTTCCTGCATCAGTCTTTATATCGAGGGTTTCAAGGATGGACGCAAGTTCATTGAAGCCAGCCGCAATACAAAGAAGCCGATCATTGCTCTCAAGGCCGGTGTCTCTGCACACGGCGCGGCGGCGGCGGCATCTCATACTGGCTCGTTGGCTGGGGCGGCGAAGGTATATGGCGCCGCTTTCGA
Source organism: uncultured Chloroflexia bacterium (assembly GCA_963753985.1). Classification (GTDB taxonomy): domain Bacteria; phylum Chloroflexota; class Anaerolineae; order Anaerolineales; family Villigracilaceae; genus Fen-1038. Next base: position 51,371 of record CAVWED010000008.1, read on the forward strand.
GCAGGCTGGTGTCGTTCAAGCCTCAGATCTATCCAATCTCTTCGACCGCACCTTGGCGCTTTCCCTACAGCCGCCGCTACGCAAGGAAAACCTGCTGATCATCACTAACGGTGGAGGAGTGGGCGTGCTGGCAACGGATGCCGCCGAGCGTTATGGCATCCCGCTGAAGTTTGCTCCGACAGATGTCCAGGAAGAACTTAAGAAACACATGCCCGATTACGGCTCTGCCAAGAATCCGGTTGACCTGACCGGCATGGCTGGCAATGATTGGTATTACAAATCGGTCAAATTCGCTTATGCCCATGATTGGACCGATGGGCTCGCAGTGCTTTACTGCGAAACCGCCATTACCAATCCAGTCGAGATCGCCCATGCGATTAAGAAGGCCATCGATGAGACTAAAGTCAAGGACCGCCCGGTGGTGGTTTCGATGGTCGGCGGGACGCGCTGTGAAGAGGCAATGCAGTGGCTAGTCGAGAATGGCATCCCGGCTTACCCCACTCCAGACGAGGCGATGAACAGTATGGCTGCGCTGCGCGAGTACAACAACATGCGCCAAATGATCACGGATGACGATGAACGTTGCGAGCCAGAAAGTTCAGCGACCGCCCGCCAGATCATTGCCCAAGCACGCGCCGATGGACGCTTAGCTTTGACCGAGATCGAAGCCAAGCAGGTCTTCACCGCTTACGGTTTGCCAATCACCGAGACGAACCTAGCGAAGAGCGAGGATGAAGCTGTCAAGTTGGCCAAAAAGACCGGCTTCCCAATCGTTTTGAAAGTTGTCTCGCCACAGATCATTCATAAGTCCGATGCTGGAGGCGTGAAGGTCAATATCAAGGATGAGGCTGGCGTACGATCTGGCTATCAAGCCATCCTAAAAAGCTGCAAAGCCTACAAGCCCGATGCGGATATCCGCGGTATTGCCGTGCAGGAAATGGCGCCGCTCGGGACAGAGGTCATCGTTGGTTCGATCAATGACCCGACCTTTGGCCCAACAGTCATGTTTGGCTTGGGCGGCATCTTCGTGGAAGTGCTGAAGGATGTTACCTTCCGAGTCGCACCGGTCAACAAGCAACAGGTGTCCCAGATGGTGAACGAGATTCGAAGTGTGGCCATCCTGGCTGGTGCCCGCGGTGAAGCTCCACGCGACCGGTTCGCTCTCGAGGAACTGATCTGCCGTTACGCCGCCATGATCTATGATCTACGCGACGAGGTGGCTGAGACCGACGCCAACCCAGTCCTAGTGTATGAGGAAGGCAAGGGCTTGAAGGTGGTCGACGCACGTGTCATCCTGAAAAAGAAATAGACCTGCCAGAGTTTATGAAAACATATCCTGAGATTGGATTGCTCCTTAAGGGCAGCTGAAAGTTATTAAGCCTCTTGGGTAAAAGGCATTTCCGTAAAGTGCTGAAACCCAAGAGGCCTTCTTTTAAATTTCCAAAGATATGAATTACGTTTTATGATCAGAAAACCGCAGTTGTAATTGTATCGAACACAAAATCGATTATAGTTAGGATAGATCAATCAATTCCATTGAATGGAGGTAGTATAGATCTAAACATAATATGCTGAAACAGTCTTATCATATCCAGGAAGAAATCATCGAGTGGCGGCATGACTTTCATGTGCATCCTGAACTGGGATTCAAGGAATTTCGCACGTCCGCCAAAGTCGCAGACGAGCTGGAAAAACTCGGATACAGGGTCCGCCGCAAAGTGGGGCGAACGGGCGTGGTCGCGGATTGGGGAGACGATAAGGGTCCTTGCATTGCCATCCGCGCCGATATGGATGCATTGCCCATTCTCGAAGCGAACAATGTTCCATATAAATCTCAAAACGAAGGCATCATGCACGCCTGCGGACACGACTCGCACACCGCAATGGCTTTGGGCGCGGCGACTCTGCTTGCCAAGGAAAAATTTCCCGGCAAGGTGCGTTTCTTGTTTCAGCCATCCGAAGAAATTGGTGACGAAGAAGGAATCAGCGGCGCGCCGCGCATGATCGAGGACGGTGCAATGAAGGGCGTGGACATGGTCATCGCTCTGCATGTGGATCCCGCCGTACCCGTCGGCGATATTCAAATCAGCGATGGACCATCCTCGGGCGGAGTCAATTCGTGGTATGGGCGCATCATCGGCAAAGGCGGCCACGGCGCGATGCCACAATTTGCGGTCGATCCCTTTTATATTGCTGCGCATGTGATGATCGCGTTGAACGCCATCGTGTCGCGCCGCTTGAATCCGTTTGACCCGGCAGTGGTCAGCATCGGTACGTTGAACGGCGGTTTCACACAAAACGTCATTCCCGCGCATGTGAATATTTCCGGCACACTGCGATACACGGATAAAAAAGTGGAAATGCAAATCCACGATGAAATCAAACGCGCCTTCGAGTTGGCAAAACCACTTGGCGGAAACTATGAATTGAAATTCGAGACGGGTTACCCGCCCATGATCAATCATCCGGAAGCCTCCATGCGAATCGAAGCGGTTGCCGTTGACCTGCTTGGCAAAGAACACGTCGCGCCGCTCACCAAAGGATTGGGCGCTGAAGACTTTGGCTCATTCACTGAAACGGCGCCCGGTGCGATGTTCACGCTTGGCACGCTGATTGAAGGGGATGAGCGCTTCCTTCATCACCCGCGGCTTGATCTCGATGAACGCGCTTTGCCCATCGGGACAGCCATCCTCGCAGAAACGGCTTTAAAATTCCTGCGGGAAGAAAAGAAAAAATAACTTAGCACGGCCGAGGAGGCAGAATGCACACTATTTTAAAAAGCGCAAAGAAAGATGTGACGATCGGGATTGACAAACCCTTCGTGATGATCGGAGAAAAAATCAACCCGACCGGAAGTAAAAAACTCGCCGCCGCCTTGCGCGATGGCGACCTTGATTATGTTCGCCAGCTTGCGGAACGACAAGTTGCGTGGGGCGCAGATGTACTGGATGTCAACGTTGGACTTCCGAACTTCGATGAAGTGGCAGCCATCGCGAAAGTGGTCGAACTGGTTTCGTCAGCCGTGGATGTGCCGATTTGTCTTGACTCAGCAAATCCAGCGGTACTAGCCGCCGGGTTGAAAGCTGCGCCCGGCAAACCACTGATCAATTCGGTCAGCGGCGAAGAGAAGCGCCTTGATTCGGTTCTGCCATTGGCGAAGGAACGCGGCGCGGCGGTGATCGGCTTGACCATAGCCGATGGCGGGATTCCCAAAACCGTAGAAGAACGTGTTGCGGTCGCAGAAAAAATCCTTGAACGTGCCGCAAAGATTGGCATCCCAGCTGAAGATGTGATCATCGATCCGCTCGTGATGACGGTTGGCTCAGACAGCAAAGCTGCATTGATCACGCTTCGAACGATTGAACTGATCCGCAAGGAATTCGGAGTCAATATCAACCTCGGCGCAAGCAATGTTTCATTTGGATTGCCCGATCGTTTGACAATCAATCAAACATTCTTGGCCATGGCCATACAAGCTGGCGCGACCTGTTCCATCACCGATCCGATCAAGCTTGGGACAACCATCCGCGCCAGCGATCTGTTGATTGGGCGCGACGATTTCGCCGTGAAGTTCATCAAATACTTCCGAAACGCCGAAGCTCTGCGCGCCAAGGAAAGTCAATCCGCCGGATAAATTTCTGAAAGAAGAGACAGCCGCACGATTGCATCGTACCCTTATCTGGCTTATACTAATGCAGATAGAGCAAACACAATGGATGAAAGACGCAAAATCAAACGCCGTCACCTTCTTTACTATGGACGGATTTACGATGAAACCGCTCAAAAGCTCCTCGGCTATCTGGTGGATATTACCGAGAGCGGCTTTATGCTTCTCGGTGAAGAACCGTTTCCGATTGGAGAGACACGGCGCTTCAAACTAGAAGTTACCGAAGATGTGGGCAAGCGTCCTTATATCAACTTCACGGCCAAGAGCATCTGGTGCGAACCTGATATTGATCCCAGTCACTTCGACATCGGTTTCGAGATCGCTGAAATCAAGCCAGACGATAAAGAGTTAATTCTAATTATCGTCGAGAAATATGGGTTCCGGGATAACTAAAAAATAAAAGGCAGACGGCGTCTGCCTTTTATTTTTGCTGGGTGCCTGATGGGTTTCGAACCCACAACATCTACATCCACAGAAGGGAGGCAAGCTATCCAATATCTAAACCCTCCTATTTTGTGTCCAATGAGAAACAAAAATGGGCTCTTTCGAGTCCATTATCTCTATTGTCTACAGCTAATATTTTTGTGATTCCGTACTTTATTCCGTCTTAAACATATTCTCGATTTTATTAGAAGCCTCCCTGTTGTACCCAGGTAGAACATGAGAATAGATCGCAAGAGTGGTCGAAGCCTGTGCATGACCGGCAATGGCCTGAATGTCTTTGATTGATGTTCCAGAAGCTAATAGCCAGCTTATAAACGAATGTCTGAGCATATGTATTCTGGTGGATTCCGGCAGCCCTGCTTCTTTAAGTTTTCCCTTAAAGTGCCGTAAAATATTACGGGGAGAAATGGGAGTGTCGTTGGATGTAGCGAAAACAAAGTCTGATTCGGAAGGATGTTGCTTTAAATGTTGTTTAATACGTTTACAGTAAACGGGGGAAGAGCCAACTCGCGGCGTGACTTTTGGCTTTTGGGTTCTCCAAGTATTAAACCACGCCCGTATACTTGGGCCAGAGAGTGCCTTACAACAAGAGTACCCGTATCTAGATTTACGTCAGATTTTTGTAATCCTAAAGTCGGTATGCCTGTACTTGGCGTGAAGGATAATAATCTGTTTATAGATACAATGTGTTCTTGGTTTTCATAAAGAACCTCACATACCATCGCATCTGCCAATTTGGGCCAATTCGATCTTAACGTCCAGACTTGGATTTCATTTTTTTTCTTCCCCATTTGCCACTGGCAGCCCACCCTGATTGTTTGCTTCAGCATTGACATTCTGTGATTTTTAATATTACATTGGATCAAGGCCTCTAAGTGGCTATACGCTAAATATAGACTGTACCCCGTCGTTGTTTTTCAATCTTCATATGACAATTTCCGCAACGGACTTCGCATTTATCGATCTCACTTTGGATGGCTTCTAGACTATAACCTTGATTGACCATTTGTGAGATATCCATCCTTTTATTATCTGTCACATGATCGAAAGTTAAAACATAAGGGTCGGTCTCATCACAGTCGACACACGAGTGGGTGCTCAAATAAGTAAACACAAAGTGTCTAGCTTCTTCCCGTTTGACAACTTGTCTTTCCGATTTATACTTCAATTCCTTGTCTTTGTTTCTTTGGTAATAATCCATTCGTTCCGTAGCCCGGCATTCATTACAGGCGGAATGCTTTTTAACTCCTCTAATGCTCCAAGAAAATTCTGATTCGTCTTAAGGTAATCCGCATTTAGAACAATTTTTCATTTCTACCTCGCCTCCAGTTCCGTACCTATTCCGTACTTTGGTGAAAACCAAATGTGATTTTAAAATCAAAACCACCTTCGTTTTTTTATTTAAGGTGGTTTTATCCTTAATTCAGGGAAAAATACCCTGATTTTTGTAATGATCAGATAAAGGTTGAACACTTGGGGTTACATAAGCCAGAGGCGTTTGGCATATTCATTGGGAGACAAGCCCGAGGCAGGTAGGCCCTGGTGTGGGCGGTCGTTGTATTCCGGCAAAAACAGGAGCAGAAATTGCGATAACTCTTGGTCCGAAAGCCAGGCTTTGTCAGCCAGCCACTCTTTAAGAGTACGAACAAATCGCTCGGCAATTCCATTCGATTGTGGACGGTGACGGGCAATGACCACGTGGACAAAATCGGCATCTTTGGCGAACTGTTGAAACACATCGGCAGCAAAGTGTGTGCCACGATCGGAAATCAGGAACTGCAGATTGGCGGGTAACAGGACTCGCAAGGCTTCCACCACCATCTCGGCCGTGACATGTGAACCTGCTACGAAGAGCGGCAATCCTAAACACTGCCGGGTACAGTTATCGTTAATAACCAAGATGGCAATCCAGGATGTGACAATGGGCAGTAGGCTCATCTTTTCTCGCAAGTTTAGCCGATCCAGGCGCCACTGCTGGTCTTCCCGTTGGCGCTGTCTTGCCTGTTGACGACGTTGTTTTCGCAGACCTTGCCGTTGTTCTTCCTGGGCCTTGCGGGAACCCCAGCGGGCACGCAGTTGGCCTGCCCCGCGTTCTCTTGGGACCTCGCGTTGCTGGTTCCAGATCACTCGCCAAGCTGCATCTTCCAGTTTGCGGCGCTTGCGAATATTGCTCCGCTCGACGCATAATTGGGCCTCTTCCTGCCGTAACTGCTTGATTTCTGCATGTGGAGATATTTTTTCAGCTTCAGCAACCCCAATTTTCGGGCCGAAAAGAGGCTGAGAAGCTTCTACGAAAGCTTGGACGGCCTCGGCATATCCCAGTTCCGCATCTGCAAATACCTTGCCAGGGTAGTCCGGCTCCTGGCCGACATCCTTAACCCGTTCGACTACCAAGTGCCCGGACGAGCCACTCACCGCAGGCAGCTTGACATCCGCCAGATGACTCACCGGAACAAAACATAGATCCACGTTGAGCGCCTGGCCTGGCCGATCGGCTGTTCAACTCACCGGATCAATGCGGCTTTTTTTTTATCCCCTTTTCCCCGGGCTTCCACATCCCGGCATCTTCCAGGATCCGCCGCACCGTGTTCGGGCTAACCAGAGGCACCCAGTTGTTGACCTTGGCGATTTCATCCACCATGCGACGTTTGCCCCAATCTGCATGCTCAACGTGCAGATCCAATACTTTCGTTTCGACCTCCGCCGCGACTCGTCCCGTCCCTTTGGGTACGCCAACTTTCTCGTAGTGCTCCAGACCCGCATACCCCTCTTGGTCAAAACGAGGCTTCCAGAAGTAAAAAGTTGCCCGACCCACATGCGCTTTTCGGCAAGCCGCTGTCACATTATGGGTTTGCTCCCAGATTTCAAAGAGCCGTTTCCGCTGCTGCGGAGTCGTCGGTGGATAGTAGACCCGTTTTGCTTTCATCCCTATATAGTACTCTATTGTTCAAGCTTTTGCTGACCAATACAAAATACCCTGATTTTTGGGGTGCCCTACGGGTTTCGAACCCGTTCTAACACATCCACAGTGTGTTGTGCTGCCGTTACACCAAGGGCACCGTGTGTACTCCACATTCACATGTAGCGCTCTGCCGTTTAGCTACAGCCACCATCTAGCGGGAAGATTATATCATCAGCTTTCTTTGCTTTCAAGAATAGATCGGATAGCTTTCACCGCTTCACTTGCCGGAACGGTTTGCTGATTCCCGTTTAAAGAATTCTTCACTGCCACCAAACCTTTTTCCGCTTCATCCGTTCCGATGGTGATTGCTATTTTCATCTTCATTTTATCGGCAAACTTAAATTGCTTTGGTAGCTTCGCGGCTTCAGGATACACCATGACATTGATTCCGCCGCGGCGCAACTCAGCGGCCAGAGCATAAGACTTAAGCAAAAGCAAATCGTCAAACACTGTTACCAACACCGGCGCGGGGCTGGGAACAAATTCCGGCAGCAATCCCTTCTCCTGCAAAATAATACCGATCACTACATCGCCCATTGCAAAACCCACACCCGGTAGCGGTTGTCCGCCGACATCTGCTAAGAGATTATCGTACCTGCCTCCGCCGAGAATGGCGCGCTTCAATGAGCCGCTCAACTCATAAGCTTCAAAGACTGTTCCGGTGTAATACAAGAGTCCGCGCACAATGTTTGGATCAAACTTCACATATTCCTTGACGCCCAATGCTTCAAGCGCACTAAAGAGACGCGTGAGGTGATTGCTTTTCTTCCAAAGATCAAAATTGGTTAGCATGTCCTTGAGGGCAACCACCTGTTTTTTGGTGAGGCCAATTTCAATTGCGTATTCATCCCATGCCTCAGGTTTCATCTTCGAGCGGCGATCTATCAAGTTGGAAACATCGAGGCGCTTTGTTTTTTCAATCTCAAGCGCATCGAATTCGGAATCCATCAGGCGGCGATCATTTACGAAAATGGTGGCCTGTTGAGGGTCTAGCCCGACCGAACGAAGAAACGCCGCAGCGACGCCGATCAGTTCAGCATCGGCTTCAGGCAAATCAACTCCCAACATATCAATGTTCCACTGGAAAAATTCACGCGTGCGCCCCTTCTGCGGCTGTTCGTAACGCCAAAACGGACCAAACGACCACCATCGCACAGGATAAGTCAGTTCGCCTTGCTTCGCTGCGATCATGCGCGCCAAACTCGGTGTGAGCTCTGGACGAAGCGCAATCGAATCCCCGCCGCGATCTTCAAAGACGAAGGATTGTTTCTTTACCAACTCTTCGCCGGACTTGGCCGCGTACAACTCGATGGATTCGATGTAAGGCGCATCCCATTCCTGATAGCCGAAAGCCCGGGAAGCAGAGCGCACTTTTTCATAGATAAAGTTGCGCAATGCCATGGCTTCAGGGTAAAATTCACGCGTACCTTTTACAGGTTGAATGATGTTTTTCATAAACAACTTGCTCCCATTGGATTGACCCGCATTGTAGCATATTTCAGGTTGGTAAAAGATGACAAGTAGCCAATGAGAACAGGAAAGAACGCACTACCGTATATTTGTGAAAAATACTACAAATTATGGTAAGATAGTCAGGGCCGATGCCAGGAGGCGCCAAATGAATGATGCTCTACAAGAAACGATCAAGGAACTCCAGAAAATTCCATGGTTCCAGGAACTGGAAAAGAAACATCTGGAAAAAGTCGCCAGCATTACCACTCTGCGCCATGTGAGACCAGACGAAGTGTTATTCCATGAGGGCGACAAAGAGGACAATTTGTATATCGTGATTGCTGGACGAATAGCGCTGGAAATTTTTGTTCCGCATCGCGGCAAGATACGAATTTACACAGTCGAGCCACAGGATCTATTCGGCTGGTCCAGCGTAACGCCCGTCGTACATCAGCGCACAGCTGGTGCGACTTCAGTCATGGACGGACTAATCGCTTGCATTGATTCGGAGAAGCTACGCCAATTGTGCGAAGAAGATCATGATCTTGGATATGTAGTCATGCGCCGACTGGCTAATATTGTCGCGAGCCGTCTATTGGTCACTCGCCTGCAATTGCTAGATATGTTTTCACATCCGGAGTCACAAAATGCCAAATGATCACCAACCTGAAATAGGAAGCACAATTGTTATTACGAAAGTAGCGTTCAACGCTGTCCTTTCTCGTCTAAGAGAAAAAGGATATGAAACCATCGGCCCGCGCGTAAAAAACGATACGCTCATTTACGCTCCGATTGAGGGAGTGGATGATTTACCACGCGGATATATTACGGAACAGGACGCGGCTCACTTCCGTCTGACTTACACTGGCCATTCAAGATATTTCGATGCCATCCCCGGAGCGCAATCGTGGAAGCAATTCCTTTTTCCTCCAAAGACAGAATTGTTTGCCTTGCGGAAAACGAACAACCGTTGGGAAGTTTCCACGCCTGAAACAAAAGCACCTGCTTATGCATTCATTGGAGTCCGCGCTTGCGAACTGGCCGCGATTCAGATCCAAGATAAGGCATTTCTACGATCCGATTTCAACGACCCAATTTATCGCGCCCGCCGCGAACGCGTTTTCATTCTGAGCGTCAATTGTATGTATCCGGCTGGGACCTGTTTCTGCGTTTCCATGGGAACCGGGCCACGCGCGAAAGATGGTTTTGACTTAAGCCTGACCGAACTAGAAGATGTTTTTCTATTGACCATTGGCTCGGAAATTGCACGGAATCTGCTTGAGGGAATTCCATTTGAACTGGCTAGCGCATTTCTTCTCCGCAACGCCGACCAAGGTCTGGAGCGCGCCGCATCACAGATGGGACGCAAACTGGACATCAGCAATCTTCCCGATCTAATTCTAAACAACCTCGATCATCCACACTGGCAAGAGGTCGGTGCACGCTGTCTGAGTTGCACCAACTGCACGCAAGTCTGCCCAACATGTTTCTGTTGGGATGCAACGGATGAAATGAGTCTGGATGGAAAAGAGACCCATCGCGAGCGTGTATGGGATTCGTGCTTCAATCCTGGATATTCCTATCAAGCCGGCGGAAACACACGCCCCACCATCCGCTCCCGCTATCGTCAGTGGTTGTCTCATAAACTCGGAACATGGAAACAACAGTATGGAACATTGGGATGCGTCGGTTGCGGACGTTGCATCACATGGTGCCCGGCTGAAATTGATTTGACCAAAGAGATACCCATGCTACAAGAGGAGGCTCGCTAATGGTTGCGCAACTGACCACACGACCCGCTGCAATTAATACAGAACATTTACTTGAGCCACAATGGGCTGAAGTAATGAGCATTACAAAAGAAATCAATGACGTTTCGACGTATTGGTTGAAATTTACCGACCCGGCGATTTAAAAGGCATACACATTCCAGCCCGGTCAATTCAATATGCTTTACATGCCGGGTTTCGGTGAATCGGCGATCTCCATTTGCTCGGATCCAAACGACCACTCCAAGATCGGTCACAGCGTTCGCTTCGTTGGGAACGTAACCAACGCCATCGCCCACATCAAGGTCGGGGACGTCATCGGACTGCGCGGCCCATTCGGCACATCCTGGCCCATGCAGGAATTGGAAGGCAAAGATGTATTCATCTCCTGCGGTGGCATCGGACTTCCCCCACTGCGCCCCGCCATTTATCACATCATCCGCAATCGCGAGAAGTACGGCAAAGTGACTTTGCTGTACGGTGCCCGCACACCAGCCGATTTGATGTATACCAACGAATTCGATGATTGGCGCAAGGCAAATATTGACGTACAGGTTACCGTCGACCGCGGAGACTTAAGCTGGACCGGACGCGTGGGCGTGGTTCCGATGTGGTTCTACCAATTCCGATTTGATTCGCGCAAAACCGCTGTCCTGACCTGCGGGCCGGAGATCATGATCCACTTTGTAATCTATGAAGCGCTGGCACGACGCATCCCGCTGGAAAGCATTTTCGTTTCGATGGAACGCAACATGAAGTGCGGACAAGGTTCCTGCGGACATTGTCAGCTTGGACCTTATTTCATTTGCAAAGACGGGCCTGTGTTCCGTTTCGATGCGATTCAGCCCTTCTTCAACGTGGAGGAGTTCTAATGGACAAACATAAACCAACTGTTGCTGTTTACAAATTTTCTTCTTGTGATGGCTGTCAACTTTCATTATTGAATATGGAAGATGAACTACTGAGCTTGGCCGATGCAGTGGACCTCGCATATTTCATTGAAGCCTCGCGCGCGACCAAACCGGGTCCATATGACATTGCCCTCGTGGAAGGATCAGTGACTACGCCGCACGAGATCGAACGCATAAAAGAAATCCGACAGGATGCAAAGTTTTTGATTGCGCTTGGAACCTGCGCAACGGCCGGCGGTGTCCAAGCACTGCGAAACTTCGCAGATGCTGGCGAATACGCCAAAACCGTTTATGCTCACCCAGAATATCTTAACTACCTTCCAACCGCTACGCCGATTGCAGAACACGTAAAAGTTGATCTCGAACTATGGGGTTGCCCGGTGAATAAGGCACAAGTGATTGAAGTGGTTGTTGCTCTGCTCAATAATCGAAAGCCTAACCTGCCCACCTACTCGGTCTGTTTGCAATGCAAACGTCGAGGCACCATCTGCGTGCTGGTTGATAAAGGCATACCTTGTCTCGGTCCGGCAACAATCGCCGGATGCGGTGCTTTGTGTCCAGCAAGCGGACGCGGTTGCTACGGATGCTTCGGACCATTCCGCGACGCCAATTTACCAGCGCTTACAAAAGCTCTGCAAAAAGCGGAGCGCTATCCCGGCGAGACGATGCGCCTGTATCGAGGGATCAGCGGCAATGCGCCTTTGTTCCGTAAAGCAGCCGATGCAATTCTTTCCACGGGCGCGGACACCCGCAAGGAGACAAAATGAAAACGATCGAAGTTCCAGCCTTGGCACGCGTGGAAGGTGAAGGCGGTTTGTATATCGGCTTGGAAAATGGCAAAGCCGTTGAAATCCGCTTGGATATTTATGAGCCGCCGCGCTTCTTCGAAGGCTTTCTGCATGGACGCTTCTTGCAGGAAGTTCCTGATATCACGGCGCGCATCTGCGGCATCTGTCCCGTCGCTTATCAAATGAGTTCCGTGTTTGCATTGGAGAACGCGCTCGGAATCAAAATTACTCCGCAAGTCCGCGCCCTGCGGCGATTGATGTATTGCGGTGAATATATCGAGAGCCATGCCTTGCATATCTATATGTTGCAGGCTCCCGATTTGCTGGGCAAAGAGTCAGCCTTTGAGATAGCTGCAATCGCACCGGATGTTGTCAAGAACGCGTTGCGATTAAAGAAGATCGGCAATGAAATTCTGAAAGCCATCGGTGGACGTTCGGTGCATCCAGTCAATGTTTGCGTCGGCGGGTTTTATCAATGGCCCGATGCTGAACCGCTTAAAAAACTTCTTCCTGATTTGGAATGGGGATTGCAAACTTCAATCGAATGTGTGAAGTGGGCAATGACGCTTCCTTATCCGGACCTTGAGATTGATTACGAATTCGTCGCGCTTCATCACCCTGACGAATACGGCGTCATCGAAGGCGAGGTCTGGTCGTCGAAAGGACGCAAACTTGCGATCAAAGATTACGAAAAAGGTTATATTGAGGAACACGTCAAACGTTCCAATGCCTTGCACAGTCACACAGTGGATGGCAAAACCTATCTGGTTGGGCCGATTGCGCGCCTCAACTTAAATCACGAACAGTTGCTCCCCGCTGCACAGAAGGCTTTGAAAGACAGCAAGCTCAAATTGCCGCTAAAGAATCCGTATAAGTCCTTGATCGCGCGTGCCATTGAACTGGTTCAATTTTATGAAGAGGCGATTCAACTGGTCAAGAGTTACAAACCCGAAGGCCCTGCACATCTCGAATTAAAACTCAAGGCTGGCGAAGGTGCCGCGGCAACTGAAGCGCCGCGCGGCCTCCTTTATCATCGTTATCAAATTGATGAAAAAGGCCTGGTCACATTTGCCAAGATCACGCCGCCCACCGCGCAAAACCTGCCGCGCATCGAAGCCGACCTCTTCGAGTTGGCGCCCAAGATCATCAAGATGCCAGAGGCTGAGGCAACATTGACCGCTGAACATCTCGTTCGCTCTTACGATCCGTGCATTTCATGCGCTACGCACTTCTTGAAATTGAAAGTGGAAGAAAAGGAAAAGTGAAGATTGCAGTGATCGGCATCGGGCAGAGTCTGCGCGGCGATGACGCCGCGGGCTTGGATGCAATTCGTCAGTGGCAGGCAAAATATCCTGAAACAGCAAACCGCTCCGAAGTCCGCGTGGATGCGAGCGAATTGCCAGGACTTGCCTTGATTGATCTGCTCGATGGTATGGACGCCGCGGTCATTGTGGACGCCGTCAAAAGTTCGGCGAAGCCGGGAACGATACATCGCATCAGCCCGAACGAATTATCCGCCTTCACGCCTGATACTCAATCTGCACATGGCTGGGGCGTTGCAGAAACACTTCAACTCGGCTGTGGACTTTATCCAACCTTAAAGAATCTTCCGGTTCGATTGATCGGCATCGAAGCGGAACAAGTCTCAATGGGTGCTGGATTGAGTCAAATCGTCGCCCAGGCCATGCCAGAGTTATGTCATACCATCGAAGATGAAGTTCAAACTTTTCTGAAACAATAAAATTCAAAAAAATTATCGGGCTGATCAGCCCGATAATTTTTTATTATGGTGTGGTATATTTGGCGTGCCAAACTAATGAAGGAGACGAAATCTCATGCAAATTAATTATCAAGAAACAAGCAAAGACTTGCTGACGCGCATTGACATTCACGAAAAATATGGCGCTCGCAATATTGACCAATGGACAGTCGAAGTGCTCAAGCCGCAACCCGGCACAAAGATTTTGGACGTGGGTTGTGGCGCAGGCAAGCAATGCTTTTTATACAGCGATTTTACGAAACGAAAAGCTGAAATTACCGGCGGTGATTTCTCCAACGAACTGCTGGATATGGCGCGCACAAAAAATGCCGAGCGCAATGACAACATCAAGTTTATGTTTTTGGATTTCAACAAAAGATTCGAATTTAACGACAACACCTTTGATCTCGTTTCGTCGGCCTTCGCCATCTATTACGCATCCAACCTCGACTTTACATTTGGCGAGGCGCACCGAGTCATCAAACCCGGTGGACGGCTTTTCGTCACCGGCCCATTGCCGGAGAATAAGCAAATGTTCTACGAGATCATCAAAGAAGCGACCGACAAACCAATTCCGCCCATGCCGGGCTCGTCCCGTTTCAAAGGTGAAATTTATAAAACCATCGAAAGCAAATTCGCCAAGACCCAACTGCTGAAATTTGAAAACCCGATCACCTTCCCGGCTGTTCAGCCATTCATGGATTACACCAACGCCTCGCTTTCTGAAGACCGCAAATTATGGACGTCGATGTTCGGTAACCATGCAGAATATGAAGCCTTGATCGCTAAGATTGAAAAGGTTGCTACACGTTGGTTCAAACGAGACGGCAAGTTGGTGATGACCAAAGTCGTCGGCGGGATTTTGGCGACGAAATAATCCATCACATTTCACGCGAGAAAATATGAGCAGAAAGTTGATTGATCTAAGCCACACGGTAGAAAATGGGATGATCACTTATATGGGTTTTCCCGCCCCGATCATCTGCGATTATCTTTCACGAGAAGAATCGCGTTCCCATTATTCGGACGGAACGGAATTTTATATCGGTAAAGTAGAGATGATCGCGAATACGGGAACCTATGTGGACAGCCCTTTTCATCGCTTCGCCGATGGAATTGATGTGTCTGAACTCCCGTTGACATCTCTGGCAGACTTGGAAGGTATTGTTATTCGCGTGCAGAATCTCGGACGCTCCATATCGGCAAAAGCATTCAGCGGAATGGACGTGAAAGGAAAGGCTGTGCTCGTTCATACAGACTGGGCGCGTTACTGGGGCACGGATCAATATTTTGAAAACCATGTTTTCCTGACAAAAGACGCGGCAGAATTTCTTACAGAGAAAGGCGCGGCATTTGTCGGAGTCGACACCTATAACATTGACGATACGAACGATGGTTACCGTCCAGTTCATACCACACTGCTTGGAAATCGCATTCCCATTTGCGAGCACATGTGCGGATTGAATGAACTTCCCGATAAGGGATTCCGATTCCATGCCGTACCTGTGAAGGTCAAAGCAATGGGAACATTTCCCGTGCGCGCTTATGTGGTATTGGACGAATAATTTACCATGAATTTCTATGGTCAACGCGTTCTATTCCTCGGCGCACATCCCGACGATATCGAATTGGGATGCGGCGGATTGATTCACCATATAGCGCCGATGAGCAACGTGCTTTGTGTGACGCTTTCCGATAACCAAAAGAATCCGCTCTTGAAAAACGTAGTCAAAGAACATCTCAAGGCGATGGAAGCATTGGGAGTACAAAAAGACAAGGTCATTTTAGGGCAATTCACCACGCGCATTTTCCAAGATGCACGCCAAGATATTTTGGAATACTTCTTAAAACTTCGCAATGATTTCAAGCCCGACATCATCTTCGTCCACAGCAAACAGGACGTTCACCAGGACCACAACACCATGACGGACGAATTTTTGCGTGCCTTCCGCGGCATCACATTGTTGGGGTTCGACGTGGTTCGATCCTCCTACGGCTTCTTTCCGAATTTTCTGGTTGAGGTCAGCGAGGAAGATGTCAACGCCAAGATCGAAGCGCTTTCGCAATATGAAACATACCGCGATAAATATTATTTCAACAACGAACTGACGCGCTCGATCATGGTGCGTCACGGCGCGCTGGCGGAAGTCCCGTTTGCTGAAGGATTCGACATTCTAAGAATTGTCGGAGAGTTCGCGAAGTGTGAGTAGAAATAGGTAAAAGGGAATGGGCAATTGGAGGCGAGATGAAATTCAGATTGCTTTATGATGAATTAACCAACAGCACGGAGATGATCCGTGCTTTGCTTTCTGGTTTATCCCAAGAAGAAGCGCGCGTGAAACCGAACGCCGAGTCGTGGTCAATTCTCGAAGTGACCTGCCATGTTTACGATGAAGAGCGTGAAGATTTTCGAGAGCATCTTGACTTCATTCTTCACCGCCAAACGGAAGGATGGCATGCGATTGACACCGAAGGTTGGGTAACCAAACGGAAATATAATGAGCAGAACTTCACTGAGATGCAGGAAAATTTCTTTGTCGAACGTAAAAAATCATTTGCATGGCTCAATGGATTACTGAATCCAGATTGGGAGAAAACCTATACCACGGAGTACCGCACAATCAGCGCGGGAGAGATGTTTGCTTCATGGATCGCACACGATAATCTGCATATCCGTCAATTGGTTAAATTGAGACGATACCGAATTGGAAATATCACGAAGCCTTATGACATTCAATACGCGGGAGATTGGTAAATTGGACTTGAGTAATACAAATAAATGATGTAGAATGCCGATGTTGTATTTTCGTTTGGAGGAATATTTATGACGACTACTTCTACATTTCAAGAATTGCAAAACCTTTTATTATTTCCAGTTAAAGGATCAGATGAGAGGCAAAGACTCTTAATAGCTGGGCTATTAGGTTTTGCTGGATTCATCATCCCATTCATACCCGGCATATTCCTGCTTGGTTATGCCGGTCTCATTATGCAAAGCATCATTAACGAAAACAGCCAACCATTAATGCCTGAATGGAAAGATTTGAAAAAGATGTTCACGTTAGGTTTAAAAATGGCGTGCGCAGCTTTTGTTTATAGTCTTCCTGCAATAATCGTAATGTTGATTGGATATGCCAGCATGATGATTCCCGCGTTTATTCAAGCCTTTTCCCATCCTGAAAGTTATTCAGATACATCACCTTTTATAGGCATGAGCATGCTCGGAATGTTTGGCGGGATGGCGTTTTTTGGAATTGGCTTACTTTTATTTCTACCTACTCTACTTGCTCTCCCGCCTATGTTAAGTCACGTAGCGGCAACCAACTCATTTTCAGCAGCATTCCATTTCAAAGATTGGTGGAAAGTCTTTCGCTCAAATATCGGTGGATTTGCAGTCGCACTTGTTGTAGCAACTGGGCTATACTTTATGATGATTATTGTATTTCAAGTTTTTTATATGACAATCGTCTTATGTATCTTACTACCTTTTTTACTTGCTTTTCTTATCGGTTATCTTACAATTGTTGCAAATGCTTTATTTGCAATAGCCTATCGAGAAGGAACATCAAAGTTATAAATAATTCCAAAAGATTATTCCTTTGGAATTCCAAGTTGAATCGTTCCATCAACAACCCGAACCGGATACGCTGGAATATCCACCACTGCGGGCATCTGCGTCACATCGCCGGTGCGCACGTCGAACTGCGCACCGTGGCGGGGGCAAGTGATGTTGTAACCTTCTAGGTCGCCTTCGCCCACCGGACCCTCATCGTGCGAGCAGACATCGGCTATCGCAAAGTATTGCCCGGCAATATTGAAGATCACAATCGGCTTGCCTTCGATCTCGACGAACATCCGCTCACTGTTCGGCAATTCGCTCGCCGGAGCGATCTCAACGTATTCAATTTTCGATTCATCTATTTGAGTGTAATTGAACATTCTTCTTCCCTCATCCTGCCCTCTCCCTGCTCCTTTTGGAGTGCTTCGCGAGGAGAGGGATAATCTATTCCACCAGCGAATCACTGGCCTCGCCCAAACCATAGACCCCAGCTTTCAAAACCTTCAACGAAAGCAAAGCGCATTTCAGTCGCACGGGGCCAAGATCGATTCCAAGCAGATCGAGGACATGCTGCTTGTTCAAAGCCTTGACTTCGTCCAATGATTTGCCGATCACCGACTCAAGCAACAGATCGGCTGAGGCTTGCGAAATAGCACAGCCATGCCCATCAAAACGCGCCTCAGCAACCTTACCATCTTTATCCACGCGCAGATCAATCTGGATATGATCGCCGCACAACGGATTGTTATCCGCGAACGAAATATCG
The DNA here is from genome assembly GCA_963753985.1 of uncultured Chloroflexia bacterium. Lineage (GTDB taxonomy): Bacteria > Chloroflexota > Anaerolineae > Anaerolineales > Villigracilaceae > Fen-1038. The sequence continues at coordinate 69,448 of CAVWED010000008.1, forward strand.
TGCGGATCAAGATGTCCGCGATAGGATGGATTTTTATAATGGTCAATGATAACTTCGCGATAGAGATCGTCCATAATTGTTCACCACATGTCATTGCGAGCCGCTGCAGCTTGGCGGCGTGGCAATCTCAGCTAATATGCACTCACGAGATTGCCTACCTGCACTTGCGCCAGGTGCAAAGTGCAGGTGCCGTCGCTACGCTCCTCGCAATGACATCACGTTATCCAAATACCTTCTTGACTTTGTAAATTCCTTCTACCAATTTATCCACTTCATCTCTTGTGGAATATAGATAAAAGCTGGCACGCGTTGTTGCTGTGATTCCAAACTTCTCATGCAACGGTTGGGCGCAATGATGTCCGGCGCGGACAGCGATTCCATCCCGGTCCAAAATCTGTGCCACATCGTGCGGATGAACACCGTCGAACGTGAACGATGCCACGCCGCCTTTTTTATCGGCGGTTGGGCCAAAGATTTTCAGGCCGGGGATTTCTTCCAGGCGCTCCAACGCATACTCGATCATCTCATGCTCATGCGCGGAAATTTCTTCCATTCCAATCGAACTGAGATAATCCACTGCCGCACCGAAGCCAACCAATTCAGCAATAGCTGGTGTGCCTGCTTCAAACTTGGAAGGGATCGTGGTCGGTCGGAACGAACGAAGCTTGACTTCCTTAATCATGTCACCGCCGCCGAGGAATGGAGGCATCGCTTCCAATAAAGCCGTCTTGCCATATAACGCGCCGATTCCCGTCGGGCCGCACATCTTGTGAGCGGAAAAAGCCATGAAGTCCACATCCAGTTTTTGCACATCCACTTTCAGATGCGGAACAGATTGAGCCGCGTCGAGAACGGTTACTGCGCCCGCTTCATGGGCCATCTAAATCATCTTGGCGGCTGGGTTGATCGTGCCGAGGACGTTGGACATGTGCGTAAACGAGACCAACTTCGGGCCCTGGGAAAGAAGCGAGCGATACGCGTCTACTAAATCAAGCAAGCCGTCATCCGTCACCGGTATGAATTCGAGTTCGAACGCCGCGCTCCGCGGCAAGCATATGCCACGGAACCAGATTGCTATGATGTTCCATTTCCGTCAGGATGATCAGATCGCCCGCTTTGAGATTTGCGCGCGCCCAGGTATATGCAACGAGATTGATGGACTCGGTTGTGTTGCGCGTGTAAATGATTTGATGAGCCGATGGTGCATTGACAAACTTTGCAATCTTGACGCGCGCCTGCTCGTACATGGCGGTCGCTTCCTCCGCCAGCACATGCACACCGCGATGGATGTTGGCGTTGGAACGACGATAAAAAACATTCATCGCTTCGATGACTGATTCGGGTTTTTGCGACGTCGCGGTGGAATCAAGATAAACCAGTTTGACACCGGGACGAACTTCACGGTCGAGGATGGGAAAGTCTTGGCGGATTTGCTGAACGTTAAAAGACATAAGGATTCAATTTGCGATCAAGCGATAGTCCGGATTCGTTTACCGAACATCAAATGATCGAGTTAATAGTCAGGCACTTCTTTCTTACTGCCCTTTTTGGCATACGTCGCATCGCGGATTTGATCCGACATTAGCGGATACCACAAAATGCGGTCAGGCACCATCCAACCGTCGGTGAGAAAAACATTCGAACGGAATTGCACGGCCACCAGTTTGTTATCCACTTGCACCACGATGCCTTTGACCCAGCCGCGCACGCGCTCACCGTTTTTCTCGTGATCGCAGAAGACCTCGACCGTATCACCCACTTGGAATTCATGTTCAGCGGCGGGCGCATTCATATATGTGAACTGCGGCTGCGCAGTGCGAAGGATTCGGCGTTCTTCCGAAGTCAACGGCGTATATTGCGGCTTGACTTTTACTTTCGTCTTAGGACGCGCAAACGGTTTTGCAATCGGCCTTGGTTTCATAGCCGAAATCGAAACTGGCAAGGGCGGCCTCACTGCGACCACTGCCGGCTTCGCAGTTTTCTTCATAGTTTGTTTTTTGACCATCGCCTTCACGGCCTTCTTTGCTTTTACACTCTTTGGTTTTCTATCCAGCTTCTTCTTTACATTTGCTTTCGATTTTTTTTTCGTAGCCATCGTTTTAACCCATTTTCTCCAAAATTGCCTGATGGAAATCTTTCCCTCACACCCTCAAACGGGATGCGTTGCATGATCGGATCGAAGAAACCCTCGACAACAACTCGTTCCGCGTCCTGCTGCGGAATCCCACGCGACTTAAGATAGAAGATCGGTTCCGCCTCCAACTTTCCAACGGTCGCGCCGTGCGTACAACGGACATCGTCTGCCAGGATTTCCAATCCCGGAATCGAATCAGCGCGTGCGCCTTCATCTAGGATGATGTTGCGGTTTGCTTGATATCCGTCGGTTTTTTCTGCGCCTTTGGCAACGTAGATCATACCTTGCCACACGGAACAACTCTTGCCTTTCAATGCGCCTTTGAACAACAAATCGCTGGTGGTATGCGGCGCAAGATGATTCTGCTGCGTATCGTGATCGAGATGTTGAGTGCCATCCGTAAAATAGAAACCGGAAATGCGTCCCGTCGCGCCTTCGCCTGCCAGATCCAGTTCGGAAAAGTTCTTCGTCAGCTTCGATCCGATGGCGCCAAAAATCCAATCGAGGTTGCCATCGCGCTCCACGCGGATGCGCTCGTGGCTAAAGTTCCAAACATGCTTGCCCCACGATTGTAATTCTACGAACTTGAGACTTGCTCCCTGCATGACTTTGATTTCAACAATGCCTGCGTGGAGCGCGTCGCCCAACTCGGTTGGCGAAGCAGATTCGTGAACATAGGTTGCACTTGCGCCTTCGTCAATCAATACAAGCAGGTGCGAGATATGCGCCAGGTTCGCACCTGGTCCCCAAAGGATGCTATGAAGCGGTTGTTCGATTTTAACATTCTTCGGCACATACAATACAATGCCATTTTGCGAAAACGCGCCAGCCAGCGCCGCAAATTTACCTTCTTCGACATTGACAGTTTGACCCAGAATCTTCGCAACAATATCGGGAAATTTTTCCTGCGCGGTTTTGAAATCCGTGAATACCACGCCTTGTTTGGCGAGCGAAGCATCGAGGTCAATCTTCGAGCCGCCGGGGAATAAAACAATTTGTCCGCCATGCTGATCAGCGGCAAGCGGATTGAGTAAATCATTTGGCACAGAGGGAAGATTATTATGTTTGGAAGAAAGCTTGAATACGTCAACCGGCAGCGTGTGAATATCCGTGCGGCGCCAGGCTTCGAGAGTCGCATCGGGGAGAGTCTGCCGCTTGAACGCGTCCCAGGCGCGAGCGCGGTAAGAAGCGACGAGTCCGCTCGCGGCGGGAAGATCAGCCTCGGTAAAAGCAAAATCCTTTGTGGCAAACTCAACTCCTCGAGTTTTTGTGATTATAACTTTTGGTTTTTCCTGCATGTTATTCTTTTCATTATGTCATTGCTTCGTCGCTGCGCTCCTCGCAATGACCTTATCCTATCGAACCTTCCATTTGTAATTGAATCAGTCGATTCATTTCGACTGCGTATTCCATCGGAAGTTCCTTGACGAGCGGCTCAATGAAACCAGAGACGACCATCGTGGTAGCTTCCTCTTCGCTGAGGCCGCGCGACTTTAAATAAAAGAGTTGCTCTTCGCCGACTTTGCTGACCGAAGCTTCGTGACCAATGGTCACATCATCTTCATCAATCTCAATAGTTGGATACGTATCTGAGCGCGATTTCGGATCAAGCAGAAGCGCGTCGCAGACCGTGTTGGATCGAACGCCCTTCGCACCTCGATAAACCTTGAGCAAACCACGGAACGAAGCGCGTCCACCCGCTTTGCTGATGGATTTGGATGTGACCTTGCTCGTCGTGTTCGGTGCAAAGTGAACCATCTTGCCGCCCGCATCCTGCGTCTGGCCCGGACCGGCGAATGCCAGCGAAAGCATTTCGCCGCGTGCGCCCGGTTCCATCAAATAGCACGACGGATATTTCATTGTGACCTTTGATCCAAGGTTGGCATCCACCCATTCGTGCGAGCCATTCTCAAACACCTTGGCACGTTGTGTAACCAAGTTATAAACATTCGTTGACCAGTTTTGAATCGTCGAGTAGCGCGAGCGCGCACCCTTCTTGACGATGATCTCGATGACGCCGGAATGGAAGGAGTCTGTAGTATATTGAGGCGCAGTGCAGTTGTGTGAAACGACACCTTCGGCAACATAGGACTCGTCTTCTTCAACAGAGAAATTATATACTTCAGTCTCCTGTTCATCGATGTCGATCTCTTTAATCGGAACGTACATGAAGTTCTCGTCAATCGAGAAAGGAGAACCGCTGAGATCGCCAGCAGGCGCGTTCATACCCACAACTTCGCCAAACTTCGGATTGAATGGCGATGCGATCACCACCGCATAAATATTTTTGCGCGGCAACGGACGTTCCTGCATATTCACCGAGGCCGCAATGCCTAATCGCAAGCAAGCATCGCGGAAGGCGTAGGCAAGATCCGAAGATACTGTGCTATAGCGGAACATGTTCTTCTTCGAGTCATAACTTCCGTCGCCGCGCCACATGCCTTTTATCAGTTCAGCAAGCAAAACAGGCTCCGCGCTTGAAATCCATTCAGGGATATGTTTTTCATAGACATTTGCGCCAAACTCGCGCGCAAAAGTGCGGGCAACTTCGGTAGATGAAAGCACAAGAGTTTGTCCATTTTGGCGCGGCGCATTTTCGATAACAGTCTTGTTGCAATAATGCTTGATCAGGTTTTTCGCGTCGGCGATATATTCTGTCTCATCCACATTAAAAGATAGCGACATGTAATGTTCGTTATCCACATGACCTTCGGCAAAGTAATAACCAAGAAGGCGGAAGAAATCAGGCTCATACGGTAAGTTGACATCACGCTCAATGGGAGCGTAACGACCGCGCCCAATCGGAACAGTGACTGTGCGCGCGAACATGGGTTCCATAACAGGCTGGGGAACAGGCACAACGAGATAATCGCCTTCCTTGAGGCTATCGGCGCGCGCCCAGGTGAGTTGAAATTCTCTATTTCGCATTGATTCGCGCATGCGGCGCACAATTAGTAACGGATGTTCCGCAGTGACCTTCAACTCTCGCCCGCTATCGCCATAGAAACGAATGCTACAAATCTCGCCATGGTAAGAACGCTTCTGTGTGTGATAAACTTTGCGCCAGCGTCCCTGGTGCGTCATCACTTCATCGCCAACTGAAATTTGTTCAATCACCTTTTCGCCTTGACGTGTGCGGACGCGTGCTCCTTCAAGGAAACAACCTTCAACGTAATGCACGGAGGCACCTTCATCTACGATGATCAGCGTGCGTTCAAACTGACCGACATTCGCCATGTTGAGTCGAAAATAAGCTTGAAGCGGGAGATCAACTTTCACGCCTTTCGGCACGTAGACAAACGATCCGCCGGACCAAACCGCGGAGTTCAACGCCGCGAACTTGTTATCCTCAATTGGGATGACTGTGCCAAAATATTCCCGGAACATTTCAGGGTATTTCTTCAATCCATCTTCAATCGAGACGAAGATCACGCCTTGTTTTTCAAGGTGCTCCTGAATCGAGTGATAGACCATCTCGGATTCATATTGCGCGCCGAGACCGGCTAAAAATTTTCGCTCCGCTTCAGGCACGCCGAGTTTATCAAAGGTGCGCTTGATATCATCCGGGACATCTTCCCATGATTTTTCGCTTTTCTCCATCGGCTTGACGTAATAGAAAATATTCTGCAAATCCAACGCGGAAAGATCAGGTCCCCAATTCGGCATCGGACGCTTGAGAAAATGATCGAGCGCCTTCAAGCGGAAATCGAGCATCCACTGCGGTTCGTCTTTCATGCGCGAAATATTTTCCACAACCTCACGGCTTAAACCTCGTTCAGATTTGAACGCGTAATTATCATCGCGGTCATGGAAGCCGTACTTATATTCGCCGATGCCTTCAAGGATTTTTTCGTCTTGTTGTTGTTTACTCATAAGTTTTTCCTATTCATAGGAGATTGCCATGCAATAGCATTAAGCGGTCTCTTCAGACTTTTCACGAATCCAATCGTAGCCATGCTCTTCGAGCGAAAGCGCCAGATCGGGTCCGCCCAATTCGACGATGCGTCCGCCCATCATCACGTGAACAAACTGCGGCTTGATGTAATTCAGTAAACGCTGATAATGCGTGATGACGAGCACGCCGAGATTCGGACCGGTCAGGGCGTTGACTCCTTCCGAGACGACGCGCAACGCATCAATGTCGAGGCCTGAATCGGTCTCATCCAAAATAGCCATCTCCGGCTTGAGAGTTGCCATCTGCAAAATCTCAGCCCGTTTCTTTTCTCCTCCCGAAAAGCCGTCGTTGAGATAACGTCCCGCAAAAGCGTTGTCCATCTTGAGCAAATCCATCTGCTCCTTGAGCATCTTGCGGAATTCAGGAATGGGAATGCCCTTATCTTCCTTGTTGACCGCGCGGCGGCGGGCATTGAGCGCGGTGCGCAGGAAGTTTGCAACCGTCACTCCGGGGATCGCGACCGGATATTGAAAAGCAAGAAAGATTCCGAGGCGCGAACGCTCATCCGGTTCGAGTTCAAGAATGTTTTGATTTTTGAAGAGAACTTCACCTTTGGTAACTATGTAATTGGGATGTCCCATTAACGTATAAGCCAACGTGGACTTGCCTGTTCCATTGGGGCCCATGATGGCATGGATTTCTCCCTGTTTGATCGTCAGATTGACGCCCTGAAGTATCTCCTTGCTCTCAATACTGACATGCAGGTCTTTAATTTCGAGTTGTGACATGAATTCTCCATACAAAACCGCCTAAACGGCGAAATTTTTCTAGGTTGCGGGATTATAGCAGGGTCGGAATGAAAAGTCAATATTTATCATATTTTTCTAGTATATTCGATGCTTTAGAATGGGCTTTTCTTACAATAAAAGTGTTTATAATAGCGATTGATAAAGGAGCATCGTATGAACACCACCTTCGCCATGTGGCGAAAATCGCTTTCGCAACTGATCATGATGAAAGATAAAAAGGAATGGGATGCACTGGACGTCCTATCCAAGTGGCTCATTGCCACACGTTCGGCAGTAACCACGGTCACACTGTATTCCAGTCTCATCGGCGGGCTGCTTGCCTGGCAATATTTACGAGCCAACCATAAGCCTTTTGATTTATTGACGTGGATCGTCCTTACGATCGGACTATTCATTGCACACGGTACCAATAATTTGCTGAACGACTACACGGATTTCAACCGCGGCATCGACAAGGACAATTACTTCCGCACGCAATATGGAGTCCATCCGTTGGCGCAAGGCTTTTGGAACAAGCGCACACATCTGATCTGGTTCGGCGTCAGCGGATTACTGGCAACGCTATCAGGCGTGTACGCCATGCTCTATACACACTTCGACCCGGTCGTAGTCGGACTTTTTGCCTTCGGTGCATTCATCCTGCTGTTCTACACCTATCCATTGAAGTATGTCGGTATTGGCGAACTATCCATCTTCATCATCTGGGGGCCAATCATGATTGGTGGAGTCTATTATGTGTTGACCGGCTTGTGGAGCTGGCCAGTTGTGCTCGCCAGCATCCCCGTCGGCCTGAACGTGGTCACGATCAACCTTGGCAAGCACACGGATAAACGCAAGGAAGATTTGGGGAAAGGCGTCCGCACCCTGCCCGTGCTGATCGGCGAGACAGCTTCGCGCTATGTGACGATCTCGGCGATTGCGCTCTCGTATCTCATCACAATATATTTGACCTTCGTGACACATTTCTTCACGCCGATTCTGCTGCTAATCCTGATTGCCACTCCGGCTGCATGGAAAGCCATCCAGCGGATGTCGAAACCGCGTCCAGATGAGCCGCCTGCGGGATATCCAATTTGGCCGCGCTGGTTCTCCACGGTGTGCTTTGTCCACAACCGCATATTCAGCAATTACTTTGTGCTCGCGCTGGTCATTGACACTTTAATCAGAACCTTCTTCCCTGCATTCTGGCATTAACTACGACCTAAAAAAATAGATCGTCGCTTTCACAACGACGGTCTATTTTTTAACTGCAGCTTCCTCCTACAGGGATATTTATGATAATTATCTAGTATATTGACAAACAACCAACAGATGGGTATACTGCACCTCTATGAAAAGCACGCGAGATCAAATCTTGCAAACTCTTCACCGTCAGCCGAAGCGCACCATCAACGAACTGGCAGAAGCCGTTAGCATCAATCCCATCTCCGTCCGCCACCACCTGACGAATTTGCAGATGGAAGGATTGGTTGCCGCGGATGAAGAACGCCACGGTGTGGGACGCCCGCGCCTCGTCTATTTCTTGACCGAGGTTGGGTTGGAAAATTTTCCGACGCGTTATCTGCGTCTGACCACGCGTCTGCTGGCACAAATGAAAGAGACCATGCCCGAACCCGTTGTCCGCAACTTGTTTAATCAGATCGCTGAAGACCTGGCACAAGAGTATGAAGGACAGATGAAGGGGCTGAGTATGGAAGAACGCTTGGATTTTGTAAAGACCATGCTGGGCGAGGAAGGCTTTACCGTTGAATGGGAAAAGAAAGGCAAGCAGTATGAAATCCACGAAATTTCATGCCCATATTACCAGATCGGTATCAGCCATCCCGAGGTCTGCACCGTTGATCAAACACTCATCTCAAAAATGCTTGCCGTACCCGCCGAAAAAGTTCAGTGCATTTTGAGCGGCGGCACATTCTGTACTTACGTGGTTCAAGCTGGGCGAACCGCAAGACGATAACTTAACATAAAGGTATTTCAAATGGACGAAGAACAAACTATCAACCCCATTAGGTGGACACTTCACGATACAAATCCGGAATTGGTGGAGCCATTGCGAGCCAAGCTAGCGGAAGTCATTGACCCCGAAATTGGAATGAGCATCATTCAACTTGGTCTTGTCCGCGACATGAGCCTCGAAAATGGTGTCGCTCATATGAAGATGATATTGACGACACCGTTTTGCCCCTACGGACCAGCGATGATCGAGATGACCCGTCTAAAAGCGGTCGAGGCCCTTAATAAGCCTGTCACCATTGAGATGATACCCGACATGTGGGACTTCTCGATGATGGAAGATCCATCCGCTTTGGACTGGGGCATGTACGCATAAGATTCCGAAACGCAAATAAAAGCGCAGTGCTTGAAGCACTGCGCTTTTATTTGCGTTGAACGATGCTATAATCCATGCGATTAACTCCAATCGGAGGAAGCATGCCTCGAACTCAAAATCGCCCCGTGATGATTTGGATTTTTACTTTCACTGCCTTCGCGGCGTTTCTGGTAGTCTATGGCGGATTTGTTCGCCTCACGCGCTCCGGGCTTTCGATCACACAATGGAATCCGGTCAGCGGCGCGGTGCCGCCCCTCAATCAACAAGCCTGGCAGAATGAATTCACTAAGTATCAACAAACGCCCGAATTTAAATTGATCAACTTCAACATGACGCTCGATCAATACAAGACCATCTTTTGGGTCGAATGGCTGCATCGTTTCATCGCACGCATCGCCGGATTTGTTTTTGCCATCCCGTTCTTTGTATTCCTCTTCAAGAAAAATATCCCCTGGAAAGAAGTTGGCTGGTATATCTTCCTGGGCATTTTATTTGTTTCGCAAGCGATCCTCGGATGGTACATGGTCGCGTCAGGACTGGAGGATCGTCCCTCGGTCAGCCACTATCTTTTGGCCAGCCACCTGCTTCTTGCCTTGACCTTGATCGGCATTTCGTTATGGACGGCCTTCGGCCACCTTTATGGTTTCTCCCTCAAGAAAGCCAAGTGGTCGCTCTCCAGCAAATTGGTATTGACCGGTTTCATCGTTCTCCTCATTCAGATTTGTTACGGATCATTCACGGCGGGACTCAAAGCCGGTTACATTTCCGATACCTGGCCATTAATGCTGGGACAGCTTATCCCGAGCGGATTGCTGAGTCAGCTCCAGCCGCCGCTGATGAATCTCGTCGCCGCGCCGCTGACGGTCGTGTTCATTCACCGCTGGTTCGCATTCGTCGGCTTGATCACCGCTATATTTCTCTATTGGCTCATTCAAAAACAAAACATCTCGAAAGATATAAAATCCGCGCTCAATCTAATCCTAACCTTGGTCATAACACAAATTGTATTGGGAATTCTAATTGTTTTATCACAGGTGCAAATCGCAATTGCGCTACTGCATCAAGCCAATGCTCTGCTCCTCTTTTCTTCGACAATCTTTCTTCTTCATCGTCTGCGCGCTGCCGACCAAAAACAATAATCCCGATTCAAACCCGCGTCGAAATTCATCCACACGGGTTTTATCATCAAAGTCCATCTAAGGCAGATTCGCATGAGTCAATTCTTTGCGGGTAACTACACTGGTCCAGCGTTTCAACTATTTGGCGTTGCACACATCGGCGCGCTTTTGTTTCTCGTCGGGCTGAATATTTTTTTGGTCCAATTTAAAAATTCAAGCGAGGCGACGAAACGCTCCATCCGCTGGACACTAGCGATCATTCTGTGGACAGCAGAAATCAGTTGGCATATTTGGAATTTGTATTGGGGCTATTGGAGCGACCAATTCATGTTGCCATTGAACGTCTGCAGTGTTCTGATCTGGCTCTCTGGCTTCATGCTGATCTTCAAAAATCGTACAATTTATGAGTTCGCCTATTTCCTTGGCATCACCGCGTGCGCCAATTATTTATTGACTCCCGACCTCGGCATCTATGGCTTTCCCACGTATCGCTTCATCCAAACGTTTATCTCGCACGGCTTTGTCATCACAGCGGCAATTTATATGACCGTTGTCGAAGGCTTTCGTCCAACCTGGAAATCCTTTTGGAGAGTCCTGGCAGGGACGAATGCCTACATGTTTGTTATATACTTTGTCAACCTCGCGCTTGGTTCCAATTACGTCTTAGTCAATGTCAAACCAACGACAACCAGCATCCTAAACTTCATGCCGCCCTGGCCCTATTACCTCGTCTATTTCGAGGTGATTGGCATCGCAATATTTCTTTTGCTTTACCTGCCATTCATCATAAAGGATATGCGCGCGAAGAAACTTATCGCGGTCTAGGAGGTTTCTCCTCTGAACAGGAGGCAGTTCTCCGTCACGAAATATTACCTTGTATTATAATTACGTCACACCGGGGCGGTGGCGGAATCGGCAGACGCAGTTGACTTAAAATCGAAAAGTTCGCACACGCTGTTTTTACTCTTGTTTTCGATTTGATTTAATGGCTTTTTCTTTGTAGTCAATTGCGTCTCAAACTTCATCAAACGAATTAAATTCATTGTCCAGCAATCCCGCGCCCATGATACGGTACATGCAACAAGCCCGCGGCTTTTCGTTTCGCTTCTTCCGGTCTTCGGTCATAACGCGCCGTTGTAGTAACGCTTGCATGTCCTGCCATTTTTGAAACGGTCGTTATGTCCGCGCCCGCGTCAAGCAGGTCACTGACAAACGTCCGCCGCATATCATGCGGACTGAATGACTTAACGCCCGCTTCGCTTGCTCGCTTTTGTAGCATGTTATAGATGGCTTGCGAAGTCAAACGATTATCACCCAGCGCACCACCTTTATTGATTGCCACAAACAACGCGCCGCTATTCTCACCGCGTAGTGATAACCAATCGGTCAAGGCTTGCGCCGCGCCTCCCGCAACGTATGCGGATCGTTCCTTTTTGCCTTTGCCGTAAATCTTCAATTGTCCAGCTTCGGCGTTATAGTCGGCAAGGTCAAGCGCGATTACTTCGGCGCGCCGGAGTCCGCAAGAGTACATAACCGCAATGATTGCCGCGTCTCTTGTACCAGCAGGCGAGTCGTCTTGTTCACAGGCCGTAAGCAATGCGCTTAATTCGCCGGAAGATAATTCGCGTCCGGTCGGTAACGTTTCACCACGGACGCCTTTTATACTGACAGCCTTTTGATAATCTTCCGCGCTCATTTGTCCGCTTTGCCAAGCCGCGCGTAATGCGCCTTTCAATGCCGCTAATGCTTTATTGACCGTTGCGGGCTTGTAATGCTCTTGAAGCTTTGAACGGATCGCCGCGACATGCTGAAAGCGAAGCGTGCCCCAGTCAAGCGTCAAAGCGTTCGCGCCTGTTTGAAGTTCATTCGCCATGAGATTTAAAACTTGCGTCATCGTTCGCCGTCCGCTTTCACTGCCAAGCGAAGCGACATATATCGCCGCGGCGTTTTGGTCAATGCGAATTGTCTTGTTTGTTTTGATTGTTACAAGTTGATTTTTATTCATGATGATTATTCCTTTCGTTCTTTTCAGAATAGATATTCTCATAAGCTATTTAGAGACATTTTGAGGGCGTTCCCATTGCTAGAACGAGTTTAAATCGCAACAGGAACGCCCAGGTTAAACTTTTCTACCCTCCCCTGTGTGTTTTATCGTCCGATTCAAAACAGCCCCCTTTTTTTAAAGTTCAATTGTCACCTCGCGCCGTTGTTTGCGTTCACGGTAAGCCGCCTGCTTGCAAGCCGGCGAATGATAGCGCCCATGTAAAGCGCCCTCGAATTGAACACCGCAACGCGCACACGTTCGCAATGTGGAATCCTTCGCGCCGGTCGTGCGTTGCTTCTTCCGCCGTCTATATGCGGCCTTCTTGCAAGCATCCGAACAATAACGCGCATGTAACGCACCGTAGAATTGCACACCGCAAAAGGCACACGTCCGCAATCCTACGGCTTCGGTAAAGGGTCATCAACGCCGACAATCTTCGGGACGTTCGTCATTGCAGGATATTCACGGTTCGGGAGTTCGGCGCTTATCGGCTTACCGTTCTGTTCAAACTTGCCAAGTCCCAATACGTCAATGTGATTGAACGTCCCCATAAATTTCTCTTGCCACTGACTGAATAACATCGGCGTCATGGTTTGCGCCAGGTGTTCGGCCTCGTCTTCGATTTGTTTCAACAGTGAAGCCGTTACCGCGTCGTGTGCGCTATCTTCGCGCATCTTCCGCATATTCTCAGGATCGAAGACATGAAACACGAACGCGCTGATTAAGTTCAATCCGATTAGACCGGACAAAGCCAGGATGACATTCCGAATGTCATCCGCTGAAAGTTGCGCTATCGCTCCGGCTTGCCCGCTTCGGTATAACGTGTCAAACGTGAATAAGCCGATACTGCCCAGCATGTCCACGATTGCGGTCAGGACGCTAATTGCTTTTTGCTGTAATCCGCTTGCATGTTTCAAGAAGACAGCCAACCAAACGACAGAGCCGCCCTCAGTCGCAAGCAGTCCCAAGAAGCCGATAAGCTTTTGATTGTCCGGCAATGTGGATTGAATAAAATCTAACGACCGTGACGCGGCATAAATAAACAAGCCGACCGTCAAAACATAGAATGCAATCTTGCCGATACTTTTTGTAAGTCCTTTAGTCATGTTTTTATTTTCCTTTGCAAGTGATATAACTTGCATTGACCCAGCCCGTGAGATCGTCCACCGTTACGGATCGCCAACCATCACGCGCCGGAATGTTCGCGAGTAAAATAATCTCGCCTTCGCGAAGGACTCGAACAGATGCGTAATTTGTCCCTGCCCCTTCACGGAGATTCAACAAGCCGCCGTCTTCTATTCCGGTTTTGACTTCGCATCGAGTTGGATTAGTTGACGGCGTGCTTTTTGCTTCAAATGTTGGCGTGCCGGACGGAATTGGAGTTGGCGTCACCGTAGGAATGGCCGGCTTTTCCAACAAGCCGCACGCCAACGACATGAACATCAACAAGACAAGAATTATCTTTTTCAAATAGGTCACCTCGCTTGATTTATATTTCTTGCCGTATTACCACCGCCGCGCTACTCTCACGCGGTTCACGTAAACGGTTATTCAGTTGTCAAAGTTCAGGGAGTTATTCTTGTGCTACAATAGTCTTACTACTGCCTTTACAAACTATTGTATGACTAGTTTGACATACCGTCAAGTATGTTATTCTAGGCTTACACGGAGTAAAATTATGAACGTGACAGTTAATAATCGTTTCGCCGTTCTGCTTGCCGAAAAGCAGATAATAGAGCGCCGCAACATATCCTTACAGGAAGTTGCGGAGGCAACGGGCATCGCCCGCCAAACGCTTTATAAGTGGGAAAATAACAGCGTGAATCGTTTTGACACACCAATTATTAACGCCCTATGTCAATACTTCGGCGTCAAGCCAGGCGAATTATTCGAGTACATCGAAGACGAAAAGCCCGCGCCGAAAAAGAAAAAGTAACGCCTGCCCTACAATACAAAACGCCTGTCATAAATTGACAGGCGTTTTTGCGTTACTGCTATCCGTGCAAATTATTGTCGGAATGTTATGTTATTTTCCAACAAACACGATTGGACATGCTACAGTTAAGGCAAAATCGCTTTTACTTACTTGAATATAGAATTGTCCCGTTGAATTATCGTTAGTAATTATTGAGCTAAAGCCGCCGTCCACATCTCTTAACCTTGCCCAATAACAAGAGTTTGTTCCGGCTTGGCCTTTATATGTGCCAGGCTGTATATCTATTCCTACTAAATACATTCCAGTGTCAATGTTTGTGGGCATATGTGCCGAAGGGGTAGGAAGCGAGGTAAGAAGCAATAGTTCACAATCAGTTTGAAGGGCATAATCAGTAGGTTTGACACGGATATAGTATTGACCATTGCTGTTATCGTTTGCCAATATTGAGTCAACGGTTCCTGATGTGTCTTTTAGTCTAGCCCAATAACAAGAATTGGTTCCAGCTTGGCCTTCATAAAGTCCTGACTTTATATCCTTTCCAATAAGATAAGTTCCTGGTTCAACAAGATTTGGATTTGCCGTCGGTGGAATAGGTGTATTAGTTGGGGCATAAGTTGGCGACTCTACGGGAGTGGTCGCAGGGTGAGATAAAAGGGCGGTCTGCGTGACATTAGCCCACGCAGTAAGAACCGCAGAAGTTTGAATTGCATTGACATCAGCAGTTGGCTTGGGTGTTAGGGCGCTGATTGCATTTGAAATCATACCAACGACAATACAGACGACACATAGCCCAACAACGACTCCGCCAATGGTTAGCCAGTTGTTGTGTTTAACGGGTGGAAGCGTTGATTGTTGTGTGCTCATTGGAAGTCCCTTTTACCTTATGTAACTGCATATAATCCACTCAGTACGCCTTACTGTTTTAATATACTCCCTTCCTCCCTTTTTGTCATGTGTCCGTTATCATAAAAAAACAGGGTAAGCCCGTGCTTTGTTTGTGGGCGGATCCGTTAACTGCGCCGTTATCCTTGTGCGTGTACGCTTTAGTTCAACTTCTGCAATTCCTTTTCAAGTTCAGCGCGGGCAATATGCAACATGGACGCCAGGGCGTCCAGGCTTCGAGTCCTGTATTCAGCGGGAAGGATTGTAACATGCGTGTAATTCAATAACTTTTTCTTTTGCTTTTCCAGTTGTTCAATTCGTTGTTTGTTCGTCATTCTGAATCCTTTGGTAACTCGTCAATAAATCGGATACATATTTCCTTGTCGTTATCCGTTTTTATTTTGTCCCATTCGGCCAGGGACATTTCAACGCCGTCACAGGTTCCGAAGTCGTTCCCTTCAAAGTACACAAATAAGCGCGGCACACCGTGCGGCTTCTGTTCTTGCTCAAGTTTCGTTATTCGTTGTTTGGTTGTCATGTCGCATGTCCTATATTTTATCCAGGTCAATACCGACTCGAATCGTTTTGACAGACAAACTCGCGCCTATATATTCGTCAACCTGTGCGCGTGTCATACCAATTAATTCAGGACTGCCATATTCAACCAGTCCCGTTTTTTCGTTACATATCGTTACCCAAATTTTGCCGTTAGCGTGCTTCGCACCGTGCGCTTTTTCAAGTTGGCTAATTCGTTGTTTCGTTGTCATCTTGAATCCTTTCCCGTGTCCGCCTTCACTTCAACAGACAGCGGTATCATCTCGCGCTTGCATTCAAGCAATGCCGCGACTTGTCGAATTGAATTTTCGTCCAGGTCAAACGTGACGCGAATCCCGCCGTCAACAAGAGTCTTAACCTGTGCCACGGTCGCAGGGAATTTAATAACGTTCACGGTTCTATTTTTTGTTGCCATTGATAGCCGCCTCCAATGCGGTCAAACGTTCGTCAATGTTCAGCGTGTCAATAAACTTAAGCGACAGGTTCAACCAGTCAACTGCCGCTTGTCTTCGTGTGCTTTCATGTTTCGCTTTGGTTATCAGTGTTTCGAGCGCGTCCAGGGCGAGAGACTGCCCCACTGAGAGTCGGCGTGTCACCGTTTCAAGCATAGCACTTTCAGCAGATCGCAGAGCCGCACGGAATACCGGTTCAGTTAACCAGTTATAAAGCGTCCGTTCCCCTATCCCCGCCCGCTTCGCCGCCGCGCTTAGTGTCCTTTCGGACAACAGCGCCGCGATCGCTTTTTGTTGTTTGGTAGATATGCCATTATCGGAATTTTCCGGCATGTCTTCAGTTACATATTCTTTTTGTTTTTCAGTCATTGGTTCACCTCAATTTTCTAAACATTCAACGCCCAGGATCGCCGTCAAGAAGTCAGCCAGCGCGCCGACTTGTAGAAGTTGATTCGCATCATGCTTGACGTTATTCTCTCTAACGCTTTGTATCTGTTTACCCCTGCCCTTTACGAGTCCGCTTAAGTCTTTGGCACGTTGTCCGCCTTTACTCCAAACATCATCCGCCCAAACAAAGACATGTTGATAACGGAGTGCGATTGCTTGCAGTATATCAACGCGTCCGCCGCTTTCACTTCCGAATGATAAAGCGGTCACGCTGCAAGGATGACACTGCCAAATTGAAAGCGTATTGAATTCACCTTCAACAAGTAAGAGCGTGTCATGGGATTTGTTTGCATCTTGCAAGCCAAACAGCAAAGGCACACTGCCGGACATTGCCGAATAACGCAAGCCGTCCGGTTCATCATCCATAAACCGATACTTGACGGCTATTATCGTTTCGCCGGTCGTGTCCATGTCAAGCCACGGAATGACAAGCGCCGGACGTTGACGTTTTATCTTCGGATCGAACATCACCACATAACCCAACAGCCACGCGTACCATGTCCCACGAGATAAGCCGCGCCGTGTGAGATATTCGTGGCCGGCTTTCCCGTCATCCGAGTCCAGTCTATCAGCCGCCGCGGTGATATGCTTCAATGCTTTTTCTTGCCATGCTGAATCCGGTAAAGTGATGGGCTTCGGCTTCGGTCGTGGTTGTGCTTTGGGCGTGATGGGTTTTGAAACATCACCGCCCAGGGTAGACAATGCGGTTTTGAAGTCGCAGTTATCCCGCTTCATCACGAAGTCAATCACGGTATGATATTTGCCGTCCCCACATTGCCGACAGTGCCAGCGGTCACCGGTCGGCGTGTGTTTGACGGTTAGGCGGTCAGTCCCGCCGCAAAAGGGACACGCGCCGACATGATAAGCGCCCGCCGGTTTGAGTTCATATCCCAGCAAGGGGATGATTTCAACAGTCTGTTTGATATTCTGAATATCCATGTTTCAAAGTCCTTTTGTTACGGTTACTTGTCCCAAATGTCCACGCTATGACATCGTAACAAGTGACGCCGGAAGACTGATTACAACAAAGGAAAAAGTATCGGGACGCTTTTCTCTCACCATCCTACCGTCCCACCATCCCGATACCCCTTAAGGGGGTATATATCGGGACGGTTTTGGGCATCCCGATTTTCAAAACGGGAAGGTTCGGGAAGGTTGGGAAGGTTACAAATTACGGCTTTCATTCTTGCCTTTTTCGGTCAATTGGTATGCGCCTTTTTGACCGTTCCCGTTTGGATTTTCGACAATTCCGGCTGTGATAAGGTTTGAAACATTATTTCGGATTGCCTTATCTTTCCCTATCGCAGGATCGCACCCGTCAATAATAGCGTTCATATCGCTAACGCCACTGTCCCGCAAAAAGCGAAGGATATAAATCTGCAAGTTGCTGTAATGCCGCTTCGCGCTTTGTTCGGATGAAGTCAGCCAAAAACTTTTTGGTTCAATCGTCATTCGATTCGCCATTGCCGCGAATTTGACGGGCGCTTCGTCTCTAACTTTTGTTGTCTCAAAGTTAATCAGATCGTCTTCGGGTTCGCTTTCAACTTTGATGAGAGTATCTATCGCGCCTTTGATTGCAGTACTGCCGCGGTAATTATCCTTGCCGGTTCCTTTGTTTGAATGATGAATGATGACTATCGCCGCTTGTGTATCTTCGGCAATACGCCGCAAGGTCAAGAAAACGGGCTGAACATCTTTCACCGCGTTTTCATCCTTGCCAGGCATCACATCCGCCAGGGCGTCAATGATGACAAGGCCCGCGCCCAAGCTATTGATAAGGTTTGTCAGTTCACCGATCCAAAACGCATCCCCCAAATTGAAGCCAGCCACGGACACACACGAGACGGGCGTATTATCATCGGCGTCATGCCCGCGTAACACTTCGGCAATACGGCGCTTGATTCTTGCTTTGCCGCTTTCCTCGTCAATAATCAATGCGGGCTTCTGCATTGTTTGAAAGTCAAGCCATTGATTACCAGTCGCAACGCATACTGCCAAGTCAAGCAATGCCCACGTCTTTTTTGTTCCGCCATCACCATAAAAGATATTCACGCTTCCGGCTGAAATAAGTCTATCTACAACCCATTCGATAGCGGGTTGAGGTTGTAACGCATCGTAAGCCGTGATGATTTCATAACGCGGCTTTCCTTCCGGTATGACTATGGCTTTGTCGGCAAGTTCTTTACCGTTGATTTGCTTCAATAAGTTATCGGTCGCTATCGTCATCGTTGCGCCCTCCCCATAGTGATAATTGCTTTGGCGTCTTCTTTCCGGTCGCTTTATAGGTTACGCCAACCGCCGCCTTGCTTTGAATGTTCATCATTGAAACAAATTCCGAAAGCGGACAAGCTCTTTGTGATTCATATCCGCCGCGCTGAATAGGAAAAGATTTTTCTTGGAAGGTCTCAATGGGAATCGTGTACTTAACTTTCGTGTCGGTCACGGTCACAATGATTTCATCGCATCCGTGCGCTTTTGCTTCGTTGAGTAGATCGCAAGCTAAAGCAATCGCGGGGGGCGTGTGTAGGAGTCCGCCAGTGGTTCGGCGCACGTCCAGGATCGAGCCGCGTTTGACAGCAACGATTCGACCGTTAACACGTAATGGGTAAGTTGTAGTAGAATTGGAGTACATTAGTTTACAGTCCTTTGCAAGCGTCCGCGTCCGGCGGGCGTTTGCTTTAACTAGTTGGTTTTGATTTCTTCCTTTGTGGGTATTGGTGAAACTTCAACGTGGGACGGGTCGGCTTGAGTCAATTGCTTTGCCGCTTCGGTCACGACAAAGCGAACAGCATCGCTTTGACTTCTTTGCAGTCGCATCGCGAGTTCACTTATTGCGCGTCGTTCATCATCGTTTACCCTAAAAGCAAATTGAGTTATCCTTTGCATGTTTCGCTCCGTAGAAAAATAAAAGGCAGATGTTTGTCATCTGCCTTTTAGTCTCTCATATGTACCGACATTCGCCATTTGGCAAAACGTATACGTTTTTACTAACCCTTTCCCTCCCGTGCTACTTTTTCCCTTGCTATCTTTTCTCGTTTTTCAATGGATTTATGTTTCAAGCCTTCGCGCCAAGTTCGCAAAGTCTCAATTACTTTTCTTTGAGAAACTGGATAACCCACTTTAAAGGGTTCCTTCCCCGCTCGTATATTCTCTTCACCATCTTTTATCGCTATCTCTATTTCATCATCTCTAATACGTATTGCTTTCAGCAAGCCTTTTGCATGGTCAAGGCTAAAGGGATTGTACTTTTGTTCTGAACTTGTTGACCAAAACAAATAATCGCCCTGTGTCTTGAGCCGCGGCAATACTTTTCTAAGTTCTGCGTCGAACGCTATCGCTTCTCGTAAATGGCTTTCAAATTTGGCATTTATTCTTTTTGCTAGTTCAGCATAACTTACCCCACCTTTGTTCATGTAATGCAACATTTCTAGAAACTGATTGTCACCCCCTCCTTGCCATGCACCTTGATACTCCATTACACGGTCACGCCATTCGCAAGCCAAAGGGATAGCAGATTGGATATTCCTTGCAGTAGAGTCTTCGCCAACTTCTATCATCACATGCAAGCGTCCATCTTGCTTTAGCAAGTGAATCAGAACGCCATTCTTTGATAAAAATAAATCGTCATTTTGGGCTGCGAATCCTATGCCAGGCATCTCATCATACATTTGCACATCCTTTGTTTGTCCGCCCGTGACGTGCTAGAATAAGCGTCACCAAGTCGGTCTAGTCGGTTTGGTCATGCCCTGGGCGAGTCCACGCCGCAGGGCATTTTTATTTTACAACAAATTATCAGCCGGCGCAGCGCGGCGGTGGGCTTCTTCCGTATCTTGATTTGTCTGCTTTAAGTAACGTTGAAGTACTGCGATTCCTTCGTGCCCCATAAGTTTAGCGAGCGTGAAAATATCCGTGCCCGCGCGAAGCATCATCAAAGCAAACGCTCGGCGGAATGAATGCGCCGATGGTTCTTTGACCTTTGCAATTTTGGCAAGCCGGACAAGGATCGCCCGCAAGCCGTCATAACCTAATCGCTCTGTGCCATAGCGGGGATGTGTAATCCACAAAGCAGGGTTATTGTCATGCCGATGGATTAAGTAACGTCTCAAAGCCCGCTTGCTTTGTTTGCCTATATAGACGGTTCGCGGTTTGTTCCCCTTGCCATGTCTTATCAGAATATCGCCACGAGCTTGATTAACATCACATAGATTTATATTCAAAAATTCAGTTGCCCGCGCTCCGGTATCCAACAAACAAAGCAGGATCGCCGCGTCACGGTCACCCGCAAAGGTATCACGCTTGCAGGCTCTTACCATTTGAGAAATGTCAGCAAGCGGGATCGGTTCTAATGGTTCTGTGGGGACTTTGGGCGCTTTGACTTTGCGAATGGGATTCACCCAGCCGGTCGGTTCGGTTTCGTCTTGATACCACAACAAAAAAGCGCGAATAGTTCTATAACCCGCATGTCTTCCGCCCGCATTGTGTCCCATCGTTTCCATGACAAGCAGATAATCCCGCAATAGACTCGGCGTAATCTGTGAAATGCTTTTTACTGCTTGGGTTTCGCAGTAGTCAACAAAATAGCGAAGTTGAAATTCATAAAAACGAATTGTGTTTTTTGACGTGCCGCGGGCTTTGCGGTCTACTAAAAATCCGTCAATCCATGTGAGCAAATAGTCATCAAGAATTGACGGAGTCAACTGTGTCTCGTTTATTCTTTTGTCGGTCATAGTGTCTTTCCGGCATGAGGACTTGAACGCGAAAGGGGTTTACACCGGTTGAAATGGCGCGATATAATACAATACCATGGGGCGGTGGCGGAATCGGCAGACGCAGTTGACTTAAAATCAACCGGTGGAAACACCTTGAGGGTTCAAGTCCCTCTCGCCCCACTCACCAATGTCATTGCAGACCTTCGGGAAGCAATGACATTCTGCTTAGGATTAGTGTAAAAACAACTTCCGTACTTTACCAATTCATTTTAGACGCAAACAGGAAGCAAGCGTGGTCGGATGGTGTAGTTCCAATTGGGGCAAGTTGAGTGCCTTTCCAAGTTCAGGCTTTGAATCACCTCATCCTCCACTTTGATGCCACGAGCATAGACCTGATCCACTTGGAAGGCAGCTACTTGAAGTCCGGCTTGAGTGGTAGTGCCACGGATGTAGGCCAGCATCGTCTCCAAAGTCCGTAAAGGTTTGCCGGCCCAATTGAGGCTGACGGGGCCGAACAAACGATGTTCGATTGGATTCCACTTGGAGGCGTTTTTGGGATAATGGCAGATGATCACTTCCAAGCCTAGCCGGTCCGCCAACTGTTCTTGCACCTGGAGTTTCCACAGTCGCGAACGCCAGCCATTACTACCGCCGCCATCGCAAAGGATCAATAGACCCGGTGTACTGGGAAAATCGTACTGTCCAAAGGTCTGCCACCAGCGAGCGATCATATCGACTGCGAATTGGGCGGTGTCCGCGGATTGACTGACGTAGAGGTAGCCGCGATTGTGGTTCAAGTCATAGATGCCGTAAGGAACGGCTTTGCAAATAGCCTCCGATTCAAAATCGTGGTCGTTGACTGCTTCGGCGGTTTGGCACCAACACCGTCCGGCGTTCTTAAAGTCGCCAATGAGCTCTTTTTTCTTGGCATCTACGCTGATCACGGGCCAGCCGCGGCTCAAAAAGAGCTGCTTTTGGGCATGGATGTACTCAAACTGCGTATTCCGATCCGGATGCTGTGCTCCCGCCAGCCGTTTGGAATTGACCTTGAGTGAGTAATTGGCCTTCTTCAACAGGCGCGCCACGGTCTTAGGACAGGCCGGATGTCCGCTGGCGTTCAGCTTTTTACTCAATTGGCGCAAGCTGCTGCGCACCCATTTCTGTGCGCTCATCGGATTGCCTGCTGTTTCGGGATCAATCATTTCATGCAATGTGGTTTCTATCTGCGGATCTTTTTTTCTACCGGAGGTCGTCCACCGCCCGCCGAACGCACCTGCTGCGTGGGCCGGGTAGCCAAACCTTGTTTCACCTCTTGTTGCCCACGCTCAATCGTCTTCTCGTCTATTCCAAAGATCTGCGACAGCAAGCGCACACCCCCATAACCCAGCCGGTTCGCTTCCACCGCCACATACCAGCGCCGCTGTTGCTCGTCCAACCGGCTTGCCAACAGGTTCATTTGCCGGTGGATCTCTTTATCCGGATGTTCTCCCGGTCCTTGACAATGTCCACATTGACAGACATGAACTGCTGAGATCGGCATGCGTTACTCCATTAGATCGTTTTATCTACCCTATATTCTAAATCGTCCTTTGCTCACAGACATTAAAAAACGGAACTTGTTTTTACACACCTACTTAGAAAGGTTGTCATGTATTTTGATCGTCAAAAGTTGGAAGAACTAGAAGACAAAGCTCTTGCGCCATACGGTGTGCGCAGCAAGGACACCAAGGGCCGCGCCTATCTGGACGATGAGCCAGATTATCGCACTGCGTTCCAACGCGACCGCGACCGAATCATTCACACGACGGCCTTCCGCCGCCTCGAATACAAGACCCAAGTCTTCATCAACAACGAAGGCGATTACTTCCGCACGCGGCTGACCCACACGCTCGAAGTTGGCCAAGTTGGACGCACTATCGCGCGCACGCTGGGAGCGAACGAAGATTTAGTCGAAGCCATTTGCCTCGCGCATGATCTCGGTCATTCCCCGTTTGGACATTCCGGCGAAGTGGCGCTTGCGCGCTTGATGAAGGATTACGGCGGCTTCGATCACAACAAACAATCTCTGCGCATCGTCACGGAACTCGAAGAGCGGTATCCCGAATTTCCTGGCCTAAATCTTACCTGGGAAGTCCGCGAAGGCATGGTGAAGCACGAATCGGAATATGACGTATCGGACGCGCGCGATTACGATCCCAGCCTGCGCGGCAATCTCGAAACTCAAATCACCAATGTTGCCGATGAGCTGGCGTACTCCACGCATGATCTCGATGACGGCCTGCGCTCCGGATTGATTTCTCCATCCATGTTATCTGGAATTGCGTTGTGGGAAATCCTGTCCGAGACTTTCAACTGGCACGGCCCAGATCTCGACGAGTTGGAACGCCACCGCATGATCCGCCAGTTGATTGGATTGGTGGTCACGGACATGATCGAAGCGACAGACCAGCGTCTAAAAGAGAGCGCCGTCAAATCGCCGCTTGATATTCAAAAGCTCAAAACGAATCTCGTTGGTTTCAGCGAAGATATGGAGCGCCGCAACCGCGAGCTTAAAGACTTCCTTTATAAAAACATGTACAACCACTATCGTGTGGTGAGGATGGCAGTCAAAGCCGAACGCGTGATTACCGATTTATTCAACGCGTATAAATCGGAACCTGCAATGTTACCCGAAACCGCACATAAGTCCATTGACAAACGCGAGCTTGAGCGTACAATATGCGACTACATCGCCGGAATGACCGACCGCTTTGCAATCGAAGAACATCAAAAATTATTCAATCCATTGGAAAAGCCATAGAATACTCCCATGCCTGAACCCACCTACCTAACCCCCGAAGGCGAGGCCAAACTTAAAGCAGAACTGGAAGAGCTTAAAGGGCCCCGCCGCCAAGAATTATCCGTTCGACTGCGCTCGGCAATTCAAATGGGCGATCTATCCGAGAACGCGGACTATCACCAAGCCAAAGAAGATCAGGGTTTCCTCGAAGGCCGCATTCAGGAACTTGAACACGTTTTGCGGAATGCGGTGATCATTCAGAAAAGCACTTCAAAGGGTGTCGTGACTGTCGGCTCGCAAGTGACAATTCAAGAAGGAAGCTTCCCAGCAGAAACTTATTATGTTGTCGGAGCCAAGGAGGCCGATCCGCGCAACGGAAAGATATCAAACAAATCGCCGATTGGCCGCGCTCTAATGGATCACAAAGTCGGCGAGGTGGTCGAAGCGGAAACTCCGGCAGGAAAGATCAAACTCAAGATTTTGAAAATCGAATAAATATAGCGTGATCGAGTAGGGAGCGGCGGCTAGCCACTCCCTCTCACACCACCGTACATGCGGGGCCGCATACGGCGGTTCATCAAGCAGAACGCAGTTCGTGATACCGTTCTTTGATGCTCTTCAGCCCTGAGTTATGCCAATAGGTATTGCTCAGGGCTTGATTTATCACAGGTGCGGCAGACATTCGCCAAGGACTTGTGCCTTTGGCTCCTTCTTGTGCCCATTGTTTTGGGACGCCCAGCTTCACTAATTCTCGATAGCGGGTTGTACTTCGTTTCCAGCGTTTCCAAATCAGTTGCCTCAATCGTCGTCGTATCCAACTGTCCAGCTCCTCAAATAGGCTCGGTGTGTCAGCCAGCCGGTAATATCCGATCCAACCGATGATATAACGGTTGATCTCTTCCAGGATCTGTTCCAGTGTGCCGCTCCGAGTGCGCTTGGTCAGGTTGCGTAGCTTTTCTATAAAGCGTTCCTTCGTTCGGTTCGCAATTCGGATTAGCACCATCCCTTTGCGCCTGAAGAAACTGAACCCAAGTATTTTCACCTTCCCCACTTTCTCAACCTTACTTTTCTTGGGATTGACTTTCAACTTCAGCTTCTTTTCCAGAAACCCTTTCACGCTTTCCATTACTCGTTCACCCGCTCGCTGCGTTTTGACATAAATGTTGCGGTGAGTGGCCCGAGGGAGTTTCACCCTCGGGCTCTCTCAGAACCGGACGTGAACCTCTCAGCTCATCCGGCTCCCGTTATCCAGCCGCAGGCAGTATGCCCATCTGCCAATGAACAAACAATTCGGGTAAATTCTTGGCCAGTCTCCCTATCCAATGAATTGCTCTGATTTTGTGCCGTGCTAACTTCTTGTATTTCCGCCGTGCCCAGAGAATCAGCGCATCGTTGATATGGCGTAACACTGGATAGAGTTGCGATTTGTAGAAGCGGCCGTAATAATTGACCCAGCCTCTGATGATTGTATTAAACATCCTCGAAAGTTCATCGATCTCTTTGTCTGATTTCAGTTGCAGGCGCCAACTTCGGATGGTTTGTCTCATGGCTTTGCACGCTTGATTGCTTACCGCTGGTGTAAAATTGATGAAATACTTTCCCCAGCGATTCTTTGACCTCCTGGGCCGAAAGGTATAGCCCAGAAAGTCAAATGCCGTTACCGGGTAGTCCCCTTTTCGATCATCATCCTTGCAGTACACAATCCAGGTTTTCTCCGGGTGCATTTCTAATCCACACTGCTTCAACCGTTCTTCCAGCTTGATCCGTAAGGCTTCAGCTTCCGCTTTCGTTCGACAATGGATCACTGCATCATCCGCATACCTTGCCCACGGATTGCGTACATTCTCTCTGCTCATCCATTGGTCAAACGCATAATGCATGAATAGATTCGCCAAGATCGGACTGATTACCCCGCCTTGGGGTGTCCCAGCCGTTCGTTCAATCCTGGTTCCATCCTGCATCTGAAACGGCGCTTTCAGCCACCTTTCAATATAGAGTATCTCCCATGGACTGTTTGTATGTTTCCGCACCGCTTTCATTAACAGTTCATGGTCGATCCGGTCAAACAGTTTCTTGATATCAAATACCAGCACCCAGTCATAACGCCAGCATCTCTCACGCGTTTTTCCCACCGCTTCAATAGCTGACTTCCCTGGTCTGTATCCATAGGAGTCTGCCTGAAAGTAGGGTTCCACCTTCGGCTCAAAGTGCAGCTTGACCGTCATTTGCGCTACACGATCGGCTACGGTCGGTATCCCCAGGATTCTCGTCCCTCCGCTTTTCTTGGGTATTTCCACTGCCTTAACCGGCGGGGGAAAGTAACTCCCGGAAGACATCCGATTCCAAATCTTATACAGGTTGCCTTTGAGATCCTCTTCAAACTTTTCGATCGTTTCTTCATCAACCCCGGCTGCCCCTTTATTCGCTTTGACTCGCTTGTATGCCTCCCAGACCGTTTGCTTGGGAATATCATACGGCTTCGTTTTGTCCATGGCTCCTCCTACTTTTCAGTAGTTGACACATCTTCAAAACCAGATCACTCAACCTCTTCGCTCCTCCACCTTTTTCGTGGTTTCCTCGCTACTATAGGTTGATCCGCCCCTATACTCCGCATTTGTACTTTCATCCTGACGGGGTTTCCGCTTGGATTTTTCCATTCGCATCGGAGTCGTAGGTTCCCACGTTCCGTACTAAAGCCTGTGTGATGTTCACGCCGCCTTCATGCCGGTCACCGTCTGGTCAGTAATCAGGTTCCTTCCAGACTTATCCCAAGTCAACAACTCTACCTGGTTTTGATGGCTTCCCTACGCTTTCGACACTTTATCAGCGATTCACTTGTGTTCGTCTCCATCACACTTACCTGACAGAGTCTTCGCTCTGCCTTTTCCGTAACGCTCACGACCGTGGCTTTTGTCCACTGCCGCTTACGGCGGTTTGAAGCCTCCACCTGCATGGCGGCTCCGAGGGGCCCGCCCTCATCTCTCGTACAGTTCGGCTCTGCCTCCTCCTTTCTCTATGAGTCTTCGTGGCGCACAGTCATCGGCATAGCGCACAAACTTGTGCCCGCGCTTTTCCAGTTCTTTATCTAGATCGTCCAGCATGATATTGGAAAGTAACGGCGAGAGTGGGCCACCTTGCGGCACGCCTTCTTCTGCATCCATTACTACTCCATTTATCATCACTCCCGATTCCAGATAGGCTCGGATCAGCTTGAGCACTCGTTTGTCTTTCACCACCCGTGCCACGCGGGCCATCAGCATATCGTGGTTCACTCGATCAAAGTATTTCTCCAGATCGATATCCACACACCATTCGTATCCTTCTTGCACATACGTTTGGGCTTGCCTCACAGCTCCATGCGCACTGCGGCCGGGTCGGAACCCGTAACTGTGTTCCGAAAAGAGCGGTTCGAATAACGAAACCAACACCTGCGATATCGCTTGTTGGAGAAAGCGATCTAGTACATTCGGTATCCCTAACTGCCTGACCCCGCCATCGGGTTTGGCAATCTCAACCCGTCTGACTGGGTTCGGCCGATAGACCCCGCTTTCGAGAGCTGCCCTGGTCTCCAACCAATGTTCCTTCAGGTATGGACGAAGTTCTTTCGCCATCATCCCATCGATGCCTGGCGCCCCGCCGTTGCTCTCTACTCGCTTCATCGCTATGAGCAAGTTCTGTCTTTCCCAAATCTTTTCCCATAGCCCTGCGTCGGATGTTCGCTCGTCTCGCATTGTGGACGGCTCGGCCCTCGGTTCCAATCCCGTCGGCTTCACCGACTTCGCTGGCTCCGCAGTATCCCTATCCGGGAGAGGCTGCCTTCTGTGTTCATCCTGCGAAGTGACTGCTCCTTTCAGTCGCAAGCTGCTCAAGTTACTACTCCGCTTTGATGTTCGGCCCTTCCCACCCGATGGCGGTGGTACTTCGGCCTCGGCTGATTGGTATCCTGTGTTCTCTCAGGACCCCTGCCAATTCAGCCTGATTTCTCAATCAGGGTTCCCAGTTTTCCGGTCTAATGG
Source organism: uncultured Chloroflexia bacterium (assembly GCA_963753985.1). Classification (GTDB taxonomy): domain Bacteria; phylum Chloroflexota; class Anaerolineae; order Anaerolineales; family Villigracilaceae; genus Fen-1038. The sequence goes on from CAVWED010000008.1 coordinate 97,553, forward strand.
CAGGTCTCCCCAGATAAGAACGTTGACTTTCTCTGCATCCCTGTCCCATTTACTGCTTCGGCCTTTGACTGCATCGGGCTTCGTTGTCGTTTGCCAACTCGCCCGGCCTCACAGCCTCTTATAGGTTTCTTGTTCATCAGGTCGCAGATTTGCCTCCGGCTTCCTCCAGACCCCACCTCACAGTGACGCCCTTGCCTTCAGCTAACAGTTGGCGCAATCAGCCTCTGTCAGAGTCTTTCACTCCTTAGTCAACACCCATGCTGGGCGTACAAACAAAAGTCCGTCATTGCGATGACGGACTTTTTTCTTTTAAGCGGGTTGAGGGCTCTTTTGCCAGATCGCCAATTCGAGCGTAATCCGCTCAAAGAAACTATTGGTAGGCAAGGCTCCGTTTCCATATTGCAAATCAACCACCTTCACCAGCAGTTGCAGAGTCGCAGTCTCGAGCATGACCTGCTTTTGCGGGTCAACAAGCACAAGCTCGCCTTTTGGCTCGAGCCGTGCGCGGATCGTCCCATCAGAAAATGCATGGGCGCTCATCAAAACTTTGGTCGCAGTCTTGATATCGTTCTTATCAAAGAGCCAAATCTCCAGGGCGGTGACTTTCTTCGGGTCGCCAACACCGATCACTTCCGAAACACCAACGCCGTACTCGCCCAAAAAGTCGCCGCTTTGTGTGTCAATGCTGAAGGACTCATCATATAAGTCATCGCCCAAAACATACGTCGTCATGTTTTGAGTAACAGGCTGTGCAACTCCCATCGATTGAAAATCCGTCTTGCTCTTTTCAGCTTCACGGTTGATCTCGGTCATCTGCATGGTCGGCGTAACCTCACCGCTGGAGCGCTTGCTCAGCAGACGCCGCAAAAAGATAATTGCCGCAGCTGCCGCAACTAGCAGAAGTACTGCCAAAGCTCCCAGCAAAACCTTCGAGCCCAGCGACAAGCCGCTGGAGGATGTCGGTGCGTTGCCGGAATTGGACGCTAAGACCGTTTGAATGACTTGTCCATATTCTTGGATCAAAGCCGGATTCGTTTTACCTGGGTTCTTCTGGATGTCTGAAAAAGCGGGTGCGGCCGCCGGGCCGAGACTTTCCCAGCGTTGGACGGCCAGATTCGGGTCGGGATTGACGGCGAAGGAATCAATCGCCATCCGCAGATAATCTTCCTGCAAGTCGGAACGCATAACCGCTGGAGTGGTGTTCGCGACCACTACCGTGTTCCAGCCTACGAAAACACCAATGATGATCCCCAAAACGAGAGCAACCGCCCCCACAAATAACGGCTTTTTAACAAGAAGTTCGAGCAATGAAGACATGGGAGCTCCTTCAAGCGGATCTTTCCCAATTATACAGAATATTGTTCAATCTGCAACCATCCATTTTACTCCGAAACCGACTCAGAAATGAAATCTTCCAATAAGAAACTTTCCTGGCACTTCGTGCACTGGGCTTCATGCTTATTGGCGATCACCAGCAATCCGCCGCATTTCGGGCATGGATTTGCAAGCGGCCTCTTCCACGAAGTGAAGTCGCAGGTTGGATAATTGGCACAACCATAAAACGCCCGGCCTTTACGCGTCTTGCGTGCAACGATCTCACCGCCATCCTTCGGACATTTTACGCCGATCTTCTCAAGCCACGGTTCAGTATATCGGCAGGTTGGAAAATTGGCGCACGAGATGAATTTTCCGTATCGCCCATAACGGATGACTAGCTCGCCGCCATCTTCGGGACATTTGCGTCCAATCGGCTCCGGCTCAGACTTCGTAACGGGCATTTCCGCCTGGGCCTTTTTCACATCCTCGGCAAATGGACGATAGAACTCGTGCATCACTTCCGTCCACTCGGCCTGGCCCGAAGCGATCATGTCAAGATCCTCTTCCATGCGCGCCGTGAATTGCAAGTCAACAATATCGGGAAAATATTGCACCATCAAGTCATTGACTTGAATCCCAACTTCCGTCGGAATGAGACGTTTCTCAACACGCTCAACATAGCCGCGTTGCTGGATGGTGGAAATCGTCGGCGCGTACGTGGACGGACGCCCAATGCCATCTTCTTCCAAGGCCTGGACCAGTGATGCTTCCGAATAGCGCGGGGGCGGTTGCGTAAAGTGCTGTTCCGGAATGAGACGAATCAATTCCTGCTTCTGCCCTTCGGCGATCCCGGCTGGAATTTTTACGTTTTCTTCGTCCTCCTCCGTTTTCACATCTTCATTTTTGGCTTCTTCGTAAACTACCAAAAATCCGGGAAACTTAACGGTTGAACCGGAAGCCCGCAATAGATATTCATGCGTACTGCTTTTACCGGTAACTTCTACCTGCAAATTGTCATAAACCGCGGCTTCCATTTGCGAAGCGACAAAACGCTGCCAGATCAAGTTGTACAACTTGAACATCGGCACATCAAGAAATGGCTTGACCTGTTCCGGCTCACGCATCACGGAAGTTGGACGAATAGCTTCATGTGCTTCCTGGGCGCCGATGGTTTTCGTCTTATATTGGGGTGGCTCGGGCGGAAGGAAATCAGCACCGTATTTCGCCACGACAAAGTCGCGAGTTTCTTTTTGTGCGATCTCAGAAACATTCATTGAGTCGGTGCGCATATAAGTGATCAGGCCAGTTGCCCCGCCATTGCCCACATCCTGTCCTTCATAAAGTCCCTGTGCCAAAGCCATCGTGCGCTTCGCTGTAAATCCAAGCTTGCGCGAGGCCTCCTGTTGCAACGTGGAAGTCGTGAAAGGCGCCGAGGGTTTGCGCCTGCGTTCGCCGCGCTTGACTTTCGTCACGGAATACGCAGCAGGTTCCATATCCATCAATATCGATTTGACAGATTCTTCATTGGGCAGTTCCGGTTCTTTGTCATCTACTTTGAATAGCTTCGCGACAAAGGCCGATTTCAATCCATCAGCCTTAAACTCCGCGTGGATGCTCCAATATTCAACCTGAACAAAATTCTCGATCTCGTTTTCTCGATCAACGATGAGGCGGAGCGCCACCGATTGAACGCGTCCCGCTGATAATCGGCCTCGCACCTTCTCCCAAAGAATCGGGCTGATGCTATAACCAACCAGCCGATCCAGGATACGACGCGCTTGTTGTGCATTAACTAGATCCATATCAATCGGGCGCGGATGCGTAAAAGCTTCATGGATGGCCGGTTCCGTAATTTCATGAAAGGTGACCCGTTTCGCCAGCTTCGGTTCAATTTCGGCAGCTTCCATCAAATGCCATGAAATAGATTCGCCTTCGCGGTCAGGGTCAGTGGCGAGATATACTTCTTCCGATTTTTTCGCCAACTGTTTGAGTTCCTTTACCACTTCTTTCTTCTCATTGGGCACACGATACTTCGGTGTAAAATTATTTTCGACATCCACTGATAATTGCGACTTCAAAAGATCGCGCACATGTCCCACCGAGGCCTTGACGGTGTAGCCCTTGCCGAGAAAACGGCCAACCGTTTTCGCCTTCGCGGGCAATTCGACGATCACCAGCTTGCCGTTGCGCTTTTCTATTTTTTCCGGCTTGGCAGGCGGCGTGAGTCCTTCATGGGCCGGCGTTCTTCCCATTCGATAAAGTTTCGTTCCACAAACTGGGCAAGTTCCAAGAGTTACGGGCGATCCCTTTGCGTTAAAAGCCGCAACCGGATCTTTTATTTCTCTCTTGGTTTTGCACTTCATGCAATACGCTTCCATTCAAAACTCCAAATCGATCTAAAGATAATTTTCTTGGCGATGTTTTTTGAGATGCTCAACCACCTCACGAACCTTTTGCGCCTGATCGGCTTTACAGATCAAAAGCACATCACCTGAATCTACCACAACGGTATCATCCAGGCCAATCGTGACGATCAATCGCTCATTACCAGCGCCATAGACCAATGTATTATTAGTCTCCAAAGCAAGGTGCTGAGCATTCACCGAAACATTCCCAGCCATATCAGGGAAGAGAACATCAAAGAGTGTGTCCCAGGAACCGACATCGTTCCAGCCAAGTCCACTCGCCGGCACAATCGCGACGTTTTCAGCGTGTTCCATCACGCCATAATCAATCGTCTCGGATTTCAATCCGCGCCAGTGTGCGCGAAAAACCTCGATTTGTTTCGGCGTATCCCAAACCGACGAAATCTCCGACAATGCAGTAGACAGCGCAGGCATTTGCTTTTCGATCTCAGATAGAATTACGCCTGCCCGCCAGACAAAGATTCCGCTGTTCCAGGAATAACCACCAGTGCGCATGAACCCCTGGGCCATTTTTTCATCCGGCTTTTCCTTGAAGCCTTTCACTTTGTACACCGGGTATTTGAACTCACCTTTTAAAGGTTCGCCCTGCTGGATATATCCATAGGCAATCGAGGGAGAGAGAGGCGCGATGCCCAATGTTACCAAATAATTTTGAGCGGCAACATCGAAAGCAGCGCGCAGTAAATAATGAAAAAGGTCCTGGTTCCGAATGAAATGATCAGACGGCAAAACTGCCATGACGGCTTCGGGATCACGTTTTTTTAACACAGCTGCCGCAAGTCCGACCACCGAAGCAGTTCCGCGCGGAGAAGGTTCGATCAAATAATTCTCTTCAGGAATCGATGGAACCTGATTGCGCATCTCATGCATCTGTTCCTCAACCGTCACGACGAGAATGCGCGTCGAAGGAAACATATCTGCCAGCCGGTTGAAAGTGCTTTGAAACAAAGTCTCTTCGCCCAGCAAAGGCAAAAGCTGCTTCGGTTGATTTCTTCTCGAGACCGGCCATAGACGCGTCCCGCCGCCGCCAGCCATGATTACTGCGTAACTATGTTCATCCATATCGAATAGATCCTATACAAAGTAGTCTGATTGTATTTCATGCACAGCAACATAATTCATCCCGCCGACCTGTCTCACCATTCCTTTTAATTCCATCGTCACCAATGCGGCAGAAACTTTTTCAACCGTCAATCCAGTCTGATTACGAATTTCGTCCACATGCATCGGCTCATCGCCCAGCGTGTTCATCAGTTGCGCTACGAGTTCATCAGCCGGCAAAATCTTTCGTGCCGACTTTTGTGCGCCGACTCGCGTCAAATTCAAAGCCTGCATCAAATCCTGAGGCGTGAGCAGCGGCAGCGCACCATTTTAGATCAACTTGTTCGTGCCTTTCGACTGCGGCGCAAGTATACTACCAGGCACCGCAAAAATTTCGCGACCTTGCTCCGCTGCAAACTCCGCCGCGATTAAGGCTCCGCTGGTTTCACCAGCTTGCACCACAACGACCGCCAATGATAACCCAGAAATGATTCGATTGCGCGGCGGAAAATTTGATGCGTCCGGCGCGGTGCCAACCGGATAATCGCTGATCAGTGCACCGCGTGTCATCATTTGCTCTGCCAATGCGCGATTCTCTGGCGGATAAATTCGATCCACACCCGACCCCAAAACGGCCATGGTTCGACCCCCAGCTTTAATCGCCGCTGAATGCGCCACCACATCCACGCCGCGCGCCAACCCGCTGATCACGGTCACACCATTCGCCGCGAGAAACGCCGATAGCTCTTCCGTCACTTGTCGACCGTTTGGCGTGACTTTGCGCGTACCGATGATTGCAACTGCAAAATGATCTTCAGGTAACAACTTGCCTCGTACATACAGCACAGGCGGCGGCTCGATCTCCTTCAAACGCGGCGGATAAAGTTCATCATTCCAAGTTAGGATTTTGATTCCCTGCGCAGTGATCTTATCCTACAACTGATCAGGGTCAACGCTTTTTCTGGCCTCCAGCAATCGCTCGATGACTTTGGAGCCCATGCCGGAGGTGCGCAACTCATCGGGAGAGCCTTGCCATGCAGAAGCCGCATCACCAAAATGATTAATCAGCGCACGCAAGCGCACCGCGCCGATGCCGCGCACCAGAGTCAGACCCACCCAGAAACGTTTATCGTCCATAAATTTCAAATGTCAATGCGAGGCCCGCTGAGCGGGTCATGGCAATCTCCCCAATATGATGAACTCAATCGTCCGATTCGTCAAGTAGGCCGGGGATGAGTCGAACGCGGATTTGACGGCGATCCGCATCGATATTCAGAACGACCGAAGGGATGACCGGCAATAATATTTCGCTCGCGTCTGGCCGCGTTACCACATAGACATCGTTGGCGCCGGTCTGCAAGATTTCAGTCAACTTGCCAATCAAGCTTTCTTCTTCATCCATCACATCAAAGCCGATCAACTCATGAACATAGAATTGACCTTTCGGCAGCGGCGGACGATCCGCAGTGGTGACATAAACTAGCTGATTGCGATAACGCGTCGCATCTTCAGGTGTATCGACTCCATCTAATTTGATCAGCAATCCTTCGTTATGCTTACGAGCCATCTCGATCATCACGGGTTGATAATCCTTGCCAACAAAAACCTTGGTCTTCGGTTTCAGCCGTTCCGGAAAATCGGTATGGATTTCCATGACCATTTCCCCGCGCACGCCATGTGCACGCCGGAGATAGCCGACAATCAAATAATCAGGCTCGCCCTTGGTCGGCGAGCCTGAACCTTTATTTCTTAAATTCTTTTTCGGGGCCATTACTGCGGTTCGACCACGTCGAGAGTTGCTTGCTTGCCTTCCCGCTCAGCGGCCACCCTTAACAGGATGCGGATCGAGTTGGCGACTTTTCCACTCTTGCCAATCACGCGGCCCATATCGTCGCGGGCCACACTCAACTCAAGGCGGACATGGTCGCCATTTCCATATTCACGGACTTCAACTTGATCCGGATGTTCTACCAAAGACTTGGCAATGAATTCGATGAGGTCCTTCATAATGCCTTTGTGTCATTGCAAGCCCCTGATGGGGACTCGCAATGACATTTATAATTAATCCTTGCGCGTCTTGACCGACGTGCCGCGCTTTGCAGATGCCTCGGCGGCATCCTTCAAAAGAGTCTCAACCGGCTCACCCTTCTTGAAACGCTCGAAGCGTTCCATCACGCCCACGCTCTTGAAGACCTGCTCCACGGATTCAGTCGGCAGAGCGCCGTTCTTCATCCAATGATAGACACGGTCTTCTTTAAGATTCACAGTAGACGGCTGGGTGCGAGGATTATAAAATCCCAGGATTTCCAAAAAGCGACCGTCACGCGGCGCTTCCTTGTCAGCCGCCACAATGCGATAAGACGGCTGCCCTTTCAAACCGATGCGGCGAAAACGAATACGAACCATTGAAAACGTTCTCCTTCAAATATATTATCGATTGAGTCGGATCGAGCAAACGAGAGAGGGGTTGCGTGAAAGGACACGCGCTCGCAAGCCAAACCCACAGGCGCTTATTTTACCAGAGATTTAAGCAGGAAGGGAAAACCAAATCTTCGTCCCCCGGCCTTCCGCACTTTCCGCTTTGATCTCGCCGCCGTGCGCCTCAATAATATATCTGGCGATGGATAAACCCAAGCCCATACCGCGCGAATCGCGCGATTTGTAGAAACGATCGAACACATGCGGCAAATCTTCAGATGCAATTCCCGGGCCGCTGTCTTCGACAGAAACCAGGACGCGTCTTTCCGGACTTACAGTGGATTCCGTTACATCAATTTTGATCGAACTCCCGCGCGGCGAATAGCGCAATGCGTTCGATATCAGATTTGTCAACACCTGGCGAATTCGTTCCGGATCAATTTCCAGCGAAAGCGGTTTATCGCTCAAAGATAATTCCATTTTTACATCCGCCGCGTCCGCTTGCGCTTGGAAGGCGGACGCCGTTTCGCGGACCAACGCGGCAACGTCAGTGGATTCAAGCTTCAATTGGAGTGCTCCGCTTTCGGCAAGCGCGAGCGTCCGCAAATCTTCAACAAGCCGTGAAAGGATTTGTGTCTCTTCGAGAATGGATTTCAGCCGCGCTTCATCCGCAGGATAAACACCATCCAAGATTGCCTCAACGTTGCCTTGGATGATGGTCAACGGTGTGCGAAGCTCATGCGATACATCTGCCAACATGGCACGGCGTTGCTGGTCATTGACTTGCAACCGTGAGGCCATAGAATTGAATCCCCTTGCCAGCGAACGAACTACTTGCGGACCTCTTTCATCCACTCGTGCAGAGTAATCACCTTCCGCCACTTTATTCGATGCATCCAGCAAATCATCCAACGGCACGGACATGCGTCGCAGATTCAACGCAGATAGAATCAACATTGCAATTACAATGGCGAAGAATACACCGCCGAAGGGTAAAAGCCATTGAAATTGATCAAATGAAAAATGGACAATACCAAAAGAGTTCAGAACCAAGCCCACAATCACTGCGATGAACATCAAGCCGAATATATTAAACATCGCAAACACACAACCTAATCGGCGCAAGAATGGATTGCCTCTGCGCAACTGCCGCCATTGATGGCGGCTGCGCGGTGGCCAGTCTTCATTTTCGGGCCACCACGCAGGCCGATGCTCGCTCATGTAATGCTCGCGCCGGGAACGACGAGAATCATGCCCAGGCCAGGAGGACGGATTAGATTGCGAGGAATCAGGTTGGTGGTTCATATTTCAATTGGCGGTCGAATGGCGCATATTTATTTCTCACCGACATGAATGCCTTGACGCCAGTTCGTTACTGCCGAAGAATACTTCAATCCTGCCTGCTTAAATAACTGTTGAAATTCCTTCGTGCTGTAAACCTTTACATGCTCAGGCTCAGTCAACTTTTTTATAACATCAATATATTTCACAAACCATAAGTCAGCAAGTGGATCAAGGAGGTAAAGCTTCCCGCCGCTTTTCAGCAAGCGATACATTTCTTTCAAAGCTTTATCAGGATGAAGATAGTGATGAAAGGAGTTGGTGCAAATGATGATGTCGAAAAAGTTATCTTCAAGTGGAATGGATTCGGAATTGGCTTGAAGAAAGCGGAAATTATCCTTGCCGCTGAAATTACTTTTCGCCTTTTCAATCATCTTGGGAGATAGGTCAACTCCATAGAACAAACCTTTACCATCCACCAAATTCGCGGCTTGACCGACCGCCCAACCCGTCCCGCAACCAATGTCGAGAAGATGAACATTCGGCTGAATATTCAAAAGAGAAATTACCTTGTTTTGATCCCCACGCAAAAATCTGGATTGCGGCCCGTTGTTGTCGAGTGTGTCTGCCTCTGCCCATTTGTCCCACATGGCTTCATTCATTTGAACGTGCTTGGTTTCATCTTTCATTTTGTCCTCATTCCTTTTTGGGTACATCATTAATTATCTGTAAATTTATATCCAACGCCGTAGACGGTGATGATGTATTTCGGTTCGCTGGGTTGGATCTCAATTTTATGGCGAATGTTCTTGATATGCGCATCAATGGCGCGCTCATATGACTCAAACGCCACGCCATGAATTGCATCGAGAAGTTGGGCGCGCGTGAAAACGCGTCCGGGTTGACGCGCCAGCGTGGCAAGCAATTCAAATTCGGTGGGAGTCAATTCTTCGAGGTGGCGCCCGCTGGCAGTCACGCGCAGACGCGGCACATCGAGAGTCAAATCCATCACGCGGATCATCTCGGTATTTCCGCTGACTACGTTTTCAATCCGACGAAAAACCACACGAACGCGCGCCACCAATTCCTTCGGGCTAAACGGCTTGGTAATGTAATCATCCGCGCCGAGTTCGAGGCCAATGAGTTTATCCGATTCTTCGGAGCGCGCGGTAAGCATGATGATCGGTGCATTGGAGACTTTGCGATATTCACGGGTGAAATCGAGACCATCCATTTGCGGCAAACCTAAATCGAGAACAATCAAATCAGGCTTCTCAGTCTTTGCAACTGAAAGCGCCGTCTTACCATCATGCGCCACGCGAACAACATATCCCGCGCCTTCGAGATAATCGCGCACGAGTTGGGTGATCTTGGGTTCGTCGTCAACAACCAAAATAGTTTTCATCGAGGATGAATTATAGCTTTCTTACAGCCAACGTTGTGGCTGAATAAACATATTCAACGGCATTATGAGGGCAGGCCAGTACGGATTTCTTGCAACCTTTGCAATTTTCCTGCTGGTCAATGCGAACATGTTTGTGTGGGCCTATTTCAATTTTTCCCAACACGTGATTCGGACGGGCATCCAAACAACTCCAACACGCTTCACAAAAACGGGTGCTGACCCGTATATATTTTGTTGCAGCATGGCGCCGAAAAGGATTATAGAGTTTCATCTTTCTTTTCTCCTCACCATGGTTGCGAAGAAATGCAGAGGCGAAGAAAAACCGCCTCTGCATTTCTATGAGCTTATTCTTCCTTCTTTTCGGATACAGGGTTCCCGTGAGCACGATCATGCATTTCCTTGAACATCGGCGGAACACCATTTTCGTCCCAGCCGTGACGCCAAGCATGACGGCTCATGTGTCCGTCCCAGCCCCAGCGGGGGCCAAAGACGATGACGCTGACCAGACGAAAAACAAAGAACAGCACGAACAATCCGATCAGGAAACCGAAGATGCCAAAGAATGGATGCCAGAAGAAAGGCGCACCATAGTGAAAATATGGCATGTTCCCGGGCTGTGCAGACTGCGGCAACTTCGTCGCGACGCCTTGTGCTACACCAGCGTTGAAGGCAAACAACGTGATGCCTGCGACTACGGCAATCAACACCAACCCCGCCAAAATACGAGCAAAGATTTTTCCGTTCATGTTTCACTCCTTTTGTGAATTCTGAACGGAGTATAGGATTCAGTTGTGAATTGAGTATGAAGCCAGTGAGAAAGTCTTGTATAAACTATTTGTACTGGCACCGCCGTTTGCATTAAAGAAAGGATATTTACAATGAAGTTCAAATAAATCTAAAGCGGTTTTTAGATAATATACATAACTGAAGTCATTTCAAAGTCATATCGGTAAGGCAAATAGAATCCGAGAGAATCTTTTCCATGCCAGGGCATGGGAGGATATTTTGAACAGCGAACTTTAACCTCTAAGCCAATTTTCTCGCGAAAGAGAATAATTCATGCAAACCGATTATGAAAATGAAGAAGACAGGCAACGGGCGGGCATGCTATCATCACTCATTTGGGCGTCATGGGGCGCGTACTTGTACGTTATCATCATCGGTATATATTATGACAATCGGGTTTTAATTGCAGTAATGCTGGCTTGCAGTATTTTGCAAGGCATTCCATTTTGGTTGCTCCGACGCGGGTATTGGATCACCAGCAGTCTTGTCACCATCGTGAGTGTGCTTGGCACCGTAACCCTTTTGGCAACAATGGGAGAAGGTATTCGTGATATCTCTGTTTTCATATTTCCCATTATCCTTATTTTTGCAGGTTTGACTTTGAACCGAATAATCTTTGGAATATGTGTTGCGCTGACGCTGACGGCGACCGGTTGGCTGATCTTTGGCGCAGCTAACGGCTGGTTCGTACCGGTTCTTTATGGAACGCCATGGATGGATTTTCTAAGTGTGGCGGTCGTCTGGCTTGTTTCAGCATTCGCAATTGATTTGATGGCGATGAGCATGCGGAAGAATTTGAAATTGGCACGCCAGGAAATAATGCAGCGCAAACAGGCGGAAGAACAACTTCGCTACCAAAGCATGCATGATACTCTCACCGGTATTTATAATCGCGGCTTTTTTGAAGAAGAACTGGCGCGGCTTGAGCATAGCCGCGAGTTTCCTGTCAGCATCATTATGGCTGATGTAGATCAATTAAAAGTTGTGAACGATACACGGGGACACGCCAAGGGCGACGAGCTCTTGCAGTATGCCGCGAATATTCTGCGCGCGGTATTTCGAGAAAGCGATGTGCTAGCGCGGATCGGCGGCGACGAATTTGCCATATTATTGCCAAACACCAACGCGACCACAGGGGAACAAATATTGGTGCGAGTCAAAGAGCAGCAAACGAAACATAATATCGAACATCCCGATTTTGTTGTTCAATTATCGCTGGGCACTGCAACGGCAGAGAAAAACAATCTGACCGAGGCGTGCACACTTGCCGATCAGCGAATGTACGCGGATAAAACCGCTCACAAATCAAATGGAAATTAGTCCTTTTGTGAATTGGATGCAAAGCTGAGGAAGAAAGTCCTGCAAGACTGCGTCATCCAAGTCATTGTGGGACGGGACAAAAAGACAGCAACCCATCGATGAGCTACTGTCCATGTTGAAAAGTATCAGGCGTGGAAGGTTGCGAGCCTTCGTCAAAATCCTATTTTTTGAATAAACTCCTGACCTGATTCAAAGCGCCCACAATACAACCGGGAGACGGGTTCGGCGTTGGAGCAGGAGCCGGAGGCTGGGGAGTTGGCGTCGTTTGTAAAACCTTGCCCGTAAGCGCCTGATAATCCGCGGCCAACTGAGCTAAGTTAACCCCCTGTTCAAATTCGGTGGTGCCCAACTGTTCGGGCCAGATAACCGCCCAGGCCTCTTCCACCTGTTTGCTCCAGAAATTATCAGTAAAGCCTGTCTCTTGAGCCCAAGTAACGAAACGCACATCATCTGCAGGATTCGTCGAATAACCGCCGCTGATGACGCTATGGCCGCCGTTGACTGGGGATCCGCTGACATAAGCCCATGGCTGGCCGCTGGCGAACTGATCCACATTGGCTTGCTGCACATTGATACCGAGCCACACACAACCAAAGATGGCCAACGCCGCCTTGACTTCATCCAGGTTGGTAAAATCCACCTTTGCAAAGGCAACAACTTTGGTGCCATCCGGGCCGCCGGTGTTATGCAGGTATTCAAGGCACGTTTGAATGTCCATCCCCTGATCCTGCGTGGGAAAATTTGGATTCTGAGTCTTGTATAACGCGATGACTTGATTCATCGTTGGATAATATTCGGTTGTCAGTGTGGCAGTCACCAACCGCCGCATGTTCGCCCACGTCACCGCGACACAATCCCCATATTGATCGTTGCCCAGCATCTGCCAATTTTTCAACCGGCTAAGATAATCTTCCGAGGCCGGGTGCGCCGGAACAACTCCAGTTAAGAAACTGGCAAGTTCAAGGGCTGGAGCGCTCTTGGGCGGATTGCGACCAAACTTTCCTTGCAACTGTCTATTTAACATGGGTCCTTCTCCAGTGCACAATTCGTAAATGTGAAATGCTTTTCTGATACAAGTTAATTATTGAACTTCATTATGCCACTGATTATAAAAAAATACCATTGGTCATATAAACTTGAACATGGTTTTCTCAAGAACCGATTTTCAGGCCAAAGAATCCATCCGAAGTTCCTAGATTTTGCGGCTTCAAGAGTAATTTATGCTATGGCAACATAAAGATGGTAATCCGTCAAGCTTTCTTGAGAAAACCATCTAAACTTGAAGGGGTGACTTAAGTTTTCATATGGATGAAACAGGACTTATCGAGAGCGGCTCATCAATGAGTTGTTGTCTATTTTGGAAAAGATCAAAAAGGGCAAGCTGTTTGCGAGCCTTTGTTAAATCCTATTTCTTAAATATACCCATGATTTGATTTATCGTACCTGAAAGACAGCCGGGTGAAGGGTTCGGCGTCGGAGTTGGTGTAGGCTGTGGAGTGGGAGTTGGCAGTGGTGTGGCTTGCCCGATCTTATTGCCGAGATACTTCGTGTTAATCCATAGACTACCGTCAAAACCTTTTGAAGTGTTAAATCCACCGCTAAAGTAAGGAACAAAGAATAATTGGCCGTTAGCTGATAAACGATTCCCCACCCGCCAGAGTGTAAGCTGCGCCTCCATAGCCGTTCTGATATAGAAAGTCCACTGTCAAAGCACTGTAATCATCCATCATCGGGATTCCGGCCAACTTGGCATATTCCCCTAAATAATCATCAACCGCAAAATGGTTACGCGGGTACATGGCTGGACTGCCACTTGCCATCACTGCAATCGGCCATTTGACATGATAAGCCGAGTTGGGGCTTGATTGAACAATACCATACAGCGTGACACCTATCGTATTACGTATCGAGGCCCATGACCACAACGCGCTATTGTCCACAGGCTGGCCGCCAATTTCACCATTTAGAGACAACAAGAATTTGACTGTCGGCTCATCTGGCGTTCCCAAATCCACCCAGGTTGTAGTCCCACCATTGAGCAAAGGAAACGAATTCGAATGTTCCTGGGACAGAAACGCCGGCTTCGGTCCAGGATAAGGCTTCGTAAAGATCAGGGATCATGGTTTCACCTCTTGATTATCATATTTTGCGGAACGGTAAGAGGAACTGAAATTGGAGCTACGTACGCACCGTTTGTTCTAGCCGATAAGCTGCTGTCTTTTTTAGAAAAGCATTAGGCAGGCCAAGTTACTTATGAACCTTCAATTAAATTCTATTTCCTAAATAGACTCATGATCTGGTTCATTGCACCTGAAATACAACCGGATGAAGAGTTCGGAGTTGGTGTGGGTTGTTGGGGTTGGGGTTGGGGTTGGGGTTGGGGTTGGGGTTGGGGTTGGGGTTGGGGTTGGGGTTGGGGTTGGGGTTGGCACCGGCATTGGAGTTGGCACCGGCGTTGGAGTTGGCACCGGCGTTGGAGTTGGTGTAGGCTGTGGAGTGGGAGTTGGCAGTGGTGTGGCTTGCCCGATCTTATTGCCGAGATACTTCTTGCTAATCCATAGACTACCGTCAAAACCTTTTGAAGTGTTAAATCCACCGCTAAAGTAAGGAACAAAGAATAATTGGCCGTTAGCTGATAAACGATTCCCATCCGCCAGAGTGTAAACCGCGCCTCCATAGCCGTTCTGATATAGAAAGTCCACTGTCAAAGCACTGTAATCATCCATCATCGGGATTCCGGCCAACTTGGCATAATCCTCTGAATAATCATCTACCGCAATATAGTTACGCGGGTACATGGCTGGACTGCCACTTGCTATCGCTGCAATCGGCCATTTGACATGATAAGCCGAGTTGGGGCTTGATTGAACAATACCATACAGCGTGACACCTATCGTATTACGTATCGAGGCCCATGACCACAACGCGCTATTGTCCACAGGTTGACCGCCAATTTCACCATTTAGAGACAACAAGAATTTGACTGTCGGCTCATCTGGCGTTCCCAAATCCACCCAGGTTGTAGTCCCACCATTGAGAAACGGAAACACATCAAATGTTCCAGAGACAGAAACGCCGGCTTCGGTCCAGGATAAGGCTTCGTAAAGATCAGGGATCATGGTTTCACCTCTTGATTATCATATTTTGCGGAACGGTAAGAGGAACTGAAATTGGAGCTATGTACGCACGCTTGTTCCATTTGGCACACTCGAATTATACGATATATTTCTGAATGCAGGCGACATCCGTTGCGTTTACTTGAACACTGCCCAAATATGAAGCCAGTAGGCTCCACGAATTGGCCAAATTTCCGAGCATAGAAATCTTCCTCAAATCTTGACGTCACAGAATGCGTGTTCTATAATGGCGCAGTACTTATTTACCGTCGTACTACGGGCACAACAGGTGCTTGAGGTTGATGAGCAAAGGCTAATGCAAGCGGTGGCGGTGCAGTGCCCACTCGCTGCGAAGTGACTGCTCCTTTCAGTCGAAGCTGGACAAGATAATCCAAGATCGGAATGGAATGTTGATGGCAGGTTACCAACACACTCGACAAGATCGCATGGGTCTCCGCTCCCGGCTTAGTGCGGTTACATCCATTGGTTTTCCGAGTAATCACCGCCGGTCGGATCATGGTTCTGCGGTACGAAACCACCTTGCGTTCCACTTGGTTGTTGGTGGCATCCGAGCCGTCCATGTACAGGAAGCGCAACAGGTGAGGACGGTGCTTCCTCAAACGCTTGGCAAAGCGGGCATTGTCAGGATCGGTAAAGTGACGTCGATCGGCAATCAAAGCATCAAGGCGAGTTTCCAAACTTCGGGCTCGATTGGCAAAGGTGAAAGGATCCAAGTGTGGTTTCTCGGCCTTCAAGTGCAAGGCGTCTTGCAACAAGGCGGTCATCTGCCGCGCAAACTCCAGCGCTCGACCTGTTTTGCTCTCACGCATGTCTTTCAAGTCTGTCAGCAAATGACCGATACATTTCTGTTTCAGCCAGTCTTTCAAACGCCGATCGTCATAAGCCAGGAAACCATCACTAGCCAAGATCCCTTTGAACTTCTCACCCAGAATATCGATCACGACGTCGCTCGAGCGGTTGGCGCGAATATCGTAAACCGTAATCTCGTGATCGGTAAAGACCCAACGCCCTGCGCCCTTCCAGGGGAGCCAGGCCGACAGCGTTCCAATTCTCTAACCCGTTTCATCTGCGTGCACCACACTGCATTGGCGAATCAACTCAATCAATCGTTCATATATCGGTCGGGCTGTGCGGGCCAGTTTTTGATCTGCGCGACACCAACCACTACGACAAACCTGCAAGCCGAAACTATCGTTCAAGACTTCACTCACTGCCTGCACTGTGCTCTTCAGTGTGCCGTACGAGACACCCAAGCGATGCTTCAGATCAGTGGCCAAAGCCTTGGCGCGCGGGCCGACCACCACCGCTCCTGCAGTTCCGGTCGCCTCCGAGATCTGATCCGGATGCCACGATCGCACTCGTTTCTGGCAATGGCTGCAGTAGCCGCTGTAGGTCAGAAAACGCGTGACCACCGGCTGCACTTTTGGAAGATCGATCTCAAATTGCTCATGGCGATGCCTCTGGCGCAATTTGCCGCCGCAGTCCGGGCAACATGGCAATTCGGCTACCTTCGTCTCGCTCACTTCCTTCAGTCTCGGTTTGGCTCGCTATACAAAACGGCCTTTCCCAGCTTTGCGCCCCGGCCGCTTGGGAAAGTGGTTGGTACTTTGACCATGCTCTACCCAGTGCCCTCGAGCAAACGGTGCCGCTTGCCGCTTCCCGGCCCGCTTCAATTCTTCCACCTCAGATTGCAAAAGTTCCACCTGCTTTTGCAGTCTCTCGTTCTGTTTTCGCAACTGCTCATTCTCCCCTTGCAGCCTCTCATTGCTCGCCAACACCTGCCCCAGTTGTTGTTCCAGTTTTGTGATCCGTTGTTCGTTGGCATCCGACAACGTTTGTTTATTACTTCTTTGAACCATGCGACCAGTGTACAATTCTCAGCCTATGTTTGACAAGGGTCGTTTCACCTCTTGTTTCGAGAATTTCGACCCTTTACAAAATCGTCTTCCACGACGGTAAACATGTACATGGCGCAACTATGAATACAGAGCCCAAAATCGAACGACGCAAGAAGCAACATTACGTTGCCATCCGAACAACCGTGCCGATCCCATTTGGAAAATATCTGCAGCCCGCGTGGAATGAAGTATACGAGTGGATGGTGCACAACGAAATCATGTCTTCTGGTCCTGCCATCATTCGTTATTTCACCACGGATATGTCCAAGAAGTTGGATATTGATATAGGCTTTACGGTAGATAAAGCCGTTAAAGGCAACGATCGCGTCATCGCCGACTTTCTTCCTGCCGGCCGTTACGTCACTCTTCTCTACACTGGACCATACAAAGGGAAAGGCATCTTCAAATCAACTGTTGCCCTAGTAGATTGGGCGAAGGAAAACAAAATCAAATGGAACACATCCAAGAAAAAAGGCGTTGAATGGTGGAACGGACGTGCTGAGTTCTATTTCTCAGACCCTGCAACTGAAAAGGATCCGACAAAATTCAAGACTGAGCTTGCATTTCTAGTTGCAAATTAAAAGTAAATGTCGAAATGGATGCGCTTCGCCAAAACACAAAAACTTTAGAGCGAAAAGGAGCAAAATGAGAAAAATAATTTTCTTTATGTTGACATCACTCGATGGCTATTTCGAAGGGCCAGGCAAGGATATTTATTGGCACAATGTGGATGATGAGTTCAATGAATTTGCCGTTGAGCAACTCAACTCTATGAACACTTTATTGTTTGGCAAGGTCACTTACGAAATGATGGCAAGTTATTGGCCCATGCCTGCTACCAAAACAAATGATCCGGTTGTGGCTGAAAAGATGAATACAACTTCCAAGCTTGTATTTTCAAGAACGCTTGAAAAGGTAGAATGGCAAAATACAAGGTTGATCAAAGATAATTTTGTGGAAGAAATCCAAAAGCTAAAAAAGCAATCCGGCAAGGATATGATCATTCTAGGAAGTTCCGATTTAGCTGTCACCTTCATTAAACATGGTTTGATTGACGAGTTCCGAGTTATGGTCAATCCGCTTGTGCTAGGGGATGGAAAATCCTTATTCAGGGGCATGAAAGGGAAACTTGATTTGAAACTTATTAAAACGCGAACATTCAAAAATGGAAATGTTTTGCTTTATTATGAACCAAAGGTGCAATGAAGTAAGTAAAGCAGAGAATCATGGCAAAGAGAAAAGTTAGCGCAAAAGCAACCAGCAAGATAGTGAAGGGCAACTATGCTTCGGTAATGGAATCAATCTTTATTACGAGATCCATGGCAAAGGTGAACTGCTCATCCTGCTTCATGGCGGCGCGGGGCGAGCGAAATGTTTGAGGCGGATTTGCCCACCTTTGCAAAAAGCCGAGAAGTGATCGCCGTTCATTTACAAGCCCACGGGCGGACAGCCGACATCGAGCGGCCACTCAGCTTCGAGTTAATGGCGGACGATATCGCGGCGCTGATGCGGCATCTCGGTCTGGAACGAACCGACCTCTTGGGCTATTCGCTTGGTGGCGAAGTGGCGCTGCAAACCACTATCCGGCATCCAGAGTTGATCCACAAACTTGTGCTCGTTTCCGCTGCGTTCAAGCACGATGGGTTTTATCCCGAGGTGTTGGAAAGCTTTGCGCATATGGGACCTGATGCGGCAAGACTTTGATTGGTCGAAAGATATGGCTGAAATCAAATCGCCAGTGATGCTCATCTTCGCAGATGCGGATACTTATCGTACATCGCACATCATGGAATTCTTTGCGTTGCTGGGCGGTGGCCAGCGCGACGCCGGTTTGGATGGCTCGGGAAGACCAAAAACACGGCTCGCAATTCTGCCGAACGCGACACACTATGATATTATTTCATCGCCAACATTAGCAGCCATCGTTACTGAATTTCTTGATGCTCCTATGCAACACGAGAATTGATGTAGAAAATACGCTATTCGTTTTTATTGGTGTCGAGTAACTTCTACCAGCCCAATGGAATATAATATAAATCGTTGATGGAGTTCTTAACTTTAGAAAGGAAGAGAATATGAACGGAGTACGAGTATTGGTCGGCACTCATAAGGGTGCATTTATTTTGACATCGGATTCGAAGCGCGAGAAGTGGGACATCAGCGGGCCGCATTTTGCAGGCTGGGAGATCTATCACATGAACGGATCGCCCGCTGACCCAAATCGACTATATGCATCGCAATCCACCGGCTGGTTTGGGCAGATAATTCAACGCTCGGATGATGGAGGAAAAACATGGCAACCGGTCGGTAATAAGTTTGTGTACGATGGCGTGCCCGGCACACATCTTTGGTACGATGGCACACAACATCCCTGGGAATTCAAGCGCGTTTGGCAACTTCAACCATCGCTCACCGACCCTGACACAGTCTATGCCGGAGTCGAAGACGCCGCGATGTTCCGCTCCACTGATGGCGGACAGACTTGGAATGAACTTCCCAGACTGCGGGAGGCGAAGGGAAATCTCTGGCAACCTGGAGCTGGTGGGATGTGCCTGCATACGATTATTCTCGACCCAAGCAACCCTCAACGGATTTTCATAGCCATCTCGGCCGCAGGTGCGTTCCGCACTGATGACGGTGGCAAAACATGGCGACCCATCAACCAAGGACTCAACTCGGGCGAACTTCCAGACGGGAGCGCCGAGGTAGGTCATTGCGTTCATAATATTGCGATGCATCCGTCGCGTCCCAATGTTTTGTTTATGCAAAAACATTGGGATGTGATGCGAAGTGATGACACCGGCAATTCATGGCATGAGGTCAGCGGAAACCTGCCAAGTGATTTCGGATTTCCTATTGCCGTACACACACACGAACCAAACACCATCTATGTTGTGCCGATCAAGAGTGATTCGGAACACTATCCGCCGGACGGAAAGCTGCGCGTGTATCGCAGTCGCACAGGTGGCGACGAGTGGGATGCACTTACGAAGGGATTACCGCAAAGCGATTGCTATGTCAATATCCTGCGCAGTGCACTGGCCGTTGACACATACGATTCGTGCGGGATTTACTTCGGCACCACGGGTGGACAGGTGTATGCCTCAGCCGATTCAGGCGATAGCTGGAAGACCATCGTTCGCGATCTTCCCGCAGTGTTATCCGTTGAAGTTCAGACATTGTTATGATACGCGTCGTGTTGCCGCAACATCTGCGGACGCTGGCGCAGGTTGGCAAAGAAGTTGAACTTCAAATTGAGGGGCCGATGACGCTTGGCTCGGTTTTAGACGCGCTGGAGATTCAGTATCCGATATTGCGCGGAACGATCCGCGACCACATCACGAAACAGCGCCGGCCCTTCATTCGATTCTTTGCCTGCGGAGAAGATTGGTCTCTCGAATCCCCAGATTTTCCACTACCCGACGCGGTTCTTATAGGAAGAGAACCGTTTCGGATCGTGGGAGCGATGGCTGGTGGATAAATAACATCTTATTGTTGAGCATGACCGCTTCAGATAGAATTGCATTTACGATGGTGCATAAGATTCGCAATCAGCGAAAAGAGAAATGACATGAGAAAAATTATTGCATCCGAATATGTGACGCTAGACGGCGTGATGGAAGACCCGGGTGGCGGCGACAAATCTAAATATGGTGGATGGAGCCTTCAGTTCTGGAATGAACAAGCGATGAAGTTCAAGTACGATGAACTTTTTGGGTGTGATGCTCTTTTATTGGGCAGAGTAACGTATGCTGGTTTTGCAAAAGCATGGCCTACCATGAAAGACACCGGTGACTTTGGCGAGCGGATGAACACCATTCCCAAGCTCGTTGTTTCGACCACGCTCAAAAGCGCCGAGTGGAATAATTCAACGATTATCAATGACAAAGTTGTGGCAAAAATAAAGGCGCTCAAAGAACAATCAGGAAAAGATATTTTGGTCGCGGGCAGTGCCGAGTTAGTTCACACATTGATGCAATATGATCTGGTAGATGAGTTTCGGCTGATGATCCACCCAATTCTAGTTGGCGGCGGAAAGCGCCTTTTTGGAGAAGGAATCGATCCCAAGATTCTGAGGCCTGTAGATACCAAGCCTTTTAGTTCAGGAATCGTTGTTCTTACCTATCAACTCGATAACAAAGAAATTAAAGTAGATGAAAATTCATCTCATCGATGGCACCTATGAGTTGTTCCGAAACTATTTCGGCGCGCCTCCAAAGAAAGCTCCCGATGGACGCGAAGTCGGCGCAACGCTTGGATTGTTGAGAAGCCTGCTGCTCTTGCTGACGAGCCCGGAGGTCACGCATGTTGCGTGTGCTTTCGATCACGTCATCAAATCCTTTCGCAATGATCTCTTTATTGGATACAAAACGGGCGAAGGCGTTGACCAAAATCTCTTGGCGCAGTTCCCGTTGGCAGAGGAGGTTGTTGCGGCACTTGGAGTCGTTGTCTGGCCAATGGTGGAGTTCGAGGCAGACGATGCGCTGGCAACTGCCACGGCGCACTTCAAGAAGAATAAGTCGGTGGATCAGATTGTGATTTGCTCGCCGGATAAAGATTTGGCGCAGTTGGTCTCTGGAAAACGAATCGTGTGTTGGGATCGGCGGCGCGAGATCGTGCTCGATGAGAAAGGTGTGACGAAAAAATTCGGTGTGCGACCGCCATCCATCCCGGATTGGCTGGCGCTGGTCGGCGATTCTGCGGACGGATATCCGGGCGTTCCGGGTTGGGGAGCAAAGTCGAGTTCGGCAGTGCTGGCGCACTTTGAGCATTTGGAATCGATCCCGAACGATGCAAGCAAATGGAAATTGAAGACGATAACTCCGGGACGCGCCGCAAGTCTGGCAGAAAGCCTGAGGGAACATCGCGAGGATGTCCTGCTCTATCGCAAGTTAGCTACATTGCGCGACGATGTTCCGATTAAAGAGAAGCTCAGCGACTTGAAGTGGCAAGGCGCATATGACGAATCGAAAAAGATTTGTTACAAGCTAGGTGATGAAAGAATTCCCGAGCGTATTCCGCGCTGGCGTGGATGAAAGTTTTGCTTCAAGGATAACCAATTACTAGAAGGAGATTTCTATGAACCCAAAGAAGGAAACGCAAAAGTCCAAAGGATTCACGGACGAGGAAAAAGCCGCGATGAAGGCCCGTGCCCAAGAGCTGAAGGCGGAGGCCAACAAAGCGGAAGGTGAGAGCGCCGCGCTCGAGGCAATTGCCAAGATGCAGGAGCCGGACCGCACCATAGCCAAGCGGCTTCACACTATCATCAAGGCCGTCGGCCTCTCTGCCAAAACATGGTACGGGATGCCCGCATATGCCAACAGGGACGGCAAGATCATCTGCTACTTCCGCGACCGGCTGAAGTTCAAAGAGAGATACGCGATGTTCGGCTTCAACAACTCAGCTAAATTGGACGAAGGCTCCATGTGGCCGATTGCCTACGCTCTGCCGGAGTTGACCTCCGAGGATGAGGCAAGGATCGCCGCTCGCGTAAAGAAAGCGGTAAGCTGAAGAGCACAGAAATGTCAACCATCCGTTTTGAAACCGCACCGCTTAAAATCCGCGACTGGACCTTTCTTATGCTTCCCAAGAGCGCGAGTGCAAAGCTTCCATCGCGTGGTATGACATTGGTCGAGGGCACTATCAATGGTTTCCGTTCTAAAATCGTGCTCGAACCGGACGGCAAGGGAAGCCACTGGTTTCGGGTCGACGCTGGCCTGCGTGAACTCGCCGGTATAGAAGCAGGCGATACGGTAAAGATGGCGGTTGAGCCTTCTAAAGAGTGGCCCGAGCCCGAAGTGCCTGTGGATTTGCATAAGGCTCTAGCGTCCGACCCGCAGGCAAACGCCCTCTGGGTGAAAATCACCCCATGGCACGTTGGGACTGGCTCCGCTGGATACGCGCCACTAATAACCATGAAACGCGCAGCCGGCGCATCGAGGGAGCATTATCGAAGCTCAAGGACGGAGAACGAAGGCCATGTTGCTTCAATCGTAATCTTTGCACCGAACCCGAGGTCTCGAAAAATGGAGTGCTCATCGAGCCAAAGCAAACAACGAAGTAAAGACTTACAGTAAATATTTAATGGACAGAAGAAAGCGATGAGCTGAGTATGAAAGCAACTACGAACACTTCGTCAAAAGAGAAGTCGGCATCTCAACAAATAGATGCCATCATCAAAGAACCGGGCGACTGGCGGGGTAAGAAATTATCACAGCTACGCGCTGTGATCAATAGAGCCGACCCGGCAGTGGTCGAAGAAGTGAAGTGGAAAAAACCTTCCAAACCATCTGGGGTTCCCGTGTGGTCTCATGCTGGAATCATATGTGTAGCGGATACCCTCAAGAATGCTGTGCGGCTGACATTTCCCAAAGGCGCTCAGGTGAAGGATCCGAAGAAGCTCTTCAATACGCGCCTGGACAGCAACACGGTTCGTGCCATCGACTTCTTCGAAGGTGAGAAAGTAGATGAGACGGCGCTGAAGGCACTCATTCTCGAAGCCGTGAGGTTGAACATTTCAAAATAGCGCAAGCCATAAAATGAATTTATAACTAAGACAATAAAGGAGAACACAGTATGCAAACCATCAACAAACTTATGATGCTCGCCATTGGCGTCAGCGACATGCCGAAAGCAAAAGCCTTTTACGCGGATAAACTTGGCTTGAAAGTCACCTCGGATTACCGCCAGGACGATGACCACTGGTGGGTTTCGCTTACCCTCCCTGAAGGTGGAATCACTCTTACCCTAACAACCTTTAACGAAAATGCGAAGCCCGGCACGATGACGCTGTGGTTCGCGACTTCAGATCTTACTGCAGCCTACAAAGCATTGGGCGACAAGGGAGTCAAAGTCAGTGAAATCGGAGACGATCTGCACGGCCCGGGGTCAGGCACAAAATGGTTTAAACTTTAAGGACCCTGACGGCAATTTGATCCACCTGGAACAGGAGTAAGTTTAGGCGCTCCTTTTCATAGAGAGGCCGAAAGTCCTCTTTATGGGGAAGAGGTTCATAGGCGGCAAAGAGCCGTGCAAAGAGTCGTGGATGATGTGGAGCCACCGTGGACGTACTGTGGGGCTACCGTGGAGCTTGGGCAGGCAAACAAGCCAAAACTAAACCAAAATAGAGATAGTTCCACCGCCATGATATAGGATGGATATAGGATCGTTATGGGACGGTTATAGGATCAGCGAAGGGTGAGCGGGATGGCTACCCGCACTATCTACCGAATCATTATTTTTTGTGGCGCTTCTATCGACTCCTGTGAATCGCGGCGGGCTTCGCCGCGCTCCAGGATCAAGTCTGGCGCATCGGCCTGATGAGATATTCAAGCCGCAAAGAAAACATCATGTTATTTCTCGCAGCGCTAAGAGAGTTGTTGAAAAGAAACGATTCGCGATAGCTGCAAGCCGACAACGGATCGGGTAGGATACAAATGTCGGTAAGAAGCGCCAACGGATCGTGCACAGGAATGGCGGCGGCAACCGCCAGAATTGGCGCGATTAATTGACGGTTACTTGATCAAGAATTTGTAGGGCCAGCGTTTGAAAATGCGACCTTTGAGGTAGATGGTCAGATAGGCGTGGGCCGTATCCAAGACTGCTTTAACGTATTGTCCTTTGAGCCGTTTGCCGATCCAGAAGGTTTGGCTGAGGAAGTAAACGTTGCCGTGTCGGGTGACCATGCGAATAAAGGTGACTCGGCCCGCGGCGATGGGCAGCAACTCGGTTGGAACGATAAACGGTGCGGGGAGTAGCTGCAATTTGAGTCGTCTGCGAAATTGATTGGGGGTCAGGCCGCCGAGGCGCCGATGAACATGTTGAGTGGTGACCACCTCTTGCAATCGTTGCAATTCGCGCTTCAACTGAGCAGGCCGAGAATATCGTCGTTGGAGCAAATGCACCTGAAACCAGCCGTTGAAATTCTCAACCGCCCCATTGTACTGAGGCCGGTGGGGCGGAATGAAGATGGGTTCGATGCCAAAGCGCAAACAAAGGCGAATGACCCGCGAGAGATAGCGGGCGGCGGGTCCCCAGCCCACGAGTTCGCGTCCATTGTCGAATTGAACTTGGGTGGGCCGACCCAGGTTCTTCCAACATTCGCCCAGGAACTGCAGAATGTGGTCCATTTTGCGGGAACGGCTCAATCGCAGGCAAACGGCACCGTCGAAGACATCTTTGCGAAAAGACTACTCCTTTCAGTCGCAAACCAGGATGTAATAGCGTTGATGCTTGCCTTTGAGGTAGAGGGGGCCCACGGAATCGACGTGATGGAGCTCATTCGAGGTGTGGGCAGTGGGTGCCGAGTAAGTGGTGGCAGATACCCAACGAGCTAGCCGAACGCGCGGTAAGGTGATCCCCTGCCGTTGCAGGACGCGTTCAATCGTCCGCTCGCTGGGTAAAGGCTGGATGTGCAAGGCTTGCAGTTCGGCTAGAATAGCAGAAGCCCCGATGAGGTTGTATCGTGCCCCGGGATGCAGACGCGCCTCTAGTCGCCGACGGACGGTTAAGATAGTGCGTTCCAACTCGGGAGGCATCCGGCGAGCCACTTGGTGTGCCGCATGGGTCATGTCGAACAACCCATCGGGGCCAAATTCCAGATAACGATTCCACCATTTGTGGAACCAGCGGCGCGAACGGTGCAAAGTACTACATAGTTGCGGAATAGATTCTCCCGCCAGCCGCAGTTCGATGGCGCGGTGGCGGTCGGAAAATTCGTCGTTCAAGGTGGTTCTGTTCTTTTGAACCATAGAAATCTCCAGTAGAATGAATCTGACGGTTGCCGTTGGAGGTCACTTTATTGCAAAACTAAGCTGAAAATATGCGAAACCCCCGTTCAATGTCAGTTCTCACCGCCATCTCCGTGCACGAT
This sequence comes from uncultured Chloroflexia bacterium, assembly GCA_963753985.1. Lineage (GTDB taxonomy): Bacteria > Chloroflexota > Anaerolineae > Anaerolineales > Villigracilaceae > Fen-1038. The sequence continues at coordinate 123,454 of CAVWED010000008.1, forward strand.
CCGTTGGCGGTTTGTACGGCGTCAATGTGCATGATCAGTTGTCGCTAAACTGTGCACGATCCGTTGTCGGTCCGCAGATAGCATAGTAGGTAAATAATCAAATTATGAGATTGCAACCTCATTGGGGCTGATAAATTGCATAGCGATAAACGTAAGGCCTCCCATTATTCCAGTCTATTCGACCCACTGGAATATTCAAATTCCTACATAAATCTTTCAAAGACAATTCGTTTTCCCTAGGAAAATCAGCTCCAACGATCACTGCTTTTATCGCATTATGTATTGGTATCAAGAGTCGCCGCGATCCGCACTATGAACCAGCCACCTATATTCATGTTCGGATTTCCATTCCGGTGCTTTGTAGTGAAAATTCCACTCATAATGTTTTTGAAAAGTTTTTCTTATACGTTCAACAAGTTGATCATTTTGAAATTCTAAATCGAGATAAGTTGGAGTTGTTCTCACCGACGCCTCATAATTGTATCTTACAAAGCCATGAAATATTGGGTGGAGAAGCTTAGCCGCGTCAAAATATTGACGAATGTTTTCGTCCAAGTTTCTTCCATCAAACGATAAACAAACACCTGAATGATTATTAGCATATTGTGCCCATATTCTTGAATGGCTAAATCCATATTCGTGATGGTCGCGCGTTCCTGTTCGTTGTTTTCATATGAATAAGAGTATGGAAAATTATGACATGCTGTACATAAAACCATCCATTCTTCCTTCATTATCCGATTTACCTCGTCTTCTATCATGAAAGTTTCTTCGGAAAATTGCTTTTCCCAGTCTTTAGAATATTTTACTGCCCAAGCAAGATTAAGTACTGTCCATCACTTGCTTTCCCTAGGATCATTTGTATTGCCTAACCTTCCCATAAGAATCTTTTTATCCGCCAATATATACTTCATCGCAGTTTCTCCGCTTGTGAAGTGACATACTTCGGATGGCGGCAAATCATCGAGTATGTCAAAAAATTCTAGATTGCATATTTCCTCCTTTCAAACTTCAATCCGCCAAACAACCATTATTTAACTATCAAACTACCCTCCAAACAAATTTCCCAAACCTCTTCCACCCGTCTTCTGCAACGTCTTCATCAACTTCTGTGCTTCGCGGAATTGCTTGACGAGTTTATTCACGTCCTGCACATCCGTGCCGGAGCCAGCCGCGATGCGCCGTCGGCGTGAGGCATTCAATACATCCGGGTTGCGCCGTTCCTTGATCGTCATCGAGCTGATGATGGCTTCCGATTGCTTCATATTTTTCTCAAGGTTTTTCGGGTCCGCCTTACGCGCGGCTTGCCCAAACTGTCCGGGTAGCATGTCCATCATCTGCGAAAACGGTCCCATCTTTTTCATCTGCCTCATCTGCTCCAAAAAATCTTCGAGCGTGAACTGTCCCTTCATCATGCGGTCGGCAGTCTTCTGCGCGGTCTGCTGATCGAAGGCGGCTTCGGCTTTTTCGATCAAGCCGATCATGTCGCCCATTCCCAAAATGCGCGACGACAGCCGCGTCGGATCATATGTTTCGAGCGCGTCGAGTTTTTCACCCGTGCCGATAAATTTAATTGGCACACCGGTCACTGACCGAATGGAAATCGCCGCGCCTCCGCGCGAATCACCATCCATCTTTGTAAGAATCAAACCAGTGATGGATACGTTATCTCGAAAACCTTGTGCGATGTTCAACGCTTCCTGACCGATCATCGAGTCGACCACGAGCAACGTTTCAACCAGCGCAACCTTGGAGGCAATGGACTTTAACTCGCTCATCAACTCCGCGTCCAACTGCGACCGACCAGCAGTGTCTACGATCACGACGCCGAATCCACCCTTCTCAGCCTTGTCAAATGCGCGCTTGGCAAGTTCAGGGGGTTTGAGATTCAAATCTGATTCGACCGGCACATCAATCCGCTCGCCGAGTTGTTGCAATTGCTGCACTGCTGCCGGACGATATGGATCGCCGGCGACCAACATCACACGCTCGCCTTTTGAGCGAAGCAGACGCGCCAACTTGCCCGCGGCAGTTGTCTTGCCTGAGCCTTGCAATCCAACCAGCATAATCATGCGCGGCTTCGGCCCTGAAAGATTCATCGGCGCAGGTTCGCCGAGAGTCGCAATCAATTCTTCGTTGACTATCTTGATGATTTGTTGGCCGGGATTCAGTGCCTTCGATACTTCTGCACCGACCGCGCGTTCGCGCACGCGCGCAATGAATGTTTTGACAACGCTGAAATGAACGTCTGCTTCCAACAAAGCAAGACGCACTTCGCGCATTGCGGCGTCTACATCCGCCTCGGATAATTTTCCGCGGCGTCGAAGCTGGTCAAAGACTTGATTGAGTCGATTGGTAAGTGATTCAAACATATTAGTAGATCGGCATTGTAGTGCGGAAGCAGGCTAAGGTCAAGAGAAGAAGCGGCGCTTCGAATTCGGCTCAGCGCGATGTGAAACCGGGAGCGCTCAAAGTTCGTTAGAGCGTGTTATGAACTTTCATAGGAGATGAGCCATAAGATGAACGAAGTTCTTGGCCATCATAATGGCGAAAGCCAGGTAGCTGAGGCCGGCGAGTGTTTCGGGCAAGCGTTCGTAATCGCGCGCCAAGCGGCGGAAACGAGCCATCCAACCGAAACTCCGTTCGACGACCCAGCGCCGCGGCAGGAGCACGAAACCTTTTTTGGCTTCGGGCAGCTTGACCACGAGCAACTGCAAGCCCTGATCTTGAGCCGCTTGGGCCGGCTCATCGCCGGTAGAACCTTGATCGACAAAGGCGACCTCCACCGAATTTCCGGTAACCTCTTGCACCTGTCGTGCCAATTCTCCGACCTGCGCTCGGTCCTGCTCGTTGGCCGGGGTGATGTGCAAAGCCAGCAAATGACCCAAGGTGTCCACCGCCACATGGGTTTTGCTCCCTTTTTTGCGCTTGGCACCATCGGATCCAGCGCGCGAACCGCTTTCCACGGTCGATTGCAATGTTCGGCTGTCAAAAATCGCCGCACTCGGGGTTTCCTTTCTTCCTTTGGCCAATCGCAGCAGGGCTCGCAGATCATTCACCATGGCTTCAAACACGCCAGCCCGGATCCAGCGCTGCGATTGTTGATAGACCGTATACCAAGGTGGCAGGTCGGTGGGCAAAAAACGCCATGGCGCTCCCGCACGCACCATCCAACGCAAGCCGTTGAAGGCCTCCCGCAGACTGTACTATCGTTGTGGCGCTTCTTCTTTCATCAAGGTCAGGTAAGGGCTATGAAGGCCCATTCGTCATCCGTCACATCACTTGGATATCTTTGCTTTTCCATGCCCGGAGTCTATCATCCCCTAGCCAAAGTGCATAACACGCTCTAGTCAGCCAAGGGTAGAGCGGCATAGAATGGCTTCAAAGAATCCCAAGAGTGGCTTAGCCAAGCGGCTCTGGCTTTAGCGGTTGCGATGACACCGGGCAGGGTCCAACGTGCGCCGGAACGTTTGAGACGCACTGCGGCAATTTGTTTGCAAGCGCTTTCGATGGTACCACTGTCAATCAGGTAACCGCATTATCGAAAGCGTGCATAGTCCATACGTTTCTCATTATGATCATAATAGGTGACTGCTTTTTCGATGAAGGGCCGCGCAGAAACATGGGATAGCAAACTACGACAGGATTGGATGACATCCTGAATGCGTCCTTTCCAAAGTTCGGTGCGAGCTTGGTTTAGCCATTCGTGAGCTTGCGGAGTGTTGGCTCCGAAGGCGGCTTCCGCAATGGCGGTGAGATATTCGCTGGCGTGAAACCAATGGTAGGAAGCGCACCTACCACTTTCCACGATCTGAACCGCATTCGGAAAATACTTTTGCGCCAGATTCCAAATCCACGCGGCACCGTCCCCCAGAAAGACGATTTCTTCGTAGGCGTCCACTTGATGGTGGATGCCAGTGGCCCACAGCAGTTTTCCAAATTGTTCGGCTTCCTGGATGTCGCAATAGTATTTCATATTTCTGGCTTGCAGGTGGCGTTGCTCTCCGATGCGCGCCCCGTGGTGGTTCGGTATCGCAGAACCATGATGATTTTGGGCTCGAGAAGGGTGAATCGCCTCCACTTCATACCAACAGAGGGTCTTCGACTGAAAGTCGCAGTCATTTCGCAGCTCCTGCCATTCCCCGTGCAAAGGAACATGTACGCCATCCAGCGAAGCGTAAACCCGCCCCGCACGCTTTCCCAAACTCTGCTCCCGTACCTCCAAGCGTTTCACATCGTCCGCAGTTTGCTTCCATTCTTGTTCTATTTGAGCTTGCGCCTGTCCATAGCCTTCCGTATGTTTGCGCACGGTATTGTCGCTCACCTAGAATAAGAGCAACCGCTCCGCCAACTGACTGGCCTCTTCAAACGATGTCTCCACGCCCAAGATCCCCAGCAAACTCGTCAGTCCCGGCGTGCTCTGCCTAGGCACCAATCTCAATCGCTCGTCCAGAGGCGACTGCCCCGATGACAATGCGGACACCAATAATATCTCCGCCGGTAAGTCACTTTTCCAAACACACTCCACACCATCCCTTCTCGCTTTCCCCACGGCTCTGCCTCCTGCCCACACGAACAGGCAATCGGAACAGGGTATTTTTCTTTCCTCCCTTCAATCACTTTCTGCAGACCGATCCCTGAAGCTTCTTTCGCCAATGCTCTCATCGTTTGTTCAATCTCACCGATCTGCACTCTCTCCTCCATTTTCTCTCGCACCTCTTGCGCCATTAATTCTGCTATCTTTGTCTTCATTCCTATGCTAAACTCCATCCTGAGCCTCCGCTGTATCTTTGGTCTACGACAAGCCCAAAGCCTACCGCAGAGGCTCTTTTTTGAAAACCCACTAACATACTTTTAGCGCACCCGTGAAACATCCTTGCTTGACAATACCTCTCTCGTCTAGTAAAATCACGGACGCCTTAACAACAGAATATCTGGCCGAGATAGCTCAGTTGGTAGAGCACGCGACTGAAAATCGCGGTGTCCACAGTTCGATTCTGTGTCTCGGCACACTCGGTCAGGAAGAAAGACCGAATGCGGGCGTAGTACAGCGGTAGTACGTCTCCTTGCCAAGGAGAAGGTCGTGGGTTCGAATCCCATCGCCCGCTCTGGATGAGGATTGCCAACCAGCAATCCTCATTTTATAATATAGACGAACATGGCGTCGTGGCCAAGTGGTAAGGCAAGGGTCTGCAAAACCCTCATCAGGGGTCCGAATCCCCTCGACGCCTCTCTATGATTGATGATTGTGGATTTTTCGATTGCAGATTGCGCCTCGCGGCGCATTTTGTTTTTATAAACAAACACGAAGGACTCAAAGTACACAAGGAAATTATTTTTTCTTCGTGGCCTCACCTGCACTTGTATGCAGGTGCAAGTGCAATGTCCTTTGTGTAAAAAAGATTCACCTGTTTCTCACTTAACGCGCACAAACTTGCGCTTGCCCGCTTGCAAAACTCCTGCATGTGGAAACGGAACATCGCCATGCTCCAATGTTTCACCGTCGAGACGAACGCCTTTTTGTTCGATCAATCTTCTCGCTTCGCTCTTGCTGGATGCCAACTTGGCACCCAATAAAACGTCCACTATTGTTGCATCACTTGGTAGGTTAAACTCTGGCATTTCCTCAGGTGCTTCCCGTTCCTGAAACACGCGTTTGAATTGTCCTTCCGCTTCTTCCGCCGCGGACTTTCCATAAAAGATCTCGACGATCTCACGCGCCAATTCCATCTTCACATCGCGCGGATGACGTGAATTGTTTTTCAAGGCGGCCTCAACTTCCCGAATCTGAGCCGGTGTGTAACGAGTCGCAAGCTTGAAGTAAATCGGCATTACATTATCAGGGAGGCTCATCACTTTGCCATACATATCTTCGGGCGTGGCGTGAATCGGAATGTGATTACCCAACGACTTGGACATGCGTACCACACCGTCCGTGCCAGGCAAGATGCTCACCAGGATTCCGATCTGAGGCCGTTGACCGTATAGCTCCTGCAATTTTCGTCCGGCGGTGATGATATTGAATAACTGATCACTGCCACCCACTTGCACATCGGTGTTCATGGCGACGGCATCATAACCTTGCATCAAAGCATAGAAAGTTTCGTGCAAATACACCGGATCGCCTTTTTCCCAACGCAGTTTAAAGTTTTCGCGCGAGATAAATTGTTGAATGGTAAAGGCTGAACCGAGCTTAATCATATCGGCAAGTTTCAAATCCAACAACCATTCATGATTGAAGCGTATCTTCGTTTTCTCACGATCCAGAATTGCGAAGGCCTGCTCGGCATAGGTGCGAGCATTATGTTCGGTCTCTTCTTTCGATAACACCGCACGCAGCTTATCTTTATCCGACGGATCACCAACCATACTGGTTCCTGTCCCGATCAAGAAAGTCACGTCATGTCCCAAATCCTGGAACTGACGTAGTTTGCGCATCGTGATCGTATGCCCTAAATGCAAATCGGATGTGCGCGGATCGTAACCGCAATAGACACGGAGAGACCGTCCTTCTTTTTGTGCTTCGATCAAACGAGCCCGCAACTCAGCGGTCATGGCTTTCTTTAAATCTTCATCGCCATAATCTGTGCCTTGCATCAAAAGTTCCACCTGCTCATCTATATTCATTGAAGCCTCCTCAAGATAAAACAAAAACGCGCCCGCAAGGGCGCGCAAATATTCCCTCGCACTGCTCTATGCGCGGGAATAATAATATCTAAAGATCAAAATCGAATTCATCGCCGTCATTATACCAAACTTATTGACCGAGATTAACCGCAAACGACCACGGGCCTTTGACTGTATAGAATTCGTCGCTGTAGACGATTTTCTCCGCGTCCGCCTCCGACATCGAAGCGGGTTTGCTGACAATCTGCATGGTCGTCTCCCCATTTGCATTCGGCTTGCAATCCAGCGTGATGCCAATCCCGCGTTGGTTGAGTGTTTGCTGGATCTTCGGCATATACAAAGAACAATATTCATCCTGAGTCGGGTAGGCACCGATGGATTCAATCACAAGCGAGGCGGAAGTCAAATCCGCATCTGGGGGAACGTAAAAGCTGATCCGGTCGCAGCGTTGCCCCGGCTGTCCATTCGATGGGTTCTGCGTGCTCGACAACGATGCGCTGAAGTCCGTGATGGATTGGCCGCTGTAATCGAAGTGAGCGCTCCAAATCGTCCAATTGGCTTGATCCGGTAATCCAAAACAAACGTCCGCGTAGACCGTTTTGCCATCGCGCCAGGTACGTTGAAGACTGACATTAAATCCGCCCATGCTTTGAGTGGAAGCAGGCTGCGAGGCTTGAACCGTTGGATACGAAACGGCATCAACGGTTGGAAGGACCGCTGTGGGCGATTGATTCGCTCCGCAAGCAGAAATCATCATTGCGAGAAAAATCAGAATTGGAATTAACTTTTTCATTTGAAATCTCCTATAAAACAAATTGGAACCCATAACAAAGAATCAACCAGCGCCGCCTGGGTCATGTCTTCATCAAATCGCCTTCAGCCGCATGACTATTTCATGCCAGTTTACCAATTCACTTAAGAAGCAGTATAATCATGAACATTGCTGATGTCTTATGCAAGAGCCTGTCTTAGTGCTCAACGCAAACTTTGAACCGATCAATGTTTGCACAACGCGACGAGCCATCGGATTGATGCTGGGGGGCAAAGCTGCGATGGTGGCAAACGGCCGCGGGTATATCCGAACAGTCAAAGAATTGATTCCACGGCCTTCAGTCATTCGCTTGGATGTGCAAATTCATCGGCCGCGCCCGCGTATCAAGCTCACGCGCCGCGAAGTCTTTCGCCGTGACAATTATACCTGTCAGTACTGCGGTCGGCGCGATCGAGGCTTGACTGTCGATCATGTAATCCCCAGACATCTAGGCGGTCCGCATACCTGGACGAATGTTGTGGCGGCCTGCCCTTCTTGCAACCACCACAAAGGCGGACGTCGACTCGAAGAAGCACATATGAGTCTTTTCCACGCTCCAAAAGAACCCCCGGCCAATGCCGCCTACATCTTCGGACGGCATCTGGCCGAAAACGAAGAGTGGGCACAGTATATCAAAGGGTGGTAACCCAAGCACTACCAACGAAACGGCGCGCACATCCGCGCCGTTTGTCGTTTGGTATGCAAAATACAAAAATCAACTGAAATCCAATACCATAAAATCTTTAGCCAGCGCGACTTCGCCTTGATAACGTTGATGCGCTTCGGCAATCAGATCGCCACTCGCATATTTGCCTGTCGGATAATGGATCAAATACAATTTCCCCACCTCGGCCTGACTGGCCACCTCTCCGGCCTGCGCCGCGGATGAATGTCCACGCGAAGCACCCGCTGATTCGTGAATCAAAATGTCCGCGCCTGCGGCGAGGCGAATGACTTGCGCACAGGGCTCGGTGTCACAGGAATAGGCCATGGTTTTATTGGTGTGATTGAATTCAAAACGGAGTCCGATCGTTGGCATAAAATGATGAACGGGAGAAGAAAAGATTCGGAAATCAGATGAATCGATGATCGGGGTCATCTCCTGCATTGGCAGACGATAAAACGCAACGGGGAAAAAATCGGGCCATTCTGCCCAACCATAAAATCCCATCAAATTTTCCACACGGTCGAGCGTATGGTGCAAGCCATAGATATTGATCGGCTTGCGACGGCCCATCAGCCACATGTCCATGAGCAGAAGCGGCAAACCGGAAACGTGGTCGGGGTGAAAATGCGTCACGATCAAATCTGTTAAATCGTTGAAGTCCAAGCCGGCTTTTTCCAACCGCAGAATGGGATTGCTGACGCAATCCACCATCACCATGCGTTCCTCACCAACGACAACCATATGGGTATTTTCATGGTCGGTGGTTGGGATGGCATTGGATGAACCGAGGATGATGACTTTGGGCATAAGGCACCTATTATTATTTAAGCACAGAAGCTAGAATCATCGGTGTGACATAAGCCTCAATCACCGCCGCGACCGCCAGCAACGGAATCACCAAACCTATAAAGACTTTGGCCCAATCAGCCAATAACTCAAGCGCCATCTGCCCCATAGATTTTCCCAATTGCGGTGTAACCAGCACCGCACCGATCCGCAAAACAATCGCGCTGGAAATCATCAGCGCCGGGATTTCAAAGATGCCGTGGGGAAGCAAACCAGCCACAAATATCAAAGTGGGAGAATATCCGATCAACTTAACAATCCCTAGCACGCCACCCACCAGACCGACATTCAACAGAAAAGCCAGCACGCCCAGCACGCTAAAAGAAATGATCCCGCCTATAAAGACCAGGAGAGTGGCGCGTACATTGTTTGCAAAAATAAACAGCGCCGATAAATGCTTGCCCGCTTGTGCAATGCCAGCCGATTGACCGGCATTTTTCACGATCTCGGATATATCTTTGGTAGTTGCATACGGCAACATTCTCGGAACATTGACGGCTGCCCATTGATAACTCGCCAGATAGCCCACCAATGCCATGACGGCAATGAGTACCAAGGGAACGACCAACCGCCGCATCGCTCGGCCAATCTCCAAGCGGTACCAGCTTCCCAATGTCTTTGCTTCACCCCTGAATGCGTTCCAAAAAGTTTTCACTATCCAACGGAGATTCAGGGTGTCGAATTCGCGTCCCAATAAATATTCACGCTGAAAATGCGCGAGGCCCACGCGGATGAGCAGCGACGCCATCACGATCACAGCGACAACGGCCAGCCATAAAACCTGATCATTGCCCCAAAACAATAATGCACTCTCGCCCTGCATTAAAATCGCAACAGGCACCACGATGAACGAAGCCAGCAGATTCGCTGCCCGCACCGTTGTGGATTGCACTGAAATCACCATGGCCGCACTGACCATCAGAATTGCATGGGCGGTTGTCAACATGAATAACTGTACGAAGACATACGCATCAGGCATGTGAAGATGCTGGCGGGAAACAATGATCACATAAAAAATAATGGAGGTATAGCCTGCGGCGAGGGGCGTAAAGATCCCGACCAAAAGTTTTCCAAAATAGAGATGCCTGTTTTCCAAAGGTGAACTTAGTAAAGGTTCGATGGTGCCGCGCTCTTTTTCGCCCACAAAAGATTCCAGCGCGACTACCAGAGAGATCGTGATCGGGAAGAATCCAATGATCAATATGGAAAACGGGACCAGCCGATCCACAATCAAATTCGCACCGTATTGATTGACATACGCGACTGCCTCTTTCGCCACTAAATTCATCAACAAAGGAAATGCCAGCGTTAATATAATCAGCGGAGTCAGAATACGCCAATCGCGAAATTGATCGCGCAGCTCGCGGCGCGCCACCAGCCAAATCATATGCAGATCGTCACGCATCGACGGCCTCCCCGTGCTCGGCCTGCGCGTCAGTCATCACTCTGAGATAAACCTGCTCCAGACTGCGCGGCACTTCCTGAAAAGCCATCAAAGGCGCATGCTTTGACACCAGTTCATTCAGGAGGGGCGGATTCGTTTCAAGAGGGCGCTCCACCTGAAATCGCAGTGAAGATGCGCTTTGTGCGACCAGCGTCACACCGGACGGCAGATTCAATTTTTCTTCCTTCCAATTCGATGAAAGCCGCGCTTCATATTCGGGAGTGCCCAGCACGTTTTGTTTTAATTCATCCAACGTGCCGATCATCAAAATCCGTCCCTTGTAAATGATGCCAATCATATCCGCCAATGTCTCGGCTTCGTACAAGTTATGCGTGCAAATTACAATGGTACGTTGCGAAGATTTCAAACGCGCAATCTCGTCACGCACCAGCCGCGCGGATTCAGGATCCATGGCAGAGGTCGGTTCATCAAGCAAAAGGACCGGCGGTTCATGCATCAAGGCGCGCGCCAATGCCAGCTTTTGCCGCATGCCTTTGGAATATTCGCCGATGCGGCGCGAAGATGCGATTGCCAAACCGAAATAATCAAGCAGGTAATCGCGCCGCGATTTTCGCATTTGGGAATCGAGACGATACACTTGACCGAAAAATTCGAGATATTCATCGCCGGTCATGCGCATGTACAAGCCATGTTGCTCGGTCAGTACGCCGACTGAGGCGCTTACCTTGGCGCCATCTTTTACAACATCATAGCCTGCGACGCGTGCCCAGCCACGCGTTGGCATCAGCAGGGAATTTAACATGCGAACTGTGGTGGTCTTACCTGCGCCGTTTTGCCCAAGCAGGGCCAAGATTTGTCCCGGTTTGACAGAAAGCGTCACACCATCCACCGCCCAAAAATCATTGAATTGCTTGCTTAAATCATTTGTTTCAATCATTATTCACCCAGCATAAAAGAAATGGAGGACAGTGTCAATAAGACAACAGTCCTCCAAAGAATTCTACAGCAAAGATCCAGCGTCCCTATTTCTTAGCCTTGGATGAAGCAGCAGGAGATTTTCTACGAGGCGTGGAAGCGGAACGCGAGGTTGATTTTTTTGCAGCTGGCTTGGACTTTTTAACAGCCGACGACGAAGAGGATTTTCTAGCAGGCTTTTTCACTTCAACCGGTTCTTCTGCTTCAACAGCCACAAACGACAACTGCGCAGCGCTTCGAACTTCGACCGGCTCAGAAGCGGTTGGGCGATGCCGCCAGATCAGCGTGACCGCAGCAAGAACGGCCACCACGCCGACCAGAATTTGATTCGGATCAATCCCACCGATGAGCGGATAATCGACTCGCAAAAACTCAAGGAAGAAGCGAACAGTTGGATAGAAGATCAGATACACGAGGAAAATATCCCCTTGTTTGAGTTTGTTGGAATAACGGCGCGTGAGCCAGATCAACAAAAACACATTCACCAAGTTCAATAACAACTCATAAAGGAACAGTGGATGAAAGCGCGTCACGTCCAATGGATACTTCGTCAAATCGGTATAAGGCGCAACTCGTGCCGCTGCATCAGTGATTTTGATACCCCATGGCAAAGTGGTCGGTGAGCCATATAATTCCTGATTGAAGTAATTTCCCCAGCGTCCAATCGCCTGACCCAAAGCAAGACCGGGCGCGACAATATCTGTCCATTCCAGGAAGCTGACAACTTTATATTTGCGAACGTACAAATACAACGCAATCAGGCCGCCGATAATCGTGCCGGGAATTCCCAAGCCACCCTTCCAAATCTCAATCACATCCAGCGGATGGGTCAGATAATAATACGTGGTCAGTCCCGATGCGGCTGTGGGCGTAAGCACATGCCATAGCCGCGCACCGATCACACCGCCAATGATGAGATAGATCAGCAAGTCCCAAACCATCTCCGGGTCATGACCGCGGCGCTTTAGCTCAAGCGAAGCAAGCCAGCCACCCGCGACTGCACCGAGCATCAGGATAACACCGTAATAATGTAAAATGAATTCGCCACCAAATAAACAAAAATGGAGTCCGTCGAATTGGAAAAAATTGAAAGCAAGAGTACCGCAATGAACTAACATCTCTATTCTCCTTTATGAAGTTGAGTCCGCATTCTATCATGAGCCTGAGCGCGCACCACCCAAATCCGTTGAAGCGCCGTGAAGTTGGCAAGGATAGCAATGATCCATACACCGATGACAGGAATATTGAACAATAGCGTTGGACCCAAAACGAAATAGCGTTCGGCGCGCGTCAGCAAACCTTCCTTTGCGCTGAAGCTCTGCGCCTCGGCGCGTGCCTTGACATATGAAACCAAAACCGAACCTGCCGCCGCCGCAAAGGTGACGACCTCGGCAATATCTTGGTGGGTCATTGCAAAATGATAAAGCACCGCGCCGAGAATGATCAATTCTGAGTAGCGATCGCTGACCGAATCCACAAACGCACCCCAATCACCGGCTTCACCGCGCAGGCGCGCCATCGTGCCGTCCAACGCGTCAATCGGCCAGACGATCAAAACAATCACACCGCCAATGGTGATTTGCCCGCGTGCGATGAAAAATGCCGCCAGCACATTTCCGGCTACGCCGATCAACGTAGCGGAAATGGGCGTCAATCCGATTCGGTTCAAGAATCCGGCAACCGGATCTAAAAACCACTTGAAACCTAAACGCAAAAAATCTGTGAAAGTCTTCTTCAATTAAACCTCGCAGGAAAGCTTTTCCAATGATACTCGAAATTTATACTGAATTCTCAGACAAAAATAATTATTCCTCTTCCTCTTCAAACGGCATCACATCCCGTTCCCTCCCGCCGCCTTGTCCGGGGCCGACTATTCCCATCTCTTCCAGTTGATCGAGCAAGCGCGCCGCCCGTGGATACCCGATCCGCAAACGGCGCTGTAAGAGTGATGCAGATGCGCGTTGTGTGCCGCGCACAATTGATATGGCTTGCTCGATCAAACCTTCATCTTCGTCCTCGTCAGGTTCGGTCAGCAATTTTTCCCACGGCGGCGTGCTTTCAGTTTCCATCTCACTGTTCTTTTGCCAATAATCAATGATGCGCTCGATTTCCATATCGGTGACCATCACACCCTGTGCACGGATGGGATTCCCCATTTCAGGATTCAGGAACAGCAAATCGCCGTGGCCAAGCAAAGTCTCAGCGCCCGTGGAATCGAGAATGACGCGCGAATCTATGCTGGATGCAACGGAAAACGCGAGGCGCGCAGGGAAATTGGCTTTAATGAGACCTGTCACCACGTCCGTGGAAGGACGCTGTGTGGCAACGATCAAATGGATTCCGGTCGCGCGCGCCATCTGCGCCAGACGAACCAGATTATGCTCGGTCTGGTCTGGCGCGGACATCATCAAATCCGCCAATTCATCAATCAATACGACAATGCGCGGCAGAGTTATGCCATCATCCTTGCGGGCTTGTTTGCGGTTATAACCTTCTAAGTCACGCACATGAGCGGTTTCGAGCAGACGATAACGATGTTCCATCTCGAGTACCACCCAGCGCAAAACGCCCATGATTCGATCAATATTCGTTTCAACCTTTCCATAAAGGTGTGGGAGACCATTGAAACGCAACAACTCTACCATCTTCGAGTCGATCATCACCATCCGCAAATCTTCGGGCGCATTATTCATTGCGAAGCATGCCGCCAGCGATGTAATGCACACCGATTTTCCGGAACCCGTCGCACCGGCGATCAATAAATGCGGCATGCGTGAGAGATCCGCAACAAGTGGACTGCCCGACACATCGCGCCCGAGCGCCATGGCCAGCGGCGCGCTATCCTTATGAAATGCGTTGCTTTCCAAAATTGGCCGCAAACGCACAACGGTCGAAATGGAATTCGGCACTTCAATACCCACATAAGGTTTGCCCGGCACGGGCGCTTCAATGCGTAATCGTTCTGCAGATAATGCCAATGTCAAATCTTTTTCCAGCGCGGCGATCTGCGCCACGCGCACTTTCATTTGCTGAACTTCATCATCCTCGCTAGTGCCCGGCCTTTTTATATAACCGGGTTGCACCGCGAACTGCGTGACCGACGGGCCAATACGATAACCAATCACGGTTGCAGGAATTCCAAATTCCGAAAGCGTTTTCATGATCATGCCCGCGGTCTGATTGATTGTCCGCTCGTCATCGCGCGCGGCTTGTTCGGTCATCAACATGTTAAGCGGAGGCAAGCCCTCTTCGCGTGGGATAGGCCTGAGCGGTTTCTCGCTTTTCTTCTCAACGGCTTTCAATGACGGCTGAAACTCCGGCGGAAGCGGAGCGGGCTTTTTCTTTTTGGGTGCAGACTTTGCAGGCTGTTCTTTTTCCGAAGATTCAGCAACCGCTTCCTTCTGAACCGGAAGCGGCGGAGGCGTTATCGGCTCACCTGCCAACCTTAAGAGCCAAGCTTCGAACACAGCCCATAAGCCGAATCCGGTGATGACCGTTAACAGCCATAATACAAATAAGAACAGCGCAGTCCATATTGGTCCGACATACTTACCAAGCAAATAAGCAATCCCCCAACCCAAACGCCCGCCGTCCTGTCCAGCTTCCGCGCGGACCAGAGAATCGCTTCCGACAACGGCCAGCAAGCCCAAAGTCAGAAACGCGGCGAGTTCCAGAGAAAGGATTCGAATCAAGCCCAGCGGTTTGCCGTTACGGCGAAGGAGCACCAATCCGCCATATCCTATCGCGAGGGCGATGATATAACTTCCCCAGCCAAACCATTTCGATAGAAATTCCGACCAGGGATTCAGCAGAATACCACTGGTTACGCCCCATAGCGCGAGCAAAGACATCAGCGCAATGGCAAGCAGTAAAAGGCCTGCCACGTCGCGCAGATAGCGTCCAAAGTGTAAATTAAGATGTTCGAAGCGATCCAGCCAATCACTGGATTCGGGGCGCTGCTGGTTATCCTGCTCGGAGTTGGTTGGCATCGAGCGAAGAGACTACGCGCTCAAGCGCAGACTTAATCCCATGCGTTGATGAGCAGCATCCACATGCAAAATACGGACATCCACCTGCTGGCCCATAGACAAAACATCCTTAACACTTTGTCCTTCGCCCAGCAGCATTTCAGAGGCATGGATGAGTCCCTCAACGCCAAGGTCAAGCCGCGCAAACGCACCATAGGAGAGAACGCTCGTGATCACCGCCGGCATAATTTGTCCCACCGAAAAATCGGTGGCCACTTTTTCCCATGGGTTGGGCAGCAAGCGCTTGAGGCTGAGAGCCACGCGGCACCGCTCTGATGAAAGATCGAGTACCTGCACATCCAGCGTTTCTCCCATTTGCACAATTTGATGGGGATGCGTGACGCGCCCCCACGAAAGCTCTGAGATATGGATCAGTCCTTCAACTCCGCCGAGGTCCACAAACACGCCAAAATCCGTGATGTTGGTGACCGTCCCTCGAACGCTCTCTCCCGCATGCAAAGAGAGAAACAATTCCGAACGCTTGCCGGGCTCTGCTAATGCAGCACGCTCGGAAAGTACAATGCGACCATCCTCGGGAACGCACTCAATCACTTTGAGTTTAAGCGTGCGACCCACGTACGCATTCAGGAATTTCTCACGATCCGGCGTATCATTACGACCCGCCATTTCAACCAGATGCGAGAACGGCACAAAACCATACAAGCCTTCGCCTTCAACCAACAGTCCGCCGCGGTTGCTTCCAGTTACTTTCATCTCCACGATTTGATCGCGACGATACAACTCCTGGACCTGTGTCCAATCAGGTTGTATCTTGGCCGGTTCCTCAGGTTTCGCTTCAACGCGGACCTGAGGATGGATCGGTGATCGAGACGGCGAAGACGGCGCATGGCGCTCATCTTCCGCCAACACTGATTCCCACCAGCCATCATCGGTGACCGGCATTGAACTTTCATAAGTGTTCTTGTGATTGATCATACCTGCCTGCCCTTCCTTATTTTGTCTGAGATTCCATGTTCAAAATGGCTTTGGCAACCGCTTCAACTGCAATGCGTTGTTTGCGATACAAATCCGCCTCCGACATTGCGAGTCGCTCTGCCACCTCACGAACTTTTCGTCCTTCAATGAATTTCATCTCAAGAATATTATAGAGAATCCATTCCGTAGTGAATCGCCGTTCCCCTTCTGGGCGGACTTGATCCACGGCTTTGCGAAGAAGCGCGCGCAGGGCGTTCGATGGATTATCATCATGTTCACGCGCCAATTCCTGAACAACCTGTAACCGCATGAGTGGGCTGTTGGTCAGCTTGGGGCCTCCCCAATAATGTGTCAGCGCATCTTTGACCCAATTGGCCAAGTCCGCTTCAGGCGGCAAGGACTCGTCAAGCATATTGGCACGGCTGTCATAACGTCCAAATGCGCGCAAACGCTGGAGCATATCCACGCGCGGCTGCAAGTCCTGAAGGGAACGAAAAACGCGCTGTTGCAGCAAACGATCTTCCAACGCCATCGCGGCGCGGTCCGCCAAAAGCCAGAGCGCATCGCGCTGATCTTTTTCCATGGATGAATGATCGTCGCGACGAGCAACTCCGAGTAACCCAAGCAAAGGCGGAACCTCATCCAGATCCATATTATCGCGTTTGCGCTGATGCAAAGGCAGCATCCAAAACTTCCCCGATTCAAATTCCCGACGTTCACTTCCGTTTCCGTTGCTTATCCTTTCCAGCGCGTCGGAAAGACCGTCATGCTCGATGAGACTGCGATTGCCTGCCATAACAATAAGAGAAAGCGCACTTTCATCCAATGCGGCCACGAAAGCCGAGGGAGATTGCATATGATCGCGCACCGCGGCCAAAACCGCTTCAAGGAATTGCTGCAAGTCGCTTTGCGTGAGCAGACGCTCTTCCATGTTTTGTAAAATCTGCAATTCAGACCGATCATGGCCAAAGAAGAGGTACCGTTCCCATAAGGGATAAAACAATGTAATGGCATGCTCAAAAAGTAAAACTGTTGCGACCATAGTCAAAGGTACAAAAACGGAATATGGCGTTCCCACCAAAACGCCGGCTCGGCGAACAATGGTCATCAGGCCCAAGGCCAAAGAAGCAGTGATCGGCCCGCGAATGATCCATTTGAACAAGCGACTCTTGATCACACGATCCGGCCACGAGACGCCAAAGAAGGCTACTGCATAAGCCATCACAACAACCAACCCGCCAACTAAAATATTAATGGAAGCGGATCCAAGCCAAAACAATAGCGGGAATCGCGCCGCAAACAAAGAACCATATAACAAATATGGATACGAACCCAGCGCGGGTGCAGTCGCACCGGCCATAAGATACAACATGCGTCGGCGGCCGGAACGCGTCAGCATGCGGCGATATGCACGGATAAAGTTCCAGCCCGCCCAAATCATCGCGGCGATATAGTAAACGGTAAAAACCTCGGACCAAAAAGTCGGCAGAAGATGAGGCGCCGGTTGAGCGTCCGATACGAGCGGACCTACCAAATATCCCGCTGCAAGCAGGAGCAGGAAAATTGTTGAGACTGCATAGGTCAATCAAATCGCAAATCTCCGGCGTCCACGCGAAGGGCGGCCCGCGGTTACGAGCACCGCATCTGAAAGATGCAAATAAGCGGCAGGCAGGTAAACGATTCCGAACCAGTGAAGGCGAAGGAGTAGGTCAATTCCCCATAGAGGCACATCCTTGCTTTGCAAGGCGTTGGTAGTAAAGATCACCACCACACATAAAAGAATGATTGCGAATGAACGTGCAACGCGGTCGCGTAAATTAAATGATAAGGAATAGAGAAACAACGAAAAGGCCGTGATGGCAATTCCGGCCGTTAAAATTTGGTTGATGATCTGGGTGCCCGCCAGTAAATTTTCCGTCCAACCGTTAAACATAAAGCCTTCCCAAGGCGCCCTATTTCAATGCCCTCGCAAAGAAAAGAGCAACATCTTGCGTCAGATAATAATGGTCATTATACCCGCAGAATTCATAACCATGTTTTTGTGCCAATCGAATCGCGGGTTGGTTTTTGGACTGCGCTTCGAGGAATAATCTGTGGTGACCGCTGGTCAATCCCCAATCCTGAGCAGCGTTCAACAGTGCACTGGCTACCCCACGACGCCTCCATTCAGGTGAGACAACGAGGTCTGATACCCACGCCACGGAGCTGGGGCGATCTGTCAACGAAAGATAACCAATCGGGTCATTATCCACCAGCGCCGTCAACACCAAGGATTTACGAGTCCATTCATCTGCAAGCGCGAACGGGTTATTCGGGTAAGTCAGCGGAATGGAGCGTGGCAAGCGAACTTCGCGGAACGTCGCGAGGATTTGACTACCGTCGCGGCGCAACTCCAACTGCCAGACATATTCAGATGTCACAGAATGATCCATTCCCATGATGCGGGGAAGATCGCTGGCTACCGTTGGTCGGATCTGAATCTCGGACATAATCTCCTTTTGTTTTCAGAAAGATAATTCAATCATTAAAACAATCTATGGGGCTGTAATCCGCAGTGGAATTATACAAGGTGGCAAAGACTGTCCTTGTGTATCCGTAACCACCAAACGCAGTTGATAATCTCCAGGTGTGAGAGTGGTTGTATCCCAATGTCCGAGCAAACCGTTGTCAATAGGCGTACGATTTGCGGCGATGGTAGCCCATGTATCCGCGTTAAGCGGCGCGACCTCATACTTGTAGAATCCAAAATCAGGGATGTCAACGGTGCCTGTCAAATCGACCAAGCCACTGACTTCGCTTCCGGCTTTGGGAGAAGTGATGATTAACTTGTTTGCAACGCAACCGCTGGTATTTCCTAGGGTTGGAACAGGAAGAGGTGTCAAAGCAATCTGGGTCGCAAGTTCGGCGGAGATCGTTCCCGTCGGCGTTGCAAGCACATTAATGGTCGGCGTGGAAATAAAAAAAGAGGCGGGAAGACTAGGCACAATGAAAGAGACGGTGGCCAGCTCTCCAAAGAAAAGAAGTAGGATCAGAATCACTGAAGCTGCCGCCTGACTCATCCGATGCAAAGCAAACTCGCGTTCCAAATTGTAAACCGCTGCCCGCCATTCATTCCATGTTTTCAACAGCCAGCGGAACGCAAACAGTCCTCCTATGGCCAGCACTATATAAATCAGCATTTCGTATTGGCTGAGGAATTGATAAATCGCGGCCATATCAGTACTTCTTACAACTGGCGTAGAACGCCGCGAATCAGTTTCTCCATCTTCGGCGTGATGAGCTTGCCAGCCTCCATCACTTCCTCATGGCTGGTGACCGTCGAGCCATCCAGATTCGCTTTGTTGCTGATGCCGGAAAGACCAAGAACACGCATCCCGCCGTGGCGGGCAACGATCACTTCGGGGACAGTTGACATACCCACCGAGTCTGCTCCCACAAGACGCAGGAACCGCAAGTCCGCAGGCAATTCAAAAGACGGGCCGCTCAATCCAGCATAGACCCCTTCGTGCAATTTGATATTTTCTTTTGTCGCTACGTTTCGCGTCAGATCACAAAGCGCGCGATCATAAGCTTAACTCATATCGGGAAACCGCGGTCCAAGTTCATCAAGGTTTGGACCAATTAGCGGATTTTGTCCGGTCATGCCGACCAAGTTCAAGTTGTCGGTAATTAACATTACATCGCCTGGTACAAAGGCAGGATTAACTCCGCCTGCCGCGTTGGTCACAATAAGAATTTCAATTCCCAATCGCTGCATGACACGCACTGGCAAACTCACTTGTGCCATGCTATATCCTTCATAAAAATAAATCCGCCCTTGCATGACAAACATGGTTTGCCGTTCCAGTGTACCGATGACCAAACGGCCGGCGTGTCCCAACACCGTTGAAATCGGAAAATGCGGGAGGTCGCCGAACGGGATCAGATCGGGCTTTTCAACGGACTCCGCTAAACGGTTCAGGCCGGAACCGAGGATGATCGAAACACGCGGCCGATACGAGGTCCGTGCCTGAATCGCTTTAACAACCTCATCAATTTGTTCAAGGGAAAAATATGGAATCATTAATTGAGCCTGTTCTAAAGTTTGGATCTCCCGAGCAGAACCAGCTCCCCTCCAAAAGTCCTGCACGCGCTGATTATATCAGAAATCACAAGCAGATAAACATTTTTCTAGGTTCAAAAAGGTAGAAAAAAACGGCCTATTATGCTATGCTATGGCAAAACATGGCAGGCCGTCCTTCTCTTTTTGCACGTTGGCTTGGGGGCCTTACCAGACGCGAGAAAAATCCGCGAACTGAAATCCTTTATCCTTCACCCGTTGAAGTCCAATCGGATCAGATTGCGGCTCTGGGCCGCCAAGTGGAAGCCGAAAAATATCGAAACGCCCAACTCATTCTGCTTAACGAACTTAGCCAGCAGCTGGAAACGCGCCTGGATCAACCGGTGGCGGCCCAATTGGCCGCGAATACTCTCGAACGCGCAATGGATTGTTCCTATGTATGTCTGCTCATCCACGAACCGGAACGACGGGAGTTTGTTGCAATCGCGTCAGCGGGGAAAATGGCTAAATTAATTCCGCCCGGATACCGACAACATGTAACGCGCGGGATGATAGGACGGGTCACTCGCCTGCGAAAAACGCAAATTTCCAACGACACGCGACTGGATCCAGATTTTTTCGACTTGGTCAACGAAAAAAATTTGTCGTCGGTGGTTGTTCCGATTATTCACAATGGCTATATTGAAGGAATGATCATCGTAAATTCGGAAATTGGAGATGCCTTCCACAGTACTGATGTAGCATTGATAGAAGCAGTCGCCGCTGAATTAGAACGCGCTTGGGAACGGTCCAGTTATCACCAACATTTAACCGAACTCATCCAGGCTGGGGTTTCTCTTTCCACAATGATCGAACAACGATCAGTCGTGCAGGAAATCGCCACCGTGACGCGGCAGACCTTGCGAGCACGGTTCGTTTATGTTACATTGCTCGATCAAGCCGGAAACTTTACCCAACGCGCGGCGTCTGGTTTCGCACCAAAATTGCAAAGGTGCCTTGAAAAGATGCCGCTGCAGAACAGTTTGATTCAAACCACTCTAAACGCTTCTCAGACCATTCGCATTCGCGATGTTCGCAAATATCCCTTCGGCTCGTCGGAGATAGAAATTGATCAAAGCAATTTGCGAAGCCTATTGGCCATTCCAATCCGTTTGCATCGCTTGAGTATCGGATCCATTCTGGCATTCGGCAAACAAGATGAAATATTCTTCACGGAAAACGATGAATCGCTCGCATCCCTTTTATCATCGCAATCTGCGGCAGCAGTGGAAAGTACCTGGCTTTACCAGGAATTGCGAAGCACATTGACAACAACCACTCAATTGCATCAAGTCAGTTTTGAGATTCTCCGAGCCGAAGACTTAACCCAGGCTGTGAAGATCATTCTCGAAACAGCACACAAAGTTGCAGACGCCGATTCAGGCGGCCTGGTATTATTCGGCCCGGATAATAAGATCGAAATCGAACTGGGGATCAATGCAAAAGGTGTATATAACGGCGCTTCCCATCCGTTCAACTTAATTCAACAGGCCATGAGCAGCGGGTCAAGTATCTTTTCATCAGATCAATCGATTACGGAAGTTTGTTTCCCCATCCAGACTCGCCTTCGCAAATATGGCGGGCTTTGGCTAAGATTATCGGAGAGTCCCAATTATGATTCGCGCCATACGGCGGCGCTGCAAACGCTCGCCAATCAAATGGAACGCGCCATCTTGTTGATCGAGTCGCGGCGCCAGGCAAAGGAAATAGAATCTGCTTATGAAGAATTGGAAACAACTTATGATCATACATTAGCGGCGCTGATGTCTGCCCTGGACGCGCGCGACAGCGAAACAGAGGGTCACAGTGCCCGTGTCAGTCATCTGGCTGCAAGTCTCGGGAAAGAAATGGCCCTAGATATCCACCAACTCAAGGCGCTGGAACGAGGTGCGCTTCTGCACGATATTGGCAAGATAGGAATCAGCGATAGTGTCCTGCACAAACCCGGCCAACTTAACGACGCTGAATGGGAAACTATGCGCCTGCATCCTGATATCGGCGCACACATTGTGGAGGCCATTCCGTTTCTGCAAGACACTCTGCCTGTCATTCGTTATCATCAGGAACGCTGGAATGGGAGCGGCTATCCCATTGGCCTGCGCGGCAAAGATATACCGCTGGTGGCGCGCATCTTTGCTGTGGCCGATGCATTTGACGCGTTGACCACAGACCGCCCATATCGCGAAAAGATATCATCTGAAGAAGCACTAGCTTTTCTGCGCGAGCAGGCCGGTGCCCTGTTCGACCCGGAAGTGGTATCTGCGTTTGAAAAACTTTTGCAGAGGGCCGCGCTGACATTCTTGTAAAATATTGGAACGCAAAAAATTATGCAGTATTCAAATCCTTCTCTCCGCAATAAAGCAGTTCCACTGGATTCTGATAGCGATCAATGGAATTGGAAGATAGCGCCAAAAAAAGTCGATCTGGTTTTTATTGCAGAACTTTACTGAAGGCTTCGATGGTTTTGTTAACCGCCGCATCATCAATCCAATAATGCGTTACAAGACGGAAGCGTCGCATACCGGATGCGCTCACTAAAATTCCGCGCCCTTTTAATTTATCAGTTATTTCATCAGTGGACATTTTAATTTGCGGCGCAAGATCGAAGAAGACCATATTCGTCTGCGGCACGCCATTCAGAACTATGCCTCGGTTCTCACTGAGACCTTCAGCCAGATTCCGCGCCCGCGCGTGATCCTCGCCCAAACGCTGCGTCATTCTCTCTAGCGCACTAATCCCAGCTGCCGCCAATATCCCCGCCTGACGCATTCCCCCTCCCAGCATCTTCCGCAGACGATGGGCGCGTTTAATGAATTCCTTATCGCCGCACAACACCGAACCCACCGGCGCACATAATCCCTTGCTTAAACAAAACGTGACCGAGTCAACTGACGCAGTTAATTCTTTAACATTCACATTCAACGCAGCCGCAGCGTTGAAGATGCGTGCTCCATCGAGATGGACTTTTAGTCCGCGCACATGAACAAAGTCCGCGATGCGACGCGTGGTTTCCGGAGTCTGCACCGTTCCGCCGCAATGATTGTGGGTGTTCTCGAGGCACACGAGCCGCGTGATCGGTTCGTGTTGATCATCGGATCGAATCGCCGCTTCGATGTCCGAAAGAAGAAGCGAGCCATCCGGTTGATTCTCCAATTGGCATGAATGGACTCCGCCCAATACTGAAATCCCGCCCGCTTCGTGCAGATAGGTGTGATTTTCTTTGCCGAGAATCGCTTCGTCGCCGCGCTGACAATGCGCAAGAATGCCAGCCAGATTTCCCATCGTCCCGGAAGGGACAAATAACGCCGCTTGCTTCCCTATTCTATCCGCAGCCATCTCCTGCAAACGATTGACCGTCGGATCGTCGCCATAAACATCGTCGCCGACCTCGGCATTGGCCATCGCTTCGCGCATTTCTGGCGTGGGCTTGGTTACGGTATCAGAACGAAGGTCAACATATTCCATACTGTTTTTCCTTTCTCAATCCATCCAGGGCTTGACTTAACTCTTCAGGTAATTGCGCTTCAAACACTCTCGGTTCTTTTTCATTCGGCAAAATGATTTTGAGTTTTTGCGCGTGAAGAAAATGCCGGTTTAAATCAAGACTTGATTTTTTTCTGCCATAAATCTCATCGCCGACGATTGGGCACCCCAGCATCGCACAATGCAATCGGATTTGATGCGTACGTCCAGTCAATGGATGAAATTCAAGCAAGGTGTGTTGTGGAAACGATTCAAGGGTTTTGTATTCGCTAATCGCAGCGCGGCCTTTATTTTCCGAAACGATCGCCATCTTCTTGCGATGACTTGCGTCACGTCCAATCGCGGCTTCAACTCTGCCGGACCGCGTTGGCGGTTTCCCATCCACTAAAGCGATGTAGGTCTTATCCACTTTACGCAATCGAAATTGATCCTGCAACCAGCGATGCGCTTTATCATTCTTCGCCAGCACAATCAAACCTGAGGTTTCCTTATCCAGCCGATGCACCACGCCGGGACGCTCTTCACCGCCAATCCCTTCAATGTCGGGATCATAACCAAGCACAGCGTGAACCAGCGTGCCAGAATCATGTCCCGCCGCGGGATGAACCACCATGCCCGCCGGTTTATTGACGACGATCAAATCATCGTTTTCAAAAATAATATCGAGTGGAATATTTTCGCCGACCAAATCTGCCGGCACAGATGGCGGGATGCGAACTTCGATCACGGAATCATGCTCCAGCGTCTGGCCGGACTTTTTGGCGGGCGCACCGTTCACCAAAACCAAGCCATCCTTGATCAGTCCCTGCAAACGTGCGCGAGAATAATCAGGCAGAGACTCAACTAAAAAATGGTCGAGCCGCTCCTCGTCCGGCTTTTGGAAGCGAAAAGTGAAAATCGAATCAATCACGAATTTGTATCAGTCTTTTGGAGCGCGGCTTTTTTCTCCATCCGCTCCTTCCACCAAACCCCAAGTAATAAAACGACGACGCCAATCGAAATGGATGAGTCCGCAACATTGAAGACAGGAAAGGTTCCAATCGAAATAAAGTCAGTGACCTTGCCTCTTAGCAGTCGATCCACCAAATTTCCCGATGCGCCCGCCAATTGAAGAACCAGCGCGACGCGTAATGTCCAATCGCTGGCCTCGATACGCGGGAAATAATAAAAGATCAACGCAATAACGATGATTGCCAGCACAGTAAAAACAGGATTGCCGTTTTGAAACGAACCAAATGCCGCGCCGCTGTTATACCAATAGACGATGCGCGCATATGGACTGAGCCACGACAACCAGGCAGGCAGCCACATGCCATCAAACGGCAGATAAGTTCGCACCAGCCATTTTGTCCATTGATCGAATCCAACGATCACCGCGGCAGGCAGAACCAGAATTAAATAATCACGCAAATAACGATTTAACTTTTCACCTCACAAGAAATTACGCACGTTGTTTGTGCGTGTCTTATTTTACCCCGTTTACTTGCTAAACACCCTCGGCACGCGCGCGCTGATATTCGTCATCACTTCGTATTCGTTGGTGCCGGTCCAATCGGCAAAATCTTCAGCGGTGATTCCATCACCGAGCAGGAGCACTTCGTCGCCGACCTTTGCATCGTCATCACCTAGATTGACCATAAATTGATCCATGCAGATGCGTCCTACTTGCGGATATTTTTTTCCGTTGATGATAACCTGCGCTCGATTCGTCATGCGACGGAAATATCCATCCGCATAACCGCAAGGGATGGTCACGATTCTTGTCGGGACTTCAGACTGCCACAACGATCCATAGCTGACCGGCCTGCCCGGTCGTGTGATCTTGCTATAGACGACATGCGAGCGCCAAGTCAACGCCGGTTTTACCTCGATAGTTTTTTTAACATCGCGTTCCGGATAAATTCCATAAAACATTACACCCGGACGAACCATATCGAAATAACTCTCCGGCAATTGCAAGATCGCACCGGAGTTGGCAGTATGTCGAATCGGCGGACGAGGCATGCTGCGCTTTTCAAAAATATTTAGAACTTCTTGAAAACGTTCCAATTGCAGTTTGGCATGAGTTAGATCGCTGGATTCCGAGTTAGCGAAATGGGTAAATATTCCTTCTATATCTAAGTGGCTACACGTCAAAGATTTTTCAATGAATGCTTCGGCTTCATATTCATGAACACCAGTGCGCTCCATACCTGTATCAATTTTTAAATGAGCTTTGATTTTTTTCTTTGCAGTTTGTGCGGCTCGCTCCGCCGCATCCAGCAATTCAAAAGATGAAGCCGCCAGAGTCAAATCATATTGGAGGAATAACGAAACGTGTTCAGGCAATGTTCCGCCCATCACCAGAATTGGTTTGTCAATGCCAAGTTCGCGGAGATGAATTCCCTCCTCCACAATCGCAACGCCGATATAATCCGCATACGGCGCGATGTACGGCGCAACGCCATCCACACCGTGACCATACGCATTAGCTTTCAATACAGCCATTACTTTCGCGGGTGCGACATGTACGCGGATGTTCTCTAAATTTTGTTTTAGTTGGGGAAGATTGACATCGAGATATGTGGGACGCATTAACCTATTCTACTGCTTATTTGCTAAGCGCCATGAGAGTGCTGACACGCAAGCGCCAGATGATTGCTGACAGATGCAAGAGATAAGCGCCACGACATGGTTGACAGTATCCTCCGAAAGAAAGCTTCAAGCTTTCGGGAGGTGGAACGATGTCCAGCGAATTGGTTCTGCGACAAAAAGCAATCCGGCTGAAGCAAGCAGGCCGGATAGTCAGTTGGATTTGTCAACATTTGGAACGAAGTCGCGAATGGTTTTACAAATGGTGGCGGCGTTATTTGTTGGAGGGTGCGAGCGGATTGCGCGATCGTTCGCATGCGCCGAAAACCAATCCGCGCGGCTGGTCGAGCGAGATTTGTCAGGCCATCCTCGATATCCGCGACCAACTGGCTCGGCGTCGCGGTCCGCGCAAACGATATCGTTTGGCGGGTGCACCAACCATTCGACACGAGCTGGCTTGTCTGGGCTACGAGCCCTTGCCTTCGTTGCGTACGATCGTGCGAGTTTTGCAGTCGGGCGGTCGAACGTCGCCCGCATTTCGGCCGCAGCCCTGCACCAACTCGAGCACGTATCCACCGGTGCATGCCACGCACAGCAACCAGCGTCATCAAGTCGATTTGATCGGACCGCGTTACTTGAAAGGCTCGCGGCGGCAGTGGTTTTTCCTGGTGTATCGGGACGTCTACGACGGGGCAGTTTTCGTCGAATTTCAGCCCAAACCACGGCTGGAAATGGTCCTGGCATTTGTGGTGCGGGCCTGGCAGAAACTGGGTCTTCCCGATGTCTTGCAGGTCGACAACAGCGATGTCTTTGGCCTGACCTCGCACCCTGGCTCGCTCAGTCGTTTTGTCCGATTGGCGCTGCTGGTGGGCATCGATTTGACGTATATCCCCGAACACGAGCCATGGCGAAACGGAGCCATCGAACATTTCAACGGCTGGTTCCAAGAGCGTTGGTTGGCTATTCCTCTTCATTCGCCATCTCAAGTGCGTCGCAAGCTGGTCGCGATGATGGACACTTGTTTTCGCGAACATATCCATCCCAATTTGAATTTCCAAACTACCGCTCAGGTTCGCCAAAACTTATCGCCGCGCACGTTGCCTCACAACTTCTGCAGACACCTACAACCTTTGCCCGTGCCGATTGGCCGCGTGACTTTTATCCGGCGCATACGTCAGTCTGGACGCATTACCATCCTGGGAGCAAAATTCAAAGTCGGAAAACGGCTGGCCCATCAATATGTCTATGCGATCCTTTACACGCGCACTATGGTACTCAAGATCCATTCTGGCGGTCACCTGATCAAGCAATTCGACTTCCCGTTCGTCGGCAAGCAAATACTGTAAGCGATCATGTGACACTTATCTTTCTTCAACTGTCGTCAGCACTCACATGGCGCTTAGCACTTATTGCTAAATATCTAAACTTAACTCACCTGAAATAAAGTCAAAAAAAGATTCTGGTTGATATAATCACGCAGTACTTTGTAAAACGTAAAGCGCAAAACGTAAATTGCAATTGCGTTTTGCGCTTTTCAAATTAACACTGAGCCACAAGGTTAATGCCACGCACCTAAGATCGCTCCCATAAGGACCATAACTATAAGATGATTGCCCATCTCAAGCACCCAGGCTTTTAATTGATTCGCAAACAACTTGTTAGTGAGACTGGTTGTCGCGACAAAACCCAGCCATAGAAAGAATCCAGCCGCTGCGCCGGAGCCGAGGGTTGCGCCGCCCGGCATCATGCTCCCCATCGCATGGACCATCAGTGACATGAAGGTGGCTTCAACCAATGCGGCGATAATCACCAAGGGCCACATCAGCGCCATGCTCATTCCGGCGCCTGGATCGGAATTTTCAGGTTTACCAATCGCCTTCCACCATATCGGGAAGAACGTCTTCGGGCCAAACCAGAAAAATCCAACGACCATGGCAACCACCACACAAACAACAACAGCTAACCAATTGATAGAACTAAAATCCATTTCAGCCTCCTTTGGCGAAAGAGTTGTAGATTGACCAAGCCAATCCTAAATCTATTTTAACAGAATATTTGTTCTAATGTCAAGTTGTATTTGTTTAGGTGATCGTTTCAAAATTGGTAAAGTGCTTATAAACTGGCAAGTGGACAGAAACCCCTGAGATAAAGTGCGATCAGGTGATGAAGGTCGCCAAGTTCAATCCATCCGCGAGATGATTGCCACAGTAGGCGATTAACCGGCTGACATTCAAAGCTGATTGATCACGTTTATATCCGCGCATCGTGCGATATCTTTCTTTTACCCACCATCCAATTGCGCGCTCGGTGGCATTGTTCGTGCCATCCAAAATAGGTTTGCCATCCCGGTCTTTCCAGGTACGATAAAAGGTAAGGCGCGGCCATAAGTTCCAACGGTCAAGGAATAAGTTGCGCATCCGGTAAGCAATGCTGGCGGTCTTGCCTTTCTTCGAATGAGGGGCAGCCGCATAGCGTTCATACAAGGCTTGCAGTTCTGCCTGTTGCTCAGGTTGTCGGGAATGAATCAGTTCTCCCAAACGACGTAGATCGGTCAGGGCTTGAGCCGGTTCGATCTGCAATTCAGCCAAGGAAGAATCCTGCCCTGCTTCAATTGCCAGACTCAGACTCTCGATCAATTCTTCGGTGTTGCGTCCCACGTGGCTCTTGCAAACCTGGTGGTACAAGCCACTTCGGTCAGCTACTTCCTTAAATGCATCGGCGTCGTCGGTCACGAGTGTATGCGCTCCCACCTGGTCTGCAATTGGTTCCACCCAGTCCTTCAAGGTTTGAGCGTCTTCTCCATCTAAATGATCCACACACAACACCAGTCCGTTGATCGGATCTACGACCACTCCAATGGACAACCACTTCCCGTTGCATTTCACACTCGTTAAATCCGCTCCAATGGCTTTTGTGCGATAGCCCTGCAAGAGTTCCGTGCGCTTCATCCCCGGCACCGCTTCCGCCGTCGCTTGCACCGTTCGATACACACTACTTTTGCTCAAGTACACTCCCAACGCTTCCAACATCAAAGAGGCTGCGCCGTAGCTGAGCCCTAACACGTATAACAATACCCCCATGCCTTTTAGCCGCTGCGAGATCTGGCCCTTCTGCACCCCTTGGGGATACACTCGGAATGTGCATCCGCACCGCAAACACTGGTACCGCCGAGCGATGACTTCTTCGTACTCGCTGTCCCGTACATTCTTCTTCACTGCCTGCCACGGCACAAAACGTCTCCCCTGGCATTTCGGATTGATGCAGCGGGTTGGTTCTTCAAATTGCTCTGGATCGACTTCGGGTAAAATCAATTTGAGGCGCATGGTATCGATACGCCTTTCTTTGGGATTCCGGAACGATCGTAACTCGTTCCGGTTTTCCTTTTTATACACCCCTTCCACCATTTTTGAAACAGTCACTTGTTTAGGTGATCGTTTCAAACCGATGAATTGCACTGTCAAGAGGTGAATGTCTTTTGGCAAAAAACTAACCGATATGGGACCGAAAATATTTAGCATAATGGAACATCCTTCCTACCCAGCACCAAATATGGATTGGCACAGGCTGACAAAAGGACTGCAATGGGAAGAGGTAACCAGATCAGATATTCAAATTGAACTCAGGCAAGCGTTCCAGCACTTCTTCTACTGAAGCAATCGGGCGATTTTTCTGGTGCTTGACACGGGCAATCTCCTGACCGATTTTCAAACGCATGAGACCATAACGCACAAACTGTGGCGAAGTCAGACCGCCGCGTTGGACCTCATTCAGTTTCCAGGACCAGATCATCAGCTTGGAAGCGACCATATCCGGGTCTGCTCTACGATCGGCAGCACGCTCGGTGAGTACATGCCAGACTGCCACCAGCAATCTGCGGGCAATCGCGACAATCGCTTTGTTAGCTGCCATGCGGTGAGAGAGTTTGTGGTATTGCTCCCGCCAATAAGGATTCGAGCTGACTGCAACCCAGGCGGCTTCGACCAAAACCTGACGCATTTCCTTGCGTCCCTGTTTGGTAATCCGTCCGGAGTAATCTGTTTCACCGCTTTGATGCAGGCTGGCGCCCAGGCCGCTGTATCCGACCAATTGTTTGGAGGTTGGGAAACGCCCAATTTCTCCGATGGCAGAGAGGATGGTCATGACGACGATCAACCCAAAGCCGGGGAGTTGTATCAGGTAGGGAACGGCATCTTTCCAGGGATCACAACTACTTTGCCGGGCCAGTTCCGCATCGACATCTCCGATCTCGGGTTCCAAGAATTCCAACAGCGCCAGGTTTTGTTGGAGACGCAACTTCTCGACCGGGGATAGCGACAAGCCCTTCCACCAATCTTGGTTCTTGTCGGCAAAGGCGCCCCCTTCCGGAAGGATCAAATTGTGGCGATGGGCCAGGCTGTGCAGCCGGTTGCGGGTCATGGTGCGCATCTGGATCAAACGTCGGCGATGGGCGATCAGGGTTCGCAATTCTCGCACGGGCAGGGGAGGCACCCACACTTCCGGGATCAGGCCGCCTGCCAACAAACGTGCCAGGCGAAAGACATCCTGCTTGTCGGTTTTTACCCGCGCATTGGCGATCAGCTTGACTGCCAAGGGGTGTGCTACCACCACTTTCCCGGCTACAACTGCGGTGAGGTCGTACAGATCCCAGGTGTTGGTACTGGCTTCGATCACCACGCAATCCTGTTGATTAAGGTTCTCTTTCGCCCACTGCGGATACCGCTCAATATCCATTCTTCGGGCTGCCAGCACGATCTCGAGCTGAGCATTCAGTCCGCCTACCACCACGTAGTGTTTGTGGGCATCGATGGCAAGGTATCTTTCAAAAGTTCTTGAAATTTGAGGGACAGGCATGATACGCTCCTTCTGAGAGAGGTACCTCTCTCACACAATGCGGAAAGTCCGCCGCACTTTGCGGAAAGTCCGCCGCACTTTGCGGATGGGGTGCGGACTTTTGGGCTAAAGGTTCATAAACCGATGCGGGCTCGATCCTTTCGCGGATCGTCCCAGATGAGAGAGTCCGACGGGGAGCCAAAAAATTGGACAGGCTCATTCGTCCTATTTGAAACACCGGCTCGCCCAGACGCTCCATGCCCCAGATGCGTTCCCGTCACTCGTCATGAAGAGGATAGCACCTGCTGCCCCCATCCGCAATTCCATTCTAATAATTGGTAAAGTGCTTAATTGGTAAAGTGCTTATAAACTGGCAAGTGGATAGAAACCCCTGAGATAAGGTGCGATTAAGTGACGAAGGTCGCCAAGTTCAATCCCTCCGCGAGATGATTACCGCAGTAAGCGATTAACCGGCTGACATTCAAAGCCGATTGATCACGTTTATAGCCGCGCATCGTGCGATATCTTTCTTTTACCCACCAACCGATCGCGCGCTCGGTGGCATTGTTCGTGCCGTCCAAAATGGGTTTGCCATCCCGGTCTTTCCAGGTGCGATAAAAGGTCAGGCGTGGCCATAAGTTCCAACGGTCAAGGAATAAGTTACGCATTCGGTATGCAATGCTGGCGGCCTTGCCTTTCTTGGAATGAGGGGCGGCCGCATAGCGTTCATACAAGGCTTGCACTTCGGCCTGTTGCTCAGGTTGTCGGGAATGAATCAGTTCTCCCAAACGACGTAGATCGGTCAGGGCTTGAGCCGATTCGATCTGCAATTCAGCCAAGGAAGAATCCTGCCCTGCTTCAATTGCCAGACTCAGACTCTCGATCAATTCTTCGGTGTTGCGTCCCACGTGGCTCTTGCAAACCTGGTGGTACAAGCCACTTCGATGGTAGGGCACGAACCTACCACTTTCAGCCGCTTCCTTAAATGCATCGGCGTCGTCGGTCACGAGTGTCTCGGCTCCCACCTGGTCTGCAATTGGTTCTACCCAGTCCTTCAAGGTTTGAGCGTCTTCTCCATCCAGGTGATCCACACACAACACCAGTCCGTTGATCGGATCCACAACGACTCCAATGGACAACCACTTCCCGTTGCATTTCACGCTCGTCAAATCCGCTCCAATGGCTTTCGTACGGTAGCCTTGCAAGAGTTCCGTGCGCTTCATCCCCGGCACCGCTTCCGCCGTCGCTTGCACCGTTCGATACACACTACTCTTGCTCAAGTACACTCCCAACGCTTCCAACATCAAAGAGGCTGCTCCGTAACTGAGCCCCAACACATACAACAATACTCCCATACCTTTCAGCCGCTGTGAGATCTGACTCTTCTGCACTCCTTGAGGATACACTCGGAATGTGCACCCGCACCGCAAACACTTGTATCGACGGGCGACAACTTCTTCGTACTCGCTGTCCCGTACATTCTTCACCACTGCCTGCCACGGCACAAAACGTCTCCCCTGGCATTTCGGATTGATGCAGCGGGTTGGTTCTTCAAATTGCTCTGGATCGACTTCGGGTAAAATCAATTTGAGGCGCATGGATCGATACGCCTTTCTTTGGGATTCCGGAACGATCGTAACTCGTTCCGGTTATCCTTTTTTATACACCCCTTCCACCATTTTTGAAACAGTCACTTGTTTAGCGTTCAAAAGCCATTTTTTGAGAAGGGTTGAAGATCGTGAGGAAAAGAGGTAGAACAACCCTTGTCAGGTATATGCGATAAAACGTACACTGCTGAAAGAGACGATGACCAAGACGCGACATAAAGGGCACCACCTTCCCGACCCAAAAGATCAAGAGATTGCTGAGCTGAAGGAACAACTGGCTCAGGCTTTGGCCACTATTCAGAAACTGCAAAAGCAAGTCGAGCTTTTGCAGACGGAAGTGGAGGAGTTGAAGCGCGCCGGGAAGCGCCAAGCCACGCCGTTTGCGCGCAGGCACTGGGTTGAACATGGTCAAAGTACCAACCACTTTCCGAAGCGGGCGGGACGCAAAGTTGGAAAAGGTACGTTTCGTCATCGCGAACTTCCGAGCGTTAAGCAGATTCATGAGACGAAGGAAGCGAAATTGCACGGCTGTCCGGAATGCGGTGGCAGGTTGCGGGAGATACGAAAGCACGAACAGTTTGTCAGCGACATTCCGGTCGTTGAAGTGAAAACGACGCGCTTTATCACCTATAGCGGCTATTGTTCTCATTGCCATAGACGTGTAAGATCGTACCATCCCGAACAGATCTCGCATGCCACAGGTGCCGCAGGCGTTTTGGTAGGGCCGCGTGCCCAAGCCTTGGCCACGGACCTCAAACATCTGTGGAAGAACAAAATAGTTCGTTCCAGAACAATATAGTTTGTTCTGGACGACGATTATGTGAAGGGCCAAAAGAACAATAAGTTTGTACTGAAACCGTTCGAAGATGTCGGTTTTCTTGCTCGAAAACCGTTGTGGGCCTCATATCTACCGTGGGTTCGAATCCCATTCCCGCACGTTCTGTTGTTTCACGTAACTACTGTCCCGTCTCACGTAACTCCGGACTGGACTCGGAATCTCACATAACTCCGGACTCGTGCACCACTTTGTTTTTTTGAGTCTCGTGTAACTCCGGACTCGCGGGAGTAATTTTTGCTCTCCAGCTTTTCATAACTCCAGATTCGGGTTCACTTTTTCTCGTAGAATGGCAATAAGGTGTGCGTGAAAGTAATTGACCTAAGCATGTAGAAAATAATCTTCTAGGCTCACTTTCCAAATCCCGGCCATTGTTGCTTTGGCCATTTATCCAATACAGGTCGTAAACTGACCCACCAGCCAAGGCCTGGCGAAGGAATTAGATAATCAAACCATGCCATTTCCTCCGAACTATCCTTGTCATGCCAGCCCTTGACTCCAATGTAAATGTCTTTCCCATTTATTCTTTCTGTTGTAATCGACTGAGCAATGCTTTTCGTTATGGCGCCGTTAGATTTCCGTCTTCATATCTAAAATCCACAGGCACTTGATAGTTTGACGTTTTTACCATGTCCAGTGATTCTGAATGTAGAATGTAATATCTGCTATTCCCATTTCGTTTAATATCCCATACGCTCCCCTCTTCGCCAAAAGCTTCACATCCATTAGCAACAGTCCATTCGCAAGAACCCCAGTGGCTTCCATACCGTCCCCCATCAGCATCTGCATAAGCTGCTATGATTTCTTCGGGATGCATAATCCCAGGAGTGTAGACTCGTAGACTCTCCTTCATGTGTATCCGCCATCATTTGTTGTTTCTATAACAAGTCCGTCTGTGTATGGATTACCTGTTTGAGCAAACAATTTCCTTTGTCCATGTAATGAGTCGAAAAACTTTATACCAAGCACATCAGCCATTCCTGTATTCACATTGGGTATTTCTGTCCACGTATTACCATAGTCAGAAGTATGCCAAAACCTTGTTCCATTCAGCCCTTCTTGGGTAGAGGCTATTGAGGCCCAGCCGATCCCGCCTTGTATAAATAGAACATGAGTAACTTCGCTGAATGTAATTGATGGCATAACTTCCTGCCAGTTTTGGCCGCCATCCTCCGTACGGAACAAAACTGACCTGGCATTATCTCCTGACATTGACATGAAACTCCCAAATACGAAAGCAATTTCTTGGTTAAGAGCATAAATGCCGACCACGCGGAAAGACAAGCCTTCTTTGGCAGCTTGCAATAGCCATTCAGCCCCCTTGATATCCAATGAAAAATTGGAGGGGCGAAACTTCGCCATAACCAGACTCATCTCTGGTGTGTTAGTAAAGTAAACAGCAACCGTAGGAGATGCTTGAAGCGGAGTGCCATTTGCCTTCTCTTCAGAAATTGAGGTTGCAGAGATTGATGCTCCAGTGCAACTAGCAGCAACAAGCGCTAGGATGATTAGTAAAACCGAAATTCCACGTCCAAATAAATTTGCCATCACTTTCGCCCAAACAGAGTGGAAACTTTGGCGGAACTTTTCCAAAGTTTAGCATTGTTTTCCTATTCTGCATACATTTTCACAAACAATTTCTCAAAACCGAATTTTCTGAAACATTTGCACCGTTGGTAGCGTACAATAAAGTCATGCCATGTACAATAAAGTCATGCATCCAAACTAATAGCCTTGTTAAATTCTACAAAACGAGCGCCCCCCTTACCCCGGGAGCGCTCGTTTTGTATAGTAAAGAGCGTCTCTTATATGACCAAATCTATTGCAACTCTTGTGATCACCGTGGGTTCGAATCCCACACCCTACGCGTTCTTATGGAAGAACAATATAGTGTCCCGTCTCACGTAGCCCCGGACTCAAAAAGCGAAAATCGGCTGATTTTCGCTTTTTGAGTTTGGAAATTGGTGGCTTTCTTCCAGTCTGGCTGGCGATTTATCTTTCTACTAGCTGATCCAGAGTTGTGACTGAATAAGTGCACACCATATATATGGTGCTTTTGTGCCCTGAATGTCTTGATATTACACAAGAATGGGGATAAGATAAAGGCATGAAAAAACAAGCGCGCCACCGACCCACGAGACATTTTGAAGAAGTAAGGCGAGAAATCGTAGAGTGTGACTTAGAGAACTGCCCGCATTGCGGAGAAACATTGCGGGCACGCAACACCTGGCATATGAAGAAGACGGTACAGACTTTAGAGGGACCCGTATTCGTAGCAGGAAAGACGCGGGAATGCGTCAATCCGTTGTGTGAACACAGCGGAGAATATTATTATGCTAATAGCGTATTATCCATCAGTTTGCCATTCAGTACATACGGGTTGGATGTATTGGCATGGATTGGATGGCAACATGAAAAAGAGTATAAGCAGTTTGTGGAAATCCAGCAGGAGCTGAACCAACGCAAGATACTGGTGAATGAGCGAAACGTGGGGAAGTTATACCGGCAGTTTCTGGCCTTAGTCGGGGCGACCAGCCGGGCGAGCGAGAAAAGATTAACGGCCACTGTCGAGAAACACGGCGGCGTGATTTTTGGATTGGGCGGACTGCAGCCAGAAGGATGTGGCAGTCTGCTGTATGTATTGTATGAGGTACTAAGCGGTACCGTCGTAGGCGCAATTCAACTCGAACATGCCAGTGCAGATCGGTTGGCAGAATGGCTGCAACCTATCAACACTACCCGGTCCTGGCGACGCTTTCCGATGGAGAAGATATGCTGATAGCCGCGTTGAAGAAGGTTTGGCCCACAGTTCCCCGTCAGCGCTGTCAGGAACATTTTCTGGGGAATGTAGCGGAAGAAGTCCTGGACTACGATGACCAATTACGTCAGGACATGCGCCAAAGTTTGGGCGGACTGCCTAAAGTAAAGCAAAACTCAGGTTCCACCCCCCTTTTTTGACTGAAAGCGGGCCTGGGCGAGATACAGAATTGATGGCGATCGAAATGGATGTACGCAATGCCATCCGGGATGCCGTAACCGCACCAGTCGCAAGCCCTTCTATTGGGGCGGGTTGAAAGGGTATCAACAGTTGCAGGTCATGGCGGATGTGCTGTACCAAATGAAAGCTGCGCTGGCAGAGAATCATTTCTTCCAACGTTTGGTCATGCAGGTGGATCGCGTTTTAGCGCAGAACCAGGATTTGGCCGCACAGTTGGAACAGGCTCATACTTGGTTACGAAAAGTGGCCGCTTGTTTGCATTACCCCCAAACCTCCTATTCTGAAGCCGAGTGGCAAAGCCTCAATAGCCAACAAGTTGCTGACGCCATGGAAGATCTGCTTGAGCAACTGCGCCGAGAGTCTCAAAAGAAAGGCATCCTCGCCAAATTCCAGCATGCCTTGGACCAGCGCTGGATAGCCTATGGCTCAGAGTTGTTACCCTGCTATGATATCCCGAGTTTGCCCCAGCATAATCTACATCTCGAAAGTTTTTTCAACCAGCTCCGCGGCCACCAACGTCGAATCAGTGGACGCCGATCCACTAAAGAACTTCGTGACTTCGGCCAATTTCAAGCCTTATTGATATCCGACAGTCCAAACGATTTGCTCGAACAGATTCGTTGCGTCCCGCTTGAAGAGTATAAGAAATGCCGCCAACGTTTGGCTGAGAGTGAAGCGCCTCGTCGTTTCATTAACCAACTCCATCGCCAGCCTTCAATGACCATCCATCGGCTGCTGATCAGATATGTTGAACACCAGCGCGAGCTTACTCCGATCGTCAGTCCCACTTCATCTGCATGTAACACTTAGACACTCAGGGGCTTTTGTGTCCAAAGTGTTCAATATTTGGTGGTGAAGCTGTACATATTGTCCATGTTTTGCATCTCGTCCATTCTGGTAGCTGTAAAGTAGCTGTAAAAATCGTTATCGATAACTGCTGATCAGGGCAATGATTGTTTTATGGACATATTCATTATGGCTCAGCCCTTGCCAAAACGATTAAAGAATACTAAGCCGCGAGTATGAACGTGATACACTCAAGTATGAAAATCACTGATGAATTCTATTCAAATCTGAATGATGGTGAAGTGCAAAGTAGGATTGGCGCTTTAGAAACAGACAAGCGGGCAAATAATGACGATCAGGACAGTGTAAATCTGTTCAAAGAATTTCTAGCTTGGAAACAGGCAACCAAATCAAGAAAATAATTACCCAGAATATTTTACAGGTTGTAACTTGAACATTGTTGCAGATCGTTGCATACGATAAAGTCTAGCGGCAGATTTGGCGGGCATTGAAGCGACTTGCTCCCTTTGCACTATTGGCATTAAGCAAAGACCAGGGATCAACACTATAGTGACAGGTTTTGTCCAATGTTTGATACGTTGTTGAAGCCAGAGACGAAGATTATCGATCATGCTGCTCCCAGTGTGTTTTATAATGAAGGTCGAGCAGCATCATACCCCTTTTACTCCTCATATCCAGCACGGATGAACCATGTAGCCACGACAGGTGGCTGCTTGGCTCCCCAGCAATAGCATAAAAAGACCGAAGGGAACACATGAAGCAACCGCGCAAAATCAAGGATTGGCTTGAAATCCTGCTTGTCATCGCAGCGATTATCCTTATCCCGTTGTTCTTTGCCATCCGCTCACGAGCCGGGGAAACGGCGAACACAGTGAGCGCGAGCGGCACTGCCCGCCCCCCCCCGCATCCTCGGCAACTCCGGTGGTTGCACAGCCAACCGCCGCGCCTGTGGTGGCCAACGGAAAAGAACCGCCTCCATGCACCTTCCCGCTAGCGCAGATGACAACTACACAGCCTGCGTCGGAAAACTATACTTTTTCGCAACCGCAGGTGATACTGAATAGTGGACACAACCTCTATAATATCGTTGAATGGTTGCCAGATAATCAACAGGTGTTGGTAACACAAGACT
This sequence comes from uncultured Chloroflexia bacterium, assembly GCA_963753985.1. Taxonomy (GTDB): domain Bacteria; phylum Chloroflexota; class Anaerolineae; order Anaerolineales; family Villigracilaceae; genus Fen-1038. The sequence goes on from CAVWED010000008.1 coordinate 162,111, forward strand.
TGCGCACTTCGATACCAAAGGGGAATACCACACCGCTTCAGCAATCTATAGAGTTATTCAATCCTTCGACAAATACATCAAAGATATATGCCACTCGTATTATCAGTGATGAGCCTCCCTCATGGTTGCCGCAGTCGAATGCCGTCATATATCCAGACAGGAACTTTTTGGGCATAGATCAGAACACAAATCAGCCTAAATTTACCAATCAAATATGGGTCAGTTATAGAGATCCGAACGGTGCACAAAAGCTAGCGGATAACCTGCCGCAACATTCCTTAGCTGTTAAGCCAGACGGCAGTGGAATGATTTATTTTTCAGATAAGCAAATACTCAAGCGGAATGCATCCATACAGGCTCTTCCCTCCATCTCCTTTGATCCCACTCAATGGGATTATGCTATAGGACGGAGAAGCGATATTCCTCTATCTTTTCAACAGGCTTGGCAGCCCGGCACAGCATTGGTTTTCCTGTTTGGCGATGGGATCTTCCGTTTTTCTGGTTACACTTTTATCTTGAATGCCGACACTGGAAAAGTGTGTGAATTAAACCTCGGCGGGTGGGCCATAAAGGCACGCTGGAGTTCAGATGGGCGTTATCTGGCCATAATCCGCACGCATGATCACTTTCCAATTAACTCGAGTGATTTGGCTGTGTTAGATGCAGTAACGGGGAAAGTGTATTCAATAAATGTTACTTTATCAGAAGAAGGTAAGCATTATGTGGATGATTTTGTTTGGGCACCGGACAATTACCATTTATTAGCAATTGGAAGATTCTTGCCGTATGCGAACCAGCCCGATGATGAACAGAGCAGGCTTTATCTTGTTGATTTCGCATCTGGACAGAGTGATGATATTCTTCCAATGTATGCCTTTTACGCAGATGAGACAAGATGTAATTTGGCTTGGTCTCCGGATGGTTCGAAACTGTTAATTCGGTGCCCGACAGAGAAAGATGAGCAAGTCTGTTTTATTTCCGTTCAGAGGACTCAACAATAATTAGGCGGCGTGATGAGACACCAAAAAATACTTCTAGTCGCTCTGTTCCTGGCAAAGTTTATCTTTCAAAAGGCTGTCCTGGCTAAGTCATCCACCCAGATTTTGAAGCAATAAAGCACGAAGCCGTCGACAATCTTGTACTTTGCACATTCTGATCCGCCATGCATACCTTTTACATTACAATTCCAAGCGGATAAACCAAGTAGCCAGCACAGGGGCAACAAGCACCGCAGTTCCAACCAATACAGCTGTCCCCTCCGCCTGTCATGGCTACTTACCTCACTTGAAAAAAATGAGCTCTCACAACACCACAATCAAAATGGATGAGCCAGCCTGCACAGGACCGCGGTTTGAAAATCAATCGGTTTGATGTTGGGAATAATTTTCTTCACCGCATCATCGTGGACGACGAGCTGGGCGCGCAATCCCTCAATCGGCGGCGTATTGCTTTTTGTTTCTAAACAAACACCGCAGGTGAGACTTTGAATCTCTTTGCCAATGCGCGGATTTGGCGGACATTTAATTCGCGTTTGCCATTCAATATTTCAGACACAACACCCTGTGATCCGATTTCAGATAAATCCGATTGCGCCAGTCCATGCTCTTCCATGAGGAAGCGCAGTACATCCGTGCCTGTGGGTGACGGAACATGAAAATGTTCTTCCTCGTAAGCATGAATGAGCGTACCGAGCGTATCAAGGAGACTATAAAGCGGATGCTTTTCGTTTGTGCCGATTTCGTCGAGCAATCCATTCATTCTTTTAACAGCAGCGTTATATTCGCGCTCGTTACGAATATTCAGTAAAGGGGCGATGGTTGTCCAGTGACTTTGGATTTGATTATTTACAAGGTTCATTTCTTCCAATCTCCCCGGTCATATTCTGCGTGTGTTAGAACATGCCGGATATAAACTCTGCCACGATTAAAGTGGACTGATGCAATTAGGCGAACTTTATTCCCGCCGATGTTGAAAACAATCCAATCTTGAATTTTATCCGCCGAAGGAAAAACCACCCGCAATTCTGCAAAGCTATGGAAGTTGGTCTTTTCCACAACCTTGAACCATCTTGCAAGGCTTGTTTGGCTATCAGGATGTTTATCCCAGAACTGAATCAATGCTTTGCGGGAAATGATGTGCACACTAATAGTCTATCTCATTTTGAGATATTTGACAAGGTCCTAGTTTGGCGACAGCGCTATCGGAACTGACGTATCAATCCTGTGCTGGTTACTTGGTTGATCCGTCCAAATTTTGTAGCCAAACAGAACGAAGCACTTAACCATCCTGAGCTTTGCGCAATCTATTCTACCGTGTGCAAAGCTTTGCCATTAACCTCTGTCCAGTAACGAACTTTATTGTTTTGAGGAAGAACATCAATTGATCGGGCATGTGCTCCAGTAACAAACTTTATTTCCAAAGATAGACCCAAAACAGGCTTAAAAGCGGTCTGTAGTAACGAACTATATTGTGCTTCCACAACATCGGCTGGGAGTTTCGTATGGCAAGGTCAGTGAAGTATTGAATGATGCGTTTGGCTTGCGCGTCAGCCGCAGTGGCTGGTGTCAAGCGGATCAAAAGCTGGCTACCCTTGCGCGACCCATTTATGAACGATTGATTGAATTGATTCGCCAATGCTCGACGGTACATGCGGATGAAACCGGATGGAGGATTGGGACCCTGTCTGCCTGGCTGTGGGTCTTCAACGCCCTGCGCCCTTCCAGGGCCAATCGCGAGATCACGGTATATGCCATCCGTGCCAACCGCTCGAGTGACGTGGTCATAGACATCTTGGGCGAAAAATTCAAAGGGGTCTTGGCTTCCGATGACTTCCTGGCCTACGATGACAGGCGCTTGGTGAGTTGGCTCAAGCAACGCTGTTTGAGTCATCTGCTCACCGATTTGAAAGAGATGCAGGAAATCAAAAAGGGTCGCGCCCTGCAATTTGCCCAGCAGATGAGTGCCTTGTTGCGCCAGGCGCTGCAACTCAAGGTGGAGAAGCCGACTTTGGATCCTTTCACCTTCGCGAAGCAAACTCGAGATTTGGAAAACCGACTGGACCGGCTCATCGCCGCGCGTCGCAGACTGACCGATCCCGATAATATCCGCTTTGCCAAACGGCTGAGGAAGCACCGGCCTCACCTGTTGCGCTTTTTGTACGTCGACAGCCTGGATGCCACCAACAATCAAGCCGAACGGATGCTGCGACCGGCGGTGATCACCCGAAAAACCAACGGTTGCAACCGCACTCGGAACGGAGCAGAAGCTCACGCCATCTTGGCGAGTGTCTTGGTTACTTCGCATCAACATTCGGTTCCGATCCTCAATTATCTGATTCAACTCCAATAATTTGGTGAAGGTACATCGGTTCATTCGCACAGCCCGTTCCTGCCTGCGAATCGTTCCTTACCGTTGGCGACTTCACCATGAGCAACTTTGAACGCTAAACAAGTACGTCAAGTTTTTGGAAAGACTAAATTTTTCCAGCCACATAATCCAGTACATCGATTTTCGTTAAGATGCCGGTGGGTTTGCTATTATCAACCACAAGTAAAGCAAAACCGTCGGTCAGCATCGGCATGGCTTCGTTGAGGGATGTCTCGGGCGGATAGACCGCTTTGGCGTTTTGCACCAGCGGATCAATTGATTCGTCCTGGCTGTGTTGATGGTTATCCAACACATGATTCAACAAATCCACTTCGGCAATGGTGCCGACCAACGCTCCATCCGCGCCGACAACGGGCATTTGCGAGATGGCATGCTGTCGCATTGTGGTAATCACTTTTCGCATCGAGTCACCCAAGGTCGCAGTGAGAAGTGTTTTGTTCGGCTTGACAAAGAGCAGATCACCGAGTGTCACTTCGCCAAACTCCATTTCAAGGAAGCCGTTTTCGCGCATCCATTTGTTATCGTAGAACTTGGAAAGATAACGCGAGCCGCTATCGGGGAATATGACGACGACGAGTCGATCCGCTGAAAGTTTCGCGGCGTATTTAATCGCGCCCGCCAATGCTGAACCGGTCGAGCCGCCCGCGAAGATTCCCTCCTGTCTCACGAGCTGACGCGCCCACAAAAATGATTTCGCGGTCGTTGACGCGCACAATGTCATCCACAACAGAAATGTCGGTAGTTGTTGGCAAAAAATCTTCGCCGATGCCTTCAACTTTATACGTTTTCGGATATGCTCCTGCCGGAACCTTGCCTTCGTTTTGCCAAATCTCATACAGGATCGAGCCTTCGATATCCACGCCGACAATTTTGATTTTCGGATTTTTGGATTTGAGATAACGACCAATGCCGGTGATCGTTCCGCCGGTGCCCATGCCGATGACCACATCCGTGACTTTGCCATCGGTCTGATCCCAAATTTCGGGAGCGGTGAACAGCTCATGCGTCTTGGGATTATCCGGGTTGTGATATTGATTCGCCAAAATAGCATTGGGAGTTTCGCTCGCAATTTTTTTTGCGACTTCATAATACGAACGCGGATCATCCGGTGCGACCGCAGTCGGCGTGATAACAACCTTTGCTCCATAGGCGCGCAAAAGCTGAATCTTCTCGTTGCTCATTTTATCGGGCATCACAAAAATCGTTTTATAGCCTTTGAGCGCGGACGCAATCGCCAGCCCAACGCCGGTATTGCCAGACGTTGCTTCTACTACCATACCGCCGGGTTTGAGTTCGGCGCGCTGCTCGGCGCCCTCGATGATATTCAAGCCGACGCGATCTTTGATGCTCCCGCCCGGATTCAAATTCTCCAGCTTGGCATAGATCGGAACCTGCACGCTTGCAGCGACGCGACCTAAACGCACCAGTGGCGTCTGACCAATCGCGCCCAAGATATTATCGTAGACATGTTTTTCAATGGAAACAGGTAAGCGTGACATTCTCTCTCCTTTCAACAAACGCCGCAGGACATTCTATCAAAAACAAAGCCGCCAGTTTTGGCGGCTTAAGGATTAATAAATCGGCAAACTCGTATCCACTTCCTTTGCCCAAGCGTTGATTCCGCCTTTGAGATTCTTTACTTTCTTGAATCCAGCGCTGACCAGCAATTCCAACGCGCGCGTCGAACGCGTCCCGGCTTTGCAGAACACTACCATATCTTCGGCAGAATCAAGTTCAGAGAGTCTCGCCGCCAAAGTGCCGAGTGGAATATTGACTGCATTCGGCATCGCAGAAATTTCCAACTCGTGCGGCTCACGCACATCCAACAACTTCAGATGATTTTGCTTGAGTCGCGAGGCGAGTTCGGATGCCGTGATGTCCCAGCCCGCGCCTGCCGAGCCTTCATCGTGGTCGTGACTCGGCACACCGCAAAACTCCTCGTAGTCAATCAACTCTTTGATGTCGGCGTTCGGCCCGCACACACGGCAATTCGGATTCTTTTTCAGCTTCACAAAATCAAATGACATATCGAGCGCGTTATACAGCAACAACTTTCCGATCAACGGTTCGCCGATGCCAAGCAAAACTTTCAACGCTTCGGTGGCCTGGATCGTTCCAATCGTGCCGGGCAACACGCCCAGTACGCCGCCTTCCGCGCACGAAGGGACCAGCCCGAGCGGCGGCGGTTCTGGGAAGAGACAGCGATAGCACGGTCCTTCCTTGGCATAAAAAACACTGACCTGTCCATCGAAGCGATAGATGGACGCATACACATTCGGCTTGCCCAGAAACACAGCGACATCATTAGTCAAATAGCGCGTCGGGAAATTGTCGGTGCCGTCCAGCAGAATATCGTAATCCTTCGCGATCCGCAACGCGTTCGCGGATGTATACGGTTCGTTGTACGTTTCAACTTCGATATCAGGATTCAAATCCAACATGCGATCACGCGCCGATTCGACTTTCAACTTTCCAATCGTGGCTGTGCCGTAAATCACTTGACGTTGTAGATTCGACAAATCGACCACGTCATAATCCACGAGTCCAATCCGACCGATACCGGCCGCCGCCAAATATAACGCGACCGGCGACCCAAGCCCGCCCGTGCCGATGATCAGCGCCGACGAGCCTTTGAGTTTGCGCTGACCTTCGAGTCCAACTTCTGGAATCAGAAGATGGCGCGAGTAACGCAGGATTTCTTCACGAGTTAAACCTGGAAGGAATGGTTGCATCATCCACCCGCAATCGAGGGAATCAGAATCACGCGTGCATTCTCATCAAGCGGAGTCTCAAGTCCCTGCAAATCCTTGATATTGTTCTCGCCGACAAACAGATTCACAAACGGACGCAGATTTCCATCGCCGTTATAAAGATGCGGCTTCAGCGTTGGAAATTTTTCAATCAAATGCTCCATCGCTTGAGCAACATTGTTGCCATTTACGGCAATCTCTGCCTGCCCGTTCGTATAACTGCGAAGTGGAGTTGGGATCTTCAAAGTTGCCATGATTGTCCTCAAAAATAGAATAATGACTTGAAGGTTGAAAGTCAAGTTAACCTTCAACCTTCGTGATTTCAATTAGCGCGCCGGAACTGGGTCACAACCCTGGCGTTCGACAACTGCCTCGCATGTTGAAGCGTTTAAAATCTCGACCGAACCAGCCATCGCAAACGGCTGCATGAAATTCTGAATATATTCTTTATCTTCGGACTCGGCGATCAGCACAAGGGTATGCTGTCCATCCAGCACGGCATCTCCAAGCAAATCCACGCCGAACTTGCGTGCATTTTGTTTCGTTAAGTGTTGCAACAACATCTGCCCCATTTCGGGGTTTTTAGCCGGGCAGGTTTCAGCGGAATGCTGATGACGAACAAAATAGAGAGACATTTGAAACTCCTTTGGCTTTAAATAGTTTGTATTTTTTCTTCAACGAACTCTGTACGATCTTCGAGCAATCGCCACGAACGCGACTCAATCGCTCTGCCCGAATCCACGCTCGTGATGATGTACGAGAAAAACGGTTGCGCCCAATCGCGATCAAATTCTGATGGACGATTGGGGTGATCGGGGTGCGAATGGAATACGCCGATCAGACTCAGTCCGAGGCGGTCAGCTTCCAATTCAGCTTTCAGGTAATCTTCAGGCGTGATCAAGTAACGATTATGGCGCGCGGCGTCTTCGCGTGAATTGACAAGCGGAACAATTGTCTTCACGGCGCGCTCCGATCCATCCGCGCCAAGCAAAAAACCTGCGCCTTCTTCCGGATAAGCCTGCTCACCGTGCGCATGAATTTGAGTCAAAACATCCTTCGAAAGACTCAATATCATTTGCTTTCCCATAAATTTTTATCGCTCAAATATTTATAGCCTGCATCGGGAAAGAGCGTAACAATCACGCCATCTTTTGTTTTTGACGCGACTTGCATTGCCGCGACCATCGCCGCGCCGGATGAGATTCCAACGAACAGACCTTCTTCGCGCGCCAGTCGTCGAACCATTTCATGCGCCGCTTCGGTCTGGATTTCAAACGTTTCGTCCGCAAAGGATGGATCATAAATCCCGGGCTTGATCGCGCTCGGCATATGCTTGAGTCCTTCCAGCCCATGGAATGAGGCATCGGGTTGAAAAGCGATAATCTTTACATTCGGCAATTGTTCCCGCAGACAACGCCCCGTGCCCATCAACGTACCGGATGTGCCAAGTCCCGCGACAAAGTGCGTAACCTGTCCATTCGTTTGAGCGAGGATTTCAGGACCGGTGGTCAGATAATGTGCCTGCCAGTTGGCGTCGTTGTTATATTGATTTGCATACCAATACAAGTCAGGTTCTTCAGTAACCATTTTACGCGCCACAAGAATCGCGCCGTCGGAGCCTTCGGAGGGATCAGTAAGAATTACTTCGGCACCAAGAGCATGCAGAATCGTGATGCGCTCAGGGCTGGCGTTTGCAGGAACACATAATGTAACAGGGATTCCGATCGCCGCGCCGAAGGTTGCGTAAGATATGCCCATGTTGCCGGATGTTGAATTTAACAAGCGCTTGCCGCTAACAAGATCACCGTTTGCAATTGCAGCACGAATAATGTTCAACGCGGGGCGATCCTTGACCGAGCCGCCTGGGTTGAACCATTCAGCTTTGGCAAAGATTTGGATTGAACGCGGCAAGCCCAAAGTCACGCGGCGAAGCGGAAGAAGAGGCGTGTTCCCGACATGAGACTCTAGTCCATCATCGAATGATCTAATTTGCGCTTTCCGAATTTGTGTAAGTATCATCCAACTCCAAAATAAAATCAGCCAACGAAAACAAAAAGGACGCCATGCAAGCGCTGCCGATTCGACATATCGAATGCGGGAGTCGCACACCGTCCTTCAATTCGTTGGCTGACTTTTTGAAGAGGCGGTATTACGAACCCCGCCTCATACAGGAGCAAAGGTGAAAAGTTAACATAATGTTACCTATAAGATGAGGGCTATTTTACAGTTCTTACTTGTTTTGTCAAGACAAATAAATAATGAGAAAAGTTTGGATTCCTGTATAAGAAACTAAGTCTTGGTCATTCCACCTCGATAGATACGAGTTTCAACCTTTTCAACTGTTGCCAAAATCCCGCGCTTCATGTGGACTTCAGCGAACGATAGAAAGTCCTCTATCTTATCTTTTGTATCTACGATCTCAATGATTATAGGCAAGTCTTCAGAAAGGCGTTCAATTTTGAAGGTATGTATGATCTTGGTATGCGCGCCAAAGCCCATCATGCCCCGCAATACCGTTGCACCGGCCATGCCGCGCGATTTCGCTTGTCGCACCAACCATTCATAAAGTGGTTTCCCTTTATCTTATCGCATTCTCCGATGAAAATCCGTAGAAGGTAGTTTTGAGATGGGGTATCCATAGATTACTTCCATATGCTTGATGCAAAAGCGCGGCCTGCCCAGACTGCGCCTAATCCCAATAAGATATGTGCCATTACGTTTATCAGGGCCAGCGGCGTTTCCCCATCACGAAACAGATTTAGTGTCTCATTGCTGAACGTTGAAAAGGTTGTAAATCCGCCTAGAAAGCCAGGGATAACCAGCACACGTGTTTCTGCGTTCAGCAAACTATAAGAATCCACTAACTGCGATACAAAACCTATAATAAAACAACCAATAACATTAACTGCAATTGTGCCATATGAGAAGTTTGTACTTTGGGTAAGCTGTTGCACATAACCGCTTGCAACAGAGCGTAACACTGAACCGACAAATCATCCAACACCTACAAATACCAACAGCTTACCCATTGTAATATCCTTCTACAAGACTACCGGACGAATGCCTTATGGCCCGCATAGACAGCTGTATTGCCTAATTCTTCCTCAATCCGCATCAACTGGTTATATTTTTCAACGCGTTCACCGCGAGCAGGTGCTCCGGTCTTGAGATGGCCAGTCCCCATCGCTACTGTGAAATCAGCGATAAAAGAATCTACCGTTTCCCCCGAACGATGTGAGACCATTGCACCCCAACCGGCCTTGCGCGCCATGTCAATCGCCGCAATCGTTTCGGTTAGCGTGCCAATCTGATTTAATTTGATCAATACGGCATTGGCAACATTCTCCTTAATGCCTCGTTCAATTCGCTGTACATTCGTAACGAAAAGATCGTCGCCGACAAGCTCAACCTTGCCGCCAATGGTTTGGTTAAGCAATTTCCATCCATCCCAATCATCCTCCGCCAGGCCATCTTCGAGAACAACAATAGGGTATTTTTTGGCCCATTCCGCATACAAGCCAACCATCTCAGATGACGTGACTTTTCAATTCTCGGTGCGAAGATTGTATTTGCCGTCTTCATAGAATCCGCTCGAAGCAGGGTCAAGAGCAATGGCAACTTGGTCACCAGCTTTGTAACCTGCTTTTTCAATCGCTTTGAGAATTAAATCCACTGCGTCTGAATTCTTTTTGAGTGCTGGCGCGAATCCGCCCTCGTCACCCACACCCACGGAATATCCGCCATCTTTCAGCACACCCTTGAGTGATTGATAAACCTCACTTCCCCAGCGTAATGCTTCTCGGAAGTTCGGCGCACCAACAGGTGCGATCATAAATTCCTGGAAGTCAGTGCCTTGCCAATTGGCATGCACGCCGCCATTCAAAATATTGAACATGGGTACGGGCATCAGCTTGGCGGTTCCTTGGCTTAGATGCTGGTAAAGCGGTACCTTCTTGGAATTGGCCGCCGCGCGTGCTACTGCGAGGCTGACACCCAGAATGGCATTAGCACCCAATTTGCTTTTGTTGGATGTTCCATCTAGGGTCAGCATGGCTTTATCAATTGCAGATTGATCTGACGAATCTAATCGAACTAGAGCTTTGGATATTGAACCATTGATATTCTCAACAGCTTTCAAAACGCCTTTTCCACCGTAGCGTTTCTTATCACCGTCGCGCAATTCCAATGCTTCATGAACACCAGTGGACGCGCCGGATGGAACCGCCGCACGCCCTAGCGCGCCGTCTCCCAGCTGGACATCTACTTCGACAGTGGGGTTGCCGCGCGAATCCAGGATTTCGCGAGCATGAATCGATGTTATTTTTGACATAGAACAGTCTCCTTTTTAATTTATAGGCTTTTCAAGCCTATGTATTTTCAAGCAGAATGCCGATAACGCGATAAAGAATACAAACATCACCAAACCAGCCTCGCGATAGCCAAATTTAGAGGTTTCTTTTTGTCAGGATAATGGCGCAAATATTCGCCATAAGTAACGATAAATGCCGTGCCAGAGGCTAAGGGTGAAAAGATCAAGGCGATCACAATGGAAATTGGAAAAAATTGCATGGTATCCTAATAATTGAAGAAAATTTCATTGAGGCTGATTGGACAATTCCGCCATATTTATTGAACTTTCTACTTTCTGAAAATTAATAATGGCGACAAAAAAGCTTCCACCAGTTATTACTCAGTAGAAGCTATCATTCGGAAATCCGACAAAGGTATCTCAATCAGCACCAACGAGCCTCATCATGTGGCGCGCCTTAGATCTTCAATTATCTATCCAGTATTATACCATCGTAATAGGAGATGAGTTTTTTAAGGATACAGATATCAGGCTTCAAATTAATTACCCTCCTGAAATCGAAGCTAGCAACGTGACTCGATCTTCTTCTTTCAGTTTGGTTTTCAAACCTTTGAGTTCTCGAATACTTTCATCGTTGACAAAGACATTGATGTGGCGGCGCAGTTTGCCATCGGAATCAAAAACCTGGGCTTTCAAAGCAGGGTATTTTTCCACAGCACTATTCAATGCTTCAATAACTGTCGCACCCTGCACCACAGCTTCGGTTTGGTTGTCAATGTAATAGCGCATCAGTGGACTGATCTTAAGAACTGGCATATCCTTATTTTACCGCTTCAAGAGAAAATTTTAAACACGAAGGACACAACAGACACGAAGTGCATAAGGGAAAAATTTAAACTTCGTGTCCGTTATGTTTAGAATCAAAAAGAAAAGCCGAGACTTGCGTCGCGGCTTTTACGTTTTTCAAATTGCGTTTTATTGCTCTTCTTTCTTTGCTTCCATCTCTTTCTTATGAGCCTCGACGATTCCGCCGGCAATATGAGATGGAACAATATCGTAATGATCGAGTTCCATCGTAAAGTAGCCGCGCCCACCGGTGATGGAACGAAGTTGAGAAGTGTAGCGCAACATTTCGGCCAAAGGAACATGTGCCACAATAACCGTATTGCCGTGCTCGGAGTCAGTACCTTGCACGCGGCCTCTGCGCGTATTGAGATCGCCCATCACGTCGCCCATGTTCGCATCAGGGACAACGACGCGCACATTCATGATCGGCTCAAAGAGCACCGGACCAGCATCCTGAACCGCCAGCTTGAACGCTTCTCGTCCGGCAATTTCAAAGGCGACCGGTTTCGAGTTCAACCGGATGCTCCTTGCCATCGTAAACAATCACTTTCACGTGGCTCATAGGGTAACCGGCAAACGCCCCCTGCTCCAGCGTGTTCTTGATACCTTTCTCAATTGGCGGCAGGTATGACTTCGACAGGTTCATGCCAACCAGTTCATCGGTAAACTCAAAATCAGCCGAGGGCAAAGGCTCAATTCGCAAATGCACTTCACCAAACTGTCCCGATCCGCCTGATTGTTTTTTATGACGGTATTGAGCCGAGGCTTTCCTCGTGATGCCTTCACGATAGGGAACTTTGGGATCATGAGGTAGAAGCCCAACCTGGAATTTCGTCTGGGCACGATGGATGGCCACATCAATATGCTGGTCACCCATACCCTGCAAAACGGTCTCGCCGGTGGCGTGTTCGTTGTACCACGAGAGCGTCATATCTTCTTCACACAGACGAGTCAACGTCGGCGAAATTTTCGCGGCGTCGGCTTGAGTCTTCGGAGAAATCGCGACACGATATAACGCGGCCGGGAATTTGGGCGGCGCAATCGTCAATGGATGGTTCTTGTCGCATAACGTATCACTCGTGGCCGTAACGGTCAACTTCGCCACCGAGCCAATATCACCGGCGTGAACAACTTTTACTGCAACCTGTTCCTTGCCACGCTGAACATGCAAGCCGGACATCCGCTCCTCCGTGTTCTTGTTTTGATTCCACACATGCGCATCGGCCTGAACCAAACCGGAGGCGACGCGGAAATAGGTCATCCTGCCGACGAATGGATCAGCGGTTGTTTTCCAAACATACGCGGCCAGCGGTCCGCTATCCGATGCGTTTAACGTTTCTTCTCCGCTCTTGCCGGTTGCCACGCGGACTGGCGCTTGGGTCGGTGAAGGCATCAGATCAACGAAGCCATTGAGCAGAGGTGCGATCCCTATCTCGCGTCCGCCTGCGGCGCAATAGACCGGGATAAAGGCGCCAGAGCGAACAACATCTTTTAAACCGACGATCAACTCTGTGTCCGAGAGAGAACCGGCTTCGAGATATTTTTCGAGTAACGTGTCTTCGCCTTCTGCGGCGGCTTCAACCAAAACCCCATGTGCTTTCTTGGCTTCATCCATCATATCTGCGGGAATGTCCGTTGCAGTTTTACCATCGGCCATAAAAGCCTTCAGCGAGATCAAATCAATCACGCCCTTGAACTCATGCTTCTCGCCGATGGGCAATTGGACTTTGACCAAACGCTCACCGCGCGCCCGCGCGAATTCTTCAACGGATGCATAAGCCTTGGCATAATCGGCATTGTCACGGTCTAGCTTATTGATCACGACAAAACGTGGCAGCTTGAAATCATCAACATAACGCCATGCAATCTCCGTACCAACTTCCAAGCCCGCTACAGAATCCACCAACACCGCCGCGCCGTCTGCAATGCTGAGTGCTGAAATCACCTCGCCCACAAAGTCTGTGAAGCCCGGCGCGTCCAGCACGTTGACCTTATAATCGCGATACTCAACAGGAAGAACAGTGGTGTAAATGGAAATCTTGCGTCGGATCTCTTCTTCGTCGTAATCCGACATCGTCGTTCCATCCTCGATCTTTCCGAGGCGGGTGGTGGCCCCTGTCAAATGCAGAAACAATTCTGCCAACATGGTCTTGCCCGCGCTGCCATGCGAAACCAGCGCGATATTGCGGATAAACTCAGTGGTATACTCTTTCATGACAGCCTTTCCTAAAAATGGAATGATGCCAGCGGCGTGATTGTAAAAGAATAAGGTTGAATTGTCAAAGTGTGAGTTGTCACAACATTAAGATGACTTTATCTGACTCCAATGCCATGATCTATTTTCAATGACCCTTCTTCGCCGCATCCACTTCAATTTCTGGTATTTCAGGCGTCCACCCTGGGATAGCGGCATCTCTCCTCCCGAGCTATTTGATTTCATATCCAAACATCCAGCGGGCCGCGCCATCGATTTAGGATGCGGGACCGGCACGAATGTTATAACGCTCGTTCAAAACGGATGGCAAGCTGTCGGGATTGATTTTGCGCCGCGTGCCATTCAAATTGCAAAACGCAAAATTAAAAATGCAAATATTCAAGCCGATCTGCGTGTTAGCGATGCAACCCAGCTCAATGGGATTGACGGCCCATTCGATTTGGCGCTCGACATGGGATGTTTTCATGGCATCAAAAAAAGAAAAGGCTATCTGACTCAACTGCACCGTGTGCTTGCTGTAAATGGATATTGGCTGATGTATGGAATCCTCAAATCGCCTCAACTCGGACACGGTCTGGTCGCGGCGGACATTGAGTTGATCCAAGCTCAACGCTTTCGCTTGATATGGCGCAAAGATGGCGCAGATAAACGCGAACGCCCATCGGCATGGTTCTTGTTTCAAAAATTTTAGAGCGAATTTAAAAAGGATTATTGGTATCTATGCACGTCTTATTCATATTTCTTGATGGCGTCGGCCTCGGCGTTGATGATCCAAACATTAATCCATTTGCCTGCCTCGAAATGCCATTCCTGCAAAGCTTGCTAGGCGGACAAAAACTATTAGCAGAATCCGCGCCGTATGTGGGTGAACGCGCCACTCTTCTTCCGCTCGATGCAGCGCTTGGCGTGAATGGGTTGCCACAATCTGCAACGGGACAAGCAGTGTTGTTGACCGGCATTAACATTCCTCAAGAAATCGGCGAGCATTATGGACCGAAACCCAACCCAGCCGTTGCAAAATATATTCTCAATGGCAATTTGTTTTCGCAAGCGATCAGAGCTGGAAAAACCGCGGCTTTGCTCAATGCCTATCCGCCGCGCTACTTTGACGGCGTGGATTCAGGCAAACGGCTTTACTCCGCGATTCCGTGGGCGGTCACGTCGGCTGGATTGAGTTTATTCGACAAAGAGGATTATTACGCGGGTCGCGCCTTATCTGCCGACTTTATAGGCGACGGCTGGCGCGACATGTTGGGCTTCCCCGATGCGCCGGTTTACAAAGCACGTGAAGCAGGGAATAAATTAGCAGAACTCGCAAATCGTTATGATTTTGCTTTCTTTGAATATTGGGCCAGCGACTATGCTGGTCACAAACAGGATATGAATTGGGCCAGCGAGCAATTCAAAACATTTGACGTGGTGTTAAGTGGCTTGCTGGATCAATGGGATGACAGCAATGGATTGATTCTAATCACATCCGATCACGGCAACATGGAGGATCTATCCACGCGGCGGCATACGGACGCGAAAGTGCCGGGATTGCTGATCGGCTCATCGGAAGCTCGCACCGCTTTCGCATCGGGGTTGAACGATTTGCAAGGAATCTATCAGCGCATTCTCAGTGCCCTATGTGCATAGTCAATCTTCCAAGAATCGCATAAATACTTGATTGCCAAGCAATCGACCACGCCGAGTTAGTCTCAAGACGTCAGAGGTTTCGCCGTTTTTTGGCACTTCGGAAGTCTCCATATGCCATTCCAGCAAACCAAGACGAATTAATTCATCGATCTCTTTGTGATAAGCATCATTCAACTCGCATCCAAATCTCTGACGGAAAGCGGACGCAGCGATTCCCTCGCGCGTTAATCTCAGCCCGGTCATCATATACTCCGACAGTTCATCGCGCGGCGTTTGACGATGATGATTGACCGCGGCAGCCGAAAGAAAAAATTCAAGATTTGTAAATTGCGGGTCAAGAGATGTAAGCCGGTCAACATAAGTTTTGATCCGCAACACATTTGAATAACGGAAGCCATTGGTATATCCATGCGCACCCGCACCCAAGCCGAGATAAGGAAGTCCGCGCCAATATTGAAGATTGTGAATACACTTGCGGTTTGGCTTGGCCCAATTGGAAATTTCATATTGAATATAGCCCGACAATTTAAAGACCTCGCTTGCCCATTCGTACATGTCCGCGGCGAGATCAGAATCAGGCAATGGCAGCAAGCCGCGTTTTGACCATCGTCCAAACGGTGTGCCATGCTCAAGCGTCAGCGCATAAGCTGAGATATGATTTGGATTTAGATCAAGGATTCTCTTAACAGTCGTTTGCCACGTTTGGAGAGTTTGCTCGGGCAGGCCATAGATCAAATCCAGATTGATATTTTCAAAGCCCGCCGAACGTGCCCAACTCACAGAATTAATTACATCAAAGAAATCGTGAGCGCGTTCCAGCATTCGCAATTCTTCGCTGTCCGCAGATTGAACTCCAAAGCTTATGCGATTGATTCCGATGGCACGCAATTTTTGCAATTGCTCGAAACTCACCGTCCCGGGATTTGCTTCGATGGTAATTTCAGCATCTTCAGTTAATTCAAAGTATTTTCGAATTGAATGAAAGATTGAATCAAATTGATTAGGCGAAAGCAAAGAGGGCGTTCCGCCGCCAAAGAAAACGGTGTGAACTTTATTGCCATCAGGAAATCTCTGCCCAATAAATTCAATTTCCGTGCATAATGCGTCCACATAAGCTGGAATGGAATCTTCTTGTCCCGCGTACGTATTGAAATCGCAATAAGCACACCGATGAATACAAAATGGAATGTGGAAGTATAAAGAATAGTTCATATACAAAAGGTATCAATAAACAATAAAGCCGCCCGCAGGCGGCTTTAGATTCAGAGTGCGATTTCCTGTTCGGCTTGTCGCATCGTTTGGAACGAATTGATCGCCACTTCCAGCATGGACAAATCCGGCTCACGCGTCGTTAGCGACTGCAAAGCCAGATTCGGTTTGATCAACAAGCGGACGATTGGATTATTCAAATGATTCGCCGTCCAGCGAATATATTCGAGCGCAATACCTGCCAAAATGGGAATAAATAATATTCTAGTCACTAAACGCCAGAAGATCGGCAGCGGGCCAAGCAACGCAAACACAACGATGGAAAGCAAGACGAGAGTCAACAAGAATGCCGTCCCGCAACGCGGATGTTCGCGAGAAAACTTCGCAACCGATTCGGGAGTTAATTCGGCACCAGCCTCGAAGGCATTGATGGTTTTATGTTCCGCGCCATGATACATGAAGAGACGCTTCACATCGGGCATAAAGCTGATTGCCCACAAATAACCAATCAGCAACGCGAGGCGTATGATTCCCTCCAGAAGATTGCTCCACCAAACATTCAATCCGAGATACTTTTCCGCCAAGCCGGCAAGTCCTGCGGGAAGTAAAAAGAAGAGACCAATTCCGAAAACGAGGGCAAAGCCCAAGGTCAAATAAAGAGCCGGACCTTCCAGCTTTACATCCTCGCCGGTTTGCGTATTTGCGGCAATCGTCAGCGCGCGCATTCCGAGTCCAAGCGCATCCCACAACAAAATCACGCCGCGCACAAAAGGAATTTTGGTGATGCGCGATTGATAAATCGCGTCCAGCTTTTCTTTATAAAGGACAATCTTACCGTCCGGTGCGCGCATGGCAATGGCAAAAGCCTTCTGCCCGCGCATCATGACGCCTTCGATCACGGCTTGACCACCGTAAGCAATGATTCGATCTTCCATTAGGCTTTCAAGTTATAGATAAAATGAATCAACGTGTCGATACCGCGATACCATGTGGGCAAATGAAGTTTCTCATTCGGGGAATGCGCGTCGCAATCAGGAAGCCCGAAGCCCGAAAGAACCGACTCGACGCCAAGATGTTGTTGAAGCTGCACAACCACGCCAATGGATCCGCCTTCGCGCGGGAAGTACGGCTTCTTGCCCCATATCGTTTCCATCGCCTTCGACAGTGCCTTGACGCCGATATTATCCGTGCCTGTCAATGCCGCGCCTGCGCCGTGCAAATAAGTAAGTTCCCATTTGATATCTTTGGGCGCGTTCTCTTTAAATATTTCTTCATCTGCTTGGTGGTTTCTTCCGGAGTTTGATCGGGAACGAGGCGGCAGGAAATCTTCGCCATCGCCCAGGCAGGCAATACTGTTTTGGAGCCGACTCCCGTGAAGCCCGAAAGCAATCCATTGACTTCGAGCGTGGGCCGCGCACCGAGACGTTCAGCAGGCGTGAAATCCGGTTCGCCCCATAACGCGGGCACACCGGATTGTTGTTTGATTTCTTTGCCGGTAATCGGCAGACGCGCAAAATCCTGATGCTCTTTTTTGCTTAGCTTGCGAACCTTCTCGTAAAAGCCAGGCAAAGTGACTTTGCCATTTTTATCGTGCATGCCCGCGATCAATTCTGCCAACGCTTGAGCTGGGTTATGAACCGTACCGCCGTAGAGGCCCGAATGCAAATCCTTGCTCGGGCCATCGACACGCAGCTCAAAATATGCCAGGCCGCGCAATCCAATTGTGATGGAGGGTCTATATTCGCCGAGTATACCGGCATCCATGTTCAAGCAGAAATCACACTTCAGCAATTCCTTGTGATTCTTAATAAAATTATCAAGATGTTCCGACCCGATTTCCTCTTCGCCTTCGATCAGCCATTTGAGATTGATCGGCATATCACCAGTCTTTATCACCGCCTCGACCGCTTTCAAAGATGCGATTACCTGTCCTTTCATATCGGCAGAACCGCGCGCATAAAGATTATCGCCGCGCACAGCAGCTTCGAAAGGAGGCGTGGTCCATAGTTCGAGCGGATCGGGCGGCTGAACATCATAATGACCATAGATCATTACGGTGGGCGCGTGTCTTGCAGCGTTCAACCATTCGCCATAAACCACTGGATGTCCACCGGTCGGCATGATCTGCACCTCATTCATACCGATGGAACGCAATTGTGAAGCTGCCCATTCCGCAGCTTTTTGCATATCGACATTATGTTCAGGATCCGTTGAAATGGATGGAATCGCCAAGAAATCTTTTAGTTCATTCAAGAATTGTTCGCGGTTTTGGCTGGCGTATTGCAAAGCTTGTTCGAGCATGTCATCTCCTATTCTTATTCGCAAACTAAAATAGAAATACTTCCCTGCATCCTTATGGGCTTGCTAAGGAGCAATCGGCACTGGTGTTTGTTCAATCGTTCGACGGGTAACCAGATACCAATCGGCAATGAAGGCTAAACGGTCGCTGGTATCATACATCGGCATGGGAATTTGGACTCCCTGCACCTGCGAGCTTACGCCGTAATTATAGACGGGATAATACAACGGCAAGGATGGCAAATCCTGGGCAAATACCACTTGAAAATTACGATAGAGCCGCGCTCGGTCTGTGAAGTCGGTTTCGGTGCGCGCCTGTTCAAGATACTCGCTTGCGGCGCGATTATTCCACTGCGAATAGTTTTGTCCGCCTGTGGCTTCGGATTGATGCCAAAACGGATACGGATCCGGATCCGGAGTACGGGCAAGATTAAGATCAACGAGCGCCGCTTGATAACTACGAGGGGCAAGCGAATTGGAAATCAATTGGTCATAGGACACGCCCTGAATATTGGCCTGCACGCCGATCTGCGCCCAATCCTGTTGAATCGCTTTGGCAATCTGGGCATGCAATGTATCCTGCGGATATAAAAAGGTGAAAACCAAAGCCTGACTGTTTTTAGAACGAACCGCTCCCCCACTGGAAGGAATTACATAGCCCTCTTGTTCAAGCAAAGAGACGGCTGCATCTGGGTCATAGTCGATATGTTCAATGCCATCATAATGCGCCCATGAACCAGGCAGGATCGGCCCGTCGGCCACAATACCTTCTCCTTTTAGAAATGCAGAAATGATGTAATCACGATTCAAGCCCATCATCAAGGCACGTCGAATATTTGCATCCTGAAAAAACGTAACCTGACTATTATTCAAGTTCAGCAACACGATGGACATTTGAGGAAGGCTTGTCGTGTAAACCATCAAATTGGGATCAGCCAGCGCCTCTGGCAACACATCGGATGACAATTGGCCGACACCGAGCACTTCGCCTTGTTTGAACGCATCGTAGGCAGACTTCGAATCAGGATAATAACGAAAGACTACCTGCTGGATATAAGGCTTCTGTCCATAATAATTATCGCTGAGTGTAAGCACCACGCCAGCAACGTATCCGCTTTCCACCACGAAGTGATCGAATTTATATGGGCCAGAGCCAACTGGACTGATATTGAAATTCGCGCTGGCGAGTTGACCAGCCGGAGCTGAGGCGAGAATATGTTTGGGGAGAATGCCAAAGGTCAAATAGTCGAGGAATGGAGCGAATGGTTCTGGTAAAGTGAATTTAAGATTCTCGTCATCCAACTTCGTGACCGTGATTTGGTTCCATAAATCCTTGATATCCTGAGGGAAAAAGGAACTGGACTTGATCAGATCAATTGTAAAAATCACATCGTCACTCGTAACGGGAGTCCCGTCCTGCCAGACGGCGTTCGAGCGAATCGTAAAGTTGTAAACTGTGCCATCAGGTGTGGCCCCCCACGATTCTGCCAGATCCGGCTGTGGCAGGCCGCGTGAATCGAATTTGATCAGGCCGCTGAACACCAAACTATCCACGTCGCGGTCCGCAGGATTATTCCAATCTAAAAGTGGATTGAGGCGGCCCAATGAGCCGATCAAGCCCTCCGTATAAATACCTCCGCTTGAGGGCCGGGACAAAGCAGGCGCGAGGGCTGGTTGCTGGCTGAGCAAAAGAACTGCCACAACAATCAGCGTGATCGCGACGACCAAGATCTGCCAGCGTAATCGCCTCATAAAATGTCAGTGACCGGACAAAAAAGAAAGACCGCGCCTCGACCGCGTCCAATCAAACGCGCATGGGCGGCCTTTCCAAGAGTCAACTTAGGCGCGTCCGAGGAAGAGGACGGTGATCGCCAGCCCGAAGAATAAAACGCTCAAAATGATCGTAACCCAAAACAGAACACGTTCAACACCGCGGCGAGCCGTGAAAACCGTGCTCGCATCGGAACCGGTTAAACCGCCAAGCCCAGCACCTTTGCTTTGTAAAATGACGCTGAGGATCAGCCCTATGGCGATTATAATCAGCGCGATATCCAGAAACTTAATCATGGTTGTGCCTCCTGAAAATTAGCGGGCAAATTATACCTGTGTTCGAGGAAACTCGTCAACCAATGCCAGATGAGCGGAAATTAATTTAGCGCTCGCGACGAGATTGCGATCAAAAAATTAAGAGATCATCAATGCATGAGATTATCGTCAACCTGCACATGCACACGCATTATTCAGATGGAAGTGGAAGGCATCAGGATATTGCCGAGGCCGCGTTGAAATGCGGTTTGGATGCTGTGATCGTCACAGACCATAACGTGCTTGTGCGCGGCTTTGAAGGTTATGTTAGAGAAGGTAAAGGAAAAGTCCTGATGTTGATTGGCCAGGAAATCCACGATCAAGATCGCGATCCGCAAAAGAATCATCTGCTTGTATTTGGCGCGGAAAAAGAATTGGCCACCTTTGCGGATGATCCGCAAAGGCTGATCAACGCGGTGCGCGAATCAGGTGGATTATCCTTCCTTGCTCATCCCAACGATCCCGCCGCGCCCGCGTTCAACGAGACGGACATCTCGTGGGTTGATTGGTCGGTCACTCATTTCACAGGCATCGAACTTTGGAATGGTTTAAGCGAACTCAAGACTCTTGTCCCAACCAAATTGCACGGCCTCCCTTACGCTATGATTCCTGCGCTGATCGCGCACAATCCGATTCCCGCCACGCTCCGCAAATGGGACGAATTGCTCACCAATAATCGAGTCGTTGCCATCGGTGGTTCGGATGCTCACGCCAACGAATTGCAGCTTGGTCCATTTCGGCGCATCATCTTCCCTTACGAATTTCATTTCAAAACCATCAATACGCATGTCATCCTTCCCGAACCATTGACCGGAGATGCGAGCGTAGACAAAAAGATGATCTATAATTCTTTATCAATGGGACATTGCTTTGTCGGATACGATCTCCCTGCCCCAACGCGCGGTTTTCGCTTCACCGCCCAGGGACATGATGCGGATGCCATTATGGGAGATGAAATCCCCGCCCGAGGCGGAGTCACGCTACAAGTGCAGACGCCTTCCCCGGCTGAAATCAGATTAATTAAAGATGGAAAATTGATTCGAACTTGGAAAAAACAAACCATCGCAATGCACAACACCACCGAGGCGGGCGTCTACCGCATCGAAGTATATAGAAGATATCTCGGGCGCAAGCGAGGTTGGATTTTTAGCAATCCGATCTACGTCAGCTGACTACTCCCCACGCCTACCCGTGCTGGCGCAGGCCAGCACGGGTAGTGAAGACGAGGACTTTACGGCGATTTTCGGTAATGAAGCGCTTCGAGATCACATTTGCCCCTGTCAATATTTGCCCCTCTACAAAATCAATAACTTAGCGTACAATGAGCACCATAACAAGGTACGTCATTATACGTGCCTTTCCGCTCTTGGCTCGCTCACGGCGTGAACAAGAGCTATCCCACGGAAAGGAGGCATCCCTCATGCATAAATATGAATTGGTGTGCGTGATTCAACCCGACTTGGACGAGGCATCATTCACCGGTGTTATGGACCGCGTCAAAGGCTGGGTTTCTGAATCTGGCGGCAGTGTGGATAAAGTGGACATTTGGGGCAAGCGCCGAATGGCTTATACAATTCGAAAGCACCGCGACGGACAGTATGTTCTCTTCAACATTACGCTCAATCCTCAAAGCGCGTCCGGCCTGGAACAAAATATACGCTATCAGGAAACGATCCTGCGCCACATGCTGACGTTTGTTGGATAAGTTTTTCGCTCGGTCTTTATCTTATGAAGGAGATTAATATGAGCCGAGGTTTAAATAAAGTGATGATCATTGGGCATCTTGGCAAGGAACCTGAAATGCGTTATACGCCTTCAGGTCGGCCGGTGACTACCTTTACTGTTGCAGTCAGCCGTTCATGGAATAGCGCGGATGGAGAACGTCACGCTGAAACCGAATGGTTCAGCATTGTGGCTTGGGGCAACCTAGCTGAAATCTGCAAACAATATCTGACCAAAGGCCAGCAGGTGTATATCGAAGGCCGCCTGCAAACCCGGCGTTGGGATGATAAAGAAAGACAAAAACACACCAGCGTTGAGATCGTGGCCAATGAAATGATGATGCTTGGCGAACGGCGTGATGCAAATCAAAATCAGGAAACTCCACATGCCGAGGATCCTGAGCCGATTGCCAATGAAGACGAATTTCCGTTCTAAATATATGGAGTAAAAAAATGACCGATGAAAGAACCAACAACAGCTCAGAATCCGAAGGCGCACCCGGCGAACGCCGTTACTTTGCCCGCCCAAAAACCTGTCAATTTTGCGCTGATAAAAGTTTGAGCATTGATTACAAAAAGGCCGATATGCTCAGGCGCTTCGTCACAGATGAAGGCAAGATCCGCCCTCGCCGCCAAACAGGCAACTGCGCACGCCATCAGCGCGCTTTGGCCGGAGCCATCAAGCGCGCCCGCCATATTGCGCTGCTGCCATTCACCAGTTCGCGGTTTGAAGAAAACCGCTAAGAGCAGACAAACCTAGGGCATGGAAATCCATGCCCTCATTTTCATAATCAGGAGTACGAAATCATATGGCAAACCCGCGGGAAGAAAAACCCGTAGTTCACTCTAAAAAACACCTGGCCCGTCTTGATCGTGAACGCAGGCAGACGAATATTATTCTATTTACGTTTATTGGCTTACTAGTTATTGTTGCAGGTCTGATCGGCTACGCCATTTTGTATAACACTTACCTTCAGGCCCGGGAGCCAGTCGCAAAAGTTGGCAACGTTAATATCACCGTCAGCGAATGGCAGGCGCGTGTCCGATTGCAAACACAGACTTTGCAAAACCAATATACGATGTATCAACAATACAGCCAGATGTTCGGAATGGATCTTACTCAGCAGGTACAGTCAATCCAAGATCAATTAAACAATCCGACCCAGCTGGGTCAATCCGTGCTGGATCAAATGATTGACGAAGAGTTGATTCGCCAGGAAGCGGCCAAGCGCGGCATCACAGCCAGCAAGTCCGAAATCGATGCGGCCGTTCAAGCCTCTTTTGATTATTACCCAAACGGCTCACCCACTCCGACCATCACACCGACGAATGTAGCGTTTCCGACCTTGTCGCCGCAGACACTAGCACTGGTAACGATCACTCCAACTCCAACTCTCTTCGTGACGCCGACGAGCACCCCTGCGAATAATCCTTCAGCCTCGTCCCTCACACCAACTCCAGCAGCGCCCGCGACTGCAACCGGCACGCCCGGCCCAACCGAAACTCCTTTCCCAACATCGACACCTTATACGCTTCAAGGCTTTCAGCAAACGTATCAGAATAGTGTCACCAGTTACGCAAAGCTGGGCATCACCGCGGATCAATTACGTGCTCTTTATGAAGTCAATATCCTGCGCCAAAAACTGATGGATGTGATCACGGCTAATACGCCTCATTCACAGGATGAAGTTTGGGCGCGCCATATTCTGGTCGCGGATGATGCGACTGCGAATACAGTTCGTCAGCGACTGGTCAATGGCGAGGATTTCGCCAAGGTCGCGGCGGAAGTCTCGACCGATACCGGTACCAAAGACAAGGGCGGGGATCTCGGCTGGTTTGCGCGCGGCACCATGGTTCCCGAATTCGATGCCGCAGCCTTCACACTGAAGGTCGGTGAAATCAGCCAGCCGGTTAAGAGCCAGTTCGGATACCACATCATTCAAGTGCTCGCTCACACGACTGTTCCTCTGGATGCAAGCGCTTATCAACAAGCCCAGCAAACGGCCTTCAATGATTGGCTTACCAAAGCACGCACCGATTATAAAGTGGTCACCTACAACAATTGGCAAAATCTCGTTCCGACCAAATCAGCGGCATCAACCATAATCCCGCAGTAGAATCAAAAATCCGTTCCAGCTAAACTGGAACGGATTTTTGATTCCTAGCTTTCTGCAAAACTAGCATCTTGCAAACTTTCGGTAACTTATCTTGCGTCAGCGGCTATCTGAGATGTAATGTTCGAGTTGCGAAATCATGAGCTTCTGGTAATCTACAACTTCTTTAAGCACGTCGCGCACCGAAATCAATCCGGCGAGTTTTCCGTTTTCATAAACCGGCAAATGCCGGATATTTTTATCAATCATCACCGCCATACATTCATCCAAAGACTGGCTGGCCTCGACGTACAACACTTTGGTCGTCATGATCTCGCTAACCATGGTATCCTTCGACGATTTTCCCTCAAGATCCACTCTGCGTACACAATCGCGCTCAGAGATAATCCCTACCACCTCGTCTGCCTGAATGACCAATAACGCGCCCGTATTGTTTTCCGCCATCATCTTCATGGCATCGAACACAAAGTGGTTGGGCCGGATCGAGAAAACCTGACTGCCTTTCCTGCGAATCAAATCTCGAACGTTGTTCATGTCTGATCTCCTTTGGCGTTAGGATTTTACTAAAGTATAGGCTCGAAATTAGACAATGGCAAGAAGCAATAATGGGATGCCGTGTCAACTGACTGGCATCCCACATTTCACAATATTATATGAACTCTCCGCCTATTCCCCAAACCGCCGAATGAACCAAACCTTGACCATTTGGGTTAGAGCCACATAAGCAATCAGCATCCCTGCCAGCAAAGGCCAATACAGCGCGGGCAATGCTACGAATCCCAAAGTCTTCGCAAGCGGCGATATGGTCAACCAAGCCCCAATCGCCACGATAACTAAAGATGTTGTTATTAAGGACTTGCTTGCCCAGCTTTCGATGAAGGGTATCTTGTTCGTGCGGATGACGTGGATGATCAGCGTCTGCGTAAAAATCAACTCCACAAACCAGCCGGTTTGGAATAGAGTCGGATTATTCGCACAATGGAAGACAAACCACATGATGAAGAATGTCATGTAATCAAAGATCGAACTGATCGGCCCGATATAGAGAATGTATCGTCGCAGTGAGCCGAGTTCCCATTTACGCGGCTTCACCAACCACTCAGCGTCCACTGTATCGGTCGGAATGGCTGTTTGAGAAAAATCATATAAAAGGTTATTGGTCAGCACCTGGAGCGGCAACATTGGCAGGAAAGGCAGAATCAAGCTGGCTCCCATCACGCTGAACATATTGCCAAAGTTGGACGAAGCCGCCATCTTGATATATTTGATGATATTCCCAAACACTTTGCGTCCTTCAATGACACCTTCTTCCAAAACCAATAAGCTGTTTTCAAGCAGGATAATATCAGAGGACTCTTTGGCAATATCCACAGCACTGTTTACAGAGATGCCCACGTCCGCGGCCTTGAGCGCTGGAGCATCATTAATGCCATCGCCCATAAAGCCAACAACGTGACCCTTGCTCTGCAAAGCGCGGATGATCCGTTCCTTATGTGACGGGGAAAGCTTGGCAAAGATCGCGACGCTCTCCGCTAATTGAGCTAATTGTGCATCGTCCATTCCTTCAATTTCACTGCCGAGCAGGATCCGATCGGTCGGCAAACCAACCTTATTAGCGATGTTGCCAGTGACCACATCGTTATCGCCCGTTAATATTTTTACATTGACGTTATTGGCATGAAGTTTGGTCAAAGCCTCAGAGGCGGTCGCCTTCGGCGGGTCAAGGAAAGCCAGATAGCCCAACAGCGTCAGATTCAATTCATCTTGCACCGTGTAATGCGGCTCGTCCGGCCCATTCGGGAAGACGCGATAAGCCACAGCAATCACGCGGAAACCTTCCGAGTTAAGTTGCCTGACCCGTTCTTTGCGATGCTCGTCATGGTCGGCTGTTACTTCCAACACCTCACCTTTGACCTCGACATGCGTGGAGAGATGCATGATCTCTTCGACGGCTCCTTTACAGATCAGGATATGTCGCTCCTGATTGTCCTCCACAATCACAGACATTCGCCTGCGCTGGAAATCAAACGGTAATTCGTCAACCTTTCGATACAGCTCATCCACCTGCAAATCGTCATTTAAATTAATGTGGTTGAGAATAGCTTCGTCCGTGAGGTTCTTCAAGCCGGTTTGATAGTAGCTATTCATATACCCATAATGAAGGACCCGATCGCTGGTATTCCCGAGCACGTCCAAATATTTTTCAAGGACGATCCGGCCTTCGGTGATCGTGCCGGTTTTATCGGTACAAAGCACATCCATTGCGCCAAAGTTCTGGATCGAATTTAGGCGCTTGACGATCACTTTTTTCTTCGACATCGAAATCGCGCCCTTCGACAAATTAACTGTGACAATCATTGGCAACATTTCAGGCGTCAGGCCGACCGCAACCGCCAGCGCGAACAAAAAGGCTTCCAGCCAATTTCCCTTGCTTAACCCGTTGAAAAGGAACACGAGCGGGACCATCACGATCATGAAGCCAATCATGAGCCAGGTAAAGCCGTTGACACCTTTGTCGAAACTGGTAAGCTGACGCTGCCCGACGATGCTTCCAGCCAGCGATCCGAAATATGTTTCACTTCCGGTTTGGATGACGACCGCCATACCGGTTCCGCTTTCAACATTGGAACCCATGAAGCAGACGTTCTGCATCTCAAGCGGATTTTGATTATCTCCACTTACCGTGACAACCGCCGGGATCTTTTCTACCGGCATCGACTCGCCAGTGAGCGCAGCCTGATTAAGAAAGAGATCTCTGGCCGAGAGCAGGCGTACATCTGCCGGACTCATATCCCCGGCCGATAGAAGAACAATATCGCCGGGCACTAAATTCTTTAATTCAATTTCCTGACGCTTGGCGTCACGCATCACAGTGGCCGTGGTGCTGACCATCGCCTTTAGTTTTTCGGCTGCCGAATCCGCGCGGCTTTCCTGAAAGTAACGTAGCACAATTCCCAGCAGGACCATCATGAAAATGACGACCGTGCCAGGAACATCTCCTGTAATATATGTGACAATACCCAACACGGTAAGTAAGATGACCAAAGGATTTTTGACATTATCCCAAAGGCGCATGAGCAATGTCTGATGCTTTTCCTTTGCAATCTCATTGGGGCCGTATTGTTCAAGACGAGCTTCCGCCTCTTCGCTCGTTAATCCGCTTGAGGTAGTGTTCATTCTTTCAAGGACAGCGGAGACCTCCGCCTGGCCGCTTTCCACTAATTTCTTCGAGACTTTAATGCCGTTCCCCCGCGCAAACATGGAAAGGCGGGTTGGAGTGGCGAAGATGGTTGTAAAGATTCCCATGATGAACCTCCGAATATTTCTTTGAATGTGGGTGATCGTATTTTTCTGTTTACAGAAAAATAAAACCACCTTCGACATTTCTCCGAAGGTGGCAGTTGGTCAGGGATGCGTGACGCGTTCTGATTATGCGCGGCAAAAACAAACAAGGAAGTGACCGCACAGATGGGCGCGCGTCAGGCCGCCCCGAATGGATTGCATTTCGGAGAATATAAGCGGAACAGAAGAATCATCGCCGGACTTACTTCCGTCGGCGTCCATAACGATCACCTCCTTTCGAACTTGCTTAGGATATGCGTTCATAAAACCTTGCGACTTATACTCCCCTAGTTCATGATTCGTCAAGAGTTAAATGATATACAAATTAGAAATCAATGAAGAATAAAAAATGAAAGTCATCGTCAAGTAGACTTGACGATGACTTTTTGAACTATCGCGTTTTGAACATCTGCATCAATTTCATGGCAAGGTTCAAGTCGCCACCCAGTTTGAGTTTGCCCTGCATAAATGCCTGCATGCCGTCCAACTCGCCAGTGAATATCTTGAGGTAATCTGCAGAGTCGGCGGTCAAGGTCATCTTCGGCGTTGGCGATTCGCCTTGCGCAACAGCACATTTACCATCTTTGATGGTTGCGTACCAATCTCCAGGTTCGGCGCCAGTGAATTTAAATTGGATCACTGCGTCCAGTCCCACTGCTTTCTCGGGTAAAAATGCATCAGGCATTTTAGACATCAAATCAGAAATTGTGAGGGGCATTTCAATTCTCCTTTTTTATTTTGTATGTCATTGCAAGCGGAGCGAAGCAATCTTAGGTAATCATCAAACATTTGTTTAATTCAAGAATGAGATTGCCACGACCCTGCGGGTCTCGCAATGACATCTCGTTATTGTAAGGTCTCAAAGATCGCTGCGGCGCCCATACCGCCGCCAATACACATCGTCACCATACCGTATTTGGACTCACGCCTACCCATCTCATAAATAAGTTGAGTGGTCAGCTTGGCACCTGTGCATCCAAGCGGATGACCCAGCGCAATCGCTCCGCCATTGACATTGATCTTGCTCTCGTCCAGATCAAGCTCACGGATTACTGCCAACGATTGCGCGGCAAAAGCTTCGTTCAATTCTATCAGGTCAATGCTATTCAGGGAAAGGCCCGCGATTTCCAACGCCTTGGGGATCGCAACAATCGGACCGATGCCCATGAGCTCAGGCGGGACGCCTCCAACCGCGAATGCAACGAATCGCGCTAACGGCTTCAATCCCATTTGTGCGGCTTTCTCCGCTGACATCACCACCACGCCTGCCGCGCCATCGGACATTTGCGATGAATTTCCAGCAGTGACCATTCCTCCTTCTTTGAACGCCGGTTTGAGTTTAGCAAGCGCTTCGCGCGACGTATCTGTACGCGGACCTTCATCGCGTTTCACTGTAAAGGATTTCTTCACCGGCTTTTCGTCCGCACCGATTTCATTAATCTCAACATCAACAGGAACAAGTTCCGGATCAAAGAGTCCAGTATCGACGGCCTGTGCGGCTTTCTGATTGCTCTTTAATGCAAAGGTATCCTGATCTTCGCGGCTGATTTCATATTTCAACGCCACGTTCTCAGCGGTCAAGCCCATATTGGTGTAATAATGCGGCAAGTCTTGTGCAAAATATGGATTGGGCGAAAACTTGTAACCAGCCATCGGTACCATCGTCATAGATTCTGTACCGCCTGCGATAGCCGTTTCGATTTGTCCGCTCTGGATTGCATATGCGGCATGGGCTATGGCTTGCACGCCCGAGGCACAATACCGATTGATCGTCTCCCCTGGAACTGAGTCAGGCAATCCAGCGCGCAATGCAATCATACGTGCTATGTTGAGTCCCTGCTCGCCTTCAGGAAATGCACAGCCAATGACCACATCTTCGATCTCAGCGGGATCGAGATTTGGCGTCCGCTTTAATAAGGCTTGAATAACGGTAGCCGCCATCTCATCGGGACGAACCGTAGCTAATCCGCCTCGTTTGGCTTTACCCACCGGAGTCCGAGCCGCAGAAACTATCACAGCATCAGTTGTCATTCGTATCTCCTAATTTCTCAACGGCTTGCCGGTTTGCAACAGCGACCACATGCGGGCCTGAGTTTTTTCTTCGCCGCATAAAGATAAGAACGACTCACGCTCCAAGTCCAAAATATATTGCTCGCTGACCCACTGTGGACGAGTCAGGCCGCCCCCGCACATCACATACGCAAGTTTATTGGCAACGATATGATCGTACTCGCTGATGTATTTTCCTTCTTTAAACATGAAAGAACCGACGCGCAACGCGCCAAGCATATCGCGGCCTGCAACATAGATCGGTTCCGGCGCAGCCGGATGATAACCAGAATTCACCATATGCAGCACCTCGCGCTTGGCTTCAGCCAGCAAATGATCACGGTTGAGCACAATGCGATCTTGCGGATTCAGAATCGCCATCTGCCGCGCTTCTTCCGCGGATATTGCAACCTTGGCTTGACCGATTTGAAGGAACGCGCGCTGAAGGAAAGGCAACACTTCCGTGTTCTCGATCTTCATCGGCGGATTGATGATGCGCCGCAAAATTTCTTTTGTGCCGCCGCCTGCGGGGATGACACCCGCGCCGAGTTCAACGAGTCCGATATAGGTTTCGGATGAAGCGACCACGCGCGAAGCATGCATCGTGATCTCGCATCCGCCTCCCAATGCCATTCCCGTCGGCGCGACCACAATCGGTTTGGGCGAATAACGCATTCGCATGTTCAGGCCTTGCAATTTGCGAATGGCTTGATCGAGGTTGTTCCACATGCCTTGCTGTGCGGCAACTACCACCATAAACAAATTCGCACCGGCGCTGAAGTTATCGGCCTGCGTGCTGACCACCAATCCATCAAAGCCCTTTTCCAGTCGATCAAACGCTTCGGTGACGATTGCGAAAATATCATCGTCAAGCGCATTCATCTTGGTGTGCAGATCCACACACTCCACGCCATCGCCGATATCGTACAACGTTGCACCGACGTTCTCGCTAACAACCTTTTGGCCTTTGAGCGTCACAACACCTTCGGGCTTTGCAAGACGGACATATTTTTCTTTATTGACATCATAAACACTGATCTTATCGCCATTCTTATATTGGTAAAACGAATCAATCCCCGACTTGAGCATGGCATCCACCCATTTGGGCGCGAGATAGCCTGCAGCCTTCATACGCTTAACCGTCTCTTTGACGCCGAGCATATCCCACATTTCAAACGGTCCCGCTTCGTGACCAAAACCCCAGCGGATGGCATCGTCAATCGGCTTCGGTGAATCTCCAACTTCAGGCAGAAGCGAAGCAGAATATTGGAAGCTTTGATAAGTCAACGCCTGAACAAGTTTTGCGGCCTTATCAGTTTCATCAAGCAACAGTTTCAATCGCTCGCCAAGTTCTGTAATATCTTTGGCTTTCTTAACGGAATCAAAGCGCGGCTTGGTTGGCGCGGTATGTTCCAGCCTTTTCAAATCCAGCGACCAGAACTCCTTGCTTCCATTTTCCTTGCGGACTTCCTGATAGAATCCAACTTTGGTTTTGTTGCCAAGCCATTTGCGCTCAACGAGAGTCGAAATCAATTTCGTCGGCGCCTGCGCTTTGAGATATTCCTGCGCGAGCTTGTCGTGCGGAATCATCGGTCCAAGATTCTTTCCAACATGTTCCCACACATCAATGCCGACCAGATCCGCCAAACGAAACGTCGCAGTTTTCGGACGACCGATCAACGGGCCGGTAATCGAATCCACTTCGTCAACTGTATAATCATTTTCCAAAATGAAGTTCATTCCAAACATGGCTGTCCCAAAGAAGACGCGGTTACCGACGAAGTTCGGTGTGTCCTTGCAAAGCACAACGCCTTTGCCAAGTTTATATTCTCCAAACCACGACATAAACTTGATCACTTCTTTCTCGGTATCTGATGTTGGAATAATTTCCAACAATTTCAAGTAGCGGGGCGGATTGAAGAAGTGCATCCCGAGAAAATGTTTCATGAAGTCCTTCGAGCGTCCTTCAGCAATGGCATTGATCGGAATGCCGGATGTGTTCGTACTGACAATTGCATTCGGCTTTCGGAATTCGTCAATGCGAGCCATCGAAGATTGTTTGATCTTTAGATCTTCGACGATTGCTTCACAAATCCAATCGGCTTCAGCGATAACACCAAAATCATCTTCGAGATTGCCAAGCTTGACCAGCGTCTTCAGGTCCGATGACATCAAGTTGGCAGGTTTGGCTTTGACGCAACGGTCCCAGCCTTCATTAACGATTTTATTGCGCGCTTCTTTGTTCCCAGCAGGCGCGTCTTTTGGAACAATATCAAGCAACGTAACAGGTATGGCCGCGTTGGCGATATGTGCCGCAATCGCCGCGCCCATCGTGCCGGAACCAACTACAACTGCCTTATGGATTTGATAGGTCACGGCTACCTCAATTCACTTCCGGTATAACCTAAAATCTGCCGCGCCACCACGAGCCGATTGATCTGTCCCGTGCCTTCATAAATATCCGTGATCTTCGCATCGCGGAACCATTTCTCAGCCAGGAACTCACGGCTATAGCCAAGCGGTCCCAGAATCTCCACGACTTTCTGCGTGATCTTCGTGGTCGCATCACCCGACTTAATCTTGCTCATCGAAGCCTCGAGCGCATTCGGTTTCTTGTTGTCTGCCATCCACACCGCCTTCATCACCATCAACCACGCAGACTTCAACATGATCTCCATGTCAATCACTTCACGCTCGATATTCGTTAATTTCTGGCGCGGTAATCCATAACGGATTTCAACTCCGTTCTCTTTGAGTTTCTCTTTGAGAAATTCAAAGGCGGCTCGCGCCACGCCGATGCCGGACGCAGCCACGAGCGGTCGCGTCGCATCAAAGGTTGCCATCGCGCCCTTGAAACCGGTCGTCGTCTTTTCGATGGTTGAACCGCCGAGCATATTTTCAAACGGAACGCGCACATCCACCAGCGAGATCGCCGCTGTATCGCTGGCTCGGATTCCCATTTTATGTTCCAACTTTACGATGCGCACACCCGGTGTCCCGGACTCAATCACAAATGCGCGCATTCCCGCGCGTCCTGCCGATAAATCAATCGACGCCCAGACCACGATAAATCCTTTACCAAGTTTTTCGTATTGAGTGAATGATTTATCGCCCGCTGTGGAAAAAATCTTTTCGCCGTTGATGACCCATTCTTTAGTCTTTTCATCCAACACGGCCTTCGTGCCGATTGCCGAAGTGTCCGAGCCAGCGCCGGGTTCAGTCATGCACATCGCAGCAAAAGTTGGCTTCTCGTCGCCGAAGCGCGCTAGGAATTTCACGCATTGTTCGGGCGAACCGGCGGCCTGCACTGCTGCCGCGCCAAGTCCGCCGCCTGGCGTATTAAGATACATACCCACATCACCCCAAGCCAGCATTTCAATTTGAGTCGCCAGCAGCTGATAACCAATCGGCGGACGTTTATTACCCGCCGCTTCATTCCCCGCGGGCACGGGTTCTTTTGGAGTCAGCGAGGCGCCGCCCATGGCTTTCATGGCAGAATGGATAAACTCAATGTAATCCCACGGTATCTCATGCTCGTGTTCATCAAAGTAACGCGATTTCGAGCGCATCATTTCTTGTGCAACAGTCTTTAAGACGATTTGCGTTTGGACGATAGGTTTTGGTGATTCAAATTCGATAGCCATTTCTACCTCACTTAAACAATCGCAAGGCCGGTCAACATTGCAAAGCCGCGGCCGTTACGCATCCACATTTCAACAAGGTTCTCACGAATGTATCCATGCCCCCCCAGGATTTGAACTGCGCGATCAGTGACCATCATCGCCATATCCGCTGCACCAGTGGATGCGAGATACGCTTCAGTGAACGCGTCTTCCTTCCCTCGATCCAGTTTCCATGCGGCTTCCCACGTCAGCAAACGCATCGCTTCGACCTCGGTCAACATTTCAGCCAACATAAACGCGATCGCTTGCTTTTGCGCAATTTTCACGCCGAAGGCTTCGCGTTCTTTTGCGTAATCGCGCGAATATTCGAATGCGGCGCGCGCCAGGCCAATGGCGGCTGAGGCGGAAGCAATTCGCATCGAAGCGAGGACCGGCTCAAAGTCGTGACCCGAGGCGCCGCCCATCCGATTTGACGCGGAAACTTTTACATCTTCCAATTTAACTCGATATAACGGAAGCGCGTTGAGTCCCATCAACTTTTCACGTTCATCATTGACTTTTAATCCCGCTACATTTTTCCGAACGATAAAGCCCTGCGTCTTGCCATCGCATTTTGCATAAACTAGAATGGCCTCGGCATCTTTCGCGAATGGTACAAAGGCTTTTTCGCCGTTCAAGATATATTCACCATTTGTTAATTCGGCGTGGGTTCTTAAATCGTTCGCATCAAAATCAAACGCATACTCGATGAGCGCCGCCGTATAAGGATTCCATTCGCCTTCGATGACTTTCGGCAGATATTCTTTCTTCTGCTCTTCATTGCCTGCCAACAAGATTGGCAGGGCAAACAGAGATGGCGTCATGACCGCCAACGCGCCTGCGAGATCACCAAACGCCAATTCTTCAACCGCCAGCACTCCGGTAACTGCCGAGTGTTCGCCAAAGCCTCCATAAGCTTCGGGAATCGAGGCTTGCAGAACGCCAAGCTCCCAGCCTTTGCCGACGAGTCTCTTCGGCAGTTCGCGGCTCTCTTCCGCTTCATGGGATGCTGCCCGCAAATCCTTGCTGGCATACTTTTCCACTGCATCCCTAAGCATCTGTTGCTCTTCACTGGGTTCAAACGAAACCATTCCTTACTCCTTTTATTTTTTCAATAGACCATTGAAAAATAAGTCAGCATAGTGGTCCGCAATCTTCTCAATGGATAAAGGACCTTCGGGACGATACCATGTCAGAGTCCAATTCAAGGTGCCCATCAAGCTCCGCACCGCGAGGCCAACATCGGAACAAGCAAATAATTTCGCACGAACACCTTCGCGGAGCACGTCCTGCCATAAGGTTTCAAACCGATCACGGTATGGAATATGACGCGCATGAGATTTCTTATCTAGTGAACGATGCTCGAATAACAAAACCGAAGACAGGTCGGGATTCTCGGCGAGCGACTGCAAATAAACGCGGATCATCTGACGAAGTTTTTCGTCCGCGGGCATGGATTGATTTACGATGGGAACAATACGAGCTGTGAGCATTTCCAGCGCACGGTCGAGAAGCTCAAGCAGAATCTCCTGCTTGCTGGAGACATGATGATAGAGGCTGGCCTTCTGAAGATTCACTGCTTTTGCAATGTCAGCCATCGAAGCCGCGTGAAATCCCTTTTTACGGATAACCTGCGCGGCGGCATCAAGAATATCATCTCGAGTCATATAAGAACCTACCGAACGGTCGGTAGCAAACAGGATACCACTCTCGCGGCGTGGTCGTCAAGGGTTAAAGCCAATCACATAGCAATTCATATCAAATGATTTTCGGGAAAATGGTTTTATGGTAAACTCAGACAGAATAACTCACGGAGAGATCTTTATGCCAAAATCACGCGCTGAACAAATGGTGGAACGTCTAAGGTCCATGCAGGCTGCGGCACCCGATATAGAAGCGTCTGCCATTGTTTCAGTGGATGGGTTGATCATGGCATCGGCTCTCCAGCAAGGCGTGGAAGAGGATCGCGTCTCGGCCATGTCGGCAGCAATGTTGAGCCTCGGAGAAAGGATTTCTTCCGAGCTTGGACGCGCAGGATTGGAACAGGTCTACATTAAAGGCGATAAAGGTTCCATCGTGCTGACCTCGGTGGGAAGTGAGGCGGTTCTGACCGCACTGGGGCGGCAGGATGCCAAGCTGGGCTTGATCTTCCTCGAGATGCGACGCGCAGCAGAAGATATCGTCAAACTATTAGGATGAAAAAGAAAAACACTCTTCGACCCACAAAGAAAGTAATCGCCGATGGGGAGGGCTTCAACGCCCTCCCCATCGCTTTGTATATATCCCGAATGAGGTGACTTATGACCACAAAATATTTATTCTTCACAGGCGGTGTCGTATCATCGGTTGGAAAAGGCGTGACTGCCGCAGCCACTGGATTGATTCTTAAGGAACGCGGATTCAAAGTTGCGGTGCAAAAACTCGATCCGTATATCAATGTGGATCCGGGCACAATGTCGCCGTACCAGCACGGGGAAGTTTTTGTTTTGGATGACGGCGCAGAGACCGATTTGGATCTCGGCCACTATGAACGATTCATCGACATTCGCTTGACGCGCGTCAGCAATTTCACCAGCGGACAGGTTTATGCCGAGATCATCGGCAAGGAACGCCGCGGCGATTTCCTGGGCGGGACGATTCAGGTAATCCCACACATCACCAATGAGATCAAGCGTCGGGTTGGGTTGGTTGCGAAAGAAACCGGTGCAGAAATGGTTCTGGTTGAAATCGGCGGGACGGTTGGCGATATCGAGTCTCAGCCGTTTCTCGAAGCGTTGCGGCAGCTTCGAAATGAGGTCGGACGCGAGAACGTGTTCTTCATCCATGTGACGTGGCTGCCGCGCATCGGTGCGACCGGAGAACTCAAAACCAAACCGACCCAACATTCCGTCGCGGCGTTGCGATCGATTGGTATTTCGCCGAATATGATCATCGCGCGTTCGGATTATCCAATCGAAGATGGCATCTGCGACAAGATCGCGTTGTTTTGCGATGTTGAAAAGCAAGCGGTCATCCCAATGGTGACGAGCGATGTGTTATACGAAGTGCCATTGCTTTTGGAAAAAGCTGGTGTGGGTGATTATCTCGTTGAGAAATTGAAGTTGACCGCCACGCGCGAACCGGATATGCGACCGTGGCAAAAAATGGTGGACAATGTGCGCAGGCCAAAGCCAACGGTAAAGATTGCGTTGGTTGGAAAATATATTGAGTTGCAGGATGCGTATATGTCGGTGCGCGAGGCGTTGAAACATGCCGCGCTTGCGAACAACGTGGAAGTCGAGATCGGCTGGGTTCATTCAGTGGACTTGGAAAAAGATAAATGCTGGGATATCGTTCAAAGCGCGGATGGGATCGTTGTCCCCGGCGGATTCGGATCGCGCGGCATCGAAGGCAAGATCATGGCGGCGCGTTATGCGCGTGAGAAAAAGATTCCGTATCTCGGTTTATGTTTGGGAATGCAAGTCATGTGCGCCGAGTTTGCGCGTCACGTTCTCGACCATGAAGATGCCAACTCAACCGAGTTTGACCGCAGTACGTCCGCGCCGGTGATCGACTTGATGACCGATCAAAAATCCATCACCGACATGGGCGGGACGATGCGGCTAGGATTGTATCCATGTGTTTTGAAGGAAGGCACCAAAGCCGCAAACGCTTACGGCGTGCCGCAAGTGGAAGAGCGTCATCGTCATCGCTTTGAATTCAATAACGCCTATCGGGCAGAATTTGAAAAAGCCGGCATGGTCTTTTCGGGAATGTCGCCGGATGGAAAACTAGTTGAAATCGCAGAACTCGCCAATCATCCTTACATGGTCGGAAGCCAATTCCATCCCGAATTTTTATCGAGGCCGATGAGGCCGCATCCATTGTTTGTCGGATTGATGAAAGCGGCAAAGGAGCGAGGAAAAAAGTAATAATCGGGCAATGTAATGAAATCAACGGTGATAAAATTCCCGTAGAATTGCCACTTGTAATTTAGTCGCGAACGGCGTATTGTATAGTCGTGGGTATCAGAGTTTTTTTCAGAAGGG
This sequence comes from uncultured Chloroflexia bacterium, assembly GCA_963753985.1. GTDB lineage: Bacteria > Chloroflexota > Anaerolineae > Anaerolineales > Villigracilaceae > Fen-1038. Next base: position 199,764 of record CAVWED010000008.1, read on the forward strand.
AACGAACCCATGAAAACAATAAGTCCATTCATTAAACTGAATCACCTCGCAGGTTTGGCATTGGCGATTATCGCCGCGCTGACCATATCCATGGCCGCGCAGGCTGCGATTGGGAACTCGGATCCGACCTTTGGCGCAGGCGGAAAAGTAACCACCTTTATTGGCAGTTCGAATAGCTTTGCCAACGCGGTGACCGTTCAACCGGACGGCAAGATCGTCGTGACAGGCATCCCCCTCCTTGTGCGTTACAACAGCGACGGCACATTGGACACCACCTTCGGCATTAACGGAATCGTGGCGAATAGCGGATTGGATCGCGGCATGGATCTCGTTATCCAGCCGGATGGAAAGATTCTAGTAGTAGGATATAGGATCGGTGGGCAATACCCCGGCTTGTATGTGGCGCGCTTCAACACGAACGGCTCGCCGGACTCCACTTTCGGAACAAACGAGATCGCATTAGCCACAAATTTTCACGGTTGTTGTGGAAACAATGTTTCGGGTGGTCATTCCATCACCCTCCGGCCAAACGGTAAGATTTTCGCAGCGGGATCCTTCAGCTATGGTCCTAATGCCAGCTATATGTTGGCGAGCCTTAACAACGACGGATCTCAGGACACTTTCAATATTATTGCCTTATCCACGCAGGATTATCTCACCGCCATAGCCGTCCAACCGGATGGCAAGATTATTCTGGCGGGGACTACTTACCCCGGCACTTTTATTGATTACAGCGGTCCCAGTCTTGGATTTGCGCGCTTCTACTACACGACTTATTCTGATGGCTCAAATCATTTTTTACCCGACCCATCCTTTGGCACAAACGGAAGTGTGATTCCCTATTTCGGAAGCCTCGGGTTTGTCGACTACTCTGCCGCCCTCCAGTCTGATGGCAAGATTGTGGCAATTGGGGAATATGGCAGCAAACCCAACGGTTACAAATACACCCTCGCCCGCTTCAACAATGACGGCTCCCCGGATACGAGCTTCGGTGCCAACGGATTGAACATCACGGACTTCAGCGACATCAGCGATGTGAACTATAACTTCTTAGGCAACCAATCGCATTTCCTCGCCATCCAATCGGACGGCAAGCTGGTCGTGACTGGCGACAATTCCAACGGTCACTTCTTTGTAGCGCGCTTCAATAGCAATGGCTCACTCGATACCTCCTTTGGTACCAACGGCAAAATCACCACCTCCTTTGGCACCTCCAACGATGTGCGTGCGATCGTCCTTCAACCCGATGGCAAGATCATAGCCGCAGGTTCAACCAGCAACGGCACGAACACTGGCATCGTCCTAGCACGTTATGTCGTCGCCAATGTGACCTCAGTCACGGCCACCTTCATCTCCGAAGCCGCCAACGATGGCACCATTCTGGAATCCTATCAAAACAGCGGCGTCGGTGGAACCCAAAATGGTTTCGCCACCACCATCAGTGTCGGGGATGATCCCGGCAACCGGCAATACCGAAGCATCCTTTCCTTCCATACCCAAGCCATCCCGGATAATGCAGTCATCACTGCCGCCCAGTTGATGATCCGCTACCAGGGCACGGTGGGAACCGATCCATTCCTGACCTTCGGCAACCTGCTGGTCGACATCCACAGCGGTTATTTCGGAAATAGCATCGGTTTGGAACTCGCCGACTTTTCTGCCCCGGCCAGCCCGAGCACCTATCAGGAACATCTCTCTCCCATGCCGTACAACTGGTATGGAACCAACCTTTCCACTGCCTCCAACCTCGAACTCGTTAACAAATTTGGTTGGACTCAGTTCCGTCTGCGCTTCGCTCTGCCCTCCAACAAGGATAACGTCTCGGACTACTATAAATTCTATTCCGGCGGTGGTCCCGTCGGAAGTCAGCCAGAATTGATCGTCACTTACTACGTGCCCTAGGCTCGAACAGCTAGCAGTGCGATAGACATCACGGTTAGATAAGATTCCCATGGAATTGCCACTTGAAATTTGATCACGAACGGCGTATTGTATAGATGCGGGTATCAGTATTTCTTTCAGGAAGGAGCGAACCCATGAAAAAAATAAGTCCAATCATTAAACTGAATCGCCTCGCAGGCTTGGCATTAGCGATGGTCGCCGCGCTGACCACATCCATGGTCGCACAGGCTGCCATCGGGGATCTGGATCCGACCTTTGGCGCAGGCGGAAAAGTAACCACCTTTGTTGGCAGTTCGAATAGCTATGCCAACGCGGTCGCCGTTCAATCGGATGGCAAGATCGTTGTGGCAGGTGTCCCATTACTAACGCGCTACAACAGCGACGGCACATTGGACACCGCCTTCGGCATGAACGGAGTCGTGACAATCAGCGGGATTAATCAAGGCAAGGGTGTGGTCATCCAAACGGATGGAAAAATCCTAGTAACTGGGAACCCTACTAACAGTCGGGTCGAGTTTGGGGTAGCACGTCTCAACAGCAACGGATCGCTGGATACCAGTTTCGGCACTAACGGTATCGCTTCCCATTCCATAGACCCTAACTCTAATTTCGATCCGGGTAACGTTCGTTTTGTCGCCCTCCAATCGGACGGCAAGATCCTCGTGGCTGGAGAAGAGATTTTAGTATGCTGTAATGTTTCGACGTTATTTCAAGTGATTCGCTACAATAGCAATGGATCTCTGGATAGAGTGTATGAGAATGACAGTGGCAATGAGAACGACATCACGGCGCTTGTCATCCAACCGGATGGAAAGATTCTCCTGGCAGGAAACTCTTATGATGGCAATGCTCCCGGCTACAGGATGGCATTTGTACGCTTGAACCCCGATTTTACATACGATTCAACTTTGGACGGAGGCGGACCTTTGCCAACCGACTTTGGAAATGTGGGGTTTTATGATTACTCTATCGCTCTCCAGTCTGATGGCAAGATCGTCGCAGTGGGTCAACTTGGTTGTACCTTCAGTGGTTCCTGCCCAACCCCGGGCTATAAATTTGCCCTGGCCCGCTTCAATAGTAACGGTTCAACAGATACCACCTTCGGCACCAACGGCATGATCACCAATAACTTCAGCCTCATGGCAGATCTTACTAATGATCCTGGCTCGGAACAGTTGAAGAACATTGTGGTTCAACCGGACGGCAAGTTGATTGTCGGTCTCGACACGTTCGATGGCAGTCACTACCACTTTCTTCTGGCCCGCTTCAATAGCAATGGCTCACTCGATACCTCCTTTGGTACCAACGGCGAAATCGCCACCTCCTTCGGCACCTCCGACGACCATCTACATTGCATTATCCTTCAACCGGATGGCAAGATCATTGCCGCAGGTTCAACCAACAACGGCACGAACACCGGCATCGCCTTGGCGCGATATGTCGTCGCCAATGTGAATTCAGTCACTGCCACCTTCATCTCCGAAGCCACAAACGATGGCACTATTCTGGAATCCGCTCAAAACAGTAACGTAGGCGGCGCCATCCTAGAATCTTCTCAAAACAGTCACGTAGGCGGCACACTCAATGGTTTCGCCACCACTTTCAATGTAGGTGACGATCCGGCTAACAAGCAATACCGAAGCATCCTCTCCTTCCATACTGCATCCATCCCAGATAATGCAGTTATCACTTCGGCCCAGTTGAAGATCAGGCTACAAGGTGTAGTGGGAACTGATCCGTTTACGACCTTTGGCAACCTGTTGGTCGACATTCACAGCGGTTATTTCGGAAATAGCATCGGCTTGGAACTCGCCGATTTTTCTGCCCCGGCCAGCCCAAGCACCTATCAGGAGCATCTCTCCCCGCTGCCGTACAATTGGTACGGAACCAATCTCTCCACTGCCTCTAACCTCGAACTCATTAGCAAGATTGGTTGGACCCAGTTCCGTCTCCGCTTTGCCCTGGCCACCAATAATAATAAGATCGCAGACTACGATAAGTTCTACTCCGGTAATAGTCCCACCGGAAATCAGCCACAATTGATCGTCACATATTACGTGCCCTAGGTCAATTTGCCGAAAATAACAAACCGTAATATAAGCCGGACTTTATTTCAATAGTCCGGCTTACAGATTTGGTTTTTGTTTGAGTACATGCCACGCAACTCTTCGGGTAAAGCAGAAGCAATCGCAAACATCAAACGGTCGGTTAATTCCAGTGCGTCCTCATCCGGGCTCGGTAAAAGTGCTGGAAGAAAAGTCACAGTCACTCGCACGCGATGCGGAAAATGCTTGAAGAATTCATCAGTGCCTTCGATCGCCATCGGCAGGATGGGACAATCCGCTTCAATCGCCAAACGCGCCGCGCCGGTCTTTGCCGCCCCTAATCCTTTCCCTTTTGAGCGATGGCCTTCGGGGAACATGCCCAGCGTTTGCCTGTAATCCAAGATTTTGCGCGCATGACGCATCGCCCACGTGTCCTTCTCGCCGCGATAAACCGGAAATGCACCGCAATTACGAAATACAATATCAAGAAGCGGAAACTTGAACAACTCCGCTTTGCCCATAAAGAAGATCACACGCGGCAAGGCAAGTTGCATCGGGATCACGTCAAAGTTGGCGGTGTGATTAGAAGCCAAGATCAACGCACCACGAAGCGGAACTTTCTCCATACCGCGTACCTCAAGCTTCATGATCCCTCGAAACAATTGCTCCAATCCCCACCGGACTAATCTTCTAAGCGAAGTCTCGTGGAAGACAAATTGCTTTCGATCACGCGGATCGAATTCAACAGAATCGGACAAGGCCACGGCGAATTCTCCAGACGTTTTGCGATATACTTGCAACTGTAAGGAAATGTATAAACATATGTCATTTTGAAAAATATTGAAGCGTTGATAAAGGAGCTGTTCTACCATGAGAATCTTCGCTTCGCTCACATCGCCCCAATATCCTTCGGGAGGGTGACATATGCAAAATAAAACCCCAGGAGTCAAAAATGGACACAACGATTGAAAGTATTTCAGCACTTGAAATTCTGGACTCACGCGGCAATCCAACGGTTGAAGTAGAAGTCATGTTGGCCGATGGTGCGTGGGGACGCGCAGCGGTTCCTTCCGGAGCCTCGACCGGCGTGCATGAAGCCCTCGAATTGCGCGACGGTGATAAGAAACGCTACGGCGGCAAAGGCGTGACGAAAGCCATTTCCAATGTCAACGGCGAGATTGCAGAGGACCTCTTCGGATGGGATGCCGCGGAACAGAAAGCCGTCGACGCCGAACTGCTCAAGTTGGACGGGACCCCCAATAAGTCGAAGCTGGGTGCGAATGCAATTCTCGGCGTCAGTCTCGCGGTCGCGAAGGCCTCGGCCAATTCCTTTGGTCTGCCATTGTATCGTTATCTTGGCGGCGTGTATGCGCACATCATTCCTGTCCCGATGATGAACATCCTTAACGGTGGTACACACACCAACTGGCAATCCACCGATATGCAGGAGTTCATGGTGATGCCACTCGGCGCGCCGACTTTTGCAGAAGGCTTGCGCTGGGGCGCGGAGATCTATCATGCGCTTAAGTCGGTATTGAAAGATAAAGGCTATGTTACGCTGGTCGGCGACGAAGGTGGATACGCGCCTGCGCTCAAAGCGAACAACGAAGCGATTGAAGTCATTCTTGCCGCCATTGAAAAAGCCGGATTCAAGGCCGGGCGCGGAAAGGATGTCGCCATTGCGCTCGATCCTGCCGCATCGGAGCTTTACGAAGATGATACGAAAACTTATAATCTTCGCAAAGAAGGCAAGAAGTTAACCGGTGAACAGATGGTTGAGTTCTGGGCCAAGTGGATCAAGGATTATCCCATCGTTTCAATTGAAGACGGATTGGCTCAAGATGATTGGGCTTCATGGATTCTCATGAACAAGAAGATGGGCGATCAAATCCAGATCGTAGGCGATGATTTGCTGGTCACCAATCCCGAGCGTGTCCGCCGCGGCATTGCAGACAAGACTTGCAACGCATTGTTGGTCAAACTCAATCAAATCGGCTCGGTCACCGAGACCATCGAAGCGGTTGAACTTTGTCATCGCGCAGGCTGGCGAACCGTCGTTTCCCACCGCTCCGGCGAAACCGAAGACGCGACGATTGCCGATTTGGCCGTTGCGCTTAATACAGGTCAGATCAAAACCGGCGCACCGGCGCGATCAGATCGCGTTGCGAAATATAACCAACTCCTCCGTATCGAATCTGAACTAGGCGATGAAGCAAAGTACGCAGGCTGGGACGCGTTGAAACAGGCATAATAAGAATCGGCCCGGCAAAAATTGACGGGCCGATTTTTTCACTGGCATCTTCTGCGTGTTTGGGGTATAGTTAAGCCACTATATTCTCATGACAGGAGGAAGAAATGGCAAGTGTAACCTACGATCATGTAACAAAGAAGTTCGGCGAAATGGCCGCCGTCAACGATTTGAATATCAAGGTTGACGATAAGGAGTTCCTGGTTTTGGTCGGGCCTTCGGGCTGCGGCAAAACCACCGCCCTGCGTTGCCTGGCAGGATTGGAAGAAATCACCGATGGACAGATTCTGATCGGAGACCGCGTGGTAAATGAGGTTGCGCCGAAGGATCGGGACATCGCAATGGTGTTTCAATCCTATGCTTTGTATCCGCACCTATCGGTGTTCGACAACATGGCTTTCGGCTTGAAACTTCGCAAGGTACCGAAAGACGAGATCAATCGCCGTGTAGGACAGGCCGCGGAAACGCTCGGCATCACGGACCTTTTGAATCGCAAGCCGCGCCAGCTTTCTGGTGGACAGCGTCAGAGAGTCGCGGTGGGACGCGCGATTGTACGCGAGCCAAAAGTCTTCCTCTTTGACGAACCGCTCTCAAACCTCGACGCCAAGCTGCGCGTGCAGATGCGTGCCGAGATCAGCAAGCTTCATCAGCAACTCGAGACCACGTTTATCTACGTGACTCATGACCAGGTCGAAGCCATGACCATGGCCTCGCGCATTGCCGTCATCAACAAGGGTGTGCTGCAACAGATTGACACACCTCAGCATCTCTATGATGCCCCGAACAATGTATTTGTGGCTGGCTTCATGGGTTCTCCTGCAATGAACTTCTTCCCCGGAAAACTCCGCAAAGATAATGGCAAACTTATTGTGGATGCAGGCGATTTCACCCTTGCGATTCCATCCGACCATGCAAAAGTTTATGATGCGCACACAAATAAAAATATCATCTTTGGCATCCGGCCAGAAAATATTCACGATGCGGATTTCATTCCAACGAATATTCGTGCAGAAAAAGTCGAAGCCAAGGTGGATGTAACCGAGTTGATGGGCAATGAAATCTACCTGTACCTCGTGACCGGCAAAAATACGTTTGTCGGGCGCGTCGATCCGCGTTCAAAGATGCGCATGGGCGATAAAGCCCAGATTGCGTTCGATATGGAAAAATTCCATATCTTCGACGCTGAAACTGAACAAGCCATTCGATAACTAAAATTCAATTCAACAAAGACGCGAAGAATAACTTCGCGTCTTTGTCTTTCAACTAAACATCACCATGGATACTCCTATCTGGGTCTCTGACGCCATCTTCTATCAAATCTTTCCGGATCGTTTTGCTAAATCTGATCGAGTTTCAAAACAGGGATTAAATCTCGAAATGTGGGATACACCGCCCACCATCTATGGATTCAAAGGCGGCGATTTACGCGGAGTCACTGAGCATCTCGATTACATCGAGGATCTTGGAGCGAATGCCATATATTTCACACCGGTCTTTGCATCGGCATCCAATCATCGTTATCACACCTATGATTATTTCAACGTGGATCCACTTTTGGGCGGCAATGATGCGCTCCGCGAATTGCTCGATAAAGCACATAACAAAAATATCCGCGTGGTGCTCGACGGCGTATTCAATCACGCCAGCCGCGGCTTCTGGCAATTTCATCAAACGCTCGAAAACGGCGCTGCATCTCCCTATGTGGATTGGTTTCACTTCGACCCCGACCGCCTGCAGGGGAAAAAACATTGGGGAGCCTATCCCTCTCCGCAAGAACAGGATGCCATTCAACGCGAGGGCAGTTATAAAGCCATCGGATATCAAGGCTGGTGGGACCTGCCTGCCCTACCGAAGTTTAATACTCAAACTCCAGCTGTGCGCGAATTTATTTTTAATGTTGCGGAATATTGGATCAAGTTCGGCATGGATGGCTGGCGCCTCGACGTGCCCGGCGAGATTAACGACGATTCGTTCTGGCAGGAATTTCGTCGACGCGTGCGCGCCATCAATCCAAACGCTTATATCGTTGGCGAGATTTGGGATGATGCGCGCCGCTGGCTGAAAGGCGATCAATTCGACGCCAGCATGAATTATCTGGTCACTGCCGCATGTCTCGGTTTCTTTACGGGCAAGCACCTCGACTTGAACGAAACGTTAAAGGCGGGCGGTTACCAGGGACACGTTGGGCACATTGATGCAAACGAATTTGCCAAACGAATCGATTCGATTCTTGGAATGTATGCTCCAGAAGTCACGCGCGTTCAACTTAATTTACTGGGCAGTCACGATACGCCTCGCTTCCTGACCTGTGCCGGACGCGACCTCAACAGCCTCAAGCTAGCTCTTACTTTTATCTTTACCTATCCCGGTGCTCCATGTCTTTTCTACGGAGATGAAATCGGACTCTACGGAAGGCATGATCCCGAATGCCGGCAGCCTTTCCCGTGGGACCAGTCAAAATGGAATCACGACTTGCGCGATTTCGTAAAGGGGCTGATCGCATTACGTAAAGCGCATCCCGCATTGCGAGGTGATGGAAGCTACAAGAAACTTTACGCCGCCGACGGCATCTATGTTTTCGAACGAGCATCAGAAGGCGAAACATTGGTGATTGCGTTAAACGCATCTGAGGCTGCGCACAAGGTTGAAGTGAAGGCGGACACGAGAAGTCAAAGCCAGAGGCAAATTCTCTTCGGCCAAGCCGATGTCGAAACTGATAAAGAAACCCTCCGATTGAATCTTGCACCGCGTAGTGGCGTTATTTTGAAATGAGTCAGAACGGCCTCCATCACTCAACGATGGAGGCCGTTCTTAAATTATTTGTCGCAATCGGATGTGATCAACCGCACGGCGAAAGGGTGATGCTGTTCAAATATGGTTGGGTCCTTCCAACATCTGTACCATTTGAATCTCTTGCAACTATTTGGTATTGAAGCCAGCCACCGATATACTCATCGTAATGGGAAACGTTTTTAACGGTCAGGGTATAAGTATAATGGCCAAGGCTATCACCATTCATAATCGCACCCGTTTCCCATTTTGTTGATTCGCTACCGGATTGACTCATCAAACGAATCCAGAGTGTAACACTGGTCACCTGGAGAGGGTCTATGACATCTGCAGTGAACGTTATAGAGGAAGGCTCGCAACCTCCCCAACGTAGGACATTGCCCGATACCTGCACCGATGTAAAGCCCACGTATTCAGGCGTGGTAGCAGAATTTTCTACATTAACCGGGCTAGTGCCGGTGAGCGCGCTGGCAACAGCGTCCGCGGTAGGAGATGCAGTTTCCGATGGAGTGGCTGTAAAGCCGGAGCCCAGCAAGGTCGGTGTGCCAGTAAAGGTTGGAGTGGGAAGCGTCTCCGTAATGGTTGGCGTATCCGTGGGGGTGACATAAAGCGTATTCGTAGCCGAAGGCAAAGCTGTCGGTGTAAACAAGGGAGACATAATGTTCGATACATCCGAGACCGAACAGGCCAACAACATCAATACCAAAGCGGAGATCAGGGCAATTTTCTTCATAGAGTACCTCGTGACCATGATGATAAACGATTTTCCCGAATCGTATCATTTTTAAATCAGGACAATTTTTTCTGGTATAATCACGGCTCGTGACTGGTCCTGTCCTGCGGTTCGTCCGGCATGAAAACATGCGGAAGCCCGGGCTGTGGGCATGGAGACCTGCGTCGTGCGGCGTTTCGCAAAGCACTCCCTCGGAGTCGCCGCCAAAATTCAAGAAAGGAAGAAGCATACGTCATGCCATTGACTAAGGAAGTCAAAACAAAACTGATCACGGATTATCATCGTCATGATACGGATACCGGCTCGCCTGAAGTACAGGTTGCCATCATCACGGGCCGCATCCAACAGTTGACCGAGCACCTGCGAGCCAACAAACACGATGAATCCTGCCGGCGTGGTTTGCTCAAACTGGTTGGGCAGCGCCGCCGTTTGTTAGCATACTTACGAAAGTCCGAGTACCCGCGTTATCTGGCGATCACCGAAAGCCTAAGCCTGCGCCACAAATAAACCGTAGGGGCGAGTTTGAGACTCGCCCCTGTCCATTAATTGATCCGCAGTCAGGAATTGAATAGCGCGAATAACCAAGTTGTCCCCGCTCTTCAGTCCCTGACCCGGCGGAAAACATTCGCAGTGGGATAAAATATTTTTCTATCCCACCACAGGAGACCTTATGAAACCCGAAACAAAACGCTACTCGACCGTTGTCGGTACGCGCACCGTTACCTTTGAGACCGGCAAATTGGCTGCCCAAGCTGGAGGTGCCGCCACGGTTGGCATCAATGATGCTATCATCTTTGCCGCTGCCACCATGGGCGGCGTGCGCGAAGGAATTGACTTTTTCCCGCTCTCAGTGGATTTTGAAGAGCGTATGTACGCCGGTGGAAAAATTCCCGGCTCCTTTTTCCGACGCGAAGGCCGCGCTTCCACAGAAGCGATTCTCGTATCCCGCCTCACGGATCGTCCTTTGCGTCCGCTATTTGCGCAAGGAATGCAGAATGAAGTACAGGTCATCATGTATTCCTTTTCCGCGGATGGCGTGAACCCACTCGATATTCTGGCAATCAACGCGGCCTCCGCCGCGCTTATGATCTCAGACATTCCGTGGAATGGACCGGTGGGTGCAGTCCGCGTGGGACAAGTCAACGGTGAGTTCGTTATCAATCCGACCTTCTCGGAGATCGACGCGTCCGACCTTGACCTGAGAATTGCCGGCACTAAAGATGCGATTCTGATGGTGGAGTGCGGCGCGAACGAAATCCCGGAAGATGTAATGGTCGATGCACTGGAACTCGGTCACAAGTCCATTCAACCGCTGATCGAACTACAACTCAAGATGGCAGCTGAGATCGGCAAATCCAAACGCGAGGCCATCGTTACATCCGCAAACGAAGATTTAATCAAGAAAGTCTTCGAGCATGTCAACGGACCCATGAACGAACTGCTCGATAGGCCGTTGAGCAAAGCCGAATTTTATGGCGGCATGGATGAATTGCTTTCGAAGGTTGTGAGCGATTTATGTGTGGAAGGCGATGCAAATGCGCCCGCCAAAAAAGATGTTGAATCTGCTTTCAGCAAATCCGAACACAAGATCGTGCGCGAAAGAATTTTAAGCGCCGGCAAACGACCCGACGGCCGAACGCCGACCGAAATCCGCCCGATCTGGTGCGAAGTTGGCGTTTCGCCACGCGCACACGGAAGCGGATTGTTCACACGCGGTGAGACTCAAGTTTTATCCTTCGCAACCCTCGGAACTTTGGGAGAGGCGCAAGAGCTCGATAACCTGTCCCCCGTGGACTCGAAACGCTACATACATCATTACAATTTCCCGCCGTTCAGCACAGGCGAGGTCAAGCAACTTCGGGGCCAGGGCCGCCGCGAGGTCGGGCACGGTGCGTTGGCTGAACGCGCCCTCGAACCGGTCATCCCGGCAGAGGAGACATTCCCATACACCATCCGCGTCGTGTCCGAAGCCTTATCCTCCAATGGCTCGACCTCGATGGGTTCCGTCTGTGGTTCCACGCTGGCCCTGATGGATGCCGGTGTGCCGATCAAGGCACCCGTTTCCGGTGTCGCGATGGGACTTGTTACCGATGACACTGGTCGCTATAAAATCCTGACGGATATTCAAGGCACGGAGGATCATCTGGGCGACATGGATTTCAAAGTGGCCGGTACAGCGCAAGGCATCACTGCTTTGCAAATGGACATCAAGATCAGCGGCTTGAGCGCACAGATGATGAAGGAAGCGCTCGAACAAGCCAAGATCGCGCGCATGTCGATCATGGAAAAAATGTTGGAGGTGCTCGACAAGCCGCGCACGGAACTTAAGCCGTTCGCTCCGCGAATTATCACTGTGAAAATTCCGGTGGAAAAGATCGGCGCGTTGATCGGTCCGGGCGGAAAGAATATCCGCGCCTTGCAGGAAGAGACGGGCACAAAGATTGATATCGAAGAAGACGGCACGGTCTATATCGCATCCACCGATGGCACAGGCGCAAAAGAAGCGCAAGAGCGAGTCGAGTCGTTGGGCGAATCGGCAGTCGTCGGAAACATTTACACCGGCAAAGTCGTCCGCATCGCGGACTTCGGCGCGTTCGTGGAAATCCTGCCGGGCGTGGATGGCCTCGTGCATATCTCGCAGCTCGATAGCGAGCGCGTGAACAAGGTGGAAGACATCGTCAACATGGGCGATGAAATCACCGTGATGGTCACGGACATTGACCCACAGGGAAAAATTCGTTTGTCGCGTCAGGCCGTGTTGGAAGGCTGGACCGCCGAAGAGGCGCGTGAGAAAGATCAGCGCAAGAGCGGCCCGCGACCCGGCGGCGGTGATCGCAGCCGCGGCGGCGACCGAGGCCGAAGCGGTGGAGATCGCGGCGGACGCAGTCGTTCTGGTCCAAGCCACAGTGGCGGCGAACGTAAATATTGATCAAGATCAGAAATTGACAAACTCCCATTGATATCAACGGGAGTTTGTTTTAGCACTAATTATGTTTCTATCGATGAAGAATTTCCTCATTCGCCTGAGCCACTGCCTGATAAATCTTCCTGACTTCTTCCTTCATCTCGTCGGTCGCGCTCGGTAGTCTCAACTCGACGATCGTTATGTAATGATCGCTCTATGAAAGAATAGTGACAAGTTAGTTACACTCACGCGAAAATTTCAGTTGTAGAATTATTTATCGTTACCCATCACTAGAAGAATCACGAGTTGGTTTTTCAAGGAGGTACCTCGTTATGGAACAATACGACTTTGCCAAGGTATGGGTTGATAGCGAGGGGGTTCGTCTCTACTGCACCAACTCTTCGGAAGGGGATGACTTGATCTCTCAACTCAAACAGCTTGTTCCGAACTTGCAGATGAAGGAAACCAGTAAATTTCCCACAGGCGAGATCTGGTTCCATCACATCACTGCTTTATCCGGTCAGGATAATGGCTTGTTGTGGTGGTTCATCAAGCAATTCGGCTCACGTGGCTGGGAGCCGATTGGTGCGGTTAGCTACCCTTCCGCATTTCATCCAGGCGATGACTTGCACTATGAGTTCAAACGTAAGTCCGCTGGCTAAGTAATATTGGTGTTGGCGCAACTCTGATTTTCCGCCTGCCGCAGGGAATGAGCTTGACGCGCCATCTCGTCCCCTTTTGAGTTATCGGCTTGCCCATCAAACATCAATGCAGGATTTCCTCATTCGCCTGATCCGCTTCCTGATAAATCTTCTTGACTTCTTCCTTCATCTCGTCGGTTGCGCTCGGCGTCATGGAAATGAACTTGATCAGGTCACGCGCCTGACGCAGGTAATCCTTAACTTGGGCGATGTAAGAGAAATCGCCGCGGCCGCCTTCAGGCACCGGTAGATCGCGCGCCTTTTAAATCAGCGCTCTGGCCTTGACAATTCGTTCAGCGGCAGGAATAAGACGTGACATGATTGTTCCTTAACAATAGAATTTTTTAGAGAAAAATTTGCACGGGAGTTTCTGGTTCAGCACGCCAAACGCTATAATTTCCCGGCTCTGATACTGATTGCATTATTTTAGTGTTTTTTAAACATACTTCACGCACTCGCTCCTCTGAAAGACGAGTCCCGTTTGAGATTTCCAATAAGGATTTATGGCTTTTATTAAATTCGTCACGCGTATTCCACATCAGCCACTTGTATACCGTTTGACTATCACCAAATAAGCAAACAGACTTATATACTTGCGACACGACCCATGTTAAAAGTGATACAACTAGGATAGCTCCTACTCCATCAAAAATCCAAGATTCATTATTTGCCATCTTATTGCTCTTTTATGCGAAGACCATGAAGAACGAAATCCCGCAGGGTTCCTTCTTCAGATAGCACTCGTTGTATCCACAATCATAACACTTGCAACATTCTTCTTCATTCACCACGGCTTCACCGCGTTCAAGACAAAACATTACATAGTGTGTTTCAAAACCTCACGTGTCATGTTTGTAAACGTCCCGTATTATGTTTGCAAACGTCACGTGTCACGTTTGAAAACCTCACGTATTATCTTTACAAACCCCACGTGTCTTGTCCGCCAACGTCACGTGTAAGGATTTATTAGAGGAAACAATTGGTTACGCGCATCGCTCCTACGGCACAGGCTTGGCACAATTGATGGTCACGATGCGCACGATCTGACTAGGCTGCAGGTTCCCCATGCATTGGTCATAATTACCATACTTCAGGCATAGTTTGGCATCGGCGGGCGCAGAACTGAAATCCAGCAGGCAGAGTGCATCCGCATTTTGATAACCTTCCAACACACGCGTAGGGCTGGCGGCGCGATAAGATGTATTCTCTGCCCAGCCCTGGCTTTGCAGGACAGATGTGACGGCGCTGTCCATTCCATTTGCCCCTGTGGTAGAAGTCAGCGAGAAGCTCATCAAACAGCCGATGCCGTTCTTCTGATTGATATAGTCCGCGAACGGCGCCGGGTCTTGAATACTCCCCGGCGACCCAACGCTTTGGGCAAGCGCAACATTCAGATTTTTGCATTCGTCCGCACTCAGAGGCTGATAGCCCGAGAACGAGACCACTGTGCCTACAGCCGCGATCGTCGCTTCAGGCGAAGTCAGTTGCAACGCGGGGGTAGGAGAAGGAGACGGCTGCTGCAAGGCCACGGCGGTCTCTGTCAACCCCACCACCACAGCCACAGCGACCTGTTGGTTGAAGGTATTCTCCGGTCCACAGGCAGCAGCCAACACAGAAACAAGTAAAACAATCACTAAAACTTTTATTTTCGTAGATTTCATTGAGTTTACTCCAATTCTACCCCACCCCATCCTTCCCCAAATTCCCTTGAAATTTGGGGAAGGTGTCCGACACTTGCACTTGCATGCAAGTGCAGGTGAAGCTAGGAGGGGTCAACACTCACTATATCCGCAGGCATAACACTTGCGGCAACCTTCTTCATTCACCACCGCGGCTTCGCCGCATTCGGGGCACAAATCGCCGATCTTGATCGCCGAAGGTACGCTTTCATCTGCCGGTTCATCCAATGAAGAAATTGGCTTTGCATTCGGTTTGATCTCAGCCACCGCGTCGTCGCTCGCGCCTTCCTTCTCACGCAGGTATTGATCCAACACCTGACCGATGCCATCCGGCAGGGAGCGCACGCGGTTCGGGCCAAAGCCGAGCGAACGTCCGCCGCCGATGCCGATCAACTGACGCACGATCTCACGCATGCGTTCGGTCGGCGCGATGGGCGAAGCCATGCGCAGAATGTATGAGATAAGTCGGCCGATCGCTTCGGATACGGCCGCCGTCTCGGAACCGGCCTTGGCGGTGTTGATGAATGCCTCAAAAGGCTGTGTACCGCCATTCTCGTTGATCGTGATGAACGCTTTGCCAGCGGGTGTCTCGATGTTATATGTTTTTCCGTGCAATGCGCGCGGGCGAGGCTTCTTCCCGTCGTGCCATATCACCCCCGAAGGGGAGACAAGAGTCTTTTCAACGGACGCCACTTTCGGGGCGGGTTGCGGAGATTCCTTCTTATCCACAGTGGCCTTTGTCTCCAAGACGACTTTCTCGCGCGAGCCGGTCACATAGACCGTGATGCCTTTGCATCCTAATTCCCAAGCCAGCATGTAGGCCTTGGCCACATCGTCCACGGTGGCGGTCTCATGGAAGTTGACGGTCTTGGAAAGCGAGTTGTCCACGAAGGCCTGCAACGCGGCTTGCATGCGTACATGCTCTTCGGCGGTGATGTCGGCAGACACGACAAACACATCGCGTACCGACTGCGGGATTTCTTTGATGTGCTGGCAGGTGCCGTCGCCCATCACCTGCTCTACGATCTCCTGCCGCTTTTCTTCACCAAGTCCGAGTTTCTTCAGGGCTTCATCGAAGCGCGGGCTGGCATACGTGAGTTTCAAGTCCTTGCCATGATCGTTGACATGACGAATGTACGCCAGCGCAAAGACCGGTTCACAGCCATAGCCTTCACAGCCCGCGACAGTTGCGATCGTACCGGTCGGCGCGACCGTGGTCTGCGCGGCGTTACGGATGCCGTGCTTTTTGATTCCATCTGAAATCGCATCCCACCGAACCTCGGGCCGGTTCCAGTCATGCTGATAACGAATCAGCGACTGAGGCGAAGTCCAGGTGACGTTGTCCATATCGTAGATCGAGCCTTCAATCGCCGGAAACGGTCCGCGTTCCTGCGCCAACTCGATGCTGGTCTGCATGGCGTGATACCGGACGAACTCCATGACCTGCGCTCCGAACTCCTGCCCTTCTTCCGATCCATAGCGCACACCGACGTGATACATCAAATCAGCGAGGCCCATGATGCCCAGTCCGATGCGGCGAGCTTGATGTGCAGCCTCGGTCAATTGTGGAACGGCAGGCACATAAGCATTGGCTTCGACCACATCATCGAGGAAACGCGTCGAGGTTACGACGCTCTTTCGCAGTGATTCCCAATCCACGGTTCCATCGCGGCCGCAGTGCTCGTTGAGATTCACCGAGCCGAGACAACAATTCTCGTAAGGTCCAAGCCATTGTTCGCCACAACCTCGTGACACAAATCCCTCCGTGATCCATGTGTCACTCTTTGGCTCATAGAGATCATAAACAGTATCAACCCCTGCAGGCTCTATCTTCACAACTTTTGCCGCCCAATTACCACCAGTAAAGTTAGAGCGAAGAGCAGCTTCTTCCATCCGCATTTGTTTACCTGGATGACTTAACTTTATTTGTTCAAAGAATCTTCCAAAGCTTTCACCAGAAATTGTCACATCGTGTTTAGGGTGATCGTGTCGAATTACACGTCCATTGATATCATGTCTGGCACGCTGGCCTATACTACTGATACGAGCATGGACACCAAACATCAACAGTATACGACGAACCTGTCTGGCAAGCATAAGGCTCGATGAATGAAAACAAACTAACGGATGGTCGCTTTGCAAATCTACACTACCGTCGGTGGAAAATAAACCATCCAACAACCCTTCCAAAAACTCACGGTTACTATTTATATAAACATCGGGCAATTGCTTTTCAGGTCCACGCGCCGGCACCAGTGGCAATGTCTTTATCCAATCTGCAACAACGTGACCTGGTTTTGGATCCATCATCAATGAACGACTGTCTTCATTGACATAACTGTACATTTTGGTAGCGCCAACTTTAGAGAAGGCATTTGTCAAGATTTCATTCCACTCGTGTTCATCCGCATGACCACTAATTCTGACAATATTTTTCGAAAGCCCATGTGGAGTATAACAGCCATCACCTACCAAAACGCCGATCAAAAAGCCATATTCACGATCAGAAATAGTTTCCGTCTTGCCAGGGACCTCGTTATTGGGAATGACGCTTCGATAAACTCGTACCCAATCCCCCTCTTTGAGTTCATCCAATCGTCGCGGCTCAAAGAATTTAGTCCGAGAATCGCGTGCATGAAATTGATGAGAAGCGGTCGCACACACAACAGCGCCATCGGAAAGATACAAATCGTAGACAGACATATTCGCATTGATTTCAACAGTTGCAACTCGACCGACACCGAGAACAGTGCAAATTTCATCACCCTCCTTAATGGTATCTGCCCTCTTCCAGCCAGAGGGAGTTGCAACCAATGTGTCACCCGTGACGCACGGATTGGTTGTCTCGAGCGGATACAAATGCGGCACCGGGTTGCTACGATTGGCCGCGTCGAGGAACAAGACGCCCGGTTCTCCGTTGTGATGTGCCTGATTGACGATCTTATCGAACAACTCGCGGGCGCGTACTTTACGATATGTATGGATGTGCACACCGGCAGTTTCCATCTGATCCACTGTGCCGCGCACGTCGCGATACTTTGGATCATGTACGTCCGGGAAGCGTAACTCCCAATCCTGGTCGTCGCGCACGGCACGCATGAAGGCGTCCGTCATACCGACGGAAATATTGAAGTTCGTGATTTGATTCTCATCGGTCTTACAGGTAATGAATTCTTCGATATCGGGATGATCCACTCGCAGGACGCCCATATTGGCGCCGCGGCGTGTTCCGCCCTGTGCGATCTCGCCGAAGGCGTGATCATACACACGCAAGAAGCCCACCGGTCCGGTCGCTTGTCCCGCCGACGATTTGACCAGCGTGCCCTTCGGTCGCAGCCGCGAGAAAGAGAATCCATTGCCACCGCCCGTTTGTTGGATCAATGCAGCATCACGCAAAGTCTGGAAAATACCCGCACTGTCACGTCCCATATCATCCGTGATTGGCAGGACGAAGCAGGCGGCGAGTTGTCCAAGCGCCGTGCCTGCGCCGGTAAACGTCGGAGAGTTAGGAAAGAATTTTTTGCCGATCAGTAAATGATAATATTCCGTCGAACGCGCAATCACATCGCCGCCCCAATCTTTTTCAACTTTCGCGACGTGATACGCGACCCGCCAGAACATTTCCTCCACGCTTTCAGCGGGCTTGCCATCGTGCCCGCGGCGGACATAGCGACGCTCCAACACCTGCCGCGCATTATCCGTCAATTGGGCTTTGGACAGTCCTTTGGGCATGGATGGCGTGGGAAGCAATCCCTGCTTGGATGGAACAAGATTCTTGGCGACCATACGACGCTCCTCTTGAACAAGATTTTTTCAACAATAAAAAAAGCGACAGCGATACCTCCCGCTTCAAGCGAGAGCCGTTGTCGTTGAATTAGCCTTTCAGCAGGTTATCTATTTCCTTGCGCAACGCGCCGAGATCATCGAGGCGCAGATAAACAATTGCATAGCGGATGTAGGCGATCTGATCAATTTCCTTCAAGCCATTAATGACCATATCCCCGATCACGCGAGACGAAACTTCGGCCTTTCCCATCTTTTGCAGTTCCGCTTCGATATGTCCAACCAGGTGTTCGATGTCCTCGGCAGAGACCGGACGCTTTGCGCATGAAATACGAATACCGCGGAAGAGTTTTTCGCGGTCGAATTCTTCCCGCGTCCCATCCTGCTTGACAATAAGCGGCGTCGACAGAATCGGGCGTTCATATGTGCTAAAACGCTGCTTGCACTTGAAGCATTCGCGGCGGCGGCGGATTCCGCCGTGGCTGTCATGGGATGTATCGAGGACTTTTAAGTCTTGGTAATTGCAGTATGGGCAACGCATGTAAACAGGTTCCGTTTATAGAACAGATGATATAGCCATATGTAGGGGTAGACATTTTCCTTGCCCGTACATATGGCGAATTTAACAGGATTTTAACACAGAAGCAAAACGACTTCAAGAGGCCTAAAGGGGGATTTGCCTTAAAGAATCCTATTTTTAAGATGAGCGTATGGGAGGCGTCGCCGGAAACTCTCAATCGCTTAGAAACTTGAACGCCAGCCTGTCGGGGCTGGTCACGGCAAACCCTGCGCGGGTTGACTGACCTTTTGTCTTTGGAAGCACGTCTTACCGTTCTAAACTCATTTCTAAATGAACGAAGCGCGCTTTGCGGCAGTTGGCAGTTGAGCTGAAGTTCTAAGTCCTTGACGGAAGTATACGTGAAACAGCCAAGGCAATCAACCCCACAGGAGCCGTTATGGATTCTCTCCTTTTATTTCGCCGCCCAAAATGTTTATGCTATAATTTTCCGAATCCGGTCTGACACATCTGGTTGTTCCAAAGCGATAAGCCTTCCTCATACATGTCAGCCTATTTAGAGTAACCGAAAATAATCCAAAACATTTCGGAGGAGTACAAATTATGGAAATCACTTTGAGCGTTGTCATTGGCATCATTATTGTGGGATGTGTGCTGCTGTTCCTTTGGGAGTATCGTATTCGCCAGCCGGATGTCTTGGTGCTTTACGAATCCAAAGACCAAATCAGCATTCGAAAGGGTCCCATCTATCCACGCCACTTTAGCCTGCCCCTCAAACGCACAACCTGCCCAATCCAGTTGACGGTTGAGGCAACAGTTTCGGGCGACTTGGGAATGCGCGTCAAGCTCGTCGGCTCCTTCGCTCCATCAGTTAAACACGTCCAGGCTCTGATTCGCGTTGGGGGATGGGATCAAGAGGCAGTCTCGCGCGCTACCAAGGAAGCTCAAGTTCTGCTGGAGGGCATGCTCAAGGAATACACTGAGCGCTTTGAGATTCACGCTCTTTCTTCAACCAACATTCTGAATTACCTGAACGAACGCTCAACTCTGATCGATGAAAAATTTGGCGTTGAACTTATCTCTCTTACAATTCAATCGCTGGAACCAACCGACCCGGAAATTGCTGATGCACTCCGCCGACAACAACAAGCAAGCCTGCTTGAAGAGACCGAGCGCATGAGCCATGAGGCGCGGGTGGCCGCGGCGAAGGCCAAGTATCAGGCTGACGAAGAAATTGCCGAGAGGGAACATGACCTGGAAATGAAAAAAGCTGGGTTAAAGCAGATCCTGCTAGAAAAAGAATCAGCGCTGGCCCGCCAACGCCTGGAAGACGAGTTGGTGCGTAATCGTATGCGCCTTGCGTTCGAGAAAGAAGGGCTCGAGGTTCTCCAAAGTAGTCCGGAGCTATTGATGCTGACCCCACAAGCCGCTCGATTGGCGGAAGCCAGCCAAAGCCTTAAGAACGCCCGCACCGTTATCTCTTTATCCCCGCAAGACCTCGACCACGGCTCAGAACTTCTTGGATTTTTCCAAAACCTATTACAAAAGGCCCTGGAAGCTAAGAAAGGGACCTAATCGAGATGACAGTTCTATTCGCTCTCTGCAATTTGTTGGTATAAGATGGCATCGCAGTCTGATCTCTTGGATTTCTTTCGGCTGAAACCGATCCGTGTTGCTCGAGTCTCGGAGGTTAGCGAAACGACTGTAGCCGCGCCGGTTCCGAAGGAGGAGCGGATTGACTTCCACATCGGAAACCCTTTACAGGATCCAAGAACTCTCCTCGGCTTTCCTACGCATTGCGCTTGGCATAGATATCTATCAAGAAAACCTACGCGACACCGAACCCGATGCGATTCTGGAACATCTGCAATGGGAACCCTCCGATAAGCCAAAGCTTGAGTTCATCATCCGCGCCATGCAAAAGAGCTCTCCTTACATGCCGCGAGGCGGATACCTGCGAACAACGCCTCATGCCATTATCAAAGCGTTTTGTGCATGGCTGGATCACCAGCAAGAACCTTTGCATTATGATACCGGTGAACAGTCCGGTAGGCGGGAGATCATTCTTGCGTCAGGCGGGATTCACGAAGCGTTGCGCGTCATGCTGCTAGCTCTGTCCTCATATCTGGAGGTCACGCCCGCTCACATTCTGTGTTACCGTTTTGAACTCCTGCCGCAATTGAAAGCCATCCCGAATCTTCTATTTGAAGATCTCGCTGCTGAGGAGCGAGTCGCGCACGAGCAGCTCCAACAATTCCTAATTCATCAGCCCGAAATCCCGACATTTTTATTGATCGGCGGTCCGTTAGGGGAAGAGACACGACGAAAACTCCGTCTCCTGAGCATTCAGTATCCCTTGTTCTTCATCGAAGCCAACAATGCCCCAAATCATCTTTCGCTTGCCCGTGAAGCGAAATTGGTACAGCGCGTCATCCGATTGCTCCATCCGGGGATTTTTGCGCAACGATTGCACGCGCTCTCCACTGTATTCATCGCCGGCAACGCCGATTTTTTGAACATCATTGAGAACGTTCATTTCAACCTGAAAGGGACACCCTCCGCCTCCGAAGTCGAACTCCTGACTTTTCTTATTGATCAAAAATTGACTCATCTTCAGACAGAGACTCCCGCAGAAGTACCTCAAGTGAGGCCCTCATTCGAGGGCTTGGCATTGGGTATCGCTACAGAAACTGTCCTGCCACAACTGGCTGAACAGGTGGAACAACATCTCGAACAATTGTTGAGCGATCATGTTAAACAGCTTACGCATGCCCTGACGAACTTGGACGAGAAAATCGCCGTGCATAACCGTCGTGTTCAGAACGCGTGGAAAGACGGCATCTTTGACGAATTCTCGACCGTCGAGGCAAAAGAGCTGCTTGATCTGCTAATTCAAAACCTGCACGACCCGGCTTGGTGTCAGGCACTCCAACGAAGTTTTCTCAGCGCTTTTACAAGACACCAACCCCAATATCGGCCCGAGGCTTGTCAAGTTGCTAGCGGTTCATCCCGCACCGCGCTGGGAATTCTGGGCTTTTATTGCGGGATCAGTGAAGTGGTGGCTCCGGATTTAAGTTGGTCCTATGAACAGTGTTTTCCTCAAGTTCATGCAGTGCCATTAACGGCCTCGCTAGAACTTGATGTGGACGCCATCATCGAAAAATTGGATGAACTCTGCCGCCGCGATTCCTCTTGGACTGAGCGAGGCGCGGTAGCCATCAATAATCCCCACAATGGTACGGGACGGATTTTCAATGAAGAAGCCATCCGCCAATTGATCACATACTGCCTGCAACACAATATCTACATCATCGATGATCTAGCTTACCAAAATATGGCGCCGGTCGATGGCCTGCCAGAAATTAAAACTGTTCGTCAGATCGCATCTGACTTGGTTCGGCTCGGTATCGTCAATGAGAAACAGGCTGAGCGAGTGATCACCGTTCACTCCATGTCAAAGACCGATTGTCTGGCTGGAGCCAGAATGGCTGTGGTTGAAATTCGCGACCCGCAACTATCCCAACGCTTTGAAGCGTTGAATTCCCACATTCAACCGAACCTCGCTGCCATCTTTATCTGCTATTTGTTTTACCGCAATACAATCGACGCGACCCGGGCTTATTGGCGCATGCGTAACAAAATTTTTCGCGAACGGACGCAGGCTCTATTAACCGCTGTCGAAAACCTACCCCAGGAGCGCAATCCCTTTGGCTTGACCATCATACCGCCAACCGGCAGCATGTATCCTTTACTGCGCATCGGAAACTTACCAGCTGGTCTATCCTTGGACTGGCTGGCTTCCTCTTTAGCGCGACGAGGAATAGGCTTACTGCCACTGGCAACTTTTGCGCGCACCGAGAAGGGATATGAAACCGGCAGAACAACCTTCCGCCTGACGCTGGGCGGCGTGGACAATGCAGATATTCTGCTGGCCAAAACTCGTCGCTTGCTGATTGATTTGAACCGCCTCATCGCCGAAGAGGAGGCCCACTATAACCGCAAGCAATTGCCATTCCGAAATCAAGACCGCACAAACAGCCGGTCGGTCGAGCTCTCAGTCTCTTGGGAGGCCGTCACAAAACAGATTCTTCGCCACGCCCAAAATGGCCAATTCGTTCGCCGCCCGAGCCTCCTCCAACCGCTGAATAGCCAATCCCTCTACCGTGAGTTCTTACAGCATTACTTGCTAGAACGATTGGATGTATTTCACACCCGCCTGCTTGACCGGGCATTCATCAGCGATGAATTGATGCAACGATCATTGAACGACAGTGGTGAATATCTTGCCAAGCGATTGGACCGAGAATTCATGAAGGATTCTCTCCAGCGGCGTCAGGAATTGTTTCGATTACGGTCCTATGATCGAACTGTCCATCCCACACAAATGTACTCACTGCGCGCAGAACTGGCTCTGGACGCAATCGTAAAAGCCCTGATCTCCAAGGAACGAATTGATCCATCTCTGATTGAAAAAGCGGCCCAAGAAATGTGGCATGAATATCTGGGGCGCAACGTGGCTATTAATTCGCAGGAAGAAGCGGATGAAATCCTATTGGACCTTGCCAGCCAGATCGCAGGCGAGGAACAAGCCGAACTGTTTACAAACACGACCTTTTCGCCGTTCCTCTCGTTCTGGAGCGATTGGGACGGAAGTAACCGACCTTCAGGTCAGGGACATCGATTGATCGCAGCGATCGTGATGGAAAATGTTCGAAGCTTGAGTCGCATCCTAAATCTGTTGCGGCAAGCCGACCCAACTGTGGAGATAAATCCAGAACTGCTATCCGAACTCGACTTGCTCCCTGAGCAGAATCAACGCTTTACCCAGCTTCTAAACAACATCACGCTGC
Organism: uncultured Chloroflexia bacterium; assembly: GCA_963753985.1. Classification (GTDB taxonomy): domain Bacteria; phylum Chloroflexota; class Anaerolineae; order Anaerolineales; family Villigracilaceae; genus Fen-1038. The sequence goes on from CAVWED010000008.1 coordinate 223,917, forward strand.
TCACTCACCAGTTGGAACAACGCTATCGGGGAACTCTGCCGTTTTCCGTTGATACCACATCCCTGCAAAGGTTGGCTACGCGGTTGCATCTTCGCCGTGATCCAATGCGAATTCTATTGCAACACAATGATCATTACGAACGAAGAATGCTTGAACTCCGTCGAGAGCGCCGCACGATGCTGGAGTATTACTTTGCGCTTAACAAAAAACTGAGGAAACAATTACATGCTTTGATCCCCGCCATTCAAATGAACCGCGCTTCGGAACCTTTGCTTCGCGAAGTGGTGGGCTACCGGGATATTTTGCAGCGTAGTGTGATCACCCCCCGCATTCATCAAGGATTGATCACCGCGCGCGACTCCTTTACCATTGACACAACGGTATACAACATGTATGAAATTAACGCCCTCGCCGAAAAATATGGCAACCCGGGCCTGGTGCTGGCAATACAAATCAGCCTTTCTACGAAACCAGAAGCGTTGATTTCGCTCGACCGGAAAATGCACATTCAGAGCGAACAGGCGCGCCGGGTACACTCATTGACCGAACTTCCCTCGATCTGGATGATTCCCCTGTTCGAGGATATTGACTCAGTCAATAACATCCGAGCTTATCTCGACCGGGTATGGGATTACGCGGCACAAAGTCGGCAAACTGCTCAAGCGACACAGGATCGGTTTGCCGAAATGATCGCGGAAGTTTTCATCGCCGGCTCCGATTTGAGTCAACAGGCAAGCCAGGCAACCGCGGCTCATCTGTATCTTAAAGCCAAATACGAAATTCAATTGTGGCTAGCCGAACATCACCTGGCAGAAGTTGTACGCGTCAAATTGGGCAGCGGCGAACCGATGCAACGACAGGGAGGATATTACTCTCGCGTTGCCGGAAATGCTGCTTTCCCGAGTTCCGAAGACAACCGGCGTCGGTTTTCCAGCAATCTTCCCGCGGCCGCGCGGAAGAGCACAGCCTACGCGGTCACTCCGTTACAGGGAGTTTTCCTTGGCGGAGATTTAAGAACCTTCCAAAGCAACATATCAGAACAACTCCGCTCCTTGCCGGTGAACGAGTTTGTCAGCTTACTTTATCATGTACGTGAATCGCAGCAGCAGCATCGCAAGGATTTGATCCGGGCTGCCGAGTCCATTGCCGAGAGTCGTTCGGGTGTGCAACGTTGGAGCAGGCAAGAACTGGAACGTTTAGCGGTTGGAACGAGCGAAACGCTTTACGAGGAATTCCTAAAAGAGCTAACCGATAATTTCCGCCAGATCCTCTATGGGCGAGAAGAGGACGTTATCGGGATTCACATCATTTCCTATTTCATCGGCAGGTCCAGCCCTCAATTGCGTGACCGCCCCACTTCCCGCCCAACACCCGGCACAGGCACCGAACGTGGACAACAGATCCTTGCCGGTATCGCCGAGACCATTCCTTTATCCAAACAGGGAAGCCTGTTACGAGCCATTGCACATAATCAGGCACAAACGGTTGTGCTTGGCATCAATCAACTCACGACCGGCCTGTTCCGCGCCGTGGAGCGCTTTGCGCAAAAATCCTTCGTTGAGGCCGAACGTGAACGAATGATCATGGATCGCCTGTTACCGCACCTGCCTGTTTATGAAATTCTCAGCACCCTGCGAATCTATCAGGACTGGAAAGGCGAATTCCTCAACCGCGTCGAAACTGCATTCCCTGCGGGAAATTCAGCCTTTGTGGCTTTGCGGGAAGATGGCGATGCAATGCAGCGTTATTTGCCGTTATTCCAACAGGAACTCCTGCGGCGTCATGGCGTAAGCGTTGGCGACTTCTTCACCGAAGGAGTCTTTATTCCGGATCTACTTCCCACGCTTCGTCCGGACCTGGCAGTGTTGTTGCAGAAAAATTTATTTAATACTGACACCGATGTTTTGCTGGAAGGTGTCTCCGGACGAATATCCGACGACTGGCGAGCCGAGGTCACCGAACTGCTTCAGTTGCCCCAACAGATTCATTACTGGCGTTCCATAATTTGGGATGTGATGGGCGAATCGATCTATCAGCGGGTACAAAGCTTTACTGAGCTTGCAAACGCGTTATATGCTTTCTCATCCACCCGTTCATTCGGGTTACCGCCTTCAATCGGCCGCGGGGTGAAACCGCCCTCAACACTAACCGGCTTTTTCCGCACCGCCCGCGCCGACGATGAAATGCGGCGCTTTCTGCTCGGGGCCGTGGAATACCTGAGTGCATTCGCCGAGGAAAACATCGAAGTGCCGGTCAGCATTATCCGCGCTATCAACGATGTGGAACGCATTGCGCAGATTGAGGAAAGCGCGCTTCCCTACGCAAAGCAAGACGTGATTCGCTGTTGCCTGCTTCAAATCGCTCGTCTGGCTTCCGAGAATGGATAACTTATAATTCTTCCCTTAAGCTTTAAAACATCCAGAGCAAGATGCGCAATGTTGTAAATTTCAGGAGAAATAAATGTGAATTCTGACGACTCTGTAACCTGGGCGGGGGTCAAAATGGTGGGAGAAAAGCTCTATTCTTGCCCATGACTTGAACCACAAAGTGAGAGATAAAGCTAGGCCGGAATCATTTTCCGCCTTGCGGTGGAAGTTTTAAACTCACATGGCTTTCTCAAAGTCGATTGACAAAAAGTAAAGAAACAAGTAGGTAGAGAAACAGAAAAGATCCTTCTCGGTACAATTGCGAGTGCAACCAAGCAATTCATCGAGGAGGATCTAGCATGTATTCTAGCACGAGCCGGATTCGGCAAGAGTATGGGCCGAGTGGCGTTGTATACGATTTAGGGAGTGTGTATGAGGGGTTGTGCAAACTCACGGATGTCCGTAAGGCGCGAGGTAAGCGATATCGTTTGGATAGTGTATTGATGATGATGGTGCTGGCCAAGTTGAGTGGAGAAGACAGACCGTATGGCATGGCGGAATGGGCAAAGCATCACCAAGAGCAGTTGGTGAAGCTACTGCAATTGAAACGGGCCAGCATGCCGAGTCACCACACGTTGCGACGAATCCTAGCACAGGTCGTGTATCAAGAAGAGATGGATCGGTTGATTGGAGAATATAACCAGCAAGAGGAACAGGGCGAGGTGTATGCGCTGGACGGCAAAGCGCCGCGCGGGGCTCGCAAAAAGGATGATGAAGGTTCAGAGTATCTTCTGAGCGTGTATGATGGAAAGCACGGCAAGGTGATGTCACAGGTGGAAGTCGGACGGAAAGAAAACGAGATCCCCAAGGCGCCCAAAGCGCTTGAAACTGTGAAAATCTCGGGAAAAATCATCACAGCCGACGCAATGCATACTCAACGGGTTCTATCCGGTCTGATTGTGGAGCGTGACGGTGACTATGTTTTTCCAGTAAAGGAAAACCAACCGGCCTTGTATAAAAGTATTCAACAGCTCTTTGCACCCGAATATCCGAAACCCGGATTCGGCAAGATCGAAACCGATTTCCTCACAGTACAGAAAATCAACAAGAGCCACGGCCGTTTGGAGAGGCGCACGATCACAACTAGCGAAATGTTGAATGCCTATTCCACCTGGCCGGGACTATCCCAAGTGTATCGACTGGAGCGTCAATTTCAATGGTTCCGTGCAGGCCGGGTGTATCATACTTCGCACGATGTGGAGTTCGGGATTACAAGCTTAGCACGCACCAAAGCACCCCCCGCTCGTCTCCTCAAGATACGTCGTTCCCATTGGGAAATTGAGACCGGCCTACATTATCGCCGGGATGTCACCTTCCATGAAGATGCAACACGTATGACCATCGGCAACACCGGAAAGGTGATGGCTTCCATCAATAATCTTGTTATTGCCCTCATCCATCAAGCAAAATTCAACAATGCCGCCCAAGCTCGCCGTTATTTCGCCGCCCACTTATCCCAGGCATTTTCACTGCTTACCACCCCTTTCTCGCGACTTTGAGAAAACCATGTTTAAACTCACCAACCGTATATATTACACAGACTTTAAGCATTATAATTACTCACAAGAAAGTGAGGTACCTATGGCAGAAAAAACAACTCGGCGCAAACCGTTTGAAGGAAAAATCTCCGAGGAAGCGCGTGAGCACTTCCATGCTGCACGTCAAGAGATGCGCGAGAGCATCAAGGGTTTCCTTCCGCCCGAATTCGTTGAGCATCGCCGGGCCGCCCGCAAGGAAATGCTGCTGGCTTGGCGCAGTATGATCGATTCGGCGCTCGAACGAATGGATAAAAAAGAATAAGAATAACAAGCTGTCATTGCGGGCGCCCGACACTTGCACCTGCATACAAGTGCAGGTGAGGGCGCGTGACAATCTCAACTAACTTTCAAACAGGAGATTGCCACGTCGCCGCGAAGCGGCTCCTCGCAATGACATTCAACGCCAGGGGGAATGACCGCGCGAAAAGAAGATCGTCCAAATCAAAGCCAGGAACGACAAGCCCCAAAACACGTTGCTGAGCAACAGGTCGCCGCCAGTGCGAAGCAGAACGCCGCTCAACAAGAACACGGCGAAGATCAACGCTCCAGCCACGCGATTCATTGCGCCTTCCACATAGGAAAGATGGCGATTGACCTGCGGCATATTGACATTCAATTCGCCGCGCTCCAGACGTGTCAAAACCCGACCCGTCTGCACGGGCAACGCAATCAGTTCTTTGACTAAGTCCCCAATTTCGTCCAGCCAAACTTCCCAGCCGGAACCGACTTCATCCGCAACGAGCTTTTGCGCGTAGGGCGCAAGCTCTTCCCAAACATTGAAGTCCGGATCAAGCCCGGTGCACATCCCGGATAAAATCGCAACTGTCCGCCCCAACAACAAAAGATTGTGTGGCAATTGGAACGGCATCTCATACATCAAGTCGCGGAATTGATGGGCGAAATCTCGCATCTCTCGATGATTGACTTTTCTCAATTCGCTCATCGACATTCCCCAAAAACGTTCGAACAATTGCCTCTCGGCCTGTTCGAGTAATTCAGTATCCGCGCTTGGGAGCAGGACGCCCATCGTTTTATACGATTTCACGACGCGCGAAGGATCACGCGTCCCAACCCCGATCAGCAGGTCGCGCAAACCATCGCGCAAATTCTCCGGCACATCGCCCACCATTCCAAAATCAACGAAGGTCAATCGCCAGCCTGCTTTTCTTTTCTCGCGTCCTGAGCTTTTCAGGGTGGTTGCCGGAACCGGGGTCACAAATAAATTGCCGGGATGCGGATCGGCATGAAAGAAACCATCTTCAAAGATTTGTTTGAGGTATGTATCAAGCAAAACCGCTGCAACTTCGGCGCGGTCAATGCCCACAGCAGTGATTTCATCGTAGTCCGTGATCTTGATGGCATACACATTTTCAAGCGTGAGCGCTCGCTGCGTGGTGCGACTCCACACCACACGCGGCACATGCACACGCTTCCGGTCTTTGAAGTTTTCAGCAAATGTTTCGGCGTTTTTCCCTTCGGCCAAATAATCTATTTCACAATGAACGGTTTCCGACAATTCTTCGATCAATGCCGGAACGTTGACTCGTTTTCGAATCGGCTCATAGCGTTGAAGCCATCCGCCAAAACGACGAAGAGCGGAAAAATCCACATCGATCAATTGATCAATGAATGGTCGCTGGATCTTGACAACGACCTCTCGAAATTGTTCCGCTTCCGGCGCGTCGGCCCGCAAGCGGGCGCGGTGAACCTGTCCGAGTGAGGCAGCCGCTAACGGTTCGGTTTCGAAGCGCTCGAAGATTTCATCCAGCGGCGCACCGAATTCGGCTTCCGCTAATTTTTTAATCGCCTTGAAATCTTCAGCTGGAACTTCATCCTGCAAACCCGAAAGTTCATCTGTAATCTCGGCCGGCAAGACATCCAGCCGCGCCGAAAGGAACTGGCCCACCTTGATCATCACACCGCCCATGCGGATTGCCATCACACGAAATTGTGATGCGATTTTTTTGAAGCGCGGCGAACGCGTCCGCTGCGACACGGGTCGCAGACCAATGCGCGGCAAAACAATTTCCCAAAAGATAAAGCTCACCGTAGCGCGGGCAAAAAATCCCATGATGTACCGATAACGAGCGCGTAATCGCGATGCTTGCATGAGTGCCTCCGAGGAATTTCAAATGAATTCTATCACCAAGAAAACCGCGTAATTCTTTTTATGTCTTTGGATGAAATTGCTAATCAAACCTTAACAAATTCGCCTTTGACAAATATCCTTCGCCCTGCTATACTTAGGGTTGTTGATATTGACTTTCACTGCCTTATGGCAGTTTTGCAAGACCCTTGGAAAAGTAATTGCATGTGTGGCACGAACAGCCCCGCGGGAAGTCGTACTTTCCCTCGGGCATTTTTGTATAACACGAAAGTGACTCTTACCGCCTATGGCGGATAAAAAATTTTAAGTTAGTGAGGAAAACAAACCTAATGCCTAAGCACGGAAAATTAAGAATCATTCCCCTGGGTGGACTTGGGGAAGTCGGCAAGAACATGACTGCCTATGAATTCGATCATCAAATCCTGATCGTCGATGCGGGAATTATGTTTCCAGAAAACGACATGCTCGGGATCGATTACATCATTCCCGATTACAACTATTTGCGCAACAAGGCGAATCAGATCCTCGGTATTGTCATCACGCACGGACATGAAGACCATATCGGTGCAATCCCCCATGTTCTAAATGATTTCCCTGTACCGGTTTACGCCACTCCCCTGACCCGCGGTTTGATCGAAGTTAAATTGGCGCGCAACAACGCCTTGAACAAAGGCTCGCTTCACACCGTGGAAGCGGGAAAAACCATTCAGCTTGGACCGTTTAAGGTGGAGTTCTTTCACATCTCGCATTCCATTCCCGATGCGGTCGGACTCGGCATTACCACGCCTGCGGGCCTCGTGGTTCACATGAGCGATTTCAAATTCGATCTCACGCCCGTGGATGGCTGGCCGACCGATTACGCAAAACTGACGGAGTTCGCCGCGCGCGGCGTGGACTTGTTGCTTTCCGATTCAACCAATTCGGAACGCCCCGGCTGGACGCCATCCGAAATGGTGATCGGCCCGGCGTTCGATAAAGTTTTTAGCGAGGCGCAAGGACGCGTGATTGTTGCGACGTTTGCATCGCTCATCTCGCGCATCCAACAAGTCGCGGATGCAACCGCAAAACATGGACGCAAAATGGCTCTCGCCGGTCCAAGCATGATCGATAACGTCAAGATCGCGCGCAAGCTCGGTTATCTGGAAATCCCGGATGAACTGATTGTTCCAATTGATCAGGCCATGCACATGCAGGATCATAAGGTGACGATTATGTGCACCGGTTCGCAGGGTGAACCCTCATCCATCGTCGGACGTTTATCCACCGGCACGAACCGATCGTTTGATCTCAAGTCTGGCGATACCGTAGTGTTATCGTCACATCCGATTCCCGGCAATGAGGAAACGATCAGCAAAGCGATCAACCGTTTGCTTCGACGCGGCGCAAATGTGATCTATGATTCAGTCGCACAGGTGCATGTTTCCGGTCACGCGAGTCAGGAAGAACAAAAGTTTTTATTCAACTTGGTTAAGCCAAGACACTTCATGCCCATTCACGGCGAACTGCGACAACTGAAACGTCATGGCGAGTTGGCAAAACAGGTCGGCATCCCAGAAGAAAATGTGATTGTGGTTGAGAACGGACAAGTGGTTGAACTTTCCGGTGGCAAGATCAAGCTCGGCGAACGAATCCCCGGCGGCTATGTCTTTGTAGACGGCGAATCCATCGGCGACATTGATCACGGCGTCATGCAAGAACGGGAAAAATTGGCCCGCAGCGGAATCCTGTTCATCGACGTCAGCTTGAATAAATCCACAGGACGATTGCTCCACGATCCAGAGATTATCACGCGCGGGTTCGTCTCGCCCGAAGACGCGGAACAGTTGATCCCCGAAGTCCGCAAGCGCGTCGTCGAAATCGTCGACGGCGGCGGAGTGAATGATGAAAAAAATATTGTAAGCGCGGTAAAAAGTTATCTGCACGAAGAAACCAAACGCAGGCCGATGATCTTCGTCACCATGAACCGGGCATAACGCAGGCCTGAATTCTTTCTGAATAATCAGCACAATAATTTGGTAATCTCCCGATCTACTTTTCCCATCGGGAGATTTTGCAAATCGCTTATCTTCGTCCATGTCAGATTTTGATTTGCTGGTTTCGAGACAAACTTGCACTGGAACACGTAAACCGTCACCTTGAAATGTGTGTATGCGTGGTGGACAACGCCTAGCGCATCATTTCTCTGGACCTTTAGCTGGTAGCCTGATCTCAAACTTTTTGATAACTCTCGAGCCCGATCGCCAACCACCCTGCTATTGGGAAATTCCCACATCCCGCCCAACAATCCCTTTGATGGACGCTTTGCCAGTAAAACGCGTCCGTTTTTCATGATGACCGCCGCGGCAAGAACATAATGCGGCGGCTTCTTCTTTAGCTTCAACACCGGGCGTCGATCTTGATTTCCCTTTTGTCGGGCTTCACATAATTCCATCAGAGGGCAAATCAAACAATGCGGATTTTTTGGAATACAAATCGTCGCGCCCAGATCCATCAAGGCTTGATTGTAATCACCAGCCTTTCCTTTAGGTAAATGCTCAGCGGCCAAATTCCACAAGGCTTTTTCACCTGAGGATGAATCCGCTGGCAAACTTATGTTAAAGACGCGCGCAAACACGCGGCGAATATTTCCATCAAGAGTTGGCTCGTCCATGCCGAATGCCATCGAAGCAATGGCCCCGACCGTATATCGTCCGATGCCGGGCAAGCGGCGAAGTGCATCCAGGTCGCGCGGCAATTGAGCGTTAAATTTTTCAACGACAATTTTTGCGGCTTTATACGAATTGCGGGCGCGTGCATAATAACCAAGGCCCTCCCATAGATTCAATACATCTTGTTCTGAAGCTTCAGCAAGACTCTTGATCGTTGGAAAGCGCCGCATCCAATCATGGAAATATGGAATGACCGTTTCGACGCGGGTTTGTTGCAACATGATTTCCGATACCCAGACCGCGTAGGGATCGGGATGATTTCGCCAGGGAAGAGTCCGCGCGTTGCGGTGGTACCAAGCCAATAGACGCCTTGCAAACGTGCTCATTCCCCGTTGTTCACGCATTGACTAAACGGGGACTCAGCTTGGAAGATCAGGTTCTGGGCCGGAAAGATAATCACACGGGCTTCCACATAATCGGATTGTTTACAGCCCAAAATAATTACGGCGCCCGCATCGGGGACGGAGGGAACAGTTTTGTTCTGGAAAACAATCGGCGTGATCTGATTCGTCGTCATCAAAAGAAAACCTAAGCGAGAATAATCGCGGAATGCATACGCCGGCGATGGATGCGCTTGTGCGATGCCTTGCCCGCGCCAGAAGAAGCGAGGATAAAGCGCCCGGCCTTGCAAAACTTCGGCGTCGGGATTTGTCTTTTGGGAGAGAAAATGATTCACCTGATCCTGCGTCAGGTGCGCTGATTGCACGGCCGGCACCTGAGATGCCTGTTCCATCAAAGCAGATTCTGGCAGCAAAAGATTCTGTGGCGGCACGGCATGTTCCGCAATCCATGGCAGAGAACCAATCAAGATGAAAGCGGCCATGATAGGTAAAGCGAATTTTGTATTGAATTTCGTGGCGGACTGTTCCAAGGAAATTTTTGTAAACAAACGTTGCGCAGAGGCACCCATAAAAAGTGCGAAAGACGACAAGATTTCCACGACGCCAATTCCAAAATAAAAATAAGAAACCCAATCCGCTGGAAGATCATATCGCCAGCCCGAGAAACGGCCAATACCATTCGCAAGAGCATATCCTAAACTGAAAGCCAATGGCGCCAGCCCAAGCCAGCTCAGACGTTTCCACGCCGAACCCAAGCCAATTGCAATGATCGCAAGATATAAAAGGACAACTAAAAAGTTGTACCAAACCAAACGTCCGTTCCAATCAAACCAGTAAATATCAATCGGTGCACGCAAACTCTTAAACGGTTCAATCAACGGTAATGCCAGCACGCCGCCAATTTCCGTGGCAAGAAAATGATTGGTGATGAACTGGGTTACCACATCAGGATGCTTTAAAGTAAACGAAAGTAAATTCCCGGTGAGGCTTTGAGACTGAATATTAAATTCAGACGTATCCAGGTTTCCAGTCAATGCATATTGACTGGAAATCACTGCCATTTGTCGCGGATCGTCAAAAGCAAACTGACCAATCGCCAAATAATTATGAATAAGCCACGGCGCAACCGTCACCGCAATGCCAAGAACCAACCAGGCCATCCTCCGTCCCGCATCCCGCCATTGCGGCCAGAACACCAAGAAAGCCAACAAAAGCGCAAGCGGCAAAATAATCACGGACTGTGTTCGCAGAAGCAGCATCACACCACAGATGCCGCCTGCGACCAGGGCGCGCTGAATGCTCCTGTTTTCCAACCAGCGCATCACAACCAGACACGCCAGCGTGATCATCAGCGCGGTGGGCAAATCCGTCAGCAAAGTGCGCGTGTCTGAAACGCGCGTGGCAGACGAAACCCATAGGGTAGTCACCTCGCGGAAGATGGCAAAGAATGCAATCGTCACGCCCGCCGCACGGCTATGAATTTTCCGTCCGAGGAAATACAAGGTCACAGGGAACAATGCCAGCACACACGATTGACCGGCGATGATCAGAGCATAATTCTGTCCAAACAAAATATGCAACAGTACTAAAAGCAAAATATAGACCGGACGCGTGGGAATGTCTCCCAGATAACCCATGCCCAGCAAAACCGACTGCGCATGATAATCGTAATAAGCCGCATCGGAGTTGGGGAACGGCTGATTGGTCGGCGGCAGCATGGGCGCATAAAAACTATTCTGCATGACGCTCATCGGGACAGAAAGCCAAATCCATACCGCAACCAACCAGATAACCACTGCCAAGATTACATCGGTTCGGACTGCCGAGCCTGTATCTCGATCCAGGGCAAATCGCAAGCCGAGAGTCAATACTGCGCCCCCCATGAGAATCGCAACCACGACTTGCCATCCAAGCAATGGAACGCCGGGTTCACCCCAATAAGCCGGATCTTTTGTAAATCCAAGATGGGTAATTGCAACAAAACATAAAATGCAAAGTAAAACAACAAACGCAATCCACGCAAAACGATAAACGGATTTGCGTGAAAGCAGATTCCCGTGATGAAATCCATAGCACAAAATAAGTATGAAAATGGAAAATTGAAAAGCAAGGATCAGCAAATAGAACAGGATCGGGCTAAGGCGTTGGTAATAAGGCAGCAAACGTTCCGGGTCGAGGTAACGCAGGAAGAAAAGAGACCAGCCCAACGTCACAGCCAGAAGCGCTGAGACGAATGCGAACGATGGACGGATCAGGAAATCCAACCGGTTCGGAGGGCGCACAAAGAAATAAATCCATAAAACAAAAAAAGCAATCAGCACGCCAAACAGCGCCAGCCGAGTCAAAGAAAAACTACTTCCCTCATGCGGCACGAGAAATAATAAAAGGAGAGCGGCCCCCGCTTCGAGAGCCGCAAGTGAGAAAAACCATCGACCGTTCGATGTCTGGGTTTTCATTCCTAAAATTGAAATCCGTTACGGAAGGGCACTACCTTATAAGAAAAATTGCGGACAAATGTGAGCAGGCGATCTTCCAATGTAGTCCAATCGCTCGAGTTTAAGATGCGGCGCGCGGCGGACTCGCTATCGGCTAGCAGGTTCACTTGAATTTGCGGATAAGCGCCATAAACAGTTGCCCATGCATCGGTCGGCTGGAAGCCGAGCCGCTGAACTCCCGGCACCCATTCACCGATCACAAATTCAAAGTATTCCTGCTCGTGATCGGCGGCAATATCCCAGCTCATAATTACTTTGACAGGCGCAGCTTCACTCACGTTGATAATCCAGCACAACGACGTGCGTCTCTTCAGGCAAAGAAGAGCGCGTCACTTTGATAGACGGTTGAGTTTCAGGTTTGCTGAGTCCCATTTCTTTGATGAATTTATTTAGCGACTCAAGCGAGACTTTGGCATCGGAGGTGGCATAGTGCATCGGGATAACGATGTTCGGTTCGAGCAAGCTGATGACCTCGGCGGCTTTCGCGGCATTGAGTCCTCCACCGCCCCCCACCGGGACGAGAGCCACATTCACCGTTCCCAGCGCTTCGATCTCGGTCTGAGGTGGCAGCTGCTTCAAGTCGCCAAGATGCACGATCGTCAGGCCATCATAATCAAACACATACAGCGTATTCCGAGTTTGTTCTTTGGCCTTCTTGCCTGCACCGCCGCCATCGGTTTGAACGCCGGTAATGAACACCCCGCCAATCTCGAACTCCCCAGGTCCGCTGATGACATGCGATGTACCTTTGACCACGTCCGAGTTATTGTGCCCCGGCGCGTCATGGCTGATGGTAACAATATCCGCTTTGAGCTTGAGCGGAAAATATCCGATGGATGTATTGTCGTAAGGATCCGTTACCACCGTCGCCATATTGCGCTCGGTGAGACGAAAACAGGAATGCCCATACCACATGATTTCCATGAAAAAGCCTCCGACGTCAATTATAATAGAGAAAATGAGTATGAACCGGCAGAATTAGCAGGGCAACACTACTTCAATAATACCGAACTTGTGAAAAACGATGAGAGCAATTTATGAATAAAATCTTTCTTTCCTTTTCCAATAAGATTAAAGGAAGCACTTTTCAACAACAAATGGAACAATTTAGGAAAATTGATTATTTCAATATACTTGTCATCGCGGCTGGACTTATTTTAGCCATTCTAATTCGCTATAGCCTACTCGAATATAAATCTCCGGATTACCTAGGAAAAGTCAGTCACTGGTATAACTTTATCAGATCAAACGGTTTCTCTGCATTCGCCACTAACTTCTCAAACTATAACCCACCATACCTTTATCTTTTTTATTTGGTCATCCGATCCGATCCAGATTTACCAACAGTGATTGGCGCAAAAATTCCAGGGTTAATTTGCGACTTCATCTGCGCCTACTACGTTTACCGAATCGTCAAAGTAAAAAACACAAATTCAATGACGCCGCTAATTGCGGCTGTAGCGGTTCTATTTGCCCCAACAGTTATTTTAAATAGCGCCTATTGGGGCCAGTCTGACAGTATTTACACTGCTGCCCTGACTGCTTGTATCTATTATCTAATCGTTCGCAAAAACTGGCTATCGATGCTGGCTTACGGGATTGCGTTATCTTTTAAGTTACAGGCGATCTTCGTAGCGCCTGTACTACTTGCGCTTTTCTTAAGAAAAAATGTTGAACTGGAAGGAACTACTTTCAATTCCTTTCGTTTTATTCCTATCCTTGGTTCCATCCTGGATCGCCGGCAGACCCATTTCAGATCTTTTAAACGTTTACCTTCATCAATCCTCTCAATTCGAATCGATCACAATGAATGCTCCTTCGATATACACTTGGGTGCCACAGACCAAGGAGGTATTCAACCTGTTATATGTGCCTGGAATACTCCTTGGAGGAGTAATGGCTTTTCTGCTCGTCGTGTTGATTTACAAGAGCCAAGCAGAATTGACTCCATCAACAATCATAGAACTTTCACTTATTTCTTTCATGCTCATTCCATTCTTTTTGCCCAAAATGCACGAACGCTATTTCTTCCCTGCCGATGTGATTTCAATTGCATTTGCCTTTTATTTTCCTCAGCTTTTCTTTATTCCGATCGCAATGAGCGCTGTTTCATTTCTATCGTATGAGCCGTATTTATTTGAACAAACGCCGGTACCCTTTCCCGTTTTGACATTGGGATTACTCATAGCGATTTGCCTTCTCGTTAAAAATGTAATTACAAATCTTTATGCCAGCGAGGCGAATCGGACGGCGGTCGAATGAAATCAAATCAAGCGGCTTCCAATTTCGGACTTTGTCATCATCACCATTGGAATCGCGCTGGCAATCGCCATCCGGTATAGTCTGTTGAATTTCCAATCCATTGACTACGCGGTCTATACGCGGCATTGGTATACCTATATTAAAGCGCACGGATTTTCTGCATTCGGTCAAAATTTTTCAAATTACAATCCTCCATACCTTTATCTGCTTTATATCGTCATTCGATTTTTCCCTGACCTCCCCAGCCTAACGGCTACCAAGTTGCCACCTATGATTGCCGATTTTGCCTGTGCTGGACTGGCATATAAGATCGTAAGTATTAGATATCCAAAGTCCCCTGTTCCGATGTTAGCGACATTTGCAATCCTCTTTGCCCCAACTGTTGTTTTGAATAGTGCCTTTTGGGGTCAGGCAGACGCGCTTTATACGGTCGCATTGATCACCTGCATATATTTCCTGCTGACCAAGCGACCGGCTCTAGCAATGCTTTCCTTCGGAGTATCTATCTCTTTCAAGGCACAGGCGATATTTTTACTTCCCCTCCTATTTGCACTTTTATTGAGACGGGAAATCCCCTGGAAAGATCTTTAATCGTTCCGTCAATCATGCTTCTCTCTCTTGTTCCTGCATTGCTGGCGGGCCGCTCATTAATAGACCTCCTTTCCATCTATCCTTCGCAGGCCAGTCAATATCAGCAACTTTCCATGCACGCTCCGTCGCTTCTTTCATTGATACCAAATTCAGGTCGGTTTTATCCCTTTTTTTATCCTGCAGGGTTGATACTAGGGATTGCAGTCGCCTTACTCTTTTCCATTTTGATTTACAGAAGCCGTGTCGATCTAACACCATCTTTACTTATCGAACTTTCGCTGATTTCTGTAATGCTTATGCCATTAGTTCTTCCCAAAATGTTAGATCGTTATTTTTACCCGGCTGATGTTCTGTCAATTCTTTTCGCTTTTTATTTTTCACGTTATTTCTATATTCCAATAGGGATGAGCATTATTTCTTTCTTCGCCTACCAACCTACCCTCTTTCAAACTGAACCAGCGGCAATCCCAATATTGGCGCTTGGAATTCTGATATTGGTTGCAATCGTAATCAAAGATGTTTTATCTAATCTGGCGGCCAAGCTTAAAAACACGGCTGGGGCCGAACAATAATAATACATGCCCGATGATGTTGACCAATAAAAAAGATTGAATCAAAAGGAAACCCTTGATTAACATTCGCCAATCCATCTCAAGATTATTGATGGACATTAACTCCAAGCGCATTCATTGGCTTCTATTCGTCTTGATTTTAGGTCTTGGAATTTTTGCACGTGCTTGGCAGTTCAGAGTCCTGCCACCTGGACTCAACTCGGATGAAGCATCTATTGGCATTGATGCATTCAATCTGCTTCACTATGGAATTGACCGCAACGGGATCTCGTTTCCAGTCATATTCATTTCTTGGGGAAGCGGTCAGAACGCGCTTTACGGTTACTTATTGATCCCTTTTATTGCTTTGTTTGGTTTAACCCCATTTATCGTAAGGCTGCCAATGTTACTTAGCGGCATCGCAACTCTTCCATTATTATATTATGTTGCTAAAGAAACTTTGAACAAAGAATTTGGTTTACTTTCAATGTTCTTTTTGGCTATCTGCCCATGGCATATCTTGCTCTCGAGATGGGGACTTGAATCAAATTTTTTGCCCTTTGTCTTTCTGTCAGGATACGCCTGTTTGTTAAAAGTAGCCCCAAAAAACTACTGGTTCATTATTGGCTGTGTGTTTTTTGCATTGGCTCTATATTCTTATGGTACGGCCTATGCGATCATTCCTTTGTTTTTAGTATGTGCAAGCTGGATCCTGATCAAGGCGAAACAAAGTTCTTTGGGGACAATATTGATGGGAAGCTTGGTTTTCATAATTTTAGCACTACCTATTGCGATGTTTATTTTTATAAACTCTCTGAAGTTGAACAGCATTCACTTTGGTTTCCTAACGATACCGCGTTTGCCCTCTATTCCACGGTACAAATCACAATCGGCGGTTTTCGGCAATCAAATAATTCCAACCACGATAACCAATTTAAATATTTTAATGAAATTACTTATAACACAATCGGATGGAATCGCTTATAACGTGGTTGATCCATTTGGTTACTTTTACACAATCACATTCCCTCTGGCTATCATTGGATGCGGTCTTCTAATCTATTACTGCAAGACACATCGAGCTAAATTGCTTTTGTCTTGGCTGGCGACAACTTTTAATTTCAGGCGTCATTGAGCCGGTTAACATTAATCGAATCAATTTAATATTTATTCCCCTAATTCTTTGCATCGCAGTATGTGTTCTCTTGGTGACTGAAACGAACAAAGTCTATTTCATCTTGGCAATAGGCGGATTCTTAGTTGGCTTTATTTGCTTTATGGCGGTCTATTATGGCACAGGCTATCGCCAGCAAGCCAATAGAAAGTTCTACACAGGTATACTACCTGCACTTGATTTTGCGCGCCAGCTGGGTGATAATCCTATCTGCGTAACCGACAAATTTAACATGCCCTATATTTTTGCGCTTTTTTCTGAAAAAACAAATCCCGCAGGATATTTGGCTACTGTTAAATATATTGATCCACAAGCACCGCTAAGGCAGGTCTTATCATTTGGCCGTTACACATTCGGAATCAAAAACTGTGAACAAGTTCCTAAAACTATTTTTATACTTCTCGCCCATGAAAAACCACCTCAATTAGGCAATGGCTATAAAATAAAGAATTTTTCAAATTTTGTCTTATTTTATCCGACCTTGAAGTAAGAAGTATTATCATTAGATAATGAAATCAACCGCTAATACTCTCCCTTTGGGAAAACTCCTCGAGCGACCTTTGAATATCTGTGTATTGGCCAAGAAAAATTATCTGTGAGGGAAATTTAGTCAATGAACTACCTCGAAGAATTCTTCCAAAGATATGAATTTCGACTGGAGATGAAACAGATCTACTGGTTTCTATTCTTCGTAATCTTAGGTTTAGGGGTTTTCGCAAGAACATGGGAATTCCGCAGCTTGCCTCCCGGTCTAAATCCGGACGAAGCATCCATTGGCGTTGACGCATCCAGCTTACTTCATTTCGGAGTTGACCGTAATGGGATATCCTTTCCAGTGCAATTCATATCATGGGGAAGCGGTCAGAATGCCTTATACGGTTATCTCCTAATTCCATTGATCAGCTTGTTCGGTCTCACCCCTTTTACAGTTAGACTGCCGATGCTGATTACCGGCATTCTAACTATCCCATTAGCATACTATGCAGCGAAGGAGACCTTGAACAAGGATTTCGCCTTACTAGCTATGCTTTTCCTCGCCATCAGCCCCTGGCATATTTTGTTGTCACGCTGGGGACTGGAAGCCAATCTTTTCCCTTTTGTGTTTTTAGCAGGATATGTTTGTCTGCTTAATATAAAAAAGAATGATCTGTGGTTCATCCCGGCCTGTATTCTTATTGGACTAAGCTTTTACGCTTATGGCACTGCCTATGCGATGATCCCCGTCTTTATGATTTGCACTGTAACAATTTTCATCCGGCAAAAGTTACTCACACCAAAAAGCTTCATCATCGGTTTATTTGCATTTATGGCTTTGGCAATACCCATGGGATTGTTCGTTTTGGTTAATTCCTTCAAAATGAATTCGATCCAACTGGGACCCGTTACCATACCCCGTTTGCCCGTCCAAGCCCGTTTTGAAGCTACGACCATATTCTCTGCCGCCGACCAAATTCAAACCATCGGGAACAATTTATGGGTGGCTGTTCAGCTATTGATCACCCAGTCGGACGGATTACCCTACAATAGTGTCGATCCGTATGGATATTTTTATAAGATCACTTTTCCCTTTGAGTTAATAGGCATCGTATTGCTGGTCATTGGATTAAAAAGCCAGCAACATATGGAGAACAAACTTCTCCTCTCTTGGATCGGTGCTTCAATCTTGATCGCGATCATCCAGCCGGTCAACATCAATCGCTTCAACATCATTTTCATTCCCCTAATCCTTTGTATCGCCCTTGCCATATACTGGATGAGCACCCGTTATAAAACCATTCTGTTCGTTTCAGTGCTTGGACTTCTTGCGGGCTTTATTTGCTTCACGATCAGCTATCATGGAAAAGCATACCGTCAGCAGGTTAATTTGGAATTCCATGATGGGATATTGCCGGCCTTGACATTTGCACAGGGCCTCGGGAATATGCCTATTTGCGTTAGTGACAATAGCAACCCTTACATCTTCGCCTTATTCTCGGAACCAACGAATCCAATAGACTATCTAAATACCGTAAAATATGTCAATCCGAAGGGCCCGGTACGAGTGGTTCGTTCCTTTGGGCGATATACATTTGGATGGAATAACTGCCATGAAAGCCCGGCGCCGATATATATCCTAATTGCAGGCAGCGCCCCTCCGAGTGAACCATCGGGTTATCAATACGATGTTAAATCCTTCGATAGTTATGTGGTTTATTATCCAGCTCGTTAGCAAGTAGTGCGCACCGAACTCAATAAATACAAACAGAGAGCAAAACCTTTCAAGCGAAGTACAATAAGGGACAATGAAATCAACTACTGACGCTGTCCCTTTGGAAAAACTCCTCGAGCAACTTCCAGCCACCTACACTTTGGCTGACAAGGAATTAGTTCAACGCGCTTATCGAGTGGCGGAAGAAGCGCACCGCGGACAGAAACGCAATTCAGGCGAACCATACATTAATCACTGTCTAGCGGTTGCACAGATCTTGACAGAATTACGCGTGCCGCCCGAAGTTCTGGCGGCCGGACTTTTGCATGATACCGTTGAGGACACCACGGTCACATTGGACGATATTCGCAATGACTTTGGTGATGTCGTCGCAAAGCTTGTGGATGGCGTGACCAAACTGACCAACCTGCCGCGCGTATCGCGCGACGATCAGCATGCCGAAAAAGCGGTCAGCGCGAACGGAGAAGCCAAAGCCGCCACGCCCGCCTCATTGGGCCGCAAAGCCGATATGGCTTCCGAGACGCTGCGTAAAACATTTCTTGCCATGGGCGATGATGTGCGCGTCGTCCTCATCAAACTAGCGGATCGCCTCCACAACATGCGGACGCTCAGTCACATGCCGGAAGACAAGCGGATACGCATTGCCCGGCAAACGCTCGACATCTTTGCACCGCTTGCAAACCGGCTCGGCATTTGGCAGATCAAATGGGAACTCGAAGACCTGGCATTTCGTTATGTCAATCCGCAGAAATATAAGGAGATTGCAGAACAACTTGCCGAGCGGCGGCCAGATCGAGAAGCCCAGATAGAATCCATCATGGAGGAACTGCGCGCGCTCTTCGAGAAAAATAGTATCAAGGTTGAAGTCAGCGGACGGCCAAAACACATTTATTCTATTTTCAAAAAGATGCAGAATAAGGGCAAGGCATTTGAAGCGGTTCGTGATGTGCGCGCGGTGCGCCTCATTGTCCCGGACATCGCATCCTGCTACACCACCCTGGGCATTATCCACACACATTGGCGGCCCATCCCTGGCGAGTTCGACGATTACATCGCCGCGCCGAAAGATAATTTCTATCAATCGCTGCATACAGCTGTGATTTGGGATGACGGCAAACCGCTCGAAGTGCAGATCCGAACTTTGGAAATGCACGAGAACGCGGAATTCGGAATCGCGGCACACTGGCGTTATAAAGAAGGAACGAAACGGGATAAATCCTACGAACAGCGCATCAATTGGCTTCGCAACATGATGGAGTGGCGCTCGGATGTGAATGACGCGACCGAGTTTGTAGAATCGATGCGTTCGGATGTGTTTCAGGATCGCGTCTATGTCTTCACACCGCGCGGCGACATCATTGACCTACCCGCTCGTTCCACGCCGATAGACTTTGCGTATCACGTCCACACGGACATCGGACACCGCTGCCGGGGTGCGCGCGTGAACGGAAAACTTGTCCCGTTGTATCACGAACTGAAAACCGGCGACCAGGTCGAAATCCTGACCGCGAAGCGGGGCGGACCCAGCCGCGACTGGTTGAACTCCAATTTAGGGCTGGTCAAAACTCAGCGCGCCAAATCCAAGATTCGCCAATGGTTCAAAGAGGAAAACTTTCAGCAAAATCTTTCGCAAGGACGATTGGTGTTGGAACGCGAATTGCAGCGGCTCGGCATTCCCGAAGCTAACTTTGAAAAGATGGCGCGCAACCTGGGTCTCAAGTCGCCGGATGAAATGTTCGTTGATTTGGGCACAGGTGATTTATCGGTAAGCAAAGTCATCAGAGAAATTTCAGAGACGGAAGAAAACGCCAACCTCCTGACAGCCAATGTTCCGAAGTCTGACACAACTAGCACCGAGGCAGTGGACATTGTGGGATTGAAGGGACTGCTCACGACCATGGGCAGATGTTGCAACCCCGCGCCCGGAGATCAGATCATTGGATATATTACGCGCGGACGCGGCGCAACCATTCATCGGCAGGATTGTCCCAATATTCTGCGCCTCGGATTGCAAGAACGCGAGCGGATCGTGCGTGTGGATTGGGGACAACAGGTTCGCACTTTCCCGGTTCCGATTCGCATTAAAGCCTATGACCGTCAAGGTTTGATGAGCGATGTGACTAATCTATTGAGCGATGAAAATGTTAACATCGCCGATGTGCAAGTCAATGTCAATCGCAGTCTGGCGGAATTACGATTGACCGTGGAAGTGCAGGATATCTCCCAGCTCAGCAAAGTGCTGACCAAACTTGAAAATGTCCCGAACGTGATGGAAGCGCATCGCGTCAGCGGGTAATCCCGACCTAGCTCGAAGAGACGGAGGGGGCAAACTGCGTGGTATAATGCGCCCGCTTTAGCCATGAGTCTGCTTAGCGTGCGTGAAGCGCAACAGCGCATCCTTACCCACTTCAAGCCGGTCGAGACGGAAATGTCCTCTCTGAATGCCTGCGCGGGACGCGTGCTGGCGGCTGATATCATCTCGTCTGACCTGCCCCCTTTCGACAATTCATCCGTGGATGGCTTCGCCGTCATTGCAAAGGATGTGGCTAACGCAACATCCGCATCGCCCCTGACTTTGAGCGTGGTCGCCGATATCTCTGCCGGATCATCCTCTGACATCACTCTCGCACACGGACAAGCCGCGCGTATCATGACCGGCGCACCCATTCCTCAAGGCGCGGACGCCGTGGTCATGGTCGAAGACACTGATTTCAATAATCGAAATCCAGGCTCACTCGCGCCGAAAACTGTCAAAATATTTAAGAGCTTCCAAACTGGCGAGAATGTCCGCAGGCGCGGCATGGACATCAAGGTGGGCCGCAAAATATTATTTGCCGGCACTCGCTTGCGCGCGCAAGAAGTAGGTCTGCTGGCGATGCTTGGAGTGGCGAATCTTTCCGTATATCGCAGGCCGCGCGTGGCCTTGTTATCGAGCGGAGATGAATTGACGCCGGTTGAGCTTCGGCTGGCGCCAGGGCAGATTCACGATTCGAACTCATTCACATTGTCGGTGTTGATCGCAGAATCAGGTTGTGATGTTCTACCGCTCGGAATTGCTCCAGATCAAAGAGAGGCGATTCAATTTCTGTTCGATCAAGGCATTGAAATGAATGCCGATTTGATAATTTCGTCAGCGGGCGTCAGCGTGGGTGCGCTGGACTATGTAAAAGAAGTCGTCGAGTCAAATGGCAAACTGGATTTCTGGCGGGTCAATATGCGACCCGGCAAACCTCTGGCTTTTGGAGAATATCGCGGTGTGCCATTCATTGGTTTACCGGGGAATCCCGTTTCGGCTTTCGTTGGCTTTGAAGTCTTCGCGCGGCCCGCGATCGGACGGCTGGCAGGCACGAATACAGCGATCCGCACTAAGGTCAAGGTAAGACTCGCCGATGCCATCGAGTCGGATGGGCGCGAAAGTTATCTGCGTGCAATTATTGAAGAACATGATGGGGTTTTATCCGCAAAATTAACCGGGCATCAAGGCTCAGGAAATTTATTATCGCTGGTTCAGGCGAACGCTTTACTTATCGTGCCCGCTGGGGTAAAATCGCTTGCCATTGGCGACCAGGCAGAAGCTTGGATGCTTTGAGGTGATGATGAATAAGTGGTTACACAGAATTTCAATTGCGTTGGCTTTGCTCGGTCTGGCAGTCTCGGTCTATATGACTGTCTTCAAGTTGACTGATAATGCCAGGATGTGCTTGGGCAATGGAGGCTGTTCAAAAGTTAATTCAAGCATCTATGCAGAAGTGTACGGAATTCCTGTAGCAGTGTTCGGCGTTGGCGGCTACGCAGTGATTGCCGCACTGTTATTTATGGAAGACCGCAATCCGTTCTTGAAACAGAACGGAACGATGGTCGTTTTCGGGCTGGCGCTGATCGGATTCCTTTTCACGCTCTATCTAATCTATGTAGAGCTAGCTCTCATCCATGCGCTTTGCCCATTCTGCGTTACATCGCAGACCACAATGACCATACTTTTTATATTATCCATCATTCGGCTGGCTCGTCAGCCCATCAATTAGGAGGAGTCTTATGGCTCGTATTCGCTGTCACTA
Organism: uncultured Chloroflexia bacterium; assembly: GCA_963753985.1. Classification (GTDB taxonomy): domain Bacteria; phylum Chloroflexota; class Anaerolineae; order Anaerolineales; family Villigracilaceae; genus Fen-1038. The sequence goes on from CAVWED010000008.1 coordinate 246,377, forward strand.
CGTCAACTGCGTTTTCCTCGATGAGGGATACTGCACCGCGGCCGCAGTGGAAATTGATCCCGACACGGGCTGCGCCACCTTCACCGAATCTGAGGACGCTGGCGAAGGTGAATGGGACGAAGAGGAAGAAACCGAAGAAGAGTGGGATGAAGAAGATTTGGAAGATGAAGAGGAAGAAACCTGGGAGGAAGACGAAGACGAGATTTAGATCCTAGTCCTAACATCAAACACGGATGGCTTGGCCATGCGTGTTTTTTATGCGGTGGTAAATCGATATAAGAGAATTCCTGCGGCCACTGCGAGATTGAGCGAGCTGGCGCGTCCACGCATGGGCAAGGAAACGCTCACATCGCAGGCTTGGAGCTGTTCCATCGAAAGCCCTTTTTGTTCACTCCCCAAAACAAGAATCCACGGCGCGTTGGGTTTCATTTCACGATAATCTTGCATGGCATGCGCCGATGTGGCAATCCGTTGGTAACTGCCGCGCCACGACCAATCCATAAATTCGTTGAATGACGTTTGAATAATCGGCTTCCAAAATATCGTTCCCATACTGGCGCGAACAGAAGTCGGATGATATGGGTCCACGCCGCCGTCGAGCAGGAAGAGCATATCTGCGCCGACAGCGTCAAGCGTGCGAAGGATCGTCCCAATGTTGCCGGGGTCCTGCGGTGAGACCACCGCCGCCCCAATCCGTACCGCTTCGAGATCATCGAGCCGCGTCCACTTTTGATGAACCACTGCCAAAATGCCCTGCGGATTATCTTTATCGGCGAGCAACTCCATCACTTGTGCGGAAACCGGCTGCACCACTGGCGTCATGCGAGTGGTATTGCGCACAGGCGGCATGACGCCGCTTGGCTGTGCCATTGGTGCGACGCGTGAAATCAAATCGCGCCCAAAATCGCTGGTCAAGACATCAGGTGAATAAAGGATCGAATCGATTTCCCAATTGGCTTCTAGGGCTTCACCTACGTGATGCAGGCCTTCAGCAATGAACAGCCCCGATTCCGCCCTAGCTTTGCGTTGACGCAAAGAGCGCGTTTTCTTTATCAAGGGATTGGTCAGGCTTGTAATCAGAGGTCGGTTCATTCTAAACTCCTACTCTACTAGCTTCATCGCACATTGCATGGAAAATGATGTACACTTGGATAAAATGAAATTCGGCCATTGATTCAATGGAATCACTTTCTATTCGTCGCGAAAGATTTGCTACAACATGAAACCCAATTTCGCATCACCACTCAAGATAGCAGGCATGATTCTTGCAGTCATCCTGCTCGGTGTGATATTTTACCTGAAGGCAATGCAGAATTACATTCATCAGGATTATACCAACGCCAATTTCTTTTTCTTTTGGCTGGCTGGCCGCATGATGTGGACGGGTCAAAATCCATATAACGCGACGCAATGGCTCGCAGGGCACGATGCTTACGGCGCAACTTGGAAGCCCAATCAAATATTTCCCTATCCGCTGCCGTTGGCCTTCCTCATGGCGCCGCTGGGATTGATTTCTCTGGGGCAGGCTTATGTTGCGTGGCAAATTGTCTCACAGATCATCGTCGCGCTGACGGTTTTCTGGCTGCTCCGTCATTGGCAAGGACAGGCACAGCGGATTCTCTTTCTACCGCTGGTGATTGTACTGTTATTCTTCGGACCAGTCTATTTGACGTTACTGATCGGTTCGATCGGCCCCTTGGCTTTGGCCGCGATCGTATTAGCCATTTTCTTATTGGAACGCCATCAATCCTTGTTGGCGGGGATAGTTCTTTCATCGACCATTTTAAAGCCGCCGCAAGGACTCACTATATTGATTCTGGCCGGTATCTGGCTTCTTGCCCGCCGCAACTGGAAGGCAATCATCGGAATAGCTCTCGGCGGAATCATCATGCTAATTGCAGGAATTGTCCGTGACCCATTGTGGGTGATCAAATTTCGAGGTGCCAGTGCGGTTGTCCTCGATCGGACGATGGGAATTGATTCCAATATTTATAGCTTTGCCTATCTGGCATGCAACCAAAGCGTGCCTTGCATGTGGATCGCCGGAACACTAGGATCGATTCTGGTGATCGCCATCGGCGGATATTATCTTTGGCGGAATAGCGGCCGGCTGAACGCATGGGAAGCGTTCAACATCATCATCCCGCTTGGATTCGTCTCGACGATTTATCTCTGGTCATACGATCAACTGCCCTATGTTATCCCCATCGTTTGGATTGTAGGTACGCTCGTCGAACGAACAAAATCCTATATCCACGTTTTTATTTTTTTGGTTGTTCTGGATGTACTGTCCATTTCTTCGCTGCTGGTACAGGCCAATACGCAAAAAGATTTATTCAGTATCGTCAACACGATTTTGGTTCTCGGAATGTGCCTGTTACTTTTGCGTAGGAAGAGTCAGCCCGCATCGCTTCCATCTACAGTTCATTAAAATATTCCTCAATCCGTTCATCCTCTGCTATTACCGGTATGTTAGAATAAAATCATGCGACACGCTTCTAGCTTTGTATTACCAATATTATTTTTCTTGATCTCATGCCAACCAAAATCCACTTCAACGATCACGATCATTGATGGCGATCAAATCCATCAGTTGACGACAACGGAGCGTATTCCGGCCTCCCTTTTGACTCAAGCCGGTGTCCAGCTTGCTACCAATGACATTGTTTTGTTGAACGGCAATCCAATCGCGCTAAATCAATCGCTGCCGACCGCACAAACTTACACGCTTCAAGTGCAACGCGCGGTGGCATTGACAGTTAACGGAAAAATAATTCAAACCACAGCGGAGACTATCGGAGAAGCATTATCACAAGCGGGCGCGCAACTTTATGCGAGCGATCAAATCAGCCCGCCGATTCAAACTTCGATCACAGGTCCGGTGGCTGTGAAATACATTCCAGCACGCGCATTGACGGTGACGGCGGATGGCAAGCCATTGCAAATCCGCGCCTCGTCTGCGACAGTGGGCAATGCGCTGGCCGAGGCTGGGACTCCGCTCCTCGGGCTGGACTCCAGCCAACCGTCCGAGAATGAAGCGCTTCCATCCAACGGGCAGATCCAGGTCACGCGCGTCAGTGAATCAATTCTCTTGTCGGAAAAATCCATTCCCTTCCAAACCGATTATCAACAATCGGCTGATGTGGAACTCGATCAACAAAAAATATTACAGCCCGGACAAACTGGTTTATCGGTAAGCCGGGTGCGCATCGTTTATGAAGACGGACAGGAAGCCTCCCGGCAAAACGAATCCGAGACCATCGTCCGCGCGCCACAAGATCAAATCGTGGGCTACGGGACAAAGGTTGTTATTCATAGCGCAACGATCAATGGAGTTCAGATTCAATATTGGCGCGCCATGTCGATGTATGCCACTTCGTATTCACCATGCCGCTCCGGAGGAAGTAAATGTTATTCAGGCACATCCAGCGGCCAACCGGTGCAGAAAGGCGAGGTCGCGGTGAAATACAGTTGGTACCTGACGATGGAGGGACAAACGTTATTTATTCCGGGTTACGGATTTGCCACCATAGAAGATGTGTGCGGTGGATGCGTTGGCAAGCCATGGGTTGACCTCGGCTATAGTGATTCCGATTACCAGGACTGGAGCCAAACCGTGACCGTTTACTTCCTGGCGCCTGCGCCTGCAACTATTCCCTCGCTAAACTGATCCTATGACAAAAATTCAAAAGATTATCGTTGCTGTTCTTTCGGTACTCGCTTTGGGTTTATTGATCAGCGTCGGGTATATCGGCAGGCAGGTATATCAGCATTGGGCAAGCCGACCCCTCGGCGCGTCGATCCCCACCTCACCTTATACGCCTCTACCGCTTCCACCGACCTGGACGGCATTGCCTTATTCGCCCTACATCTTACCGTCCGCCACCCCACCCATTGGGATACCGCTTTGCGGCGGGCCGCTAGTGATGAATATTTTGTTGATTGGCTCCGACACGCGCGGAACAGATTACACATACGGATTATCGGATGTGATGCGCGTTGTGCGCGTGGACTTTGTTAAACCAAGCGTAACCATGCTCGATTTTCCGCGCGACCTTTGGGTCAAGATTCCTTATATCGCCAGCCACCTGAATGGGCAGGACCATGAGAAGCTCAATCAGGCTTATCTTTATGGAAACCCCGGAGATGGTTTTCATTATTGGGATGATCCAAGCGCAGGTCCGGGCCTCTTGGCGCTAACGCTCAATGTCAATTTCGGCGTCAACGTAAATCACTATATCGCGGTCAACATGAAGACCTTCGTCAAGATGGTGGACGCGGTCGGAGGGCTGGATGTCACTTTCGATAAGCCGGTGGCATTAAGCCACGATCCGAATCTTCAGGCCGGCTTGCATCACCTCAATGGAACGGAAGCGTTGGAGGTCGCACGCAATCGTGTGGATGGCGTTTTCTCGCGCGGGGACTATCAGAATATTATCTTATGTGCCTTGCAGCAGAAACTCACCAGCCCGGGAGTTGTCACAGAAATCCCTGAGTTGATCAATGCGTTTCAGGATTCCGTACAGACCGATCTCAGCCCACAAGACATGGCGCAATTGGCCTGCCTTGGAACTCAGCTTCCACGTGAAAACATCGCTCTATATAGTTTCCCCGAAAGCCTGTTTACCGGCTCAAGGATTTATGATCCCGTGTTCCCAGAACAAAAGAAGGGTGTCTTCTACTGGCAGGTGGATTTCAACATCCTGCGGTATTATGTTGAAGCCTTCCAGGCAGGGTTTTGGCCAAACGACTCGACTGCCGGCGGAACTTCTTCGAGTGCAACCACATCGTTCTGCCAATGAATAACATTCCTCCGCTCAACGTGGCACAGCTTCTAAAAAAGTATAGCTTGCGCGCCGACAAACGTCTCGGCCAAAATTATTTGCAAGACGCGGATGCGCTTGAAAAAATTGTTGAGACCGCTGAAATTCAAACGACGAATACCGTGCTCGAGATCGGTCCCGGCCTTGGAAATTTGACGCGCTATCTTTCCGTTTCCGCGCATCAAGTGGTTGCGGTCGAACTGGACCTGAAACTGGTTTCCGTTTCACAGGTCATTCTCAAGCCGTATGCCAATGTCCGTTTAATTCACGGCGATATTCTCAAACTTACTCCAAAAGAATTGGGACTTCCTGAGGATTACCTTGTTGCCGCAAACATCCCATATAACATTACTTCAGCAATCATCCGGCATTTACTGGAATCACAGCCGAAGCCCCGCCGCATTGTCCTTACGGTTCAAAGAGAAGTCGCGCATCGGATTTGTGCCATGCCGCCGGATATGAGTCTGCTAGCATTGAGTGTTCAAGTGTATGGAACGCCGCGGATTATGGCGCACATTCCTGCGGACGCATTCTTCCCTGCACCCAAAGTTGATTCAGCAGTTGTGAGAATTGACATTCTTCCATCCCCCGCGATCGAATTGCATTTGCTCGATGATTTCTTTCAACTGATCAAAGCCGGTTTCAGCCAGAAACGAAAAACTTTACGCAATTCACTTTCTGCCGGATTGAAAATTTCTACAACGGAAGCAGAGTCGCTTCTCGCAAAGGCAGAGATTGATTCAAAACGCAGAGCCGAAACGTTAAGTTTGGATGAATGGAACAGACTCAGCCTTGCAGTAAGTATACTAACCGCCAATTTATTTTGAAAACATAATTTGGGCTATGAAAGGAATGCTCAATATAATTGCTATCAAACCTGAAAATGCCATGACATTTTCAAAAGCATAAGTGGGTACTGAATGTTTAGAATAAAAGGATATTTCATCAGTTGCCTTTTCGACAGGACGCCTCCACTACTTAAACTTATACATCGGATTATTTGGATCGTCGGGATTTGGACCGCCGAGATAAGCGCCAATTCCTCCTACCAACATTCCTAGTGCAAATAGAATTATCCCAAAACTAAAGTTTAAAACCAAAGAAATAATGCCTGCAATAATAAGCATAGCTGCGTCAACTATAAGTATTCTTTTGACATAGCCCACCTTGGCAGAATTCTTACTATTGGTTTCCATGCATGCTCCTAATCGCTCACATCAGGATAAAGCACGCGCACTTTTCCCCGCCTTGCGCAGATCGCGATAACTCCACCACACGACCCAAACGCGCAATGCCGCTTCAGCCTGGATCGCGAAGGACATCTTCGATTTTCCCTTTTGCCGATCAGGAAAATAAACTGGGATTTCGCCAATCGTGTAATCAAGGCAGTGCGCAAGATACGTCATCTCAACTTGAAAGACATAGCCGTTGGAATGCACACGCTGCAGCGGCATTCCATCGAGCGTTTCGCGGCGCCAGAGACGAAAACCGGCGGTCACATCGCGCTGAGGCAAACGGAGGATCGCGCGCGAATAAAAATTACCGAATGCTGAAAGGCTTTTGCGCCACAGCGGCCAGTTCTCGTCCACTGCCCCGCCCTGAATATAACGCGAGCCAATCACCAGATCACAATTCTCCAAACGCGAAGCCATCTCCACAAGTTTAGCGGGATCATGCGAAAAGTCCGCGTCCATTTGGGCAACGGCTTCCGCTCCATCGTCCAGAGCGATGCGGAAACCGGTCAGGTACGCGGAACGCAGCCCTCCTTTGCCGGCGCGATGAATCACGCGCACGCGCTGATTCTGTTTCGCAAGTTCATCCGCGATCGCGCCTGTGCCATCGGGACTGTTATCATCCACGACCAGAATGCGCAAATCCAATGGGAGAATGAATAAAGCGGAGACCAGTTTGGGCAGGTTCTCCGCTTCGTTATAAGTTGGAACGACGACTGTGATACGCAATGAATTTCCTATTTTTTTCTGCGCAACAACTCAACCTTCAATTGTTCAGCATTCGAGATGCGCTCGCCTGCCACCAAGGGCATTTCAGACATCTTGACCGCCAAGCGATCTCTGCGTTTTGCGGTCAGCTCTCGATCCTTGATCGGATAAAAGTAATCGAGAGATTGATCGAGCCGCGATTGCAGACGCTCAACCAAAGCCGACAAATTGGCCGGAGCAACCGTCAACACAAAATCGGCCGGACCGATGTGGCCAACGAAATCGCCGCTGCCATCCAATTCGCGCAGGCTATTGACGATCATCATGCTGAAAGCACGCAAGGCATCATCTGAGGCGACAAAGCCATAAGCTTCGCGGAACGCATCCAGATGTTCGAGCGATATCAGCAAAAGCGCAAAGTCGCCTTTCTTTATGCACTGATTGAGGTGCTCATCCACCAAGGCGCCTTCCGGCAAGCCGCTGACCGGATTGGTCAGAGAACCCTGACTCACACGCTGAAGGGCATTGCGCACGCGCAAACGCAACTCCTGCACATCAAAAGGCTTGGTAATGTAATCGTCCGCGCCCAATTCAAGGCCTTGCAAACGATCAGCGCGCTCGCGCTTTTCAGTCAGGAAAATAATCGGGATTTCCTGCGTGCGGCGGTCGCCGCGCAAACGTTTGGCGACCTCATAACCATCGATATCAGGGAGACGAATGTCCAGGATTACTAGGTCGGGGTGAACGGTTTGACACGAGCGCACGCCGTCTTCTCCCCAATTGACCGTATATACTTCATAACCCTGAACGCGAAAATAAGCGTTCAACATTTCCGCTACATCAAGATCATCTTCAACAATCAGGATTTTGGATTTTTCTTCTGCCACACCATCCGCCGTTAAGCGATCGGTTCTTTCTGGATCACAAATTCGCAAACGTCATCGCCCATGGCCACGCACTTCGATTCGTTCACGCGAAATTCATTCCCGCCCGAAACCCACTTAAGACCTTCCTGTAAAAGACCGGTAGCAACGAAGCAGACCGGTTTATCCGCGTTGTGGCGTCCCCAGCAAACCGGGCACTTGTGAATGGTGTAAACGTACTCATTATCCTTTTCCTCGACGGTGCTGAGCTGGTCACTTAATTGGCTAAAGATCTTAGCCATAGCCGGCACACCGATGCGGAGTTTTGCATGAAGCGGAAGAACAACAAATGCTAAGTCAGCTACGCCGGCCAAAGCGCCGAAATTCTTCAAAGCATCGGAGAAAGTTGCGCGTCCGGCGCGCAACGCCAAGCCGCGTCCGCCGCGCGGGCCATACATTTCCTCTAAAGCCGTGCAAATTGCTGAGAGCTCTGCAAAATCAAAGCCTTTGTCCAGATTATCCGGTGGATAACTATCAATATAATTACTCAATCCTGCCAAGTTCAAAATGGCATTCAGACCGTTCTTGCCCATCACTTCTTCCAGTGACTTAATAGTAATCAAGCCGAACTTGTTTGGATAATATAAACCGCTCTTTTGAACAGGGCTCATACGGTCTCCACTAAATCAACTTTGTCAGATCTTCAGCAGCGCGGCGCATATCAAGAAAGATCAAGCCCAGCTTGGCCTGCTCACGTGCTAACGCAGTCAACACAGCTTCCTGCCCGACAGACATCAACACAACATACCCTTTTTCGCCTTTGATATACACTTGTTCGAGGGATCCGCGGCCCAATTCTGAAGCAATCCGTTCACCCAAAGATAACATCGCAGCGGACATGGCTGAGACGCGATCTTCTTCCACGCCTTGCGGCAAAGCCGACGCGATACTCAATCCATCCACGCTGACAATGGCTGAGGCTTCAATATCCGGTGAGGAAGCCTGAAGCTCACGCAGACGATCCACCATTTGTTGTGTACGGTTCTTGGTCAAAACAACCCTCCACCTTTACAAAAACACTCCGTTTGTATACGAGTGCTATCTTAGAAATAGTGAGACTATTTTAGCACACGATGAGACCCTGTCAAGTTGAATGGATGCAGTCATGCTATTTACAAAAGAGTAAGCCTTCGTACGAAGAATTCATCCAAAACTACTGCAAACATGATGCCAAACTACGATTCGCTTGACGCTGACCCATCCCTGTGATAAACTACTGCCCGCAAAAGGTCTCGTGGTGTAGCGGCCAAACATGCGGCCCTGTCAAGGCCGAGATCGCGGGTTCGAATCCCGTCGAGACCGCCTTTCTGATACCGTGTTATGCGAAGGCTCTAATTATTTCATGGAGCAAACAATGATTAACCTTCGCAAAAACCGTTTACTCTTTCCCGCTGATGGTAATATGCCCGATCTTGCCGAATTTATGACAACTGAAGAAGCCGCTGAGAAGCTAGGCTTTGCTGTGGTATCAGTAAGAAATCTCATATATAAGAAAAAGCTCGCAAGCATGAGATTCGGGCGCGCCCTGCTTATCCCTAGAAAGGCAGTCAAGGAATATCTTGAAAAGACGCAGGGCATGAGCAAGAACGATCCCAGACGCGGCGAAAAATAGTAAAGCGTTTGTCACTTGACGGACGCTTTTATTAGTACTATACTGGTGTTGTCAAAAAATCAGCCCAAACAAAGAGGGCTTATTTTTTTCAGAATACTGATGTCTTGAAAAAATCAGTATATCAGGAAACTTTCAAATGGATATCGTGACAACCATTCAAAACACAAACACCTTGGTTGATCTAGGATCTCAGGCCAATGAAGCGGCAGCGCGTGTGGTCTTTTCCTTGTACCAGGAACGCCGCCCCATCAACACACAGCGAAGCCAACGCGGCGCACTTCGTCTCTTCACCGAGTTCGTGCAGAGCTCCGGCATCCGCGTCAGTGACTTGTATTCCGAACCCGCCGCATGGCGCGGGATCAGCTGGGGGCTCGTTCAAGCTTTTCAACAATGGCTCATCCAAAACGGATACAGCATGAAAACGATCAATGACCGGGTGTCTATTGTCAAAGTTTATATGTCGCTTGCAAATCAAGGCGGGATCATTCCAGACAACGATATTCTGAAACTACAAGGTCTTCGAGGGTACACGCACAAAGAAGCAATAGATACCGATGCCAAACGCCAGGCCAATGGAATTGCCACACGCAAAGGAAATAAGAAGAATACGGCCACCATCATCAGCGATGATCAAGCGCTTGTCTTGTGCCGGGTCCGCAACGATACGCCTCAAGCACGGCGCGATGCGTTGATGATGTGTTTTCTGCTCGATCATGGCATGCGGGTCAGCGAAGTTTCCCTATTGAAAATCGAAGACATTGATTTGGAGAAAAAGCAGATCACATTCTACCGTCCAAAGACCGGCAAGACTTCGCGGCATAACTTGCGCGGGCGTGCTTGGGACCGTCTGGTTGAATATCTAGGCCAAGGACAACTGCGCCGAGCGCGGCATCTTGATCCTGTCTTCGTGCAAGACCGGCGCTCTGGTCCAAGGCAAGGGCATGACTATTCGCGCCATCAACGAGCGAGTCCGCCAGTTGGGAAATGCAGTGGGCATGAAGTCTCTCAGCCCTCATGATTGCAGGCATTATGGCGCCACCAAGTCAGGCAACGATCCGGATGTTTCCCTAGCCGGACTCATGTCTTGGGGCGGATGGTCCAGCGCAGAGAGCGCAGCGCATTACATCAATCGCGGGGATGCGGAAAATGACGGCGTGGCTTTAGGCTTGGAATAGGAAGCGGAAAGATTTCGCTTTTTATCTGTGGTCATTTGACCACCAGCACTTTAAAAACTAAATAACCGTTTACCGTGTACCGCGTGAGAGTAGCGCGGGAGTGGTAGCACGGCAAAGATGAAAACCATAAAAGAGATGATGAATGTGAACGAAGACGATCAGAGAGAACACTTGAAACCCCGTAAAGAAAGGCGTGTAGCGTTCTGCTACGCCACTCAAAAAAGCGCAAAAATGAAAAGACCATGCACGCCTCAGATGATCAAAAAGGCACATCGAAAAGCCCGCTCCTGGCGCGCAGCGGCAAGAGAGTTGAATTCAATATACGGCGTGGATCTCCCCCATCTTACTTGGAGGGATTATGCAATGGGTCGCCGCGATATTGCAGATGATGAAACACGCATAGCGCTTTTGCTGGGACCGCGTCCTTGTCCAAGCTGTGGAAATAAACCGAGTATTCATTTCTCGCGGTTGCTGAAACGAATGACATCGAAAGATCTGCAATGCTGGCGAAAACTTCGCCGCCAAAAGAATTACAAAGCCGCCAAAGATTTTCTCGATGAAGTCTATAACCGCAAGCTGCCGAACAGATGAGCGCGGCCTGAAATGTAAATTGAATGAAAGGAGTTGAATGAAGAAAATCGTCTTATTGCTCTTGCTGGTCTCGTCCCTGGCATGTGGATTGTTGGAAAACTTTACTCCCATTGCCCCTATGCCAAACAAGCCGCCGTCTTCCAACCGGAGCCCTTTCAAGAAAGTAGAGACCAGTACTCTAAGAACAGAAGCGAGTACCAGTCCCAATGTCTGCGAGGTGAGCACTGGAGTGGAAAACGGCGGACTCTTAAATCTCCGCGAAGGTCCAAGCGTGAATTACACGCCGGTTCGAATCCTTCACGAAGGCGAGGTGATTGTACTCGCGAACCTCCCCGCCCAAAACGGATGGCGGTCCGTGAAAACAGAATCCGTCGAAGGCTGGGTCAATGCAACATATATCAAATGCGAGGTGACTCAATGACTAAAGGATTAACAAAAAGTATTGGAAAGATTGCGTTCTACGTTTTGCTGCTTGGTTTGTTCGCTTATGCCGCGTCCCGTTCGCTAGATTTCATCCAGTCCACCCTGCCCCCCAACCAGAAGGTGATCGGCTTCCTGGGATTGTTTGCAACTGAGGGTGGCTCGATCATCTGGCTGGTGGTGTTCTTGAAGGAAGCCAGTGGTCTCCCTCAGAAAGCGATCAGTGTTCTGATCGCGATTGTGGACATGCTGGGGTCGATTGGCTTGTTTACATTCGATACTCTGTACCGGTCCGGTCAAAATGGAGCGATTGCATCGCTTACGCCGGATGATATCCGAAACGTGATTTTGGGATTGTCCGGAACTCATCGGGTTGAACTTGATTAGTGCCTTCGCTTTTCATTTAATGAATCCGGAGAATATGCGAAAGATGCGCGAAAACTCAGCGCACGATGCGGTGCAGGCTTCGCTCTTGAAGCAGATCGAAGATGAAGCCGAACATATGGCGCAACAGATGACTCCCTTGCTGTTTGCTCAATGGCAGGAGAAGTTCATGCAAACCTTCAACCACATCGATGTTCTTGGCTTGGGCAAGTTTGAACAGCACGGCAAGCCGATCAGCGCCGAACTTCCGAAGCGTGATTATCCTGCGACGACCGATATTCCGAAAATTGCCGGCGATGGTAATACGGAGGATAAGCCCAGCTCGGGCGAACCGTTTCGCGGTCAAGGTAAATAGCAAAAAGATAATCTATACCTGGATCTGCCAATACTGCGGGCAGCCGTTTGAGACTACTGTTTACAGCCAACGATACTGCAATCGGACGCATAAAGAATATGCCTACCGAGAAAGGCGCAAAGCTGTTGATGCTTTGACCGTCAACAAAAACAAGGCGTAGAGCGTGTTTCCCATACAGCAGGATGCAAAACAGGGCGCAGCGAAAATGCTGCGCCCTGCCGTGCGTTTATGTTTGGGCTGACGTACTTGAATGCGCGGGATTTGCTTCGGTGGCACGTGTCACCGACATAGGCGTTGCTCACTTGCAAAAAGATTGTGCTTCGCGAACGCCCATTCGCCCGATCGCAACGTCAAATTCGATGGTGCTGGCCACGCCAACGGCGGCGATGTTGGATCCAAATGGCGCTGGCAACTATCATGTCTGCGCTGATGAGTTGAACGTGCGCTCTGTGCCTGCCGAGCAGGATGGCGTCATCACTTGGCTCGGGGTCGGTGCCAGTGTGACGGTCTATGATGTGTCGGAGGGGTGGGGAAGGATTTCAAAAGAAAGTAATGGCGCGGCACAGTGGGTCAACATGAAATATCTTTGCCCTTAGAAATACACTAAGGACTTCGCAAGCAATAATAAAAGAAAGCGGACGGTAAAAGTCGTCCGCTTTCTTTTATCTGAGTATATTTTTGGAACAGACATTACTAGAGGATCATCGCCGCAATCACTCTCCATTGTTGCGCTGTTGCATTATCACCAATCTCTTCTGATGTAACAATTATAAAATCAATTGCCCTTGCGCCCAATGTCTTATCTCCAATATCCCCTCCCAAGCTCCATGCTGCGCCGGCCATATTCGTCGCTAAACGAATTTTATCATTAGCGAGTTTAATTCTTTCTGCATAGGGAAGGGTGGATGGACCCTTCGTCAACAGTCTGTAGTGATCTCTATACATGGTTGCCTGTTGCAATAGCCAGTTTATGACTTCTCGGTTTTTTAATTCAGGATGTGCAGCAATGTATTGATCGCCATGATCTGGTTGAGACATGGAGTTTATAAGCTGAGCAATCAAGGAATTCTGTTGATCATAAGTCATTTCCATGAAGTTCATAATTGATATCTCCTTGGTAGTTATGTCTTTGACAGACCTTTCGCATTAATACGGCATATTAATGGGCAAAATTATACCTTTAAGTAGTGGTTATATCTTTTACATTTATCGGCTGAAATTAGATTGTATTTGAGTTTGTTATGGAATAGAATAAGCATAGTACCTTACAAAGACATTAGAGTTTGCTGAGTTAGAACTATTGTCCTATCAGAACACATATTCTATTGGTATAATAACTGGTCATAGAGAAGGAACTGTACATTTGTACGGACTCTTGGAAAAAGCACTTCTCTATCTCCTACAAAACCTTAAAAATTGAAAATGGAGCCGGTGAGATTCGAACTCACAAATGCCTAGCAGGATCACTCACCCTTAATGAGTTGGACACACCGATGTCCAGCGGCTCCTCAGGCAGGGGAGATTGCGGAGGTGGTGCTGGTGAGACAGCATTGCCGCAAGGACTTTTATAACTCCCCCGCACTTCTCTGCCCTTCCTGAAAAGAGACCCTGAGTAAGCCTCTTCACATAAGATTCTACACCCAGACTATAAGAACATAAATACCCACTTTTGCGGCTTTTCCCTAAAAATATGATTTTTTAAGATAAGCATATGAGATAGATGAAAAAAAAAACACTAGAGCCACCTAAAAAGAAGTCAACAAGAACGGCGCGGAGAAACCCGTCAGCCTTTGGGGCGCGCCATTTACGGCTGTTCTTGACGGATTGCTAAAGACAAGGCCGATACCAAAAGAAAATGACAAGAAGAAACAAACCAAGACAAAATAAAAAACTGGAGATTAGCATGGATAAAAACCGCGACCAAGTTGAAGTCAATTATGCCGCGTTTGAAAAAATGCTTCCTGATTTGGTGACAACTCATAGAGGAAAGTTTGCTCTAATGAGGAATGGGGAAATAATTGAGTTCTATGACACCATTAGAGACGCTTACTTAACTGGACAGAAATTATATGAGGACAAACTTTTCTCTGTGCAAGAGATTGTTGAAACGCCTGTTGACTTAGGGTTTTTCTCGTATGCCATCCCTGAGCGGTAAATATGACATTTCCATTGGAGCAATAATTAATGTAGTAGTTGCGCCAGCTGGTACTATAACTCCAGCAACAACGGGGAATGTTCGAGTTGTGGGATTTCCTGCATTAGTTGATACGGGCGCATCGGTTACTTGCATTTCTCAAAATGTGGCTCAGACGGTTGGACTTCAAACGATAGGAAAACGCCCGATGGCATCAGCTACACATGCTGTTCCTGTTAACGCATATCTCGTTGATCTAATATTGCCATTTGGAAATGCTGGTCTAATTCTGAATAGCACGCAAGTAATGGAATTTAATCCAGTTGGGGGGAGTCCATTTCAGATGTTACTAGGACGCGATATTATTTGTAAAGGAATATTTACTCTAGGTTACGACGGTCATTTCTCTTTTTCGCTTTAAAATCATAACATTTGTCTCAACAACCAATGAATATTTACCGACAGAAACTAATTAATGCAGTTTTGTTCTTTGCAAAAGAAACAAAACACTTGAACATAACAAAGTTGATGAAGCTACTTAACTTCTTTGACTTTGAACACTTTAATCAGACTGGCTATCCATCAATCGGACTTGAATATTATGCGTTTGAACGAGGTCCGGTTCCAAAAAAGTTTTGGCTAGAGGTAAAAGATGGCGTAGCCCCTGATGATCTCAAAGATAAGGTTATTCTTAACCTGAAAACTGGAGAATACGATCAGAACAAAAAAGAAATAGAATTTATCGCAAAGTCAGGAACCCAAGTAGACTTCTCGATATTTACGCCTCGCGAGAAAAAAATACTTGAAAACTTAGCATTTATTTATAAAGATGCAAATGCTAAAACAATGTCAGAAGTTTCCCACGAGGCTGAGTTACCGTGGGAGATTACCAAAAAAGAAAAGGGAATAAACGCAGAGATTGATTACCTATTAGCACTTAAAAAAGACTCACTCGTTGATCGTGATGAGGCGGAAGAGAATCTTCACGACCACTTCTCAATTTTAAAGGTATTTGATATTGAACCAGTGAAATAACAATGCCGAAGCCTGGGGATATTTTGCTCTATAGGAAATTTACATTTGACGATGGGAGTCAAGCAGATAAGTTATTTATAGTATTGAATTACTTTGACGCGGCAAAGCCTTGTCTTACACTAAAAACAACCTCGCGGCCAGAGCATTATCAAGGTTGTGGTAAAGGATGCAATAGGGAACGCAGGTGTTTTTATGCTCCGATGGATTGGCAAACATGCTTTAGGATTGATACATATATTCAGCTCCCGCAAATATTCCAATTTGATGCCGCTGAATTGTTGCGAGGAGGGATTGCGGGGAAAATAGAATTTCTACAATCATCACTTACTTCTGATTGTCTTGGTCAATTAAAAAGTTGTTTGTCAGGCTTCAAAGATGATATATCTCAAGCACATTGGGCGTTAATTTACAAAGCAAAAACATAAAAGGCTGGCTAATCCGCAGCCTTTTTGATTGCTTCTTTGTAAATCAATCTCTTGCCTTCTGTTTTCTTCAACGTCATAACCGCGCGCGCTGCATCCGAAACCTCACGGCGATTGTAAACGGAACGCAACCTCGTTTACATATCGGTCTAAATGCTGTTCGCTAACATGATGGAAAGTGCCATTGACGCCGCGCTTCAATAAAGAGAACCAACCTTCCAAAGTGTTAGTGTAAGCATCGCCGCGTACATACTCGGCTGCTTCGTGATCTACAACTTCATGACCTGCGAATTCTTTTTCTAATCCGTTATAAGCAGGAAACTTATCAGTCACAATTCGAGAGTCGGGAGTGACATTTTCGCGGATCGGCATCGATAAGGTTAGCAAAGGTAAAATCAATTTCGACGCCGAGATTCTCCTTTCGCCATTTGTTCCAATCTTTGACACTTTTCTTCAGGAGCGTGACCTGTTCTTGGTTTGCCATAGCCTACCCTGCCTCCGCTGCAGGCTTGAATTAAGCATACAGGAAAAAGCTTGAATAGGCAAGTTTTTGTGAGGCGAAAATTGGGGCGGGAGTGTTCTGAAAAGGTGTTTCGAATGGGATAGCACGACTAGAATGATTAGTTTATACTCAAGGAATTCGGCTGCGAAGGAGGTTTTGGGACCTGCCAGCTTTTTGGTGTCAACGATAAATTTGAAAGATTAGAATAACAAGTTCATGAAAAAAGATACTGCGCAGACAAAAGAAGAATCGCGTGTTGTTTTTTATAACGACACGATCGAGCCTACTATTCCGGCTAATGTGACTCCAAAAACGCCGCTTGATAAATTAAAATCTAAATTGGCGCGAACGTGATCTACCCGAAAAAGAGCGAACTAAACATGTACACCGGCTCCATCCCTATCTAGGAAAATTTATTCCCCAACTGGTTGAAATATTCCTGCGGAAATATTTCAAGCCTGGACAAACGGTCTTGGATCCATTTTCTGGATCTGGCACAACATTGGCGCAAGCAAGCGAACTTGGAATTAATTCGGTTGGCTATGATATTTCTGCCTTCAATATAATTTTAGCTCACGCGAAAACAAAGCACTATGATTTGGAAACTGTGCATTATGAGGTGCTCGATATTCTGGAAAAAGTAAGACAAGTGACTCAAGACGAAGCACAGCAAATGACCCTTTGGAGTATTAAGAAAAAGTCGGGCAAGAGAGTTAAAGAAAACGAATACTTAAAAAAATGGTTTGCTCCCAAAGCGCTTCACGAATTACTTGCCTATAGAGATTTAATAGAGAATTACGAAGATCAAGATATCTTGAAAATTATTCTCTCACGCTCCGCGCGTTCTTCACGGTTGACAACTCATTTCGATTTAGATTTCCCCAGGAAGCCACAAACGGAACCGTATTGGTGCTACAAGCACAGCAGGACCTGCGTTCCCACTGATGATGCGTTTCAATTTATCAGGCGTTACAGCCTAGACACTCTTAAGCAAATCGAAGAATTCGCTACTCACAGAACCAATGCAGAAGTTCAAATCTTTCATGAAGATAGTCGCAAGGCACACATTCCTTATATCGACGGCGTAATTACAAGCCCACCCTATGTTGGACTAATTGATTATCACGATCAACATAAGTACGCATATGAGCTATTGGGATTAGAAGACCGCAGTAGTTTTGAAATTGGCGCTGCTAAGAAAGGCTCAAGCCAAAAAGCAATAGTAAATTATCAAGAAGGCATTGCCGAGGTTTTCAAGAACGCGCTTAAGTCAATGCCTAAGGGTGGTCGATTGATTGTGGTCGCAGGTGATCGGCATAATCTCTATGGTGAAATAGGAAAGATGTGCAATGTCAAAGTTGAAGCAATCATTCAGCGCCATGTAAACAGAAGAACCGGGCGAAGGTCGAGTGACTTTTTTGAGTCTGTGTTTGTGTGGCGTAAAAAATAAAGGGAGATCATCATGGCTAAAAACTCCGATGGAATGAAGGCGGCAATTCAAGAAACGATTAAAGACCTTATGGATCGAGTTATGAACCGCGTACTGTATGAGGACCCTTTTGAGAAAGACAAATTCAAAGCAGATAAGCCTTTATATGCGGCATTAGTCCCTGATGAAATATTCAAAGGCTCGCATTTTGAACGCAGGTTTGTTACGCCATTTGGAAGTGTATGGGAAAACTTAGCCGTTGCCGCGGCTAACTTTGGTTTAGGAAAAGGTACAAAGGGCTATTCTATTTTTGGCTCTGTAAAGGAGGAGCGCTTACGAAGAATCACTGAAGTATTAAATACACTGGAACACCCACCGAAGAATCAGTCCCGTCAAAAGCCTGACTGGGAAAGAGAATTGAAATACATTATGGCGGGCGGTGGAAATGATGTAGGCGTTCAGATAATTTGTGATGTGTATGCAGAAGATACAAATTCCGGCAAGAAATATGCTTTTGAAATAAAGGCACCATTACCGAATAGCGACCAAACGAAGGTCAGCAAAGAAAAGATTCTCAAACTCTACAGCATGGAGCCCCGCCAAGTAGATGGTGCTTATTATGCGCTACCGTACAATCCCTATGGCAAACGAGAAAATTACAATTGGGCTTTTCCTGCTCGTTGGTTCAACATGAAAGAAGATGAGGTTGTCTTGATTGGGGATGAGTTTTGGGAAAAGATTGGTGGGATTGGTACTTACCAAGCATTTATTCAGGCGGTCAATGAAGTTGGTAAAGAATATAAGGAAAGAATTTATAGAGAATACTTAGGTATTGTTCCGCCAGAGGACGCTTTGGAAGGAAGGCTGGAATAATTCCTTCGATCTGTTGAACTTTGAACAATGTTAGCTATCTAATTTCCAGAGACAAAACCATGATAACCACACCAACTATCTTGGTTCTTGGCGCAGGCACATCGAGACCTTATGGTTTCCCTTAGACGGAGAGTTGAAGGACGTAATAATTCAAGAGCTGGCACAAGAAGGGAATTCTTCGGCTCTTGGCTTTAGTGAAGAAGATGGCCTTAATCTTTCACACCGATTCGATCGATCAGCTCTTCCGTCCGTGAATGCATTTTTGGAAGAATGGCCTGAGTTCGAGAAGCCCCCAACGAAAGGGAGGGGCGGACAGTCATTGAAGCTGATAAGAAGAAACAGCGGTATAAGAAGAAAAATCACAAGAATCCGAACAAGAAGGAGAGACCATGACTACACCAGACCCTTGCGAGCAATTAAGGAAGGAAAGAGATGTTTTTTGTAAAATAAAAGGGGCCCACGCTCGGCAAGAATTACTATCGAAAATGAGCCCACCGCAGCCTATCTCCGGTAAGATGAGAAACCGGAGGTACAAAGGAGATGAAGACGGTGGACGACTACGAAAGCATTCGCAAGGCCTATTACGTAGAAGGGCTGAGCATACGACAAATTGGGAAGCGGTTGCATCACGGCCGGAAGCTGGTTCGTAAAGCGATTGATCACGCCCAGCCGGAAGGATACCGACTGAAACAAGGACGTCCGGCCAGGGTCTTGGCAGCTTATCAGGCGAGAATTGATGTTTTGATTTTGGAGAGTGAGCAGTTGCCGCGCAAACAGCGATACACCGGGCACAAGATTTACCAGCTGTTGCAAGCCGAAGGATACTCCGGTAGCGAAAGCAATTTACAACGGTATGTCGGCCAGCAGCGGGAGGTGCGGAAACACCCTCAAGCGTATGTGCCCCTGCAGTTCGATGCGGGCCGGGATGCCCAGGTGGATTGGGGGGAAGCAGTGGCGGACATCGGGGACCAGCGCCAGAAGGTGCAGATCTTTGTGTTGCGGTTAAATCACTCGAAAGTTCGTTTCGTGATGGCGTTTCCATTTCAAAAGCAAGAAGCGTTCTTGGAAGGCCACATCCAGGCCTTCCATTTCCTGGGAGGAATACCGCGGCGGATCACCTACGACAATTTAAAGACGGCCGTGTTTCGGGTGTTAGATGGCCACAACCGCCAGGAACAAAATGCCTTCACAGCCTTTCGCAGTTATTACCTGTTCGAAAGTCAGTATTGCACCCCAGCCCAGGGACATGAAAAAGGCGGCGTGGAAAGCGATGTGGGGTACAGCCAGCGCAACTTTTTCTCGCCCATTCCGCAGGCGAAAGATTTTTCAGACCTCAACTTCCAGCTGCAACAGGCATGCTGGAACGACATGCAGCGCCGCGTGCGAGGTGAAACCGACACGGTGGCTGAGATATGGCAGAGAGAAAAATCGGCGTTGTTGCCACTGAGTGCGGACGATTATCCGGCGTGCAGCAGCCATGTGGTGAAAGTCAATCCCTACAGCCAGGTGGTGTTCGAGACCAATCGCTATTCCGTTCCCACGGAGTACGTAGGCAAACAACTGGCGCTGCGCGCCTATTCGTTCCGCGTGCAGATCTTGAGTCTGGAACGGGTGATAACGGAACACCGGCGTTGCTTCGAACGCGAGCAGGATATTCTGGATCCGTTACACTATTTGGGGTTGCTCGAACAACGCCCGGGAGCATTTGAGCACGCCCTGCCTATCCGGCAGTGGCGCCAGAAATGGTCTCCAGACTATGAACATTTACTCAGCGTGCTGCGGCAGAACCGTCCCGATGGCAGCGGGATCCGGGAATTTATCGCCATTTTGAAGTTGCACGGCCGGTACCCCGCGGAAACGGTGGACCGGGCGGTGCACCAAGCATTAGCATTGGGTGCGGCACATCTGGATGGAGTCCAGTTATGTCTGCGCCAATTGGTTTCACCCCAGGAAGTAACACCCACCCTGACGTTCACCCATCCGACCCTGGCCGCCGTGGGCTACCAGCCGGTCGATCTTGAGCAGTACAACCAACTTCTGGAAGGCAGGCCGTGATGGTCATCGAACGAACCACTGTGGAACAGAATCCGCTGCTCGATACCTACCTGCGCCAATTGCGTCTGCCGACCTTCCTTAAACTCTACCGCCAGTTCGCGACCGATGCAGCCCGCAACAACGAGGATGCTGTGCGTTTCCTGCTGGCGCTGGCCGAACAGGAGGTGAATCACCGACAACAGAACGCGTTGCAACAACGCCTGAAGCAAGCCCATTTTCCCGTTCTCAAAGAACTGGCCGACTTTGATTTCTCTCGCCTGCCCCATCTCAACAAAGCCCAGATCCTGGACCTAGCCCGTGGCGAATATATTCAGCAAAAACAAAGTTTGATCTTCATCGGTAATCCGGGCCTGGGCAAAACCCATTTGAGCATCGGACTGGCCACGGCGGCCTGTCGCCAGGGCTACCGGGTTCGCTTCTGGACCTCCGCCGGTTTAGTGAATGAACTACTCCAAGCCCAGGATGAACATCGCCTGCACCGCTTCATCGCCGCCACCCTCAAACTGGATCTCGTCGTTCTCGATGAACTCGGCTTTATCCCCTTCTCCCAGAATGGCTCTCAGGCCCTTTTTACATTCTGCTCGGAGCTTTATGAACGCCTGGCCTTGATCATCACCACCAACCTGAAGTTCGCCGATTGGGTCCAGCTCTTTGGCGATGAACGCTTGACCGCGGCCCTGCTCGATCGTCTCACGCACCACGCTCATATTGTGGAGCTGCTCGGCGAGTCCTATCGCTTCCGCCAACGGACTGAACAAAGCGGAGGTGGGGCATGACGCTACTCAACCATCTAGGTTACCGTTGCTGCATCCGCTTGACTGCCAGCCGAGATTCGAACAGGTTTATCGCTTTCAGGCTGCCAGCAGGGCAAGACAAAAGGGCAGGAAGACTTGCTCATCCTGCCCTGCTGTGTAGCCGCTCAACGACGCTCGAGTCGCTCCTCAGCGTTGCTCTATCCTTCGTTAAGCAATCAGGAGTGTATCACCCCTTCTGCTTTCGAAAAGAAAATGGATCCCTTTTCGATAATAAAGTGGGCTCCTTTTCGATGATAATTTTAATGTCGCGATTCACAAACTGGGTGCATTTTCGATAATAAAGTGGGCTCATTTTCGCTTGCAAAAAACAAAGAGAGGCGGCGGAAAAGAAAAGAGTTGACACTCAAAATATCGTGAATAGTATTGACGAAGCGGCAGAAACTCTAGGGGATGAATACCAAGATAAAGAAGCGCGCCAAAAAGCAATAACTGAACAAAAAATTGCCGAACAGGAATGGAGAGACAAACAATTTCTGCTGGATGAGTGCGAAAAGAAAAATCATCTCAAATAATCGATTGGTGAGCCAACTATATTATTCCCAAAGCAAGCCTACATATTCCGAGATAGCTACCTCCCGATCAGCAAAAAGCTGGCCGCTCTCATCTGATTCTAAGTGAGTTTGCTCTCGGCACACTGTAGAGCCGAAAATTGTGGCGGGTTGGCACATGTGCCGCTTGGCATATGTGCCAGTAGGGGCCGTGGCAGATCTGCACTCACTCTAGACTGTGAGTGCCTGTTTGAAAGCAGGATGAATAGTATATAAAATCTCCGCCTTATCATTTGCTCTGCCCTGTGCTCGTAGCTTCGGCACATCATAAAACACTTCATACGAGTAGGTGTCGCCCTGAGGCAAGTGCACACCTAGGAAGGAGAACCATAGCAGGATGTCTCTCACCTCTGCCAGCTTCTCTTCTGGAACGTGGGCTTCTCGAAGGTGTTCAGCAACCTCAGCTTCGGTCATAGGCGCTGAAACATTGAGAAAAGAAAGAGCAAAATCGGGAAAGTCAGGATAGTTGTCTCTGATTTCGTACCGCAACTCGTCGAGCATATCGACCGAGAACTGCGCCTCTGCAGTGAAAATGTCTTCTTTTTGCACCCTTTTATGCGCACGACTTGCAGCAACCTGAATACATTTCCGTACTAGATTCAGGATATCCCGAGGGCGCATAAATGTTCGAGAGAGCAGGTAATTAAAGGTGCTCTCTCCGTTGACGTCGGGCTCAAACAGCCAACTCCACACCTCCTCAAAGGAGCCTTTCAACTCGGGGGCCTGATAGGTAATTCTTCTCAAGAGAAGTTCCTTGACCAATTCAACGTCGGACCAATCGAGATTGACGCTGGTTTCTTTTCCGCGATCCGGTGTGAGATCTACTAAGTGATCGT
Source organism: uncultured Chloroflexia bacterium (assembly GCA_963753985.1). Lineage (GTDB taxonomy): Bacteria > Chloroflexota > Anaerolineae > Anaerolineales > Villigracilaceae > Fen-1038. Next base: position 269,249 of record CAVWED010000008.1, read on the forward strand.
ATACATCCTTGCGGATGAACACCGTTGTTATGCAGTCGACGTCGTGAGAACCCATTGATCCCTGTAGTTTGCGGGTCGCCTCCAAGAGACAACGAATGATGAGCACATCCTCCTTACGGAGGCCATGGGTCGGAAATCCTTTGTCGATATTATCAAAGAGAATCCATACCCCATCAAAGTCCTGCAAATGGTCATATAGTTCCCTCTGCAAATTCTCAATAGTTGTTTGATAGATGGCACCCGTTATGTCTGCAGTGTTGAGACTTGCCACATCCGTGTCTGGAAAGTGCTCAATTAATCGGTCGACCAACCTCATCAAACGTTCCGAAAAGTCGCCCTTGGCATCTAATTGTTGTTCAAAAAGTTTTTCCAGCTTGCTATACTTAGCATAGAGATCGGGCTTCTGGTAGGCCAAACGTTGTTCCTTCTCTAGCACTTTCTTGCATATCTCCAGTAATAGTAAGTAGTGCCAGAACGCTGTCAATGTATGGAGTTGAAGGCCTTCACTGAGTTCTGGCAAGCACCAATTCCCGCAGGCGAACAAATTGATGACCCTCTGGCTTCAAGTCGATGATAACCTTGTCGCCCTTCGGGCTAAATTGGCTCCGCACTCCATAGAATAAGGCTGTCTTACCCGCGCCCTTGCGGCCGATCACAATTCGGGCATGCCCTTGTCGGGCTTGCTGGAATTGCGGCGTTTTTACGAAGTACGTACCTAAGGCCTTGATCTCGTTTTCGGCGGCGGCGTCACCTAGGTCAATGCGCTCGAGTAATCCGGTGGGAAGCGGAACATGCGTTTCTTCAATCGACTGAAACGTATCCGCAGTATCGCTCAAGAAGCCCTCGACGAAATATGGTATGTTGTTTGCATCCGTATAGGGGATAATGATGTCTCGATAGTCAATGGGATGCGTTAGGTTGCCCTCTTGGAACATTAGGACATGCTTTCCTGCGGCCAGCGCCATTCCACAGACAAATGCGGCCCTAGCATTGTGGACTCCGGCCCCTGTCCTCTCCGGATCAATCAGTTGCGCAATGACCGATATCGAGCTGAATACTTGTTTGTATGCGTCATGGAGTGAGAGCCTCGGTGTCTCTCGAGAATCAAATGTCCGAAACCTGAACCAGGACTTTTTCAGACTAGAGAATAGCTTGAGGCTCCCATCATTGTCTATAGGTGACCGAACGAAGTAAATCGGTTGGTTCTTGTTGAGGCCGGGCTGCAGCAAGATGGCCCGGGTTGATTTATGCCGATTTGTCACGAGCTCTGCAAGATTCAGACTGTTCGTAAAAGCCTCATAACCAAGCGTGTCGAAAATACCAATCTCGTCGAATTGGCTCTTTTGGGCTGCATATGTTGCGTCCCGAATAGGGAGTACGGGCTTGCGGAGTCCGATAGCATAGCCCAACTCAAAGAGCACATTGAAGTTCAAGCTAGTGATATTCCCTACAACCAACCCTGTTCCACGCATGGCCTTACAGATTTCGCAAAAGATAATTCGTCCCCCGACCGACAAGTCCTCCCAGGTTAGCCAAGTCCCACTTGCGCCACTTTCTCTGTGGCGACCCACGCACTCTTTGATCGTGTTTGCAAGATGAGTTGGCGTGGATGGGTATATGAAGAAAGCTTCTGAACTTGGGATCGAACTAAACGACTGATTGCACTCCCCCGTAGCGTATCTGCAGTACTTTGGAGGAACAAGGACAGAATCGATAACCTGCATATCGGCTCCTTCTCGAACGGACGACAGTTGTAAGCGGTTTGGGCCTATGAATTGATTGACTGCCATGCCCAGCCCACAATCTCCCAATTATAGCAATTCGCACGAGTTCGAGCGTAACTACTTCATTGCGAATTGGCAGAAAAGAGCCGGGCAAGGATATTATCCAATTTGAACACGAGTGTTCCAAAGGCCATCACTGGATATGGTTATTCCATTAATAGTTCTGCTATCGGAATCTGGACACCAAAGAAATAAACAAAAGAAAACTATTTTGCGAGCTCTTCACGTACGAACTTTACCCATTCTTCCGGCAACCCCGATAAATCCGGATTCTTGATGCTACTCATATATTGTTGCAATGCTTTTCCCAACATACGGTATTCATTAGGCGCGTTGGGATCAACTGCCATTTTTGAAACAGTCTCAAAATACTTTTGCGCTTCCGAGCTTTGAGCGCCAACCGCTTGGAATAATCCTTGAATAAATCTCTTGATTTGTTCCAATTCATTCTCGTTTCCATTATTACTCTCATTTTGTCAGCTTTGCATTTGCTCTGCCAGCTTTTCCCAGCCATCAAGACCTTCAGGTAAACCAAGCGTTGGCGCTAGATTAGATAGCGCGTCTAATGCTTGAGCCAACTTCATTTGTTTTGCAATGATATAGACGGTAACCCATGCGCTAACCGCTTCTTGAACTTGATTATTCTGCAGGTGAATATGACCCATATTAAATAAAGTTGCACATAAGCCTGCTTTATCGCCGATTTGCTGACAGATCGCCAGAGATTGTTTCAGATAGGTCAGCGCCGTCTCGTAATCCCCCTGCGCCTTAAATACCTGCGAGATGTTGTTGAGCGTGGTGCCTTCGCCTCCCTGATCGCCGACCTGCTGCCGGATCGCCAGAGATTGTTTCAGGTACGTTAGTGCCGTCTCGTAATCGCCACGCGGATGATAGATATTGCCGATGTTGTTGAGCGTAGTGCCTTCGACTTTCTTATCGCCGATTTGCTGGCTGATTGCCAAGGATTGTTTCAGATATATCAGCGCCGTCTCGTAATCCCCCTGCGCCTTAAATACCTGTGAGATGCCGTTGAGCGTGACCCCTTCGACCTTCTTATCCCCGATTTGCTGCACGATCGACAGAGCTTGTTTCAGATACGTCAGCGCCGTCTCGTAATCGCCCCGCGCATCATAAATTTGCGAGATGTTGTTGAGCGTGGCACCTTCACCCGCCTGATCCCCGATTTGCTGGCTGATTGCCAAGGATTGTTTCAGGTATGTCAGCGCCGTTTCGTAATCCCCCTGCGCCTTAAATACCTGCGAGATGTTGTTGAGCGTGGTGCCTTCGACTTTCTTATCGCCAATTTGCTGACTGATTGCCAAGGATTGTTTCAGGTACGTCAGCGCAGTCTCGTAATCGCCCTGCGCGGCATAGATCCCAGAGATGTTGTTGAGCGTCATGCCTTCGCCCGCCTTTTCGCCGATTTGCTGACAAATCGCCAGAGCTTGTTTCAGATATATCAGCGCCGTCTCGTAATCGCCACGCACATCATAAATTTGCGAGATGTTGTTGAGCGTGGTGCCTTCGCCCGCCTGATCGCCGATTTGCTGACGGATCGCCAGAGATTGTTTCAGATACGTCAGCGCCGTCTCGTAATCGCCCCGCGCAGAATAAATTTGCGAGATGTTGTTGAGCGTGGTGCCTTCGCCCGCCTTTTCGCCGGTTTGCTGACGGATCGACAGAGATCGTTTCAGATACGTCAGCGCCGTCTCGTAATCCCCCTGCGCCTTAAATACCTGCGAGATGTTGTTGAGCGTGGTGCCTTCGCCTGCCTGATCACCGGTTTGCTGACAGATCGCCAGCGATTCTTCGAGAAAGGGTAATGCATCCTTGAATGCTCCGAGATGAAGGAACAACTTGCCTTTTTCATTTAATGCTGCAGCGCGAGTCGGTAGATCCCTTGAATTCAAAATAGGTGGCAGCCAATCGCTGAGCAGCGTGGCATAAAAGCCGGCCATGGTCAGGGGACGCACAATATCAACCAGCGTTAAGCGATCTGCTTCCTCATCGCGCTTGGCGCGTCGCAAGGCATGATGGGTCGCGATCGCTTGCATCAAAGTTGTGCGCTCATTGCGATACAAATACAATTGATATTCTGCGGCAGTGTTCAACCAGGCAGGATCGGTGTCGATCAAGTTCTGGTCTGCCATCCAATCGCTCACAAGAGGTGAGCATTGGTATTGGGTAACATCCCAATGCGGTTCGTAACTCACATCCAACAAGGAAACGGAAAGTATTCGTGCGAGCAAGCCGGCAGGGTCTGGCAGGTCGAGTCCGAGCTTGATCACCCCCTCGATGGGGACAGGTCCTTGAAAAGCAGGTAATCGTCCCAGTAGTTTCTTTGCATCGTCCGGTAATTTGGTGTAAATGGCTTCAATCGCCATGTTGGCTTGCAATTCCTGCTTGGTGTTCGCCAGCGCTTCCAGGAACGATTCTTCATCCGCCGAGTCCTGCATTTCGCGGGTCGCGCCGGCAAAGAATTCCAACCCGCGGCTGTTACCGCCCAACACCTCATAGACCCGCCGTATTCGGCCCGGCTGCTCGAATAATGATTTCGATAACTGCTTCCGCAGTGCCATCCCCTGCGCCATTTGCAAAAAATCGCCATAGCTGGAACGAGCAAGCGATAGATGATCGCTCTTCCAATCCGGAAGTTCCCAACGCGAAGTTAGAAACAGGATTACATCGGCATTGGAACACGCGACATCGATCCATGCTTTCACCACAGCATCTTTGATCTGCCGCGTCTCATCATCCAGCAAGGTTTCGAGATTATCCAGGAAAAGGATCACACGCTGATGGAATTGCTCGACTAATAGATCAAGCAGGAACTCGGCGCGCTCCTTGTCATTCTCCAATCTCGGTTTGAAATAATCGTATTTCTTCACGCGTTCTTCGCTCAACGCGAGTTCCATTTTGAATTCAAACTGCTTCCAGGAATTATCCGCTCGCGCGCTCCAGTCAAAAACCTGATAGTCCCGCGCCTGCATGTCGAGGGCCAACTTGCCAGCAAGCGTGGTCTTGCCCTGCCCGCCGGGTCCGGTGATCAGCAATTGATGGAGCTTTCCATTGATCAGGTTGTTCTTGTACTTGCGCAGCTCCGCGCGCCGACCCACAAAACGAGCTGGCATAGGGATCGAACTCAGCGTGCGATTTGCAATTTTTTCTTCGTGTATCTCCGGTGTGAAGTCCCAATCCACGAGCGGGGTTTCAGGATGAGAAGACAGGAGCATTGGCAAGCACCATTGTCCATAGCTCAGTTCCGATGATTCCAGCTTCCCCACTTCACGCTTTTCGATATCCTTGAAAGGAGTCTGGATGGCGATGCGCGCGGCTTGCAGAGCTGTATCGATGCGTTCGCGTCCAGCGAGTTCGTTGCACAAAGCGCGTGCGAACTGGATGCCGGCGCGGTCATAGATCGACTCACGCATCCCGATCACATGAGCGATACCCTGATCACTAATGCGCCGTGCCAAGCCGTTTGTTAAAGCATCCGACGCCGCTTTCCCGCTTTGGCAGGCAGACAGGATTACCGCCTGAACTTGTGTGCCAATGAGCGCTTCCGCGATCTCATGGTCACGAACGGGATCACTATCGCCCGCTTCATTTTCAAAGAAGAATTCGCCATATGCACTCTCGCCTGTATGAGGCTCATAGTGGAAGTTGCCGTGTCCGCTTAGATAAAGGATATGCGGCTGAATTCTTTTGAGTAGTTCCTTCAATGTCGCGAAGCGGCCGTCGTCTGGAATCTCCAGCTGCACCAATCCTTTGGAGATCCACGGCAGGAGCGCTTCCTGAACTTGTGCCTGCTCTTCTTCGACATTCAAGCGGCTCTTCTCCAGATCGACATTCTCCGGCAGCGATGTAAAGAGCAGAATGCGCAGCGGACCTTTTTCAAGTTGAATGGCATGTTCGTGCGGAGAGTTGATCCGCCGGCTCAATGTGAAGCCAGGGTGTTTGCCGATGAACCCAAGTGAGGGATGATGCAATGTTTCCCATGGCAAGGATTGGATATCTGGGATGCTGTTCACGATCACGACCGGCAGGATCGCCGCGCCGGCCTGGAAATGAGCTGCATCAAAGTCAGTTTGCGTGCTTTGGGAGAGCATGTCCCATAGCGAGCTTCCCATAGCTTTCAAGTCATTTTCATTGACGACTTGATGATCAGCATATTTCTGGCTCAACGAGAAACTCAGCCGCTTGAGTTCGGGATGTTTCTGTACAAGATCATCTTCCGGATGGATGATGAACGGGGTGGGATGGATGTTGCGCGGCATGAAATATCCCTCTTGAAGAAATAGCTATTCTGGTTTGTGTGTGGGCAGGATGTCGGGAAGATCGAGCTCTTCCCCAAGATCGGTGGATTTTCCCGGAACGTAGGTTCCGCTTCTCATGACCTTCTCGGTCTTTTTGCGAAACGGATCCAAGTCCACCACGCCCTCGCTGTTGCAGTACGGGCAGGCGACGCTCAGGACCTGTTGATCCGTGATCTCGCGCTGCAGAGTATACGTGCAATTGCAGTTCCAGCATTTGAAGGTAAATCGTTTTTTCATGGCAGTTTTCCCATTGTAGTGAAGATGGCACTGACGATGCCGGCAAAGAACAACACGCTCGAGGCGATCACGAGCCAGCGCTTGTATTCGGCAGATTTACGAAAGAAGTCTTCGAGCCCCAATTCGTCCGACATTTTCTTTGGGTCTTGTTTCAAGATCGATGGATTGACTTTCCAATCGCGCGGGATGAGGGCAATCAGGGTGAGCAAGAGCGCAACGATCCAGCAGCCGAAAGTGATGAAGAACGCTGCATTCATTACGACAATGGTTTTGTCTCCGCCAATCAATTTCACCGCCGTGGCGAATAGTCCCGGAACGGCCAGCTCGAGAGTGAACAGCTGCACGCTCAACCGGTCTACCAGGTCGCTCTGATTCACGATGCTTTCGGAGAACTTTTCGCGCATCAATTTCTCGTGATCGGTGAGAGGCCGAGTTCGAGATCGGTTCTTCTTTTTGCGCTTTCGTTTTCTTTGCAGTTCTGGGCATAGATACCGCCTTGGAACGAAAAGGATATCTCGATTCTAGGACTTTATCCATTAAACGCAAGAGGCGATTTTTTGTTTCACAGAAGCACTAAAAATTGGTTCCGATAGGTAAGGCTATCGGCAAATGACAAAAAATGTTTGCATAGTCCCTCTCACATCTCCAAGTTGGAAACAAAAGTACCCGCCGAACGGGTTTGTCCAGAGATTAAAACCACCTTGTCGGGGCGCTCACTATTCAGGTTAATTAGGATTGGCTTACAAAGGGCAATCTGACATGAAAGCCCTCTTATTTGACACAGGACAGCACCGAGGAAAGGCGTCAGAAAGGCGGACACCTGCCTGCAACGTGCGTCACGTGCTATGGGCGGGTAAACTCTCTCAGGCTGAAATCTCCCGGCAATCGGGCGTGAGCCGGGCGAACGCCAGGGATTGCCTGCACCTGGTGCCGGACCGGTGGGCACAGACCATCGAAGCCCAGGGCCCGCGCGGTCTTCGAAAAAGGAAAGCGGCTGGAACTCAATCGAATCTGAGGGTCGCACAAAGGTAGAAGTTGAGGCGAACGTTGGGCTACGGCGCTTTGGCTTACGGGTCTCATCGAGCGGCCTGCGCTGGCAGTCCAGTGTGGAAGTTGGTATGGCCGATCCACCAATTGATCTGGCAGAAATTTGATGTCGTCTATCATCCGCGTAACCTCAATTGCTTGTTACGAAAGTTGGGTTTCAGCCCGCAATACTGCGCCTTACGGTGATTACGTCCAAAGAAAAGCCTCGGGCTACCAATTGTGATTGGGTTCACACCCGGGGTTTATTCATCTTACTTTGTTGAAAGGATTCACTACTGGCTACTTTGCCAGCGCTTCAGTAGTGTCAACTGCCATCGAGAATAGCTGCCCCGCAATATATGCTCCGTTTACCATACGTGCGGTATGAGCCGCTTGGTACGCGCTTGATAGGTGGGATATTGTTCGGGAAAAAGGCCGAGTATCTCGCGCTCTTCTTTGTTGATGCGACGTAGACAAAAGATGATGCTTATAATAAACAGCACGACGGCCACAATGCTTCCGGTCAAAGCACTGCCGAAGAGCGCGAGAATCGCGCCGGCATAGAGCGGGTGGCGGACATATGTGTAGGGGCCGCTGGTTACCAGCACAGGGTCTTCTTTCGTATTTGAGCCCCAGGTGCGTCCCAAGCGGTACCGCGCCCAGATAGCAAACGCGATCCCGACAACGGTTAAAAATGCTCCAACCGAACCGACTGCGGCGCCGAAATTAAAAGAACCCTCGTTCGAGGACGGATGCATCGTCATACGGATTTCGTAGAGCATAAATCAAGAGCCCCAATAAAAAGAGCTGCCAGAGCCAACGGACGATGCTTGGGCCGCTTGAAACATCGCGTTTAGCGGTAAAGGCTCCTATCACCCACACTACCATAAGGATCAACCAGCTTGCGACGATGACATAGCCGTAGCCGTCCATGGGTATAAGTAGAAGTTCGAGTGTCATATCATTTTCCTTTACCGACCGGTGGTACCTCACATTTGCGGTCCAAAATGGCATTCAAAACAATCGTTCTGCCCCACAGAAAAGCAAATTTTCTATTTTGTGTTTCCATATTGTTCTCCTTATATTATGTGCTTCTTATCCATTCAAATTTTAATGATACAAGATGAAGTGGCTAGCACATTTTAGAGATCTATAAAGACGAAGGAAAAAGCGCTTCTAAATTGGTAACTGGACCATTTTACCCCTCGTGCCCTCCGGCGCAGTTTCGCAAAGTCGATGCTGAATCGCGGCGTGACGATGGTACAAGTCGCGGCATTGCTTGGTCGTGAAAGCTTGAACGCCACAGCTCGCTACATCCAGCCTACCGAGCAGGAACTGGAAGAGGCCGTGAAAAAGATTAGACTGTGATGTTGCTGCAATTCAGAGCCATACGAAGAGATGATCAAAAAGGAACTGAAAACTTCGTACCAGCGGCGTAGTTGTGCCAGGGAAGTGGTTTCTTGCTTATAAGAATATCCGTGTTAGGTTATCTGTTTTCCTGATCATTGACCGCACCATCATCTTTTTTGTTGAAAAGGATCATCCATGAAGGATCTTCAATCCACACTAAATCATTTATGGGATGCAGCGACTCGGATTTGCGATGAGATCCTACGCTTCCAGCCGGAAGTTGTGGTTGGTTTGATGCAATCAGGCAGGATTCCATTATCCGCAGCCGTTCAACTCTGGACGAGAACTCAGACATTTCCTTTTCCGCGTACGATCTTCACCAACTTGGGCAGTGAAAAGTTTGACCGTTATAACCCCCTGAAGGAACGGCCTGGGATTGCCACCACCTTCATCGGCGTGTTCGATGACGACTCAGCGGTTGCCCATTTCCTTGCCTGGCTGGAAAAGCAGGAGGCCTGGCAAACCGAACTCAAGGCGCAGTTTGCAGATGTGCTGGGTGACGCGACGCCTTCCCGCATCCTGGTTGTGGATGAGTTCATTCAAAATGGATCCACTTGGATCATGACCCTGGGATTACTGAGGTTGATCCTTCCGCTGGCGCAGGTACATTTCTTATCTGCCGGGGATGGATTTCATTATGGTCTCTGGCAGCCCTGGGCGGAGAAATTCCATCCGGAACTGATCAAACAAGTACAGTTGGAGGCAGAGGATAAATCGATCCTGTTCTCAGACCGAATGCTCGGCCGTATCGCCCATCTTGCGAATGGCACGGAGGATATCGACCCCGAATCGTTGGCGTGGCGGCCGATCACGGCCGACAGCGAATTTATGAAACAGATGAGTTCATACCTTCCCCCCGAAGAATGGCTCAACTTACCGAAGTTTGTAGACGACTTGATCTCGATCGAAATTGCGGGAAGAGTTGCAAGATATACGCCTCACCCGCGCCGGCGAAGCCAGAAATGGCCGGAGCTGAAAGCCGACTGGCTTCTCATGTGCGAAATGTGGATGTATGGGCCGAGAACCAAACAGCAGTTCATGCATTACCTTAAGTGGCCTGAGCCAAAGATGCGGCGGTTGCTGATCCGGCAGATTGAAGTCGGCACCGTAGTTGTCCAAAAACAAGGCAGGACGAATCTCTACTCGCTTTCACCAAAAGTGCATCGCGATTATTGGAAGGCAGAATGGCCTGTGTTTGACACCTATTTGGTGATCCCCAAGAAACTTCTGGCAGGAGATTTTCCCTACTGGTTGGAGGGCGCGGAGGATTTGCGTATGCAGCAGGGTTTGGACCGGCTGCTCAATTCAGGGATAACCTCTTTTATAGACTTAAATCCAAGGGAGGAAAGTGGACCGCAAGAGACTTACGAGGGTCTTCTGCGGGAAGTAGCAGAGAAGCGCGGCTTGCATGTGGAATATCAAGCTTTCCCGCCCAAGCTTCGGACCAAGCTTTGGAGGCTGCCAAAGCCGGAACAGGTAGGTCAAATTCTCACTGCCATCGACCAATCGCTGGCAAGTGGACACACAGTATATGTTCACTGCCATGACGGCGTGGAGGTCACCGGGGTTGTTGTGGGTTGTTATTTAGTGCGTCATGGAATGACAGGCAGGCAGGCTCTGCAGGAGATCGAACGGATGCGGGCGGGTACATTCAAGGCATGGAGACGATCGCCTGCAACGGAGAGGGCGCGCCGGATGGTGCGAAAGTGGAAAGTCTAAGAATTGCAAAATGGTTGCCGGCACTCCATCGGCGGTGAGAACTCTTATGATGACTTGGAGCCTTATCTCGGGCATCTAGCTTTGTATCTGGTTCCTTATAAGAGCAACCTTTAGAAATAAAAGGCTCAAAGGAAAGTGCTATATCCACTCCCCTGCACCGGCAGCTTCGGCCCTCCATGCCGGATTTGTGGAGTGTACGTCTAAACATGGCAAAGTGTAATAGCACAGCGTATCATACTTTGCAGGGACAATATCCAATTAATTGTTCTTTGCCCTTCCTATGCAATCTGGTCGTTCTTCTCCCGGTTATGTTCCTCACAAAGTAGCTGTATACTGCGGACAGTCTTGCTGCCATCTTTTGAAATAGGGATTCTGTGATCAGATTCGATCTTCTCCTGATTTTCGCAAATAGCACATTCCGAGAAGGGGCTACTTAAAGGTCGTACCCACAACCATGCTTTGACAACTTACCAAGGCGCTCTAAATCCCTCACTACGGACGGGCCACGCCTTCGCACACTGCGCCCCACCATTATTTGTTTTATGTTGGATCTCAATTAAATCACTTCAGCAAAATGGTTCAGTAATCCGAACCAGAGCTATTCCTTGCCCTTTGGCATCCCAGTCCAGAGTGCTTCGCATCCCTACAGGACGGCTGCGCCGCCCTCGGCCAAGCCCCGGCCTCCGGATATGTGCTCTGCTTATGAAGTGGTTCAGCCAAAATATATTCATCGCATACTCCCAACAAACGCAACGTTTTCATAGCTGTCTCACGAGTTCTGACACGGCCAAATACATAATTCCTTAGAACGCGATTTAAGGTTGGCGGCATTTGGATTTTGGTATATGTGAGGTGCTAGCTGTGCTGCGGCAGGCAATCTTCAGGCGGCAGGATGCAGCCCTCCACGTCCGGCAGCGATTCCCAAAATAGACAGGAATCAAAAAAACGGATTTTGGGAACCACAAATCAAATCTAACAGGAGACAAAATATGAACGAGCGTGATCGAGACAAAATTCAAGAAGAGGCGTATCTGCGCAGCATTGAGTTGCACAATACGGTCATGGCAATAATTGGCCCACTGGAGGAGGGCTTTCCCGAGATCTACTGGATTGCCAAACAAATGATGGATGTCAGTGAACCTGACATCGAGGAGATTGGTGAATTTATCGCCGTATCATTGCGTGACATGATCGACGACATTCGGGAAAAACCGATCTTGGATAATGTAATAGCGCAGGAAGAGCAATTGGAGAAAGAATTACGCGAAGGTTCCGATAACCCAGTGCTGGTAGCATGGCTGGCGCGGGAACGCCGGCGGATCATTATCCTGCAGGGTTACATTTCTTTCCAAAATGCACTGATTGATGATCTTTCAGCGGAGGACACCCTCCTTCTCGCACTTGCGGATGAACCGCGGAGAGCGCGGCGGAAATCCTAAGTGCTGAATCATGCCCTGCCGGCAAGTTGCCGTCATTGCCGGCAGGGCATACGAACCAGGAGAAGAAACTCAATGACCATCACCGACATAAGAAATTTTTTCAAGGACGCCAGAAAACAGCTCATCGAATTTCTGAAATTCCAGATTTTGAAGATGATTTGGAAGGCGCGCAGGTCATCCGTAGGAAGATTTGCATATAGCATATTTACAAATCCAACATACATTCCTGAAGAGAAAGTTCAGGCGATTCGCCTGGAAGTTACGCACACTCTGCTTCAAACTTTTAAGGAGTCCTGGCCGGAGCTTTTCAACGAAGGCAACGAACTCCTACAACGATCGAGGAATAATTTCGGTTTGGACAAGACCCGCGAAATCGGCACAATGTTGAGCAGCGATTTTGTGCGGAGGATTGAAAAGATCGAATTGGACCGCGACTCGGAGTGGCAAAGGAATTCGAATGAACTGAAGGAGCTGCAATTGAAATCGTCCGAAGAGTTAAGACGACTTAAAAAATTGAAAGCAGAGTTGGAAGCACAGCTACAAGAGGAAATACAGAAAAATAGGGATCTCCAAAAATTCATCACAAATCAAAACAGGATGATTGCTGATCTGGATACACAACTTCAAATCCTAAAGGAAACCAATCCATCTAGGCCCTCACCTCAATAACCCCCTTAATTAACTAAAGACTGGGTGCCTTAAGGGGATTACTTAGTGAGCTACCCCGTCGGAAGGAGAAAAATGATATCAACTGCAAATAAAATCACTCTCGATCTGTCCACCTGGCATACCATCCAGATCCTTCTGGAACCCCTCAGCCGAGATTGGCCGGAGGTCGTAACCGAGAACTCTGATGGCCATTGAAGAGGGGGTGGATGCCAGAGGCGCTGGGGAGATCCTGGCTCAGGGATTTAGCAGGCACATCGAGTCTCGAGCGGGTCTTGTCGTGGAACCATCTCACCATCCCCAGGAGTCACTATGAGCAATACCCACTTTACCTCTCCAGATGAATTGATGCGTGCGTTGGATGTTGTCATGCCGGATCAACGCTGGAGAGCCATTCTGCAATTGTTGGGCGTCAAAGGGATCGCAGATATGACCCAGATGAAGGATGCCATCGGATTGACCCGTGATAAATTGGCTCGCGGGTTGGACCGGATATCAGAATTCACTTTGGATAATTCCCCCTTGATCAGCCGGTTACTAAAAACCATTAAACGTCCGAGCGAATCGAATCGGCCCTCCGCTATTTATACGCTGCCGGAGGGCGGCGCAAAACTCTTGCGCCAGCTTGGATTTCCCGATGCGCATGCCTTCGGTTTAACAAACGACGATAAGGCTGTTGCTCATGTCCTTTCAATGGTATCCGTGCATATCCTGGCCGAACGTTCCGGCGTCCAGATTTCAACTGACCGGATCCTTCCTTATGGGGAGGGCAACTTCCTGAGACCCGATCATCAAATCACTCTTGCAAATGGCAAAAGTTTTTTAATCGAAGTCGAGCAGGAAGCAAACTCAGCATTGATAGAGCGAATCAAGGAAAGCATTGCACACCACCATCAATTCTTTACAAGCCCAGCCAGCGCCATGTACCTGAGAGAAGTGCGCATGCTGGTGAACGTCAAGCCCGGCCGCGACTTCGATCGGACGATTATGTTCTGGCAAACGGCCATGCTGCAATTTGAGAATGACCAGCACGAGGAGATCAATTTTCGAATCGTGGCACTTCCCTTGAAAACCTTTCTGGATTCATCTGAGTGGGATGAAGAACTGTCCGATCGTTGGACCGAACTCGAGGCGGAACAGGGCAGCAAATCTCCAGCGATGGCGAAAGTCGCGGAGATGATCTCCGCATTCCGCGAGAATCAGCCGGTAATCAAAGATCTGGTGCTCCTATCCGCCCTTGCGGAACGTTTCGAGGAGACAGCCACCCAAGAAGTGCTAAGACCCAATTATGACATGTTTGAACTCATGACCGTGATTTATGATGCCACGTTTGGTCATGGGCGGTTCAGCTCAGTTCCCATCGCCTCCATTTACCTACTGCGGGAATATCTTGATCGACATCCAAAATTTCGCGCCAGCCTGAATCAGGCAATGCATTTCAACCAAGGCCGGATGGTGTGGAGTCAACAGAACATCCTGCACCGGATGGGGATCGTGATCCGCCGTTTTCTGTCCTATTATGGCTGGTCCGGGACTGGAATCATCAAGGTTTACCCGAGGATCTCTGATCAAGAACCGCGTGGCTTCGAGATATTTTGCGAAATCGACGAGAACTCGAAAATGACGATTACAGAACGGGTGGACGGCGAGAGGGCATTGAGATGGGTGCTGGGAGCTCTCTTTGAGTATGCACAGGATATTGGTTTGGGCCGACCGGATTTTTGGTAAAGGAAGGATGAAGTGGATATTATCTCTGATTTAAACTCCGATCTGCAAGGCGAGCACCTGTCCTGGCTACCGCCTCATCTATCATAGGTTATAAAGCAAAATGTATCAAATTACGCCTTCGCGCTCCTATCGCCGCATGACTTTATTGTATTTTTCGACTCAAAAACGCTATTATCCGTTGCATGGCTTTGTTGTATTCAACTATGCCCCGCACCGGTGGTTGGTAATATTCTTGATTCGACTTCATGGAAACGGCAACTTGATCCGGGTTGCCGTTTCTTATTTTCACTTGCAGAATATCTTTAAAGATGAGCGGGAAACGATCTGGACTCCTATCGATCTTCTTCAGAAGTCTTTGAAAATCGGGTCCGCAGTTCGGGGTTGAGCCTGGAGTTCGCCGCAAACGGGGCGGATTTTCAGCCATTCCTTAGCATACCATTTAAGGCTGGCTTCCTTCTGACTTTGGTATATGTAGAGTGGTTCCAGTATGGAACGCTATCGGCAAATGAACCAATAACATTTAAACAGACAAGGAGAAATAAGATGATCGACAAAATAGAAAATGCCCCGGCGAGTGAAGCCACCGAGGCAAGTCCAAAGACGCTGAGCGAGCGTCAGAAAAACAACCGACGCGATTTTACGCCACTAAGATGGTTTAGTCAACAGGGTGCGCAATTTGTAAGAGTTGCCGCTTGGAATGCAAAAGTAAACTCACCTGGTAAGCAGCCAATTGAGAAGGCTTGGCAAGTCAAGCCGCTTACCGCAAATGAAGTTTTGCCGCACGTGAAAAATGGTGGCAATGTCGGGATGCTTTGCGGCAGGCCTTCGAATGGTTTATGCCTGCTTGATGTCGACGATCACTTGGGGGAATTTCTGGAATACTTTCCGGGCTTGATGAGCGCGCCAATCATCACACGAAGCGATGCGCCTAACCGCGGCAAGATCGTTTTGAAGATTATCGGGGAAACACCTAAAAGCAAAAAATGGCACGATGTTCATCTTGAATTTCTGGGTACCGGCAACCAAGGTGTTATCCCTCCTTCCATCCATCCCGCCGGCGCAGCGTATGAATTGCGAAATGCAGACAAACCCGTGCTTCAATATGACGGCGGGCGGCTGATGCGCATCTGCGATGTGTGGGAAAAAGAAAACATCGGAGTGACTGCACCCGATCCGGTCCCGGAAATAAATTTAAATGATGGCCATGGCAAAGTATCACGGAGGACACGCGACTTTCTCGAATATGGTGCAGGAGAAGGGTCACGAAATAATCGCTTATTTATTTCAGCCTGCGACTTGAATGGATGCGCCTTTAGCTTGGCCGAAGCTGAGTTGATGCTGTTGCCGGTTTGCATACGAATTGGCATGACTGAGAAAGAAGCTCAAGACACGATCAAGAGTGCATACTCACAAGGGCGCATTCCTGCAAACTCACACGCCTTTGAATTTGGGGGCAAACATAAGAGCGCAGTTGCACCACTCGCTTTGAACATGGAAAAAACGCCGGGGAACGAAGATGCGCCAGCCTTCCCCCGCACTTGCACTATGCCTGAGTTGCCGCAGATTGCACGCTTAAGCGATTCAGAAATCAAGCTGGGCCGAAAGGTTGGCAAATTCATTGATGACTATATGGCGTTTGCCATGAAAGACTCCCCCATGTCACCGCCTTTGTTTCATCAGACTTATGGGCTTGCGATTTTATCCACAGCCGTGGCTCGCCGCGTTTACGTTAGGATAGGAACCAAAGAAATTTATCCAAATCTATACGCCATACTCTCGGCACCGTCCACGCTTTACACGAAAACTACTAGCCTCAAGACGGCCATAAATGTGTTGGAAGCTGCGGGACTATCGCACTTGCTTTTGCCGGATGGAGTGACACCGCAAAGCCTGATCACTGAGTTGTCGAATCGCCCGCAGGATAATTTTCAAGCTTGGACGCAAGAAGATAAGGACGATTGGCAAAATGAGCGTTTGTTTGCGGCCCAACGCGCATGGTGGATGGATGAAATAGCCAGTTTGCTTTCATGGTTTCAACAAAAGCACCTGGCGGACTTAAAAAATATTCTCCTGAAATTATACGAGTGCGAACGGAAGATCAAAGTATCCACGCAGGTCCGAGGCCGCGAGACGGTCCGAAATATCTACCTAACCATTTGCGGACCCACAACACCCGCCGCTTTGCGGCCACATTTGAAAAATGCCGAATACTGGCACGATGGACTCTTTGCCCGTTTCCTGCTGGTCACACCTGATACCGCGCCAGTTCGGGTCTTCTTTCCCGATCCCTTCCCAATCCCGTCCGCACTCATAAAACATCTGAATAAGTTGTCGTTTGAGCGGTTGGAAACGCCAAAGGAAAACATCACAGGCGCAACGCCCCCACCTCCTGCGATCGATGCCATACTCCCGCCCGAAGTAAAAAAGTTGTGGGACAACTATCACGCCGCCACGTTCGAGATCATAAAGCAAAAGAAGGTACCTGAAAGGCTTTGGGCTTCTTATGGACGTTTCCCAGAAAAGGCAATCAAGATCGCCATGCTGTTAGCTGTATCTGATTGGGTAAAAACGGCAAAGGGCACGCCGCTTATGATTGAACCGGCCCACTGGTTTCGAGCCCAGGAAATGACCGAAGGCTATCGCGCAAGTCTGCATCGCATTATTGAAGAAGCAAGTATGCCCGTGGAAAACGAAGATGATGAGCTTGTAGAAAAGATTATCAACCGCATTCAAACATCATCGCGAAATTCACGGCGCGAGCTTGCTATAGATTTCCATATGCAAACGGGAGCGAAGCGGACTCTGCTTGATTCAATTCTTGACCAATTGCTTAGAGACGAAGTTTTGATTGAAAAAGAAGTTAAGAAAGAGCGCGGGCCTGCTACAGTGCGTCTATTTTCGAGAGTGAGCTAATGTTCAGTAAAAAACCCGTTGCACTTTGCAACATGTTTACGTGTTACGCGTTTAAACGCGTAACACGTTGCACCCTGTAAACCGGCTACGGGTTTCCCTGAAACAAGATTTCTAAATGTCTAAAAATTTTGGAAAAGAATAAAGTGCGAAAGTCGCCCTCGTACGAGGTTGAAATAAACAGCGGTAATGCATATCCCGATCTTGCGACCGCTCAAGCTAAGGCATTGCCAACGATTGCTGCTGATCTTGCAGAATCAATGCGACGCTTGCTGGCCGAGGGTTGGCTGATTAATGATAACGGGCGGATTATCCCGAACTCGGAAAGGATACAAAGTGAATGAACTATAAAGCTCCACCGAAAGAATTACCACCTGGAAGTCATGTCATTGCATACCTGAGGGATTCGGGCGGCGCAAAACAAGAATTAAGTACAACCGACCAACGCAAAGAGATCAAAGCCTATTGTCAAAAGCACAGCTTGGTATTGATAGAAATCTTTGAAGACGCGGCACGCTCAGGAACGTCAACCGCGAAACGTGACGAGTTTGAACGAATGATAGATCAATGCCGAGTCGATCAATACACCCAGGGTTTGATTATCTGGAGTCATTCGCGCTTTGCTCGAAATGTTGACGATGCGATGTTTTATAAATCCGATCTAAGGCGGCGCGGAATCATCGTGCACAGTATGACCGATGAAATACCGGAAGGTCCATACTCGCATTTAGTCGAGGTGATGATAGACACCGCCAACGAAGAAAAAAGCAGGCAAACAGCGCGCGATACAAAACGCGGACTTGCGCAAAGAACGCTTGCGGGATATGTTCAGGGAGGCGGCACTCCCCCGCGCGGTTATCGTGCGGTCCGTGAGATTATTTCATCCCATAGAGACGGGAGTCCACGCATTGGCACAAAATGGGAAATTGACCCTGAACTCGGTCCGCTGGTTACTATGGCTTTCAAGATGCGCGCTCAGGGCAGAAGTCTCATTGAGATTATGAAAGCACCATGCGGTATCCTGTATAAAAACAAAGGCGGCTGGTCAACTTTTTTTATAAACAAAAGTTATTTAGGTATCGGCAAGTGTGGAGAGCTTGAAGTCCCAAATCATCACCCTGCATTAGTTGACATTGAGACATGGGAAGCCGTGAGGGTATTACATGAGCAAATCCACAAACGAAGCGCTGGCAACCTGTTACACCCGCGGCGCTATAACTCGCCTTCGTTACTTTCAGGGATTGCAGTCTGTATTCATTGCGGCACACCAATCATCCGCGATGTATCAGGCTCGAAGTCAACCAAGAGCGGGAAATGGATATCTTATCTTTGCGGGAGAAAAAGAAATTCGGGCAACTGGCACGCCTGCGAAGGTAAACAGATTCAATCAGCAAAAGCAGACGCGGCAATTTTGGACGCGGTACTTAATACGATCCTGACAAAAGAATTTGCCGGCGAATTAATCAAACAGATTCAAAATCAATTATCGGATGATAGCGAAGCGCAGCGAAAAGTGCAGGCGACGAAGCAGGCGCTTACCGCTTGCGAAAAAGCAATCAGCCGGTTATTGGATACAATCGAATCCACGGACTCGGCAACCGCTAAGGACCGACTGAAGGAACGCGAACACGAACGCGCCCGCTTGCAGTTTGAGCTTGCCACGATTGAAGCCAGGCACAAGGCGAGTCAATTAGAGATCACACCCGAAGCCCTGGAATTTATGCTTGATGTATGGCGCGGAAACATCGAAGCCACGCGAGATCAAAAAGATATTAGAGGCTTGCAGAGATTACTTAGGCAATTTATCACGAAGATTGAGCTGGGTTATAACAAGGCACGCCTTTGGTATACTTGTCCTATTGATGCCTTTGCGGAAAATTCACGGTTAACGGCGTTTTCTCTCGAGACCGCTGTTACTAACCTCATCATCCCCGATGATCTGGGTTGTAAAAGGTAAGAGCGTCAAAGTCGGTTGCATGCCTACTAAAACGCTTCCTTTTATATAGACTGCTTCAGCCGCGAACTGAAGCAGTCTTCTTTTTTCAATGTGCGTTAATCTCTGCCATGCGAAGAGTTTGCTTCGCATTTCAAATAGCGATGTTATGATAGCATCGTTATCTTTTTCTTGCAAGGGTGAAATGTTTTTTTCGTATCGTGCTTTCTCGCTGAGATACATCTCCTCTTCGATCTGCTCGGAAATGTACAATGCTTTCACGCGATTATAACGCGCCTCGATCTTCTTGACTTGATTCGCATTTTCAACATATCGGTCAAGCATGGTCTGATTGAGCAACACTCGCCGCAGCCAAACCAATACCTGCTCTTCTATCACTTCTGCGCGAACAGGATGCTCCGGACATTCTCCGGATCTTTCTATCCGCGTGGTATCCCGATAATAATACGTTTCCCGCGGGCCGCTTGACCCGCGCATCGTGCGGCCACAATAACTACAGCGCAATATTCCCGATAATGGATAGATGCGCGATTGTGTTGGCCGATGAAAGCGAGGCGTGACACTGAGAACGCGACGAACTTCCTGCACACGATCATATTCTTCCCTGGTTATAATGGCCGGATGTTTTCCAGGAAACACTTCCTTGACGCGTCGCTTGGTAGTCTCTCCTTTTCGGGCAACTCCATAATATGGAACCAATCCTGCGTAAAAGATATTCGTAAGCATGTTGCGAACCGAGTCTTTCTGTATCGGCCCCATTAATCGTTGTCCCGGCAAACCTCTCGTCTGCGCCTTCAATCCGTTGGCTGTAAGTGGATAATCCTGCAACCTCTTAGCGATATGTCCATCCGACTCAATTCCACCCAGGTACCAGTCATACACCAAACGCACTACCTGGCTTTCCACCGGATGAAGCACCAGCACTTTGCCAGCGCCTTTATCAGGTTTGCCAAAGTCCGGACAATAATCCTTTCCGTTTGGCTCTGTACATTTTGAACAGAGACCATGGCAGTATCCATATGGAATATTGCCGTTCCAATATCCATCCCGGGCGCGCTGAAGTTTGCCTTTCCGCGTTTCCTGCCGCAGATTGTCAATATAGATCTCCGCCAGTGTGCCCAGCACCGTCAAGGTTAACTTGCCCCATACAGTGGTAAAGTCCAGCCGTTCCTGCACTGAAACAAATGCAATATTCCAATTGTTCAGCTGGTCCAGCGCGCCCAGCAGCCCTCGAAGATGACGATAGAAGCGGTCCACCTTATCCACCACTACCACATCAAACCGGCGCTCCTCCGCAGCCTTCATCAATTGTTCTAGCGCCGGCCGATGACTGTCCTTCTTCGCAGAAATGCCCGCTTCGGTGTACAGCTCCACCAACTGCCATCCCTGGGACTCCACATACTGGCGGATATTGTTCGCCTGTGCATCCAAACTGAATCCATCCACCTGTTCCCGCATGGACACACGGCGATATCCAACCGCTCGCAACGAGGAAATACTCATGTTGAAAACCTCCAATTTAGTATAATGAACATTAGGACTCCTGGTCCCAACATCTTGCATTTTATCCTCATCTACAGGGATGCCTATGAAAGAAGAACCTCTTGCTAAACAAAAAAGAGATGCCAAGGCAAAGAAATACAAGCCCGAACCCTTTGTCGCACGCATCGACCAGCTCATGGCGGAAAAGAATATCAGCATGCGATATACAGGAATGGAGAGCGGTCTGGATCACCAGGCCATTCGAAGAATCAAATCCGGAAGACGCCCGGATATGACCTACTGCATTTTGCTGGCAAATTTCTTTGACATTAATCCCAATGAACTGCTTCAACTTGCAGAATGGCCCACGCTTAAAGCCTTCGACATCAAACGCGCTACCGCCGAGAATCTCCCGCCCGAAGCTGTGGATGTGGCCCTCGACATTGCAAAGATTCCTGATCCACGCACCAGAAAACAAGTGGCTGAAGCTGTCCGCGTGCTCCTCAAAAAATATTTCAAATAAATGCAGAGAGCAGATTGTTCCAACCTGCTCTCACTTCTGTCACGACTCAACAAGCATGCCATCATCCGGCAGATTCAACAGCTTTCTAAAAGGTTCATAAGCATCTGCTCGGATCAAGCGCCCTTCGCGGTCAAAGTACAAACCCGCGAAGATCATATCGAGCAATTGGCGTTTTTCAATGTTGGTAAGCTTTCGCCAGACTTCCGAGAATGGACGAATTTCATTCACTAAATTTCCAGCGTCTGATCTTGACGCAGGTTTCAACGAGTTCAGCTTTTCCTGCAAGATTTTCTGTCTTGCGCTCGAATTCCGGCAGGGCGATATGCCCAGCCGTGAATAGATCCCTGATCTGTTGCAATTCCTGGCGATGCCGATACCCGGCCCGCTCAAACTCAGCCATGCCATCCTTGGAAAGGTAGTACGCGGCAATCCAATCATCCCATTCACGCGGGACGATCAGTTTCGAAATCAGCCGGTCCACTTGCGCCTCAATCTTATCGGCGCGCAGGTTCTTGTGCCGTTCAGCTAGTTCTTGATCCACGCTGTTCACAACCGGATTAACGCCTTCCACTCGAGGAGCGCGCTTCCGCTTGCGTTTCAGACAATGGTCATGGAGGTAGGCACAACGGTAATAGATAATGCCCTTGCCCCCCAAGGATCCGCGCAGGGTAAATTCCTTTCCAAGCATTTCAAAACATTCCCAACAGCGCGCCACGCCGCTCAGCGGATAAATTCTCGCAGGTCGTTCCAATCTCGCGGGCGTACTCCCTTTGCCCTTGCGAAGCGCCGTGACAGCCTGCCAGGTCTCGAAGGAGATCAGCGGTTCATGCTGGCCGGGAAAAAGTTCCAACACTTCCCGGGAGTTGCCCTCAATTTTCGGATTTGAAATTCTCTCCGGATGTTCAAGGTCATCCTCCAAAGAAAACTGCGGACGGCGATAACGCGCTACTTGTCCGGTATAGAACGGATTTTCAAGGATTGCGCGGATGCTCTCGCGCGAGAACCGCTTGGGAGTTTCGCCGTTCCTTACCGAAACAGGATTGACGGTTGCCATGGTCCCCCTCTTGCCGCGTGGGCGAAATAGAACCTCTGAGCCGTCCGGAAGGGTCATGCGGTGGTTGTTTAGTAAACCGGCGATCTCCCGAAAGCTCATGCCACTCAGGTACCATTGGAAGATCAACAGAATAGCGTACAGGTCTACTGGATGTGGAACCGCAACCTGGCCACGTTTGCTCTCAGAGCGATCCGGTCCACCGAACAGCGGGCAATAGCCTTTGCCGTTTTCATCGTTGCAGGTTGAGCAAAGTCCGTTACAATACCCGAAGGGGATGCGGCCCAAGTGCAATCCTTTCGAGCGATGCTTGGCAAGGCCTTCACGCGTATTATCGCTTGCCTGCCAGACATACGCCTCGGCCAGACTTCCCAGCACCACCATCACCAGGCGTCCCCACCAGGTATGAGTATCCAACTGCTCGGTCACCGAGACAAATCGAACTTTATAGCTTTGAAGCAAATGCACAAATTCAAGCAAAGACTTGAGGTTCCGGAAGACACGATCCAGACGGTGAAAAACAACGACATCGATCTTTCCGGCCTTCACTTCAAAAATCAATTTCTGCAATCCAGCACGGTTGCTGTTCTTGCCGGAACGCCCGGCATCATCGAAATATTTGATCTCCTTTGCGCCGTTGGCGCGCGCATACTCTTCAGAGCGGTCCGGCTGAATTTCCATCGAATATCCCGGGTTGTGCGGATCGTATCGGGACTTGCGGGCATAGATCGCCCAAACGTTGGAGGAACAATTCTTAGCTGTTTCTTCCACGATGATGCGATAGATTTCTTCCTTACCGAAGGCGGCTTTATTTAACATCTTCTGCGATTTCCCTTTTCTTGATCTGGCCTGGAGTGTTCTCAGCGTGACGTTTCTCCGCGTCCCTTTGGATGCGGCGAAAGACTTCGGCCAATTCCTTTGCAAAACGCATGACGCGTTGTTGCTCAGCTGGTGATAACTTTTCGAATTCCATTTCGGCCTCCAGATAAGGATATTTCGTCATGGTCCTATGCGTGATTTAATATAATTTGATGCGCACACCGGTTGTGCGCACTTAGTGTGACGCCGGACCCTAAAATCAGGTTAAGAATTTCGTATTAGTTACATCAAACCCACTCCAACAATATGACCCTGAAGAATCTGCTCGAAAATGTTGGTCAGGACGTCGATATCTTCGGCGCTGGCTCCCTCAGGAGTTTGAGAAGTGGAGGCGGGGCCGGTCCTCAGCAGCACTTCGATGGTCGCTTCGCCACCTAGTTCTATTAATTTTGGGGAGGGTCCGTCGGATAGATTTTCCATTGGCAGGAGCTTCTAATAGAGGCTCCTGCTGCAAGCCATGCGGAAAACCTGCCTGTGTCTTTAGTCGTCGGTTGAGTTTTTTGTCATGAGTTTCCATGCCCCATATATACCAAAGTCGAATTGCCGCAAACCTTAAAACGTCTTGTAAGGAATCGATGTTTCCATATGAGGAGGCCGGCAATTCCTGGCTTCCCACAGGGACAAGACTGTGGGAAAGCTTCTCACTCTCATCAAACTCCAATAAAATTAAGAACGCGTTTTGCCGCCCCTTCAGGCCACTCATCCCTTAAGGGTAAACTTTTTACACCCTTTTTGGGATTAGTTTGAATTGATTCGTTTGTTGATGGATTCTCAATGGATTTTAGGTTCGGAGACTTTTTCTTGCTGTTTGGGTTGGATCCTGGATTCGGGTTTGTCTTTGTTCCCCACTCTTGATTCTGCATTCATCTTCCTGCAGCTTCCTTGCCGATTACCAGCTTGGTCTCTAACCGATGGTTTGTTCGTTATTGGCAAACGCCTGTGCTGGCTGGCTCATCCGTCTGGTTTTTTAAGAGGAAATCAACCATAGCGGTCGGTGTTAACCAGTTTTCATCCGACACGATTATCCCAATCTTTGTTTCCTTTGTAACAAGTCGATGCTTCCATTTTACTGCGCAAAAGCAGTATGGATGATCAGCCCACACGGGAAAAAGGTAAATGTTTAAGTGCTATAATTTCAAGCGAGGTATCCTATGACCAATTTATCTGTTGAAGACAAACACACAAAGGACTTGATGAAACAAGCGCTTCTTGAATTGTTTGAGGAACGCCGAGATCTATTTTACGAACTGTTTGAAGAATTGTTCGAGGATGTAGGTCTTGCTAACGCTATGAGAGAAGGCGAGAACAGTGGTGTTGTCAGTGAAAAGGAAGTGATGAAGGTTTTGGGGTCTTAACTTGGAACTCGAATTTCGAGATAGTTTTCTCAAAGATTTAAATCGTATCAAGGAGTAAGCGGTAAAAAAGAAAATCGCCGCGGTGATAAGGGAGGCTAAATCAGCTCCATCATTATCTGCCGTCAGAAATATAAAAAAGATGGAAGGTAGTGAAAATTACTATCGTGTCCGCATTGGGGATCATAGAATTGGCGTCAAATTGCAGGGCAAGACGCTGATATTTCTTCGTTGCTTACATCGCAAAGATATATACCGCTATTTCCCGTAAACCATTTCCACAGTTTTCTCGAATTCCATTTCCCTGTGTCCCTGTCTTTATAAGGTACACCATCCTAAACTGATGCGTCCGCGTTCGACTTCGATCTTTTGGATCTCCACATCAATGATGTCACCAACTTTGAGAACTGTGCCTTGCGGAATTTGACTCTTGTGGAGAAGGCCATCCTGTTTTACACCGATATCCACGAAAGCCCCAAAATCCACTACATTGCGTACTGTGCCTTTGAGTTGCATTCCCTTCAGCAGGTCTTCGGCTTTGAGTACATCTGAACGCAGGATGGGAGCGGGTGTATCTTCGCGAGGATCACGTCCCGGACGCACGAGTTGCTCGAGGATATCCTTAAGCGTAGGAACTCCGCAGTTAAGCTCAGTAGCCATCGCTTCCAGCGGGGTTTTGACAGTCAATGACTCGAGGGCTGGAATCCGTTCTTTTATCTGAGAGCGGGCTGAAAGTCCGGCACGAGCCAAAATGGATTCGGCGATGGCATAGGATTCAGGATGGATCGCCGAAGCATCCAATGGGTTCGCTCCATCTCGAATCCGCATGAAGCCCGCCGACTGTTCAAAGGCTTTGGGTCCAAGTCCGCTGACTTTGTGAAGTTCGGCGCGTGATTTGAAGGGTCCATTGGCATCACGATGTGCAACAATATGGGTCGCCAGTTTCGGGCCGATGCCTGCAATATGTGTGAGCAAGGCCGGACTGGCGGTGTTGACATCCACGCCGACGCGGTTGACCACGCTCTCAACCACGCCGTCCAGCGCGTGTGTCAGAGCAGTTTGATCCACGTCATGTTGGTACATGCCCACGCCAATGGATTTGGGATCGATCTTGACCAATTCGGCCAGCGGATCTTGGGCGCGGCGTGCAATGGATACCGCACCGCGAATCGTGACATCCAGATCGGGGAATTCAGAACGGGCAAGTGCGGAGGCAGAGTAAACAGATGCTCCCGCTTCGTTGACGATCAGATATTTGGTCTGCCTTGCATTGCGAGTTAACTCGGAGGCCAATTTTTCAGTCTCACGCGAGGCTGTACCGTTACCGATGGTGATTAGGGTGACATGGTGACGATTGATCATGTCCTGCAATGTGTTGATGGCGCCCTTCCAATCGTTCTTCGGCTCGTGCGGATAGATCGTGGCGGTGTCGAGGAGTTTACCAGTAGCATCCACAACGGCAACTTTGCAACCTGTGCGAAACCCGGGATCAATGCCGAGAACGACATTCCCTGCCAGCGGCGCCTGGCTGAGCAGTGCGCGCAGGTTGGTTGCAAAGACTTGAATGGCATGGTTATCGGCGCTTTCGCCTTTTTCTCGGCGAACGTCGCGCTCGATAGCGGGAAGTAATAGACGCTCGGCAGAATCCAGAATGGCGAGTTCGAGTTGCTCAGCAAAGGGACTCAGAATGTCTTCTTCGTATTCGGCTTGAATGACATCCAGCCAATCGCGTTCGGGTAAGTCTACATGCACGCGCAGGACGCCTTCCTTTTCGCCGCGCGTAATGGCGAGGATCTGGTGTGGCTGGAGGCGATCAATGCGAATGGAGAAGTCGTAATAACTTTCATAGACGATCTTTTCATCCACTGTGCCTTCGATTTTTTCAGCATGGAGCGTGGAGAATTTCAGCGCTTTTTCACGCGTGGCAGCGCGAACATTGGCATTATCACTGATAAGTTCAGCCACGATATCGCGCGCACCCTGCAGCGCTTCCACTATGCTGGGAACCTGGTCATTCAAGAATTGCCTTGCAACTTCTTCTGGAGAATCGGAAACCTGCTTGAGAATTAATTCAGCCAGCGGATCCAACCCCTTTTCGCGGGCAAGCATGGCACGTGTGCGGCGTTTCCTTTTATAGGGCGCATATAGGTCTTCGAGCGCGGTCATGGTGACTGCGGCGTTGATGGCAGAGCGCAGTTCATCCGTTAGTTTGCCCTGTTCTTCAATCGAGGCCAGGATGGCAACACGGCGTTCATCCAATGTGCGCAAGCGGACGAGTTCGTCCGCGATGATGCGGATCTGTTCATCGTCAAGCGAGCCGGTCATTTCCTTGCGGTAACGGGCAATAAACGGAACGGTATTGCCTTCGTCCAAGAGGTTGATAACTGCCGTCACCTGTGATGGTTTAACTTTGAGTTGAGAAGCGATTTGTTCAGCGTGAGTCATGGACACGATTTTATCATGGTGAATGATGGAAACAATTCCGTATGGATACTCCGTTTTTACGGCTGTAATGGTTCAACTCATGCACCGATAATTTCACTCTGGCATTGGAAGAATTCGCACACAGCATCAGGGTTCATACCTGGAAAGATACTATTACAGGATGAAAGCATAAAGCCTTTTGTACCACCTTCTTCCACGCATCGACGGACGTCAGCGCGTACGGCATCAAGGTTAGGCTCAAAGAAAAGATTGATGTCCACATTGCCTATCAAAATCAACCGGTCCCCGTACTCGCGTTTTATCTCACCCAAGTGATTACCTGCAAGCGTTTCAAGTCCATGCATGCCTACAAATCCAGCTTCAACAGCAAACGGCAGAAGTTTGTCAACTCTTCCGTCGGTGTGCCAGATCACAGGGACAGATAACCCTTCGACGAGGCGACGATGATAAGGCAGGACCAGTTCGCGCCACATTTGCGGGGAGATCATCGAACCGCCGCGGTGAGCTGAGTCATCGCCCATGATGATCACTTCCGCGCCGAGTTCCACCGCACGCTGAAAGATCGCCAGGCACCATTCCAGCCGAGTCTCCATCACCGCATGGACAAGCTGCGGATCCTTCCTAGACTTCATGAACATGCGCTCAAGTCCCATAGCCATGTAGGTTCCCATAAAGGGGCCGATATGAGTGCCGAAGAAAAGACAATGTTCGGGATAACGCGTACGCAGCTGGGTAATCTTTCTCTCGTCAAAGAATTGATCTGCATAAGAGACCGGCGGCGTATATTGCTTCAAATCGTCGAGCGATTCCACCACGCCGTTGAAGTACATCCTTTTTTTCCAGACGCGCCCAAATTCATCCACGCCATCCTTCCAGGCATTGCTTTCCCTGGGAGTTTGCGATGGCATGAGAATCGCATCCTGTCCCAATTCAGGATAGGCGCTATACGGGTCGCTGACTCCTAATTCATCGAACATCCCGTCGATCCAAACTTCGAATCTGGGAGTGCGATCTGGAGTTTTTCTCTCAAGCACAGCATGGACTCGTTCACGTGAATTCATGATTCCTTCCCCTACGTCTGAAGGCCATTGATAAGGTTGGCATCACCATACTGCTACAGTACCGAACCACCAGATGATGTTAGTCTTTCTGGCGCGTCATTTCCTGGTGCGTTTGAGAATTAGTTGTCACCAACAATCTCCGGCTCTCACAATTTATCCATTTCGAATGCTGCTTATTTAAGGATCTTCAATTCCTTTTTGTGACAGGGCTAAGTGTAAGTGAAAAACGGATTGTTTGGTAGTCCTGGCGGAATCAAAAAACCAAAGGTTGTATGCGGTTAAACGCAACCTGCCGCTTGTGAAGTGGGTTCCGCGCCGTGTATACTTATCTTCATGGATACTTTGTCCGGTGCCGTGGAACGCATCACTTACTACAATCCAGAAAATGGATATTCCGTCCTGCGCCTGCGACCGGATACTCAGTTGGGCCAGCGCCTCACCAACAAATCTTCCTTGAATTCGGAAGGCTTGGCTACCGTGGTGGGCAACCTGCCCGAACTCTCGCCGGGAGAACATCTGCGTTTGCAGGGACAATGGGATAATCATCCCAAGCATGGCTTGCAATTCAAAGCGGAAGTTTGCGAACAAACCCTGCCAGCCACCATTGCCGGAATCCAAGGGTATCTCGGCTCCGGCATGATCAAAGGGATCGGTCCGCGGTTCGCCGAACGCATTGTGAGTCGTTTCAAGGAAGAGACTTTCAATGTAATCGAAACCACACCGGAACGTTTGCTCGAAGTGCCTGGCATCGGTGAGGAGCGTACGAAGAAGATCATCGCCGCTTGGGACGAACAAAAACAAGTTAAAGAGATTATGGTCTTTTTGCACGGTCACGGCGTGAGCACAAATTTAGCAGTGAAAATCTACAAGACCTACGGCGATTTAGCATTGGAGATCGTTCAAAAGAATCCGTATCAACTCGAACGCGATATCTACGGTGTGGGTTTCAAGACTGCCGATCGTATCGCCCAGGCCCTGGGATTGCCTGCCGATCATCCTTCGCGCATTGAAGCTGGGATCGTGTTTGCCCTGAACGAAACCATCAACGAAGGGCATGTGTACGCTCCGCAAGAATTATTGGCGCAACGCACTACCGAACTGCTGGAAGTCCCGCAAGAATTGATCCCGCCTGCTTTGGAAAGATTGACACAGGATGATCGCATCCGTCCTGAAATGATTCCGTTGAACAACAAGAAAGATAAAGCAACTTCAAAGGCCATCTCGGAATCGCTGGCAAGCTATGGCACACCGGTGATCTATTTGACGCCCCTTTACTTTGGGGAGCAGGGCGTCGCAGAACGCATCAAAGCGCTGGTGGGCACAGCCTCTAAGGCGATCAACCACGTTTTGTTTCCCGCTGAGAATCTCTCCGCTCAGAGCGGCGGACTTTCCGCTCAGAACAGCGGACTTTCAGAAGAACAACAGGCAGCCATCCACATGACTTTGACGAATCCCGTAAGCATCCTGACCGGCGGACCGGGGACAGGCAAGACCACTTGCCTGAAAGAACTCATCACGACCCTCGAAGCTCAAAACAAAAAAGTTGCCTTGGCTTCTCCGACCGGCCGCGCGGCAAAAAGACTCTCGGAAGCAACCGGACATCCTGCCAGCACCATCCATCGCCTATTGGAATATTCCCCGATCGACGGTTTCCAATACAACGAAGAGCATCCGCTGGATCTGGATTTCCTGGTTGTGGATGAAGCCTCCATGCTGGATCTTCTACTAACGAATCACCTGCTCAAAGCAGTGCGCGCCGGAACCCATGTGTTGTTTGTCGGGGATGTGGACCAGCTTCCTTCGGTGGGAGCGGGCGATGTGCTCCGTAATCTGATCAGCAGCGGCATTGCACCGGTCACGCGCCTTACAACCATTTTCCGCCAAGCGGCAAATTCAAAGATCATTACCAATGCCCATCTCATCAATCAAGGAAAGTTTCCGGTATTTTCCCAAGGCGAAGGCGACTTCTTCTTTTTCCCTGCCGAAGATGCAGAGAGTGCTGGAGATTGGGTAATCCAAGTGGTCACGGAAAGAATCCCCCAGAAATTCGGTTTCAACGCCATGCGGGACATCCAAGTGCTGTCCCCCATTTATCGTGGTCCCGCCGGAGTATCTGCATTGAACGAACGTTTGCAGGAAAAGCTCAATCCTTTTGCAAACAACAAACCCGAACGGAAGCTGTATGGGACGATTTTCCGCCTTGGAGACAAGGTGATGCAGACTCAGAACAACTATGACAAGGATGTGTACAACGGCGATATCGGCTTCATTCAATCTATGGATCTGACCGAACAAACTCTTAGTGTGGACTTTGACGGACGTTCTGCCACTTATGATTGGAGCGACACAGATCAGCTGACCCTTGCATATGTTGTCTCGGTTCACAAGGCTCAGGGATCGGAATTCCCGGTGATCGTTATACCGATCGTAACTCAACATTACATGATGCTACAGCGCAACCTGCTATACACATCCATCACACGCGCTCGCAAATTATGTGTGCTGGTGGGCAGCCGGCGCGCCATTGGCATGGCCGTGAAGAACAATAAGGTTGCGCAGCGCTTCACGGCGCTTGAGTGGCGGTTGGGTAGATAAACAAGTTGTATGCCAGTACTTGCCCGTTGAATAACGTCGACCACGAGTAGCTTATCATTCATAAGGCTGAAACTTGAGTTTATTCAAATGCCTATTATCGTACCAGAACGAATTCCAGGGCGGCTATCGCCATTCCATCTCCACTGAGATTGATGGCTAAGATATGTCCCCGGTTGCCCGCCAGATGAAGGGTTGGTAAGATACACTTTATTAATTAGGCTATTGATCCGGTGGCAAAATATTAGAAAATAGTTACTTTCTACAACGACCGCTATACGCAAAAAGAGGAAAAAATGAACTCGGCCGATTTACTTACATCAGAAGTCAAAGAAGAACTCATTGAATTTACCCAAAGCCTGGTCAGGATAAAAAGCCTTTCCGGTCAGGAAGGAGAAATCATCAAATTCATTGAGGCAAAAATGATTGCGCTTGGATATGATGAAGTAACCATTGATTCCATGGGAAATCTTGTGGGGAGAATAGGCCATGGTGAAAAGGCCATTATGTTTGATTCTCATGTTGACACAGTGGAAGTACAAGATGAAGGGCAGTGGGACATTCCACCCTTCAGTGGTGAGATTGTCGAAGGACGCTTGCGTGGGAGAGGCTCGGTCGACATGAAATCGGGGGCAGCAGCCTCCATTTATGCAGGTGCGATTGCCAAGAAAATGGGGTTCACCCCCGGCAAGACTATTTATGTTTCCTGTAGTGTGTTTGAAGAAGATTGTGACGGAGAGAATTTGAAGCATTTGTTCAGGGAACTTAATTTCAAACCAAACTATGTGGTGATTTGCGAGCCATCCAACAACACAATTGCACTAGGCCATAAAGGAAAAGCGCAAATATCCATCAAGACACATGGCATTTCAGCTCATGGCTCTGCTCCCGAAAAGGGATTGAATGCCATTTATGAAATGGCTGAAATCATCCAACGGGTGGAGAAGACCAATCTCGAGCTAATGAAAAAAGATGGACCAAAGGCAACTTTAGTCATGTCAAGAATTTCAAGCGTTAGCGTTTCGTTGAACGCTGTCCCTTCCGAATGTGAAGTTTATTTGGATCGAAGAATGGTTCCGGGAGAAACCGAAGATGTTATCAAGCAAGAAATGGATCGAATCATAAAGGACAAAAACGCAACCTGGGAAGTGGGGACGTTGTACAGAAAAAGTTGGACAGGCATGGAAATCAAGTATGAGCCATTTCACCTCGCCTGGAAGATTGAGCTGGATCACGAACTTTCAAAGGCGTGTATTGCGGCCTACCGTGAAAATTTTGGGGTTGAACCCACCGAGTACGAATTTTGGGATTTCAGCACCAATGCCGTTACACCGGTCGGTATGGGAATACCCACGATTGGTTTTGGGCCTGGAGAATACAAATTGGCTCATATGCGAAATGAAAGTTGTAAAGTGGATCAGATTGTTGATGCATGTGGTTTTTACACAAGATTGATTAATTGGCTATAGATACTGCATTGGAACTTTCAAAATGGCTTATTTATATCTGGCAATTGACCTGCTCATTTGTGTAATCGAAAGACAACACACGACAATCATGTGCGTCATCATTCGATCCTGAAACGAGCTTATCCCCTAATTTTTGACCCTTCCAAAGCCAAATAACAAGCGAAACCCTGACTGATAAATAGTTAACGTGTGAGATTATCCATTCGGCGTCAAGCGAAACACGCTGGCAGTCTCAGTGTAACGAGGTTCTAGCGCCGTGAAGTAATGTTGAAGCGTGAAGCGCTCTGAGGGATACGATGAGCGTATAGGGAATGATGCCTTAGTATTTCCTTCCAGCCGCTGCGGTGGTTAGGTGCGGGCAAACATCCACGCAAAGCATGATGCCCTGCGATATTTCTTGAGAACCCATACGGATTGATCCAGAGCTTATGGTTTATATGTAATGAAAAGGCGGGTTATTACTGCAAAAATAGGCTTAAACCGTTCTTTGTACTTTTATAAAAAACCTTGACATGGAGTCAACTCCAAGTGATAGACTATTGCCGAGGTGAAGTTATGAAAATCGCGGAGGTCAGTGAACGTTATGCCATTTCCACCGATACGCTGCGCTACTATGAACGTATCGAACTCATCCAGCAAGTCAAACGAAATGAAAGTGGCATCCGAGATTACAACGAACTTGATCTCAGGCGGGTTGAATTCATCAAGTGCATGCGGAGCGCGGGACTTCCCGTTGAAGTGCTAATCGAGTATGTCGCACTGGTGCAGCGCGGCGACCAGACCATTGAAGCCAGAAAGGAAATCTTGAAAGAACAGCGCCAGCAGCTTGCAACCAGGATGAAAGAAATGCAAAAAACCCTGGACTTGTTGGATCACAAAATTGATGTGTATGAAAACGCGGTTCTGACTAAAGAGAAAGGCACCGTTCAGATAGAGGAATAAAAGGGATGGTGGACAGTTTTCAGGAAGCATCTGATAGGAGTTTAGAAAATGCAAAATGTAAAATTGAACAATGGCGTTGAAATACCTATTCTTGGTTTCGGCGTTTTTCAGATAACTGATTCGTCCGAATGTGAAAGAAGCGTGGTTGATGCTATTCAAACGGGATACAACCATATTGATACTGCCGCTTCTTACCTGAACGAAGAAGCAGTTGGCAGGGGGATCAAACACAGCGGCGTTTCAAGAGAAGAATTGTTCATCACGACAAAACTTTGGATTCAAAGAAATGGTTATGAAGGCACAAAAAGAGCATTTGAAAATTCACTGAAACGATTGCAATTAGATTACATTGACCTCTATCTGATTCATCAGCCATTCGGCGATGTGTATGGTGAATGGCGCGCTATGGAAGATTTATATCGGGAAAAGAAAATCAGGGCAATATGCGTTGCAAATTTTCAGCCTGACCGAATAATGGATTTGATGATTCACAATGAAATAACTCCTGCGGTAAATCAGATTGAAGTCAATCCTTTCAATCAACAAATTGATACGCAAAAGTTTTTGCAGGAAAACAACGTTCAGGTTGAGGCATGGGCTCCATTTGCAGAGGGAAAGAACAATATTTTTAAAAATGAGTTACTCCTTCAAGTCGCTGCGAAACACAAGAAAAGCGTTGCCCAAATAATTCTGCGTTGGCTTTCACAAAGAGGAATTGTTGTTCTTTCAAAATCGGTTCGCAAAGAAAGAATGATGGAAAATATCAGTCTGCTTGATTTTGAATTAAGCGCAGAAGACATGGCTGCCATCACAACTTTAGACACAAAGACGAGTAGCTTCTTTGACCATCGTGACCCTGAAAGAGTGAAATGGCTTGGTGAGAGAAAACTTGATGTTTAATGCATGAGCGCCTAGATGAGACCTTGGTCGAACTCGCGCCCGATAATCTGCAAGAGATTAAAAGTGCGAGTTCAAAGATCACGGTGCAAGGCGCTCGCATGCCTGAATCGGTGCTAAAAAATGACTGGTCGTTGAGCAGGAAAAATGTACAATACAGAAGAACGCAAAAGAATAACCACATAAAATGAAAGCAAGAGGATTGAATATGCAAAAACGCAAACTTGGAAAAAGTAATCTGGAAGTCTCAGCTCTCGGTCTGGGCTGTATGGGAATGAGCTTTGCCTACGGTCCGGCACCAGATAAGCAGGAGATGATCTCGTTGATTCGGACAGCCGTCGAACGCGGCGTTACGTTCTTCGACACTGCTGAAGCGTACGGGCCGTTCGTAAATGAAGAACTCGTAGGTGAGGCGCTTGCTCCCATCCGCGATCAGGTGGTGATCGCCACTAAATTCGGTTTCAAATTCGGTCCCAAGGGAGAGCAGGTGGGACAGGACAGCCGGCCAGAGCACATCAAGCAGGTTGCCGAGGCTTCGCTCAAACAACTCAAGGTCGAGGCCATCGATCTGCTCTATCAACACCGGGTCGACACGGAAGTGCCGATCGAGGATGTGGCAGGAACGGTGAAGGAACTGATTCAAGCAGGCAAGGTGAAATACTTCGGTCTTTCTGAAGCAAGCGCGCAGACCATCCGCCGCGCACACGCCGTCCAGGCGGTTGCGGCAGTCCAGAGCGAATACTCACTATGGTGGAGGCGTCCGGAAGATGCACTCTTTCCGACCCTGAAAGAACTCGGCATCGGCTTTGTTCCATTCAGTCCGCTGGGCAGGGGTTTCCTGACGGGCAAGGTCGATGCAAACACGAAATTCGATAAAAGCGACTTCCGCAACAACCTGCCTCGCTTCACGTCAGAGAACCGAAAAGCGAACCAGGCCTTGGTCGATTTACTTGGCAAGTTCGCACAACAAAAGAATGCGACGCCTGCTCAAATTGCGCTGGCCTGGCTGCTGGCGCAGAAGCCGTGGATCGTTCCGATCCCGGGCACCACGAAGCTTGCGCGACTCGACGAAAATATCGGAGCAGCGAATGTTGAACTGACACCAGACGACCTGCGTGAGATCAAGAGCGCTACAGCGAAGATCAAGGTGCAGGGGGATCGCTATCCCGAAGAAATGGAAAAAAGTACGTATCGCTGAGCAGCATAACAAAATGGAATCGAGATTATGGACAGATCAACTTTAATTGTTAACCATGTCAAAAGACCGACTTGAAGCCTTCAGTGACGGGGTTTTTGGAATAGTTTTGAGCTTGCTCATCCTCCAATTGTACGTGCCAAACGTTGCAGATCATTCCAGCTTGAGTCAATATGCCGCAGCCATGGCGCCGTTGCTTCCCAAGGTGATCAGTTTCGCACTGACTTTTGTGATGATCTGTATCCATTGGGTGAGTCATCATTATTTTTTCAGCCATCTCCAACGCGTGACAGTCGGACTTGTTTGGTTGAATAATTTTTTCCTGCTATGGATGTGCTTCCTGCCTTTTCCAACCGCCATGTTGGGTGATCACCTGACTGACCTATTCCCCATCCTTCTGTATGGTGTGAACTCACTTTTATTAGCGCTGACCTTTTACGGGTTCAGGAGCTACGCGAGCCATGCCAAACTCATAAAAGCTGAACAATCCAAAGCTCTTGGGCCGAGACACAGTCTCCCTGCGATCATCCTCTATGGGTTATCGATTGTCCTGGCGTTTGTAAATGTGTATTTATCTCTGGCATGCTTTTTCATCGTTCCCTTACTGTATTTTGTGCCAACAATTCTTCAAAACCTTACGAGATAGTAAAGGAGTGTAAAAATGGAAATCAAACGAATTGGTTCGCAGCCTTCCGGCAAAGGACAGGCTGAATATTTCACCGGCAATGTACGGATTGATCCTCTTTTCCAACCAAACAATCCCACGCGCGCGTCGGGCGCCAGTGTCACATTCGAGCCCGGTGCTCGGAGCGCCTGGCATACCCACTTGCTGGGTCAGACCCTGATCGTGACGGCTGGCTGCGGGCGTGTACAAAGTTGGGATGGGCCAATTGAGGAAATCCGGCCAGGAGACGTAGTTTGGTGTCCGCCGAGGGAGAAGCATTGGCATGGTGCCGGACCAACCACAGCCATGACGCATATCTCCATTGTGGAACAAGTCGACGGCAAGTCCGCTGATTGGATGGAATATGTCAGCGACGAACAATACCACCAGGCGGGATGAAGGGCTAAACAAAAAAGGAGATTGCTGATGACAACTTGGACGAGCGATGAGCTGAACAAGATCGGAACAGCAGAAGAACTGCTGATCGCGCCACTTCGACGCGATGGTACATTGCGAAACGCGGTAACGATTTGGGTCGTTCGACTCGGCGACGATATCTATGTTCGATCTGTCAATGGACGAACATCTGCTTGGTTTCGTGGGACTCAAACGCGCCTTCAAGGTCACATTTATGCAGGCGGTTTGGACAAAGATGTTACCTTCGTGGAGGAGTCCGCTCCTGAGATCAACGAACAGATCGATAATGCCTATCGCAGTAAATACCGTCGCTACCCATCAAGTGTAGACCACATTGTGAGCAGTGATGCACAAGCCGCTACTATCAAACTATTGCCGCGATCAACAAGCTCTTAATTTATAGGGCTGTTTCTAGCGCGGCGAGTGTGCGAGGGCATGTCCCCTTGTAGCGAGGGAAGGCAAAGCGCCGCGTAGGAATACCGAGGCATGAAGAACTTTGACGAATGGAAGGAACGAAGCAAAGCCGAGCGTGTGTTTTAGTTTTTGAGCAAACAGCGATCCTATGAGGAGCAAAATGTGCGGCGGGCTAATCAATCCTCCCCAACATGTCAGCAACGTCAACCCTTTAGGCAAGAAACGGTCGAGGAAGATAATAAAACTGA
Organism: uncultured Chloroflexia bacterium; assembly: GCA_963753985.1. Taxonomy (GTDB): domain Bacteria; phylum Chloroflexota; class Anaerolineae; order Anaerolineales; family Villigracilaceae; genus Fen-1038. The sequence goes on from CAVWED010000008.1 coordinate 306,069, forward strand.
CAGAGCGGCTTAAGATATGGCTGCTCGTTGTTTGATTTTTTATCCAACAGCATTAAGTGAAAGTAAGTGGCAAGCTGTCAGAGAAAAGCTATATGTATTTGAAGGATCAGCCGAAAGGGTACAGAGCCTCGCCTCTCTTTGAAACTTCCATCCCTGAGTGGCAAGAAGCGAAGCGGCTAAATGATTTAGCCAACGATCAGGCAAGAAATTTTGGACTGGGATTGCAAAAGGGGCAATTTCTATTTATGCATTTTTCAATGAGCAAGAATGACAAGGGACAATGATATTGTGCGCCATCTTTCATTACACATAAAGTATTCTGTTAGTTTTGAATGGCAAGCTCAAGTACCGATAGCAGGCTAAACTAATCATCGGATCGTTCAACTCACTTTTCGCACTCATTGGACACCTTTGTCTTTGAAAAATGATCGATATGCCATGTCGTCCTCCAGGATGTGGTGGACCCACCACTCGACAAGGTACTGCAGCAAGGCCTCCGGTACCTGATCAATCCCATAGTAAGTGGCAGTAGAGAAGGCAACGGTTTTTTTACGAAAATTGCGATGCTGTATTTTTTGCTCTGCCAAACCAGGATAATCATAATCTTCCATCAGCTTTTCCTCGGCTTTGAAGTGTGCTTGAGCGTAACGGGTCATTGCCATGAGAGTATCGGAGATCGCTTCAGAGCGCGTATTTGCCGTTCCCTGCGTTGAGATCAGGAGATTTAACAACTTGATCAATTGTTGATGCTGTTCATCCAACTCTCTTACGCCAACACTGAATTTTTCAGACCATTGCACTGGTTCCATTGGCATTCTCCTTTTCAATAGATTGCCTTTACTGTCATAACTTGGCATCCATTATTCACAGCCTCTTTTGACCCGAAAGCAAACCCAATTCAAGACAAACCTTTGCGACCTGAGGGTCAAAATGCGTTCCCACCAGGGAGCGGATATGGTCCAGCACTTTTTCTTCGGGCCAGGCTGCTCGGTAAGGACGATCAGAAGTTAATGCATCCCATACATCGACAACGGCAAAGATCCGGGCCACGAATGGGATCTGGTCCCCGCTCAAGCCGCGTGGGTAGCCGGTGCCGTCCCATTTTTCGTGATGGCAATAAGGGATGTCCAATGCAGACTGCAGGTAGTGGATGGGAGAAAGCATTTCATAAGCAAAAGTAGGATGCTTTCTCATCATTATCCATTCTTCATCCGTCAGCGACCCAGGCTTGAGCAAAATTGCATCCGGGACACCCATCTTACCGATATCATGCAGCAATGCACCACGGCGAAGATGAACCAATTCATTTTCAGACAGGCCAAATTGATGTCCCAGCTTGATCGTCAGCTCTGTCACCCGTTGGGTATGACCCTCGGTTTCCTTATCGCGCAAATCAAGCGCTCGTGACCAACCCTGGATGGTGGCATCGTAGGCCTGGGTAAGCTCAATATTAGATTCTTGCAAATCCTTGAACAAGGAAGAATTGTCGATTGCAATGGCAGCCTGGTTGGCAAGTGCATGAAGAAATTTCAGCCATTCGTCATTCGGTTCGAGTTCGGTATGCTGGAAGAGCTCCAGTACGCCTTTTACTTGTTCCTTCACGATAAGAGGCACAGCGAAGTAACTAATAAAAGGTTCTTCCGCCAAGGCTTTTTTAAGACGCGGATGAACATTATGTGCGGTCAGATTCGGAACATGAATTGTCCGCCGCTCGAGTACAGCCTGACCAACATTGCCCTCTCCAAGATGCAGTGGTTCTCCCTGTTTGAAAGCCAGGGTTCGAAAACCGCGGCCGGAGACAAATTCCAGCATTTGCGAAGTCGGGTTGAACAGCCAGATATCGACTGCATCCACTCTTAATTGCTCTATCACTTGCGATAGAAGAACCCCCAGACTGAAGACCATGTCAGAACTGGAGAGAATTGCCAGATCAATCTCACTCAAGGCCATTAACTGATGCAAGCGATGCTCGGTTTGTTCACGCAGCAACATACGCCGTATGGCGATCGCAGCTGAGTCACCGATCGTTCGAGCCAGGCGCATCTTTTCTGGCGTGAACGGCTCCCGAGCCTCATTCCGCGTTTCACCCAACATGAGCAAGCCAATTAAATTTTCTGAATTCGGGGCTGAATCGCTGATCCGGAGTGGTATCAGGCAGAGTGATTGAGCAAAATCCAAAAGGAGAACTTTTTTTTCTTCATTGCTGATCCCCGGGTCACTGGCCCGTAAGATCATTGGCTCATTCTGTTCGAGAATATGTGGAGAGGACGATATGGAATTGACCGGATATCGCTCACCGATTCCAAAGTCATTGCCGATGGCCCGGATTGGATATGCGGCTCGTATGATGTAATTCCCATCTTCGAAAAGGGCAATCCTGGCGAAGGTGGTGTGAATGCTCTCGACGGCATGGCGATTCACGAGGTCGAGAATGTCGTCCAATTTGTCTGCCTCCGCCAGGGCATGGGAAAGCTTAAACAACATCGATAGCTCATCGTTGCTATTTTTAATTTCTTCTTCCCCCCGTTTGCGTGCGGTGATGTCGCGCACGACGCCGCGAACGCCTGTAACCTTGTCATCCTCGATAATGGGAACCGGTTTGATTTCGATGAACGCGCCTGTCCCATTTGGTCGAATGATCTTAGCCTCGATCGTTTCGGAGGTCGTCCCCCCTTGTAAGGATTCAATGAACGACTGCGTTATATTCCCGACCATCGCCGGCGCAATGAACTCGAGGAAAGTTCTGCCAACGAGTTCCTCTGGACGTTCAAACCCGTGTATCCTGGCAAGAGCTTGGTTGGCAAACATCAGAATTCCGCGATCATTGCTGGCGAAGATTCCGTCGTTCACCGTATTGACCATATCGCGGTACTTTTCTTCGCTTTGTCGAAGTTCTTCCTGGGTCCTCTTTTGCTGGGTAATAATGGCCCCCGTCAATAATGTACTTGCATAGATACCCAGCGTCAGGAACTGGAGTTCACCCAAATGGGTGGCATCAAATTTAAACAACCAGATTGCCAGCATGGTTCCAAAATTCATCCCAACGATCGCCAGGCTGACCTTTGAAAAACCGTTTTTCAGGGCGATCCAGATCAGCGGAACCGCCATCAAATAATAGGGCTTGAAGCTTCCCAATGCCGGTATGCCAAAGGTAATATACAATATAACCGGGATGCTGATTACCTGCCCGATCGATTGAAGGGAAGGTCGGCGGAAAACAAATTGTTTTTTGGAATTTGTCTGTTCTCCGTTAATGAATTGGCGCACCCATGGCATCCCATCAACGAGCAGGAAAGGTGTAAAAACCACAATGCCGGTCATTTCCCCGATCCACCATTCAGCGACCGCATTGAAATAGACCGCTGCCGATATTTCTCCATATTGGATCAGTACAGATACGGAAATCACCGCCAGGATCGTGGCTGCAACCGCCGAAATCAGGATTAACCAGAGTGTATCGCTCAGGGCTTTCAATTCCGGATCTATCCGGACCCGCCGGCGTAAAAGTACCGCCTCCATTCCGTACACGGCTGAAAGGATCACCGCCCAGACTAGGAGTGGTCCGAGCGGAGTCGAAAAATGATAAATAAAAAAACTACTGAACAGGGATGCTAGCCCAAAGACGGGTGTAAAGCCCGCCCCGAAGGTTAGCAGGAAAGCCAGACTTAAGCCGTCCGGGGGATACCAGGCAACAACACCGGGGTATAACTGGAGCGTGTGTGTGAGTTGGTCAAGGGCGCTAAAGGTGATCAGGTAGAGGATCAGCACGAGTACCCAACGAAAAAATCTGGGTAAATCGAACCGCTTGAAAATTAAGCGGCCAAGAATTGTTTTTACAAATGAAGCCTTTGCTTTCAAATGTTTTCTATCCTTTGATCTATTCTACTGCATTGCTTCAGGAATTAACCATTAACCGAAGGTAGTTTTGTCCTTGATAGACCCAAGCCGTACGGGTGGGGGATAAGACATTACCATCTCCCATTCCCAGACCAAGCCTATTTTATGCCTTTGTAAGCATTGTAAAGCGACTCGTTAGATGTTTAAATAATAGCATGAGAATACAGCGCGACGTACTAGGCTGGCGAATAGAGCCATCCATAGATGAAGAAGAAAAAGCCTTAGAGTTTTTGTTGGATGCGCTTCAAAAAAAGTATTGTGACCTGCCCCCAAAAGCTCCCAAAGAATGGGGGCAGGTCAGTTGCTGCCATCGCTATACTGTTCTACAACCATCTGGAACCGGACGAGTTCACATATCATTTCTGTGTCAGGGCAACTCTGGAGACTGGTTTGATGTAATTCCCTGTGAAGGAAAGCAGTGGGACGAAAAAAGTACGTCGAAAAAAGCGCTTGAGTCGCAGCATGGAATACTTAAGGATATCCGGGAATGGCAGGCCAAATTAGTACCACAGGAAGGAAACGGAACCTTCCTATACGAACAAATTGCCCATGAGACTCCCATGATATTTAAATAGGACGGCTGGCCAACGCAGGCCAGCTCTATGCATGTAATTTGTTCCATTTAGTAAGTGCCCATACACGGTGATTTTGATCTCTGGACCAACTCCGATTCGTCTGGGTGCTCTTGTTTTCCAAATTGGAGATGTGAGATAGACTATGCAATCACTTTTTTGTCATTTGCCGATAGCATTACCTATCGGAACCAATTTTTTGACCGAACAGAACCCCAAAATCGAGCGAATCTCGGACCTTGTCCTAGTCATCAAGAAGCTAACGAAAACCACAGAGGATGCAACTTTTCGCTGGATGACTGAAGTAGCCGACACAGGTGTGGACTTCACATTATGTGACCTGCGAGGGCTGTGCCTGGACGGGCTGACCTTTGTTGAAGGTTTTGTTTGCACCTTCCATCTCTTCATGTCACAGCCATGGCCGAGTTCTTTTACGGGAGATTGCGCTGTTTGGCAAGCTAGATATCAGCTTCAAGAAATTCGCGCGGAGAAACAATAGGTATTTTTCGGAAAGGATTCAGGACCTGTAAATCGCTATCGCCGCTGATGATAAAGTCCGCTTTGCCATTGATCGCAAGTTCGAGAAACTTATCATCGCTTGGGTCGCGACATTCTTTGATTTTTTCGCTAATTTCCACCAACGTTGACTCTTTGACTAACACCGTAAGAAATTGCAGACGATCATCTTCGTCAATATAACGATCAAATGCAGACCGACCAAGCACATTATACAGCTCCTCGATAACTTCAAAAGACAACAAAATATCCCCCGCTGCTCTGGCCTTATCAAAAGCACGACGCGCCACTGACCTTTTAATCAGCAGCGCGCTCACAATCACATTCGTATCAAAAACGAATCGCCCCTGCTTAGCCATTCAACAGGGACTCCAATAGTTCAGGAGTCAATCCACGCTCACGGGCTTTGCCACTTACATTGTCCATCAACTTTTCCAGTGAGACGGATGGCTTTTCAAACTCGCGAAGCCACAGACTCAAAAGCAACTGCATCTTCTTTTTATCTGCCATGGAAGCTGTTTCATAAATCTTGGCAGTTTCATCATCCATAGAAACTTTTACACTAACCATAATTCACCTCGCTGTAATTATACGCTAATTCAAGATTGGTGGTCGGCTTGATGATCCAACTTCAGCATTCGCTTGATTGTTTTCTTCACTTTTGTGTATACTATGTCGCGATCACTCATAAGGTGCTCCTCTTTGGTTTGGTCACCTTGAGTGTACCTTATGACTGGTTTTTACTCACATTTGTACGGTAGAGAATTACAGATAAAGTATTCTGTTAGTTATGAATGGCAAGCTCAAGTACCGATAGGCTTCACTATCGGTATCAATTTTTTGACCGAACAGAACCACAAAATCGAGCGAATCTCGGACCTTGTCGTGGTCATCAAAAAGCTAACGAAAACCACAGAGGATGCAACTTTTCGCCGGATGACCAAGTAGAAGTTCTAAGTCTTGTCAAGAGATAAAGCACCAGATTTCATGTTGATTAAGTCGCGGCAAAAGGTCCAACAAAATATAAACAACTGCTTCACGCACCGCGATCTGAGGTATACACTTTCCATAGAGGAAAGGTTGTGCCCAATTAATGAGGGAGTTTCTAACTCGCCTCTTACTTGATGGGATGTGCCTTTCCTCTTTTGATTCTTTTTTGCCAGTTGCTCCCGGCGCGGTTTATAATGAAGGTGAGTAGTTTGCTTTTTTAGATTGCAAATTTGGCGCGGATGAAACAAGTAGCCAGGACCAGGATTGGATCAAGATGAATATTGTGGAACAAATCAAAAACGGAGCCTTGACTGATCCAAAAACATTTTTGGGTGCCGTTCTCTATGCTCTCGTTTTTCTATTCTTTGCCTGGCTTTTTGGCCGCGCTTCCCATCTGGCAGTCCAACGCCTGTTCACCAAAGATACACACAACCGCGTAGACCGCACCGCTGTCAAATTTCTGGCACAATTTGCCCGGTTTGCTGTCTATATTTTTGCGTTCATTTCTTATGCACACTTGGTTCCAGCACTAGCGGGTCTGGGAACAGCGTGGCTGGCCAGTGCCGGCATTCTCTCGGTCATTATCGGTTTGGCGGCCCAAAATACGCTGGGCAACCTCATTGCCGGGATTTCCCTGCTGCTTTATCGCCCCTTCAACGTAGGCGACCACTTGCAGGTGACCGCACCAACAGGTTTAGAAACGGGATTGGTCGAAAGCATCAACCTTGGCTATACCCTCTTGAAGACGGACGACAATCGTCGTGTGGTCGTGCCAAACAGCATCATGGCAAGTCAGACCCATATCAATCTGACCAGTTCTTTCGCTGTAGCCACGCCCAGCTCATCTCCTAGTCAACAGCGGACAATAGCTGAGCATTTAGACGAGTTGCAACAATTGCATGAGAAGGAACTCGTCACAGAAGAAGAATATAATCGCAAGCGTGAGGAGATTCTGGGCAGATTGTGAGTGTAGATTGTTGTTGCCCCTGTCATGGCTGGTTGATCCGCTTGGAATTGTAATGTAAAAGGTACGCACGGAAGATCAGATCGTGTAAAGTTTAGGATTGTCGACGGCTTCGTGGTGTTTTGCTTCAAAATCTGGGCGGATGACTTAGCCGGCACAGGCATCCGTAAATACGGATAAATATTTAATACTACTATAGTTTGCTAATGGCAAATTATAGTAGTATAATATATCCGATGAGTGAGACGAAGAATTATGCCCAACCTCATGGATTGCAACTCCTTGAGTCCGCCTTGGAACAATTCGGCCCAATATTCACCATCAACCAAGTCAAAACACTACCGACGGGCCGGCAGATTTCGCGTTCCCGGTTGCGATGGTATATGAGTGCCCTGACGCGCTCGGGGCGGCTGGAATCGCTCAAGCGTGGCACCTATGCGGTCAAAAGCCCATCGCTGGGTGAGGAGATCCATCCCTTTGCTATCGCCGCCGCATTAGTCCAGCCGTCCGTCATCAGCCACTGGTCTGCCCTTGCCTATCACAGTTTCACGACACAGATCCCGAAGATGGTTCAAGTATCCATCCCCCGTAAGATTGTCACCCCGGAAATGCGCAAGGGAAAAAGCTACCGACCGCGCGGTCGGACTGTCTGGCAAGCCTTGGGCGTGGAAGTGGAACTGATCCACATCCAGCCGCGCCATTTCTTTGGCCACCAGCAAATCTGGGTCAATAGCTGGCACCAAGTTGCCATTACCGATCCGGAGCGGACAGTACTCGACCTGGTTGCCCGGCCAGAAGTTTTTGGTGGTCTGCCAGCGGCGATCGATATTCTGGAAGATACCCTTCCCAGGATCAACCATAAGACATTAGTCAAATATGGGTTGGAGTACAAAGTTGGCGCAGTTATCAAGCGCTTGGGTTGGATTTTGGAACAGTTGGGCGTTCCAAAGAATGAACTAGCCTCCTTACAGGAATACCCCGTGCAGAACATCTACCGGCTCGATCCAGCTTCACCAGTCGGGGAAATGAACAATGATCGTTGGTCCGTCAATGAGAACTTGAGAAGGGAAGACCATGCCTAACGTTAGTCAAATGCTCAGGTCGCTGGCCAAAGCGCACGGTGTGGCGCTGGAAATCCTGCAGAAGGATTATGCGTTAAGTTACCTGCTGGCCGGAATTGCCCAAACACCAAGACTGGGAGAGAGAATTGCCCTTAAAGGTGGCACAGCTCTTAAGAAAGTGTATTACGCTGATTACCGATTCTCAGAAGATTTGGATTACTCTACCCTTAAACTTGGCCTACTTCCCGACAGCCGTGTGTTGATGGAAATCGCCGTTGGCCACATGACTGATTTGTTGAATGAGCGCGGCCCTTTTGACGTTCAACTGGAACCACTGACCTTACGCCAACCCCATCCCGGAGGCCAAATAGCTTATACCGTTCGCGTGCGCTTTCCGGACCAGCGACAGGCTCTGTGCCGGCTGAAGGTGGAGATCACAGTAGACGAACCCGTTTTCCTGCCGACCGAGCAACGATCCATTCTGCACGTATATGCAGAGCCATTCACAGAAACAGTCCGAGCCTACAGTCTGAAAGAGATTGTGGCGGAGAAACTGCGCGCCCTTTTGCAAAGCCAGGCGAAGCTGAACAGCCGCGGCTGGGGTTCCAGCCGGATCTGCCGTGACTATTATGACTTATGGTACATCCTTAGCCGTGAGAATTTTACTGGTCTCCCAAGTCTATTCGCCAAAAAATGTAAAGTGCGTCATGTCGCTTTAGACTCACCAGAGGATTTCATGAACGCAGATCTTGTGGGTTTAGCTCAAAGTGAATGGGATCAACAATTGAGTCCATTCGTTCAAGACGCTCCCACTGCCGGGCAGGTACTAGCTGAAGTAAAGCCGCTAATTCTCAATGTATTCGGTTAGTTCATAACTGGTTTTACTCCATAACAGGCTAGGGACAAAAGGCCGTCTCCACAGCGTGTCGGACTCAACACGTCTAATTTGAAAGACATAACCGAGCAAACCGACCCTTGTGGCTCATTTTCTTTGACGACGTACAGTCATGTTATATAATTCGCCAAAGTCGCAAATCTTCACAGAATCAGATATAATTCAATCCATGCAGCAGATATCTTCCACGTTCCCCGGTTTAGAGAGACCTCTTTCAATTTGACGTTTTCAGTCGTATCTGCATCCACATTTCCTATCGAGAACAGTCACTTTGAAGAAGGTGGCTGTTTTTATTTTGGAAGGCGCCGATCGAATGTTCGGTGTTCTTTGGATATATCGAAACCCAGCAAGGTGTTACTATGGATATTATCACAGGAAAAATTCTCAAACTTAATGGCTGGCCCGATGGAAAAATTATTGGGTTGGCAAAAAAAGCCGCAGAAGAGCTTATGAAAACGGAAGCTGACCGCGAGTTCGTTTTGACGCGACTGGAAGAAGTCCGGAAGAATCCCGGTGCGTTTTTAGCCGATCTTAATATGGCCGAGTTGGCGCGTGAGTGCATCCGGCTCGAACATAAGGATGACCCGCAACCGAGTGATTTGCGCACAGAGCCTTTGCCTTTCCCGATTTGGGGACGGGAGAACATTGATGACGAATCGGTTAGGCAAATGAATAATGCCATGCGGTTGCCGATCACCGTCGCGGGCGCGTTGATGCCGGATGCGCATGTCGGTTACGGACTTCCCATCGGTGGCGTGCTAGCCACTGAGAACGCGGTGATCCCATACGCGGTGGGCGTGGATATTGCCTGCCGCATGAGACTTTCTTTATATCCAGTTTCGCCACATTTGCTCGGACAGAAAAAAGGTCTATTTGAGGAATCGCTATGGAATGAAACTGCTTTTGGCATGGGTGTGGAATGGAAAGGAGCGCGCCGGGCCGAACATGCTGTGTTGGATAATCCATCTTGGAAGGCAACGCCTTTACTCAAGACATTGCAGGATAATGCTGCACGGCAGCTTGGCACGAGCGGTACAGGGAATCATTTTGTTGAATGGGGTTCATTCCGATTGAATGAGCCCTTGCTTGGTTTGGAGCCTGGTCACTATCTCGCGCTGTTGTCGCACAGCGGTTCGCGCAGCGTTGGTGCGCGCATCGCAGAGCGTTATAGCAAACTGGCTGTGGAACTGCACCCGGAACTGGATAAAAGCGTCAAGCGACTGGCGTGGCTTTCATTGGATTCAGAAGCAGGCTTGGAATACTGGCTGGCTATGGAACTTGCCGGAGATTTTGCATCGGCTTGCCATTATATTATCCATCAGCGCGTGGCAAGAGCCGTCGGCTTGAAGGAAGTTGCGGTTATTGAGAATCATCACAACTTTGCATGGCGAGAAAGCTTGTCGGATGGAAGAAAGGTGATCGTACACCGAAAAGGCGCGACACCGGCAGGCGTGGGTGTGCTGGGAGTTATTCCTGGTTCGATGGGTGACGCCGGTTACGTAGTGCGCGGCAAAGGGGCGGCTGAGGCGCTAACATCTGCTTCGCATGGCGCTGGACGCCGCATGAGCCGCACGGTCGCGTTCAACTCCATCAGCAAATCGGAGCGCGATGAATATCTCAAGCAAAGGGATATTACGTTGTTAGGTGGCGGCATGGATGAATCCCCGCAGGCTTACAAGGATATTGAAAGCGTTATTGCAGCGCAATCTGATCTGGTGGAAGTGCTAGGCAAGTTCATGCCACGTATTGTGAGAATGGCAGAAGCAGCTGGAGAGTTTTGATTGCAGCCCCTCAATCCACCATTTGGATTGGGGGATGAGTAATAAATCATTCCAATGTGTTGCAATGAGTACGTCAATACTCTTGATCCCTGTTCAGCTTTCTTTACTTAAAGATTATCTTTGCATGTACAATCATCTCGATGCCTGTTGAATGTTTAGTCTTCAATTTCAAGGAGTCCCACCGCTGCGAGTGAATCCATCTGCTGGGCACTTGTATCTGTGATTTTGGTTTCTTTTACATACAGGTCGCTTTGATATTTATGTGCGGTCAAATAGAAAACAGCACAGACAATAAGCGTGAGAGAAAAATGAATATTTACATAATGGAAGTTTTCCTTATAAGCGGCCCAACAACAAGGGAATTTGTCAAGAAAAACCCAGTAGTATCTAGAACCATAGAAATTCGGGGAGATCAAACCCTTGAAAAACTCCATGGAGTTATATTTAAGGCGTTCAATCGAGAAGATCAACACTTGTATGAATTTCAATTTGGCGGCAAAGGTCCTAACGACCCCAAGGCTAGGCGATATGGTTTGACTACGCTTTTTACTGACAAGTTTGAAGATATTGAGACTAAAGGCGATGTCACGCAAACGACAATTGATATCCTAAATTTAAAGAAAGATGAAGCATTCGGATATTGGTTTGATTTTGGAGATGACTGGTGGCATCAAATCAATGTGATCTCAATTGAGAATAAAAGTATAAAAAGTAGGTATCCCAAAATAACCCATCGAATTGGACAAAGTCCTCCGCAGTATATCGATATTGACGAGTGATAGCCATTAACAACGCCTGTATAAACCGAACCGGTTGATAAGACCCAGCAAATATGACGATCAAGAAGTAAAAATGCCAAAGATCGGATTTCGTGTTCCATCCCTCAACAAACGAATTGCCGCCCGCACATCGGTCAGGCGTTACTTGCGTAATAGCCTTGGATTGAAAGCACCACGCGGCTTTGGTTGGTTCACCAATCCCAGAAGAGCCGCGTATAACCGCATCTACAATCGCACGACCAAAGGCTGCGGTTTCGTGCTTCTCCTGGCGATTTCTATCGGAATATTGATCAAGTTCTTTCTCACTTAAAAGTCCTGGTGAAGATTATGCAACAGTGCACAGTCTTCATCATTCACTCGGAAACTATCGACCGTGTGGCTGCGGAAAGATGAAGACAGACAACAATCATGTGCGTCACCATTCCATCCCCAAACGAGCTTATCCCCTGATTTTCAAACCTTTCAAGGCCAAATAGCCACTGAAATCCCGACTGATAAATAGGTGACGTGTGGGATTATCCATTCGATGTTATCGTTAGAAAAATAAAAACATAGTATAGCTGTCTCCCAGCCCTTTTTGCACCGCCTTTGGATGAACGACGGCCGAAAAGAACAGAGAAGCCAGATCATGAATAGGTATATCCGCCTCAGGAAACTGAAGCTATATATGGTGACGAACTATTGTGATTTGTTTCTCCCCACTAGGACTACTTTCAATCTATCGACTCCCCAAGTTAGTAGACCAATGAGGATGGCCAGACCGAATAACGCAATCAACGGATGAGAAAGTATCCATAGATAAATAGTAGGATCAATTAAGCTCTTGAACACATTTTGTGCAGTTCCATAAAGGATGTCCAATATTGCAATGAGACCCAGAATAAGAATAATCGATAATGTGACAAAAGCCGAGCGCAGGATCTTCGAAGCCGAGGACGGTTTCACTGATTCAAACGCGTCTTGATATGGCGAAGCAGAAACATCCAACACGGACAACCTCTCTGCAATGGAAAGTCTATCTCCATAATCAGGTTGCAATGCTATTAATTTGCGAAGCATAAGCACTTGTTTCCGTCGCTCTTTTTTCTTAGCAGGGATAGGCATCGAAGTAAGAATTTTCTTCGCTGCCCGGCCTACCGCCAGGCGAACAAGCTCTTCCTTTATTACCTCGCTGGGTTTTTTGAGTGCCCGGATCAGTGCAGGCACGGCTTCTGCCGCATTAATCTCTTCCAGTGCTCCGGCTGCTTCCAGAGACACCTCTTTATCGTTGAGTGCCCGAATCAGAACGGGCACGGCTGCTGCCGCCTTGATCTTCCCCAATGCTCTAGCTGCATTGTTGCGGTCCCTTGAACCTTCAACCTTGAGCACCCGGATCAGGTCAGGCACGGCTTCGGCCGCCTTCATCTCTCCCAGCGCGCTGGCCGCCTCCTGGCGCACCTGTCCTGGCTACTTCGGTCATCCGCCGAGATTTTTGAAGCAAAACAACACGAAGCCATCGACAATCTTGTGCTTTGTACAATCTGATCTGCCTTTTGCCGAACACCTGATAATGATTCCCTTCTTTTCAATTGATCACTATCCCTTGAATGATGCTTGCGGCGCTCATCCGCCAGTTCCCTGCAATGCAAGATGATCCAGATGATCGATCCGGCTTTTTCCTTCCACAATTTTAGCTCAAGAGTTATTTCAATTTGCCGCGCGGGTATAACTATGGTGCAGTCCACCCAGGATCGCCTTCGACGTAATTCGCCCGCTGATTGGATTCGTGCAGGGTAGATCATAGTGATCGGGAATGCGTTGATCAATCCCCTGATGCGGACGTTCCTGATTGAAGTATGTGACATATTCATTCACCACCCGTTGTAAATGCCTTCCGTGATGGATCAATGTATGATCCAAACATTCCCTCCGTAGACTCCCTATGAACCGTTCACACATCCCATTGGCCTGGGGAGTTCGATAGGGTGTCTGTAGTTCCTTGATCCCCGAGCCGATCGCCACCGCCGAAAAGTGTGTGCCATATTTCTTATCCCGGTCGCGGATCAAATACTTCGGTCCCCTTCCCCACGCTGTAGCTTCCCGTAACTGCTGTGCCGTCCATTCATCCGTCGGAAATCTCGTAACACCCGCATGCACGATCCGCCGCGTTTGCCGTTCCATCACCACATAGACATACCACTGACGAAATAACCAGTCATACACTACCGTAAAGTCGCAGGCCCAGATGCCACTGGCTTGGTTCTTTATGAAGGTAGCCCAAGTCTGGCCCGAAGAAGGCGACTTCCGTTCTTTCGGCAGGTATTTCTGGATCGTTCGTTTACTCACTTCCATCCCCAACTTCAATAGTTCCCCACGGATCCGTTCCGCTCCCCACAAGGGATTTTCCTTCGCCATCTTTTGGATCAGCGCAATGGCTTCTGCCGAAATCTTCGGCTGGCCCTGCGACTTCCGCCGCCAATGCAATCGAAACAATTCCCGATGCCAACGAAGCAAAGTGTCCGGTTGAACAATATGCATGGATTGCTTCCAGAATTTGCTAAGACGGGCAAGAAGCACGAACAGTTTTCGGTCGCGATTGGTTAGCTGAGGTCGTTTAATCTGCCGATGCAGGACGATCAGTTGCTGCCGCAAAAGTGCATTCTCCACGATCAGATCAGAACGGCTGCGAGTTACATCGGCGAGAAGACCAGAGATCAATCCTGCTGTGGCAGGTTTTGTCCAATGTTTGATACGTTGTTGAAGCCAGTGAAGAAGATTGTCGATCATGCTGCTCCCAGTGTGTTTTATAATGAAGATCAAGCAGCATCATACCCCTTTTACTCTTCATATCCAGTACGGATGAACCATGTAGCCAGGACACGGCAAAATAGTTTTATCGAATCAGAGCAATTTTTGCAGGGGGTAACCCGCCCGAAAAACTTTCAAAGATTACCTCAGCAAAATTCAATCACTATCTTATTCTGTGGATGAGCAAGAATGCCGAGAGAACAGAGATCCTTTCCGCTGCTGACAGCACTTACAATCAAATCAAGTGTCAGCGCCCGGCATAGCTTATACGGAGGGATGGTCATGCTTGTCATTCGTGGCAAGCTCACCTCTCAACTCTATACAGTGGGCGCTATGACTTGGCTCGCCAGCAATTGCATAAAAGGACCGGAGGGAACACATGAAGCAACCGCGCAAATTCAAGGATTGGCTTGAAATCCTGCTTGTCATTGCAGCGATCATCCTTATCCCGTTGTTCTTCGCCATCCGGTCGCAAGCCGGACAGGCGGCGAACACAGTGAGCGCGAGCGGCACTGCCCGCCCCCCCGCATCCCCGGCAACCCCGGTGGTTGCACGGCCAACCGCCGCGCCTTCGGTGGCTAATGGCAAAGAACCGCCTCCATGCACCTTCCCGCTAGCGCAGATCACAACTACGCAGTCTGCGCCAGCGAACTACACTTTTTCAGACCCGCAGATAGCGCTGACTGCTCCGAAGGGCAATATCTATCATATTGACCAGTGGTTGCCCGACAACCAGCAAGTTTTGATGACAGAAGAATTACGCAATGCAGTGCTAGGAAACAACAATCCTCTCCAAGAATTTATTAATCTGTATAACCCTGAGACGGGCATATCAAAAGTATATGCTCTCCGCACTCTTACTTCTGAACCTCCATCTTGGTTACCGAGTTTGAATGCGGTGGTATACCCGACAATAAATTATACAAGTTTTGATAGCAAGAATTTCAACTTTACATTTACGCGCCAGGTATGGGTGAGCCGCGGAGATCCTAATGCCGCGCAAAAACTGGCGGATAATCTGTCGCAATTTCCGCTTGGGGTTAAACCAGATGGCAGCGAAATAATTTATCGTTCTGACAATAAAATATTTGGGCTAGATAATTCGTTGAAGAGTATTCCCTCTATCTCGTTTGATCCCACACAATGGGATTATGCCAAGGATCGTAGAAATAATTATCCCGTATACTTCAATATAGCCTTGCAGCCTGGAACATCGCTTATCTTTTTGTATAGCGACGGTGCCATGGGAGGGGGTGGTTACACATTTATCCTGAACACCGACACCGGACGGGTTTGCGAACTGAATTTTCGGGGATGGGCTTTGGCAGCGCATTGGAGTTCAGATGGTCGCTATCTGGCAATCATCAGGATACCGAATTCCCACGCATCAGACCTAACCGTGTTAGATATACAAACAGGAAAGCTGACTTCGCTTGATGTCGCGCCCCAAGAAATAGCAGGGTTGCATGAGGTAAATGATTTTGTATGGGCACCGGATAATCGCCATATGCTTGCGATTGGAAGCGTCTTCACCTCACTTCCTAGTCAGAGTCAAAGTGATATCCATGGTCTGTATCTTGTTGATTTTGTTTCAGCTCAAAGCGTTCATATCGCGCCTAAATACACGAGTTTTATTTCTTCGGGTAACAATAATTTGGCGTGGTCACCGGATGGTTCAAAAGTGGTGATACGCTGTCCAGCACCGATGGCAGATCAACTTTGTTTCATCTCTGTGCAAAAAACTGAGCAATAACGGGGGACGCATGAAGCATAAGAAAATACTGCTGGTTGTTTTCTTCTTGGCCTTCTTTGTTTTTCAAAAGGTACAAGCGGACTCCTCCCTGCCGTCTGGGGAAAAACTTTCTCAAATTAATCCGGACTCGACATGCATATCGGTCATACTTTTCTGCAATTTTCATGTCTACATGTACGTATTAGATTACCCTTCCGGTTTATCTACACCAACCCCATGTGCCTACCCCAGTGACATAGAGGCAAATCAACTAGATCCGTCTACCTACTATGGATGTGGAACTGAATATCCTGATCATGGAGTTCAAGAGCCTGCGGGTTACTTTGATGTTAGTCAGCAGTATTATCTTCGAAATGTTCTCCCGACGGAAATGGACTTTGTGGACTTTCACCCTCCCGATCCTGAAGCCTTAAAAGCTCAAGCGGTTGCTTCGCGCACTAATGCAAGTTGGAAATCCAAATACAATGAACAATATGCGAATTATGCAATTGATAATTCTACGATGTTTCAAGTATTTATTCCAGGCTCTTATACCCAATCAGCTTATCAGTCTGATATAGATACAGCATTGAATGCTACTACATACCAATATCTTTCTGCCAACGGTGTGGACGCCATTGATGCAGAATTTAGTTCCGACTTTGCCTCTTCTGCGAATGGAAACCAGAACTACTTATTACCTAGAATAGAAGACCCAATCACCACAACATCCGAGTTCCCCTCCGGTGTATGTGATCCAGGGACCATTGGCAATAGCTGGGGCATGAGCCAACGGGGCGCGGATCGTTGGGCATTAGGCAATACGTGTCCTGATGGAAGCGGAACTGCTTGGCTAGCTGATGGAGGAAGCAGCACTCCTTCGGTAGTCGTCCCATCATGGAATTATAAGCAAATCCTTGCTCATTACTACACTGGCGTAGATTTTCTGACGGACAATGGCGGGCCCCAATTTGCACCCGATAACCGCTGGAATTTGCTGAATTTCAACAATAACACTCCCTTGCAAATCATTGCCGGACAGACTGCCACAGTGAATTTGCAAATACAAAACACATCCGAGAAAGGTTGGGGCAACGATATTTCTATCGTGTATCAATGGACGGCAAACGGTGCCGCGACTGATCCTACCGCTTGGCTAGTACCGGTATCAGGATCGACCGTTGTCCTGGCTACTTCGGTCATCCACCGAGATTTTTGAAGCAAAACAACACGAAGCCATCGACAATCTTGTGCTTTGTACAATCTGATCTGCCTTTTGCCGAACACTTGATGATGGTTCCCGCCTTTTCATTTGATCGCCAACCCTTCAGGGTTGGCTTGCGGCGCTCATCCGCCAATTCCTTGCGACGCAATATGATCCGGACGATCAATCCCGGCTGTGTCCATTATCACTTTTAGCTCAAGAGTTATTTCAATTTGCCGCGCGGGTATAACTATGGTGCAGTCCACCCAGGATCGCCTTCGACGTAATTCGCCCGCTGATTGGATTCGTGCAGGGTAGATCATAGTGATCGGGAATGCGTTGATCAATCCCCTGATGCGGACGTTCCTGATTGAAGTATGTGACATATTCATTCACCACCCGTTGTAAATGCCTTCCGTGATGGATCAATGTATGATCCAAACATTCCCTGCGCAGACTCCCCATGAACCGTTCACACATCCCATTGGCTTGGGGAGTTCGATAGGGTGTCTGCAGTTCCTTGATATTTGAACCGATCGCCACCGCCGAAAAGTGTGTGACATATTTCTTATCCCGGTCGCGGATTAAATACTTCGGTCCCCTTCCCCACGGTGTGGCTTTCTGTAATTGCTGTGCCGTCCATTCATCCGTTGGAAATCTCGTAACCCCCGCATGCGCACCTGTGCCTGCGGCACGGTGCAGGCAGTCCGCCGCGTTTGCCGTTCCATCACCACATAGACATACCACTGACGGAATAACCAGTCATAGACCACGGTAAAGTCACAAGCCCAGATACCACTGGCTTGATTCTTTATGAAGGTGGCCCAGGTCTGGCTCGAAGAAGACGATTTTTCCTCTTTCGGCAGGTATTTCTGGATCGTTCGTTTACTCACTTCCATCCCTAACTTCAATAATTCCCCGCGGATCCGCTCCGCTCCCCACAAGCGAATCTCCTTCGCCATCTTTCCGATCAAGGCAATGGCTTCTGCCGAAATCTTTGGCTTACCCTGCGACTTCCGCCGCCAATACACACGAAACAACTCCCGATGCCAACGGAGCAGAGTGTCCGGTTGAACGATATGCATGGATTGCTTCCAGAATTTGCTAAGACGGGCAAGAAGCACGAACAGTTTTCGGTCGCGATTGGTTAGCTGATGTCGTTTGATCTGCCGATGCAGGACGATCAGTTGCTGGCGCAGCAGAGCATTCTCCACGATCAGATCAGAACGGCTGCGAGTTACATCGGTGAGAAGACCAGAGATCAACACTGCGGTGGCAGGTTTCATCCAATGTTTGATACGGTGTTGAAGCCAGTGAAGAAGATTGCCGATCATGCTACTCCCAGTGTGTTTTATAATGAAGATCAAGCAGCATCATACCCCTTTTACTCTTCATATCCAGTACGGATGAACCATGTAGCCAGGACAGGGCGCTATGACTTGGCTCGCCGGCAATTGCATAAAAGGACCGGAGGGAACACATGAAGCAACCGCGCAAAATCAAGGATTGGCTTGAAATCCTGCTTGTCATCGCAGCGATCATCCTTATCCCGTTGTTCTTCGCCATCCGGTCACAAGCCGGCCAGGCGGCGAACACGGTGAGCGCGAGCGGCACTGCCCGCCCCCCCACATCCCCGGCAACCCCGATGGTTGCACGGCCAACCGCCGCGCCTGTGGTGGCCAATGGGAAAGAACCGCCTCCATGCACTTTCCCATTAGCACAGATAAACACAGTTGCAACTGCATCAGAGAACTATGCATTTTCCAGCCCTCAAGTGGCACTTACTGCGCCGAAGGGAAATTATTACAGTATTTACCAATGGATACCAGACAACCAACAAGTCTTAATAACAGAAGATTTGCGCGGTAGCTATATTTATCAAAACAACACCCTCCCTCAGCAATCTATCAGCTTGTACAACGCTGTAACGGGCACGTCTAAAATCTACGCCATCCGGCCTGAAAATCTGGATCCTCCTGCGTGGAATCCAGCCTTGAACGCGGTTGTGTATCCGGAATTCAATTATACAAGTATTGATAAAGCCAATCGTTCATATATATTTACACGTCAAGTATGGATCAGTCACGGGGATCCGAATGCCGCGCAAAAGCTGGCGGATAATCTTTCGCCATTTCCGTTTGGAGTAAAACCAGACGGCAGCAAGATGATTTATCAGTCCGATAATAAATTATCCGGGTTGGATACATCATTGAAAGGAATTCTATCTATCTCCTTTGACCCCACTCAATGGGATTATGCCAAGGAACGCAGAGATAGCTTCCCCGTATCTTTCCAGATAGCTTGGCAACCGGGCACAGCATTAGTCTTTTTGTACAGCGACGGCGCCAACCAAGGCGGCGGCTATACGTTCATTTTGAATGCGGATACTGGCCGAGTTTGCGAATTGAACCTGGGGGGATGGGCTCAGTTTGCACATTGGAGTTCGGATGGCCGTTATCTGGCATTCGTCAGATCAACAATGTACACTTTTCCCTTCTACACAGCGGATTTGACCGTGTTGGATTTAGTAACGGGAAAGGTAGAAGTATTGAGTGTCATACCCCAACAAATTGAGGGAGATCATCTTGTAGACGATTTTGCCTGGGCACCGGATAATCGTCATTTATTAGCCATTGGGGAAATTTACACATCACCTAGCACTCCCGAACAATTTGGACTGCATCTTGTTGATTCTGTCTCGAATCAGAGTAATAATGTTACACCAGCGTACAAGTTTTATACATCATTGCACCAAAGTATAGCATGGTCGCCGGATGGTTCAAAAGTAACGGTTCTATGTCCTGTGGGCACAGTTAGTCAAATCTGTGTCATCCCCATTCAGCGATCTGCAAAATAGGGGGCGCATGAAACATAAAAAATAGGGGCGCATGAAACATAAAAAGATCCTGCTTGTGGTTTTCTTTCTCACTTTGTTTGTTTTCCAAAAAGCACAAGCCCGTACAAATATACTACCCTCTCCGGCGAGAGCAAATAACGTTAGTCCTGCTTTATTGGCTGATGATAATGTCTCACTCTTCACAGATGTTTATGTCCTGTGGTGGCTGGTATACCTATACCTATAAAGGAAAGAGCGTACTATAAGCTTGGGACGGTCGGGAGTCGGCTTTGCTTTGGTGGATGAGGAACCCTCGGGTTGCCTCTGCAAGTAGAATGCCATCCGTCGCCCAAGTAGACCCGATTGGGAACATTGAGGGCCTGTTGAGCAGGTTGCCTCTGATCACTGGCCAGCGTGGGTAGTGTACACGCCGGGAGCTGGTGGGCTTGGGCCATATAGCCATTCCACAACCGCCTCACTCTTTCCATTTCATAAGGAGGTCGCGTATGCGGTATATCGGTTTGGATCTGGCGTTAGCCACGGTTCATAAAGCAGTTGTCATTGATGAACAAGGCCGGGATGTCACCCCGGTCTTGAGCGTGGAAACTTCAGCTCATTCCTTGGAGCAGCTCTTCCATCGAGCACGCGAAGGTGCTCGATCAGACGCTGTGTTGGCTACTTGTCTCATCCGTTGCAATTGTAGCGTTGGGAGAATTTGTTTTTTACCAGAATCTGGATGGATGACTGGCTAGCCAGCACAGCCTTTCCTCAATAGAAAGTGTATCCCTCAGATCGCGCTGCGTCAAGCAGTCGTATATATTTTGTTGCGCCTTTGCGGCGACTTGATTAATATGAATTCTGACGGTTCAACTCTTGACAAGACTTAGAACTTCTACTCAGTCATCTACCCAGGTTTTTGAGGCAATACATAATGAAGTTATCCGTTTAAAATATTGAAACCTTTTATTCCAGATGAATTTTATCTTTCACCTGCCAATGACAATATCCTCTTTCGAATATCATTTGAAATCCACATGCCCGATTCACTAATTGATGGATATAAGGCTCAACCTTGGGGATCAACCTGTCGGACTTGGCTTCTAGCAATATTTTCAACGTCCCCCAAACCGTTAGACCCGCAGCTTGCGCAGTACGGCGAGCTAACAAATCATCGAGCAACACAATCCGTGTTGGATTTTCCAACGCTAGAGCCATAGCGGCCAATTCCCCAGGCCCTAAATCAAGTGATAACCACTCCGATGGCATGGCTTTTGGATCTACAATCTCTAACCAAGCATACTCGTCTGGATTTGGAACTTCATAACCTTTACGTCTGCCTGCTCTAAATTCTTCAATCACCGCAGAAGGTAGCCATACCGAATCAAATAACTTGGGCAGCCACTTAAGACCACCGATACGATATAAATATAGCAAAGGCGATGTATTGCTGATCGCTTTATGCGGCATGGCTTTCTAGATCATTCAATTCAGACGCAAGCGGAAACACCTTGTAACGCCCCAAGCTTGTTAGAAACTCGATCCGCGTCATTCCAGCCAATTCTGCAGCGCGACCAGATGAAAGCCTCCCCATTTCATATAACTTCACAGCCGCAAGCGCACGAAGCTCACGCGCAAAAGAAATCTCATCCGTCTTTTCAGCCAGCAAGATAGATTCAGGAATTTCGATAGATATGTGGCGAGTAATCATAATATAATCTCCACCTCAATTATACCTTTGAGCCGTAAGTTCGAATCATTTATCAAGTTAAAAAATAAACCGAGGTCCAGCTGTGGACATTAGTGGACATACGTCTCGACTTTAACATCTTTACCGTCAAAGTCCTTGACAGCCCTCATACTTCAACATACAATCTAGAGCGACAATCAAACTAAAACATCCTACAAGATATTTTAGTTCTTGTTTACCGAAAACCAAATTTCCTCTGTTATGCTCCGACGGTTCATTCCCCGTCGAGACCGCCTTTCTGATACCGTGTTATGCGAAGGCTCTAATTATTTCATGGAGCAAGCAATGATTAACCTTCGCAAAAACGGTTCACTCTCCCCCTGTGGTGGCTACTTGGTCCATCCGTTTAGATTTGTTGCTATGAGAATCTGCTTTTTTCTCTAAAATTTGGACAGATGACTAAAGTAGCCAGAACAAGCCGGCAGCCCCTAGGAAATCAACCTTTTGACTCCAGCCATTCTAAAAATGCACGCCCGGTAATGATCGGAATGGAGCGAAATTCTTTTAGAGCTAGAAGATGTTTGTCGCCACTGACGATTACGTCGGCTTTCCCAGCTACTGCCGCTTCAAGAAACTTGTCGTCTTTGGGATCATCTTCAATAAACCGAATTGATTCTTCAGGAATAACGAACTCAGAAAATTGATAAATGTAGTTGGTAATCTGGTCGATCGTTTGTTGTTTCAATCCAAACTTCGGACGGTTCAGAACGGCAAAGTATTCACTGACCACATCGGTTGTAACTACTACGCTGAAATTGCCGGCTTGCCAGTTTTCTAAAACAAAAACCAGCGCACCCCCCAATGCGCTGGAAATAACGATGTTGGTATCCAGAACCACTCGCTTCATTATTTCTGATTCCGTACCGCGCGAATTTCAGCATCAATATCTTCCTGCGTGATATTGAGCCTTCGTGCCGTCTCTTGTGTATCTTTCAGGGCTTCCTTGAAATCGGCACGAATTTTTTCTTTATCCGGTAGACTGACTTTGAGAAAACGGATAAATGCCAGTACATCCGCCTGGCGGGATTCTGGCAATGTCGCAATTTCACGAAGCAGGATCTGTTCAAATCCAGTCATAGCACACCTCGATATTCAATTATACAACCTGTCTTGTCTTGTGCAAGCGGATTGTCTTATTCACCTCGATTCTTGAAAATAGAATTTCATGTTCACATGTCCGCTGAGTTGATTGAATCGGAATCCAACCCTTGCAAAGTTACATATAGCGAATTAAAATAAATCTAACAGATTTATCTATCTGTTATGGTAATTTCATAGTAGACTATTCCAAACAAGGGTCTGTCCCCCGACTTTTACTTCGGCTCCTGCTCTACTCCCGTCGAGACCGCTGAGTGTAACAATCGCTCCTTACAAGGAGCGATTTCACTTTAATATCCTATTGTGAAAATAGAGAAATTCGCCAACACTTCTCCCATAGCTTACCAACAAATCTCTGTTCTGGCTAATTCAGCCGTACGCGCCGGTAAAACATCGATGGATAAAGCAAGCAGCCAGTACAGGGCAGCGCTCTGGTTTTCCATACAAAGGCCTTTCCACGAGATCGCCAAATAATCCGCGCGATCCTAAATGATGGGTGTATCAGATTTTTCAAGAAAATGAAGAATTTCATCATGAGAACAATTTTGGTAATCTTACTTTTTACACCCAAGCGCTAATAAACTCAAAACAAGACAGACAACATTCGAATGGGTTCGTAACCGGTACAGCACGGTGTGCTTTCGGATCGTGAACTTCTTCCCGCAGGCTTGGCATTTCAAATCCCTGATCTTTTCATGCTTCCCATGACTCCCATCCGCAGCCAACGCATGGATCTGCTCATCCGTGTTTAGGCAATATTCGCATTCCGGATTCGAACAAAAATAATATTGGGGCGAGATCGTTTTCTTTCGCCCGCCACGACCTTTCTTCTGACTCCATGGAATGAGGTTTGGTTTGGAAATGATCGTTTCTAGGGTCTTCGATTTCTCGCATTCCAGACAATCCTTCGGACTTTTCGGTTTCATCACCCGCGGCTTCGCCGTTCGACTCGGTTTTGTCCCTTTCAATAGCCATTTGATCGATCGTTTTAGTCTTCCCCATTCCATTATCAGCAGTGCAATGACCAGTAGCCAGACCCAAGTTTGGTTATTCACGAGTCTGAGTTATACACCATGGATTGGGGCTGGACCGTTAATACCGCTAAAATATATTTTTGCATTTTTCCTTCTCTAATTGGTATCACTATCTTTGCACTTTAAGAATTTGATATAGAAGGGCACAGCTCAAAGCGGGATAATAAGGTTACCGCAACCCTATCTCGAGGTGAGCCGTGCCCAAGCCAATTGTATGTCTGTCCGACGCACTGCGCCAGTATTTGGAGATCTTTCGACCCTGTTTCCGCAAACGCCAGTGGAAGTACTTTGTGATCGTACTCCTGGGACTCGTGGAACGCGAAGAACGAAAGACGCTGAGCGGTCTGATGCGTTGGGTGGCGGAACGAGCCAGCTTGTCGGGAATGTCGCGGTTTTTGAGCGGGTGGCCATGGTCGACAGAAGAAGTGGCGATCACCTGGATGAAGCGGTTTCGAGAACGAATGGAACATGAAATCGAAGCGGAACATCAGCGTTTGAAAAAGGAAATGCCGAAGCGCATCGGAAGACCGAAGGCAACTGTGGTGACAGGTTACTTGATCTTCGACAATTCAGTGTATACCAAACCTAAAGGACGCAGGATGGGCGGCTTGGGTTACCATTACTCCAGTACGGAACAGCGGAACGTGAAAGGTCATTGTTTGTTCACAGGCTTGTACGTCCTCTTGGGACAACGCTGTCCCTTGCCCATGCAAATGTACCGGTAGAGAAGCGTTTGCGATCAGGCAGGCGTGAAGTTTGAGAGCAAGATCGATCTCGCCGTTCATCAAATCGAAGCCTTTCAACCGGCGAGCGAGACCCAAACGCATGTGCTGATCGATAGTTGGTATCACTGCCGGGAAATTCGCCGCCGCGCTCAGCAACGCGGTTGGGAAGTGAGCGGCGGATTGAAAAGCAATCGCTGGATGCGTTTGATCTCCGAAACGGGACAGCGACAGTGGTTCAAGCTTTCGGTTTATGCCGCTTCTTTGAGGCGAGAAGACTGGCAGGAAGTCATCTGGCCTTCCGCACAAGATGGACAAAAAATATATGCCCATCTCGTTCAAACCTGGGTCCGCAAGCTGGGACCCACCTGTGCTGGCTACTTACGTCATCCAACCAAATCTTGGGTCTAGCCACAATTCGCTGGTGATAACAGAATTGCGGTCAGTTCAGCCAATTTTCTGAAATTCTCACTTATTGGCATGGTCGCCACCCAGTGTTAAATTCGGATTCCCCTTCCCTTTTTCTATTATATATTCATAGCAACGGATAGCTGATCAATTCCAGCACACTCCATCGCTTCGTGGTGATCCCCGCCGCCATCGTTGGCGTTCTTCTTCGATCTTGTTTCGGTCGTTGTTTCCCGTTGCGTGCCATCGGCTGATCCAGCTTTACCCGCAGACTTTCGTGGTATCTCGCAAAGTGATAATACACTCGCCACCAGGAAAGATGTTTCATCAGTTCGGTGGGATACTGCGCCACTCCCCACGTTCTTCGCATCAACTTTGAGACACACCGGCGGATGGTTAGGTTCGCTCGTTCCACAAACGAAGTGTTGATCCGCCCACTCAACCCGAACGATTTCAATCGTCTGGCATATTCACTCGGCAGCCCCCAAATCACTTTGTGTTCCACAGACACCAGTCGAAATCGGCGTTGACATTTGACGACCTGGGCGTAGAAGAAGGATTCCAAGATCATCCAGACCGGCTTTCCTTGTCCTTCCACGTCCATCCATTCTCCGAAGTGCGCCGTGAGTGCGAAGTGGTTCGTACTATGACCATAGAAATAGTGCTTCAATCCATCACTGCTGAATACTGGGATGCAATTGGTTTTCAATCGGGACTTGAGTTCGTTCACTACTCCGTATGCCATGTCCTGGGTTCGCGGTCCGATCTGCAGAACCGGCATCAGTTTCGTTTTTGCAGACACCACTGTCCAGATCCATATATCATGCCCCACCTGCCTAACGTATCCATAGAGTTCATCCAATTGAAGATGAAAGAGTTCCAAACCCACGATAAAGCGTTCATGCAGTTTGTGGCCGTGTTCCCCGCTCCGCGATAACCAGGCAGGTCCGTAATGTGCTCTCTCGACTCTCCAGCGCTTCTTCTAATGCGAATACATCCATCCCCAGCGCTAATAAGCTCAAAACGAGACAGACGATCTTGGAATGCGTTTTCGACTGAAAGTCGCATTCACTTCGCAGGCGATATAGCACTGTATGTTTTCGTATGGTGAATTTCTTCCCGCAGGCTCAACACTTCAAATCCCGGATGTCTTCATACTTCCCATGACGACCATACGCTACCAAGGCATGGATCTGTTCATCCGCAATCAGGTAATATTCACATTCCGGATTCGAACAAAAATAGTTTTGGGTTGAGATCGTTTTCTTCCGCCCACCCTGGCCTTTTTTCTGACTCCCTGGAACCGGCCTTGGTTTGGAAATGATCGCTTCAATGGTTTTCGATTTCTGGCATTCCGGACAATCCTTCGGACTTCTCGGTTTCATTACTCGCGGCCTTATGGCTCGACTTAGTTTCGTCCCCTTCCACCACCATTTCCATCCGGCTTTTATCTTTCGCCATTCCAATAATACGATTACAAGAACCAGGAGCCACAGCCACATGCTTTGATTCATGAATCCCAGTTATACATATCATACTCGTAGAGTACTACGGATTGTGGCTAGACCAACCTGCACGCCTTGGCCCAACAATAGCCAGGGTAATAGCTTATCCCAATGCTTTGAACGGTAGACTGCAAAACCGATAAAACCTCCCATCGGTGTGCTTCGCCCTGTGCGGTTGGACGGCCCCTACAATTCGATCCATTGCGTGGACTGTTCGATCAGGCGCACTTGGTTGGCAAGTTGATAAAGTTCGCTCGCTTCTTCGGGTGACCGTCGTTCGCCGCCGTTATGCTGTTTGCTAAGTTCATCCACGCGTTCCAACAAACGGTGGAAGAAGATTCCGAAATCAGGAGCCCTGACCAGAGATTCTGAATCGATCAGGCGGGTGGGAGAAAGGAATCGGATGCGGACATCCGCTTCGCTGGGAAATTCGCGGGCAATACCCTCCGCTTCATTCCAGCCGATAGGCAGGCTCTGCGGTCTAACAATTTTTTCTCCCGCATCAAGCACCACATGCGATGCGCCGGTAAACGGGTTCTGCGCGTGGATCGAGACGATCTCGAATTTTCCGCGCCCAGGGCCAACACCCAAATCGCCCATCGCAGACGCAGCCAGCACAAAGTATGGGAGGAAGCGGAAGCCATCTCCAAACAAGGTGATCGTAAATTGGAAAAGCTGGTTGGGCGCGATCGTATCCAGCGGCGGTTGCGGGCCCGCCAGGCTATAGACACGCCGGACTGAGCCTGGGTCGGTTTGCGCAGCGAGAAGCCAGCAGGCCGGACAGACTGCAGCATGTTCGGGGGAAGGCGTTTCGGCGCGTTGCGTTTCAGGGCAGGCTGCGCGCAACATGACCTGTGCCAACGCGTCGCGCAATCGCTCTGCGCCCTGGTATTGCCCAAGCCTAATGGATGTGTGCGCCTGCGCTTGGAAGCGGAGATGGGTGAAGGTGAGGGAAGTTGCCGGAGGGGAGAAGTCAGACATTGAAGGAGAGTTTCATGAAAAAGGTTAAAGGTTCGTGAGGCAAGGTATAATTATATTGATGTCACTCAAGTGTATTTTTGCAAAGCGGCCTGTTAATAACAGGAGATTGCTTTCCGCCGGTCGCAATGACATGACGCTGAGATTGGAGGTTGTTATGGTTACCCAACAGGTTACAAAAGATTTCATTGTTCGCCAGATCGAAAAATTGTCACAAGATGGACTGGTGGAAGTTGCCCAGTTCATTGAGTTCCTGCAATTCCGCGAGCAGGGACCCATTCAAGCGGCAATCCCCGGCGCACATTCGGCTTTTGGGGTCTGGTCAGATTATCCTGAGGCGAAAGACCCCATTGCATTTGCCTTGAAACTTCGCCAGAATATGGAAAGAAGACTGGATGACTGACATCGCGCGGCTGGTAGACACATCTATCTTTGTTGACTTCCTGCGCGGAAACGAGACGGCTAAAGAATGGGTGAACAGCTTTTCCAAGGGTGGGTTGACTTATTCTGTCATCACCGCTGCGGAGTTGCTTGCAGGGTGCCGCAACCGCCGCGAACAGGAGCTTGTGGAAAAGGAACTTGCCCTTTACTCGATGGTTTATATATCTGGGGCGATTTCCGTCACCGCATGGGAATGGTATCGCCAGTTCCATTTGAGTCACGGTGCAGGTTTTCTCGATTGCCTGATAGGCGCGAGCGCTCATCATTATGGTCTTACGGTATGCACGCTGAACGAGAAGCATTTTCGTCCTTTCGCAGATTTAAAAGTTGAACGTCCGTACTGACACAAAACAAATTCGCCTTTTAACGGCCACCAATTAAATTTGACGGCTGTTCTTTTTTCGGTCTAGCCGCAATCCGCTGGTGATAACTGAATTGCGGTCAGTTCAGCCAATTTTCTGAAATTCTTCGTTCATTGGCTTGTTCATCATTCCGTTTTCGATACACTTTCCCCATCCCCCTTTTCGTTTTACTTTCACATTCACGGCAGCGGATAGCTGATCAACTCTAGCACGTTCCATCGCTTCGTCGTGATCCCCGCCGCCATCGTTGGCGTTCTTCTTCGATATTGTTTCGTGCGAGCCGACAGTGCATCCTAGGGATGGAAGAGTGTGGCAACCGCTATTCCTTGATACACCAATGACAGTTACTTCCGGGTCTGTTCATCCGCAATCAGGTAATATTCACATTCCGGATTCGAACAAAAATAGTTTTGGGTCGAGATCGTTTTCTTCCGCCCACCCTGGCCTTTTTTCTGACTCCCTGGAACCGGCCTTGGTTTGGAAATGATCGCTTCAATGGTTTTCGATTTCTGGCATTCCGGACAATCCTTCGGACTTCTCGGTTTCATTACTCGCGGCCTTATGGCTCGACTTAGTTTCGTCCCCTTCCACCACCATTTCCATCCGGCTTTTATCTTTCGCCATTCCAATAATACGATTACAAGAACCAGGAGCCACAGCCACATGCTTTGATTCATGAATCCCAGTTATACATATCATACTCGTAGAGTACTACGGATTGTGGCTAGACCCATAGGGGGAAAATGGAAACTTGACAATAATAACGCACAGCGTTATTATTAAGGCAATGATCAAGACCTTCGCCAATAAAGAGACAGAGAGACTCTTTCAACGCCAAACATCCCGTTCTCTACCACTGGAAATTCAGCGAAAGGCACGGATAAAATTATATCTATTGGACGCGGCAGAAAAGTTAGACGACCTCAAAATTCCACCAGGAAATAGATTGGAAAAACTAAGCGGCGATCGCGATGACCAACACAGCATCCGAGTCAACCAGCAATGGCGGATCTGTTTTCGAATGAAAAACGGTGATTGCTTCGATGTAGAAATCGTGGACTATCACTAAGGAGATAAAATGACCAATAAATTAGCACCTATTCACCCAGGTGAAATCTTGCTAGAAGAATTTCTGGAGCCGATGAACATCAGTCAGTATAGACTCGCCAAAGACATCAATGTGCCTCCGCGCCGCATTAATGAGATCGTATTAGGCAAACGTTCCATTACACCAGATACTGCACTACGGCTTTCCATGTATTTCGGTTTGTCAGAGCGATTCTGGATGAATCTACAAACCCGTTACGATTTGGAAATTGAGAAGGACAAGCTTGAAAACAGGCTAAAGAAAGAAGTGCACATTTATGTCTCAGCTTAAAATGAAACGCTAGAGCCGCCTACGTTGAATGTGATATCTGTAGACATTAGTGGACATACGTCTCGACTTTAATCTTTTTATCGTCAAAGTCCTTGACAGCCCTGTCTTAGCTACTTGGCTCATCCGTTCGGATTTGCACGATAAAAAAGCACGAAGCCGTCGGCAATATTGTGCTTTGTACAATCAGTAGATCACGAAAGCGCCAAACAAGGTTGATATTGGATCACGTCAGCAATGCTCCACAGCCGTTCTATTGCACGACCGAGCAGGAACGCCAAGCGACGCAGCGACAACCAAAAGCGCTTCGGCAATTCTAACGGATATTTGAGGGCCGAGGATAGATTTTGGCGCAAGGCAATATACAAGTTGAACAAGACCAAGGCCAATCCAACCAACAGCAAGCGGATTACGGGATTGCGCGTGGAAGTGCGAGCACGGACTTGGTTCATTTGACGGTAGCTGGATTCGATTCCAAAGCGTTGGCGATAGAGTTCAAAGACGTGAGAGGGCAACATACCCTCCGGCAACCCAGCCACCGCATAAGCGAACCACTTGCGCTTGTGTCGTTGATAGCGGCCTTTGGAGTACCGCTGCACAACGATGGCTTGAACCGTGTAGGCACCGTGTTTCGGACTGTGGAAGGTGTAGGTGGTTTTGCGAGATTTCCCTTGGAAGAGATTGCGCACTCCACCGGATTTGCCTCGCATCGGAATAGGTATCACGGAACTCAAGTGATGCTGGCGTAGAACTTTAAAAACCGGCTGGGAGCAGAAGTCCTTGTCTAAAAACACTCGCCGGACGAGTAATTTGAGCGATTTTAGTCGTCGCAACAGCCAGCGCACGATGTCGGCTATCTCTTCCCCATATTCAACAAAATGTAGCGCCACGACATAGCGTTGATTATGGTGCACAATCGAAATGGTGGCGTACCCATGAAAATGGGTCGTCCCGGATTTTGGTGCACCGCGTACAATTTCCTTCTCGTCTTCGTAAGGCAGTCCATGATACGGGACCAAGGTCAGGTCCATCGCGATGTTGTAATCTCGTCTGCCCTTCCATAGACTGGGACCCTGAAAGGGCGCAGGGCGTTGTAGCTGCTGCCGGAACATCTTATTCAATGCACGTTGCATGCCTGCCCGGTCCGGTAGCGCTTCTGCCAGGACTTCCCGCAGCCGATTGCCCGAGGGCGCATCTTTCAACTCTTGACAGGTCGATTGAATGCTCAAACGATGCACGTTGGCGTAGGCTAAAGCGTAAATGATGTCATCTCTACTGATCCGCGTATTCTTCAACTCCAATGGCAGGCTCCAACGAACTACCTGTGTGAAAGCGTTCAGGACTTGCTCACACCGTCCGGTGTCGTTCCGGAGATTGGATTGTTCGGGTAATCTTGCAGTTGGGCTTGGACATTGGTCTTGGTCTCCGTAGTAGGAACCAAGTTAACCATGTTCAAGCCCTTTCGTGAAGTACTGACAATCTGATCTGCCTTCTGCCGAACACCTGATGACGGTTCTCAGCTTTCCAATTGATCGCTAACCCTTCAAGGTTGGCTTACGGCGCTCATCCGCCAGTTCCTTGCAACGCAATATGATCCGGATGATCGATCCGGCTGTGTCCTTCCACACTTTTACATGAAGAGCTAATTCAGATTGCCGCGCGGGTATAACTATGGTGCAGCCCACCAAGGATTGCCTTCGACGTAATTCGCCCGCTGGTTGGATTCGTGCAGGGTAGATCATAGTGATCCGGAATGCGTTGATCGATCCCCTGATGCGGACGTTCCTGATTGAAGTAAACGATGTATTCATTCACCACCCGTTGTAAATGCTGGCTATGATGGATCAGCGTATGATCCAAACATTCCCTGCGCAGACTCCCCATGAACCGCTCACACATCCCATTGGCCTCGGGAGTTCGATAAGGGGTTTGCGACTGTAAGGAGCAGTCACTTCGCAGCTCTTTGATCCCTGAACCAATTGCCACCGCCGAAAAGTGGGTGCCATATTTCCTGTCCCGGTCGCGGATCAGATACTTCGGTCCCCTTCCCCACCCTGTGGCTTCCCGTAACTGCTGTGCCGTCCATTCATCCGTCGGAAATTTCGTTACCCCCGCATGCACACCTGTGCCTGCGGCACGGTGCAGGCAATCCGCCGCGTTTGCCGTTCCATCACCACATCGACGTACGACTGACGAAATAACCAGTCATACACCACGGTAAAGTCGCAAGCCCAGATGCCACTGGCTTGATTCTTTATGAAGGTGGCCCAAGTCTGGCTCGATGAAGACGATTTCCGCTCTTTCGGCAGGTATTTCTGGATCGTTCGTTTGCTCACTTCCATCCCCAACTTCAATAATTCCCCGCGGATCCGTTCCGCTCCCCACAAGCGATTCTCTTTCGCCATCTTTTGGATCAGCGCAATGGTTTCTGCCGAAATCTTCGGCTGGCCCTGCGACTTCCGCCGCCAATACAATCGAAACAATTCCCGATGCCAACGGAGCAGAGTGTCCGGTTGAACGATATGCATGGATTGCTTGCAGAATTTGGTAAGGCGGGCAAGAAGGACAAAGAGTTTTCGGTCGCAATTAGTTAGTTGAGGTCGTTTGATCTGTCGATGCAGGACGATCAGTTGCTGGCGCAAAAGTGCATTCTCCATGATCAGATCAGAACGGCTGCGAGTTACATCGGTGAGAAGACCAGAGATCAACACTGCAGCCGTAGGTTTTGTTCAATGGTTGATGCGTTGTTGAAGCCAAAGAAGAAGATTGTCGATCATGCTGCTCCCAGTGTGTTTTATAATGAAGATCGAGCAGCATGATACCCTTTTTCTATCACAATTCTAGGCGGATGGACCATGTAGCCAGGACAGGGGTTCATTCATTGATAAAGTTTTAAATCGACGTGCTCTGTCTTTCATGAATCATCGAAGCGTCTGCTAAAGAAAAATACTTTGCAATTCTCAATTTCTGCTCTCTGGATTTCTGGTGGTTGAGTTTGAATTCAACCTTATAAATTATTGCGGTGCCTGAGTAATCTTGAATTGCGAACTCATCAAAACGTTTGTGTATGGATTCCAAGTAGACATCAGGTAGTAAATCTTCAGCGTGTCTCCCTGGATTTCCGTGAAGCGTCCGATCATTTCGGGTGCGTAGACATCACCGCGTGTTTGCGTGGGAACGTTTTGCGTCTGATCACCGATGGTGGGTCCGGCCGGGCCTGAAGATGTAACCGATGGGCAGATATTATCATTGGTTTTGCTCTTATCGTAGTTGTAATATATGAAGTTTCCGAAGCCGTGGTCGCGGCAGGCATTGAAGATCAACTGCGGCGTAGCCCACGGTCCCCAAGGTGCGGAGGCGTAGGTGAAATAAATCCCGGTTGTATCTTTCGATTGCCGGCCTCCATCGTAAGTCATGAACCACAAGCCAAGATTGGATGAGTAGGTCACGGACATGTTTCCAACGGAACCAGGATCGGAGAGGCCGGGAGGGCCCGAAGGGATCGGCAGATTGGTTGGGTTATCGTACAACACGGGCACAGCCGCTGACTCTTGCGCAGACCAAGTTGGATGGCCGCTTTGCAGGCCGCTAAAGTAGGCGGTGGCACTTTTTCCATTGGCATCCGTGCCACTCCAGAAATCATTCTCGGGAGTAAAGGTCGTTTCCCAAGACATCGTATTTGGTGAGTGTCTGGCTGACGGTTGGCTTGCTGCAGTTAGCTTTGGGGATGCTTGGATCCCAGACGCTCCAATCACAATCGCCCATGACTTGCTGGAGCTTGA
This sequence comes from uncultured Chloroflexia bacterium, assembly GCA_963753985.1. Classification (GTDB taxonomy): domain Bacteria; phylum Chloroflexota; class Anaerolineae; order Anaerolineales; family Villigracilaceae; genus Fen-1038. The sequence continues at coordinate 339,535 of CAVWED010000008.1, forward strand.
CTGACGAACCCGGAACGAAAGTGAAGGTGCTGGATTGCGATGCAGGCGTGGATGGAGCCGCTGGCGCGTTGGTTGGCGCTGATTTCGCAACACGCGTTCCTGCTAGTTGTGGCGCGCTGGTTTCCGCAGGCGCATTGGTCGGCACAGCCGCGGATTGTTTCGGCAGCCTCTGCCCGAGCGTACATGCAAACATCATTAACATAAATACCACTAACATATATTTTCGCATTTCTTTTCTCTTTTCTTGAAATAAGTTGGCGATCATGTTTACGGCGCGTGATTGGAACGGATGAGGACGCAGTTGTTGCGCATGCAGCAAGCAAGCAGGGCGCGATTATTGAAATAGTTAATCGAGACAGTGTTTTCACCGTATCATTCTTTTCATATTGATTGCCGCAAAGACTACCGATAATAAACCTCGACGTAGAATTCCTTGGTATCTTGGTCCGTCGCCTGGAAACCGTTGTCGAGGTTGAAACTCGGTTCCATATTCGTTGCAGGACTGCTACCATTGCAGGGAGATTGACTAGTGCCGGTTTGATCCCGCTCGCACGCCCAGTAGAAGAAAGGTTCAAGATTTTGGAAAGGGCCAACTCTGCCCTGCTCCATCAGCCGAGTGTCTCCCGGTTGGAAATTCAAGTCGTTGAATAGCGTCTGCAAATCTTCCGGAGCCGGGAGTGTCCAGTTGTTCGTGCCGGCGTAGCCGAAATTATTTGCGGCTTTGAGCCACGAGTTCGCCGTCGCGAACAACATTGCGCCGCTTGTATTGATCAAGGAAACAGTCAATCGGCTTCCCTGGGGGGGCGTAATGGTGGTGGTGCCTGTCACACCGAAGTTGTCCGAGTGCCCCAGATCGGCGTCGAGCATCCAGGTGAGTTTCGTTGCGGTGTCATAGATCGCTTTGCCTGCTGCTGATCCGCTAGTATAGGTGATCAGACCTGAGCCAGTCGGGGTCATGCCGATGGCACCCGTAATCATCGGCAGCACATAAAAGTAGTTGTATGTGGTCGTATTAGATCCTGTAAGATCCGTAAGGAATGTGTAGGTCTTTTCTCCGCCGCCATCCGACTTGGAGGTCCAGTACAGCGAGGGTTGCAGGTTCTTGAACGGTCCGATCGTGTCGGTGAAGCCAGGGACAACGCTATTCGGGTAGGTGAGCGCCAAGCCGATGTTGTACAGGTTTCCCAGTCCGCTGCCAGTGCATTTGGCGCCGAACGATTTCCCGTCACCCCCATGCAAGACGGAACAAGTGCTGTCGATCGGAGGCGTTCCTGGAAGCTGCCAATTAGTGTGACCCAGATAGCCAGAGCCATTATTGGCATGATTCAGCGCGTTCACCCACTGCAGCGCGGTCGTGTAGTTCATGGTGCCGTTTGGGTTGATGCCAGTGACGCCCAGCGTCGCCCGGATCGCTGGATCGGCGGCTAGGTCGGCGTTCGCGAGCCAATAAACTTTCTGATTTGCGTCGTAAACAATTTGCCCGTTATCCACAGGGGTCAATCCAACGGTCTGGATCGCGGGAGATCCAGATCGCTCCACCAGTGCCGGCGCGCTTGTAGGGGCTGGCACATTCGTTGGCGCGGGTGGATTGGCAGATGCGTTCGTTGGGGCTGGCATATTCGCCGGTGCGGTTGTTAACGGGATTGGTGATGCAGGCAACACTGGTTTTGCCGCTCTGGTTTCGATATTGCAAGCCAATATAATCAGAATCGAAACCATCCAGATTGCACTTTTAAAAATTTTCATGATACTCTCTCCTCATTGCACTTCTAAAATTATCCGCGGGTGAAAGAGAGATTATGCCTCGCGATAGTTAAGCTGCTATGAAAAAGACCCTCCACCAAAGGTACTCCTTGAATAGGTTTTCACCAACGTAAATTTAGGAATATCAAGCTCATGATCACGGACGCAAATTTTTGCATTGCCTATTATCTCCATGTAGAAGAAATATATATCCACAAGAATGGTTCGCGGGAACATAACTCGTTTTCGATATTTTCATCGCCTTGCATGGATACCGTGAAAGCGTTATAATTTCCCTAGTGGCTATTCGTTCCTTTAGCGACCTCGCCACAGCAGATTTATTTCATGGTAGAAATATATCCCGCGCCAGGCACTTTCCGCAAACTATCGTTAGCGCGGCCCTGCGTAAGTTGGATGTCATTAACGCCGCGTATAAACTTGACGACTTGCGCTCGCCACCAGGAAATCGTTTAGAAGCCTTGAAACGTACCCTGTTAGGGTACCATAGTCTTCGCGTCAACGATCAATGGCGAATTGCTTTTCGCTGGAACGATGGCGCCTTTGATGTTTCATTGGTGGATTATCACTAAGGAGTTTCTATGCTTCTAGAAAACCGTATTCCCACTCATCCCGGAGAAATCCTATTGCATGAATTTCTAATCCCACTTGGACTTTCTCAAGTAGCTTTCGCCGGACATATTCGTGTGCCTGTTCAACGTATTAATGAAATTGTACGCGGCAAACGGGGAGTCACTCCTGAGACCGCCTGGCTGTTTGCAGAGGCTTTCGGAACTACTCCGGAATTCTGGTTGAATCTGCAAACCAACTATGATCTTATACGATATCGCCCAAAGCGCCAAGTAGCGCGAATTGCTGTGTCTGCTTAATTCGTTTGAATACTCAGCTCATGCAAGCCAAAAGAAACTCGATGTTGTGGACATTAGTGGACATTGATCGGTCTCGACTTTAACGTCTTGATCGCCTTAACACTTGATGGTTTAGGCCGGTCAGATTTGTAGTAATCAATATCCATTTTTCAATAACTTACCTCGGTAACCCAAACCTCTTACGCTGTACAACTTCTTGAACCTCATTCAAAATATATTCTGCAACCACCCATTCCCAATCCTCATGCTCAGCAATCCAAATAATAATCGCCTCCGGGTATGGATCAGGAATTTTCTATGACGCAACGAAGGACAAATGGCAACAGGTATCGCTTCCCAATCATGATCATGCAGGGCTTCCTGCCAATTCGCTGGTCTGGGATACCGCTCGAGATTATCGCGGGCGTCACCTTGGCGGCTCTGGCCATCCCAGAGGTGATGGGATACACCAAGATCGCGGGCACGCCGGTAATCACGGGGCTCTACACGATGCTCATCCCAGTGGGCCTGTTCGCCATCTTCGGGTCATCCCGTCACTTGGTCGTGGGGGCAGACTCAGCAACCGCGGCCATGCTAGCCGCTGGTCTTGCGGGTCTCGCCGCGGCAGGATCCCCAGAGTACATCGCCTTGGCTGGGGTTCTAGCCCTGCTCGCAGCAGGTTTCCTCCTGCTGGCTCGTGTCTTTCAGCTTGGGTTTCTGGCCAACTTCCTCTCCCGCACGATCCTTGTAGGATTCCTAACCGGCGTTGGTATCCAGGTATCTATCGGGCAGATCTCAGGCATGTTGGGCCTACACGTGGGCGGAAGCGGACCAGTCAGCCAGCTGCTGAATGATTGGCAACAGATCGGACGGACCCAACTCTACGCCTTGGCCATATCATTAGTTGTGCTCGCAGTTATCATCGGCTCAAAACGGATTTCAATGCGGATTCCTGGCCCGCTGATTGCAGTTATCGGCGCCACCGCGATGAGTTGGGCTTTCGGTCTGGAGTCGAAGGGAGTCTCCATCGTTGGAGCGATTCCAAGCGGGATGCCATCAATCGGGGTTCCTGCTGTCACCTGGAACGGGGCACTAGTACAAAAGCTCCTCCCGATCGCTTTCGGCATATTCATCGTGATCCTTGCACAGAGCGCTGCCACATCTCGGGCCTATGCAGATCGCTATGACGAAGATCTCAATGAAAACGAAGACCTCGTGGGTTTGAGCATCGCCAATATCGGTGCTGCCTTGTCCGGCACATTTGTTGTCAACGGGAGCCCAACCAAGACTCAGATGGTCGACAGCGCAGGCGGACAGAGTCAACTGGCCCAGCTCACTGCGGCCTTCGTTATACTCCTGGTTCTGCTTTTCCTCACCGCACCGCTGGCCCATATGCCCCAAGCTGTGCTGGCCACGGTGGTTTTCCTCATCGGCGTGGAAATGATCGACGCCAAGAGGCTGAGAAGGATTTACATCGAGCGTCCCTGGGAATTCTGGGTCGCCATAACCACGACTATAATCGTGGTCGTCTGGGGCGTTGAACAGGGAATCCTACTAGCGATCTTTCTCTCACTGATCGCACATACACGCCACGGCTACCGACCGAAGAACAGTGTAGTGGTCATGACCGAACCCGGTAAATGGCAGGTACTTCCTATCAGCCGTTCAGATCAGATCGCCCCTGGCCTGATGATCTATCGCTTCAGTCACAGTATGTACTATGCGAATAGCAAGCAGCTTTCGGAAGAGGTCCAAGCCCTAGTCAAGCGCGCACAGCCGCCACTAAAGTGGTTCTGCTGCATCGACTGCATTGCCGTTGACGATATAGATTTCTCGGCGGCCTCAACCCTAGGTGACCTCCTGAACTTATTGAATGAGCGGAACATCCGACTTGTACTGGCTGACGTCTCGGATGACGTGAAAAAGGAGCTCGACCGGTCCGGTCTTTCCAAACGGATAGACAGCGAAGCCTACTACGCCGCAGTCGGAGACGTTATCGACGCTTTTGACCGCCGCAGTCAATCCTAGAGTTAGTTCTTCATAAGTTTAAGTTCTCCATCATGAATGATGGCCGTATCAGATTTTTCAAGAAAATGGAGAATTTCATCATGAGAACAATTTTAGTAATCTTGCTTTTTATTCTTGGAGTACTCGCAGCACTGGCGATAGGCGGCGGGGTATTGGTACTGCTGGCCTATGCCGTTGGATGGTTGCTTAACTTTGTAATGCATTTTGATCCTTTCCAGATAACACTGATGAGCCTGGTTGGAATGATCGTCTTTGGCGTTCTGGCAACACGTATGTGTGAAGCTATTGAAAACTTCCCGCCGCTTTCCAATAGTATTATAGGTATACCAGCCAGCACAGGGGATCACAACGAAGCGATGGAGTGTGCTAGAGTTGATCTGCTATCCGCCGCCGTAATATAAATGAAAAATAGAAATAGGGGATGGAAAAGTGTATCGAAAACGGAATGATGAACAGGCCAATGATCGAAGAATTTCAAAAAAATCGGTTGAACGGAGTGAGACCAAGTTATCACCAGCGGTTTGTGGCTAGACCCGCAAAATGATCAATTGATTATTTGTATGCGAATCTTTTGTTGTAAAAAATATTGGGTCGGATGATGGATATAGCTAATTCGAGACCAAGTAAAAGATGAAGATATATAATGCGTCTGGATTAAATACATTGAAAAAGATTTGCAAACCTACTGATTTTTGAATAATGTAAGTCACAAAATAAAGGCATTTTCTCTCGTATTTTGGGCTAAAAATGAGGCTTTCTTTTTTTCAAAAATTAGTAATCTTTGCATCTTTGCGAGAGACAATGCTATACTAACCCCATGAGCATATTATCTTCCGATACTCATCCCAAAATGGAGGCCCTGCAAATCCAACTATGGCGGCAGGCTAGTCCCACACGCAAAATGCACATGCTGGCGCAACTCAACGAACTCGGCGCGCACCTTGGCATTAATGGGGCTGCGCTCGCGTTATCCACATGCGAATGAAACCGAACTTCGGCGCAGGCTGGCAGATTTATTATTGGGAGAAGAACTAGCGCGCAAAGTCTACGGGGAGATGAGTAATGCAAAATGAACCCATTGAAGTTACGCTAAAAGTCACAAGCGTTCTCGAGAGACTGGGCATCTCTTATCTCATTGGCGGCTCGCTGGCCAGCACGCTCTACGGTATGGTGCGCACTACGCAGGATTCAGACATCATCGCCGAAATGCGCCCTGAACATATCCTGCCATTTGTCTCCGCATTACAAAACGAATTTTTCATGGACGAAGAAATGATCGCGGATTCAATTCAACACAACTCCAGCTTCAACATCATCCACCGCGATACCATGTTCAAAGTGGATGTCTTCATTCCTCGTCCGCGTCCTTTTCTACAATCTCAAATCTCCCGCGCCCAAAGACAAACGTTTGATCTTCAATCTAAAATCAGCGTCAATTTTGCCAGTGCAGAAGATACCGTCCTCTCCAAACTTGAATGGTATCGCATGGGCGGCGAAGTCTCAGACCGCCAGTGGCGCGACATCCTCGGCGTGCTCAAAACCAGGGCGGGCGAACTCGAACTAGACTATCTTCGTCAATGGTCAAAAGAACTCAAAGTCAACGACCTGCTCGAACGCGCCTTGAAGGAATCTTCTTAAATTCTTTGTGCTCTCCGCGTGCCACAGATTTCAAGATGCTGTTCGAGATGCGGAAAACGTAGTGATCACACATCAACATGTGTCGATTGAAACGGAACCAGAGAGACATTATGACAATCAATTCCCCGAAAATCAGTTCACGCCTTTATGAAGCTTTGCAGTTCACCTTCAAACTGCATGGGCCTGATGCACGGAAAGAAAGTAATGTTCCTTTATCTGGCACATTTACTTTCGGTGTGTGCGCTGGTCCAACAGGATGGCGGCGATGAAGATGAAGCCATTGCAGCGCTACTGCATGATGCACTGGAAGATAAACCTGAAGAAACCAACCGAAATGAGATCCTTGAACTTTTCGGCGAACAGGTTTTAACGATTATTGAGTCTTCTATTGATACGCCGCCAAGCTATGAAGGCGGAGTGAAACCTCCATGGCGAAAGCGCGAGCAAGAGTATCTTGCGCATATCCGCGCTATCAATCCTAATTTGTTGCGTGTGACCATTGCCGATAAAGTCGACAACGCACGAGCGATCCTCGCAGATTATCAGCGTTTAGGAGACGATGTTTGGAAACAATTCAACGCCGGAAAAGAGGATCAATTATGGTATTACAAGAACTGTGTCTCAGCCTATGAAACGGCTGGATATCGCGGACCTTTACTGGATGAGCTGCGCCGCCTTGTGACTCAAATTCGAGCACGAGCAAATGATAAGGGTTGAAAATAAACTAAACAATTCAGCCTTATTCTATGAAGAATTGAGAATGGTTCATCACAGATCACCGTGATTGAACAATTCAATAAGGCATTGATTTAGGAATTTCGATGGCAACTGACGAAGACCTCGTAAAATTCATAACCGACCAAATCCGAAGCGCAGGCATGATCACTTATCGGAAAATGTTTGGCGATTACACGATCTACAGTAATGGGAAAGTGGTCGCTCTGGTTTGCGACAACCAACTGTTCGTCAAACCAACCACAGGTGGAAGAGCATTCATCGGCGAAGTGACCGAAGGTCATCCCTATCCAGGAGCCAAGTCGAGTTTCTTGATCGAAGACAAATTTGAAGACTCGGACTGGCTCAGCGAGTTGATCCGTATCACGGAAAAAGAACTCCCCTGTCCTGGCTACTTTCCTCATCCGCCCGGATTTTAGAGACAAAACAAACCATAGGAGTCGGCGCTTATCAGTCGGTCATCCGATACTATTGTCCACAGCTATATATTTTCCCGCAACGGATCGATTCTTCTATATTCATTTTGTTGCGAATGTCAGGGCAATCGCATCTAAATTCGATTCTTTGATACTTTTCGGGCTATTTTGAACGATTTGGTAAATCGAAACCATGGCTCTGTAAATCCAATCTTTCGTAGACGGAAAAATCGGATAAGGTGCATTGAATCCTACGGAATCCAATACTGAAAGTGCCGTTTTCAAGCATCAAAGTACCATTTTTAGCATAAAATTAGATGCGATTGCCCTGTTGCGAATGTAAATCATGCTATACTAAATTATGATTAAGATTTACCTTGACGCCTGTTGTTTGAACAGGCCTTTTGATGACCAGAGCCAGCCACGCGTTCGATTAGAGACAGAGGCAGTTTCTCTTATCCTGGGAAAATTACACCAGCATGAATGGAATTGGATCGGTAGCGAAATTCTCATTTACGAAATAAAACAAAATCCCGATTCCGAAAATATGCAGCGCGCCCTTTCACTTTCTTCATTATCAGATCAGGTAGTTGAGCTAAACAACAAAATATTAACTCGCGCTGAAGAATTAGAAAATGTAGGCTTTGACCCTTACGATGCAATCCATCTGGCGTCGGCTGAACATGCAAAGGTAGATGTCTTTCTAACCACAGATGACCAAATCATAAAAGTTGCCAATCGAAACAAAAAACTACTCCCCTTTCTTATTGAAAATCCAGTAAAATGGCTGGAAGAGGTTCTAAAATGAATACCGAGTACTTAACTCTTAATGAAATACGCACTATGGGCTTTGAAGCCTTACTCCGTGAACTTGGCCCAGTTGGAACAATTCGGTTTATTCAACAGTACGAAACAGGACGAGGCAACTACACTCGGGACCGACGTAAATTGTTGCCAAAGAAAAGCGTAAAAGAGATAGGAAGGCAAATTGCAAAAGGACGCCAAGCTAAATCAAAATAAAAAAGTGCCTTCTCTAGCTTCGGCTGGAGCTATTGGCTGTGGACATTAGTGGACATGCGTCTCGACTTTAACGTTTTTATCGCCAAAGTCCTTGACAGCCCCCATACTTCCACATACAATCTGGAGCGTCAATCAATCTGAATATCTCCCAAGATATTTCACTTCTAGCTCATCGAATATCGAATCCTCCCTGTTACGCTCCGACGGTTCATTCCCTGTCGAGTCCGCAGATCGTAACAATCGCTCCTTATAAGGAGCGATTTCCTTTAATAGCTTGTTATGAAAATAGAGAAATTCGAGACACTTCTCCCAAAGCCTTGCGCTGGCTACTCAGTCATCAGTTCAGATCTGTAGAAAAAAAGCAGAATCTCACAACACAGTGATCGTTACGGATGAAACAAGTAGCCAGCACAAGCCAGAACAACTATCGGTTCGCAGTTACTTCCCAACTACAATCCGGCCTTCTATCAAATCTGAATTACTTAGCTCTCCATCCACTACCAAGTATAACAACTGGTACCCAACTCTCCATATTGTCTTAATGTCAGTTTTGATCGTAGCCGTCTTCTGATTCAATCGAACGATTTCACCACGCACATCATTATTTTCCTTATCATGGAAACCCACTATTTCACCGACTTTGAGTTGACTTTTATCCAGCATTTTCTTTGATGAAGTGGTTATGTCAGTATTCTCGTTATCTAGATTGACCCAATAAACAGGGATTATCCACTTCTTTTGGTCATGCACGTTTTCTACCAATACTTGTGTTCTTTTTAGTCGAATTACTTTCGCATTGATCAATCGGTTTTCTGCAGGTTCGAAGTAACAGATTGTTTGGCCAGGATATAAACGCTTTTTGATTTCATCAACCCGTTGTGGATTTTCTAATTGCTGGTTGATGGCAATACCCAACCTGTAAAGATCAAATAATGATGCCTGTTTCAAATCGTTGATTATTCTCGAATAATCCATTGCCAATACCTTATCTTCCTGCGCTCGCCTCTTCAGTCATCCGTCCAGATTTTAGAGAAAAAAACTAGACGCTCGCAACACTGCAATTATAACGGATGAGCTAAGCAGCCAGTGCGGCAGCCACTCAATCTAAAATATCCCGCAGAATATTTCGCGCACCTGCTCAAGATTTATTTTCGCACACCCTTCCTCTCCAGCGTGGATGCTATCGCAATGTGGAAATCGTTGCCCAGATCAGTTACTTTGTGTTCCATAATCACTCTTGTAACGTTAGGGAATAATTTTCTCTTTCTGTCCATAAGCCTTGTAAGCAAAGCCAGTGCTTCAAGACGATCTTCCATCTTTCCTGGAAGGATGTCCACCATTTTACCAAGCGCCTCATTCCTTTGGCTATCAGGCAAGACCGATGTATTCCACGCAATGCACGCCAAAGCAACCAGATTATTGAAGGAATTATAGTTCGGCGCGTCATCTATATACGGCTCGATCAATTGGGATATTGCATCTGACATGCTAATTTCGCCTTTTGGATTGAAGAGAAATTTATCTGTTGTTCCTTCTGCTGTTACTTTGTCAGCCAGATCTTTTAGAATCGGACTGACGCCTTTCCTCCTTCTTTTTCTTGACATTACAACTCTCCCTTGAACGCTCTATTCGGCACGGATGGCATCAGCCCAGACAGCTCTACCCCTGTGCTGGCTACTGCAGTCATCCGTCTGAATTTTGGAGAAAAAAACATACTCTCAAAGCACCACCATCGAAACAGATGGGCCAGGTAGTCAGGACAACTGGCTATTTTAGTCATTCACTCTGGTTTTGAAGAAGAAACAGACTCTCACAACCCCGCAATCGCAACCAATGAACCGAGTAGCCAGTAGAAGTGAGAACCATGATAGTTGCTAGAAAAGAAATCAAGCATTGCATAAGATTATTTCAAAGGTTCAATTTGATATAGAGATTGATTCTTTGATGCCAATTCCCACAATTCAAGCAATTCATTTTGGTGCTGGGACGTCCACTCAATCTCCATACCCAATACGCGCGGCGGCAACTCTCCCTGAATAATCACAAATGCTCGAATATCTATTTGCGCTTTGAACTCTCCGTACTCGGCATGAAAATGTGGAGGGAGATAATCCCCGAAAAACATTTTGATACTGATGCCGAAGAAACGGCTGATCTCAGGCATGATTCAATTGTCGCAGTTTTGGGAGCACATCTTCAGGTTTCTTATGAGTGAGTTTCAAATAGATTGCCAATCCATCCATATCCACTTCTTCATTCCAAATCAATTCGCCGCTTCTGCCAATTTTAACCTTCTCAAACTGGCTGTAATCGTTCCATAATGCGAATACACCTATACCTGCAAATTCGGATAGATCAACCGCGCCTTGCACACCATCTGAAAATTTGATGTCCAAATGAAGGCTTCTGGAGAGAAAACTTCTTCGAAGAATGGAGCATAATGTTGCACCAGCTCAGGAAATTCCACCAGTGGATACATGCCGCACCTCCAAAGCGATTATCGCACCTTATCGATTCTACCGCTTGGTGATAGTTTGGTTATTCAGTTTTTAAGGTGCTGCAAAAGTCGAGTTATGAAAGGTATTTTTTCATCCATGTTTTGATTTTACCACTTCCCAATTCGGCTCTAGCCACAATCCACCGGTGATAACCGAATTGCCGTCAGTTCAGCCAATTTTCTGAAATTCTCACTCATTGGCATGGTCGCCACCCAGTTTTAGATTCAGATTCCCCTTCCCTTTTTCTATTATATATTCATAGCAACGGATAGCTGATCAATTCCAGCACACTCCATCGCTTCGTGGTGATCCCCGCTGCCATCGTTGGCGTTCTTCTTCGATATTGTTTCGGTTGTTGTTTTCCTTTGCGTGCCATCGGCGCATCCAGTTTTATCCGCAGACTTTCGTGGTATCTCGCAAAGTGATAATAGGCCTGCCACCACGATAGATGTTCTCCCAGTTCCATTGGATACTGCGCCACTCCCCATGTCCGTCTCATCAACTTTGAGACACACCGGCGGATGGTCAAGTTCGCTCGTTCCACAAACGATGTGTTGATTCGTCCACTCAATCCCAATGTCTTCAGCCGTTGGGTATATTCACTCGGCATCCTCCAAATCACTTTGTGTTCCACGGACACCAGTCAAAATCTACGCTGACATTTGATTACTTGTGCATAAAAGAAAGATTTTAAAATCATCCACACCGGCTTTCCTTGTCCTTCCACGTCCATCCATTCTCCGAAGTGCGCCGTGAGTGCGAAGTGGTTTGTACTTTGACCATAGAAATAGTGCTTCAATCCATCGCTACTGAACTCCGGGACACCGCCCGCTTTCAATCGGGACTTGAGTTCGTGCACTACTCCGTACGCCATCGCCTGCGTGCACGGTCCGATCTGCAAAACCGGCATCAGTTTTGTCTTCGCATCCACCACCGTCCATACCCAGATCTCATGCCCTGCTTGTTTGACATATCCATAGAGTTCATCCAATTGAAGATGCAAGAGTTCCAAACCCACGATAAAGCGTTCATGCAGTTTGTGGCCGTGTTCCCCGCTCCGCGATAACCAGGTCCGCAGCGTACTTTCGCGAATCCCCATCGCTTCTTCCAACGCGGATACATCCATTCCCAATGCCAACAAACTCAATGCCAGACTGATAATCTTGGAATGGGTTTTCGACTGAAAGTCGCATTCACTTCGCAGGCGGTATAGCACCGTGTGTTTTCGAATAGTAAATTTCTTTCCGCAGGCTTGGCACTTCAAATCCCGGATTTCTTCATATTTCCCATGATGACCATTCGCTACCAAGGCATGGATCTGTTCATCCGCGATCAGGTAATATTCGCATTCCGGATTCGAACAAAAATAGTTTTGGGTCGAGATCGTTTTCTTTCGCCCACCTTGGCCTTTCTTCTGACTCCATGGAACAGGCATTGGTTTAGAAATGATCGTTTCAATGGTTTTCGATTTCCGGCATTCCGGACAATCCTTCCAACTCTTCGGTTTCATTACTCGCAGCTTTGCCGCGCGACTCGGTTTTGTCCCCTTCAACAGCCATTTGATCAATTGTTTTAGTTTTTCCAGTTCCAATATCAGCAATACAGTGACTAATAACCATATCCACAGTGGATGATTCATAAATCCCAGTTATACCCCGCGGATTGTGGTTGGATCAAAACCGAATGATGAACAAGCCAATGATCGAAGAATTTCAAAAATCGGTTGAACGGAGTGAGACCAAGTTATTACCAGCGGATTGTGGTTAGACCAATTAAGACTTTACCACCCGAAATAAGGCAATCAGCGGTTTCATCGGCTAGGCTTTCATTTTTCCTCCAGGGCTGGCATTAATTATGAGCCAACCGCCCTTCGAGATCATTTTGAAAAGCCAAAATACTTTCCTGCACAAACGTCCCCGCAGATTAAACAATTCTTAAACATGCTCTTTACAGCCAGGTTACATGGATCGGCTAATATAGATGCTAGCGAGCACCGCCAAACAAAAAAAATGATGCCTAATCACAAACATCCGGCAACCTCCCCAATCAAGCGTCTGTGGCGCTATCTGCCAATCCTGATCCTGCTAGGATTAGCAGTCCGCCTGCTGTTGCCGCAAATCACCACGCTGGAAAGCTCCTGGTCGGTCCTCCTAGGCATGACCTGGTGGGCGGTAGCGCTGGCCGCCGCGGCGCAGGTGCTCAGCTACGCCGGCAGCGGCTTCACCATGCATGCAATCCTGGATGCAAACCAGCAGAAGCTATCGCCGCTGAAAGGCGCATTGATCACGATGGCATCCGCCAGCATCGGGCTCCTAGTCGGGGGTTGGGTGGGCGGGACGGCCGCAACCTACCGCTGGGTCCGCCGCGAAGGCCACGACGGCAATACCGCGACGCTGGCAGGGACACTGCCGGCCATATTAAATAACGTCGTTCTGGCAGGAGTAGCTGTCATCGGGACGGCTTACCTGCTCTTGGTCCACGACCTGAGCCCACTGCAGCTGATCGGATTCGGCGTCGTCTTGTTCGTGCTTGTTTTGATGATTTTCGGCATCGTGAACGTGCTGCGTTTTCCCGAAACGGCCACCCGGTTTGCCGTCGGGCTGGCCGGCCGCTGGGCCGGCGTGCGTCACAAGCCGTACCAAGCGGAAAGAACGGTTGCATCGGTGACAGAATTTATCAAGTCTTGGGATTCCCTCCGCGAAGGCAAATGGCTACGCCCAGTGCTCGGTGCTGTCGCCAACACCGGCTTTGATATATTGACGCTGTATTTCCTGTTCATCGCAGCCAGGCAGGATGTTAATCTCGGCATCCTGTTTGCCGGTTATGGCCTGCCGTTCATCCTGGGAAAAATGGCTTTCCTGTTTCCGGGCGGGATCGGGGTGATGGAGACGAGCATGGTGGCGCTTTACGACAGTCTCAGTGTCCCGAATGAAGTCAGCGTAGTGGTTATCCTGGGATACCGGCTGTTCTCGTTCTGGCTGCCAACCCTGTTGGGGTTCGCGGCAGCCCTCTATTTGAGTAGGGGATCCTCACGCGGCGAAGTCGAAGCAGTCTGACGGCCCCGCCGATTCATCACACTGTCCGTAACATGCTATACTAGTTTCCAATTGAAATATCTCTCGAAGCCTGTTGTTTAAGTCGCCCATTTGACGACCAGCGCCAGCCCCGAGTTCGCTTGGAAGCAGAAGCCATCACACTCATCTTACAAAAGCCACATGAGCGCGAATGGGAATGGGCAGGAAGCGAAATCTTGTTCTACGAACTCGAACAAACTAATGATGCATAACGAAGAAATCGACTGTTACTTTTAGCGAGACAATCGCACAAAATCGTTGTGGTCACCAGCAAGATATTGTCACAGGCAGAAATATTCTAAAATTCAGGTTTTGACAGTTACGACGCCATCCACCTCACTTGCGCTGAACAGGAAAAAGTGAATGTTTTTCTTACAGCTGACGATTTCTTGCAGAAAACTGCAAATCAAAACAGAAATTTGTTTTCCTTCATTGTAATAAATCCGGTGAAATGGCTGGAAGAGGTTTTGGGCACGCCCGCAATCCGCTGGTGGTAACTGAATCTCGCTCCGTTCAGTTCATTTTTGGAATTTCTTCTTTCATAGGCGCGTTCGGCATCTGATTTTAGATACAATTCCCCCATCCCCCTTTTTCGTTTTTCCATTTCCGTTCACGGCAGCGTATAACGGATCAATTCGAGCACGCTGCACCGTTTCGTTTTCATACCGAAAAGCAGTTGCAGTATAATGTAGATACTATTGTATTCACATTATAGAAAGAGGTCTACATGGTTACAGTTGGAATACGAGAATTAAAGCAACAAACCAGTCAGTTGATTCGCCGAGTGCGAGAACGTGGCGACGAAATCCAAGTCACTCATCGCGGAAAAGTGGTCGCACGTATCATTCCCATAGTTTCCTCCAACAAAGATACCGGAAAGGCCTGGGACAATCTGGACTTGCTCTCAGCAGAAATTGGCAAGCATTGGCCCAAGAAGGTCTCTGCATCCCAGGCTGTGAGCGAGGCGCGTCGATGAATTTCGTGGTTGTGGACGCAAGTGTCTGGGTCGCGCGCTTGGTTCCAAAGGATATCTTTCACTCACCCGTACGTTTGTGGATGAATCATCTTCGAAGCGAAGGGACTGAATTGATAGCGCCTTCGCTGATCCTTGTAGAAGTGGCAGGAGTCATTTCCCGCCGTACAGGAAGTGCTCAACTTGCCAAACGAGCGGCTATTCAGTTACAAAGTCTGCCCGGCTTCCGATTAGTAGAAATGGACAATCTCCTCCTTCAAAAAGCTGCACAACTAGCAGCAGAGCTTGGCCTGCGCGGTGCAGATTCCATATACGTAGCTGTAGCCAGTCATCTGGAAGTCCCACTTGTGACATTGGATGAAGATCAACGAACTCGGTCCAAAAAGAAGGTGGAAGTTCTGCCTATCTCACACGGGTGATTGTTGGTGTTGTCCAAGAACCGCATTCCCTCTCACCTCGGAGAAACTCTGCTACATAAAATTCTTATCCCAGTGGGTGTGGCTACTTGGCTCATCCGCTCGGGTTTTTGATTCAAAATGCATGGAAATGGGCTCTTGCGCTCTTACCATTGCATGACTTTTTTGTATACAACCAATATATGAAAACTATTTGCGGGATCTAGACGCATCTTCCAATTCTTAAAATCATTCCGATCCTTACAAAATTACATATAAAGAAGTAAACTGAATCCAATAGATTTATTTATCTGTTATGGTAATTTCATAGTAAACTATTCCAAATAAGGGTCTGTCCCTCGACTTTTACTTGGGGTCCTGCTCTACTCCCGTCGAGACCGCAGAACGTAACTGAACATCTGCAAGAGAAGGAACCCGGTTTTCGATTAACACAATTCATCGGAGACCGGGTTCTTTCGTTAATCCCGCTCCAGGAGGAACTATGTAAGCCGGAAAAGCTATATCAGACGAAGCAGCGTTGCTCAGCGTCGAATTGCTCACCATCGCTCAAGTCGCGGATTGAGCCAAGGTCAGTACCAGGACCATCTATCGCTGGATCAACGAAGGCCAATCCCTGTTGTCAAATTTGGTAATCGTATTTTCCGGATTCCCGCTCGAGCCGTCATCGCTCAATTGAAAAAGGGCGGATATGATCATCTCCTCGAAGACCAATAATGGGGATTTTCATACTGAGAGAAAACATCGTGATACTGCTTCTGTTTCCACGCTTTTACCTATTTATATATATCTCAACGCAACCCATTCTCTGCTTGATATGCAGGTATCACGGAAAGGAGCGTTGCTTATTCCTTGATTCAACCTCAATAAAAACCCTGCCCGCGGGCAGAGCTTGGCGGCTCCTCCACGAGACAGGTTGCGTCATTGCATCACCCGTGCTGCCTACCCAAAAATTCAGCTCATCGAGAAGAGGTACGCACAAGCTTCAGAAAAATAAAATTCCTGATGTCGCTTTTGCGGTTGCTTGCTTAGCCATGCTAGCTTGTTCATTAACACAGGAACCGAGCGCGGCAGTCTCCGCGGCTTCACCCACCCCAATGACATCGAAAGCCACTGCATCTCCTACTCCCCTGCCATCTCCAATTTGTCATGTGAAAACGAACGTGATTAATGACAACTTCATCTTCGTTCTGATCCCGGCACACGATACGCCGTGGTCGCTATTTTGCGCGAAGGCGAGTCGTTCAGCACTTCATCATCCACAAACGATTGACTGATGGCAAAGACCACCACTAGTCAAGGCGGGGACAATTCCCATTACATCGATTGCAATAACTCATAAGAAGAACAAAAATGAAAACCATTTGGAAAGGTGTTGCAATAGTTTTGCTATATGTCATCCGCGGCGCTCTTGATCTATGCCGCTTCGCGCTTGCTTGATTTTATCCAAAGTGCGCTTCCTGGAAATCAGCAAGTTGTGGGCTTTCTCGGACTCGCTGCAACCTCGGCCAGCATGGTCGCATAGCTCATGTTGTTTATGTTCCACAGCGAAAGCCTTGGACAAAAGGTCACAGCTGGCTTGATGGTTGCAATCGATATGGCGGGCGAGATCGGTTTGTTTAGTGCCGACACTTTATATCTGAGCGCGCAATCCAGCATGATCACCCGGATTCTCCCCATCCTGAATATGAGATGTTGTTCAGGCTGGCAGGCGATTCAGAAGTGATTGTGTACGTGGATTCTCAACCATGAAACAATAATGGTCGAACATAGCATTTTCAAAGAAATACGGATGGCACAATGCCCATCCGTATTTCTTATTCAAGCTTCCATGTATGGTTTAGCGACGGCGACCCACCAGTCGGAGTATGAAGAGAAACATGTTAATGAAGTCCAGGTAGAGTTTGAGCGCTCCAATAATACCGAACTTTATCTCCCCTTCACCATTCATGCTCATCTGCGCAGCCATGCGGCCAATCCGCTGAGTGTCATAAGCAGTTAGGGCGGTGAAAATCAACACACCTGCCATGCTGATGATCGTATCCAACACTCCACTACCAACAAATATGTTTACGACCATCGCAATGACCAGCCCAATAACCGCCATCATCAGATACGTACCCATCTTCGATAAATCCACCTGCGTGGTATATCCAATGACGGACATGACTGCGAACAACGCAGCAGTCGTTGCAAATGCCAAGAAAACCGATCCAATACTGAATGCTAGGAATATTATGGAGAGAGTAAATCCATTCAGAGCGGCATACAAGAGGAATAGCATTGTAGCCACACCTGATGAAAGCCGGTTTATGCCGCGGCTGATTCCGATCACCAAACCAATTTCAGCAATGGCTGCAATCAACAAAATAATCGGGTTCAGCGCAAGATTGATCAGCACTGACGAGTTCACAGTGGCAAAGGCAACAAAGCTTGTGGTCAGCATCCCCAACACCATCCAAGTATATACCTGGCGCATGAGGGATTGCATGTCAACGTCGCCTACCACTGGGTACAGTAAACTTCCGTTACGATTCCATGCGTTCATATTAACAACTCCAATCAACAGTGATACTTTATTTTACAATGAGCCCTTTTAGCTTGGCAATGGTACGCTGCTGATTGTTAATCATTCTTATATGAAAGGGATTCTGCAATAAGTCGGGAAGAAAAAACTCAGCACGCAAAAAGTCGAGCTGAGTCAACAAGAAGGTCAGCCGTATCGGTAGGGGCGCTCTATGACGAGCGGGAAATGGCCTGTTCTATTCTCTTCTTGACCTTCTTGTAATCAACTATTTCGCAGTCTTCCAACACACGAATGTATTTTGGGTTTCCACCAGTTTAGATCTTTTCTAATAAATGCCAGATCAGGTCTCAATTTTTGTCTTTCAAATAACTCATATCTTATGAGCGTTGACCAGTTTCTAAGAGTATGTCAAAGCCAGCAAGCACTTCGTCAGTATACGTTTCTTTCTCAATTTTCCACCCAGCCTCCGTGTACTCCATTAGTGGTAAGCGATAACCATACTCCAGTCGCAAATAATTGTTCAGAATGACCCGATCAATTCTGGCTAAAACGTCATCTGGAGTAAGTGTTGGGCAGTTTTGTTATGCAAGACCTTTAATTCTTTGCTCTAAATTTTATCGGGGAATCACAAGAAGAAATCCCGCGATTGCTATCGCAATTCCGATTATGACAGAGTAAAGGATGATCTGAAGGGCCTTTCTTTGATCTTTATGTCTGAATTCCGCCTGTTCGACTGTTTCCGTTTTTCCAACTTCAGAACCGAAGTTAAATTCTCCAAGCATCCCGAAACCGGCGCAAAAGTGCAATACAGCTTGAAGGAAACCGGTTGCACTCAGCGCGGCTGGGAAAAAGAGTAACAATCGCCATATGGCGGGAACACGGAAAAACCAAAAAACTATCCAAAGAAGTATCGTTGCACCGAATCCTAACCAACCGCTTTGCCTTCGCTTATTGATCTCCGCTGGGCCGATATTACAGATGCCGGGAATATACTCTTGCTTTGTTGCCATAATTCACGCTCCTATTAATTCAGACTGCGATTACTAAATTATAAACTCAACTTGTATTTGAAACCGCCCGCGTCGTCCGCCCGATGCGCTTGTTGGCCGGCGGCTTCAAAGGGACGGGGTCATTGTCCTCGTCAGCTCTTCGCTCGGTACCGAACGTAGACCAGACTGTTGTCGAACCTGTGTTCGTCGAGAAGTTCGAGCTTCACGGGGACCTTGCCGGGCAGATAAGGATTGCCGCCGCCAGCGATGACCGGTGCGATGAGTAGGTGATATTCATCGACAAGGCCAGCCCGAATAGCATGCGCTGCGAGCGTCGGACCGCCCACCGCAACATCGCGGGTTGCTCCTGCCTTGAGTTTCCGTACGCCGTCCGCCTCGAATCTTCGCTCGAGCCGCGTCTTGGCCGTAGTGATCCTCTGCAGCGTCGTCGAGTACACGATCTTTTCAGTCGCCTGCCAAATCGGTGCGAACTCCAGCGCGGCTGGCGTCAGATGGGGCAGCGCGTCCGGTGTCTCCCAAACGGCCACCGTCTCATACATGTTGCGCCCAAAGAGATAGGTGCCGATTTGTCTCTCGCGGCTGTTGATGAAGGCGTGGACTTCGTCACTTAGCTCTGCCCAATCGAAGTTGCCGCTTTCATCCGCAACATAACCATCCAACGATGTAAAAGCGGAATAGATCAGTTTGGCCATCGTGCATCCTCCATCCCTTGATCAGCCCTTGAGAAGCCGCACATTAGTCCGGTTAACTATGAGTTTATAAGTGAAATTCATATACCATGCACATTTAGCATAGTATATAATTATTTTCGGAGTTGGTCAACGCGAAGATGAAAAAGCAACAAAAGATCGAACCGGGATTTCTCTGGGAGCTGTGGAGTGCCCTCGAAATCAAGCATTTCACGCGGCGCACGAAAGAGACTCATGTCTGTTGGATAACACGCGATCATGCCAACCTGAAAAGTCACCAAGACTTGGATACTGTGCCGTCTACCCAGAAAGTCGAAGCCTTTCTTTCCGGTATGGCTCCCAACGTGGCCGCGGCCGCTCAAAATCAAGCATTCAATGCGTTGTTGTTTTTCTACCGAAGTGTCTGTTCGACTTGTTGCGCGGCCGTGCCTAAGTTATTGCGCTGAAGAATCTGGGCTAGCCCAAATTTTCCTCAAAATACTCGTTCAACTCATTCCCTGCCCGATTCTTCCCTGTGATGACTTCTTTCCTCCATATTGGACTTTTTGCACGATCCTTGAAATCAACTGCCTTGACTTATTTTTCATCATGATTTTGCTTATCTCATGGTAATTCTGTTTCTATTTTTGATCAGGCCATATGGCGACTATGAGCATCCACAAATCTTTGGATGTGCACTCTTCTTCAATCGGGGTTTCTCTCTGCAATACAGAAATGCATCTGAACGTCTCCAAAACACTTTACAATAAAGCGAATGTACTTGCACCACACGCTCCGCCTACTCTCCTCAAGAAGGAATTCTCCCACTGAAGAGCTCGTACTCGCCGCAGAAAAAAAGGCATGCCCGCGCTGGGGATCACGGATCATCACTTGCCCACAGGAACAGTTGAATTTATCACTGCCTGCAAAGCAGCAAGCCTTCAACCCATCCTAGGTTTGCAAATTGATCTGGAACAAGG
>CAVWED010000009.1:0-456128 GCA_963753985.1 uncultured Chloroflexia bacterium
GTTGCACCATGCAAAGCAATGTAATTCGGACTACAAATGGATTGAAGTCCAAAGTGCCGACATACAACAAAGGCCGTTGACTCGGCTTCGAGTTCCTTGACGCTTGTTGGTAACTCCGAACCATGATGCAGCATGAGCTCGTGAGCGATCTCATGAACCATGGTGCTGGTTCCTGCGCTTGGAGCAATTTCAATGCTGCCTCCCATCGAAACACCTTGAGTTTCACCTGCCAGTTCTTTCTCGGTGATCGAAATCTCATGCTCATGAGCAAAAGCCATGAGCCGTTCGTTCAAGAACGCATTCTTCTCAGGCTTTTTCCAATCGGGCGGTTCGGGCAATGGCTCGCCATCGGTCTGCGAAATATCGAAAACGTAGCAGACTTTAAAGCCCCGGACTATTAACTTGTCCTCTTCCTGCTCCTCACGTTCCTTCTTCTTAATGAATATCGAGGCCAGGATCGGAATGCCGACTTGGCCTGGCTTGACAAAGCGGTTGTAGGAATTCCATTGACGGAAGCCTGCCACATGAGTTGCGTCTGGACGGCTCATCAATATCAACCACATGTTGTACAAACTGTAGCGATGAAAACGGGAAAAAGCATCCAGATAACGCAACATGTCTTCACTCATCCTTGCTGCATCGGTGGCTTGAGCCAACTCTTCCACTTGTTTATTGATCTGTGTTATCAATGATTGGTAATTCATTTTTTCATTCATGGTTTTCTCCTTAAAGTGACCAGAGCCTGAACTCCATTGAATTCAGGCTCCGGCATTGGGTAGTTCCTCATCAGATGCGTAACTCTTGTGCTTCGCCTTCTGTGATCTCCGGCGAAGCCCTGAAATCAGCACCTGACTTTGTTTCCTCATCAGATGCGAAGATCAGCTGAAGCCGAGACCTCTCTCTTTGAGAGAAACATATTTCTCTGCGCAAACTATGATGTGATCCAACACGTCTATATCCAGCAGCTTTCCAGCCTGCACAATGGCACGGGTCACTACCACATCATCGGGACTGGGAGTAGGATCTCCACTTGGATGGCAGTGTGCCAGCAGGATCGCCGGTGCATTCTCCGCCACGGCTTGCCGGAACACTTCACCGACACGCACTTGACTTGAGTTGACGCTGCCTTTGTAAACCACAACCAGGCTCTTCACCCGATTGCGTGTGTCCAGATTTATGACCCACAACTCTTCATGATCCAAGTTGCCGATGAAGGGAGTCAATAGATTGGCTGCATCGGCGGGAGAGTTGATCTGTGGCCGTTCCGTTGGATAAGCATACAGCTGTGAATTCAGCACTTCATGCAGAGCACGAATCTGTGACAGTGTCTGCTCGACCTTGTCTCGTTTCGGCCCAGCCTTGCGATGAACTGCTTGGCTTTTATCAATGACGGGTAGAACCGGAGTTGTATCAGAAGTCAACATGGCGATCCTCCCCACTTGAATCTCCATTCCACCGTGAGCGGATCTCAGCTTCGGTGAGATATTCCATGCAATCGAGACACAGTAGATATTCATGGATGTTGTCCGACACTTCGCCTTCGCTAAAGTGCATACTGCCTGTGGTGACCGGAACAATGTGCCGATGCATACAGGGCGAATAGTTAATGTGAACTGAGTAATCGTCCATTCTGTCCTCTTACTTCTGCTTTCCGCCATTGCACCAACTGCCATCATCCAGCTTATGGCTGTACCAGGACTTGCCGTTCTTCTCGAACTTCTTCATCTCGGCTTGATGGATCGGACATAGCTTGGTATCTCGGCGCTGACTGCGCTCCGGTTGAAAACCATGCTCCATCAAGTAGCTCAATGCCACACTAGCCTTATCCAGCAAGTCCTTGCCGGTCTCCCCACGCAGGGTGATCCGGCAGACGAAGCCATCCTGGGTTACATAGGATGTGTTCCAGCTTGCTGGAGCTTCGGTACAAATGGCTTCTGGTTTACTTACAGGTTCTGTGATCATTTGATATTCTCCTTTTGTTTAGAATCAAAAAGAGCCAACCCGAAATCAGAGTTGGCTCTGGGATTGCCATCTTCCATAGCGATGGCATTCAGCATTCGTACGAAGTCAAGTAGATTGATCCAGCGTGTTTCCCGGCCTGAGCCTGCGCAAGCCGTGCAAGGAACATGGCGAATATATGTCCGTCCATCTGCACTGGTCATCACTTCGCTTGTGGGCAAATAGGCTTTGCCTCCACACGCACGACAAGTGGTCAAGATTTGAACCTTGTCCATGGCTAATGTCCAAACACAAGGACGCAAACTGACTGCAATGCGGGTACAACCGTGAAGGTGATCTGGTTGTAGCCTAGCGCAATCAAGGGTGACATCGCTACGATCGCTGAGGCAATCAACCCCAGCAGCCACAGGTAGATCACGAACGTTGATTTGGTATTCATATTGGCCTCCTGAGCCTTAAAACAAAAAATCCCACCAAAATATCGGTGGGTTGAATGTGCCCTTGCTTCTACACTTCTACACTTTGCCTCTGTGAGCCACGGACAAGGGCTGACCGTGCTCACAAGCCGGGGCGATGCTGGAGGGAATACCTCTGCAGAGCGACACCTGGCAGGCTATTCGGTTGTGATCTACCCCCTATGGTTCATTTTGGGAATGCACTCCACATCTAATACCCGCTGCCCAATCCGCAGGGATTTTTGCGATTTTTGGATCTCATCGGTGGAGTGGTATCACTCGCTCGCTGGGTGTTCAGGAGTAAATTTGGTAAGGTGAGTATCCCTTGAAGGAAGGTAGTGAAAAATAGGTATTGCCTTTGCATAATTGTAATATGGTCATAATGCCGGTAGTGTCCTTGCAAAGTTGTAATATAATAGATTCTAAAGAAAAGTAAGAAAGTGAATCCTATCTTTCGTCAAAGGGATATCCTATGACTATTTGTGTAAGTGTCAAAGTTCCTGAAGGATTGGTTTTCGCGTGCGATAGTGCTGTTACATTGACAAATACAGTCATACAAAATGGACAACCGCTCACCCAAATAGTTCAGAGCTTTAATTATGCAAATAAACTGACTCAAATAAAAGATTACCCAATAGGCGTTATGTCTTGGGGTCTTGGTAGTTTATCGGAAAGAACTATTCATAGTTTAATTATGGAGTTTGAAAATAGTTATCCGCAAGCCAGCCAAACTCCAGATTATAAGGTAGAAAAAGTAACAACAGACTTGATTGATTTTATACGACTCCGATATGATGCGGTTTACCAAACACCAGATGGACAAAAGATTCCGCCAGAGAATCGAATTTTAGGTATAACAATTGGCGGTTTTTCTGACAAGCAATTCTTTGCAGAACAATATGTTTACGAATTTCCAAATAGTACAAAACATGAAATCGTGCGACCAAACAGACCCGATGGGAATCCAGACTTTGGAGTAAACTGGTGGGGTTTAGCAGACGCACTAATACGATTGATTTTGGGTTTTGATCCACTCTCATTAGACGTTTTGATTCAACGTGGAGTAGAACCTCAAATGATACAGAAATGGGTAGATGACCACGTATCGGTACTTCCACTAATCTTTAATGGTATGCCTCTTCAGGATGGAATTGATTTTGCGGAATACTGCGTTCAGGTAGTTATTGGTAGATATAAATTCGGCCCCGGCGCACCTTTATGCGGCGGAGATATTGATGTAGCTGTTATTCGCCCAAACAGCTTTAAATGGTCAAGACATAAGCAATGGGCAATAAAAGACTAGGAGTTGCAATGGACAAGAAACTTAAAATAAAAACAGATGGAACAAGCAAGATTGATCTTAATCAAATAGATTTGGCCGCCCAAGCGCGCATGTTTTCAGGCGGAGTAGATAGTCACCCAATTGAGGCAGTTCTAACGAAAGAGATGTTTGAACAAACACTCAGGAAAATTTCGCGTCCTCCAACGAAAGCTGATGAAGAAAAGTTATAAACATGGGAGTTCTCGTTTTTGCGGTGATTTTATCTGAATGAATATTCATCAGGATAATTTTGAAGATGTTTTTCAGACTGTGACCTGTGTTATGTGCGTCTATCGTTATTGAGGCAAGGCTCGAAGGCTTCCAGGATAGATAGGGAACAGGGATCTTTTGGGTTTTGAATCCTACTCTAGGGCTTCCTAGACCCAAGGGCGGTAATATGAGATTGGTATAGACAAATAGACGAAAATTTGAATAAACTTAAATAAAACATATGGTTTTAAGGCATTTTCCCAAATTCTTTGATAGAACAAGTTATTAGGAAAATGCGTTCATTGCCCGGCAGGCCATGGAACTGATTGGGGGCGGCATGAGTTTGCAAGAGGCAGCCAGCCATCTGGGGATCACTCACAATACGGTGGCAGAATGGGTCAAACAGCAGGCGGAAACAGCCAAGCCCGAAGACAAAGAAGCAGCATCCAGCTGATCACGGCTGATGGCGATCCAAGGGGCATCCGCTCCATACTTTAGCGGGCACCGTTTGTATACGGGGTATTACCCAGGCAAACGAACGAACGGGGATTGGAAATTAACGGGGATGTTATATGGCCACGGGCTTGCATCTCAGCACTATGATGCTAAAATACAACTGGGAGCTGACACCATGTATGACAATCAGACATTAAGTCTAAAAGAAGCGAGTGAGTGGATTAGACAAACCTTCAACAAGAATGTTTCCCCCTCCAATATCTCGTATTTGGTTCAATATGGCCAGATACGAAAAGTGGATGGAACTGGAAATGGGCAAACCAAGGTATATCGTGATGATCTTGCCAAGTATTACTCATCTCAAGACGAAAAGGAATCAAGATGGAAGAAACAGCTAGGCAGCGACCTGGACTGGCATCTATCATTTGACGGAATAAAGGAAAGCGAAAGAACAAAACATGTCCATCGGCTTCACCCCTACAAGGGAAAGTTTATTCCTCAACTAGTTGAATATTTCCTGGACGACCACCTAGACGAGTTCAAGGAACACGTATATTTTCATAAAGACGACATAGTCTTGGATCCATTCTGCGGAAGCGGTACTGCTTTGGTGGAAGCGAATGAATTAGGGATACATGCCATAGGTATCGATATTTCTGAATTTAATGCCTTGATTAGCAACGTAAAAGTCCACAAACATAACCTCTTTAAACTACATGACGAGCTCCGTAAGATCACCGTTGCCCTAAGGAACTTCATAGCCGAAAGATCACTGAATGCATTCGAAGATGAATTGCTTGCAGAGTTATCAACATTTAATCAGAAGTACTTTCCCTCACCTGATTACGTCTACAAAGTGCGCTCAGGCGAAATTAATTTTTCTGAATATGGGCCCGAGAAGCAAAAACAATTCCTCCCTACGTTCAAGCGGCTGGTAAAGAAATACAAAATCCAAGTTCCTCAGGATAATCCGGAGGCTTCATTCTTGAACAAATGGTTCTTATATCCGGTAAGACAAGAGATGGATTTCGTTAAAGAGCTGGTGGATCAGATCAAAGATGCTGATACAAGAGAAGTGGTATCCATTATTCTCAGCCGAACCATAAGATCTTCCCGTGCAACTACGCATGCCGATCTCGCCACCTTAATTGATCCAGTAACAACCACCTATTATTGTCACAAACATTACAAGATTTGCAAGCCACTATTTTCTATCGTGAGCTGGTGGGATTACTATTCACGGGACACAATAAAAAGATTAGCAGAATTTGATCGTATCAAGACAAATACCCTTCAATTTTGCTTAATAGGAGATTCTAAGGAGTTTGGAGATCATTAAAGCTGTTGATGAAGTCAGCCATCCATTATCATCTCTGGCTATGAAGAAAAAGATAAAAGGAATTTTTACAAGCCCCCCGTATGTCGGTATGATCGCCTATCACGAGCAGCATGCATACGCATATGAACTCCTAAAGCTTCCTCGTAGAGACGCATTAGAAATCGGTCCCTTGTTTGGTGGCAAAGGGAAAGAAGCCCGATCATCCTATATAACTGGGATTTCAAACGTACTAAGGAACTGCAGAAGATTTCTTGCCGATGATTACGACATATTTATTGTAGCCAATGATAGCTACAACTTGTATCCAGATATTGCTGCTGGATCAGGCATGAAAATTGTTAAAGAATTTAGACGACCGGTGCTCAACCGGACAGAAAAAGTCCAGTCAGCCTATTCCGAAAAAATCTTCCATCTCAAAGAGCAGTAGCCAAATCTAGCTGGGCAGAAAGACTAGGAAGGACTTAACAATGTCGCTCTCGCATGAAAAGAAAAGCCAGGTCAAAGAAGTACTAAAAACAAGTATTGCGAAGAAATTCGAAACATATCACCCGGAAACGGAAAACATGCCGTTTCATTATAGGCTATTGGGTAAAGATAGAATGGCCTTGTTTTCGTTTATTCAATCCCTCAATACAACCTTTGGAACCTCAATTTACGAGCCCGTAGCAATTGAATTAGCGAAGGATGTATTCCGACAGGTTGAAATTCAGGCTAAACCACCGAATCACATTAGTGCTGAAGCCCAAAGAGTTATTCAGGACATCATTAATAACATATCAACAGCGAAAAGCGATCCAGACAAAGAGACAGAGTTAAGGAGGATCAGGCAGGTTTGCCAAGCAGGACCGCTTCAAGAAGTAAAACTTACGAAGATAGATATTCGACTTGTAAGCACGGGCGGTGAACTCTATCTGATCGATATGAAAACAGCGAAACCAAATATGGGTGAATTTAAAGGTTTCAAAAGAACACTATTGGAATGGGCAGCTGCCGTGATGGCAGTGGATCCCAACGTTAAAGTGTATTCATTAATAGCGATTTCATATAACCCCTACGAGCCAAAGCCTTATGATCGCTGGACAATGAAAGGCATTTTTGACCTGAAGAATGAAATCCTGGTTGCAGAAGAGCTTTGGGATTTTTTAGGTGGAAAAGGAACGTACAGCGACCTGTTGGATTGCTTTGAGGCCGCAGGAAAAGAACTAAGGCCCCTGATTGATGATTACTTCTCTAAACTCAAATATAGGGGAAGATAGAGGCTCATTTCCTAGCAAGGTAAACCTGACAAATCCAGACGATTAGATTGAAAGGATGATTGCTAAGATGAATACGATTTTGGAAAGACTTAATAAGACTTCTTGCACATAAAGGCATTGCACGAGACCTTTGCGAACGAAGCGAACTACCCTGCTCGGGATTCTTTAAACTCAATTGAGGGTGCAGTGTGCAAGGGCGAAGCCCGTCCGAAGTAAGGAAAGGAGAAGCGCTGCATAGGGACTTGGTATTTTCCATTGAAGGCCGTCAATGGGGCTAAAGTTGCCCAAAGCTGTGCTCCTCAGCAACCCATAAGATGCGTTACTGTTGCCCGAAGATCTTGTGGGACACAGGAGACTGTTTTCTCATCTGATGCGTTAGTAGGAGACGGAAAGCTGGATCAAGGCTAGGAACACCCGCCATGACAGATAGCCAGCCAGGGCAAGCAAGGCCAAAAGAATCAGTTTCTCTTTTGTGTCGAAGCTCTTCTGCCACCAATTCCACAAAGGAACGATGACGCTCTCCCAGATTGGCACCACGATATATTTCCACAGTCCAAATATCGCCACAAAGATCATGACGATCTCTGCGCCCCGATAGAGGTCCTGTCCCAATGAGTCGTTGTTCTGTTGCTGGGATGCAGGCGGTGGATAGTGCGGATGATGGTACATATTTGTTTCCTTTCTCCATTATTATGGGATTACAAGATGACTGTTCAATAATGGCAAATAATAGAATATTTATTGGATGCAGAGAAATTTGACTGCCCTAAGGCGAAGATCGCCCTAATAAAACTAAAAAGTGTTTCGCGGGCAAAGATGTGTATAATCTATCACAAGTGCTTTCCCTGGGTATCAAAATTGATAACCAATCCTATACGGTTGTTGTTCGGATAGTTTGAATCAGCCAGAAGGAAAGGAAATAGCGGCATGGATGACGATGTGCTCAAACAGGCAATAGGTCTCATAATAGAAGGAAACAAAAAATCTGCGAGTGAACTTCTTGCGGGGGTCGTTAGAACTGAACCAACGAACGAGATGGCTTGGTTGTATTTATCTTATTGTGTAGATCCTCCTGATCAAAAAGCATACTGCCTCAAGAAAACGATTGAAATAAATCCAAGCAATCAACAAGCTAAGCAAGCTTTATCGCAAATGGGGGTTGGCGGCCAAGCGCCAAAAGAAACTAATGTATCCCCGCAGCAGCCCTCTGTACAAAGCCAAATAAGTCAACAAAAGATATCGGCACACCCGGCAAGAATGAAGAAATGTCCATATTGTGCTGAGGACATTCTAGAAGGAGCAGTGGTTTGCAGATATTGCGGGAGAGGCTTGACCAAGAGTAGAAATCCACGACCTATTGCAAATGGCTTTGACATACTGAGTCTTGCCGCCACCCTAATTCTTGGGATTGCTGTCTTCTTCTTACCGATTTGGCCTGGTGCTGCAGACGATATCACAATGATGATGGTTTCATCTGGAATGACTTTGGAAGAAATGGAGGCGACTACTTTCTCGGAATACCTTCTAGGTCAATTGCAGTCCGATCCGATTCACGTACTGATTATTTTCTATACAAGATTCCTAATTCCTATAGTAGCGATTGCATCCATAATATTGATAATCATCACATTCTTCAATAGCAGGCAGGGTAAACACACATCTGGAATTTGGTTGATTATCCTTGGGATGGTCTTAATGATCAGACCTCTTATCCCCCTAACTACCGATGAAGCATATGGAAGCATAACTTCTCCTTGGGTCATTTTAGTTTTGGCGATAGCATCTATATTTATTATTGCTGGATTTGGAAAGATATTCATGGGTGAAAGTCCAAGTAACCGTTAAGGCGCCACAGAGAAGGAAGATAGACTATGTGGCTACTCTTAATTGAAATCATTGCTGCAGTCGTGGCTTCAGCGAGGGGATGGGGTGTGAAACCTTTTGCTATATTGGGCGGCTCATTGGTAATTGGATTCTTGGGAGGCATGCTGTTCGGTGTTGATTTTTTAGCTGCCTCAACATTCTTGACATTATTGCTACGATAGCATTGGTTGTTATGGCGTTGGTTGGGTATGAGAGGCCGACAACAGAAGGAGCCTATACCGCAGATACAAGGCCATGTCCTTATTGTGGAGAACGTGTCAAGAGGGAAGCAGTAATATGCCGTTATTGCAGCAGAGATCTTTCAGGCATTGCCTTGCAAAATATACCGCTTTCGACTACTTCAAACCAGAAAACTGCCGAACCTTTCAGCCTTCCTATCCATCCACAAGCTGCAACGCCAATTGAGGCAGCATTGCCAGTACTTTCAAGCGGCGTTCTCTCATTACGAAAAAGAAAAATCACCGGGATGGAGACATGGCAAATAGCGGTTCTTGGCGGAATGTTTTTGGTCCTGATAGCACTTATCATCGTTTTTGCAGTTTTGATTTTCGTTGTAAAGTGAATTATGGCCTGCGGGAACAACTTTCATTGCACCATAAGACCGCCAATACTGACTTCAGTGGACAAGCCGCTCTGCCAGTCCAACCTACCTGCAGGTACGCATACTGTTGGGCGTTTCAACAATCACGGAAAAAGGAAGAAAGAATATGGATAATTCTATTTGCGTGTTGGGAATTGTAGTTGGAGTAATCTGTGCTTTTATTGGAGGAAGTATCAGTTCTTCTAAAGGTCGCTCTTATGGGGAAGGATTTGGACTTGGTCTACTTTTGGGGATAATTGGTTTAATAATAGTGGCGGTATTGCCGAACGATGACAATGCTCTTGAAGGATCAAGGTTGACAGATGGTACAGGGAAAAAATGTCCCTACTGCGCCGAGATCATAAATCGGGAGGCAAAAGTTTGTCGTTTCTGCGGACGTGATCTTGAGTCTCTACCGGACCCCATTGACCCAGATGATTTATCTGTCCTTTTCCAGCAAGTCGATCCGATGCAACTAAACCAAAGCGACGAATTTTATTACAAGGCCGGATTGAAATTTATGCAACAGCGCTCGTATGATAAGGCAAGATTAGAATTTGCAAAAACCATTCGACGTTCATCACCAAGCAGCAAGTGGTATTCTTCGGCTCAAGCACGACTCTTGGAAATAAAAAGCGTACAGCCTTTAGTTTATGATCAGGCAAGCGCCCTCAATCAAACAAACATCCGCAGCGCTCAATCGTCAGAGGCGGCTAAACCGATTGCTTATAATCAGACTGCTGCACCCAGCCAAACAAATTCATCTAATCCTCCTATACTCCAGGCTCCTCAACAGCCATCTATTCGATTATGTCCAAAATGTGGCTTGCCTATGGAAATTAAAGTATCAAATGCGGGTAAGTATCAGGGTGAAAGTTTTTGGGTTTGCCCTAATTACAAACAATGTCAGCAGGTGTTCTTTGTTCAGCAAGCTAAGCAAGCTTTGTTGGCAATGCTGAATGAGCAGCCGAAAACGTCAGATCCTATCCCAGCACAAGCGAATATAAAAACAGCGCCGAAAAGGTCAGATATTATCCCAACACAAGCGGAAATAAAAACAACATTGGTTGAATGCCCAGATTGTGGTAACAAGATTTCTCCTGAAGCAGAATTCTGTCCCCATTGTGGGAAACCATCTTCCGTCATACATTGCCCAGTCTGCAGATCGACCAAAGTTACCAAAGTGAGTTCTGGAACTGTAGCTGCAATTGCGCTGAGCAATATTATCGTGGCAGGCCCATTTGCGCGACGGCCCAAGCGATTTATATGTAATAATTGTAAGCATTCTTGGTAACATATGCCTCTAAAGTTCAAAAAATGCCTACAAAAAAGCTGATCCTGTCCAATCCAACAGTTCATGATAGCAGTGAATAATTCAAGCGACTCTATAAACAAAAGCAGCCTAACACCGACCACAGCGAAGGGCGGCTCTGCCAGCGTAGGCCAACAGCGGGTAATGCATACCATTGGGTGGTTCGCTGCTGTTCAAAAGTTAAGGATGGCATTCTATGAAAAATTCTTCGAATATCAAGCCCAACCTAAGGAATAATTTTCAGGCAAATGACTATAACTGGCGGATGTATGAGCTTCTCATTGCAGAGCTAAAACATCAACACAATGTGTGGATGGACAACTTCCGTGTAATACTTACTTTCAACTCAATCCTTTTGCCCGGATCATTTGCGATATTTGCGCTGATTCTACAAGGCAAGGTAGGGGCTACGGGTTTAGCGTTCCAGTATTTACCGTGGTCGATTGTGGCTTTGTGTGCAATCGGTGTAGTTACCACATTGGTAATGATGATAATAATTTCTCGCATAAGAGCCTTGACGGTTCTTCGACAACAGGAAATAAGAAAAGTCGAAATTCAAATGATTGAAGACTTGCCCATTTATCCATTTCTAGAAGGTTTTGTTCTAAGTGGAGGTGCTATGAAGGAAGCAAAAAACGTAGTAGGGTCAGATATAAAATCAATGAGATGGTATTGGTTCCGTAGTCAATTGGGTTATAACCTTATTAGCTTCGGATTCGTCATTGCTTATATGTTTCTTGGAGCAGCTTCTGTTATCTTAGGACGATAAGTCACATTATTGGGTGATCTTTGACACGGGCTGCGATTGGGATGAGTAATAAAAACCCATTAAGTAGAGCTGATAAGGGAGATTGAAAAATGAAAAAGATATTCTTTGCATTGACTTGCGCTTTATTTGTCACTGTTGCCTGTGGAACCAATAGCATAGCCCCAACTCTTGGTCCAAACGAATTGCAAGCAGTGATCGCCAGCACGGCTTTGGCGGCACAAAATCAAACACAAACTGTTAGTGCTCTTAGTGGCACTCCAATACCCACTAATACCATGCTGCCCACTAATACCCCGTTACCAACTGAAACTCTTTTGGCTCCAGTATCCTATATCTATGATGGCGTTTCTCTTTCATGTACTAACGGAGGAGGAGGCATTTGCTTGGGTGATCAATCATTCACGGTAAAGTTAACAATTGATCCCCAAGGAAAGGTTACAGGCATATTTGAAAAATATGCCTCGGATTGGCCTGCCGTACCACTTGTGGGAACAAAGACCAATATTCTTGGTTCTGTTGAAGATATTGAAAAAGATGGTGACTTCATGGATTTTACGGGAGGCTTAAGTGAAGATTTGAAGACACTCAATGCCACCCTTATAATCAGAGGTCCTACTAATGTTGGAAAAAGAGTACTGTTGTTTTCTAGGGAATAATCGGTTCTACGTGTCGGCAACCAAGACTAAGCAGGTCGCATAGGGTCCAGAGCTACGCATAATCTAAAGTCTGCCTTGATTGCGTTTGCTCTGATCAGCGAATTTGCTGCAATTCTTTTACTGCAACCGTACTGCAACCAGAAAAAAAGCCATGGATAACATGGAAATAATAGATCATGAATTTGCCCAAACTGGCACTTCATGCACACAAAACTGCCCAAAATACTAGGTAGACAAGCCAACTTCGAACTCTGGATCAGCTAGTAGGCTTCATTGGGGATTGGTGCAACGGCAGCACATCACACTCTGGATGTGAGAATTGGGGTTCGAATCCCTAATCCCCAGCTAAAAATGGGCAGTTTCTGCCCAAATGCCCCTCCAAACGGGAAAAAAGAGAGCCCTCATTTTTGAAGGCTCTCTTTTTTACAGCTACCTTACAGCTAGCCGAATCAACCAGCATATCATCCTCCATTTTCTCTCTAGTAAGCTTAAGGCAAGAAACATGATGTAAATTACTCGGCTTTTGCAGCTTAAAAATTGAATAACCAAACGGCTATAGAAAGCAACTTTATGTGCCCTGCTTCCGGGCTGGGGCAACACCAACCTATCTCGCGCGAGGAACTCTTGGCGAGATCACAACCGTTGCTGGCTAAGCCGATGTCGGTTAGGCCCGACACATAGTTTGAATCAACGGATCCAAAATTCTGTGCAAAGAATGGCCTTGAGCTAAACCGGCATTGATGAATAGAGCCAGAGCCCACAGGCTTTGGGCCTGAGCGGTGCGACGTCCAGCCGCTGGATGACCTTCCAAGTCTTGGTGAAGGATACGTTGAAGTCGTCCGCGAAGGACAGAGTTGTGTTGGGCTGCACGCAGGAGGGAGTAGACCACGGCGACCAAGGCTACATGACGCTGAACAGCCTGAAAATCCCGTAGCTGATACTGATCCAGTCCTTCTGCTTTGCCTTCCTCGTGATAGACTTCCACAGGCCAGCGGTGGCGTCGAATACGAGTGACGCCGGCGGCGTGCCAGATCAAACGGTTGCTGATATAAAAGGTTGGATTGTCCGATAAGTCTTCCTGGCGATAGTTAATCACCAGACACTGTCGTCCGAAATTATGGATCCGATGCGTTCGGCAGTAGCTAAAATACGTTTCCTGTTCGCCCTTGAAGGGAATGGTGATACGGTGGAAGATGGGCTTTCCACTATGAGCAATGGCTGCCAAATGTTCCTGTTTCAACCGTTCGGCGAATTTCTCCAGCGGAAGCAGTCCGTTTTTCAAAGTCACGGGATCCTTTCCAGAGAGAGTGCCCACATAAGCTAATTTGAGTTCCCGATCCAGGAACTTGCAGAAGTCTGGTTGGGTGAACCAACTGTCGAAGGTCACGGGCAAATGGGCATCGGGATGCTCTGCCACCCATTGGGTCAGCATTTTTTCTACCAGGATCAGCTTGCTGTCGTAGAGTTCGCCCAACTCTTGATGTTTCTTCTGCTGTCTCTGCCAGACTCCCAATACATAGCTGCGCCACTTGTTCGGATCCGTCTCTTTCAGTTTCTCCTTGCTGACCTTGAGCGCGATCCCTGCAGATCGTAAACCAGCTTCCACTTTCTCCAGTTCCATCGGTTCCCACAGTTGGAACATCACCGGATAGTCCGTCTCCTCATCGCTATAATGGATGGTCACCAAGTCGTGTGCCCACACATAGCTTTGACTCACATGATCGAACAACTTGGCGATCTTCTCGAAGTCCTGACCATAGTGCTGAAGCAGCGTGTCATCCACTCCCAACACCCCCTTCGGCTTGATTGCCGTCCCTGGCAGACTCGCCAGCATCGATAAGCGCACCCGGTTTAGCTCTTCCAGCGAAAACGGACTTTCCGTCAGCAGACGATTGAGCGAACTCTGGTTCCGGCTTTCTGTCACAAACAGCCGGTTAATCCCGTCCACCGTCTTGTTCTCAGAAACGATCAGTCCGCTAACGTAACGCTTGAACTCGATGAAGGCTTCTGCCGTGAATACCTCCTCGAAGAACGGAGCGTAGTGTTGCACCAGCTCAGGAAATTCCACCAGAGGATACATGACAACCTCCCGCACAATCATCACACCTCTGCATTGTACCGCTTGGTGCTTGTTTGGTTATTCAGTTATAAATGTGCTGCAAAAGTCGAGTAAATTACTCGACTTTTGCACCTTAAAATTTGAATAACCAAACGGCTTTGCTGGACGGATTCGAGCGTCAACGATCTGAGCCGGGGCAACACAAACTTATCTTATCCGGTAATCCCAGATAAGCTATACTGAGAGCGGGCATAAATTGTGGTTTTAAGAAACGGGGGACTAAAGTTTTGGTAAGATGGGGCGATGACCAATCACCTCGAATTCACATCGGAACAGATTTCGGAAATACGCTATCAACGCTACAATCATCTTGTGCCGTTGGTCCAGCGTCGGATGGAAGCACTCCTGCTCAAAGCGCACAACTTATCGCCTGAGCAGATTGAAGAAATCGTGGGTGTCAGCGGAAATACTATCCGAGAATACTACGAACTTTATCAACAAGGCGGGATCGAGAAGTTAAAGGAAATCAACTACTCTAAACCTGAAGGCGAACTGGTCAGGCATATTGTATCGTTAGAGGTGTATTTTCGAGAAAATCCGCCAGCCAGTATCAAGGAAGCGCAAAAGGAGATTGAAGAGATCACGGGTGTGAAGCGTAGTCAAAGCCAGGTGCGTGAGTTTTTCAAAAAAACTCAATCTCCGTTACAGGAAAGTAGGCAGCCTGCCAGCCAAAGCCGATCCAGAAAAACAGAAAGAGTTTCTGGAACAAGAAATGCAGTCTCGGTTCGATGAAGCGCAGGCGGGGAAGAGGGTGGTTCTTTTCATGGATGCGGCCCATTTCGTATTATCTGCTTTTCTCGGCTGTCTGTGGTCCGTGACTCGTATTTTTATTCCAGCGCCTTCGGGTCGGCAACGCTTCAACGTCTTGGGTGCGCTCAATGCCGTGACGCATGAAAGGCTGACCGTCACGAATGACACCTACATTACGGCGCAGAGCGTGTGTGCGCTTTTGGAGAAGATCGCAGCTTTTTACATCGGCAGCCCGATTACCATCTTCTTGGATAATGCTCGCTATCAAAGATGTGCTCTCGTCATGGAAAAAGCCAAAAGCCTGAACATCGAATTGTGCTTCCTGCCCTCCTATTCGCCCAACCTCAACTTGATTGAGCGCATCTGGAAGTTTGTGAAGAAGAAATGCCTCTATGCCCACTACTACGAAAAATTCCCAGCCTTCAAAGCTGCCATTTCAAAATGCTTGGACGAAACCATGACAACTCACAAATCCGATCTCAATTCTTTGCTAACCTTGCGTTTTCGACTGACACGTACTGCGTTCTTCAGTAAAGTCGCAGTCCCTTCGCAGCTCTTTGAAAAAACGCAATTTGTGACCGTGTGAAGTATATATGAAGGTGGATTCCATTCAGCTTCGGAAATATCAATTACCGTTGTTTGCAAATCTGAAATACTAGACGGTGGATGGGTTCGATTTACCTCTTGACATTTGATTTATATATGTGTATAGTATGTATATATGAACCAAATGACCGCGCCGCTTGAAAATCATGAAAATAGTGCATCCCCAGAACTGGATATTCACAGACAATTCGAAGTCTTCATGCAGCGCTCCTTACGGGGGATCATGGGGTCGATGAAGCAGGACGGCCTATCCATGCCACAAATCTATACGCTGATGTATCTATATCACGAAGGTGAAGTGCGTATATCCGATATCGGCGTGCTGATGGATGTAGGCAAGGCTGCCGCCAGCCAGCTCGTGGAGCGCCTGGTGCAACAGGGCTTGGTGAAACGGATCGAGGATGAAAGCGATCGGCGTGCCAAGAAGATCCGGCTTCAGCCGAAAAGCCTGAGGCTGATTGAGAAGGGCCTAGGGGTGCAACGCCAGCAGATGGGGGAACTAATGGGGCAGCTTTCGCCTGAACAGTTGCACACCGTCCAAAAGGCTTTCATGTATTTGATCAAGGCGATGCAAAAGCATGACCCACCGAAGTAGTCTCTTTGCCACAGAGGAGATTGTTTAGGTCTCGATAAGTCCAGAGAAAAACAGAACTACTCGATCCTTGCAATGACATATATCTTATTATTATGAAGGAGTAAGTCGTATGAGCGATCCATTGCACTCGCACGAAGCTAATCACGCGGCGCTTGACCATCATTACAGAGACGACGAAATGGGCCATGTTTCCGATCAGCCCAAGCATGGTCACTCGCACGCCGCGATTACACCGCTGTCCGACCCGGCTCTGGCGACCAGTGCAGGCATCTTTGGTCGTACTGCTGGTAACAGCACTTTTGCAGCTGAGTGTGGCCATCAGCAGCGGGAGTGTAGCTCTGCTGGCTGATACAATCCACAACTTTGCAGATGCGCTGACGGCTATCCCGCTGTGGCTGGCGTTTAGTCTTTCTCGGCGGTTGCGCAATTCACGCTACACCTATGGCTATGGTCGAGCGGAAGACTTGGCAGGTTCGGCTATCGTGGCCTTGATATTTATCAGTGCCATCGAGGTGTACGCCCAATCTATACAGAAGATCATTCATCCGGTAACGGTTAGTAATCTGGGCTGGGTTGCAGCCGCGGCCGGAATCGGTTTCTTGGGCAATGAGCTTGCGGCGCTCTTGAGGCTGCGGGCTGGACAGAGAATCCATTCGGCCGCGCTGGTAGCGGACGGGCGGCATTCCCAAGTGGATGGTTTTACTTCCTTGGGGGTGATTGCAGGAGTGATCGGGATAAAGCTGGGGTTTCCGCTGGCTGACCCGCTTATCGGGTTCGTAATCGGGACGACCATCCTCGTTGTGACTTGGAATAGCGGGCGTGAACTCTGGTACCGGCTCATGGATGCAACCGATCCACAAGTAACTGCATTGGTTGAACAGACCGCTGCGGCTGTTGGAGGAGTGTTGGCGGTCGATGATATCCGCATCCGCTGGCTGGGACATTGGCAGCAAGCGGAACTGCACATCACAGTAGAGCCACAGCTTCCTACCTTGGAAAGCCACCAAATTGCTGAAACGGTCCGACATGCCTTATTTCATGCGATGACATCGCTGCAGGAAGTAACCGTGCATGTCGATCCCCTTGAAAATCCGCTCGGCTCAGCTCATGAATTGACCGAACACCATACTGCCTCAACCTAAGCGGATAATGAATTTACCTTGAATCTGTAGAAGGTAAAAGCAGAACTATGTAAAGCTAAAGACACACTTCTCGAAATCAGAAAGGAAAAAAATCATGTCACACTTTCATCAACATTCAAGCGAACAAACCCCGGAAACCAAGGGCAATGTGATCCATTGGGCGGGGCCGTATGACGCCCTGACCAACTATCTCCTGCAGCCGAGCCAGAAGAGCATCGGTGTGCTGTCGCAGATCAAAGCTGGGGATCGGGTTCTGGATGTGGGCTGCGGATCGGGGCGCTTGACTCTAGCCACCCAACAGTGGGTTGGGGAAAATGGTGAAGCGGTCGGAATTGACCCGTCTCCAGAAATGATCGAGGTTGCCCGGCAGAACGCAAAACAGGCTAGATCGAAAGCTAGATTCGAGCTGGGCTTGGCGGAAAGTCTGCCTTTTCCGGACGGCGGCTTTGATGTAGTGTTAAACCGGCTGATGCTTCACCACTTGCCGGAGGATCTCAAGCAGCGTGGCCTTGCCGAAATGCGGCGGGTTTTGAAGCCAGGCGGCTTGTGTCTGATCGTGGACTTCGAGCCGCCCAAGTCAGGCTTGCTGCGCCTAATCGTGGAGAATCACCTGACGCCGATGGCGCACGTGGATGTGCGGAATTATGTGCCGTTGCTTGAGACGGCAGGGTTTAGCGAGATCGAGACTGGGCCGACCAGTTCGAAGTTGTTATCCTATGTCCGAGGAAAGGCACCAATGGCGTAACGATAATCTGACCCAGGAAAGGAGTTTACCGAGATTTTTGCTTCAACCTCGGAGAGAAAAACTTCGGAAGTCTAAACTATATATCCTCGAAGCATTTTGAACGCCGGAGCTAATTTGCTGAGGTAAACTGATCATTTAGGCAACAGGCATTCCGCCCAGGGCATCGTTAATATTCAGCGAATTACCCATGATCAATTTTTACAGCTACCCGACTGGACGAGGTGCAAAACACGCACAATATACACACCTTGACCGCCAAATATCGAACGCATTGGACACAAAAACCCCTGAGTGTCTAAGTGTTACATGCAGATGAAGTGGGACTGACGATCGGAGTAAGCTCGCGCTGGTGTTCAACATATCTGATCAGCAGCCGATGGATGGTCATCGAAGGCTGGCGATGGGGTTGGTTAATGAAACGACGAGGCGCTTCACTCTCAGCCAAACGTTGGCGGCATTTCTTATACTCTTCAAGCGGGACGCAACGAATCTGTTCGAGTAAATCATTTTGACTGTCGGATATCAATAAGGCTTGAAATTGGCCAAAGTCACGAAGTTCTTTAGTGGATCGGCGTCCACTGATCCGACGTTGATGGCCGCGGAGCTGGTTGAAAAAACTTTCAAGATGTAGATTATGCTGGGGCAAACTCGGGATATCATAGCAGTGTAGCAACTCTGAGCCATAGGCTATCCAGCGCTGGTCCAAGGCATGCTGGAATTTGGATAGGATCCTTTTATTTTGAGACTCTCGGCGCAGTTGCTCAATTAGATCTTCCATGGCGTCAGCAACTTGTTGGCTATTGAGGCTTTGCCACTCGGCTTCAGAATAGGAGGTTTGGGGGTAATGCAAACAAGCGGCCACTTTTCGTAACCAAGTATGAGCCTGTTCCAACTGTGCGGCCAAAGCTTGGTTCTGAGCTAAAATGCGATCCACCTGCATGACCAAACGTTGGAAGAAAAGATTCTCTGCCAGCGCAGCTTTCATTTGGTACAGCACATCCGCAATGACCTGCAACTGTTGATACCCTTTCAACTCGCCCCAATAGAAGGGCTTGCGACTGGTGCGGTTAACGGCATCCCGGATTGCATTGCGTACATCCATTTCGATCGCCATCAATTCTGTATCTCGCCCAGGCCCGCTTTCAGTCAAAAAAGGGGGATGGAACCTGAGTTTTGCTTTACTTTAGGCAGTCCACCCAGACTTTGGCGCATGTCCTGACGTAATTGGTCATCGTAGTCCAGGACTTCTTCCGCAACATTCCCTAGAAAATGTTCCTGACAGCGCTGACGGGGAACTGTGGGCCAAACCTTCTTCAACGCGGCTATCAGCGT
Source organism: uncultured Chloroflexia bacterium (assembly GCA_963753985.1). GTDB lineage: Bacteria > Chloroflexota > Anaerolineae > Anaerolineales > Villigracilaceae > Fen-1038. The sequence continues at coordinate 19,487 of CAVWED010000009.1, forward strand.
ATCTTCTCCATCGGAAAGCGTCGCCAGGACCGGGTAGTGTTGATAGGCTTGCAGCCATTCTGCCAACCGATCTGCACTGGCATGTTCGAGTTGAATTGCGCCTACGACGGTACCGCTTAGTACCTCATACAATACATACAGCAGACTGCCACATCCTTCTGGCTGCAGTCCGTCCAATCCAAAAATCACGCCGCCGTGTTTCTCGACAGTGGCCGTTAATCTTTTCTCGCTCGCCCGGCTGGTCGCCCCCACTAAGGCCAGAAACTGCCGGTATAACTTCCCCACGTTTCGCTCATTCACCAGTATCTTGCGTTGGTTCAGCTCCTGCTGGATTTCCACAAACTGCTTATACTCTTTTTCATGCTGCCATCCAATCCATGCCAATACATCCAACCCGTATGTACTGAATGGCAAACTGATGGATAATACGCTATTAGCATAATAATATTCTCCGCTGTGTTCACACAACGGATTGACGCATTCCCGCGTCTTTCCTGCTACGAATACGGGTCCCTCTAAAGTCTGTACCGTCTTCTTCATATGCCATGTGTTGCGTGCCCGCAGTGGTTCTCCGCAATGCGGGCAGTTCTCTAAGTCACACTCTACGATTTCTCGCCTTACTTCTTCAAAATGTCTCGTGGGTCGGTGGCGCGCTTGTTTTTTCATGCCTTTATCTTATCCCCATTCTTGTGTAATATCAAGACATTCAGGGCACAAAAACATCATATATAAGGCATGCACTCATCGAGTTGCAACTCTGGATCAGGTGGTTTGGGATTCGAGTTCCCGGTCGGTCACATCCCTTACCGAAGATACACCTGCGGTATATTCATTTTTAATCCACTTTTTATGGTTCTACTTCTGATTGCACAAAACTAAGGCTAATACTCACCATTCAAACCAGAAAAGGATGAAGGCGGGTTGATCTCCCGCCTTCATGGGGACCTATTTCTTCCAGACGTTATCTTCCTTGATGCCGGCCATGTGGGTTTCCCCGTCATCCGATTCGAAATCGAACCACCACTTCCATTTTTGATCCTGCCTGCCATAGCCGAAAAAGGTATCCAGCTTGACCAACCAGGGATCCATGAACGGAGCGGTACGGATGGTCCAACGGGTCAGATCGTGGAACCAGCCTTGCGGCTTGTTCCAGGGGCAGGATTTCACGCACATGCCACAGCCCGCGCCGTTCTGGTTGCAGACTCGGTACTTGGTACAGCGGGCCATATCCAGCGGCCAGGACATATAGCCATTATGTTCCACCTTGTCATCTGCCCTTGAGATCGCTTTGGATGGGCAGGCCTCGGCACATTTCTTGCACGTACGGCAAAATGCTTGCAGACCGATATCGATCGGCTTGTCCGGCTCGAGCGGCAGGTCAGTGGTAACTACGGATGCCTTGAAGCGCCCACCCAGGTAGGGGTTTAAGGCCCAGCCAGCCCGGCTTAACTCGCCCAGTCCCGCAAGGATGATCAGAGGTGTGAGTACCATGTCATAGGCAGGGATCGGCCCGCTTTGGAAGTTAGCCCGCGCAGGAAAACCCAATCGCCGGATATAGGCAGCCATGGTGCAGGCCATATGTGCAGAGGCGTTATAGGTCAGGAAGCTCTCGCAATTGGAAATCCAATCGTGACCGGTTGATCCAGACATGGTCTCATAATCCCACTCAGACATCAAAACGATGGCATATTTGTGCTTCAGGTCGATCGGTTTTCCTTCCTGATCAAGGCTGTAAATTGCCCATTGTGGTAATTCGCAAATCCCAACACCCTGCGCTTTGAGATAATACCCCAGCGCCTTGATATGGCTGCTCAAAACGGCGGGGTCGTCCGGGATGGGAGCTTTGCCAGGAAATACCGGGCCATCCCGTAGCGTCATAAAGTTCTTGCCGAAATCAAACATCATGGCCGCGTTTAGCGGCGACTTGGTTCCAAACCGTCCAAACTCGCGCTGGGTAACCGGGCCCAGGCGGCCCGCCATTGCCTGCGAAAATCCCTGGTCACGCGCATCCAACCGCTTGATCTCCCCAACGATAGATGTAGTCATTTCATCGACATGCCTGACGTGCTTCATGGCATACGGGGCAAGCGTTCTTTTACCCTTCAGAATTTCGGAATACTGTCTGTCGTCATCCATTTGTAGCCTCCGCGTGTGATTAATATCCCACTACCAGAGTTGGTTGTGGGTTCTTAAAATACGATATGACCATTTGACGGTTGCTCTTTTATTTGATAACATCATAACTTATATAATATCAGTATACTGATATTATATAAGTGCGCTGAGAAAATGTCAAGATTAGGAGAAGATTAATGGAAGAAGAGATAGGATATTTATTAAAGAAAGTGCAACATGCTTTGCATCTTCGCCTGAACAAAGAACTGGCTGAGCATTCCCTTACCATGGCGCAATTCGGTGCGTTAAGAACCCTTGAAGAAATACCGAATGCATCCAATGCAGATCTGGCCCGTGGCAGTTTTGTAACCCCTCAAACCATGATTAAGATCCTGCAAGGGCTGGAGCATGCCGGTTATGTCACGCGACAGCCCCATCCCTATAATAAGCGTGTGATCACGACACAATTAACGCTTGCCGGCGCGGAAAAATTAGCTGCCGGGGAAGAATTGGTCAGGAGAATCGAAGCGCAAATGGTACTGGGCCTGACCATCGAGGAACAGCATGCCTTCAGGTTGATGCTCTCCAGCTGCTACGTTGCCCTGGAACAGCAATAATATTCGCATTGGAAGCTGTCAGGCTGTATACAAACTCACAGGCAGTATCACCTCGTGTGGCATGGGATCAGGCAACTGAGAAACTTTTAGAAAGCAAATCGTCACAACAAAAGGGTTGCCCAAGAGATGCCTTTCTGGCGCTATGTGAAGAAGGTTTAGTAAAGGGTATTCCCCGCGTTAAATATTGCAATTCCGTTCTGAACAAGAAGTATGCAATATTGGCACTTCGTCACCTTCACGGCGATCCGAATCTCTCAGAACAACCTGAACGCCTCTGGCAAATCGTTATGGAAGGTACGAAAAAGCAACATAATAGCCAAATGCACGTTGTAACGGCTTTGTGGAATTCAGGTTTGATTGTTTCCTAAAATGCGTTGCGTTCTTTTGGTATCCTTAAGCGATTTTAGTAAACTGATAAGCGCGTCAATATTTTCCGCGCTTATCTCGTTCTGTTCTAGGCTGTTTCCTAAGTTACTAATAGGATTTTGAATTTCCCTGTCGTTCAGTTTTGAATAAAATTCATCGGCGATCTTCATGCTTGAATGCATTGTGCTCGAAATCTTTATTGACAATAATAATCATCACTCTGATCAGCCAGTTATCGGTAACGATTTTTTACAGCTACTTTATGCATAATCCGGCGCATGCCGCACAGTGAATCCGGAACAAGACTTTACAGCTACCAGAATGGACGAGATGCAAAACACACACAATATGCACACCTTGACCGCCAAATATAGAACGCATTGGACCACAAAAACCCCTGAGTGTCTAAGTGTTACATGCAGATGAAGTAGGACTGACGATCGGAGTAAGCTCGCGCTGGTGTTCAACATATCTGATCAGCAGCCGATGGATGGTCATTGAAGGCTGGCGATGGAGTTGGTTAATGAAACGACGAGGCGCTTCACTCTCAGCCAACCGTTGGCGGCATTTCTTATACTCTTCAAGCGGGACGCAACGAATCTGTTCGAGCAAATCGTTTGGACTGTCGGATATCAATAAGGCTTGAAATTGGCCGAAGTCACGAAGTTCTTTAGTGGATCGGCGTCCACTGATTCGACGTTGGTGGCCGCGGAGCTGGTTGAAAAAACTTTCGAGATGTAGATTATGCTGGGGCAAACTCGGGATATCATAGCAGGGTAACAACTCTGAGCCATAGGCTATCCAGCGCTGGTCCAAGGCATGCTGGAATTTGGCGAGGATGCCTTTCTTTTGAGACTCTCGGCGCAGTTGCTCAATCAGATCTTCCATGGCGTCAGCAACTTGTTGGCTATTGAGGCTTTGCCACTCGGCTTCAGAATAGGAGCTTTGGGGGTAATGCAAACAAGCGGCCACTTTTCGTAACCAAGTATGAGCCTGTTCCAACTGTGCGGCCAAATCCTGGTTCTGCGCTAAAGCGCGATCTACCTGCATGACCAAACGTTGGAAGAAAAGATTCTCGGCCAGCACAGCTTTCATTTGGTACAGCACATCCGCCATGACCTGCAACTGTTGATACCCTTTCAACCCGCCCCAATAGAAGGGCTTGCGACTGGTGCGGTTAACGGCATCCCGGATGGCATTGCGTACATTCATTTCGATCGCCATCAATTCTGTATCTCGCACAGGCCCGCTTTCAGTCAAAAAAGGGGGGTGGAACCTGAGTTTTGCTCTGCTTTAGGCAGTCCACCCAGACTTTGGCGCATGTCCTGACGTAATTGGTCATCGTAGTCCAGGACTTCTTCCGCAACATTCCCCAGAAAATGTTCCTGACAGCGCTGACGGGGAACTGCGGGCCAAACCTTCTTCAAGGCGGCTATCAGCGTATCTTCTCCGTCTGAAAGCGTCGCCAGGACCGGGTAGTGTTGATAGGCTTGCAGCCATTCTGCCAACCGATCTGCACTGGCATGTTCCAGTTGAATGGCGCCTACGACGGTACCGCTCAAGACCTCATACAATACATACAGAAGACTGCCACATCCTTCTGGCTGCAGTCCGTCCAATCCAAAAATCACGCCACCGTGTTTCTCGACAGTGGCCGTTAATCTTTTCTCGCTCGCCCGGCGGGTCGCCCCCACTAAGGCCAGAAACTGCCGGTATAACTTCCCCACATTACGCTCATTCACCAGAATCTTGCGGTTGTTCAGCTCCCGCTGGATTTCCACAAACTGCTTATGTTCTTTTTCATGCTGCCATCCAATCCATGCCAATATATCCAATCCGTATGTACTGAATGGCAAACTGATGGATAACACGCTATTGGCATAATAATATTCTCCGCTGTGTTCACACAACGGATTGACGCATTCCCGCGTCTTTCCTGCTACGAATACGGGCCCCTCTAAAGTCTGTACCGTCTTCTTCATATGCCAGGTGTTGCGTGCCCGCAGTGGTTCTCCGCAATGCGGGCAGTTCTCTAAGTCACACTCTACGATTTCTCGCCTTACTTCTTCAAAATGTCTCGTGGGTCGGTGGCGCGCTTGTTTTTTCATGCCTTTATCTTATCCCCATTCTTGTGTAATATCAAGACATTCAGGGCACAAAAACACCATATATAAGGCATGCACTTGTCCAGTTGCAACTCTGGATCAGCTAGTAGCGGTTCAAATCCGTTGCCCCCAGCTACAAGATACCGTCAAATGACGGTATCTTTGTTTATATTAGCCATAGATGGGGGATGCTTCAAACCTTGTTTTTGTCATCGAGTGCAACGGCGTAGTGCTCGCGGAAATTGGAATAACAATTGCATCCATGATACCTACTGCTATAGTAAGGTTGCGGAGGAAGTTAATAGTCACCGACAAGCGGAATGTGTCAATGATTTGAGACAACTAATTTCAAAGATTAGTGTAGATTCGTTGTGTGTTTGTAGATAGAAAACACTCCTTTCAAGTGGTGGGAAGGTTGTGGAAAAGTGGACGGAAATCATCGCCCACTTTTCCACAACCTCTACGATTACGAGGGGCTCAAGACCTCTGCCGGGACCGCAGTTACCGGCGGCGGGTTAATCCATACTGCCGATGGTAATTGAGCTGGGATAGATACGCCTTTTACAAAGCGCTCAGGATTCTTTTGATAAGCACTCTGCAAAACCTGTTGACGTTGATCTAATACTTCATGCGCTCTTCCGAAATGAACGTCTGCAGGTGTCAGCAGTCCGATGCCGCCATGATGATGATCGTAGTTATACCAGCGGAAAAATTCTCCCGCCCAACTGCGCGCATCCGCCAGACAACCAAAACGTGTCGGATAATCTGGGCGGTATTTCAAAGTTTTAAACTGAGCCTCAGAAAACGGATTACGAAGCGACAGCTCCCTTCGGTCGTCGTTCGAGACATGCGGGCGCGAGTGTGTTTTCCCGAAGGACATCGGGACGATGTGGTGACACCCAAATCCGACATGAGCAATGCCACCGGTTTGGAAGTCATCGAACTACCATTGTCGGCATGAATCGTGAGCTGCTCCGGCTGAATACCCTGGCGGACACACGTGGCAGCAATCAGAGTTTCAGCCAGACTGGCCGATTCACGTTCGGCGATCATCCAACCCACGGAATATCGGCTGAATACATCCAGGATGTTATAGAGATAATAATAGGTCCACTTCGTCGGTCCGAGCAATTTCGTGATATCCCAGCTCCACAACTGGTTCGATTTGGTCGCCAATAGCTCAGGTTTCGTGTAATTGGGGTGCCGCAGTTGATTGCGGCGTTCCCGGACTTCTTTATTTTCATCCAGAATTCGATACATTGTCCGCCAGGAGCAAAGATAGGTTCCTTCATCCATCAAGGTGGCGAATACTTCGCGCGGCGCTTGATCAGCAAAACGTTCACTGTTCAATGCTTGGCGCACGATTTCTTTCTCGGCCAGTGGAAGGGCACGCGGTGAAGGCAAGCGCTCCGGTTTCGGAAGCGACACAACCTTGGGCCGCTTGCGATACAAGCTGCTTCTCGCAGTGGTCAACGCCTGACACGCCGCCGATACTCCAATGGTTTGGGCCAATTGCTCGGTGGTGGCTATCAACTCGGATCGTCCAGGTCGGGCGCGTCTAGGGTTGCCCCAAGCATCCGCGCAACTTTTTTTTGGACATCAATGATTAACTCCGCCTGCCGCATGCGTTCCTTCAATCGCTCATGCTCGCGGCGAAGTTTGGCGAGCTCGATCGCCTCCGGGTTGGGCTTCGGTCCGCGTTTCCGCGGCGCCAAGCCTTCTAATTCTCTATTCTCACGCTGCTTACGCCAAGTCGTTAAATAGGAAGAATAGATTCCTTCTCGACGCAGCAAAGCTCCGATCTCCCCGGTCCCTTGGCAAGCGTCCACTTCCCGCAGGATACGTATTTTTTCTGCGGCGGTGAAATGTCTTCGTTTTGCTTTAGCAACTACTTCAGTCTTGGGCACTTCTTCATTTACCTTATCGCTAGAATTTTGTACCATGTTTTCTCCACCGCCTTGCACTCTAAATTATTGGATGGAGTTGTCTCACTATTGTAGTCACAGAGGGAAGCTTCTGGGCTGCGTAAACAAGTAAGCCGTATTGCATAATACCAATGGAGGGGTAGATGTTCCGAATTGCCCAGCCTATTTAACGAGTTTATAATGTTATTGCTAGTCACCACTGATGTCTATGGTTTCCTTCTAGAAGAGATTCCCATGTTCGCAAGAAAGAATTGGTAAGACAGGCAAATGATAAGCATTATTATACCTACCTTGAACGAAGGTCGTTTTTTGCGCAGGACTATAGAATCAATCTATGCAAATACGCGGATCAAGTTTGAAGTGATCATTGTGGATGACGCTTCAAGTGACGGCAGCGTTGATCATGTGCAATGGGAGAATTACCCGGGATTATTATTCCATCGGAACAGCGAACGTCTTGGTTTGATTCGTTCGCGCATCTTGGGTAGCACGTTTGCTCGTAGTCCCTATTATGTATTTATGGATGCGCACTGCAATCCAGAACCAGGATGGGAAACGTCGCTCTTAGAAGCTTCACACAAATGTCGAGATCATGCTATTACGGTACCCATCATTCCAATGCTTGACGTAATGACCTGGAAAAATTACTCATACCAATTTAGACAAACAATGACATTTGATCAAAATCTCGATATGGCTTGGTGTGATGCGCCGAAATTGGATCTTGACGATTTTGCTTGGCTGTCACCTATATTCGCGGGTAGTTGCTTTTTGGTTTCTCGAATGTTCTATGATGAACTAGGGGGATTAGATAACGGTTTCACTTTTTGGGGCGGAGAAAATATTGATCTCTCGCTTCGATGTTGGATGAGCGGTGGAAAGGTCCTCGTAGTCAGATCGGCCCTTGTCGGGCATATGTACAAGCCTGGTTTCAATTATCCACTAACAAACGAGAATCTCATTAGCAATAAACTTCGTGTCGCCTACGTGAATTTTTCAACTAGACGATTCCAACGCGTTTTGGAGCGCCTGGGTGTAACCAATAAACTTGCTAAGGAGGTCGTACCTTATTGGCCCAGTGCGGAGCGACGGCGTGCCTGCTTAATGGACAACCGTCTTTTCGATGATGAATGGTATTTGGAAAGATTTGGGATCGAACTATGAGAACCGAAGAACTTATCAGTATCGTGATTCCTAGCTGTGGTGACGGAATCTGGTTAAAGCGTACCGTTGATTCAATTCGTGCCATGACAACTTGGTCTAATTACGAGATTATTACCGTGCTTAATTATTCTTCAGAAAACAGTAGATATAATGACGTGGAGTTTTTACGTCAGCCCATATACAAGGACATCATCGTCATTGAATCGAATCATCCGCTCGGCGTGAGTGGAGCAAGAAATATCGGTGCATCAATCGCAAAAGGCTTCTTCATCTGCTTTATGGATGGACACTGTTTGGTTTTGACTCCAGATTGGGTGCGGCCAATTCTGGAACACTTTCACAGTGACTCGCAATTGTGCGTGATTTGCCCTGAGATTAAATATTTCCATGGAAATGGCGAGTTTCTATCAGATGAATTTAGATGGGCTAACCATTACGTGTGGGGTGCAACTTGGGATTGGAAGGCGATTAGCTTCACACAGGAGGAATATTGGATTGGCAATAAGCCGCATTTTGACAAAACACAGCCTTATGATATGTTGTCATGCCCCGGCTCAATCACCTTTGTCCGAAGGGATACTTTTCTCGGACTTGGACTATTTGATGTTTCTATTGCCGGATGGGGGCGTGAGATTTTGGATTTTACTATTAGAACATGGCTGATGGGATATCATGTGCAAGTGAATCCAAATGTTAAGATGGCACATCGTATCAAGCAAGATATTCGTGATTATCAATATCTCCGTGATTGGAATTATGAGGTTTATGCCTCATTATTACCGTCGTATAAGTATTTCACAAACGCGAATCGTATAGGGCGATGCAGAAACTTTTACCTTGAAAATCTACAACTTAAAGGCTATGTTTCATTTGCTGATGACCGGGCCAGACAATTTCAATTGGACGAGTATAAAGAGCGCTTCGTAAGAGCAGCTAAATACAATGATGATTGGCTATTTGCTAAATTTAAGATAGATTAAGGAAAACGCCTCAAACAGCTCGTAAATCAAAAGTGCATGGCCCCGTTGGGGATCATACTTTTCACCGAAGCGACTAAGACAAAATACAGCATATTAACTGTTGCCCCAGCTACGTCACGCATTGTTGCCTATGTTGGAAGCGGCAACAAGATTGCTGCGCTTGGGAGAATCACTGCTGAAAGTGTTGCCGTACTGCTCGTTACATTTTATGATAGATATCTCGTAGCACCGAGACAAACAGCCTTCTGGCTTTGCATCGGTGCTATAAGACGTTGTTCGGCGGAGTAATTTCTTGCTCCGCGTTTCTAGCTGTTATAGCTTGAAATCAGTTCTTTAAAGCGTGAGTCCTCTCTGATGAAATCAAGGTCCGGATCGTGTATGATCCATTCTACGTAAGTTTGTTTTTTCTCTAGGGCAATTTGAAGAAGGTCAATGGCCTGCTCTAAATTTCCACAGATCGCTGCCAAACATGCACGATTATATTCGCTTTCATTATCGTAAATATTTCTCATAGCTTTCCCTATATGTTTTTGAGCGAGCTCTTCCAATCCTAATTTTCGATAGTATCCGCCTAAGGTCGCGTGTGCCAAATAGTGATCCGGATCCAATTCAATTACTTTTTGAAAAACGGAGATCGCATCTTCAGCGCGTCCCGCTCCGGCGAAAGCCAAACCTAAATGGTGATAATAAGAAGCCCGAGCGGAGTCAATTGAAATTGCTTGTTGATGTGCAAGAATAGCTTCTTTGTACAAGCCCGCAGATTTATAAAGCGTTCCGAGAGCATCCCATGCAGACGCGTTTCGGTTGTTGATTTGGACCACTCTTTTGTATTTCAGGATTTCCATTTCAAGGGCTGTGATCTCCTGAGGGTTCACGCCTGAGATATTATCTCTTGATTTGATTGGCACCGGCATTTCTTCAGCTTCGATCGATGGACTGGGACTTTTTTCAGCTGGAAGGATTGAAGCCACTGGACGCTCGTCTACGTCTACCGTTAGATCTATTTCATATTTGGTTACTTGATATTCCGTTCCTCGGAGATCGACCGATTTTGCTGATGAGCGCGAAAAGGATTGATTCTCGGCCTGTTGCCAACTCGCTAATTCCACGGAAGCAGGCTCGAATAACTCAGCTGAAGACATATCTTCTTCGAACTGTTGGCTTGGGTCGATGAGCGCTTCTTCGGGAATTGCAAATTCTTCATCAGTGCCTTCGGCATCCGAGGCGGGAAGGTAAGTCTCGGTATCATTTGAAAACGCTGGAGGCCAATCATTATCCTGGTAATCGGTATTAACATCCGACCAATTGGTTAACGATGTAGCTTCAGGATCCATTGGGACACTTTCCGCAAGCTCGGGCAAATTAGTGAAGGTGTACGCCTCAGATGTTGTTTCGGGAGCGGGCTCCTCGGGCGTTTGATTTGGAACGGAAGCGGCGTCTATCTTCAGGTCGGGCGCTGAAGCCAAATAATCTTGAAGAGGGATAGATAGGTCTGATGAAGCATAAAGCATTTGCCCAGGTTCTTCGCTGTCTTCCTTGCATTCCGGATCGAACTCGTCAGAGTGCTGGAAAGCAATCACGGCTTGCTGGTAATCCTTTAAGTGCCTGTACACCTTCCCCAGCCAATTCCAGGATATGGCTTTTTCCTTGTTATCCACGAGCAAGTCGAGGCTTCTTCGAAATAACTTTACAGCCTCGTCATATTTGCCTTGAAGCACATATGTTTGGGCCAAGTTGCTGTATGGTTTACCGTAGGTGCTATCCATTTGAATAGATCTATGATATGCATGGATTGCCTGCTCATATGATCCCGATATGAAGTATAGGTTTCCAAGTTCATTCCAAAGTTCATGTTCGCTCATGGCCTCTCCTTAACCTGCAACGTAACTTGACTGCTGATCAACGGGATAGTTGCCAAGCAAACTAAAGCGAGACTGGAGGGAGAGAGTGGTGTTTTCCGGGTCGAGCTCGTCAGCTCGTTGATATGCGGCTATCGCACTGTCATAATTGTTGAGACGGCGATAAACATTGCCTAGGCGATTCCAAGAGATGGCTTTATCCTTTTCGCTGATGAACAATTCAATGCTGCGTTGATAAAGAAGGATTGCTTCGGTGAAGCGGCCTTTCTGTACATAAGTCAATGCCAGATTACTGTACGGCCACGCAAAGCACCGGTCCAGTTGAATGGCTTTACTATAGGCCACAATTGCATCGTCATAGGTGCCTGTATTGAAGTATATATTTCCAAGCTCGTTCCACACGTGAGCATTCTTCGTGTCCATTTCGATCTGAAGTTCGCCGGATGAATCGACAAAGGCGGCCGGTTCTTGCAAAGCCTCAGGCATCGCATCTTCTGATTCTCCTTCGGGTTTAGCAACAAGGTCGCTGTTTTCTTTCAGGAACACCTCATAGGCTGATTGTTCGGCGACATTTGATTCAGTGGATTCAGCCTCATCTTCGACATCCAGCTCTACTTTTACGATAGAAGATTCGTCGACAACGTTCTCATTTGCTTGAGGCTTGGCAATCTCTAAATCATCAACTTCTTCTGATGTAATGACAACATTTGTGGTATCGGTTGTCGTAATAGTTACAATTTCCGGCAACTCGGTAAAGGTCTCATTAGAATCCTAAATCAGCACCGTCGTTGTCTGTTGATCGCCGACTAATTCCTCATTTGGCTGATCTGCGGAAAGAGGGTTCTGGGTCGCATCACCATTGTCGGGTTGTGCTGCGATTTCCAAAGCGTTTTTGTCTCCAGTGTTTTCATTGGGAACAATCGCAGGTTCCACTATCACTTGCTCGACACTTTGTGATATGTCTTCTAAAGAGGAAACTTGGGTTGGGTTTGCATCCGATAAAGCAGCATCATCAGGTAAATTGTTAGCCTCTGGCGAAGCAACAACTGTAGCTCGGACGTAAGAGCGCTGCTGAAAAAAGCGGTTCTTTCGTTGTCGATATTGCTGTTGCAAAAAGCGATTTGGCTGTTGGCGGCTTTGATAATCTTCTTCGGTTTGCTGCACAACTTGCATTACCTCTTCAGAAGAGGAAGAATCCGCTTCATTTGCATCTGATGAAGCCGTGATATCACATTGCTGCACAACTTGTGTTACCTCTTCAGAAGAGGAAAGTTCTGCTTCATTTGCATCTGATGAAGCCGTGACATCAAGCTGCTGCGTAACTTGTGTTACCTCTTCAGAAGAGGAAAGTTCCGTTTCATTTGCATCTGATGAAGCCGTGGCGTCAAGCTGCTCTACAACTTGTGTTACTTCTTCAGAAGAGGAAAGTTCCATTTCATTTGCATCTGATGAAGCCGTGATATCAAGTAGATTGCCAGCGTCTGCCAAAGCCTTTTCTTCTGTTTGACTTTCCGAGAGGATCAACTGAATCGGGTTGGGATTCTCTGTCGACGCTTGTTCCGAATCTTGATCCGCGTTGCTTTGCACTGGAACAACGCTTTCGGGTACATCGTCCAGTTCGTCGCGGAAGCCGGCATTTTCCGCATCCAATTCATCTGCCCGGTGGAAGGATTGAACAGCAAGATCATATTCATTCAGTTTGCGATAGACATTGCCAATTCGATTCCATACCATCGCCTTATCCTTGTCATCGTCGATCAAATCAACCCCTTTTTGATAAAGGGGAAGGGCCTCGACATATTTGCCCTGACTAACCAAGGTCAGTGCTAGATTGTTGTATGCCCACCCCGACTGAGGTGCAAATTCAATGGCTTTATTGTATGCATCGACTGCCTTTTCATAGTTCTTTTCCCGGAAGTATAAATTACCGAGTTCGTACCAGTTTTGGGCGTTTGCAGGATCAAGTTCCAGCGCTTTTTCATAAGCACGGATCGACTCCTGATTTCTATCCTGTTTGTCGAATACGTTGCCTAATCGAATCCAGGGATTGATAAAGCGATTGTTGAATTCGACCGCCTTTTCTTGATAGGCAACAACTGCGTTGAATATCTTTCCTAATTCATTCCAAAACTCATAATCGTTCATTTTCTGCCTCCATGGTAAAAAGAATTGTTGGAATTGCTAATCAATATTGCAATTGCTCAACAAACTGAAACGCGTTCGAGTGAGCAAATTAACACCTTCGTCGGCCAAGATCACAGCCTTCTGATAAGCCCTAACGGCATTATCATAATCATTCAGTTTGCGATAGGCGTTGCCGAGAAGATTCCAAACGGCCGCTTTGTCCTTATCATTCTTCAATAAATTAATGCTTTTTTGATAAAGAGCAATGGCTTTTTTAAATTGGCCTTGGGATACTAGAATTCGTGCGAGGTTAGCATAAGGCCAACCATTATTGGGTCCTATTTCAATAGCCTTGTAGAACGCGTTTATTGCTTTATCATAGGTTCCTGCCATGAAGAAAGTCTCTCCAAGATCATTCCATGTTTGAGAATTATTTGTACTTTGATCAGTCTGGAGATTATTCGTTCCATCGCGCATCCCGGCAGTGTCCGGATCCAGTTCGGCGGCTTTTTGATATGCCGTAACGGCATTTGCATAATCGTTAATGCGTCGATAGATATTCCCTAGTCCATTCCAGGATACGGCTCTATCTTTATCTGATTTGAGCAGTTCAAGACTTTTCTGATAAAGTAGGATTGCCTCGGCGTGCTGACCCTGCGTCAGATAGGTGAGCGCCAGATTGCTATAAGGCCATCCGAACGTCGGATCGAGTTGAATAGCCTTGTTGTAGGCTTGGATGGCCATCTCCATTTCTCCACGCTTAAAATGATCGTTTCCCTTGGCGTTCCATGCATCGGCATCAACGACTTTGGTCTTAGCTAATCCATTTGGTCCTAGAGTGAGGTCTTGTGTTCCGGTGCGATTTTGAAGCTGTGTTTCTTTTGCAGAAATTAGGTTTGGCATCTTGTTGTCTCCTTTGGTTTCCAGCAATTCCGGCTCGACCGGGACTGTCTTAGCTTGTTCGCGAACAAACTTTGGAGCCTCGTCCACTTTCTTCTTAATTTCTTCTGCGTTTGCAGAATTGAAAATCCGGGTTGGAATTTCAAATGATGGCTGCCCCGGCTCCGGTGCAGATGAACCGTCCTTTTGATCGATGATCAAATCGTTTTTCAATTTCATTTGCGGATTTGTTGCGGCGTCGGTAGATTCGTTTTTGGAGGCTTCTGGATTTGAAGCCTGCTTTTCAGGAGGTTTCACAGGGCTCGAGCTATCCGGAAGGTTCTTATTCCTGGATGCGCGAATTTTTGGGTCGAGTGTATCGGCTATCTGATAAGCGGCAATTGCATTGTCATAGTCGTTAAGCAAGCGATATACGTTCGCGAGTTGATTCCATGAAGCCGCTTTGTCCCTTTCTTCTTGAAATAGATCAATGCTTTTCAAATATAACGACACTGCCTCGTTGAACTTTTCCTGATGGGCACAGGTAAGAGCAAGATTGTGATAAGCCCAACCTTCCTCACTATTTAGCTGGATTGCGTTCGAGAACACCTCTGACGCTTCTTCATAAGATTCACATTTCAGGTAAATGGCCCCAAGATCATTCCAAATGGTGCCATTCTTGGAATCCAAACTCAAAGCACCTTGGTATGCTTTGATTGCTTCGCGATAGCGTTCCAGGCTCGCAAAAAGAACTCCTAAGCCAAGCCAGGGTGCGACGTACTGCTTGTTCAACTCAATTGCTTTGCGATAGGCTTTGATCGCATCGTCTGTGCGACCGGTAGCCGAGTAGATATCTCCCAAGCCATTCCAGGGTTGGGCAAAAGCAGGCATGGCTGAGACGGCTTTTTGGTATGAGCTGATTGCATCGTCAATGTAGCCCATCCTGAAATATACATTCCCCAACCCATTCCATCCAATCGGGTCCTTCGGATTGTATGCAATTGCCTTTTGAAAAGCGATCATGGCTTCATCGTTGCGGGAGATTTTTAGGCAAAGATTTCCAAGGCTGTTCCACGCCAAGAATTGTTCAGGAGCCAGGTGAATTGACTGCTTATATGCGTCAACCGCTTCGTTAAGATTGCCGAGACTGGTTTTGACGAGCGCGATTGCGTTGAAGCACTCAGCTTCAAACCGGTTGTCCTGGATTTTGCTGGCGCATTTCAAGGCTTCGCGAAGCAATTGGTCTGCATTTCCATAGTCGTCTTTTCGCCAGTAAAGGAGTCCCAAATTTAATAACCAGTTGGCACGCGTTGTAATCAGATTCGCTTCCCTGAGGCAGATCGTTGAGAAGAGATTGGCATAAAGAGACCTTTTCATTGGATCCATTAATGGCTTCGGCGCGTTCTCCAATTCCGAGCCAGACAGAATCAATGGTCTCCTGTAAAATCTGTTCGGACTTTGTAGCTTCGTTCAGTTCAATCACGCAATGACGCTGCGCCCAGAAGTCAGGTGCATAATGCGCAAAATTCGCAACCTCATTCCGGGTCAGCCAGAAAACGACACGAATGCGGTTTTCTAGAAAGAAATTCCTTTGAGAGTTCAATAATTTATATATATTGCTTTGTTCGCGATCATCTTTGTGTAGATCCTCAATAAAGTAGATAGTGTGTTCAGGGTCGCTGAATTCTTTCAAGAAATGGGAACTATTGACGACCTCCCGGTCTTTAATTCTTATACGATCTGATTTTTGACGTAAATCGATCAGATGGTTTTCAAGTTCAGCTTGGGCATCCTCGCGTGCATATACTGAGCTGTAGACAACGAGCAAGATGCATGGCCTCTGCCACTTGATGGCCATTTCCAGTTCCCGGCCGAGGATCTCCATGCATTCCTCGAAGGGCTCAATGGTTTGGATGGGATCGCTACTAAAATCAGCCATATAATAACTTCCTTAACACGGGATGAATATCGCACCAATTGTCTCCATCCCGATATTCCAAAAGAGCCAAGAGTTGCATAAGAGGGCGCATCCGGTCGTTGTACTCGAGATGGTTGTCTTCACCAACTTTCTTTAATAGTTTTATATCTTCCCTATCCAGAATGCGTCGATACTCATTCCGTATCTCGGTAGCGGACCACTCGATATCTGTGCAGTCCATCCTGATTGCCTTTCTTCTTCTTGCCCGACCAATGGCCGTGCGTATGATGCGCGCCAATTCACGGAACACTCCTCCGCTGTAGGTCACTGCTTGTTCGAGAGCGGCAGTTTCAATCAAATCAGGAATCATTCGCATGTGGATAAATTTTCTTAGAGTCTGATATCCTTCTTCATGATGGATATCCGGTTCCATCGGCGGATGCAAATAAATGTTCGGCAAGAAAAAGGCCTGATCGCGGATTGCATCAAATTCCTTACTATAGAACAAGGCGCTTGATACCGTGTAAACGATTGCGCAATTAGGTTGCATCATAATTTCCCTCCGATCGTGGAAAATTGCCCGCGCTTTATCTATATCCGGCTTATCCATGTCGTCTATGAGAATCAAAGGGATGAGATGCTCTTTGGCATAAATCGTGGTTGCAATATGATTGATAACGGCGATCAATCCAGTGATATCGGTTTCTACGACCTGTCTCAGCTGTACCCGTGTTGCAGGTTCCAATTTCATTTTCAATCCGGTACTGATAAAGAATGCATTGACAGACGTGGCAAGTTCCAGGTCGGGATTCCGGCCCTCCAAAATCGTTGATACCTCTTTTTCTATTTTTCCCTGCCAGCCGTATAATTCTTTGAGTAGCTGTTCGGGCAAATCACCGCCTTTTTTTCGATATTCTCGGAACAAACGGCTGCCGATAGCGAGCAGGACATCCCGAAAATCAAGGTCGGTGATATCTGCTTCTTCTCGAATGCTGAAATTAATGGGCCAGTACTTCTTTTGGATTTCCGCATTGCTTAGGAGATGGAGCAACTCGGTGGATTTGCCGCAGCCTCTGTGTCCGGAAAAGAAAAATTTGGGAGGCCGATAAAACGGCGCCGACAATGCATCCGTCAACTCGGCGATTGGATTCCCGGGCCGGTCAATGTAAAATGGATTGGGCCCGCCATTCTTTTCTGGCTTTAGAGGGAGGTCCAATTCGAAGTTCAACCATGCCCTATCAAAATCGGTTGCGACGATATAATCAAAGCCATTCATTGAATCCTCAATCCTTTTTCTAGCAAGCAAAAGTTCCTGATATAAAACTAATTATATGAATTGGCCAAAAAATCAAAATCAGAGAATGATGTAGATTCTCGTTAGAGATATTGACCGTGCGGCTAAAATGGTTGTGGTCATTTGTGACCGCATATTTATTACATATCATCGTGTTGGATCGCGTCTAATCCGCCACCGATAGGGCAAGGCCCTCTCGAACCGCATAAAGCGCTGCTTGTGTTCGGTTGGCGACATGCAGCTTATTGAGAATGCTGCTGACATATTTTGCAATCGTTCGTTCGTTGACAACCAGCATGGCTGCTATCTCCTGATTGCTGAGACCGCGGGCGATCAATCGCAAAGCTTCCAGTTCGCGGCGCGTAAGGGTTTCAGTGGAATAGGATTCTTCGGATGACTGGTCGTACTCATGAATTACTTTCATCGCAATGGACGGATGAATTGAGGCCTGACCGGATGCGACATCGCGGATCGACTGCAAAAGTTGCGTTCGAGTTGTATCCTTGAGCATATATCCGAGCGCTCCCGCCTTGATTGCTTGATAGACCCGATTGCTCTCGGCAAAGCTGGTAAGGACCAATATGCGGGCATTGGGTATAACTGTCCTTAACTGGGGGATGGTGGTCAAGCCATCCTGACGCGGCATGACCATGTCGAGGAAAATCACATCGGGTCTGGTTTTTTGTGCCAATTCAACCGCCTGAATTCCATCCTGGGCCTCGCCCACCACCTCGATATCAGGCTGAAACGAAAGAATGGCTACAATGCCTTCCCTAACTACATTCTGATCTTCCACGACAAGAATCCGGATTTTTTTGTTTGCGAATTGGTTTATGGGTTTCGATTTTGCTAACATTGCGATTCCATTATCCTGAGAATAAGTTGTTTGTTACCGTGTGGCTACGTTAAGCCTAGAAAACCTATCGGAATTTGTGTCCGCGTCTCTTAATTGTGATTCCTGGTTGTTCCACAAATCAGCAGACCATATTTCAAAATAATCACCCTGACCTACCAATAAAACATCTTCATTTAGGTTCGCAAATTCCTTGAGTTCATCGGGTATGGGAAGATGTCCGTTTTTATCCAGATACACTTCATGTGCAGTTCCCAAAATCAGTCGAAGCAGCACACGAGCCAGAGGATCAGCTATATTTAGTGACACCACTCTTCGATAGATTTCCTGGAACGCATCTCTTGTCAGTACCAGCAAATTTCGATCGAAGCCCTGTGTGATATAGCTGCGATTCGCCAATTCTTCTCTGAATTCAGATGGAGTAGATAGGCGGTTGTTTTTATCTAACTTCGACGAATGTTTTCCCAGGAACAATTTGAACTCCCAAAAGAAGGATCTTTATTTTTAAACTGTTTTCATTATATGAAACCTACGAGTTGTTGGAAACCTAATAAAGTGGTGAATTGCACTTTCATCATAGCAAGAAAAGATATGATTGTATGGTCAAAAATAGGTGGTCATATTACCGATGGTAACCACCCTATATCTGTTCTTCATAAAGCGTCAGATCGCGAAAAACCAGGACATTGATCTTTCATTTTTAGAGATCCTAGAAAAAAGAAAGAACCCTTCCATTACTTTTCGTAATGTGGAGGGCCCTTTGCAAAAAAGTATACTTGCCGTGGAGGAAAAATATTAACTAGATTTTTTACCCTTGTTCTTCACCTCAGTAAGTCCTTCACGAATGGCATAGAGAGCCGCTTGCGTTCGGTTTGCAAGCTGGAGTTTCTCAAGAATACTGCTGACATATTTGGCAACGGTTCGTTCATGGACCACAAGCGCGGCCGCTATTTCCTGATTGCTTAACCCTCGAGCTATCAACCTCAGCGTTTCATGCTCTCTTGGAGTCAGTGGATTAGAGGTGTAGAGCACCTGAGATGGATGGTCAATTTCATGGATTACTTTAATCGCGATGGAAGGGTGAATAGATGCCTGGCCTTTCGCCACATCCCGAATGGCTTGTAACAGTTGTACGCGTGTGGCGTCTTTTAATAGATAGCCGAGGGCTCCCAATTTGACCGCTTGGTAAACGCGGTCACTCTCTGCAAAACTCGTTAACACTAGAATCCTGCTATCAGGCAGGATCTCTTTCAGTATGGGTATGGTAGTCAAGCCATCCTGTTCCGGCATGACCATATCTAAGAGGATCACATCGGGTTTGGTTTTATTTGCCAGTTTTACGGCATCGAGCCCGTTGTGAGCCTCGCCCACCACTGCCATGTCTGATTGAAGCGAAAGGATTGCAACTACACCTTCTCGAACCACGCTTTCATCATCAACGACCAGAATTCGGATCTTAGTCATGGATTCCGCCTGCGTTCAATTGGCTTGACGGCCTGATCTTTTGCAACCGTAATGATGATTTTTGTTCCTTGTCCAGGTTTTGACAGTACATTGAGTTTGCCATTGATCTGAAGTGCTCTTTCTTTCATATTCGACAATCCCATTCCTCCACGCTCAACTTTCTTGGGGTCGAATCCAATTCCATCATCTTGAATTCTAAGTATAACATTACGTTTTCCTTGTTTAACAGTGATCAATACTGAACTTGCATGTGCATGTCGCAATACGTTATTAAGAGCTTCCTGAGCGATAAAATACAGAGCAACTTCCTTGTCTTTTGTAAGAAACACGTTTTCATCGGATAGAAGCCTGGCTCTGATATCGGCCCTGCCTTCCACTGCTGCCAGGCGGTGATGCAGGACAGAAATCAATCCTTCCTTTTCTATATCTATTGGCTGCATTTGAAAGAGGAAAAGACGCATTTCTTTGACTGCCTGTCGAGCGTTTTCCCCGATTCGAGCTAAGATCTCCGCAGGGTTCATCGGAGATTCCGCTTCGAGGGCGGCTTGAGCGGCTTCGGTCAAGGTTACAAGACCGTATAATTTTTGACTGACCGAGTCGTGGAGGTCCCTTAGAATTCTTTGACGCTCAGAGAGTGTGATGGCCAATTTGCGCCTGCGGTCGCTGTCAACTAAAGTCGCAATTTGGTCCGATATGGCCGTCAGGCGCACGATCTCGTCCTGGCTAAATACTGGCTTTTCCCGCCTTCCTAAGAACATGAATCCCACGGCCCTAGTTTCCTCGCTTGCCTGCACGATCAGCGGTAATAGAAGCAGACATTCGAGATCCGGTTTTTGCAGAGATGATGGGATGCGCAGATCATGTTTGATATCCTCAATCATAACAACTTGTCGGTTCTTCAGGGTGAGATCTGCAAGGGGAGTAGAGGAATTTATATGCGATAAAGCGATGACAGCTTCTTCCGGGACTCCAAAATGGGATGCTAAAAACAATGTTTGATTATCGCTTTCCTTCTGCCGCTCATCCAATAAGAATATCCCCACCATTTGGCTTCGAAAAGGGATGATGATCTGGTAAATGGATTCGGATAGGAATTCATCCAGATTAATCGCCTGGCTCGCTGCGCTGGAGATGGCGTTCAAGAGAACAAACATTTCGTCACGAGCTCGTTGGCGTGCGTCTTCTGCAAGTCTGCGTTCCGTGATGTCGTGCCAAATGATGAGGCGACCAAAATTCAGGCCGTTATTATGATCTTTGAGCAAGGAAATGCGGATGTTGAAATAGCGCCACTTTTCTTGGGACCTGATGCTCCTTTTCAGTTCTAATTCCTGAACTTCATCGAGGGATTTTCTGAAGTTGGGAAAATCGGTTAGTATGGCTGTTATGGATTGTCCATAAGCCTTTTCGCGTGATAGGCCCATAATTCTTTCAGCAGCCGGATTAATATCAACAATAATGTTCTGGGTATCCAACACGACCCATCCATCATCCATGTGTTTGACCACAACTTCAGAAATCAGAGGAACCGAAGTTATCAAGTCGCGGTTTGCCAATCCATAGGAAAAGCCCAGACCGGTCAGCGTGAATGCGGCAAGCGTTGAATTGAGAGGGAATGGGATAGCTAGATCCATGATTCTTGTTAACAGGACTAAGAATGGTGCAAAAGAGCCGATCAGAATTACCCAATATCGCGCCAAAGGGCGGGGTCTTCGAGCGAAGTCATCGATCAACAAAATCGTTCCCGCGCCTAAGAGCTGGTAAAGATAAATTGACCAGATTTTGTCCCACAGCCCTGTGAGAATAAAATGATTTGCGTATTCATAGGAGTTCGTAAAGAATATTAGTCGCCATGGTTTTACCCAAAAGAGAATCTGTGTGAGCAACGGGATAACTCCCAGCAAGCCGATTACCGGGCGGGATATCCAAGTAGAGCGATTGGTGTATGCGAGAGAGAATGTGAACTGCGTGGATGCTGCAATCGCACTACTTAGATAAATTACGGAAGTGCAAATTTGACCAAGGGAGGAATTTGAAAAGAGATGCAGCGCGAGATATGAGCAGGACCAGATTCCGAGAGACGCGGAAAAGATAATCAAGCTGATCGCACCGGGGACTTTCAACCTGCTATATGCAATCATTGCAAACACAATAGCGAGCGCCAGATCGAGGATCAAGATTGTTAATTCAGAATTCATAGGTTTATTGATCTTCTCTCTTCATCTGAAGGCCTATCTCAGAAGAAGCAAAATATTTTGCATCAGCAGAGTGATGCTTCCGTCGGCGAGTCATCCAAAATCTCTCGCCAGATTGGATCACGCTGAACATTTAGCTTTGAGATGCGTCCTTCCAAAATGGCTGATCTTAACAGACTGTGTGCTGTTTCGGGATTCCCGAGTATTGCCTCTTCGCAGATTCCCAAATACAGGTCCTGATCCTCTGAAGTCTTGCGGGCCAAAACGATTTCTTCCCGAGCTTCGTCATATAATCCCAACAGACCGTTACATGCCGCCAGCGCTAGGTGATAGACCCAAATGTTTGGTGCCAATTCGACTGCCTTTTTGAAAAAAGAGATCGCCTCATCTGGTTTTCCCGTCCAAATGTAAAGATGCCCTATAGCATTCCATGGTCGGGCATCCGTGGAAATTAAACGCAAAGCCCTGTGTCCTTGAGCCATGGCTTTGCTGTTTTTTCCAAGTGCGTTGAGGACGATCGCTTGATTCATCCATAAGAATCCGTCTTTCAATTCTTTCTGAAGAATTTTGGCGTAAATTTCAGATGCCTCTTGAAATTCTTTCTTCTCATATGAAAGGATAGCTAGACCGTTCAAAAGCCATGATTCTACCTGTGATAGCGCATCCGTCCTAGCTAGTAGAGTACCCGTTGTCAATGATTGAAGAGCTTTACCACTCTCGCCGAGCATCCAATATAGGTAGCCGAGAGCACCTAGAATTTCAATCCTCGCTGCCACGGATTCAGATCGATTGGGCAACTGACTAAGTAATTCCTCGCGAGATCTAACTTTGTCACTGAGGCTTTGCAGCGAATTGCTGGAATCTTGTAAATGCCAAATCAAAACGCCGGCAGGCAGACTTTTTTCGGTTGAACCATGCGGACTTGCGAACTCGATGACGCGATGGCGAAAAGCCCAAAAATCCGGAGCGAACTTTGGCAGATTTGATGCTTCGCTAAGTGTAAGCCAGAACACGCATCTCACCCCTCGTTCGACGAATAACTCCCGATATAGATTGAGAATTCGGTAGGCGGCTTTACCGTCATCGCCACCGCCCTGATCGAGATTTGACACGAAGAAAATTGATTGATCCGCGCTCCCTTTTTTCAAGATTGCTTGTGCCACATCCGCGCGCTCCTCGTTTACGATAATTCTCTCAATGCTTTGCCCGAGCTTCCGCGCGGATCGTTCCAATGCGTTTTCTGCCTTTGCCTGACTAAGTTTCGATTTGCAGATTGCCAGCAAGATACTAGGTCTTTTCCATTGGATGGCCAATTCGATTTCACCAAACAGAGTCTTTATGTTCTCTTCAAAGGAATTGCCACTCTTTAGCACTCTATATACCTTCTTGTCCGAATGAACCGTGCGGGAATCTGTGCTTCACCGCGGCTTTCCCTAGATATCACCGGCTCGATAGAGAAACTCAATCGTTTTTAGCGGCAGCCGATTTCGGGCTTCCTGATTAAGATGATCATAGTATCTTACCCACAAGTCGAAGAACTTTTCTAGATCCCAGATTGTGAGTTTTTGAAAAGCTTCGTTTCTGATTTCATCCTTTACATCACGAGTAAAGCCCCCACTTGAAACGAGTAATCCAAAGTCATTCGAACCCAGCGCGGACAGAAAGTTTTTGAGGCCGTCCATGGTAACTGCTTGGCCTTTGTGTTTTACCTGAACCACGATACGAGGTCCTTTGGCGCCAATGGGGTCCACATGGATGATGATATCAATTTGACCGCGCGATTTTTCGGGAGGAGCCACCCATATTACATGATATCCCATAGCTGTTAGGAGATCTACAATCAGGTTTTGGAATTCAGCCCTATGGATTTCTTGTAAATATTTTTGGATTTGTTCCCAGGCTTTTTCTTGCGCCTCTTCGGCTACCATTAGATAGGATGGCGCACTCTGTTTAACCTCATCCAGAAGTTTTATCGCTTCATTATAGAATTCCTGCACATTGGGAAACCTCCGACAAGCCTGCCGCCCATCTTCAGTTAGACACCAGCTTCCTTTATTGCTTTTAACAAGCCATCCGGCCTTTTCTAACGGGATCGTGGTTAAACGTACTATTCTTTCGTAACGCGGAACGTTTGTAGAGGGTGAGTAGCCTTTTTCATAATCAGTCAAAGGTGTAAGTTCAGGCAGAAAGGCCAATATTTCGCTGGCCGGCATTCCCTCTGGTTTATTCCATAGCAACTCCAGCACGCCGCGTAGTAGTGCACCTATTCTGCTAAGATTGACGTCTGGCATTGAAATAAGTATCCTTGAGGCTGAGTATATTGTGATTGACTTGTAAAAGCAAGCAAAGAAAAGAACAGGATAAACTCTTAATGGGTCTTAGCACCAACTATAAGAGATTCGCATCTATATAATCTCTGGGCAACTAAATATAGGCTCTTCAATCATGGCCTTTAAAAATTCCTTGCTGTTGACGCGTCAACCGAATGAAATCCTTAACCATCTTTGCCGGATGAGGGCTGGTGCTCACAATCACCAGATAACCAGGCGCCCAGAAATCCCTGGAGCGATTCTCCTTTCTAATTCGTGGAAAGTTGTCTAAGATTTCCTGAGAAGTTTGTTGTCGAATGATGCTCATAAAATTAGCTGGGGAAGTTGCCGGAGGGACGCAAATAATCCACTGCAAATAGTCCGGTTGAACAGATAAGAAGTCTAGCCTCCAACCGAAGGAAATACATATTTCTTTCATCCATGTATATAGATTATCTGCCAGATCACCAACCAAATAATGAGTGCTGAACCGGGGAATTACGAGGCATGCATAGGATAATTCGTAAGGATTCGCAGAGACAGGCTCGAAAGTCACCTCTGTGCTTACTTTCCATTCGGAGATTGTATCGCTTTTTGGTTGTTGGTCAGACGTTATTGATGACATGAAGACTATATTCCAAAATTCTTGCGAAGTCTTGTTGCGTTGATGAACAATCTCAATTCATAACCCTTAATCGACCTACCAATTACTTATTAGCTTATTATAACGTGAATTTACACTCTTTTCAAAGGTAAAAGGTATCATCTCAAAAAAACGGGGTAATGAGAAGGGACACTCTGGTACACTGAAGCCAGCATATTTGAGAACATTGACCTGAGCGCCATCCTGGAAGAAAAGACCCGCGAGTTGGTCAAGGGATTGCTCAATTTCATTGAGCAGTTGTCCAGCAAGTTGCGTGAGTCGCAGGCGGAGAACCAGCGGTTGCGCGACGAGGTCAATCGATTGAAGGGTCCTTCGGCCAGACAAGCCGGATATCCAAGCGAGTGTGAAAGCGAAAGCGCCGAAGAGTCACTCATCGGAAAAGGAGCGGCATCAAGCGCGCCAACGTCATGGAAAAAAGAAGACTGCGAACCTTGTGATTGACCGCGCAGAAGTGGTGAAAGTGGATCAAGCCGTCTTGCCATGTCGTTGGGGCGCACCTATCTGGTTGAATTGCCGAGGGGCTATGCCGGACAATTTGGTCCGGGTATCCAAGCCTTGTGTCTTGTGTTTTATCATGGCGGGTTGATGACGGAGCCACGGAGTGACTGCGCCTTTCAGGCGAAATCCACGAGTTTTTAGAAAACGTCGGGATACCGATGTCGAAAGGCACGCTATCCAATCTGTTGATCAAAGGGCATGAGGATTTTCATACTGAAAGTACACAGCACTTTACTGAGAAAGAAGCGGTGTACGCAGCAGGCTTGGCGAGCAGTTCCTATCAACACTTGGACGACACACCTACCCGTGTCAACGGACAAAACCAGTCTTGCCATGTGATCCGCAATCCGCTGTACGCGGCGTATTTCACCAAGCCCGGTAAAGATCGTTTGAGTGTGTTGGATGTGTTGCGGCAAGGGCGCCAACGAGAATATTTGCTCAACGCCGAAGCCTTGGCATACTTGGAGGGGATGCCGTTTTCCAAAGAGACGCAACGTACTTTGGAAAGCTGGTGTTCGGAAACGATTATAGAAGAAGAAATATTTCTCCATGAGTTGGATATTCGTCTGCCGATCTTGAACAAACAACACCGGAATGCAGTTCTATCTGCAGCGGCAGTCGCTGCTTATCATGTTGAATGCGGCGTTTCGATCGTGCCAACGCTGGTGTGTGACGATGCGCCTCAGTTCAAATGGCTGACACGCTGGCTCGCATTATGTTGGGTTCACGAAGGGCAGCATTACAAAAAACTGGAACCCATCGTTGCCCTGCATCAAAGTCTATTGAAAGATTTTCTGACACACTTCTGGGCCTACTACAATCAACTGCTGGAGTATCGCCAGCGGCCTAGCGCACAGGCAGCATTGCGTCTGGACGCGGAGTTCGACGTCCTGTTTGGCACTCCCAGCGGGTACGCCGAATTGGACAAACCAATTGCCTCAACCCGCTCGAACAAAGACGCATTGTTACTGGTCTTGAAGTTTCCAGAACTGCCGCTGCATAATAATCCGGCGGAACTAGGCGCACGCCGGCGCGTCCGCAAGCGAGATGTTAGTTTTGGGCCACGGACTGAAGACGGCAAACAAGCTTGGGATACATTCATGACCTTAGCCGCCACCACCAAAAAATTACACATCAGTTTCTACGAATATGTGCGTGACCGCATTTTGAAGAAAAACGCCATCCCGCCCCTTTCCAAAATAATTCAAAAAGCTGCTCGTGAACTCATACCAGCGCATCCCTATTCGCTTGCCCCTTATTTTGGAGATGATACGGTAAAAGGGCGAAGAATCAAAAGAGATCTGCTAGGTCAGGAGGGCTCTTATAAAGAGTTATCATGAAAGCGCCCCCATCCATAATAGATGGGGGCGTGAAGTGAACTAAGATCAAGGAATTATCGAATACCTTCTTAAATCAGAGGAGCGATTGTTGCAATGTTCTGCGGGGTGACCGTGCCTACGCCGGTGTCGATATGGAGGCCCGGGATTAGGTAGTTCTTGGTCAACCAGATTTGTTGGACTGGATAATAACCTTGCAGATAAAGCACTTGATCGAAGCTCACGCTGAGGTAACCGTCCTTGATTCCCTGAAGTGTTGCAGGTGCAAGATCGATGCCGCCCGTGATGATATCACCGGGTTTCTTGCCTGCCGCCTGGAGGACTTTCTCAAGGACTGCTGTAACGTTGCCGTGCTGGGTGCCAATGGCTTTCAGATTGGGATGAGCCGCGATATAGGCAGTCAGGATCGGGATTGCAAGGGATGCGTCCTTATCAACTGCATCTGTCACGTCAAGCTTGTCCACCTGGACGCCGGCTGCGGTAAGCGCATCAACAATACCCTGGGAACTAACACTTCTTCCTGCATTGTGCCAGATATCGTAGACAACGGCCTGATCACCGGACTTCAAACCTGCCGCGATCATCGCTTGGCCTGTCAGGAAACCACCGGCATGGAGATCGGCGCCAGCATATCCGAAGCCCTTACTCTTGTATTTCGCTTCGATGTTCGGGAGTGGGTTGTTGCCACTCGTAACGATGATGCCCTGGCTTTCAGCCTGATCAACTAGCGGCCCAAAAGCGTCTTCACCGGGGTGCCCCATAATGACAATGCCATCGGGATTTGCGGCCATGGCTTGCTTGAACTGATCGATCATTGTATTCGGATCCCAGCCAGAGTACTGTTCGACCAGTTTAATCCCATACATCTTCGCGGCTGCCTCTGCGCCGTTTGTGCGGGCCAATGTTGAAGCATCGCCTTGGGTGCCACCCATCTGCATGTAAATGACCAGTTGTTTCCCCGTGGTCGCTGCAGGAGCAGCAGAAGGTGCGGGTGTTGCGGCTGTCCCGCAAGCCGACAAGACGAGAACAGCCAGCAATACGACAGATAAAATACTAAACATGCGTTTCATACATTCTTCTCCTTATTCATAGTGAATATAAATCGTTTGATGTTTGCTAATTTGAACAGATTTGGGGTTGATATTCTCTGGGATTATCCGCCTCCTTTCATTCCTTATGCGCTGCCATATCTGGATTTGAACGATCAAACGAAGCCCAGCGAGGAAGTCGGGCAGCAAATCTGGCAATGGATCCTTCGCCGATAATGATGTTAAGTACCACAGAGGCAGCCATGACAAGGCCGCTCACCAACTGGGTCCAATAACCACCGATCCCAGTGGCGACAACGCCCGCGTCCAACGAGCCAATGATATAAGAGCCAAAAAAACTACCAACGATGGAACCGGCTCCACCGGCAATGGATGTGCCGCCGATGAATACCGCTGCCATGGTCGGGAGGAGGAAACCTTCCCCTTGTGTGTCAAAATAGGTATTCATTTCAATCGTGAGAAGCAGAGCCCCGAAAGCCGCGATTACACCCATCATCGTGAAGAGTTTGATCTTGGTAGCTTCTACATTTATTCCCATGACCCGGGCAACATCCTCGTTGTCACCAACGAACATGACCTCCTCGCCAAACTTATGTCGATTGAGAATAAACCAGAGAACAACTGCCAAACCCAGTGACCAAAAGGCTTGGGCAGGTATGATCCCAAACAAGCGGCCGACAAAAACGGTATGAACGATATTGGTAGTGATGCCCTCGATACTCCAGGATTTGCCACCCGCCAGTAATACCGAGAGTCCAGACCAAAAAAATTGAGCGGCCAGTGTAGCCATGATCGAAGGAACCCTGAGTTTTGCAACGAGCAAGCCGTTGATGTATCCTACCAAGCCGCCGGAGGCCAGAGCGAGCAGGACTGAAAGCCATGGCCCCCAGGGCGCAGGAAAGGTCTTATATCCCCATGCAAAGACGAAACCTGAAAACGCCATGACCGCAGAGAAACTCAGGTCGATTTCCCCGGCAGTAATCACGAAAGTGAGACCCAAGCCGCAGACAAGTAGCGGAGGAACCGTTTGCAGGAAAGACATATAGATACGATAGCCTTGAAAAACCAGGGGGGCAGTAATGATAAACACAACATAGAGGACCAATAGCACTACCGCAATGGGGAGGCCCTCAATTCTTCCAAGAAATGCAATCAGGGAACTTTTTCGTGGTTTCATTTCTCTTCCTTGTCTTTCATTCCATGCGAATATTCGAGCAGGAATTCATCCAGAGCTTTGAGCGTGATATCTTTTTTAGCTATGCTAGCCACGATTTCACCGCGGTCCATGATCACGAAGCGATCTGAAATTTCGTACACATCCTCGATGTCATGGGAGATATAAATGCAGGCTTTCCCGCCTTCCTTGATCTTGTGCACGAAGGCAATCACCTTCCGTACTTCCTTAAGGGAAAGGGCGGCAGTAGGCTCGTCTAGGATGATGAGCTCTGCCTGGAAATACATCGCCCTCCCGATTGCTACTCCTTGACGCTCACCTCCAGAAAGCAAGCTGACATTCGAATCGACCGTTATCCCCTTTCCCCGGAATCCGATGGTGGTGACCATGATCTCGCTGGCGATTTCCTTTTCTTTTCTTACATTGAGAAATCCAAATGGTAGCGTGATCTCGCGTCCGATGAAAAAGTTTCGCCATAGAACCTGTTTCTCCCCCAAGGAACGGTCCTGGTAGACAGTCTCAATGCCGTGCTCATGCGCCTTCTTTACGTTATAAGTTTTTAAGTCCACTTTGCGGCCAGCCACATGGAGTTCACCACTGGTCGGTGGAAACACGCCGGTGAGAATTTTTACCATGGTTGATTTCCCGGCGCCATTATCACCGATGAGTCCGATGATCTCGTTTCGGCCCACTTCCAGATTGATATTCCGGAGAGCACAAACGAGCCCAAAATATTTTTCGATATTGACCATACGAAGCGCGAAAGATTTTGTAGTGTCATCCACCATACTTGAACTTCCTTTTGGAATTAAGGTATGCATTTCAGTTTGAAAATCATCCACTCGTTTATTCCCAAGAGCAGACCGAAGAGGCCGAATGAAAGAGGGCTTATCTTCCTGAGGATAAATAAGTTAAATTCAGTTTAACAAAATTGATGCGGGTTGTCTCAACTTTTCCCCTTATCTATGATGGGGGATTCCCCCTATCGCGAATCTAATTATCTTTATCAGCCTCCGACGAAACTCTTGGGTGGGGAATTTCCACTTGCAATAACGATCCCCCATCTATCCGCCTTTTCAATTGCATCCGGCCTCCGAGGAGAGCCACGCGTTCGCTGACCCCAAGTAAACCGAAATGACCATTTTTCGAAAGGTTGTTGATGTCGAAATCATCGCCAAAGCCCAGTCCATTATCTTCAATAGCAACCATTAGAGTTCGCGGAGACGTATGCTTAACTGAAATATCGACCGATGAAGCCTTGGCATGACGCCAAACATTGTTAAGGCCCTCCTGAACAATGCGAAAGATGGAAAGCTCAGTCGCTTCCGGCAGTCGTCCCAGTTTCATATCCAGATGCAGGGTCATGTGTATGCCGGTTCGTTCCCCCCAATCTCGAGTAAATGATTGAAGCGCGGCGCCCAGACCTAGGCTGTCAATCGTCGGAGGTCGTAAATTTCCGCAGATTTGGCGTAATTCATTTACAAGTTCACGAATGCCCAGACGAATTTCCATCAACTCGTTTACGAGACTTTTAGGTAGTTCATTTTCCACCTCCAGACCTTCAAGTTGGTAATTGACACTCAACAGATCTTGAACGACTTGATCGTGCAGCTCGCGAGCAAGACGCTTGCGTTCCTGCTCACCCTCAGAAAGCAAACGGCGATGGGCTTCCTGAAGAGCTGAATTGGCTTGATCCAAGGCTTGAACATGATCTGCTAATTCCCCGATCAATTGACGGTTTAATGTATCCTGGGCAGCAAGATCCTTTTCCAATATCATCTGGTAGTAGTGAAGTTGCTCGGCTTGTCTTCGGATGCGATCATAACTATCGAAATCCAGGATCGTTGTATTTGGGCTCGGTTTTGCGTCCGCGCCCACTAGGTAAGCGACCATTGTTTCACGGTTGGTCTCATCGGTTTTCAAATCAGCCACCTTATGACCCTGATGCAGGGTGATAATCCGGTCGGTCACCGCGAATAAGTGTTCCAAGTTGTTGCTGCTGAAGATCACTGCGACGCCATTTTGCCGCCATTCGTCGATTAAGTTTAGAAGCTTTTGTTGGTAAGGATAGGAGAGAGAAATGGTTGGCTCATCAATAATTACCAACCTGACGTTTTGTGTGAGAACACGAGCAATTGCAATCATCTGACGTTCTTCGCTGGATAGATTGGATACTCTTTCGTGAAAGGAAACAACGGGAACGCCTAATTTATTCAGAATACGCCCGGCTTCGTGTTCCATCTTGTTTTGATCGGGGATTTTTAACCAAGGGAGTCCGGCAGGCCAACCAATCTCATTACCGAAAAAAATATTGGTCACCACATCCATCCGGTCAGCCAAGTCGGGTTTCTGGTGAATGACGCCGACTCCCAATCGTTGAGAATTGAAAGGCCACTTAAGACGTCGGTTATCAAAATACATGCTGCCCTCGTCCGGGATGTATAAGCCGGCGAGCAGCATAACTAACACCGATTTTCCTGAGCCAATGCTGCCAGCCAGCCCAACTACTTCGCCGGGTTGTACATCAAAACTGACCTGACTGACGGCTGGTAGGTTTCCGAATCGCTTGCAGAGATTGATCACGCGCAATAGAGGTTCCATGGCTTATGGCGGCGGAAGCGGAGCGGTAAAGTCGTTGGTATCCCAGGCATGAAGCATCGCATCCACATTGTTCTTCGTGATAATGTTATAGCCCAAATCGACAAAGGGTGGGAATTCTTTTTTGGCAACAATGTGATCATAAACAATTTGGATCGCTTCGTAGCCCCAGAACCAATTTTTTTGATCGATCAGCCCCGATAGATAGCCATCTCGTAAAAGCTTCAATTCAACCGGCAGGGCGTCAAAAGCGACCGTCTTCATACCATGATGCAGAGCAGCCTCCTCCCATAGCGGCATTGAACCCCGGTCAGCAAAGAGTGGCCACATTCCAGCAAAATACCAACCCTTTATGTCAGGGTGAGCTTCCATCGTATCCTCAACAGCTTGAACGCCCACATTGATATCGTCATTCGTCACCACCGTGGCAATGACATGAATATTGGGGTAGGTCGCTAGGCCTTCACGAAAGCCGGTAATCCGGGTTTCCATGTTTTGTGCACCCGGCACTCCGGTTAAGATTGCCACTTTTCCTTCATTTCCCATCGCCTGAACTAACAGACTTGCTCCAGCAAGGCCGGCCTTGATATTGTCCAATCCCATGTAAGTGAAGCGTGCACTCGTCGGGGAATCGGAATCCCAGGTCATGACGGGAATCCCCGCGGCTACTGCACGATTGATCGGGTCGATGCAGGCGGTCGGATCGTCACACGAGATTGCAATGCCGTCAACCCCGCGTGCTACAACATCATCCACCACGCGGGCTTGTTCAGCACCATCGGAATCCACAGGACCAACGTAGAGCACTTCCACATCAACGGGACCGACTGCAGAGAGTTCGGCTGCCTTTTGAATTGCTCCCAGCCGCCCCGTTTCAAAGACCGGGTTATTGAGGCCTTTGGGAATCCAGGCGATTGTGATTTTTCGGCGTGAGGGACCGCTGGTTCTAGAGGAACCTCCCGTTGTCGACGGTTGCCCCGGAGCTGTTTGACAGGATACGAGAGCGAAAAAAAAGAACAAAAGGAAAATGCGCTTTAAACTCATATGGGTATCCTGTTCTGGCGCCATAGATCAAGCAGCAAAGTAAAAAGTATCATCAAGCCGAGAGTCGCGGATTGCCAGTACGTTGGTATTCCAAGGAGTACCATTCCATTTTGCAATACCTGCATGAATGCTGCTCCCAACAAAACACCGAGAGTGCTTCCTTCACCGCCAAACAGGCTTGTTCCACCTATGATAACCGCGGCGATAATATCCAGCTCATAGCCGGTGGCAGCGGTTGGCGCCGCCACTCCCAAGCGGGCGGTCATTAAGATTCCGCCAGTTGCAGTCAAGGCTCCACATAGGATGTAAACAATGGTTTTGATTTGGGGCAGTCCTACTCCTGTCACAATCAAAGCCTGCTCGTTTTCCCCGAGGGCATAAATATAGCGGCCAAGAATGGTCCGCCTTAAGAATACAAATACAAGCACAGCTAAAAGAATCATCACCAAGACCGGAACCGGGAAGGCCAACGGGCCCAAGGAAATGTCTGCTTGACCGAGATAACGGAAACTGGATGGCAAATCCAAAATCGGCCAGCCACCGGCGAGACCAAAAACAATCCCGCGCACTATACTAGACGTTGCCAGCGTGACGATAAAAGGCGGAAAGCGAACATGACCTACGAGTGTCCCGTTGATCCATCCGATTAAGCTCCCGGCTGCTAAACCTGCTATCACCGCCAAAAGGTTCGGCATTCCTGACTGTAATACCATTGCGGTAACCAGACCTGATAACGCCATCACTGATCCAACTGACAAATCAATTCCGCCGATGATGATGACGAGACTCTCGCCAAATGCTGGAATGGCGATCCAGGCAAAATTTCTCGATACGTTTTGGAGGTTATTTGCGGTGAGAAAAGTGGTTGTCGTTAGGCTTAAAAAAATAATAACGACCAACAGGAGGATAAAAACAAAAATCTCCTGACGATTAAATAAATCGAACCAACTGTTCTTGCTTATCGCTCGCATACCTTATTTTGAGAACAGATCAGAGTTGAGGGGCATGCTCATTCACGATGCTCGCATGCCAATTTCATTTCAGTATAATAACATAGAACAATTTTCCAGGGTTGCGTCCCACCCTTATGATGTTTGGGGGATTCCCCTCCTTCAGCTTATGGACGATGGCTTGTACGCGGAATAGCTGACGGTGGTATAAATATCGCTGATGAAAAAGAACCGTATTTTATTGGCTGACGATCATGCAGTTGTCCGAGCCGGGATTCGAAAGGTCGTCGAGGAGATGCCGGAAATCGAGGTGATTGCTGAAGGAGAAAATGGCCCCCAGGTTTTCGTCGCCCTAGAAAAGGAATCCATTGACTGTCTGATCATCGATGTTGCCATGCCGGATTTCGAGCCGATAACCGCCATTCGACAAATTCATGCACGCTATCCCGAAATGAAAATATTGATCGTCAGCGCCTATGATGACGACATTTACGTACAAGGATTGTTGAATGTTGGCGTCGATGGTTACCATCTAAAGGATCAACCGCTGAGCGAGCTAAAGCTGGCTATACAGCGCATCCTGGCGGGCAAGCGATGGTTGTCCTCACCATTGATTAATAAATTAGTGAACAAATCCCAGGAAGATACGTCGGTGCAGCAATTGACGAGCCGTCAACATGAATTACTCCGTCTTCTACGCGAAGGGAAAGATAATCAGGCGATTGCCCAAGAAATGGGTTTGAGTGTAAAGACGATTGAAAACCACCTCACTCGACTCTATCGGCAACTAAACGTTCAGAGCCGGTTGGAAGCCGTGAAGGCTGTCATGCAGCAGCCTCATCTATTAGGCTTGTCGGGTCAAAAAGCGGCCGCGACTCCTCCCGCCGTTGAATCAACAGAATTTTTAAAAATATCCCTCATGGTCGTTGACGATAATAACCGCTACCGGGGACATTTGCAGCATATGATTGGAAAGGTATGCCCTCAAGCCACCATTTATGAAGCTGAAAATATCCAAGTCGCTGTTCACTTGGCGCGCCAGATGCAGCCTCAACTGATCTTTATTGATGTTGTTCTCGGTGATGAAGATGGCATTCGTTGCGCAAGAAGAATCAAAGCGATAGCTCCTGACTCCAGAATAATATTGATCAGCGCTTACCCGGATCGGGAATTTCATCGCTTGGGACAGGAAGCGGGAGCGATTGCTTTCCTGGATAAAAAGGACCTCGATCTGGCCTCGCTTCGACAGGCGATCGATGATAATCTATAAATTCTGAACCGGTCTATAGTTTACATTTTATGCAATCTCCTCGACAAACTCAATTAGTTAGTTTATTGCTGATGCGTCTTGAGCGTGTCTCCGTTGACTCGTACTGGGCGCACCGCGCCAGCGGCGTGCGCGGCGGACTGTTGAGGGCGCTGGAAAAAGTCGAAGTCGGGCAATCCGTTGACGAGTCAGAGTTGAAGCGTTTGATCGATCAAGGATTCCGGATCCTGGAGCGGGCTGCACAGGAACGAACGAAATAAATCCATCTAAAGGTAAGAAGTTGGGGATTCTCCTTATCTATGTTTGAAAGGAGAATTATGGCGCGGAAAAAGAACCCCGATCTTTATAATTTAAATCCCTCAACCATTATGGTTTATGGCGCGGTATGGTGCCCGGACTGCAAACGCGCCAAACAATTCTTCGGCGACCAGCGCACCCAGTATTTCAATGTGGATATCGATGATGATCCGAAGAGTGTGGCCTTTATTGAAAAGATCAATGAAGGCAAGCGTATCATTCCCACGATTTTATTTCCTGATGGTAGTATTTTAGTCGAACCTTCGAACGCACAGCTTGCTCAAAAGCTGGGATTGAAAACGGAGGCGCAGCGTTCTTATTATGATGTGATTGTGGTTGGCGGCGGACCGGCAGGATTGACTGCCGCACTTTATCTGGCGCGTGAAGGTTGCGATGTGCTTGTGATTGAGAAAGCCGGGTTGGGCGGACAATCTGGCATCACGCAAACTCTTGATAATTTCCCCGGCTTCGATGAAGGCATCGCCGGTGCGGAGTTCGCTGCGCGGCTCGGAAGGCAGGCCAAAAAATTTGGTGTGGAAATTTTGCAGGCGCAGGAAGTTCTGGAGATCGGGCGTGAAGGTCAATATCTCACCGCGGAGATCGGCAGTGAGATTCACTATCATACTCAGGCGCTTTTACTTGCAACCGGTGCGCGTTATCGCCGCATGGATGTTCCTGGTGAAGATGATTTGCTCGGCATCAATGTTCATTTCTGCGCCACATGTGACGGCGCATTTTATAAAGGCAAAAAAGTTTTGGTCGTCGGCGGGGGCAATAGCGGATTTGAAGAAGGGCTGTTCTTGACAAAATTTGCAAAGCAAGTGGATATCGTGGTCAATTCGACCGAACCGAAGGCGAGCAAAATATTACAGGACAAGGTTGCGGAACGATCCGATATGCATGTGATTCTGAATCACAATGTGAAAGAATTGCGGGGGAAAAATAAACTGGAAGCGGTTGTTGTACAAGACCTTGCGACTAGCGAAAGCAAAGAAACTTTTTATGATGGAGTCTTTGTCTTTATTGGGCTGACGCCCAACAATGATTTGCTCAAAGATAATGCAGAACTGGATGAACGCGGATTTGTCAAGGCGCCGCATATGATGACCAGCCTCCCGGGAATTTTTGTCGCAGGCGATGTGCGGTCAGGCTCAACCAAACAGGCCGCCTCCGCCGCCGGTGAGGGCGCGTCGGCCGCGCTGGCGATTCGGGATTACCTGAAGTCACTTGGGGCTTGATTCAAAATATTTTCTTGCTTTAGTGTCCTTGCGAGCACCGTGCCGCTCCTCGCGAGGACATTCTGATTTTAAAGGGTGATTGACGCAGAGTAAGGACGGGATACAATTGAAGTCAAGAAGGAATTGAAGATGAAACGTCTGATCTTCATATGTGCTTTATTCGCGCTCATGCTTTCAGGATGCAGCGGGTGGACGGTTGAACCGCTTCCCTACATCACCTCAACTCCCTTTCCTTCCTCGACGCCGATCATCTTAAGTCCGACCCCGATTATTCTGCCTTTGCCGCTTACGGCAACATCTGAGGCGATGCCTGCCACATTGACCGATACGCCAACAACGCCAACCGGCACGGATACTCAAGCGGCGGCACAAACGATGAGTATAACGCCCACAACCGCGCTCTCGATGACTCTCACCTCTACGATCACTTCGACGCCGTCGGCCGCGGTCAATGCGGAAATTCTCGGCTGCAACACGGCCATTGATATTACTCACGGCATGGGCGAAGTGACCAATGCGTACATCACCATTAGCAACATTGGCGCGGTAAATCTGATGGATGTTTGTGCGACGCTCACTGCACGGGATGAAGGACGTCCGCATCCCGACAAAACTAAATGTGTCGCTTCGCTCCCCGCGGGTGATCAGGTGAGTGAAAAACTTACCGTGGATTCAACTCTCGGAAAAGCCTCCTCCGTTCAAGTGGATGTTACGATGGGAAGTATCCTGCTCCAACGTGTGGCTCAGAATGCCTGCACGGACTTTGATTTGATTCCTCCCAGAGTTCACAATTTGGGCACGGTCACACCAATCCCAACTCCGTGATAGTCATTCAGGTATAATCAAACTATGACTGATGAACAACTTTCAAATCTGCCGCGACAAAAAATCGCGATGTTGATTGACGGCGATAATGCCCAACCGTCTTTGCTTCCGCAAATGCTAGTGGAAGCGGCGCGTTATGGACAGGTCACTGTCAGACGAATCTACGGCGATTGGACGACGGCCAATATGAATTCCTGGAAAGAGACGTTGAACTTCCACGCCTTCCAGCCCATCCAGCAGTTCCGGTACACCATCGGCAAGAACGCCACCGACAGCGCCATGATCATCGATGCGATGGACATTTTGCATTCGGGCGTGGTGGACGCATTCTGTCTGGTCTCATCCGACAGCGATTACACGCGGCTCGCCACACGCATCCGCGAGACCGGAATTTTTGTGATGGGCATCGGGGAGAAGAAAACTCCCAAGCCTTTTGTCAACGCCTGCGATGTTTTCGTTTACACCGAAAATTTGGTGGCGGGGACGAAAGCCGCACAAGCGCGATCATCACAGCGAAAATCAACTTCCAAAGCGAAACCCAAGAGCGAAGCCGACCCGATGCCTTTGCTGGAGCAAGCCTTCGATATGGCGGTTCAAGAGGACGGCTGGGCGCGGCTCGACTTGATGGGCAATGCTCTCTATCAACTTGATCCCGGCTTTGACCCGCGCACTTATGGACAGCGTCAACTCTCGCGGCTCATCAAAAGTTTGAAAGATCAATTCGAGATGAAGGCACAAGAGTTGGATAGCTCGACTTTGTTTTTGGTGAAGATGAAAGAATAAGTCGCGCATGTCCCCAACTGTCTATCGGGAAGGTTCTTATCGTTCTTATTTCAATAGCAATGAAGAGCCTCGCATGCATGTTCATGTTAAAGGCTAAAGCGGCAGGGCGAAATTTTGGCTGGAACCAATCATTGCTCTCGCTGATTATCACGGATTCAAAACCCACGAACTAAAAGAGGTCGAGCAAATTATCATTGACCATCAAAAGGAATTTCAAGATGCCTTGAAAAAAATATCTCTCCTGACAACGCGCTTGCTCAGTCACAAATTACCAGCATCGAGCATGACGGCTTTTGGCTATTGACTGAGGAGGGTGAATTCTTTGTGTCGTTTGAAAGATATCCTGCCTTTAGCCGCGCTAGATTGACACAGGTTTTTCACTTTGAACAGGATGGCGACGCATTCTATTGGCCGGAATTGGACATTGACATTGAACTGGATGCGCTCCCGCAACCCGAAAAATATCCCTTGATTTTTCATGAACAGCTTTGGATAGCTCGACGTTGTTTTTAGTGAAGATGAAGGGATAAATCACCTTATAAATAGAACTAAAAGACAAGGGTCAAACTATGGAAACGGCAAAGAGTAAACCCGGGTTGAGAAAATTATTCAATGAATTTGACGATGACATTCGTCTTTATTTCAACGATTTTCTCAAGCTCCTTGAGGCAGATTTCTCTTTGGATATCATCCTTCCATACGTTTTCTTTAAACTTGAACAGGGACAGCATCAGGCTTTGTTATGTGGCGCACGTAAATTATACAAAACAGATAGTGACTTGACTTGGCAAGCTCTTGATAGGCAACATAGCACACACAAAGATTATCAGCAGTTCTTCAAAAATATATTCGGCTTTGAGATACCAAAAACTGCGCTCGAAATTATCGAGAAGGCCGAAGACACGCGGGACCGTCTTATGCATGGGAAGGAAGTAAACGAGGCCGAGAAGCGTGAAGCAATATCTAATGTGCTACATTATTGCGACCAAGTCAACAAGTTGCTTATAGGAAAAGAGAACTTGAGATTCAAACCTTATAAAAGTGATTTGCGAGGCTTTGCAGGTGCGCTTGAATCTTTGGATCAACCTACAACTCGATGGATACTAAAGGGTATGGGATTTTCTTCTTTATCCTAAATAGCTTAAATCGGTAAAGAAATTCTTTTGTTAATTCTTGACTTTAGAGTAGCAGAATAGAACAGAAAGAAAGTGCAATTGAACTGAACCTTAAAAATAGAAAAGCAAATACCAATTATGGACTGGCAGCCGGTGATTTGGATGTCTTTTTGCTCTTGAAGATCACCGGATAGCGAGTACGCGGAGCCAGGCAATAATTTTTGGGTCTGCCCATGCCTTTTCCAGCAGGTCTGGGAGTGGGGGCCGGTGTGCCCAACTCCAACAAAAATGCAAAAGCCGACCCTGAAAGAACACAGGGCAGGTCGTTGTACCTGATAAGGCGTGAGAGTTGTGCATCGATCCGCTTTGCTGGGATACCAAGCCGGACGATTAGGCTTCACTTGATCGCGCATCAGCAGCAATTGCCAATAGGCCAAAGCGCACAGCAACATCCATTGTCCCGCGCTCACCAGATTGAGGGAACGATTGGAATTGAGTCCCATATGCTGTTTGAGAAATCGGAACAGATGCTCGATGGTCACACTACAAACCACTTTTGCGAATCTCCAAAGATACATGCGGCACAGATCGGAAAGTGCCACGTTCTGCGGTCCGGTCCACCATAACCACATCGGTCGTTTGTAACGCGGCGTGCCATCCGCTTTGAGAAATTCGATCTGAACCAGTGTGCCGATTAAAGCAGCCAGTTTCTTACGAAGTGACTGCGCCTTTACTGAAGAACGCAGTACGTGTCAGGCGAAGTGGAGTTTCTGCCAGGCTTGCACCCGTACGGTCTGCTCTCTGAGCTGGAAGGTCTCACGACGATCGGCAGATCGATGAGCGCCATTCAGTTTGAAAGACAGACCATGCTTGCGGGGAGCGCCGCGACTACCTTTCGGTTTTCGCTTCGGCTCTTCATACAAGACGCCATTGCCACGCAGGCGGATCAGAGCAAAAGTGCGCTGAAACTGCTCGAAAATATTCAAAAACTGGTGGTCTTGATAGCGGCTGTCCGCCACGATCACTTTCGCTTGTGGGTCACGCAGATCCAATTCCTGGACTTGCACCGCTGGCCAGTTTCGTATCTGTACTTCTCCGTGCTGATCCGTTCCACATCCACCGGCGCTACCCATGAAGTCCCGCGGTGTATCAGTCGCACCACCCAGGAATACTTGTGTCCGTAGCGCAGTGTCTCGCTCTGACTCGCTTTCAATACACTGCGATCCGGCAGGGTCTCGGCTTCTTCATGTTCATTGGGAGTCGCATCCACCGCATACACTTGATAGCCTGCAATCGTTTCGCTGTCTTCCGGCACACAATCTGGCAAGAGCGAAAGGATTTCTCCGATGTCCATCTCACCGTTTTCTAATCCGTCGTATACGCTCTCGAACTTCCGCCGGAATGGCTTCTGCTCGCTCAAGGCCACGGGCGAACTCACCTGGCCTGCCACGGTCAGGGCATCGATCAAGTCGAATAGGATATCCGCCCGTTTCTTCAGACTTCGGTATACTGCTTTTCGAAACTCGTTGATTTTGTTTTTCTTCACACAAAAACTTTATCAGCAAGTTCCATTTCTGCTAAGGTCCTACGAACTCTAAACTCAAGATAATTGCTTTCGTGTTTTATTTCAATAAAAATCTTAACGCCTCTGCCACTGCCTTTGGATTTTCCATCATCGGCATGTGACCCGCGCCTTTCAACTCGGCGTAATATGCCAATGGCAACGCAGCCTTCATCTCGCGTCCGCGCTCAACGGGAATCAACGCGTCCGCATCGCCATGCACAATGACAACGGGAAATTTGAATGATTTAAACAAATCACTTGAATCAGATCGTTCTGCCATGGCTTTGAGTGAACCGATCACACCTTCGGGCTTTTGTCTTTGTATCAAATCACGTACAAACGATTGAATGTGCGCATCGGCAGAAAGTTTTGTCGTCATCGAATCAACCACCACGCCGATTCCTTTTTTTGCAACCTCTGCCGCCGTTTTATAACGGCCTTCTTTTCTTTCAGGCGGATCAGCGAGAACTTGCGAAGAGATCATACCCAGTCCCCGCACGCGATTTGGATATGTGCGCGCAAATGCCAATGCAACATATCCGCCCATGGAGTGACCGGCGATAAATGCTTTTTGAACTTTGAGATGATCGAGCAAACCAGCAATATCAGATGCAAGGTCAACGACTGTGTAAGTTTTATCCAGTGCATCGGATTGCCCCATGCCGCGCAGATCAGGAATAATTAAATCAAAATCGTTTTCAGGCAACGACGTGAGTTCATTCCAAGTTGTGTGATCTAGTGGATAGCCATGAATCAAAACCAGTGGTTCACCACGTCCGCGGCGCTCGTAAGCGATGTTGATGCCATTTACCTTTACTTTTTCCATTTCTATCTCCAATTCACTTTCACCTTTAGTTTGCTTCCCAGCTTGCTGTAATAATAAACGAATCCATTATCGTGTCCAAACTCATAGACGCGGCGCGTGATGTCCACATCGGCTTTGCAGTATTCAGCGACTTTGTCCAACTCACCATTACGAAACCATTCCACCGATTGAATTCCATCCGCAGTTTTCTTCGCATTGAGACAAGCCTTCGCAAGCGAATCGAGCGGAATGCGGAAGCCGAGAATCCGATTCAGATCGGTGAGTAAATCCAAGGTTCGTAGTGATGCGAAATTAAAAGTCGGCGCATACGGACGCAGAACTTCATAATCAAAGTCGCGAATATTAAAGCCGACCACTTTATCAGCGGCTTTCAATTCGTCAACCAACGCTTGTGCATCGCGTTCCCAATATACTTTGAAATCTTTTTTCTCGGTTGAATACGTCACGCCGCAAGCCAGACGCAATTTGCTGGCATCGCGTCCGCCGACATCCTGAAATAACTTTTGAGTTTCGAGATCAAAGAAGATAAAATTCATTTTTGATTTTCCTTCAGCCATTCACGACCAAACGCAAGTGCTTCTTCCCGCGTCAACACTTTACCGGTGGCTTGCGCTTCGCGAATTGCTTCTAGTAATTGACCAATGAGCGGACCCGCTTCGAGTTGATATTCATTCATCACATCGAGTCCATTGATTAGACGCGGCGGCGCAACTATTTCTTGCGGCTTTTCCCAATAATTCTCAAGCAAGATTCTTGCGACATCCAGCGCGGCACTCCAACTTTCTTGCGTCAACGTATGAGCACGCGTGCCGCGCAAATCCGCGAGTCCAAGCAAAACCAAATCCACGCCGCCTTCGCCAGCGTCGCGGAAGAACCGATAAATGGCTTTGCGTGAAGCCTCTTTTTGTTCGCCTTCCATTCGGCTGGTGAAGAAATGAAAACGCATGTGATTCTCGATGATGATCTTCAGTCTTTCGATTTCATCGTTGCTGAGATTCAAGGCGCGTGCTCGTTCGACTGCGACCTTCGCGCCTAATTGATCATGATCGAAGAATCGAATCCGTCCCGTTTCTTCCACTGACTTTGCAGCGGGTTTCGAGATATCGTGATACAACGCCGCGAAAAACAACAAGGCGCGCATCGAGCGATCGGTGTTGAGGGATTGATTGAAGTGCGCGGCGAGTTGTTCGTGATAATGTCCAAGGCGGAGAGCGAGCAAATCAGTAAATAGATCGTAGGTTTTCTCAGCGTTATAACTAGGTGCAAGAGCTGCAAGAATACTGTCAAGATTTTGCATCACACTCACCGTATGTTCCCACACATCGTGCACATGCGGTGTAGATTGTTCAACACCTTTTAGCGCTGACAACTCTGGAAGCAGATACGGAAACACTCCAAGCATTTCCAGCGCGCGCAGAGAAGAATCAGGACGTGGGCCTTCCAAGATCTTGAATAGCTCATCGCGTTGGCGCTCGGGAGAAATCTTCGGAAGGAGAGGCGCGGCTTGTTTTATCGCTTTGCGCGTCTCGGCTTCGATCTTGAAATCGAAGGCCGCGGCTTGACGCACCGCGCGTAAGATTCGAATCGGATCATCCTTGAGCGAAGTATCCGAGCAAGCGCGAATTAGTTTGCCGCGTAAATCCGATGCGCCGCTGAGGGGATCAAATATGGTTTGATTACGAAGATCAAATGCAATGGCATTAATGGTAAAGTCGCGGCCGCGCAGATCGGCATCGAGGTCCGCGCCGCGGAACGCCGCGAAATCCAAAATATCGCGTGCCCCGTTATCGGCGGAGAGAATGACGCGTGCGATATCAAGGGATTCATCCAGAACATAAAAGTCGGCGTGCAGCGCATTCGCAGTACGTCGAGCCATCTGAATCGCATCTTTGGGAATCGCAAAATCCAGATCGTGGGAGACGCGATCAAGCAACATGTCGCGTACCGCGCCGCCGACGAGATAAAGTTCTGCATCGGAGAAAATATTGCGAATGGAATCCAATAACGGCGAAGATGAAAATGGAAAAGGCATGTAAATAATTTCGGGCTTTTCTTTCTGGTGACTCATTTGCGCTGCATGCAGAGCTTGCTCGGGAGTTCCACCCTGCGCGACAATCTTGCCGCGCACCTTTGCGACCCAGCGTCCCGCATAAGAGTCTTGATTGTCCATAGTTATTCACGCAGGTGGTTTATATTTTTTTAAATCCACCACGCCGATAAAAGGAAGATTTCGATAATACTCATCGAGGTCGAGGCCGTAGCCAAAGACGAATTTATTTGGGATGACAAACCCGCGATAGTGGATCGGCACAGCCGCTTCGCGCCGTTCTTCCTTGTCCAGCAACGTGCAGACTTTCAGCGAACGCGGCTGGCGCGTTTGCAAAAATTCAAGCACCGAAGCGATGGTGTTGCCGCTATCGACAATGTCTTCGACCAACAACACATCCTTGCCGCGAATATCCGTTTGAAGATCGTAGGTCACGCGCACGCTGCCGCTTGATTCACGTGCGCCCGCACCGTACGAAGAGACCGCCATGAAATCTAT
This sequence comes from uncultured Chloroflexia bacterium, assembly GCA_963753985.1. GTDB lineage: Bacteria > Chloroflexota > Anaerolineae > Anaerolineales > Villigracilaceae > Fen-1038. The sequence goes on from CAVWED010000009.1 coordinate 63,425, forward strand.
CATATGTGGCACGGTAATATGCCGCATCAAATCCACAAGAAAAACCATGCCACCGCGCAGGATGCAAATGAGGATTAAATTTCGACCCTCATAATCTCGGCTGATCTCTGCGCCAAGTTCTGCGATTCGATTCTGCAGTGTTCTCTCGTCAATCAAAACTTCGGACAAAAATTCTTTGTAATCTTGCATCTATTTCTTCCTGCGAGCAAGCTTGGGACTTCGCACCGCTAGCGTGGGACTTCGTGATGAATGCGGCAACGCGCCTCATATAGCTCGGATGCACCGACGATCACTACCGGGTCATCGTAGCGCGCTGGCTTTCCGTTGACTAGCCTTTGTGTGCGCGAGGCTTCATCTCCGCAGATCATGCAGATGGCATGAAGCTTATCCACGCGTTCGGCCTTCGACATCAGCATCGGCATCGGACCAAATGGCTCGCCGCGAAAGTCCATGTCGAGCCCGGCCACCAACACGCGGACGCCGCGCTCCGCCAATTCCTGCGCGACATTGATAACCTCCGCATCCATAAATTGTGCCTCGTCAATACCTACGACTGTTGTATCTTTTTCAAGCTTATCGCGAATCTCCGCCGCTTTCTCAACCGGAATGGCTTCAAAATTCGTTCCCATATGCGACGTGACCTTCTCGACCGCGTACCGCACATCAATGGCGGGCTTGAAGACCTGGACTTTCTGTTTGGCAATTCTTGCTCGTATCAGCCGCCGAATCAACTCGTCCGTCTTGCCGCTGAACATCGAGCCGCAAATCACTTCAATCGAGCCGTGGGTATGGCGCATGCATTCTCCTTATCAACAAAACAGGCAGACACTTTCGTATCTGCCTGTCAAGTTTACCTGATTAAACTTCCTCTGCAAATCCTACGCGGACGCATCCGCGGTGGAAGCCTCAGGCAGCTCGTAACCCAATGCGCGCAGCTTCTTCTTTGCGTCAATCAACGACTTCTGACCAAAACCTTCGATAGCAAGCACCGCCGCTTCACCTTCAGAGAGTTTCTTTAACAATTGATTGACTTCGGTGATGCCGGCTTTAGCTAACGCTTCCGTCGCGCGCGTCGAGAGTTCAAGCTCAGTGATCGGGCGCTCGGGAGATTTCTTCGCGGCGTCACGGGCCTTTTTGGTATCCACATAAGTCTGGCGAGCGGACAATTTCTTATAGAAGCGATCCACCTGCCCTTCGATGTCAATGATGCGCTGGGCCTCGCCGCTGAAAAACGGATGGCAGTTCGAGCAAATGTCGACGCGCAATTCCTTTTTGGTGGAACCGGTTGTCCAGGTGGTGCCGCACGAAGCGCAAACCACTTTAGCGTCCGTATAAAATTTCGGATGAATTTCTGCTTTCATGTTATTCCTTTGCCGCAGGCATCACATTGACGCGCTTGCGGCCGCGTACTACATCGAACATCACCACGCCGTCCGCTGTGGCGAACAAAGTATCATCTTTGCCCGCGTCTACATTTAAACCGGGTTTGATCTTGGAACCGCGTTGGCGAATTAAAATGTTGCCTGCCAAAACGAATTGACCGGCATACCGCTTGACACCCAGGCGCTGACCATTCGAGTCGCGCCCGTTATGACTTGAACTGCCACCTTTTTTATGAGCCATTTCTACCTCTCACTTCACTTGCTCGACTTTTTGGTCGAGGGTTTCTTCTCAGATTCTTTTTCTGGCGACTTCTTAGCGGGAGCCTTTTTGGGCTTTGCTTCTTTTGCGGGACCTTCAGCGGCGGGTTTCTCCGCTTTGACTTTAGGTTCCGCCTCGGATTTTTCAACTTTCGGCGCGGGCTTCTTTTCGACCACAGGCTTCGGTTCTACTTTCTCAACCTTTCGAGTCTCGCCCGGCTTGCCGATGAAATCCACCATCAGCCGTGTATATTGCTGGCGATGACCGCCGCGTACACGAATTCTTTTCTTTGGGCTGTATTTGAAGCGGAAGATTTTCTCGCCGCGAAAATGATCCACGACTGTGGCCTTGACCTGGATGCCGCTCAAAGTTGGAGTTCCAACCATCACGTCATCGCCATCGGCCACCAACAACGCTCGCAATTCGAGCTTGGCGCCTTGCTCTGCTGACAGACGATCCACTTCAATCTTCTGTCCTTCGACGGCTTTGTATTGTTTGCCGCCGCTTTCTACAATTGCGTATCTCATTTTTTTCTCCAGTCATTCACTTCGCCGAATTGCTCGCGGGTCCCACGGCTTCGCTCAGGATACCTTCGCCAGTATACGGGGAAGCTGGTTCTTCCCGCTTGCGCGGGATATTCGACAAACAACCGCCCCGGCATATTCCAACTGCCAGGGCAGAAGCGGACGGTATTATAACGGCATGAGGTGTCCATGTCAACAGCGGAAGAGCAAAATCTGTCTGGATAAATTAGTCGTATAATGCGTCTGATTTTGGAAGGATGGATAGAGGATAATATGAAAATAGATTTTGCCATGTGGCGCACTGCCATCTGGCAGCTCGTTAAAATGGACGATAAAAAGCAATGGGATGCATTGGATGTCGTTTCCAAATGGCTGATTGCCACCCGTTCCGCCGTTACACTTGTGACGGTTTATTCTTGCATTATCGCCGGCATTCTTGCCTGGCGTGATGGTTATTTCTCGTGGCTGCCATGGATCGTCTTGACGCTTGGATTATTCATCGCGCATGGCACAAATAACCTATTAAACGATTACACGGATTATAGCCGTGGCGTGGATAAGGATAATTATTTCCGCACACAGTATGGAGTTCATCCGCTGGTGCAGGGCTTTTGGACGAAGAGACAGCAGATACAATGGTTCATTGTCAGCGGTGTGATCGCGACGCTCTCGGGCCTTTACGCTTTGCTCTACACCGGCTTCAATCCTGTCGTGATTGGCTTGTTTGCTTTTGGTGCGCTCATTCTATTATTCTATACTTGGCCGCTGAAATATTGGGCATTGGGTGAGCTCGCCATTTTCCTGATTTGGGGACCGATCATGATCACCGGCGTTTACTTTGTCCTTGCCAAAGGCTGGACTCCCACAATTTGGAATGTGGCGCTTGCGGGGATTCCATTCGGTCTCAGCGTGGCGAGCATCAATGTTGGCAAACATATTGATAAGATGCAAGACGACAAGAAAAAAGGCGTTGGCACTTTTCCGGTGCGCGCCGGCGAAAGATTTGCCCGTTTTGTCAATCAGGCCGCGCTTGTGCTTATTTACGTAGTCATTGTCTATCTTGTCTTTGTGACGCATTACTTCACTCCTGTGATGCTCATTGCTTTCTTCGCCTTCAAGGATGCAATTCGAGCGATTCAAGTATTAAACAAGCCGCGTCCTGCACAGGCACCTGAAGGTTTTCCGGCGTGGCCTACGTGGTTCTCTGCGGTTTGTTTTGTGCATAACCGAAATTTTGGCGGCTTGTTGATACTCGGCTTGATTGTAGATGCGTTGTTAAGAATTTTTTTCCCGCACTTCTGGGTGATGATATAAATGATAAGGGCGAGAAATTTCTGACCCTTACCTGTTTGTCTCGATATTTTCTATTTCCAGCCACGCTTCCGTTAAATTATTTTCCAATCCCCACTTCAGTTTTCCATCCGGCGTAAATGCCGCGTATTGATTATCGATCCAGATGACCAAGCCCAAAGGCGGACGTGGACTTACGGGCGTGTCCAACGCCAAAGCTTCATCTACCCAAAACCTGGACCGGTTCGGACTCCACTCAAAGCGGTAACTGTGCCATTGAGCTACGTTTGCGCTGATGATTGCGCCATCTTCCTCAATGATGCGACCCAGTAACTGGCGCGCACTTTTCTTTGAAAAGGAAAACGTCAAACCGATGGGGAGTAACAGTGGATGAAATTGTGGGCTGCTCATCACCTGGGCGAAAAAACCCTGTGCGGGTTTATCATCTCGAAACGATAAATGGTTTTTTGCGGATGCATGGAAGAACCAGATCGCGTTTGGCAAAGCCGGTAGGCTGAACGGATTGCCTCCGAACCCAAGCGACAAGCCAAATGGATCGTTCCATAAACCAAAGCCCCATGTTCCGGGAATCAATTCAGAGGAGGCACGCAGGCTCAGGCTAAAAGTCAAAGGAGGGTGCATGGAGAATTCTCGGCGAGGTCGGCGCCCATAACCGTCTACTTGTGCAAGCCGAAATTGGTTGAGCGGAGATTCAGGAATCGTGAATCGGAATCCGTTGGAAGTCGAGGAAATGGATGCGCCATTTCGCGAACAATGATATAGATTCATGGGCTTGAAGTTTACCATGCGAAGTAAAATAGATAGAAGAGAATCAAATGCCTATTGTCAATAACGTGACGCGCTTTCTGAACTTGCGCAAGATCAAATACACAGCGTACGAACTGCCAATCGAAAAACTCGGCGCCGTCGAAACAGCTCGCATTCTCAATATTGATTCGGCTGTTGTTTTCAAAACGATTGTGGTTACTCGTGACAAGCCTAAGAAACCCTTGCTAGTTGCAGTCCCGGGAAATTCAACCGTTGATTTAAAGCTTGTCGCCGCGGTGCTGGATGAGAGAAAGGTTTATCTTCCTACAGAACGTGAAGCGGAAGAGTTGACTGGTTTACAAGCCGGCGGCATTTCGCCGCTGGCGCTCATCCATAAAGGCTTTCAAGTTGTGATTGATTCTTCGGCGCAGAATTTTGGTGAGATACACATTTCTGGCGGACAGCGGGGATTGAATATCAAATTGTCGGTTGCCGATTTGAGTAAGCTGACGAATGCGCGTTTTGGAAAAGTCAGCAGAGTCGATGCAAACATTGACCAGAGTTAGCTACAATTATTTCACCCTTTTCTTTTGATCAACAATTTTGAATAGCTGCGGTGCCACCACATAAATGCCGCGTCCGCTGACAGCGGTCGCTCCATCTGCGAGCTTGATTTCGCCCGTACTGAAAATCTTGCGCTGATCTTTTTTCGTGATATGCGCTTCAACTTTCAACGGCTGATGGAGGGGCAGGGGCTTTTGATAATTGATTTCCAAATTGACAGCCGCCACTTCCAGCCCCGCGGCCCAGACCACGAGTCCCATCGCTTCATCGAGTATCGCCGCCGATGCGCCACCGTGCGCGTAACTGGGTGGACCTTGTTGCGCATCATTTAGAGTAAATTCTGAAGTGAGAATGCCGTCATCGTCCACCCACAATGTCAGTCCAATGCCGTGCGGATTTTCGGAGCCGCACACAAAACACCAGCCATGTTCGGGAAGTTTTCGTTTCATAGGTTAATTGTAATTTAGAACTTGAAAAGCGATTTGGCATCGGCGCTCGCAAAATAATTTCGATATGCCGCTGTCTCTTCTAGCAAACCTTTGACTGCCAGATATAACTCGTGTTGCAGATAAGGATTGGCGACGCCATCTCCATTTGCAAGATTCAATTCACCGTTCTCTTCCTCGGCTTTGAGATGGCCGCCCGCTCCAAGCCATTCCAGCCCCATACGGATCGTCGCTTCGCGTTGTGTAGTTGCCGCGGCCAATTCTGAAATATTAACTTTACCATTTCGCTGATGGAGCGTAAATTTTGCCATGCCAGCCAGCCGCGATAAAAATTCATCAGCCTTCTCGGCGGCCGGTGAAATGCCCAAGAGATAAATTATTTTTGGTTTGACAACTTCCAGCGTGGCGCGTAATTCCACTAGCGATGGAGGGGTTGTATAAATTGCAAATTCATCTGCCGGATACAAATCAAAACGATTCGCGCCTTTGGCTTTATCAACGCCTTCCGCCCAAATCAAAGTGCCGAAGGGTATTTCATCCAACTTTCTGCTTTCTGCTCTCCAATCTCGAATGTCTATTTTCGATTTCTGAATCTCGATCGGCTTTTCTTCAACAATGCGGAGTTCTTGGAATTGAGGGGTCAGTTGTCTTTGTCCGCGATAAGTATTGGCGCGCAGGGAATATGCCACCTCAATTTTGGTATCTAAATCAGGAATTTCCTCATTTGCTCCGTTCCACCAAAGCAAATCCTGTTTCGCACCAGCATCGTCGGTGACGGTGATCCGACGATGCTCCTTTGTCTTCCCAATTTCTTTAATCGATTTCAGCGTTAAATTTCGGGTTGCAAGAATCAATTCCGGGTTTCCCGCGCCGAATGGCGAAAGTGACTCTAGAGTATTTGCAAGTTCAAAGTTTATTTCATTAAGTTTCAGCCACGCGTCGATTTGCAAAGTAGGTTCTTCTAAAATAATTTTTCCGAGTTGCCTCTCAATCGCTTTGCCAAGACCTTTTTTGAAAGCGTTGAGCTTATCGGTCTGTAAAGATAGTCCTGCTGCCATGGGATGACCGCCAAAGCTGATCAATAAATTTTTGTTCGCCGCGATGGCTTGGGTGATGTGCAGTCCTTCAACCGAGCGCACCGAGCCGCGCAGGATGCCATCATCTGATTCGGTTAATAGGAGAGCCGGCTTGCGATATCGTTCGACGAGTTTGTTGGCGACAATTCCAACTACGCCGCCGGGCCAGTCGCGATGTGACAAAATGATGGCAGGCTCGGTAAGCAAGGATGGATTCTCTCGGAGTTGAGCTTCAGCGGCTTCGTAAACTTGACTTGTAAGCAGTCGGCGTTGAGTATTCAATCCCTCAATTTGTGCGGCAAGGATTCTCGCCCGAACTGGATCTTGCGTCAACAATAATTCAACAGCGGGGTTGGCATCGCTCAACCGTCCAAGCGCATTCAGGCGCGGAGCAAATGTAAAGCCGATGGTTTCTTCGGTCAGCGTTTCGAGATTTGTTCCTGATAACTCTGCCATCACTTTTAATCCAAGCCAATTCGTGTTACGTAATGCTAGAATCCCTTTTTGTGCGAGCAAACGCGTTTCACCTTTAAGTAGAGCAACATCGGCGATCAACCCCAGCGCGACTAAATCCAAAAGTTCTGTGAGCTGTGTTTTGTGGGATAAATGTTGTTCGAAGAGCGCTTCTGCTAATTTATAAGCAACGCCGACGCCAGCTAAATTTGCGAGTGGATGAGTTTTCGGCAAAAGCTTTGGATTGATGATCGCTTTTATGTTTGGAAGTGTTTCACCCAAATCATGGTGGTCAGTGACGATGACCTCCACGCCGCGCGAATTGGCGTAATCAATTGCTTCATGAGCAGTAATGCCTGTGTCGCAGGTGATGATGAGTTTCGCACCGTTATCAATAATGGACTTGAGACTCTCGATATGAACGCCATGACTCTCCTTGCCGCGAATCGGAATGTAGTAAGTGACGTTTGTGCCGATAGCTTGGAGGGTTTGAACTAAAAGGGTAGTAGAGGTCTGTCCGTCTACGTCGAAGTCGCCCCAAATGCAGATCGATTCGTTGGAGCGCATAGCCAATAATATAAATTCAACGGCATTTTCAATTTCTGGAAATGGAGTAGATGGAATTGAGTCAGGATGAAGGAACGCACGCGCGGAACTCGATATCGGTGATGCCGCGTCGGAGGAGAGTCCGCGCAATGAGCGGAGGCAGGTTGAGGGTCGAGAATGAAGCGGGAATCTCTACCGGATGAGGATCAAGCCAGCGAGTCATGTTGTCGAAAAGTTTAGCACGGTTCCGTTAAATATGAACAATGAGTTAGTATGTATAATTTCGAAAAGGCTAATCACATGGAAACCATTGGTTATTCAGGAACTCCGCTGGTAAAGAAGCTCGGTATAAAAGTCGGGATGAAATTATTGACGATCAACGCGCCAAAGGATTACAGGTTATGGCTCGGAAATTTACCCAAAGATGCAGTATTGGTGACAAGGATAAGTAACCCTGTTGAAGCCGCGCATGTGTTTGCAACCGAGAGTGCTTTCCTCAATCTGACATTGTCCAAGCTAAGACACGAGTTGAAGCAGGATGGCTTCGTGTGGGTGTCGTGGCCGAAGAAAGCTTCGAAGGTATCGACTGATATTACTGATAATGTGATCCGTGAAATTGCTTTGCCGCTTGGCTTCGTGGATGTAAAGATTTGTGCGGTGAGCGAGGTGTGGTCGGGATTGAAGCTCGTGATACGGGTATTAGAACGTCAGTAGTCTTCAGGCTTTGAATGTCCTTTAAGGTTTTAGAGCGCGAGTGGCAATATAGGTTGGTGTGTACTCGCTAATGATGATGCCATTTTGATGACTTTCATACAGACCGATGAGATGAAACCCTGCATCCATCTGACCTCCAAGTTGATCGTCGAGCGAATGACTGTGTTCCAGCGGCAGATTCTTCTTCCTCATCTTCTTCATGATCTCAGGATTTTCTGAATCGGCATAAGGCAATTTGTGAGTGACTTCCAATATTCCCTGATCAGCCTTATCAATATCGAAGAGGTAAAAAATTGGATTCATCATTCCAGCTAACATACTTCCGCCGCGGCACAGAACGCGGAAAGCTTCCTTCCAAACTAGACGCACTTCAGGTACAAAGGTATTAGAGATAGGATGAAAAATGAGGTCAAACGATTCGTCCGTGAACGCCGAGAGATCGCGCATATCGCCTTCGACGAGTTTGATGTGCAACCCTTCGCGCTCTGCAACTTCTCGGTCACGATCCAATTGACGCGGTGAATTATCCAATACCGTGACATTCGCTCCCGCCGCGGCGAAGATCGGTGATTGCTGACCACCGCCGCAGGCAAGAGCGAGCAGATCCAATCCTTGCATCGGAGGAAACCATTCACGTGGCACACGCTTTTGTTCGGTTAATCCCACCGACCATTCATCGCGGCGCGCGGCTTCGATAATTTCATGACTAACCGGTATCGTCCATGGACTGCCGCGTTCAACTTCGCTGTTCCATGCTTTGCGGTTATATGCGCGGATATCCATATATTATGTAGATTCTGTTTCCTCGATTAATGCTCGTCTGCGTTTGCGATAAACCACAATGGGATGATCGCCCGGTATGAGGATTTCACCGATGTCTAAGTCAGACCGAGCGGGGCGTTGGGTGGTGACCACGCGGCGATCCTGGGCCTCGATCACTAGGTTTGCTAAACTGCCAGTCCAGCCTGTCAGTTGACGGAGTATCGGTGCGCGCATGGTGTGATAATAACGGATATACATCATTGTGTTTTCGTCATCAATTGGAACAAAAGCGATCATGGCTCGGATCGTGTCAGCGATCCAGTTCTGCCAGAGATTGGGGAAGTAGAATTGTAAGGATGGACGGCGATTTGGATCAGGCATTTCGGAGGGTCGCTTCGGCTTTTGACCGTTATCCGATTCGTTGTGAACCCATAAATAAGCAGATTATCTCTCCTGCTTTTATTTTCTTCTTTTGCTATCGGTCCATTGACCAAAGTGTGATTGCCGCGCCCGATCGTATTGTAGTGAACGAAAGGCAAATGTACAACGTCTAATTGATTTTCGATGGCATGCGAGTAATGATATTTCCAATGATCCTGTATGGTAGTGTAAACCATATCATCGCCGATTGATTCAAACCACGGCAGGGGCGGATACTCTTTCTGCGGTTCGCCCCACCAGATATAAATAAAGCCGTGGGCTTCGCGTGTTGGATAAGTTTTGACGTGCAGGGCTTGGGGCGGCTCGGCGTTGCGTCCATTTGCCGGAACCCATTTACAGTTGCCGCTGGTGTCGTATTCGAAGCCATGAAACGGACATTGAATGCAATCGCCTTTTAATTTGCCCAAGCTGAGCGCCACGCCGCGGTGCGGACAAAGGTCGCTCATGACGGATAGATTGCCCTGGCTATCGCGCCACGCAACGATCTTCTCGCCCATGCGCGTGAAGCCGACGGGTTTCCCTTTTTTAACTTCCTTCGATTCCAGACTAATGTACCATTGGTTAGGAATCATTTTTCATCTTTCACTTTCTAAAGCGGCTCGAAGCGCGCGGTGAAGTGACGCAATAATTCGGGCGCATATGTAAACTTGTAACCGCGAATCGATGAAGCTCGTGATTTGATTTTCGCAAGTGTATCCGCTACATAGTCCATGTGAGATTGTGTATATGTTCGGCGAGGAATTGCAAGCCGCAGCAATTCAAGTTTTGGATAAATCATTATTCCTGAATCAGGATCGGGATAAGCGAACATCACCGAGCCGATTTCCACGCCGCGGATCGCTCCTTCGCGATAAAGTTCAACGGCGAGCGCTTGACCGGGAAATTCGCTTTGTGGAATATGTGGAAGAACCGCGCGCACATCGAGATAAACGGCGTGTCCGCCCGCAGGTTGAATGGACGGAATGCCCGCTTCATTGATGCGTGCAACGAGATACGCGGTTTGCGCGAGCCGATATGAAAGATACGCTTCATCAATTCCCTCGTACAGGCCAACCGCCATCGCATCCAGATCGCGACCCGCAAGTCCGCCATACGTGGGGAAGCCCTCACGCAGGATCAATTCATTCTTCACGTTTTGGAACAATAACTCATCGTTCATGCACAGCAAGCCGCCGATGTTGACGATGGCATCTTTTTTGGCGGACATGGTCATGCCGTCGGCGAGAGAAAACATTTCGTGTGCGATCTCTTTAACGGACTTCAACTCATAGCCGCGTTCACGCTGTTTGATGAAGAAGCAGTTTTCGGCGTAGCGCGCCGCGTCGATGAAGAACGGAATCTTATAGGAATGATAGACATCCGCAATCGCTTTGATGTTTTCCATCGAGACGGGTTGTCCGCCTCCGGCGTTGTTGGTAACGGTCACCATGCCGAACGGAATTTTGTTGGCGCCGGTTTTTTCGATGAAGGCTTTGAGTTTGGCGATGTCCATGTTGCCTTTGAATGGATGCGGATTGGCAGGATCGAAGGCTTCATCGATGACAAGATTGGTCGGGCGTCCGCCGCGGGCGCGGATGTTGGCATCGGTGGTATCGAAGTGCATGTTGCTCGGGACATATTGTCCGGGCTTGACCAAACACGCTGACAAAATATTTTCGGCGGCGCGCCCCTGATGCGCCGGGACAAAATATTTGAATCCGAAAATATCTTCGACCGCGGCTTTGAGACGATAGAACGAACGTGCACCGGCATACAACTCGTCGCCGCGCATGACCGCCGCCCATTGGTCCTGACTCATCGCACCGGTGCCTGAGTCGGTGAGCAGGTCAATGAAGATGTCTTCAGCTTTCATCGAGAACAGGTTGTAGCCTGCTTCTTTGAGTTTCGCTTCGCGCTCTTCGGGCGGAACGAGGCGAATCGGTTCGATGACTTTGATGCGAAAGGGTTCGGGTGGGTAAGGGTAAGTCATTTGGTCTCCTGTAATTTGAGTATGCGTCAAATTTTGGGTAGCGAGCCTAGCGTATTCCCCTGTATCGCTATTCGGTCTCCAATGACTTTCCAATTCTACAACCAAACTTATTTTGATGTAAGTAAAAACTTAAGCTGATAAACCATTAAAAAGCATTTTGACTGAAACATGTTGCTCGCGGTCTTCGGGCGGAACGAGGCGTATCGGTTCGATGACCTTGATGCGGAAAGTCCGCCGCACTTTGTGGATACGTCCGCTGTATTTTGCGGAATGGTTCGGGTGGGAGGTGGGCATGGATGCTTCCGATTCATTTTGATTCAAAACTGTTTTAGTTATTCTTGATTTATCGGATCTATAGTGATTAAGAAAAAGAATTTGAAAAAGGGCCTGTGAAGAAATGAGGGGATGCCTTATCCTTATGCCAAGGGCTAGCAACCCAAGCATAAGAAGGAGGCATCCGATGTGGAGAATAACTTTTTCCAAAGAGACTGTCAAGCGGTTGAAGATGGAACTGCAGAAGGCTTACGAGCGAGGCGACCTGCGCGCGGTGCGGCGTGTGTCGGTGTTGGTGATGATTGGCGAACGAATGAAGCTGGGTGCGATTCTGAAGCTGTGGAATGTCTCGGCACAGACGGTGTACAACTGGTTAGAAGAATTCGTGCAGAAGCGATGGAAGAGTCTGGAGATTGGCAGAGGTCCGGGTCGTCCACCGCGCTTGACGAAGAAACAGAAGAGCCAGCTGTCGGATTGGATCCAATCCGGACCGGAAGCTTGTGGTTATCCGACCGGCTGTTGGACCAGCATCTTGATCCAAGACTTGATTTACCAGAAGTTTCATGTATTCTACAGTCGATTCTATGTCTGCGAATTATTGCATACTCTGGGCTTCTCTCGGCAGAAGGCGCGCTTTGTATCCGACCATCTAGACGAAGCCGCCCGGAAACACTGGGTAGAGAAAGAATGGCCCAAAATCCTAGCGGAAGCTCAAACGCGGGGAGCCTCGCTGTTCTTCGGCGACGAAGTCAGCTTTGCCCTCTGGGGTTCGCTTTCCTACACCTGGGCCCTGGTTGGCCACCAACCGCTGGTGAAAACCACAGGCAAGCGAAAGGGCTACAAAGTCTTCGGCGCGATCGAGTTCTTTAGCGGGCGACTGGTTTATCAAGGTCTCGAAGAACAATTCACCAGCGAAACGTATCAAGCCTTTCTTCTCCATCTGCTTGCCCAAACTCCAGGTCCGGTCATCCTCATTCAGGATGGCGCCAAGTATCATACCAGCAAAGCCACGCAGGAGTTCTTTGAAAAAAACAAAGACCGGCTCATTGTGTACCCATTACCTTCCTACTCTCCTGACTATAATCCGATTGAGTTCCTCTGGAAAAAGGTTAAGAGCCGAGCAACGCATAACCGCTACTTCGAAGAATTCGTCAAGCTGATAAAGTCGGTCGAGGAGGCGCTTAAGCTCTTGGCTTCTCAGGCCGACGAGATCAAGCGGCTCATGGGCGTCTATACCAAAGAGATGGCTGAAGTCGAGATTGCCTGATTTCAAAATAATTATCTTAAGGACTATAGATCAACTGAATCTTCAAGAATTAGTTTGAAATTGACATCCTTAACGCCAATTTCTCCATATAGTTTTATGGTGCATGGAAATTCCTGTTCGGTTCTATTATAGATTCCAAAGCTGCAGGAGATTGTTATCCAGCCATCCGGAAATATTCGATCAGGCAAGGTAAAAAAGCTATTGCTTCTTTCCGTGTGACAGGGACAATACTTTCCTTGCGTGAAAGATCGATAGGATTATTTAAGGCTTTTAGTTAATTGTTTACTATATCGATCGTCACTCCAGACATCCATGATCTTATCTGGATTTGATATGATCCAATTTACTCGCGTTCTAAGTTCGTCCTTCAATGAAGTAATCGAATCATTTGCATATATGATATGAGGATAGTGTTTCATGTCGAAGGGTATATCGTCAGAATGTTGTGTAAGCAAAATGACTTTTTTCCCCAATGCGTGTGCATATCCCGCTTCGTAAAATACATTTGGATTTCGGTTCGTCATATCGGCGATAATCAAATCCGCTTTTCCTATTTTGTTGTAAATTCGATCCAAAATGCTTTCAATAAAGATTTGTTCATCCACTCGTTCGCAATATGCTCCGGCTTCTTGGCAAGCTGCTTTGATACCAAGCTTGTAAATATCATTTGATTCTTTCGCGAATGGCATAAGAACAAAAACAAAGGATTTTGGTGAGGTTGTTTCTGCCATTCTATTTACTCCCTTTGTAATAGGCTTTGCAATGTTCAATCAAATCAAGGTAGGTGGAACTGAGAAAGACTTTCATGATTTACCGATATGCCTCGCGGCGATGCTTAATGCGGTAATTAGTCACGGCTTTAGCTTTATCATCAACATCATACAAAACGCGATAGGTTCCAACACGCAAAGAATAACCCGAGTCGCCTTTGAGTTTTTTGGAATCATTAGGACGCGGGTTTTCTTCAAGCGAGTCAATGTGTTTGGCGATCAGACGTTTTTAATCCGCAGGGATGGATTCCAAATCTTTGAACGCCTGACGGCGCAACTCAATTTGATACATCTTACTTCCCCAATTTCAAATCTTTCTTTGCTGCCTTCCAAGGGATCGTTTCTTCCCTAATACCACAGGCTTTCTTGATTTCTTCCGCATCTTCGGTATCTTCCAATAAAGTGACGATTTGTTCCCAAACGTCGAGATCAACCATCACGGCAGATTGGTGTCCATCAGGGTCAACCACGAATTTTATGGAGTTAAGAATGTCGGCGATTGTCATGCTTCACCTCACAGCTAATAATTATAACGCTTTGCTTCATTGTTTGTAGATGAATTGGATTACGAAATTAGCGGCTCGCAAGGGTTGTATATTAAATATTTTTATGATAAGGTTCGCATTAAGAAATGAGGTGACCGATGCGAGTTTGTGTTCTTTATGATGATGAGACTTGGGGCTTTACTCCCGCCGAGTTTATTGCGCATTATCCGTGTGAATGGGAGATGCTCACATTGAGTCGTCCGGTGTTCGATAAATTGAAGGCAATCAAAGAGCAAAATCGCTTCGATGTGTTTTTCAATTTATGCGATGGCGCGGCGGATGAAGATTATCCCGGGCTGGATGTTGTCCAAGCCATGGAAGAATTGAATATGCCCTTCACCGGTTCCGATAGCAAGTTCTATGATCAATCACGCGAAAAAATGCAAGCCGATGCCGAAGCATATGGGGTTGGATTTGCAAAGGGCTATCACGTCGCAGAAGAAGATGATCTGGCTCGTCTCGTCGAAGATTTACACTTTCCGTTGATGGTCAAGCATCCGAAGAGCTATAGCAGTATCGAGATGACGCGCGACTCGCGCGTGGATAACCTCGAACAGTTGCACGCGCAGTTCAAGCGCATCGCGTCTCTGTTCGGAAGTGCGCGCGTCGAGGAGTTTATCGTTGGACGCGAATTCAATGTCTTTGTAGTGGATAATCCCGACAATCTCGGTCATCCGTTTGTGTATCCGCCTACGGAATTGATTTTTCCTCCTAATGAAAATTTCTGGCACACCGATATCAAATGGGATTATTCGGTCCCATTTGAATTTCGACCGGTTAAAGATCCGCTTCTTTCTTCTCGACTTCAAGCGGCGGGCCGTCAAATGTATCTCGCCTCGTCTGGAACCGGATACGGCCGCTGTGATGTCCGCGTGAACGACAGGGGCGAGATTTATATTTTGGAGATCAATTCAAATTGCGGCATTTTATATCGTCCTGAAGAATATGGACCCGCCGATTATATGATATTGTACGACAAGGATGGCTATTATGGATTCTTTGATCGGATATTTCGTTCAGCGATTGCGCGTCAAAAGATGCGTGCCGTGCAGCAAGTCAACTAATTGATAAAAAGATGGATGAGCGTCAACTCATCCTTCTTTTTATACGTGAGATTCCAAAACTAAATCAGATCGTGCTTCTCATCAACAACCAATAAACTACGGCGGCGAGCGCGGCCGTGGCCGGAATAGTCAATATCCATGAGATGAGAATATCATTCGCCACCGTCCATCGGATCTTGCCCAACCGTTCCGCTGATCCAACGCCAATGATTGACGAACTGATTAGTTGAGTCGTGCTTATGGGCAGGCCCATCAACGAAGAAGCGATCATTAGAAATAATGAAGAGGTCTGTGCTGAGAAGCTATATGTACCGGACGTATCTTATAGAACTTACTACCCAACGTGCGGATCAGCCGCGCTCCGGCCAACACCGTTCCCAGTGCCATGCCTACGGCGCTCACGGCCATCACCCATAGTGGAATACTGAATGCAAACATGTTCTTGTCGATAATCAAACTCAAGACAATGATGCCCATCGTTTTTTGAGCATCGTTTGAGCCTTGGCTCGAAGCAAGCAAAACCGCGGTGATCAGCTGGCTTTCTTTAAAGAAATCGTTGATACGCGGTGTCGCATTACGCACCAAAAAGAGGATGAGCTTGGTTGTGATAAATCCGAATCCGAGGCTGATCAATGGAGTGACGAACAATGCAATCAGAATTTTGATCAATCCCTGCATTCGCAGCGCGCTCGAGGCCCACGCCCAGTATTGTCGCTCCGACCAAACCGCCAACCAGTCCGTGTGATGGACTACTGGGCAATCCTAAAAACCATGTCAGAAAGTTCCAGGCTACGCAGCTGATTAGAGAAGCCATCAGGATATTGTAAGTAATGACTTTCGTGTCAACGATTTGTGCGCCAACGGTTTTAGCAACTGCCACGCCGAACAGCAACGGTCCAATGAATTCCGCCGCCCCGATGATGAGGAGCGCAACCCGCGGCCGAAATGCCCGTGAGGAGACCACAGTCGCTACAATATTGCTTGAGCCATGCACACCATTAAGGAAATCAAAAACCAGCGCCAGTGTAATAACGATAATCAGTTGCAGCGGCATAGTCTTATGTGAGTTTCACCACGATGTCGGCGATCACATTCGCGGCTTCATCCCCTCGATCGGCGGCGTTGCTTAAATGGCGGTAGACCTCGCGTAGCTTTAACATTCCCACCACGTGCTTGAGGTTTTCCGGTCCGCTAAATAGGTCAGCGATAGCTTCACGATAAACTTGCTCGACGCGGTTTTCAAGTGCCTTGGCGCGCTGTGTATGTTCGGTGGCCACGCCGGGATTATTCTCCAACCGAAGCACGCCCTGCTGGATTTCATACGCCGCATCTTTTAAGAGGGACGCGATGCGCTGGATATATTTTGTTGTCTTAACGTCAAGAACCTCCATTTCGTCCACTGTGCTATACGCGTAATCGAGCACATCGTCAATGGTGCGGGATAAGTTAAAGATATCCTCGCGGTCGAATGGCGTGTTGAAAGTATGATTCAATTCGTCAACTAAGATGCGGCGCACTTCGTCCGCTTCTTTTTCTTTGAGCGAAATCTGTTATGCCACTTTGGGACTTTGAGCTTCCGCATATTTGCACGGGAGCGCTAATCCTTCGACTGTAAGAGAAGCTTGCTGGGCGACTAAGTTATGAAATACATCTCCTTTGCGCTTGAAAAATCCGAACATGATCAAATTATCTCCTGGTTGTTCAATATGGAGGCCCCATGATACTACAAGGATTATTTATGGTATATAATGCGGCATGCGAAGATTGAGATTGATTTTGAGCATACTTCTTCTCACAGTTTCGATTACTTTATTGATCTGGGGGTTTTGGCCCGCTATGCGCGTACAACATGTTTTATCAATTGCTCCATCCCAAATGAGTTTACCATAGTTATCTATACAATTTTTAGTGCGAAGTCGGTTACATCCTTTAATGTTTGATTGACTCTATGTAACAGGTATATAATAAGTCGTTAGGAAGAGTGTATTGCTCTTGCCAAAAATTTCAAAAAGGAGAAAAGAGAATCATGAATAGAAAGACTTTGCTGTTTGTTCTGTCTTTGCTTGTGGTTAGCGCAATGCTAGCCTCCTGCGGATCGGCTGCCACGCCGGCTCCGACGCAAGCACCTGCTCCCACAACTGCTCCTGCTGCAACTGCAGCCATGCCGGCGGCAACTACTGCTCCAGCCGCCACAACCGCGCCTGCTGCTGTCCCTACGGTTTCATATACGTACAATGGCACAGCATATAATGGCGCTCCCGTTTCTAGTGTGCCAGCGGCGCTGGTTTCTGCCTGCCAGAAAGAGGGCATGCTGACGATCATTGCCACCCCGGACAACTGGGCAAACTACGGTGAGATTTTCGCGGACTTCCAGGCTACGGTCGGATCTAGCGTCCAGCTTAACTCCTTGGATCCAAATGCCGGTTCAAAGGATGAACTCGCCGCGATCGAAGCCAACAAGGGCAATACGGGTCCTCAGGCTCCCGATATCGTGGATGTCGGCTATGCATATGGAGCGCAAGGCGTTGCTGCGGGCGATTACCAGCCCTACGAAGGCACGTATTGGAGCAAGCTACCTGCGACTACCTTGGGTATTCCTACCTATGATCCCAATGGCATGTGGACAGTGGGTTACTACGGCATCATGGTGTTCGAGACCAATACGGCTGTTGTCCAGAATCCGCCGAAAAACTGGTCTGACTTGCTCAACCCAGCCTATAAGGGTCAGGTTGCTTTGGCAGGTGATCCTACGACTTCCAATCAAGCCATTATGGCTGTTTATGCGGCTGCACTTGCGAATGGTGGTTCTTTGGATAATGCCCAGCCCGGTCTTGACTTCTTCAAGAAGTTGAATGCTGCCGGCAACTTTGTCCCGGTCATTGCCAAGGTAGGCACCCTTGCACAGGGTGCAACTCCAATCGAGTTGGCTTGGAACTACAATGCCTTGGGCGATCAGCAATCTCTTAACGGAAATCCGAATGTCGAGATTGATTACCCATCTCCGAGCATTGGTGGCGCTTATGTTCAGGCAATCAGTGCGTATGCACCGCATCTCAATTGTGCCAAAGTTTGGATGGAGGTTATCCATTCAGATCAGGGCCAGTTGGCTTGGATTAAAGGCGGAGCTTCTGTTGTTTCAGAGGCTGATATGATTTCCCGCGGTGTCATTCCTGCCGATGTCTTGAAGACATTGCCAGATCCCAAAGTTTTGGCTGCTGCAGTTGCGCCCACTGTTGATCAACTGGCCGCTGCGAACAAAGTGATTGCTGGCGGATGGCTGTCGAGTGTTGGTGTTGCAGTTTCAGCCCCAACCGCTCCAGCACCTACAGCAACCCCGTAGTTTGAAATGACTGCTTCAAATGTTGTAAAGCGGGACGCGCCTCAAGCGCGTCCCGCTCCTTCCAAGTTTTCCTGGGCATGGCTGGGAGTAATGCCCTTCTTCATATTCGCGTTTATGTTCTTGATTTATCCCTCCTCAACGATTGCATGGGGTAGTTTTGTCGACGCAAATACAGGTGCATTCACTTTCCAAAACTTTGTACATCTTCTGCAGAATCCTGTCCTGATTAATGCCTATTGGATCAGCGTCCAAATCAGTTTATTCACCTCGCTAGGCGGCGGCATTTTTGGATTCTTGCTGGCATATTCAGCCATTCGAGGTGGACTGCCTCCCTTCATGCGCTCCAGCCTGATGACGTTCTGCGGCGTGGCTTCGAACTTTGCCGGTGTTCCGCTGGCGTTTGCTTTCATTGCCTTGCTCAGTCCATCTGGTGTGCTGACGGGTTGGCTGAGGGCCATGGGCTACAATCCGTATTTCCATGGCTTCCAACTTTACACGTTCTGGGGATTGAGTATTGTGTATATGTACTTCCAATTTCCTTTGATGGTATTGGTTATTGCACCCGCGATTGACGGCTTGCGACGAGAATGGCTTGAGGCTGCAGAAAATCTGGGAGCCTCCAGTTTTCAATACTGGCGATACGTTGCTTTGCCAATTCTCTTACCCTCTATATTGGGCACAATGATTCTGCTCTTTGGTAACTCTTTCGGTGCGTTTGCAACTGCCCAAGCGCTCACTGGAGGCTCCCTTAATCTAGTAACGATTAGGATTGGAGCCCAATTACGCGGTGACAATTTGGGGGATGCGGGTTTAGGATATGCCTTGGCGTTTGGGATGGTGGTAGTCATGGCAGTAGCGATTGCCGGATATACGTTGCTCCAACGACAATCTGAGAGGTGGTTGCGATGAAGCGTACTAGTGTGATTTGGTCCTGGTTTTGGATGATACTCGGCATCCTATACTTTTTTCTTCCACTGGTTGCCACGTTCATTTTTTCTCTGCGTGCGCAGCGCGGGGTTCTAAGTTTTCTTGCCTATCAGCAGCTTTTTAATGATAAAAACTTTGTAAAAGACTTCTCCTTTTCGGTCCTTTGGGGTGTCCTCACTATTATTGTTGGAATCTTGATCTTTGTTCCCACTGCTTACTGGGTCCGCCTGCGGGTTCCCCAGTTTCGAACCTCCGTTGAGTTTATTACCCTACTTCCATTCGTAATTCCTGCAATTGTATTTGTCTTTGGATTGGTACGAACTTTCAGCCACCCTCCATTTCTTATCGTGAATAGTCCGGCGCTTTTGGTTGCCGGCTACACTGTGCTATCGATGCCTTATATGTATCGTTCCATTGATACGGGTTTGCGATCCATCGATGTGCGCACCTTGACGGAAGCCGCACAAAGTTTGGGCGCGGATTGGGCAACGATCCTTTTTCGCATCATCCTACCTAATATACGCGTTGCCATTCTAAGCGGCGCTTTCCTGAGTTTCGCGATTGTGATGGGTGAGTACATTTTGGCGCAGTATCTTGCCAAACCGGCATTTGCTCCCTTCCTAGCTTACCTAATCCAAGAAAAAGCCTATGAGCCAGCGGCGGCTACCGTTGTGAGCTTTGCCCTTACTTGGGCGTGCATGGGAATTATTAATCTTTTCGGCCGCGGTCAGCAAACACAGATTGCTGGCGGACACTAATAAATCTGAGGATCAATTGATATGACGCATCTTGCACTTTCTAATATCTCCAAGCAATTTGCTGGAAGCACGGCGGTTCAGGATTTCAATTTGGAAGTGAAGAAGGGAGAGTTTGTATCTTTTCTTGGACCATCGGGTTGCGGCAAAACGACCACGCTTCGTATGATCGCAGGTTTTGAGGTTCCGACCACCGGCAAGGTTGTTCTTGATGATGTCGAGATTACGGACAAAGCGCCAAACCAACGTAAAGTGGGTATGGTCTTTCAGGCATATGCTCTGTTTCCGAATATGACAGTTGCGCAGAACATTGGTTTCGGAATGCGGATTCATAGGGAACCGGAATCGGCTATCAAAGAGCGTGTGACAGAAATGCTCGCCTTAATCCATCTCGAACAAAAAGGAAATAGTTACCCTGCCGAGCTTTCCGGTGGACAACAGCAACGCGTGGCTCTGGCGCGCGCGCTCGCAAATCGTCCACAAGTGTTACTGCTTGATGAGCCACTCTCTGCCCTGGATGCCAAGATCCGCGTTTCCTTGCGAGCGGAAATTCGTTCGATCCAAAGGAAGCTGGGAACAACAGCTATTTACGTTACGCATGACCAGGAAGAAGCGCTTTCGATATCTGATCGTATCGTCGTGATGAGCCAGGGACAAATGGAACAGGTCGGCACTCCTTTTGAGATTTACAACTTTCCGCAGACAGCATTTGTTGCAGGATTTGTCGGCACATTGAACACCACAGACGCAGAAGTCATCGATCCGGTGAAGAAATTAATTAGAATCGACGGTGTTCAACTTGAGACGGCCGAAGATCTGGATGGCCGACAAAAAGGCGATAAGATAAGGATTGCGATCCGACCCGAACGGCTTGATTTCGTATCAGTGGAAAAGAAAGCCAACGTGCTCGACTGCACCATTGAAAATATCACCTTCCTTGGTTCAGTGGTCAGGATCCAGGTGAGGGTCGGAAGCAATCGATTTAATATGGATACCTTTAATAATCCATTTCTCGAATTGCCGAAGATTGGTGCCAAGGATCAAGTCACCTGCTCGCGGGAAGCTGTGCTAGTGTTGAAAAATTAGATTACGGATTGATCATTATTGTCTGACACAGATAATGTTTTTGCGTCGAAAGTCTTTTCTTTTATCGGTAGGAACAATATTATTCGCAGCGGGCCTCGCTTGTGTTTTGAGCGGGGCCCCTGCTCAATCTGCTATACCGCCTGCCTCTCAGACGACCCAAATTGCTCAAATAAATACACAAGCGGTTGTTGCATTCACGCCAACCACTGAAGTGTTGCCGATGATCGCCACCGGTCAGCCGACCAGCGAGCCAACCGAATCTCCGCGTCCTGCCATTCCCGAATCCCGGCGATTGACTTTGGAATACCCGCCCAGTATCCGCGTTGGCGACTCGGATGTGATTCGTTTGACTCTCGAACTGGATACGCTTGGCAACGTCACGCCGACGGCCGAAGTGCGGGGGAATATTGTCAGCGGACAGATCGTGCAAATTCCAAACGTCTATGATACGCATCATGTATTTGCAGAAGCGCGTTTGGATATTGCAGGCCCGAATGTTCGACCACCGGATATTCAAAGCGAGTCTTTGATTCAGGGCCAGCCCGTAACATTTTATTGGAGCGTTCAACCGACAAACGCTGCAATGTTTCGAGGAACGGTTTGGTTTTATTTGCGTTTCGTGGATAAAGTCAGTGGAGCAGAAAGCCAACAAACGGTATCCGCTCAACCGGTCCAGATTGAAGCGACTAACTTTTTTGGTTTCTCAGGTGGTGTTGCGAGAACTGCTGGGGGGATTGGTTCGATCATCGGCGTGGTTCTGGGATTCCCATTTGCAGACGACATCATCAAGTGGTTGCATGACGGGTTGAAGATATCCGCCTAACGGATGAGTGCATAAATACGTGACGAAAATCACCTAGGAACTTGACGCTGATTCGCATTGTCCTCGGTTATTAATGGTACAATTTTGCCCGTGCTTTTTGGCACAGGCGAAATTTTTTATTGGAGCAGATATGCAAAACGAATGGTTATATATCGGCTTGTTCCTTGTGATTGCAACACTCATTCCTGTGGCGGCTCTTGTGACTTCGTGGATCGTTTCTCCGAAGAAGCCCAACCCGATCAAGCAAAGCACTTATGAATGCGGCATGGAAACAGTGGGCGAGAACTGGGTACAGTTCAAGGCCCAATATTATATTTTTGCGCTTGTGTTTTTGGTCTTTGATGTAGAGACGGTATTCCTGTTCCCGTGGGCCGTATCGCTTGATCAGCTTTCGCTGTTTGCGGTGCTTGAGGGTATCGTTTTCATCCTGATCTTGATCGCGGGCCTCGTTTACGCCTGGCGCAAAGGGATGTTGGAGTGGGTTTAGGCGCGTCGATATATTAAAAGGCTGAAAGGCTTAAACCTTCCAGCCTTTTCTTTGTGTTTACAAGGTGCTGCGTAATTATCTTAGCTGAAGTTTGTTTTTGCTTATCAATAATGAAGTCAAGTCTAGAGATTTATCCAAGAAGCAATAGGAGCGTCCATGAATTTTTGGTCTGACCCTGTTAATTTTATTGCTCATTGGCTGACGGGGCTTTTTGTTGGCTGGGGAGCGGCGGGCTGGCTTGCCAGTTTGATCATCCAACTGATCGGCGTGGTCGTGTTCATCTCGTTGATGATGGTGTTGGATATTTTCCTGGTTTGGGTGGAGCGCAAAGTGGTGGCGCGCTTTCAGGACCGGCTGGGGCCGAATCGCGTTGGTCCGTTCGGGCTCATCCAGCCATTTGCAGATATCATCAAGCTCATCATCAAGGAAGACATTACCCCCGATGGCGCGGACAAAGTGGTTTACAACCTTGCACCGATTCTTTCTTTGATGTCCGTTTTGTTGTTGTGGGCGATTGTGCCGCTGGCTCCCGTGATCTTTGGCGTGGATTTGAATGTCGGCGCGTTGTACATCATTGCAGCCGGTTCCATTGGAACGCTTTCCATTATTATGGCGGCATGGTCATCCAATAATAAGTATGCCCTGATCGGCGCGTTCCGTCAGGTGGCGGTTCTGGTTTCATTTGAAATTCCGATGATTGCCACCATGCTCATCCCGACGATTTTGGCCGGCTCGATGGGTATGAACGAAATCGTTCAGCGACAGCAAACGGTTTGGTATGTGGTGCTTGCGCCGCTTGCAGCGGTGACCTTCATGATCGCAGCCATCGCGGAATTGGGTCGTTCGCCTTTTGACTTAAATGAGGCCGAATCAGAAATTGTGGCAGGCTTTCACATCGAATATACGGGCATGAAGTTCGGTTTGTTTTACGCCGGCGAACTATTGCACGCCTTCACCTTCGGCGGCTTCTGGGCGATTCTGTTCCTCGGCGGCTATCGTTTCTTTGGTCTGGAGAATCTCGGTCCTTTGGTGGCGGCAGTGATCTTATTGGCCAAGGCGATGTTCGGTTATTGGGTCATCATGTGGATTCGATATACGGTGATGCGCATGCGCATTGATCATATGCTGGCCTTCAACTGGAAATTCCTGACGCCGTTGGCTTTCGTGCTGTTGATGTTGACCGCTCTCATGAATACGCTTCTGCGCGGAACTCCAACCGGAGTCTACATCTTGGGCATGTTCTTAACGAATGTTTTGCTCGGCTGGATCATCGTCGAGATTCTGCGCGGATACAGCCGCAGCGAACGTCAAAAAACTGAAAAAGTCGCGCCAGCCGCCGCGACGGCAAATCATTAGGAGAACGACATGACTGCCATGCAAATTTTCTTTCTGATTGTCGGATTGGTCATTCTCGGCTCTGCGCTGATGGTGGTGACGACTGGTAACCTCATTCATGCTGCGTTGTGGTTGATCGTGACCTTATTTGGCGTAGCGGTGTTGTTCGCCATCCTTGATGCCAGTTTCCTGGCTGTAGTGCAAGTGGTGGTTTATATCGGCGCAATCGCGATTCTATTTATTTTCGCCGTGATGTTGACCCACAAGGAAATGCGCGACCGCGGTCCACAGTTGAACAATGCCTGGTGGTTGAATGCGATCATCGCGCTGCTGACTTTTGGCGGATTGTTCTGGATGCTCCAGGGTTGGAGCGGCTTCTCGAAAACGGCAGCCGATTTTCCGTCCAGTTATGATGCGGTGGGGCAATTGGGCAAGGCATTGATCTCACCGGATGGGTTTGTTCTTCCATTCGAAGTCGCGTCGGTTTTGTTGCTGGCCGCTTTGGTCGGCGCGGTCTATATTGCATTCAATCGGAAATAGGAGTTATTGATGATCCCACTTTCCTGGCTTCTCAGCCTTTCAGCGGCGTTGTTTAGTATCGGATTATTTGGCGTGCTTTCCCGCAAGAACGCCGTTGCAATTTTGCTCGGCATCGAATTGATGCTAAACGCCGTGAACATTAACCTGGTTTCATTCTGGCGTTACGGCGACGTTTTGCAGATGGCAGGGCAGGTGTTTGCGATTGTCGTTTTTGCAGTTGCCGCCTCGGAAGTGGCAGTGGGTTTGGCATTGGTAATATCCGTGTATCGCCGACGCAATACGGTGATCGCCGATGAAATTGATATGATGAAGTGGTAGGAGCGACATGACGACCGAAACATTGATCTGGCTAATTCCTTTACCGCCCATCCTTGCATTCTTTTTGATTGTGTTATTTACGAATCGAAATAAGGCGCTCAGTCACAGTGTGGCTATAGGTGCGGCGTTGCTTTCGTGGCTAGGCGCGATGATCGTTTTTGTACGCGCCATCGGCACACCTGATTTGGGAAAAACCCCGTTTGCTTCATTTGTAAATTGGATTCCAACTGCGGATACCTGGCTCAAAATTGGCGTGCAGATTGATCCGCTCGGCGCAGTTGTGTTGTTCTTTGTTGCTTGGACGGTCTTGATGATTTTCATCTACAGTGTTGGCTATCATAACTTTGGACAACCAGCTGGCGATCACGATCAACCCGGACTGCAGCCTCACGGTGCAACCGATGAACATGGACATCAGGTTCCATCTGTCGAACCGATGTACTCGCGCTTCTTTGCCTTTATCAGTTTATTCGCATTCGGCATGTTTACGCTGGTGGTTTCCGATAACCTGCTGACCTTGTTTGCAGGTTGGGAAATTATGGGCTTGTGCTCGTATCTATTGATCGGTTTTTGGTTTGCAAAAGAATCGGCGCGCAATGCGGCAGTGAAAGCGTTCATGACCACGCGCGTCGGCGATGTCTTCATGCTCTTGGGTATCGCCTTCCTCTATAGTGCAACCGGTTCACTTTCTTATCGTGATATTTTCCAGCCGCAGGTTTTGCATACCTTGGCAAGCGTGCCGACTCCCATCTTTGGGCTTTCCGCGGCAGGCTTGATTGGCCTGTTGCTCTTCATCGGGACGATTGGCAAATCGGCGCAGTTCCCGCTCCATGTCTGGTTGCCGGATGCGATGGAAGGCCCAACACCGGTCAGCGCCATGATCCATGCTGCGACGATGGTTTCGGCGGGCGTGTATATGGTCATCCGCATGTTCCCGCTCATCAGCCTCGACCCGAAGACGATGACCTTCATCGCGTTCATTGGAACGTTCACCGCCATCTTTGCCGCGACGATTGCGGTCGCTCAAAACGACATCAAACGCGTCCTGGCTTATTCGACGATCTCGCAACTGGGTTTCATGATTGCTGCGTTGGGCGTGGGCGCATATGTTGCTGCGGCGTTTCACCTTGTTACCCATGCATTCTTCAAGGCGCTGCTCTTCCTTGGCTCCGGTTCGGTCATTCATGGAATGGAGCATGGCGTTTTGCATACCGGTGATCATAAGATTGACCCGCAAAATATGTTCAACATGGGTGGCTTGCGCAAGTTGATGCCGATCACGTTCTGGACTTTTCTCATCGGCGGTTTTGCCCTTTCCGGCTTTCCACTTCTGACAGCGGGCTTTTGGTCGAAGGATGAAATATTCTCAGGCGCATTCAGCAATGGAAATTTCGTTGTATTCGTTACGTTGGCCGTTGCTGCGTTCCTGACCGCGTTCTACACCATGCGCCAAATCACGTTGACTTTCCTTGGCCAACCGCGCACCGAAGAGGCTAAACACGCGCACGAAACACCATGGACGATGACTCTTCCACTCGTTGTGCTGGCTGTCTTTGCAATCGGTTATGGATGGGTTGGCATCCCACAGGATTTTCTTGGCTTGCATTTGAATCCAAGCTGGTTCCATGAATTTGTCGGAAGCACGCTAGCGGTCATGCCGGCAGAGTCTCCATTCAGTTGGATCGTTTTTGGAACTTCTCTAGTAGTTTCGTTGGGCGGTTTATTCTTCGGCTGGTTAGCGTATAGAAACGTATCTGTACCGGAACAGGATAAACTTCAAATTCCTCTGCTCAAGCACAAATATTATATTGATGAGCTTTACAGCTTCCTGTTTGTCAAACCTGCTTATTGGTTCGCCGAAACCTTTGTTTATCAATGGGTGGATAAGGGCCTAATAGACGGCACACTCCATTTATTTGGCAAAGCGGCCAATAGCATTGGCTTGGTTGTTCGCAATTACTTTGATCTTCCAGTGATCAACCGATTTTTGGGCGACGGCACAGCTCATGTCACACAATGGTTCGGTCGCAATTTGCGTCCAATTCAATCGGGACGTATTCAGCAATATATGCTGGTTTCTTTGATCGTCTTGCTGGCGATTGCGGGCTTGCTTTATTACCTTCTGGTGATCGTGTAGCCGGATCGGAGCGATGTAATGGACTTTCTGAATTCCCATCTTCTCAGTTTGATCTTATTTATTCCCGCAGTAGCCGCGGTGGTCATGTTCTTCCTGCCAAAGGATGAAGCTAAATTCCTGCACTGGTTTGCATTTTTAGCAAGCCTGATCCCGTTTGTATTATCCGTTTATTTGTGGATTCAATTCAAACCCGACGCGACAGGCTTTCAATTTCAAGAGCAATATGCCTGGTATGCGGCTATCGGTTCTTCGCTTCATTTAGGAGTCGACGGTCTCTCATTAACAATGGTTCTCCTGACCACGCTGTTGACGCCACTGGCTCTGCTTGCTTCGTTTAGCGTTTCAGACCGTGTCAAACCGTACTTGATGCTCTTCCTCTTTCTTGAGACTGGCATGCTCGGTGTCTTCATGGCGATTGACCTCCTGATCTTTTTTGTCTTCTGGGAAATTGGCCTCGTGCCGATGTACTTCCTCATCAATCAGTGGGGCAGTGCCAACCGGAACTATGCCTCACTCAAGTTCATGATCTACACGATGGGCGGCTCGCTAGGACTCTTGCTTGGCATTCAATTGCTCGGCGCTCTCTTCGGGACCTTTGATCTGGCTACCATTATCGCAAAATGGACTTCCGCTCAAGGCTCTTTGCTTGGCTTCCCAATTGCGACCGTAAAGGATGTGGTCTTCTGGGGCTTCGTCATTGCTTTTGCCGTCAAAGTTCCGATCTGGCCCTTTCATACCTGGCTCCCTGACGCGCATACGGAAGCTCCAACTGCGGGCTCGATGCTTTTGGCTGGAGTATTGTTGAAACTTGGCGCGTATGGATTCTTGAGACTTGTCCTGCCCCTTTACCCGGATCAGGCAAAAGCTTACGCGCCCGCGCTGGCTTTGCTGGCAACCGCTGCGATTGTCTTTGGCGCGTTCGCTTCATTCGCCCAAAAAGACTTCAAACGGCTGGTTGCTTATTCATCGGTCAACCATATGGGGTTTGTAGTGCTTGGTATTGCCGCGGCCGCTATGGCGTCCGGAACGGCGGATGCGAGAATTGCAATGAACGGCGCCATTCTGCAGATGTTCAATCATGGTTTATCGGCGGCAGGCATGTTCTTCCTGGTCGGCGTCATCTACGAGCGCACGCACACGCGCAACCTGGATGAGTTCGGCGGATTGTTCCCGCTCGTCCCAATCTATGGCGGTATTCTGATCTTTACTTCGATGGCATCGCTGGGTTTACCCGGCCTGAACGGATTTATTTCCGAGTTCCTCGTGGTGCGAGGTTCGTATCCAATCCTGACCCCTTATACCGCGATCTCGATGCTTGGTCTGCTGTTCACCGGCGCGTATATTTTGAAGGGAATTTCAAAAGTCCTGCATGGTCCGACGAATGAACATTGGGCATACGGCGAACATAAACTGACCGAGATCAGCACGCGTGAAATTATTGTCATGGCTCCGCTGATGACGCTGATTCTTATTATCGGTGTTTGGCCGGCGTGGATTTTGGATGTTATCAATAAAGCGGTGATGCACTTATTCTAAGAGGTGGATGATGGCTTTTCCTGTATTGAGCATAATTGTTTTCACTCCAGCCGTGGCGGCGATGATCCTCTTGATGATCCCGGCCCAGCGAAAAACGGAAGCGCGCGGCGTGGCGTTAGCTGCCGCGACGTTTGCCTTGCTCTTATCGCTGTGGGTCTATATCCAATATTTGACTCAACACATGACGGGTTATCAATTCGTTGAGCAATATAACTGGCTTCCGGCATTAGGCATCAGTTTGCATTTCGGCGTGGATGGAATGAGCGCGCCGCTGGTTTTATTAACCGGCATTGTGATGTTTACGGGCGTGTTGATTTCGTGGGGAGAGTTTGATGAAAAGTCGCATCTCTCCGCCGGAATTCAAGATCGTCCGCGTGAGTTCTTTGCTTTCCTGTTTATTCTCGCCAGCGGCGTGTTCGGTGTGTTCGCTTCGCTCGATCTTTTCATGTTGTTCTTCTTTTATGAAATTGCTGTGTTCCCGATGTACCTGCTGATCGTGATCTGGGGCTGGATCCAGACGCGCGAATATGCAGCGATGAAATTGACTCTATATCTGTTTATTGGTTCGGTGGTTGCGTTAGTCGGCGCATTGGCAATGTATTGGACGGCGGGTCAATCCACTGGCGTTTATTCTTTTGACATGCTTCAACTCGAGAAAGCGGGATTCTCCGCTTCATTCCAGAACTTATGGTTTCTTCCTGTGTTCTTTGGCTTTGCGGTGTTAGGTGGCATCTGGCCCTTCCACAACTGGTCGCCGGACGGACACGTTGCCGCGCCCACTGCGGTTTCGATGTTCCATGCCGGTGTGTTGATGAAGCTCGGTGCGTTCGCCGCCTTGCGCGTCGGCATTATGCTTTTACCCGAAGGTGCTCAACATTGGTCATGGCTCATTATGTTGTGTGCAGCTGTTGCCGTCGTTTATGGCGCGTTTATCGCGTTCGTCCAAACTGATTTGAAATACATGATCGGTTTCTCCTCCGTCTCGCATATGGGACTGGTGATGTTGGGTTTGTCCACGCTTAATCAAAACGGATTGACGGGCGCGGGTGTGCAGATGTTCTCGCACGGTATCATGACGGCTCTCTTCTTTGCTGTCACCGGCATGATCTATGACCGCGCACACACGCGGCAAATCCCTGAACTCGGCGGCATGAACAAAGTCATGCCGTTTGCGGCGATTGGTTTCATCATCGGTGGTTTGGTTTCGATGGGCATGCCCGGCTTCTCCGGTTTCGTCGCGGAGTTTCCGATCTTCCTCGGCGTTTGGCAATCGCAATGGCTGGTGGCTGTAATCGCAAGTATTTCCATTGTTGTCACTGCGGCGTATATCATGATTAACATTCGCAAGGTTTTCTTTGGAGAAATGCCGGAAAAACTCGAGGGCCATATGACCGATATCACTGTATTGGACAAAGTTGCCATCACTACGCTTTCCTTATTGATGATTGGTATCGGTTTGTTCCCATCATTGATCGTTCCAATGGTGCAAACAGGAGTAACGCACATCCTGCACTTGCTGGGAGTTGCATAAATGTTTACGTCTGTGGCTTTTCTTTCCATTCTCCCTGAAACCCTGATCCTGATCCTCGGTGTGACCTTATTGATCATCGAGCCGTTCTTGAAAGAGGAACGTCGCCGCAATCTTGGCTGGTTAACTGCAGGCGGTTTGCTTGTTATTTTGGTCATCACTATTTTGGTTGGTCGTCCCGTCGATCCGACGATGACTTTCGGAAATACGATTCGTTTCGATTGGCTGGGATTTTTCTTTGAGATGCTCTTCATTTTTGGCGCAGGCATAACGGCGTTATTTTTGATGGATCATGAAAAGGTTGGTCAGCGAGGCGAGGCTTACCTACTGCTCCTCGCATCCACCATTGGTATGAGTCTTATGGCTTCCGCTTCTGATCTCATTATGCTGTACCTTGCCATCGAAACAACCTCCATTCCGCTTTACGTGTTGGCGGGTTTTATGCTTTCGGATGATCGCTCCACCGAGGCGGGCTTTAAATATTTATTATTCGGCGCGATGACATCGGCAGTCATGCTTTACGGATTCAGTCTGTTATATGGATTGGCTGGAACGACAAATCTTTATGCTCTCGCTGCTGCGTTTAAGACTGGACAGGTATCGGCTCCCGTTATCTATGGTGTGATCATCCTCCTGATCGTTGGACTTAGCTTCAAGGTTTCAATTGTTCCGTTTCACTTCTGGGCGCCTGACGTGTATGAAGGCGCACCAACTCCTGTCTCGGGTTTTCTTTCCACCGCGTCCAAGGCCGCGGGCTTTGCTGTGATTGCCCGCTTGTTCCTTGTGGTGTTCCACGATTTCACGATTGACTGGATGTCGGCCTTTGCTGTGCTCTCGGCGGTAACCATGACTGTTGGCAACCTGCTGGCGTTACCACAGAAAAACCTGAAGAGAATGCTGGCTTATTCTTCCATCGCACACGCAGGCTATGCCATGATCGGCATTGTCGCGGTTTCAAAGCTTGGAATTTCCAGCGTGGTGTTCTACATGGCGGCTTATATTGTGACCAACCTCGCCGCCTTCGGAGTCGTCGTAGCGGTGGGACGCGTTGTCGGCTCGGATGATTATGATGCTTATAAAGGATTGAGCCGTCGTTCGCCTTTGTTAGGATTGATCATGCTGGCCGCGTTCCTGTCATTGGCAGGCATGCCGCCTTTCGCTGGGTTCGTTGCGAAGGTCTTTGTCTTCGCGGCGGGCATACAAGCTGGTTATGTGTGGCTGGTCATTATCGGAATCCTGAACTCTATCGTTGGCGTGTACTACTATTTGAACGTCATGAAATACGTGTATTTGTATCGGTTGGAGAATGAAGACGAGGATAACCATCCGATTATCCTAACGCGCCCCTATGCAATTGCGTTGATCGTGCTGGTCTTAGGTGTGATTTTGCTCGGAACCGTATTTGCGCCATGGTTTAGCTATTCTAATGCAGCGGCTTTGAACCTTTTTTAGGGTTGTTGATTGACAGCCATTTAGCCTGTTTGTTATAATCGTAGGACACGACACAATCAGACGAAAACCGTCCAGGAATCAGGAGTAGCTTCCTGATTGTTTTGATTACCCAGATTGACTGACGCTGATCATCATTCTTGCATCGCTGCCAGGTGGTTTGTGATTGGTAAGACGTTAGGCGCTCAGCCATTCTGTATTTTGGCCATCTTCTTAGCCGGGATGCCTTTGTCTGTCATGGCGATCCTGTTGGTGTTGCGCCGTGTAATTGCATAAATTAGTTTTCAATTGATTCGTTCACTGCCTAATTGCGTGCCCTTCATCTATTCAGACCTTGATTATCGCAAACTTTTAACTTACAATATTGCGCGATTAACGGCGCTTGGAGAAGCCAAACAATGAATGAGAAACATGTACAACAAGTCCTTGAAATTGAAAAGCAGGCTCAAGAGATTCACGATGTGGCAGTACGTGAAGCCCAGCAATTGCCGATTCTTGCGGAACAGGATGCTCAGGCCATCCTGCAGAAGGCTCTAACAGAGGCACGGGAGGAGGCTCGTAAGTTGGTTTCGGAGGCGCAGGCGGAAGAGGAAGTTTCCCGTATTTTGACTCAGGCTGATGAAAAAATCGTCAGGTGGAAGCCTTGGCGATGAGCAACTTTGAAGACGCTGTCACCTATATCCTTGAGCGCGTAATCGGAAAAGAGTAGAGTTCAGTGGCCAAAGGCGGCGTTTCTGCGTATGCAGCAATCAATGCCCGAGTTCGGGCTATGTATTCCAGTCTTTTAAGCCCTCTAGATTTAGCCCGCTTAAGTGACGCTCCAGATGTTTTGAATTTGGTCGGTCAACTTAAACATACGGCCTATAGTCCCTATCTTGATAATTTGAAAGATAAGGAATTCATACCTCGGCGGATCGTCTTGCAAATAAAAGGGAAGCTTGCCGACGCATATCATACCGTCATTCGCTTGTCACCGGAACATACGCGTCCATTCCTGACCCAGTTCTATCGTTACTTTGAAGTGGAAAATCTAAAGGCTGTGTTGCGCGCCATCGTCGCGGGTTCATCTTGGGATCATGTGCGGGAGGTTCTTTTCCCAATTGGTTCCTTGACGACTCTTCCTTTGCAGGCGATGGTGGAAACCGGAAATATCGTTGCTGCAGTGGATTTGTTGAACAATACTCCATATGCGGATACACTTTCGTTCGCGATGAAGCGTTACACTGCGGAGCAAAATCTTTTCCCTTTGGAAGTGGCGCTGGATTTGAATTACTGGCGACAATTGTGGAGAGAAGCACAGCAACTGCCCGTTCCCGATCGAGATCAGGCATTGCGAATTGTCGGGGCCTTGCTGGACATGAATAACCTGATGTGGGCAATTCGTTACCGGGTTTATTATCAACTCTCCGAGGAAGAATTGATAAACTATACTTTGCCTTTCGGCTATCGCTTGCATGACGAAGATGTTCGAGCCATTGCGGCGGGTGTTGACATTCCGTCTGTGGTGGAGCGCGTTTATCCGGGCATTTCAGACGTTGCTGCTCTATTGAATGAACCTCGCAGCGGTCTGCCGAAATTAGAGTCGCAGTTAAAACAACTCGTGATGAAGCAGTGTACGGCCACTTTTATTGGTAATCCGTTTCATATTGGCGTGTCTTTGGCGTTCTTGATTTTGAGCGATCTTGAAATTCAAGATCTGACCATATTGATTGAAGCCAAGTTTTCACACGCCCGAGATGATGAGTTTCGACCATTTTTATTGAAAACAGTATTGGTGGAATGATTACAGCGTGATTTGGAACTCAT
The DNA here is from genome assembly GCA_963753985.1 of uncultured Chloroflexia bacterium. Taxonomy (GTDB): domain Bacteria; phylum Chloroflexota; class Anaerolineae; order Anaerolineales; family Villigracilaceae; genus Fen-1038. The sequence goes on from CAVWED010000009.1 coordinate 96,605, forward strand.
TGATTGAATTCTGGTCCTAGAACAAAACTGCTCTCAAAGTTTGATTGGAGATTACATGTTCTTTCCTAAAGCGATGACCGAGATCGAATTAATCGTGCCTGCCAAGGATTTGCTGGCAGTCACAAAAGTATTGGGTAGCTATGGTGTATTTCATCAAACGGATAGCAATTATCCAGGAGTGGCTTCTGGATCCTCGAGCACCTGGCAGGAAACTGCCGCTTCGTATGCAGCATTCGAGCGCAGAATCCAGCTTGCGATGCAGGGACTTTCCGTTGATGAGGGTCAGCCGCCGGCGTCCGGGTTTGAGACGATGGTTGAGCTCGAGAAGATTCGTCCGACACTGGAATCAATCGAAGGAGATATCAAGAAGGTCAACGATCGGCTGTCAGGCGAAAAGAAGCGCCTTGAACAACTCCAAAGCGCTCTGCGCCAGCTTGAGCCTGTTGCTGAGGTCGACCTGGATGTCAGTACGTTCCACAATTCCCGTTATGTTCATTCAACGCTTGGATTGATTCCAGCCGCAAATGTTGATCGCTTGAAAACGAGCTTGTCGCACGTACCCCACGTGTTCCTCGTTCTTCGCCCGGACTTAGAGAAACCGGTTGTCTGGCTCGTGGGGGCCCAGTCCAACGCTGACATTTTGGATCGTGCCGCGCGCAGCGCTTATCTCAATCCATTAACGTTGCCGGACGAATACAAAGGGACTCCCAGAGAGATCATCCAGTCCCTTCACAAGTCCATTGAAGAGGCGCAGAATAATACTACGGATGTGAAGGATTCGTTGGCTAAGCTTGCTGAAACATACAAACAGCAATTGCGCAATTTATTGTGGCAGGTTCATACCAGCCGTGTGCTGGCTGATGCAATCGTTCGCTATGGACAGCTTCGCTATACATACGTTGCTACAGGTTGGGTTCCAACGGATGATATGGAAGGCCTCAAAGCCAGACTTCGGACGGCTTCCAAGGAAATTCTGATCGAAGCATTGCCCACCCCGCGTCAAGGGGAGAACCGTCAAGTCCCTGTGGCGTTATCAACGAACAGATTTCTTCGTCCATTCCAAATGCTGGTCAATACTTATGCGCGGCCTCAATACGGAGAATTAGATCCAACAATATTGATGGCATTCACGTTCCCGTTTTTATACGGCGCCATGTTTGGAGACTTGGGACAGGGCTTGGTTCTGCTTGCACTGGGTCTTTTGATACATTATAAGATTTTTGCCAAAGGGATGCAAAGCCTGGGCCTGCTGATTGCCTATTGCGGTGCAGCGGCTGCTGTGTTTGGATCTTTATACGGAAGTATTTTCGGCTTTGAAGGTCAATCGATTGATACCTATCTGCATTTCCATTTCGAGCCGATATGGTTTAGTCCAATTGAAAATATTCTAAGCATTTTGAGCATAGCCATTGATGCAGGTATCATTCTCTTGCTAGGCGCCTTTTTGCTTGCAATTTTTAACAGTATTCGTTCAAAAGATTGGGCACACTTGATTTTCGGTCATACCGGTTTGGTCTCACTGGCCTTATACATCTCTTTCCTTGCCCTGCTCGGTGGGTTTCTAAGTAACACTGCGCTTGCGCCGAGGATTGCAGTTGCCATTAGTAAACTCCCACTCCCTTTCGATTTCCTCGCTCTGGTATTCGGTTTGTTGGTCATGTTCTCAGGCTTTTTCAGGAATTTGGTAGAAGGTCATCGTCCGTTGATCGAAGGGCAAGGCATTGGTGGTTTTCTTATGTTCTTTGTCCAATCGTTCATGGATATTTTTGAAACGGCCATTAGTATGCTTAGCAATACGCTCTCATTTGTGCGTGTGGGTGCGTTTGCGGTAGCGCACGCCGGTCTGAGTTTGGCGATCTTCTCGCTGGCTGGATCTGAGCCGAACGTAAAATTCTGGATCGTGGTTCTCATTGGCAATATCATCATCATCGGACTCGAAGGGTTGATTGTAGGCATCCAGACGATGCGTCTTCACTACTACGAGTTGTTTGGAAAGTTCTTTACCGGCGGCGGCATGCGCTTTGAGCCATTGAAGGTAACTCCTTCGAACGAGGAGGGTTAGTTAGCCGAGGCGAGTGAATTGGACTGATCCTGGTTTTTTGTCGCTCTTAAATAATAAATTTCTAAGTCATAAGGAGATATACAATGTTTGTCATCTTTGCAGTGCTCGTAGGTTTAGTCCCAGTGATTCCGGCTGTGATCTATGTCCTTCAAAACGGGAAGACCAGCCCATCCAAATCGATATCGCGATTGGTAAATGGGTTTAATGCATTCAACTTTTTGGTCGGTATAATGGCAGCCGGACTTGGCGTCGTCTGGTTTGCTTCGCCTTCATTTGTATACGCTGCCGGGTTGAGTCAAGCCGCGACTGCGGTTGATCCATATGCAAGACTGGCCGCGGCCCTTTCGACCGGTCTGGCTTGTATTGGTGCGGGGATCGCAGTCGCCGCATCCGGTGCGGCGGCAGTTGGCGCGACCGCTGAAAAACCAGAATCCTTTGGCCGTTCCCTGATCTTCGTCGGTTTGTCCGAAGGGATCGCGATCTACGGCTTGATCATCTCGTTCCTGGTTTTGCCGAAGTAATCGCATGAAAGTGCTCGTCATCGGCCATCCCAACGCGGTGCTGGGATTTTCGCTCGCCGGGGTTCACGGCCAGGCTGTGTCAACGCCCGATGAAGTTAATCAGGCTCTTGACACTGCTTTGGCGGCGAAGGATATTGGGATTATTCTGATAACCCAGGATGTAGCTCGTTTGATTCAGGCAAGAGTTCGAAGATCTTAAATTGCATAGCACGATTCCGTTGGTGGTTGAGATTCCCTCGCCAGAGGGTGTATCTCCGGATGAACCTTCCTTGAGCGAGATCGTCCTTCGGGCCATTGGCATTAAATTATGATGATTTCCTGATCGCGTTTTTTCCGACAGGTGAAATGGATTGGTACTCGAATATGAACCTTGAAGAAGAGAATATCGAAGCCCTCTCACGCGCCATCCTGGGCGATGCGCGGGCTGAGGCTGAACAAATACAATTGGACGCAAAGGCCAAGGCGGATACCATTCGTCGGCTGGCGAAAGAGCAGGCCGAGTCCGAACGCAAAGCAATCCTGGAACGCGCAGGCACCGACGCTGACCGTCTGCGAGGCCAGGTGGTTGCAACGGCCCAGTTGAAGGCACGAACATTGCAGTTGGAGCATCGCGAAAAACTTCTGGATAAGGTGTTCGATGCCGCGCGGCAAAAACTTTCTTCTATTCAAAAACGTTCCGACTACGATCAAATTGTGGCTCAACTTCTTCGGGAAGCTTTGACTCAATTGAAAGCGGATCATGCTGAAGTCCGCGCAGATGATGCGACGCAGAAGTCTCTCAAAGCGCGGACTCTGGAGCAGGTCTCGAAGGAATTGAACGCGCAGCTCTCGACCGGAAAAGCTCTTGAAAACGGACTCGGCGTAGTTGTCGATGCTTCGGAAGGCCGCTTGCATTACGATAACACACTCGAAACTCGCCTGAACCGATTACAAAGCGCGCTTCGCTCCTCTGTATATCACGTATTGATGGGAGAGAAGTCATGAGTGAGCAGGTCGGAAATGTGATCTGGATCAATGGGCCGGTGGTGCGCGCCCGCGGCTCGCGTCAAGTGGGCATGTTGGAATTAGTGGAAGTGGGCGAGGAGCATTTGGTCGGCGAAGTGATCGGTTTGAATGGCGACATCATCACTGCGCAGGTCTATGAAGAAACATCGGGCATGAAAACGGGAACACCAATCTTTGGCACGGGTCTGCCGCTTTCGGTGGAACTCGGCCCGGGTTTATTGAAAAGCATCTTTGACGGAGTCCAGCGTCCCCTGCCTTTGATCGAAATGCAATCGGGTTCATTTATCGGGCGCGGCATGCATCTGGATCCGTTACCTCGAAAAGACCGCTGGAAGTTTACCCCGAAAGCAAAAGTCGGCGATGCAGTCAGCGGCGGCGGGATCCTCGGCATTGTAATGGAAACTGAGACCTTCGAACATCGCATTATGATACCGCCCGAGCTTTCCGGGACTTTGAGCTGGGTGGCGCAATCCGGCGAATACACCATCGAGGATCCGATTGCGCGATTGAAGGTTGGCAACGAGGAAAAAGAATTGACTATGTTGCAGCGCTGGCCGGTGCGCCGCCTGCGACCTTATAAATCTCGTCTCGGCGTGAATACGCCATTGATCACGGGTCAGCGTGTGTTGGATACATTCTTCCCGGTTGCGAAGGGCGGCGCGGCCGGAATCCCTGGCCCGTTTGGTTCAGGGAAGACTGTCACGCAGCATAGCATCGCAAAATGGGCCGACGCGCAAGTGATCGTTTATATTGGTTGCGGCGAACGCGGCAACGAAATGACTGAAGTGTTGCAGGAGTTCCCGCATTTGGTGGATCCGCGCAACGGCCGCCCATTGATGGAGCGCACGGTATTGATCGCGAATACTTCCAACATGCCTGTGGCCGCGCGCGAAGCGAGTATCTATACCGGTATCACGATTGCCGAATATTATCGCGATATGGGTTATCACGTGGCGCTGATGGCTGATTCAACTTCGCGTTGGGCTGAAGCCTTGCGAGAAGTCTCAGGTCGTTTGGAAGAAATGCCTGCTGAGGAGGGTTATCCTGCTTATCTTGCGAGCCGTCTGGCAGAGTTTTACGAGCGCGCAGGTTATGTGGAAACAACCAATGGGAATCAAGGTTCCGTTACTATCGTTGGCGCGGTCTCGCCTCCGGGCGGTGACTTCTCGGAGCCGGTCACTCAACATACCAAACGGTTCATTCGTTGCTTCTGGGCGCTGGACAAATCGCTGGCGTCTGCGCGTCACTTCCCATCCATTAACTGGCTGGATAGCTACAGCGAATACATCGAAGACGTGGCTGATTGGTGGCGCAGACAAGTCGGCACCGACTGGCTGGCAATGCGGAATCATGCCATGGAAATTTTGAGCGAGGAGAGTCGACTATCGCAGATTGTGAAACTGGTCGGTCCCGACGCGTTGCCCGATGAGGAACGCTTGATTTTGGAAACGGCTCGCCTGATTCGCGAAGGCTTCCTCCAGCAAAATGCAATGGATCCGGTGGATGCGTATTCAACTCTTCAAAAGCAGGTCCGCATGTTGAACCTGATCCTGCATTTCCATGAACGCGCGTTACGCATTGTCAAGCATGGTGCATCCATTTCCGTGATCCATGCGCTGCCTGCGGTGGATACCTTGATTCGCATGAAGACGATTGTGCCGAATGACGAACTGGAAAAGATGGACGATATTCAAAAAGAAGTCGACGAGCAGATGAGTCGATTGGATTCGGAGTACCAATGAGTGATGTCATTGCTCAAGGCGGACAAGAAGTCTTTGGCGTAAACCGCATCGAAGGCCCGATCGTCTTTGTGGAAGGTGCGGCTAACGTCAGTTACGATGAAGTGGTGGAGATTCGCGACTTGCAGAATCGTCTGCGCCGAGGCCGAGTACTGGAGGTGAGCGAGAAGGTTGCGGTGATCGAAATCTTCGAGGGTTCGACCGGCCTCTCGATTGATGGAACCCACATCCGCTTTCTGGATGATACTTTGCGCATCCCGGTCGCGGAAGAAATGCTGGGACGGGTCTTCGATGGGCTGGGTAATCCCATTGACGGCGGCCCGCAACCTTTGACCGACAAATATGCTGATGTCAATGGACAGCCGATCAACCCGACCGCGCGCGTTTATCCGCGCGATTATATTCAAACCGGCATCTCAGCCGTTGACGGGATGAACTCCCTGCTGCGCGGACAAAAGCTTCCCATCTTTTCCGGCGCGGGTATGCCGCACGATCAACTTGCTGCACAAATTGTGCGGCAAGCCACCTTGGGTGCACCTGCGGGTGCGTCCGCTTCCCAGTCGGAACAATTTGCGATTGTGTTCGCGGCCATGGGTGTGAAGCATGATGTGGCTGATTTCTTCCGCAGATCGTTTATGGAGAGCGGTGCACTGACGCGTGTGGCGATGTTTCTCAATCTCGCGGATGATCCGCCGGTGGAACGTTTGGTCACGCCGCGCGCCGCGCTGACACTGGCTGAATATCTGGCTTTCGAAAAACAAATGCACGTGCTGGTTATTCTCACCGACATGACCAACTATTGCGAAGCGCTGCGCCAGATTTCGAATATCCGCGGCGAAGTCCCGAGCCGCAAAGGATATCCCGGTTATCTTTATAGCGACCTCGCATCTCTTTACGAACGCACGGGACGCATCCGCACCAGCGAAGGCTCGATCACGCAAATCCCCATCCTGACCATGCCGAACGATGATATTACGCATCCTGTGCCTGATTTGACGGGCTATATCACCGAAGGGCAGATCACACTTGAACGCGATCTGGATCATCAGGGCATTTATCCGCCCATTGCAGTTCTGCCGAGCCTCTCGCGCTTGATGAAAGATGGAATTGGGAAAGGGCTGACCCGCGAAGATCATCCGCATTGGGGCGCGCAGCTTTATGCCGCGTATGCTCATATGCAGGATGTGCGCGCGCTGGCTTCGGTCATCGGCGAAGAAGAATTGGGCGATGTTGACAAAAGATACCTGCAGTTCGGGCGTGCGTTCGAGCACGAGTTTGTCAATCAATCTCTCACGGAGAATCGCAACATTGAACAAACACTGAACATTGGCTGGAAATTGCTTTCCATGCTGCCGAAGGATGAATTGACCCGCGTCAGCCTGGATGAGATCAAGAAATATTACATGCACAGCAGTCCTGCGGATCAGGGTGAAGATGCCGACCATTAATGTTGCGCCGACGCGCATGAATCTGATCCGCATCAAAAAGGAACTTCGTTTTGCGCGTGAGGGCTATGAAATCCTGGATCGTAAGCGGGAAGTGTTGACGACGGAACTCGTCCGCGTGGCGCATGAAGCGGATATTCTTCAAAAGGAAGTCTGGAAACTTTTGGAAACGGCTTACAGTGCCTTGGAGCAGGCGCGCTTGACGATGGGTAGTGACCACGTGGAATGGGCCGCTCTGGCGGCCAGCAAAACTGTGGATGTTCATCTGAAATTGCGCGGCATCATGGGCGTTGCCGTTCCCGTCATTGAAGCGCGCGGCGACTTGCCTAAAATGTTATATAGTTTAAGCGGGACGAACGCCTCATTGGATGAGGCGGCCGCCGCATTTCGGGAAGTGGTTCTTAAGACGCCGCAGCTCTCCATGCTCGTGACCACCGTCTGGCGGTTGGCTGGCGAGCTTCGTAAAACGCAGCGCCGCGTGAATGCGCTGCAGCACATCTTTATTCCCACTTACGAAGACACCGTCGCGTTCATTGTCAGTTCACTGGAAGAGCGTGAACGGGAAGAGACGTTCCGGTTAAAATGGTTGAAGTCCAAGATGGAACGGACAAAGGCTGAATCGACCCCGGCATAATGACATTGAATATTCACGAGAGAGGGTTTTGGCGATAGAATTCCGGAGCCCTTTTTTATTTAAATATGAAATCGCTTCGAAAGATTTTTGCAAAACTTTCCATTGTTCATTCTCCTGACCTGTTGCCTGATCTTGCCATCGCGGGCATTGCGATTGACAGCCGCGCAGTGAAGCCCGGTTTTTTATTCGTCGCGATGAAGGGCGGATCATTCGACGGGCATGATTTCATTGCCAAAGCGATTGAGAACGGTGCAGTTGCCATCCTTGGTGAAAAGAATATTAGTGGATTGAAAGCCCCTTATGTTCAAGTTGAAAATACGCGTCAGGCTTTGACCTGGATCGCGGCTTCGTTTTACGATTTTCCTGCGCGTAAGCTGACAGTGATCGGCGTGACCGGCACGGACGGCAAGACCACCACTTGTAATCTGATCTACAAAATACTATTAGCCGCTGGAATCAAGGCAGGACTGATTTCAACCGTCAATGCTGTGATTGGCGATGAGATTTTAGATACGGGTTTCCATGTCACGACGCCGGATGCTCATGATGTTCAGCATTATCTGGCTCGGATGGTCGAGGCCGGGCTGACTCATGTTGTGCTGGAAACGACCTCTCATGGTTGGGCACAATTCCGCGTAGACGCCTGCGAGTTTGACATCGGTGTCATCACCAATATTACGCATGAACATCTTGACCAGCACGGTTCTTATGAAAATTATCGTGCCGCAAAAGGGCGGCTATTCACTTTGCTGGAAAAAACTTTGCAGAAGCTGCAAGGTAATCCACGCTTGGCAGTGTTGAACCACGATGATCGTTCGTATGAATATCTTGACTCAATCACTAAAGTCAGAAAGATCAGTTATGGGATGGAGTCGAGTGCCGATGTTCATGCAGAGGAGATTCAATACAGCCCGTTTGGGATTCAATTCGTGGCGGTCCGTAATGATTTACGCGTGGTGATAAAGAGCAAACTGGTTGGAGCATATAACGTCTCAAATTGTCTCGCAGCATTGACGACTACCGTCGTTGGGCTTGGAATAAAACCTGAGATCGCGGCGAAAGGAATTGAATCGCTGAACGGTGTGCCGGGGCGTATGGAACGGATCGATCTCGGTCAGAGCTTTACGGCGATTGTCGATTTTGCTCACACGCCGAATGCGTTGAAGGTTACGCTTGAAGCCGCGCGCGACCTCACCCCACATTCTCTTCTCCCGTTGGGAGAGGGGCTAGGAGTGAGGTCACGCGTGATCGTAGTTTTTGGCTCGGCGGGATTGCGCGACAAAGAGAAACGCCGCATGATGGCGGAGACGTCCATTGAGTTGGCAGATTTAACAGTGTTGACGGCCGAGGACCCGCGCACGGAATCGTTGGAAGGAATTCTCGAGGAAATGGCCGCCGGTGCGAGGTCGAAGGGTGGACGCGAAGGTGAGGCATTTTGGCGCGTCGCGGATCGCGGTGAAGCCATCAAGTTTGCATTGAGTTTGGCGCGTCCCGGCGACATCGTACTTGCGTGCGGAAAAGGTCATGAGCAATCCATGTGTTTCGGCGCGGTTGAATACCCGTGGGATGACCGTGTTGCGATGCGCGCCGCGTTGAGTGAACTGCTTGGCATCGAAGGCGCAAAGATGCCTTATCTGCCGACGCAGGATAAAACCGAAGAGGAGTGGTTGAAATGATGGAAGTGAAACCAGTCACGCTGACCGGCAAAGTTGTCCGGCTCGAACCGCTGAGCGAGACGCATGTCCCCGGCTTGACCGCGGTTGGAATAAACGATGAGATCTGGCGCTGGCTGCCTTACGGTGTGATGAAGAATGAAGAGGATATTCGCGGCTGGGTGCGGGAAATGTTACATCGGGCAGCAAACGGAGCGGATAGACCGTTTGCCGTGATCTATCTCGCATCGGGACGCGTGGCGGGTGCGACGCGTTACATGGACATTCACCCGAAGGATTACGCCTTGGAGATCGGCGGGACGTGGTATGGAGTCGAATTCCAGCGCACGGCGGTGAACACCGAAGCCAAATATTTGTTGTTGCGTCATGCCTTTGAAAACTTGAAGTGTATCCGCGTTCAGATAAAAACTGACTTGCGCAACGAACGTTCGCAAAAAGCCATCGAGCGGATTGGCGCAGTGCGCGAAGGCGTCCTGCGCAACAACATGATTATGCCTGACGGCTATTATCGCAGTTCGGTTTATTACAGCATCCTTGAGAGTGAATGGCCTGCAGTGAAAGCGAGATTGGAGGAGATGATGGGAAAATGAACAATGAAAAGCATTAGGATGTTTATCAGATCAAGTCGTCACTGCTGTAATCGTCGAGTTTATTCGTGCGTTACTACCGTTTTTCCCAGCGTCAGCGGCCAAAAGACATAAATGCTTCCCAGTAAAGAAATGCCGACAATAACATCCAATGCGGCCACGCCGATCAGGAAGATGAAATTGCCCACTGCCATTCTCGACAGAATTATGCCGGCGGCGATCATCAGCGCCAGGGCGAGAAAGAATCCCGGTCTGAAAAATTGCCATAGCTTCGGCTGGTTCAGCCCATCGATCCTTGCCAGGTTCTTCCGGCCAAAATTTGCAAACAGATATTTTGCCTGAAGTGCCCCCAGCGCGATTCCAAGCAGTAGACCCAGCCACGGCCCGATTTGCCCCGTCTGGATGGTATTTGCATCGAACAGCAGCGATATTCCTTTTGCTACTAGAATGACGCCCCCCAAGAGCCAAACCAGCGCTGCGAGAATCTTTAAAGTCTGAGCCGTTGCATTCACAATTAAATTCCTTTATTAGACCGCTTGCAAAAGTATTTCCCTGCCACGGATTAACACAGATCAGTGAAATCCGTGACAGAAAAAAGCACAGGATCAACTTATGTCACGACGTATGCAAGAATTCTGTTGAATGGGATCATCCCACATGGATATCCTCAGACCACAATTATAGCATCAGGCTTGCTGTGAAAACGCGATTGGAGGGGATAATGAATCAAGTAGCTTTGGGATAAAACTCTTTAATTAGATCTCCTGAAAAAGTAAATTGTAGCAGCGACTTCAGTCGCTTTTTGCAGGAACATGAACGACTACAGCTGCCCGGGCGGGCGGTGCCAGGGAAGTCGTTACTACGATCCACATGTGCAAGAAATCTATTCCAGGCTTTGTCCGATAGCGTTTATTGGTAGGCCGTCATCACAAAAATAAGGATATTGCACAATAAACCAGTAACAGAGCCAAAATCGGATTTACTATGTTTGCCCGTTTAGCTAGTATTTTGCAAAAGGCAGATCCAAAAATAGACCAAGCCACGGACCCGGTAAAACCCACCAAGGCTAGGAATAAACCGAATCCGATCAACGTCAAGGTGGAATGAAAATAGGGAAGGATGAATGTTGACATGGATGTAAATGCGTAGAAATAAAGTTTTGGATTTAGAAATTGAAGAGTGAACCCGGATATGAAACTGGGTCCCTTGGTTTCTTCGAGTTCGATTTTGGAGGAGCTTCTCCATGTTTTCCAGGCAAGATAAAGCATATAGGAAGCCCCGAGGAATTGCATATAAATCTTTGCCTGGGAGATGTGTGAAAATATGATTGCGCTCAGCGCCGTGCAAAATTGCATGACAATTGAAAATCCCACCAAAATACCGATATTGAATTTGAAACTTCTTTTGAAGCCATAACGAACAGCATTGCTCATGGACATAATATTATTCGGTCCGGGCGTATACGCGGTAACAAAAATATAAATTAGAAAGTTATAAATATTGAACATGACTTATTGTCCCATTGAAACTCTAAATCAAATCGCGGCCGTCGCATCGCAGGAGGTCGTAGAGTTCGTGAGGTCTTAGCTAATCTTCTTTTCAAAACATACACTGTTTTCTATTCCAGCATACTGTCCATAATTGGGAATAAGGCTGTATCCGCTCTTTTGATATAGGTGAATGGCTTCCGGCTGCTTCTTACCGGTCTCGAGCACACAGGTTTCGTAGGACAACTCGCCCGCCCATGTTTCCAATTCGGTCAAAACTTTGCCGGCGATTCCACGCCTCCGGCTGGGGGGCAAGGTGTACATCCGCTTGACTTCCATAATCTTCGGCGCATATTCTCGGATCGCACCGCATCCCACGGGCTGGTTGTTTTCATAGGCGACTACTGCATATTTGATCTTATCGATTTTATTGAATTGAACGTAAAAGGCATGATCCTTCCCGTCTCGCTCGGCAAGGTCAGTGTCAAGGTGTTTAACGAGTTCGATAAAATCCTGATTATCCGAATCGGTTCGCAGTATCGTGATCATCTTAGCCTTTCTTGATCTCCATAAAACAATCCCCGCTGTCAACGGCGTCGGGGGTTGTTTTCTATTCAGGCCCTGGTAGTTTTGCCTAGTATGGTAATGAGAGTATATCCCTTCAATGGTTCTGATGTTTTTCATTCGGTAGTTCAACCAGCAGATTCCATGAATTGCGTAATACCGCAGTGAAAAAGATAATTAGAATCATGGCGATGCCGGTTTGAACTGTATCCGAGTTATCCCCGTGAAAGAGTTGAATCCCAAAATAAGCCAAAGAAAAATAAGCTGCCAGCGGCGCGACCAGCAACCAGCCCGTCTCTATCGCTCGTTCGCGGCCGGCGATGCCGTGCCAAACGGGCAACCATGTGGTAACGGCTCGGAATGCACAGAAAGCGACAACAATAAAAATGAATATGGCATGTTCGTCGTTTCCAAGGTTGGGTATCAGAAAGTTCATGGGCAGGATGAACAGCAAAACATACATCGTGTACGTGGAACGTGCGATGAATTTCCAGCGGCTGACCGGTTCGCTCCTGAGTTCACCCAGCCGAAATTGGACTCCGATAAACAGCAAGCCCATCAATGTGGCTGCTGCACCCGCTGTGCCGAGATAGAATGTTGTCCAATCCATAGTGCCTCTACTACCATTAAGAAAGTTGTGTTACGCGATCTGACTCTTCAATTTTCCGATCAACAGGCGAAGTTCTTCGTATTCGTTCGCACTAAACGCTGTATCAGTGCGCGCCTTACTGCGAGCTGTTTTGACTCGGGGATCGTATCGCTACGTGCCTTATCAAGCAGCATTTTTTGATATTCGCTAATTTCCCGGGCCACCTAACGAGTTGCGCTATCCGCGGGTCTCCGTCCCCAACCGCCACCCATGCTCGTGATCTTCTCCGGCTCGATGGTGATGATCACGCGCACCTGTTCGCGCCCTCCATACCAGGAATACGGCTTGCCAGTATATTTCTGGGAAATCTTCTCGATGTGCTCGGCTCCGCCATCCGTCGTCATCTTGATGACGCGTCCGCGTATCTGGAAATAGCGCGTGGGATTGTCAGGCGCGGAGATGACCACCGCCACGCGCGGGTCGCGCTTGATGTTCTTGAGCTTTACGTAGCCCTGCACGCTGTTGATGATGACATGCTCGCCGTCGGTGTCCACCCAGGTTTGGGTAACCTGAGGCGAACCGTCCTTCATCAAAGTGGCGATGTAGCAGGTGCTCGGCTGGCGCAGTAACGTTAGTACTTCTTCAGTGAGTTTTTCCATAGTTTCCTTATCTTTTCTCTATTTTACATCTTGAAAAATAGCACGCGGATTAGAGCAGATGATGCAGCTATTGGGTTGGCGAGTTTTTCGCCATTACTCGGCGGCTTGATATTGTTCGAGCGCGTTCGATCGAGCGAAAAATCGAGCATCCAGTACCATTCCCTTTCCTTCTAGGATCTCTTTGGCCGTTGCCCGCCGCGTTGCCGACTGTGCGCCAAGTGGCTGGCCTTGCTCGGCGCTTGCATGTCCTGTTCCAACTCCGCTACAGATTCGACAATGCGCGTGGGGCGATAGGGAAAACGTTCCACATCTTCGCGCCGGGTCATGCCCGTCATGACCAGCACTGTCTCCAGCCCACTCTCAATCCCCACACGCACATCGGTCTCCATCCGGTCGCCTACCATGATCGTGTTCTCAGAATGCTCGCCCAAATACCGCAAGGCGGTGCGCATCATGAGCGAGTTGGGTTTGCCTACAAAATATGGGCTCACGCCGGTGGCCTTTTCAATGAGCGCTGCAACTGCGCCGCAGGCCGGAACCAGGCCGTTTTCACTCGGGCCGGAGGGGTCAGGGTTGGTGGCGATGAACCGCGCGCCCTCGTGGATCAGCCGCACGGCGTGGGTAATATTACCGTAGCTATAGGTAGTGGTTTCGCCCAGCACCACAAAATCTGGCTGGTGTTCCGTAATCACATAACCCACAGCGTGCAAAGCTTCCGTCAATCCGCTTTCGCCCACCACAAACGCCGTGCCATTGGGCATCTGCCATTTGAGAAACTGCGCGGTTGCCAGGGCCGAGGTATAAATGTGATCAGGTTGCAGGTTGAGGCCGACACGTTGCAAGCGATATTGCAGGTCAACCGGCGTGTACTGCGGGTTGTTGGTGAGGATCAGAAACTTGATCTGACGTTGATGCAGACGGTCGAGAAACTCCCCGGCACCGGGAATTAGCTCGTTGCCGCGCACAATTACGCCGTCCATATCAATGAGATAACTTTTTGACGTAAGGCATCACCTCCAGGAATGTGATTCTTTATTTGGTCGAGATCGTCACACTCGCCATTGCATCGCCGGGGAATGTGGGGTTGGTGGACGGGTCGCGGCGGGTGATGCCATTGACCACATCCATGCCGCTGGTCACTTGTCCGAAGATAGTGTAATCGCTTTCGTTGAGCTGCACCGGTCCAAACGTGATGAAGAACTGACTGCCGTTCGTATTGGGACCAGAGTTGGCCATCGCCACCACACCGGCTTTATCGAAGGCGAGGTCATTCTTCTCGTTGACGAATTGATAGCCAGGTCCGCCCGATCCGGTGCCGGTTGGGTCGCCGCCTTGAGCCATGAAGCCGTCCAGCACGCGATGGAAGGTGGTGCCGTTATAGAATCCCTGATTTGCCAGGAACACAAAACTATTGACCGTGATCGGCGCTTTATCTGCATAAAGCTGGATCACGAACTCGCCGCCCTTTGCCATTTTGACATCCGCGAAATATTGTTTGGTCGTATCAATGGTCATCGCCGGAGCGGATGTCCATTGCAAATTTTTCACGGTCGGGACTGCGACCGCGCCGGGGGCCTGCGTGCCGGAGGCTCCTGCTACGCTAGGTACTTGTGTCGCAATCGGCGCCTGTGTTGCAATGGAAGTCTGCGTTTGCGCTGACCCTCGGTTTGTCACGAAGTACCAAATGGCAACGGCAACGATGATTACGATCACAATGATGCCCGCCCATTGAATGTTATTCAACCCACCTGAACTATTGCTCTTTGCATTGCGTTTATTTTTTCTTGCCATAATTAGTTCTCCTGGTTATAAATTTTATTGTCATTCTCAGGGCTACTCGACTATCGCTCGCAATGACATGCTATTCTATGGTGTTGGCGTCTCGCCGCCCAGATCAATTTTCACCGTCAGCGCATCGCCGAAGAACCAGCCGTTGAAACCGGACATGCGCCATGTGCTAATGATAATACCGGTTCCGCTTGGCGCGGTCATAGGAATGGACAAATCGATTTGGTCGCCGGGATTGACCGCCTGTGTCAATGTGAAATTAGAACCTCCCATTGGGTCGCCGCCATAAAATGCGAATTGAAAGCCCGGTTGCCATGCGCAGGTCCCGCTGTTCGATGCCAGCCAGGTTTTCGTGAATGTTTCCCCGGGCGTCATGAGCGTAAAATCTTTGACCGTTACATCCTTGATCCATCGCAAGCGATAACACGAGGGTGTCGCAGTTGCGCTGGCCTCCGTGGCATTAATATCAATCAAGGTCAATGTAGGCGTGGTGGTCGCCGTCAAAGTGGGAGTGGATGTCGGACGCGCGGCCGCCGTCTGCGTCAGGTTGGATGCGTAGGTCGCCACTGCCGCAGTTTGAACGCCGCTGAAATCCACCGCCAAATTCTGAATCGATTGAGTGGAGCCGCGTAAACCGACCGCCATGACCAGCGCAAGCACAATCAGGATTGTGGCGACCAGGACGTTTCTTCTTTGCATGTCGCGCCTCTATAGTTGAGAGTTCCCACATATTACGGTGTAGGAGTAATTGAAGGCGTGGCAGTAGGTGTAATGCTAGGTGTAGTGGTGGTTGCGGTTGTCGCGGTTCCAACCATGACTTTCACCCACGGAGCTTCGCCGAAGAAGTTGCCGTTTGCATCCGACATCTTCCATGTCCCGGTGGACTCGCCAGTCGTAGTCGGCGCGATCATGGGAACCGAGACTTGGTATTGAGCGCCGGGATCAACTGCTTGCGTGAGCGTTACCGTAGAGCCTCCCATAGGGTTTCCGCCGACAAGTGTCCACTTGAAGCCCGGCTGCCAGGCGCAACTACCGGTATTTTGCACCAGCCAGGTTTTGGTAAATTGCTGACCCGGCGTCATGTTGGTGTCGTCGGGTATGGTTACATCGCTCTTAAAAACCAGTCCATAACATGAAGCAGTTGGACTGACGGCTGCGGTCTCCGGCGTGCCGTTGGCATTGAGTGGAGCAAAGGTGTTGAACACGACTATTGTATTGGCAAGAGTGGGTGTGCTGTTCGGAGTATTCGTTGGCAGGGCTACCGCAGTTTGGGTCAGCCCGGAAGCGAAAGTGGATACTGCCATCGTTTGAACGTCAGCAACGCTGATGGTTGGAGTCGACGCGGCCTGGTTCCCTCCACAAGCGGCTAACATCACGGCCACGATTATGGGGATTAATATTGATTTTGTCTTATGCATTTTCATCCTTTCTTGAATACGCAAGCCGCTATTGTACTCTGAATTATAGAGTTTGTCCTTTGAGATTTCGGTAAGCCAACGAAAGATATTAAATCAATGATGCTCCTTTCATATTGAAAGGAGCATCATTATCATCGGAATTAATCCTCCACGAGCCAGTCTTTGGCTTCTTCCTCGTATTCGAAATATTTCAATTGCTGACCCGTCATCCGCACGAGCATGTCGCCCAACGCGCGCTTGAATCCGGTCACGCCACACACGGCCGTTTTGCGGACGTTATCTTTTGTCTTTGCGGAAGCTTCGTTAAGAACGGACATCAGGTTGGTCCCGACTTGTGTATCCTTGAAGGTGGAAAGCACCAGCACGGAATTCATCGGCTCTTTCAGCACGATTTCCTGTACAGATGCGAGTTCATTCTTGACCGCTTCGGCGTTGAAGAATAGCGCAGAGAAATCCTGATATAAAATTTTCTTCCCTTTGTGCTCAATCCATTTGGATCTCATTTCTTCCTCCTGCCTGCTTTGCTGGCAACTGCCTTGCCGGATTGAGAACGCTCAAAATATAAAGCCAGACCGGTTGCCAACGCACCTAATCCCTCCCATGCGCCGACTAAGATGAAACGGGTTGGCGCCAACTGGGTTAGAGCCGTGATAGTGAAAACGGTAAACGTCACCAGCCGAAATGGAACTGTCCACAGGAAGAATTGTTTCATGTCGTTCAACGCGGCTAAGATGTAATATACGCCTATATTGAATGAGGCCATTGAAGCTGCAACCACGAAGACCAGTGTGTAATCGCCTGCGGCGCGTGTGGTTCGGTCCAGCACGGTAAAGCCGAGGAGCGACAAGACCGCCTCGGGGCGGAGCAAGCCCAAGAGTCCGAGCAGGAACGCCAGAACACCGAAGATGAACATTGTCCAGCCGGAAGCGCTGCGGATGCTGTATTTACCCATGACTATCTCCTGTTTGGTAAATTATACACCGCCTGTTTATCTTTGTCCTCATCAAATTGTGCGCTCGATTCTTTTCTGCTATACTTGAGGCATGGCAAAGCATTTGGTGCTGATAGCCGGGAATATTGGGGCGGGAAAGACATCGTTGACTGAGCGGATTGGCGCGCGTCTGGGATGGCATACTGGTTTTGAGTTGGTGGCGGATAATCCGTATCTTTCGGATTTTTATGCGGATATGCACGCCTGGTCTTTTCATTTGCAGATTTTCTTTCTCGGCCATCGCGCCGAACAATATCTCGAAGCCGCGCACGATGCGCGTTCCGCCATCCTCGACCGGAGCATTTACGAGGATTTTTATATCTTCTCGCGCGCCCTGCATCACATGGGGAATCTTGCCGAGCGCGATTATCTTTCCTATCAGCGCCTTTTTGATTTGGTGGTGAATAGCTTGCCGCGTCCTGATCTGTTGATCTATCTCAAGGCGCCGGTATCCGTGTTGATGAATCGAATTCATAAGCGTGCCCGCAACATGGAAACCGGCATCACCGCCGAGTATCTGACTCTGCTCGATTCGTTCTACAACGAATGGCTGACCGCATTCGATCTTTGCCCGGTGCTGACCATTCAGACCGACGACTTGGATTTTGTCCATCAACCCAAGCATTTGGAAGTGGTGGTGCAGAGGATTCAAGATAAATTGGCAGGCAAGGAAATCGTGGATTTGAGAGGGTGATGATGGATGAATTTGTCTTGCTAAAGATTCCGCTCTTTCGCGATGTGCCATCGTCTGAATTGTTTCAAATGGTGAATGAATTGCCGGTCGAAACTTACGAAGCGGGCGCGTATATTTTTCGGGAAGGCGAAACCGGTGAGAATCTTTACGTTGTGATGGACGGCGCGCTTGAGGTGCTTTTGGGTGCGGATTCCCCAGATGAGTTATTGCTGCGAGCTTGCGGTCCTGGCGAGTATATCGGCGAGATGAGTTTGATTTTGCCTGAGGGCAAACGAACGGCTACCGTTCGCGCAAAAAAGCGGACGCGAATGTGGGTGATGAGCCATGCCAAGTTTCAAGAGATCATAAAGCGCTGGCCGATGATTGCCTATTCGATGTTGCGGATTTTGAGCGAACGTCTTGGTGCGACAAATGAAGCTTCCTTTCGTGATCTGAGCGAAAAAATCATCAATTGCAAAAGGCCTACGATGAACTCAAGGCCGCGCAAGAACAGTTGATTGAAAAGGAACGCCTCGAACGAGAATTGCAGTTGGCTGCGGAAATCCAACTTAGCATTCTGCCCGATCAACTTCCGTTTGCAGATGGCTTCGATTTTGGCGCGCGCATTTTACCGGCGCGTCATGTCGGCGGGGATTTTTACGATGTGTTTTCAAACGGAGCGGATCAGATCGGCGTCGTCATCGGAGATGTGGCGGATAAAGGCATTCCGTCCGCATTATTCATGGCGCGGACTCACGCACTGATCATGGCCGAGGCGGACGCAGATCTTTCTCCCGCCGCGGTGTTGGGTCTGGTCAATCGTCATATCACCCGTTTGGAAAAGTCGGCTCAATTCGTTACGGCCTTATACGGCATTGTAAATTTCGTGACTGGTGAATTTTCTTATGCGCGTGCTGGGCATGAACCGCCGCTGATTCTATTTCCCGATGGCAAGATCGAACGCGTCCCGCACGGACCTGGAATGGCGCTCGGACTTTGGAATGCGATCACACTCGATGAGCATACCGTGATGCTTGAACCGGACAGCACGTTGGTTCTGTTCACGGACGGCATGACGGATTGCCGCGATCCGAATGGCGTATCCTTTGGCCTCGAGCGTATTAAAACTATCTTGAGCAGACTTGTGGGGCTTTCGGCTCAACAAGTCTGCGATAAATTATTCGATACTTTGATGGAATATCAAAAAGGCGCAAAGCAAGATGATGATGTGACACTGGTCGCCATTCATGCCGCAAGAGATAAATCTTAATAGAGTAGAGCATTTGCTATTGGTATCATAAGCCAGAGCAATTTGCTTTTTCTCCTACAAATGTTATGGCGCGGTTATCGAGATCGACCTGTCGGAATATAGGCCTGGTATGTTCTGTTCAAAGCTCTGAGATGTTGTAACGTTATATATCTTCAACAAGAAATGATCATTCTCGGCATTAGTGAAAAAAGCAATATTTTTACTGTCCGGTGACCATACCGCATTATAGCTATTGAGTGTGCCTAGGCCACCCTCTTGAATGATTGAAGTTCTGGCAGTAGTTACATCCAATAGCGGCAGTTCTTCTGAAAAGAGATACCCAGGCAGCTGTTTGAATAATGCGAACACAATCATCTTTCCATCTGGCGACCGCACGACGTTGGCAGGATTTTGAGGAGTGGAGGTGACCAATTTTACGTTCTTGCTATCCACGTTGTACAAATACAACCCAGCGCCTTGTTGCGTGGTCATTCCCAAAGCGATAGATTTGCCGTCGGGCGACCAGCCCAACTTAGTACCTGCAATTACACCGGAAAAGGTTAATGCTGTTAAGCGATTACTTTGCAGATCAAACAGAAACGGCTTTCCATTCGTGTTTCCGAAGACGCGCTCAAAAAATATAATCTTGTTCCCATCCGGCGACCATATCGGAGCTGAAAATGTATTCGTCGAGTCTTTCGCAATTACCTTTGATGTGCCAAATGGTTTGAGTTCCCACAGGATAAGCTCATATCGGTTGTTTGGTATCACAGGATCAATTGAAAACATTTCATCGGAAGTCGAATCAATTGCAAACGACAGAGTATGTCCGGTGGATGCGACGCTCAGACTCATTATTTCGTATGCCTCCGATGTAACTTGATCCAAGTAAACTCCATCCAATGACGTGCTGAAGATTTCATCTGGTCCGTACGCGCCACCCCCAGGTTGCAGGGATTATTTATCAAGTCCGTGGATCGGAGAAAAAACAGCCTTCCCGGTATTCCGCCCATCCAATTAAGACTTGAATATATTCTCGTTGGGTCCTGGCTGAGAGGCGTCAGGATATCCTTTCCAAAGTCCAACATATAAATTTCGTAAATTTGGTGAACAATAGGATCCCTTGAACTGGAAAGGGTAGTGTGAGCGCGGTCGGAGTAAATGTGGGAGAAGAAGGGGTGAGTGTCGATGAAACGGGTATTGTTGGCAATATCGGCAATGTCGATGCATATGCGGTGGCGGAGGGTGCAAATGTATAGCTGCCAATACTTATTGCTGCTGTACTTTCTTGGATAGGTTTAACGGTTGGAGTATTGATTGGCTTTGATGCTATACAGCCAGCGGCAATGGAGACAAAGATTGTCAATGCGCCGATGTGTGTGGTCATCAATAGAAGTCTATAATTGCACAAATTATCTCGATTCATTGATCATATCCTTTTGGAGCCAATTTACCGATTTGGCTTGTTCCATCATAAATCACTAACGCAGCATTTAGTCTCTATTCTTTATGCTCCCTTCAATGCGTCTTCCACATCTTCCAGCAAATCATCTTTGTGCTCAATTCCAACTGATAGCCTGACCAGTCCCGGATCAACCGCAAGCTGTGAACCAGCTGTCGATAGATGGGTCATCGCGGCAGGGACTTCGATCAACGATTCGACTCCGCCCAATGATTCTGCCAACGTGAAAATCTTGGTCGCTTCTGCGAAGCGCACTGCCGCATCGCGCCCATCTTTCATGATAATGGAAATCATTCCGCTTCCGCTTCGCATTTGTCGCTTGGCGACTTGAACTTGCGGATGGCTTTGATTAAATGGATACATTACTTTCGCCACTTTTGGATGCTTGGATAAATAATCTGCGAGTGTGACTGCGTTCTCAGCATGACGCTCCATGCGAATATGCAAGGTCTTGAGTCCGCGCAAGACGAGAAAACAATCCATCGGTCCCGGTACTGCGCCGACTGCATTTTGTAAGAAGGCCAATTGCTCATATAGCGATTTATCTTTGACAATTGCTATTCCGCCGACCACATCCGAATGCCCACCGAGGTATTTTGTCATCGAATGGACAACGATATCTGCACCGAGTTCCAGCGGCCGCTGATTGTATGGCGTTGCAAAGGTGTTATCTACAACCAGTAATGGATGATTTGCATGAGCATGAACAATTTCTGCCGCTGCGTGAATGTCGGTAATGCTAAGCAGGGGATTCGTCGGCGTCTCGAGCCAGACCATTCGAGTAGCTGGCTTCAAAGCTTCAGCCACCGATTCGGGGTCGGTCGTGTCAACAAAATCAAAGTCAAGGCCGAAGCGGCGCAGCACTTTATCGAATAAACGGAATGTCCCGCCATACACATCGTTGCCAGCTAGCACATGATCGCCGCTATTCATCGATCGCAAAACCGTATCGGTTGCGGCTAAGCCTGAAGAAAAGGCAATTCCAAATTGTCCGCCTTCGAGCGCGGCGACACAATTTTCAAGCGCGAGCCGCGTCGGATTTTTTGTGCGCGCATATTCATATCCCTGCCGTGCTTTTCCGACGCCGTCTTGTGCGAATGTAGACGTTTGATAAATGGGCATCATTACCGCGCCGTTATTGGGATCAGGTTCCTGACCCACGTAAATCGTAAGGGTTTCAAATTTCATCTCGTCTCCTTTAGCGTTATACTCATTGGATTATACTGCTCCGTTTGTTAACTCTTGTGATCGCAATAATTGATAAATGAAGGATTAAAAGATTTTATTATGCCGCAGTACTTTGTAAACGAGGACACATGACAAAAACTATTCTTTCTGTTTTAGCTCATCCTGACGACGAATCTTTTGGAATGGGCGGCACGCTCGCGCTGTATGCGCGTAAAGGCTATGATGTGTATTATGTTTGTGCGACGCGCGGTGAAGTGGGCACGGTGGATCCCGAGCACATGCGAAGTTATAAAAGCATTGGGGACCTGCGCGAGGCTGAGCTTCGCTGCGCGGCAGAACATTTGGGTTTGAAGAACGTTTTCTTTTTGGGGTATCGCGATTCAGGAATGCCAGGCATGGAAGACAACAAACATCCGGACGCGCAGATCAATCATTCGGTGGATGAAGTTGCCGGAAAAGTTGTCAAATATATTCGCGAACTTAAGCCGGATATTGTTTTAACATTTGATCCGATCGGTGGATATCGTCACCCTGACCATATTCACATTCAACAAGCGACCGTGCTTGCCTTTGAAAAATCGGATGACGCTTCATTCCACCCTGAAAGCGGAGCGCCGTTTAAGGCGCGTGCGCTCTACTTCCATGTCTTCCCGCACGGACTCTGCGCCTCGCAACTCGTCTCATGCCGATTGTCGGCGTGAACCCGCGCAAGTTTGGCCGCAATAAGGATGTTGACCTTGCGGCATTGGTCGAGTTTGATTTTCCAACGCATGTCAAGGTCGATGTGAGTTCCGTGTCTGAAACCAAAGCCGAAGCGGGAGCTTGTCACGCCTCTCAAGGCGGAGTCCAGATGCGCCGCGGTTTTATGGGCATCGCCGCCCGGCTGATGGGCGAGCATGAACATTACATGCGGGCGTATCCGCCCGTTGATGGGAATCATTGCGTCGCAAAAGATTTGTTTGATGGGATTTAAAAAACCGGTGACTGTTTCAAAAATGGTGGAAGGGGTGTATAAAAAAGGATAACCGGAACGAGTTATGATCGTTCCGGAATCCCAAAGAAAGGCGTATCGATCCATGCGCCTCAAATTGATTTTACCCGAAGTCGATCCAGAGCAATTTGAAGAACCAACCCGCTGCATCAATCCGAAATGCCAGGGGAGACGTTTTGTGCCGTGGCAGGCAGTGAAGAAGAATGTACGGGACAGCGAGTACGAAGAAGTTGTCGCCCGTCGATACAAGTGTTTGCGGTGCGGGTGCACATTCCGAGTGTATCCTCAAGGAGTGCAGAAGAGTCAGATCTCACAGCGGCTGAAAGGTATGGGAGTATTGTTGTATGTGTTGGGGCTCAGTTACGGAGCAGCCTCTTTGATGTTGGAAGCGTTGGGAGTGTACTTGAGCACACCGTCCCGGTGTCCTTCGGGAAGAGTAGTGTGTATCGAACGGTGCAAGCGACGGCGGAAGCGGTGCCGGGGATGAAGCGCACGGAACTCTTGCAAGGCTACCGTACGAAAGCCATTGGAGCGGATTTGACGAGCGTGAAATGTAAAGGGAAGTGGTTGCCCATTGGAGTCGTTGTGGATCCAATCAACGGACTGGTGTTGTGTATGGATCATTTAGATGGAGAAGACGCCCAAACCCTGAAGGATTGGGTGGAACCAATTGCAGACCAGGTGGGAGCGCATACACTGGTGACCGATGACGCCGATGCATTTAAAGAAGTGGCTGAAAGTGGTAGGTTCGTGCCCTACCATCGAAGTGGCTTGTACCACCAGGTTTGCAAGAGCCACGTGGGACGCAACACCGAAGAATTGATCGAGAGTTTGAGTCTGGCCATTGAAGCAGGTCAGGATTCATCCTTGGCTGAATTGCAGATCGAACCGGCTCAAGCCCTGACCGATCTACGTCGTTTGGGAGAACTGATTCATTCCCGACAACCTGAGCAACAGGCCGAAGTGCAAGCCTTATATGAACGCTATGCGGCCGCCCCTCATTCCAAGAAAGGCAAGGCCGCCAGCATTGCATACCGAATGCGTAACTTATTCCTTGACCGTTGGAACTTATGGCCACGCCTGACCTTTTATCGCACCTGGAAAGACCGGGATGGCAAACCCATTTTGGACGGCACGAACAATGCCACCGAGCGCGCAATTGGATGGTGGGTAAAAGAAAGATATCGCACGATGCGCGGCTATAAACGTGATCAATCAGCTTTGAATGTCAGCCGGTTGATCGCCTACTGTGGCAATCATCTCGCGGAGGGATTGAACTTGGCGACCTTCGTCACTTAATCGCACCTTATCTCAGGGGTTTCTATCCACTTGCCAGTTTATAAGCACTTTACCAATTTTGAAACGATCACAAAAAACCTTGCTTAAATAGAAAATATGTTCTATAATCAAATCATCGTAATCCGACTTTAGAAAAGGAGAATAATATGACCAAGAGAAATGTTGTCCATATTGAAATCCCGACGCGTAACCATGAAGAGTCCATCAAGTTTTATAAAGGGCTTTTTGGCTGGAAGACTGAACATTCTCCAGAAATGCATTACACCACATGGGAAGCAGACGAACATCCAGGAGGCGGGTTCAGTGGTGATTTAAAGCCCGGCGAAATGCTAATTCACATCAACAGTGACGACATCGAAGCAGACTTGAAGAAAGCCAAATCGCTTGGCGCCACCGTCGTGCGTGAGAAGACAGAAATCCCGGGCATTGGTTGGTGGGGGGCGTTTAAGGACCCGACTGGGAATCAGATTGCGCTTTATACTGCCTTGCGACCCTCATAATCTGTTGTCTTCAAGGGCATATGATAACTAAAATCTTACGGATTACTTTGGCTGTGAGGGTTGACCTCGAAAACTAGATCGCATGCTAAGGTGGAAAAGATCCATAAAAACCAGTCCTGCGCTATTTCGCTCCAAAGGCAGGACTGGATATTTATCGAGAGGATAATGACATATGGGAATAGAAGAGAGCAAGAAATTGGCCCGTCGAGTCTGGGCGGACGTTTGGCATCAGGGTAACCTGGATGCCATGGCTGGCTTGTTCGCCGCCGATTTCGTGAGGCATGATCCGAACGGAAGAGTGTTAAGGGGAGTAGAACAAAACCGGCAGTTCATTACCGGCATGCGTCTGGCCTTTCCTGATTTGCATTATACCGTCGAGGATGAGATCGCCGAGGGAGACAAAGTGGTTGTGCGCTATTGCTTTGAAGGGACACACCAAGGCCAGTTTCAAGGTGCGCCCGCGACTGGAAAGCGAGTCTCTTACACTGGAATCCTCATCTATCGGTTTGCCGATAGCAAGATCGCCGAGCAATGGACCGAGGCAGATCTCTTGAGTTTCCTCCAGCAACTTGGAGTTGTTCCTAAACCCGGCTAATTGCTCTCTTCGTTATCCTTCTGTCGCCTCCATTGCTATTCTCTTTGACTATCATCAATTCGTCGCGCAACCTCAGACACAATGGTTTTGCCGCCTCCTCGGTATTTCGCGTAACACTGACTCGCCAGGGCTAATGGGTCATATCATGATCGTTCCGCTAAGTTTATACATGATTGCCGAGATCAGAACTTGAAGTGGATAAATATTCTTCCAAAGTTTTTATCATCCTTCTCCAGGTGATGGTATAACTTTTTGATGTGGCTCTGATTCAAAAAGCGTAGTACCTTTTTCTTGAGTTGGCCACTGCCTTTGCCAGGGATAATCTCCACCAGCTCGATTTTCTTGTCAATGGCTTCTTCTACGATACGATTCAGTTCGGCATCGATCTGGTCGCCTCGGTTATAAATGTCATGCAGGTCGAGTTTGAGTTTTGCCATTATTTTTTGCGTTTTGGCGGGGTAAAAAATCAAAAGGCGGGCGTTGATTCAATTTCAATAAGTTCGCGCCCATTTCACTGATATACAAAGCTGATATAGAGCCGGTGTCACATCCAAGCCTTTGGAATTGATCGAGAGGCAGGCCGAGATAATGCGCGATGGCCAATTTGATCGGGTCAGCATGAAAGACGCAAGCGATGATATCGCGCGATTTATATGCCGAGCAGATTTTATCTAACGCATTCACAACGCGCGATTGACATTGGTAGAATGTTTCACCTTCTGGAAATTGTGCTCGGGATGGGGCGTGTTGAACGACCTTCCAGTGTTTGTTGAGATTCAATGCCGCTAGTGAGCGCCCCTGCCATTTTCCGACATTGGTTTCGATCAAGTCTTTTTCAATTTCAAGTTTTAGATTACGAGCTACTGCAATGGGTGTTCCAGTTTCTGTCGCGCGCTCAAGTGGACTTGAGTAAATTGCCTTGAGAGGCACATCTTTGAGTGCCTCAGCCAAATCCTGCGCTTGTTTTTGTCCGCGTTCGTTGAGATGGACATTGGGCAAATGCCCTGCAAGTTTATGCTTTTTAGTGTAATCGTTCTCGCCGTGACGAACAAGAAGCAATAAGGGCATGGCTATTTGATTTTCCGTTTCATCTCTTGAATTTTCTCTTCGCTCAAATCAGGAATATTCTCAATCTTTGAGATGCCCAGTGCTTTGCGTTGAGCCTCGCGCCACATCTCCAATCGCGCGATGACTTGCGCTTCGTAGCCTTCTTGTGATGGAGAATAGAAATAGGTTCCAAGCAATCGCTTCGGTAAATATTGTTGCGCTACGAAATGTCCCTCGTGCTCGTGTGGATAGACATAATCTTTGCCATGTCCAAGAGCTTCGGCGTCACGGCTGTTGTCCATCAGGTGACGCGGCACGGAGATTTGACCCTCGTCTTCGATCCGTTGCATGGCTTTGAAGTATGCGCCTGCACTGTTGGATTTCGGTGCGGTGGCCAGATATAACGTTGCTTCGACGATGGGATAAACTCCTTCCGGCAAACCGATGTAATCAAAAGCTTGCGCCGCGGAAGATGCAACTACGATTCCTATTGGATCAGCAAGACCAATATCTTCACCAGCCAGGATGATCAATCGCCGGATGATGAAGCGCGGGTCTTCGCCTGCGTACAACATTTTTGCCAGCCAATATAACGCTGCATCGGGATCTGAGCCGCGCACCGATTTAATGAACGCGCTGATTGTGTCGTAATGTGCATCGCCATCTTTATCATAAAGCACGGCACGACGCTGAATCGATTCTTGTGCCACATCCAGCGTAATATGAATTATCCCTTCATTATTCGGCGCGGTTGATTCAACGGCCAGTTCTAGAGCATTTAACGCGTTGCGCGCGTCGCCGCCAGCCACTTCGATTAAATGGGTGCGCGCCTCTGGGTCGAGAACGACGCGTATGTTACCGTAGCCACGCTCCTTATCCGCAAGCGCACTGTCCATGATGATGCCAGTCTCATCCTGATTTAAACTTCGCAATTGAAAAACGCGCGATCGCGAGATTAGGGCGCTGATGACTTCGAAATATGGATTCTCCGTTGTAGCGCCGATCAATGTCACAGTTCCAGTCTCGACGTGGGGCAGGAGCGCGTCCTGTTGGGCTTTGTTCCAGCGATGGACTTCATCCACAAACAGGAGACTTGCTATGTTGTGAAGCCTGCGAAGCTCCAATGCTTCCTCGATAATTGCTTTCAATTCTGCTTTGCCTGCGAGGATAGCGGAGATGGTAAAGAAGTGGCTTTTCGTTGTATGGGCGATGACTTGTGCGAGGGTGGTCTTGCCGGTGCCAGGAGGTCCCCATAAAATAATGGAAGAAAAAAGTTTATCCGCTTCGATGGCGCGCCGCAGGAGTTTTCCTTCGCCAACAATGTGTTCTTGCCCGATATATTCGTCCAGCGTGCGCGGACGCATACGTGCCGCAAGTGGCGCTTCGGATTTCATGCGTTCTTGCATGGCGTGGTCGAAGAGATCAGGCATGAAATGATTCTACCACTACGCTCAGCAAAGACATCCTTAAGATGATGAACCGATAGAGACCCGAGGATTCCACTGCTCCGACTTTGTTTTACTTCACAAATCCGGGTGGATGACTAAGCGGCCAATACACATCCGCTTGTTTGCGAGCACCGAAGGCTTGTTGCTTGATCCGGCCTATACGGGCCGCGCCGCCGGCCTAGTTGATTTGATCCGCAAAGGATTCTTCAAAACAGATGAAACCGTATTGTTTTGGCATACGGGCGGTCAGCCTGCACTGTTTGTGGATAAGTATTCGAATTTGATTTAATTAGGGCACCCGCTAGCGGAGTATCAGAAGCGCAGCCGACGCGGCGGGCAGTGTCACATCGTAGCCATTTTCAACGGGCGAAATCGTTTCGGTGGCGCTTGGAGTCCAGGTACCATCGGCAGCCACAGCATTCCCACCCAGCGTAATCCCGTTCTGGGCATATAGTGAAGGCGCGATCAGGCGCAAAACAGAAGCCAATTCATAGGTTCCCGCAATGTTTATCTGCGCTGTCACACTCTCATTCTCTGTTTTGTTGATCAATGCGATGCGCAAGGATTTGTCCGCGCCCGCCACCGCATAGGCAGTCACGTTGATAGGTGTTTGAATTGTTGTCGGCACAAGTTGTCCATCTTCCGTGGCGAGATGGAAGAACAGCATCCCATAATACAAGGGCTGTGCATGGAATTGCCGGTCTGCTGTCAGACAAATCGGTGTATAGCCTCTGCATGTGAAACCACCATGAAAGTTCGCACCCACAACGCCGTGCTGTGCCAGCATAAAAAGATAATCGCTTCCCCACAATGCCGATGCGAATACATTGCTCACCCCGTCTTTGCCTCCATCAGAAGCAGAGTTTGTTTCCGCCATGCGCAGCGGAACGTGGTATGCTGCCGCCGCTGCGGTTAGGGCCTCGACTTGTGTGCTGACCCGTGTCGCGGTATCGACACTAAGAAGTTGTGGGATTGTGGCGTAACGAGGTGAAGCAGGTAAAACTGAGGCGGCAGCCGTCAGCGGGTAGATGTGATGCGTTGCCAGCGTTAGAGCAGAACTGTCTGCACCCAAGAAGCGGGTGAACCACTCCGCTGAGCCGGCGGTAGCTGGGCCGGCAATGGGGGCACCGGGAACCGCAGCATGGATTGCCGCTACATAGGCATCGAACTCATGGCGCAAATCGTCCACGCCCCAGCTTTTAGGCCTGAAACCATTGGAAGGGAATAAATCCGGCTCGTTCCCAATTTCGATGGCGACGATCTGGGCTTTATCTTTGTTCAACGCATAAGCCGCTTCGGCAGCGGCCATTTGAGGTGAGTAATCGCCCAAATTAACCCCCAAGATGATGCCCCAGTTGACCTCTTGCGTGAAGGCAAACAATCGATCCAGGTCGGCGGGCTGGACCGTTTGAGCTTTTGGGTTGGGCATTGCTGGGTTGAAATTATCCCAATACGTCCACTCGACGCTGTTACCACCGAAACGAAGCGTTCCCTGACCAAGCATGGCTAATAAGTGAATAAACGTCGTATTATTAGCATCAAAATCATCCTGGGTTAGCACTGGGGCTTCGTAACTTAGGCCAAGAAAATCAGCTGGAATTCGATAGCCCAATTTGTCAGGTGAAACGGTCACCGCAAACATGCTTTGGCCCGCCTGAACCGATGGTGTTTGAGTTGCTGGCACACCGAGCACCGTCAAACCCTGACAAAGCAAAAGAGCTATTCCAAGCAATATGCCCCAACGTGTCATTTTGCCTTCCTTTCTCACTAATTTTGATTAGAAAAACCACCAGTGCAAAAAACAGAGCATGTCGCACAGTGAAAACGGAGTAAGCCAGCGGATTGTGGCTGTATCTCGATTTTCACCTTTTCTGATTTTGCATACAGGCTCTAATAAAAATTACTTCTTCTGCAAAATAACAATTGATGAATTCTCGTAACCTAAACATAAATTTCCACCATAAACAAGCTCACCGTTCAAACCGGTGAGCTTGTTTCGAATAACGAATTTATTTATGGAGTAGCTTCAGTCTGCAGGGATTGTTGCAAATTGTCCAGGCTCTGATCCAGATCATCGCTACTGGTAGCAGCCGCGGAAGTGGTGGGAAGTGTGAGATCCGAAGCTTGAGAAGTGCTGATCAGGTTATTGAGATCCTGATCAATCTGGTCAACCGATTGATCTACTGTGGCAGGCGTGGCATTCGGCTGACTCACACCGGATTGAGACGAGGGAGACGCAATCACCGAACCGGAAGCTTCCTGCTGCTGACCGGCACCGGCTTGAGAAGTCGGCTGCGAAAGAAGCGGGGATGTTGTGTCAGATCCCGATTGTGCACCGGAGACGCCGTTCGAAGTTAATCGGCATGCAAACATTGTCAGGGAAATCGCCAGAAGAACGGATGCGAAAAGAAGCTTTTTGTTCATGTCTATTTCTCCAATTAGGACCCGGTTGCCGTCGGTGTGGGGGTCGGAATATGATTCTGGTCACGCCATGCATCCACAGCTTTTTTGAGATCGCTGGTCGCCTGAGTAATGATGTCGCGGGCATCCTGCAGAGACTGATGAGCATCATTGACGGTTTGAGTCGCCAATGCCTGGTCGGTGACATTACCGCTTCCATCGAAACCGTTGTGCGCCGAAAGGACATTCGCAGCGGTTGTATCAGAAGATTGGACATTGCTCAATTGTGACTGGAAGGTGGCTAGCGCGGATGAGAGCGCCGTGGTATCCAATCCTTTACCTTGAGCTTGGCTGATCAGGTTCTGGATTTCGGTCACCAATTTGTTCGCATCGGCAAGATGGTTCTGTTGGTCGGTCAGCCATTTTTGCTCATTCTGGTAAGATTTTGTAAGATCCTGTTGTTGATGATTGGCATTGTTGGCTTCTTCCCAAGCCTTCACTGCCGCGTTCAAATCGTGTATACCCTGAGAAAGCGCATTATGGGCATCCGTTAATGATTGGTGGGCATCCCTGACCGTCTCAGAGGCCGCCGAGGGGTTGGTAACGTTTCCGCTTCCATCGAAACCGTTATGGGAAGAGAGGATGCTCGCCGCAGTGCTGTTATCTCCCTGAGCTGTGGCAAGTTGTGCTTGAAAGGTGGTCAGGGCTGAAGAAAGAGCAGAAGTATCAATCCCCTTGGCTTGCGCGTCGCTGATGCAATTCTGGAGTTTCGAAACTAGTCCGTTGGCATTGCTGAGGTCGTTTTGCTGACGGCTCAAATTGTTTTGCTCACGTTGGTAGGCTTGGGCTAAGCCAGTATAGGTTCGGGTTTTGGGGGCCGGCGTGGGAGGCGTATCGGCAAAGGCTGCGCCGGTTGGAACTGTGAAAGCCACACTGAACAGGATTAATACTCCCGTCCATGCGATTGCCAACTTGGCAATGGATGAGGATTTGGTCTTGAAATGGTTCATTCGGTTCTCCTATATTTATTCCTTCATGGGTCGAATACCCCCGCCGCTCTGCGGCGTAAGAAGAGGGTTATAAGTGATCTCTGACTTTAGCGGAGGATACCCCGTCCGCTTACGGCGGGTAAATTCATTGGATCGATGGACTCAATGATAAAAGCGACGTGTAAAAATTGGGGGTAGAGAATGTAAAAATTTTGTAAAATCCAACCTACGGAATTGAAAGCAAAATCCTATTGAGCATGAATCCCCGAAGGAAAAACCTCTATCAATGAAAAAACAACATCGAAGATTTGGTAAACAACCTGTGCCGGCTACTTAAGTCATCCGCCTGGATTCATGAGAAAAGAACAGAGTGCTACAAGCTTCAAACTCTGGTTTTCTCCTTGGAAGGGCGGTATTCTACATCGTTTTATGGCAAAAGTGGCAAAAACGAAGGATACTTCGCGTAGCTGGTCTTGGTGTTTCAAGAACCTCCTTCACAAATAGGAGACTTGCTATGTTATGAAGCCTGCGAAGCTCCAATGCTTCCTCGATAATTGCTTTTAATTCTGCTTTGCCTGCCAGAATGGCGGAGATGGTAACAAAATGACTCTTAAGTTCCTTCCATCAATTATCTGACTCTTCAGAGTATTTCTGTGGTTTGATGGTGTAGTTCCACTCACCATGAAAAGCATCCCGAATGAGGTTGAGGGAGTTCATCTCTTGATCCGACACTTTTACCTTCGTAGGATAGTGATGCTGATCCAGCACAGCCTTGACGGTGAGTCCTTCCTGGGTGGTGGTATGGTTCAAAAGTTCAATGATAGTCTCGAGGCTGGTTAATGGTTTTGCCCGCTAGTTCATCGAGATAAAAGAGAAAAGTCGATGCTCGATCTTGTTCCATTTGCTGGTTGCGGGTGGAAGGTGATTGACGGTGATCGCCAATCCAGTTTCATTGGCCAGAGTTTGCAACTCCTTTTTTCACAACCTGTTTTTCACTCCATTGGATCCACCGCCATCCGAGAGGATCAGGAGTTCCTGTTGGGTTGGATAGAGCTGGATGCCCAGGGTCTGCCACCATCTTCGAAAACTCTCCACGGCAAAAGAGGCGGTATCATGATCCATTCCAACATTCACAAAGCCCGCATTTTGGATGACATCGTAGACCCCGTAGGGGACAGCTTTGCCATCGGAGAGGTTTTTGAAATCATATACATTTACCGCGATGTTTTGTCCTTTCGCTTGCCATTCTCTCCCATTATTCTTGAAGTTGCCGATGAGTTCCTTCTTCTTGCAGTCTACGGAGATCATCGGATGGCCTTGCTGCTCAAATCCTTGACAGCTTTGATGGATATGTTGAAATTGGAGATCTCGATCCGGATGTGAGACCCCTTCGATATCCTTCTGATTGGCTTTGAGGGAGAATCCTTCTGAACGCAGGTAGGCGTACAGCGCAGATTTCTTCATGTGATGTCCGCTTGCGCTGAGTGCGGCCACCAGTTGCGAGAGGGACTTACAGGTCCATTGCACTGGGCTCATCGGATCCCCTTTGGGCTCCAGTAATACTTCCAAGTCCTTTTGGAGAGTACCATCCGTATCCATCATTCGTTTGGGACCCGCCCCCTTGGCCCGCATGCGACTCCCGGGTGTGTAGAGATCACCCGCCTCCAGTTCCGCCAGTCCGCGCCTAATGGTATTCACAGAAACATGTGCTGTCGGGGCCACCCAGGCAACATTCCTTAGCTCTTGCGCTTCCAGAGCTAAATATTGTCTCCATTGTTTTTCGTTAAGAGCGTGTCCATCTGCTGATACTTATCCTGGGCTGATATCATGATGACAGCATGCATCCATTCTAGGAATATGTCAAGTAATTAGAGGAAAAGCCCTTAGTGGAATTGGCAATGACTTGTGCAAGTGTAGTTTTACCGGTGACTGGTGGACGCCACAAGATGATGGATTAAAAAAGCTTATCAGTTTCAATGGCGTGGCGGAGAAATTTCCCTTCGCCGACAATGTGTTCCTGCCCGTCATATTCATCTAGCGTGCGCGGACGTATGCGCGCCGCGAGCGGCGGCCATGGTTTGTTTCTGAGCGGCAATGGACGTGCTGGCGATCATCGTCGAAATATACTGTGAGCGGGCATAAATTGTGATTATTAGAGAGGTGAGATGCAAGGTCTGGTATGATGAGGGAATGACTAGGAAATTTGAACTCAACGCAGAGGAATTGGAAGAAATTAATTACCAGCGCTACAATCATTTGGTACCCTTGGTGCAGCGGCGGATGGATGTCGTGCGAATGCAAGCGTTTGGATTGCAGCATCAAATGATTGCCAAGATCATTGGTGTGGGTGAGAATACGGTGGGGGAATATCTGCGATTATATGAGCAAGGCGGGATTGAAAAGCTGAAGGAAATCCATTACTACCAACCGCAAAGCGAGTTGAAGGAATATATCGTGTCACTGGAAGCGTACTTTCGAGAGCATCGGCCGGCCAGCCTCAAACAAGCGCAGCATGAAGTGGAAGTGATCACGGGGGTGAAGCGGAGCGAGACACAAATCCGCGAGTTCTTTAAAAAACTCGATCTCCGTTATCGAAAAGTAGGGAGTATCCCTGCGAAAGCAAATCCGGTGGAGCAGAAAGAATATGTGGAGCAGGTCTTGGAGCCGAGAATAGAAGAAGCACAAGCGGGAAAACGAGCCGTTTTCTTTGTGGATGCGGCCCATTTTGTGTTGGGAGCCTGCTTGGGATACTTGTGGTCGGCGGTCCGCCTCTTCCTGCCTGCGCCATCGGGCCGCCAGCGTTGGAATGTGCTGGCCGCTTTGAATGCCATCACCCATGAAATCGTGACCGTCGCCAATGATACCTACCTCACAGCCTCGAGCGTTTGCCAACTCTTGGAGAAACTGGCTGCTTTGAATCTCGGGATGCCCATTACTGTCTTCTTGGACAACGCTCGTTATCAGCACTGTACCTTGGTGATCGAAAAAGCTCAAAGCCTGCAGATAGAATTATGCTTCCTACCCGCCTATTCTCCAAATTTGAACTTAATTGAACGGGTCTGGCGTTTCGTCAAAAAGAAATGTCTTTATTCCCACTATTATGAAAAGTTCGCCGTTTTCCGAACTGCCATCACCGACTGCTTGGAACAAACCCAAACTACCTACAAGGCTGATCTCAATTCGTTGCTCACCTTACGTTTTCGACTGACACGTACTGCGTTCTTCAGTAAAGTCGCAGTCACTTCGCAGCTCTTTCAAGAATCACAATTTATGACCGTGTGAAGTATATTCAATTGGGGTGAAGGTGTCGGCGCGACATTTCCTTCATACTTGAAGTAGATAATCCCCAGACAACAAACAGAAATTGCAATGATAATCAGGGCACTGACGATATAGACAATGAGGTTGGTGGGGGACTTGGCGCAGGTGGCCCTGCACTAGTTTCTACGAGGCGCGCTGACAGTGGAATGAAGACTACGCTTATCCTTCATTGAGTTCATGGAAATCCTCCTATGTCAATTCATGATAACTTCAACAGCTGTACACGTTCCAATGTAGTTTACTCCATCATTCAGTATTCAATCAAGACTCAGGTTCCTTTCCCAACAAAAATTGTCCGGCTAATAAGTCAATGTGAGATAAAATTGTCCAACTACACGGTTTCCGGCTGATTATTTATTTTGTCGAAGGGATTCTTCATGAATATGTTAAATATCCAATTTGAAAAAATTCGCCAATCTCATACGGTTGCGATGGCAGATCGTGTCTTCGCACTCAAGGCCGCAGGGCGCAAGGTTATTGGCTTGCAAACCGGAGACCCAGATTTTGCGACACCTCCCGCAGTGCTTGATGCGGCGTTCAAGGCAATGCAAAACGGCTTGACCCATTATGCGCCGAGCCGCGGCTTAATCGATTTAAGACGCGCGGCTTCAACAAAACTTCGACGCGATAATTTCGTTTCGTACGACCCGGAAGCGGAGCTGCTGATTACTCATGGCGGAATCCACGCCTATTATTTGGCAATGCAATCCTTATTGAATCCCGGTGATGAAGTGTTGATCCCCGATCCATCGTATGCGACACATTCGAACATGGCGATCATGCTGCGCGGCAATGTGATCCGCGTGCCTGCGCCCGCCGAAAATGGATTTATCCCGTTGTTTGAATCCTGGGAAAAGGCGTTGACATCGAAGACGCGCGTGATCGTGTTAAATTATCCATCCAATCCAACCGGGGCATATCTGACGCGAGGATATTTGCAAAAGTTACATGACTTTGCTGCCGCACATATGCTGTGGATCGTGAGTGACGAGGTGTATGAAAATTTATATTACGGCGAAAAGCCGACTTCTGTTGCGGCGCTTGATGAAGCAAAGGAACACACGATATTGATTCATAGCTTGTCGAAGACCTATGCAATGACGGGCTGGCGGGTCGGCTATCTGGCCGCGCCGGCGCGCGTGATCGAGAACGCGCTCAAGGCGGGACAAAACTCCATTACATGTGTCTCTCCATTTATCCAGAAAGCCGCGGCGTTTGCGCTGACTGATCCTGTAGTTGGGCAAGCCGCTGAAGATATGCGCGTAGCGTATGCGCGTCGCCGCGAGTCGGTGTTGCGACTGGCACACACATTGGAGAGTGATAAAGTTCTGGCCACGCCGCCGATGGGTGCATTCTACTTTTTCCTGGATATGCGTCCAATCAAAATGACTTCGGTTGAGATTTGCGAACGCATTCTTGAAGAAGCCGGTGTGGGATTGATTCCCGGTTCAGCATTCGGCGAACAAGGCGAAGGCTTTGTGCGCATGACCATTGCGGCATCGGATGAAGAGGTGGAAGAAGGATTCAGAAGAGTCGTCGAGTGGGCGGAGGAAGTTAAATCATAGTTGAGAGCAGCGGAGTCTTCATGATAATTGCGTTTCAAGGTGAATCCGGCGCGTATTCAGAGCAGGCGGTATTCGAGTATTTTGGCGAGGTGGAAACTCAACCGTGCGAATCGTTCGATGCGGTATTCGACGCTGTCAGTTTGGGACGATGCGAATCGGCTTTGATCCCGATTGAAAATTCTTTGGCGGGAAGCATCCATCAAAACTATGATTTGTTATTGCGACATCAATTGTATATCGTCGGTGAATATTTTTTGCGGGTCCGCCATTGTTTGATCGCGCTGCCCGGCGTAAAAAAATCCGAGATCAAAAAAGCCATCAGCCATCCGCAGGCCTTGGGACAATGCGATGCATATTTGCGAAGTCATGGCATCAAGGCGGAGCAAGTTTACGATACAGCGGGGAGCGTGAAGATGCTCAAGGAAACCGGCGCGCGCGATACAGCGGCGATTGCGTCGCGGCGCGCGGCTGAATTGTATGGGATGCAAATCCTGGAAGGGGAAATTGAAGACAACCCGGAAAATTACACGCGCTTCTTAGCAATTGCGCGTGAAGCGGTTCAACCGAAAGCTGAGGCCAAGACTTCGATTGTGTTCACATTGCGGAATGAACCCGGTGCACTATTCAAAGCTTTGAGCGTCTTTGCTTTGCGGGATATTGACCTGACCAAAATCGAGTCGCGGCCGTTGCAGGGCAAGCCATGGGAATATTTGTTTTACATTGACTTCATCGGTGCAACGCGTGAAGAAATTACAAAGCGTGCGCTGGATCATTTGGGAGAATATGCCGCCATGTTGCGCGTGCTGGGTTCTTATCCGAGATATAAGGGATAAGAAGAGCTGCTGACCTGAAAATAGCCAGGCTTTGAAGTCAAACGGGTGGGCTAAGCGGCTACACTGACCGGGAGTAAACTGCCCTCCACGGCATAGCTGAGTTGTTGCAACCGTTTTACGAGGCGCTGTGCAGTGGCTCCGCTGTTTAGACGGTCAAAGAAATCGGCACCGGCTTCATGGTAGGGTACTTTACGCAAGAGCATGTAGTAGCTGATCACCAGGATCGAATGCGCTACCGCTCCAATCGCTTTTTTCTTGCCCCGGCGTCCAGCTAGGCGTCGATATTGTGCTTCCCAGATAGGTGCCTTTGACTCGGACCGCTGCATGAGCCGCCTGTACCAGATTGGTGTGTAGGATTTGGTTGCCCTTGCGTGTTTTGCGCTGAATAGCGCTTGCCTGCGCTTTCGTTGTTGCCGGGGGCCACCCCTGCCCAAGCGGCCAGATGGTCAGCATCCTTGAAACGGCTCATGTCGCTCCCCATCTCCGAAACGATCGTTTCGGCGCTTTGGCGGGAAACGCCGGGGATGGTGTCCAGCAGTTCAACTGCTTCTTCAAATGGGACGCACGCTTCGCGAATCTGCTCATCGAAGCGGGTAATCGTCTCATCCAAGCTGTCGATCTGGCATAGGAGTTCGGTAAGAACAAAACGATGACCTTGGAAGGGCGCAGGGCGTTGGGCTTTAACCCGGCCTTCTAAAGCCTTGAGGAGTTGCTTCCGTTTGGATCGCAATCGACCTTTGGCCAATGCCGCCAGAAGGGTTGCATCCGCGGCGCCTGCAACCAGAGCATCCAGCATAGCGCGGCCCGACTTACCCATTACATCCGACGCCACTGCTGCCAGCTTGATATTGGCATCTTCGAGGAGTTTTTGAACGCGGTTGACCAAGTTTACCCGTTCGCGAATGAACGTGCTCCGATAGCGGGTTAAGTCGCGCAACTCGCGTTGAGCCACTGGCGGAATGAAACTAGCCCGCAACAGTCCATGCTGTAGGAGTTCAGCAATCCACTCGGCGTCTTTAACATCGGTCTTGCGTCCGGGCACTGCCTTAAGGTGTTGGGCGTTGACCAGGATCACCTCCAGTGTGCCTTCCAAGATATTGAACACAGGCTTCCGACTGACACGTACTGCATTCTTCAGTAAAGTCGCAGTTACTTTGGTGCGCCAAGATAAGCTTGGTGCTTCTTATAGGGTGAAAGTCCCTATGGAATAAGGCCCAACCAGCCATTCCTGAGAGAACACAGGATACCAATCCTACCGAGTGTTGCAATTGTTACGGAGGCAAACGCCGAACAAGACAATTGAAGCGTACACAAGGAACAACATAGGCCACAAGGAAGTCCGCACTTCCTGAAGCTTGATACAGCCTCGAAAACTGCGAACAAAGCAGACGGCGATGAGGTCGAAGTATCAGAAGCCAACACCAGGGATGCGTTTTTTTTTTGGGGTGAGCATTCTGAAGGTCTGTCGGGGTCGACGAAGAGCGTGGCATGTGTTGAGAGAAGCCCTCAAGAACTTGGGAGGCCCGATAGGTTCCTGTTGGAGAGCATGAGCTAGGTTACATCCGCCATGTGAGCCACAGGTAGGCAAACCGAAATAACAAGTAGGGAAGCCAATGACCATCAGGAGTTGGATGAGGGACAACCTCACGTCCGGTTCGATGTGGCAGGGGATGGAGACCAGACACGGTGATGGCATTGAGGCACTCTCGCAGGAAACTGAGAGTAACGGGTCTACCGCACCTAAATCCAAGCGCCATCCCCTGACCCTACCGGGAGGGTAGGTAACTGCCCTCCCTACCGCGACCAATCTGCTCAATTCTTTTGTGCTCATGTTTAGTAGTTCATCCACTTTCTGTCCCTTTCTGGAAAGGGACATTATAACTTTGGCGAAATGGGACACTTTAACTTTGGTAAAAGGGGACTCTACTACTTTGGGCTAACAATGAAACAATCACCTCTTGACACATTCCCCTACATAACATAGAATAGCGCCCAATCAATATAATAAAAACGCTGACGAGGACGAGTATATTTCAAGGCGGTTCCCAGAGAGTTGGGCAGAATTGGTGTAAGCCGGACGAATGCGCAGAGATTGAATGGCCCTCAGAGTTGAAAAGGCGAAAGGCAACGAGTAGCCCAATCCGGAAGATTTCCGTTATAGAATCAGGGTATAACCACTATCAGCGATAGTGACGTACCCGAATAGAGTGAAGCTGGTTTCAATCCCTTTTGCATCACAATAGGGATTTTTTCTTAAGTCCCACGAAGTGGGATAAGCAGCCTCAATGCTGGGTGGCACCACGAGAGTCCCCTCTCGTCCCTATGGACGAAGGGGACTCTGTTTATTTTATGAAACCCGCTAGCCAAAGGAGCCTTTATGCTTGCAGAAACCAGCATGATCCAAACCATCGTTCGCGAAATCCCGGCCGACCTCGAGACGCCCACCAGCGTTTATCTAAAACTGCGCGGGCAGGGATCATCTTTTTTATTGGAGTCTGTTGAAGGCGGAGAACGAATCGCCCGTTACTCTTTTATCGGCGTCTCGCCGCAGGCACAGTATATCCTGCGGGACAATGAGATCCAAATCATCGAAGGCGAGGTTCAGCGCGTCGTCATGATGAATGCTGATGCCGATCCAACTCACTTCCTGGAATCGGAACTTCGTCGCTACCAATCCACGCCTCAAGCGGGCATGCCGCGTTTCATCGGTGGATTGGTGGGCTATTTGGGCTACGAGTCAATACGCCACTTTGAGCCGAAGCTCGCTTCACAGTTGCGCGTTTCTGGGATTCCTGACGGCATATATCTGCTCGCCGCCATTGTTATTGCCTTCGATCATGCACATGGCAGCTTGTTCCTGATCGCGAACTTGCTCGATGGCGATATTGGATCTGCCAATCACAAACTTGATGAAATTGCCGAGGCCATTCATCAGCCCATCCCAACGGCGATTCAACCTGCCGCGTTTTCATCCGCAACGCATTCCAACCTTTCTCAAGCTGTCTTTCAGGATATGGTTGAAAGCGCCAAGCAGCACATCGTGGCCGGCGACATCTTTCAAGTCGTGCTCTCTCAACGCTTCAGCTGCGAGACCTCTGTTGAGGCGTTTGATGTATACCGCGCAGTGCGTCGTCTCAATCCTTCTCCTTATATGTTCTTTTTTGATTTCGGCATCGTAGATGGCGAACCGTTTTACCTGGTCGGTTCTTCACCTGAAATGTTTGTCCGCTTGGAAGGACAAACCGCATCCCTGCGGCCGATTGCGGGCACGCGGCCTCGAGGCGCTGACACCATCTCTGACTCAGCG
Source organism: uncultured Chloroflexia bacterium (assembly GCA_963753985.1). Lineage (GTDB taxonomy): Bacteria > Chloroflexota > Anaerolineae > Anaerolineales > Villigracilaceae > Fen-1038. The sequence goes on from CAVWED010000009.1 coordinate 136,634, forward strand.
CTCGCCACAGAACTGCTTGCGGACCCCAAAGAACGCGCGGAACACATCATGCTGGTTGATCTGGGCCGCAATGACCTTGGCCGCGTCTGCGAATATGGAACCGTTAAAGTCTCGGAATCTTTTTCCATTGAACGTTATTCGCACGTCATGCACATGGTCTCACACGTCGAAGGAGCTTTGCGCCCCAACCTGACCGCTTTCGATCTTGTCCGCGCTGCCTTCCCCGCCGGGACCGTGAGCGGCGCGCCGAAAGTCAGAGCTATGGAAATCATCGCTGAACTCGAACCAGATGTGCGCGGTCCGTACGCGGGCATGGTGGGCTACTTCGGGTTCGACGGTGCGATGGACACTTGTCTTGCTATTCGCACCATGGTGGGCCGCGGAAATACTTTCAGCGTTCAGGCCGGGGCCGGCATCGTCGCTGATTCCGATCCCGCTCGGGAATATCAAGAGACCGTCAACAAAGCAAGCGCCATGTTGCGTGCGATTGAAATCGCGGGAACCAATCGCTGATATTCTAAAGAAAGGAAATTTATGCTGACCTTAATCGACAACTACGATTCCTTCACTTACAATCTCGTTCAATATTTTGGTGAACTCGGCGCGGATGTGCGAGTTTTTCGTAACGATCAGATTGACATTGAAGACTTGATTGAACTCAACCCGACGCAACTTGTCATCTCGCCCGGCCCTGGAGAGCCCATCAAAGATGGTGGCGTTTCTGCCGACGCCATGCGTCACTTTACCAGTAGGATTCCCATCCTGGGAGTTTGTCTCGGCCACCAGTGTCTGGGAGCCATTTACGGCGGGAGAGTGGACCGCGCCGCGCGCCTGATGCACGGAAAAACATCGTCTGTGAATCATAATCAGAAAGGCATATTCAAAGGGATTCCTTCGCCGTTCGAAGCCATGCGCTATCACTCGCTAGTTGTCTTCGATCCTGTTCCCGAGGAGCTTGAAGTGACGGCAACAACACCCGAGGGCGAGATCATGGGATTGAAACATCGCGACCATCCAACCTTTGGAGTGCAATTCCATCCCGAGTCGATTCTCACCCAACATGGAAAACAACTGCTTAAAAATTTTCTGGAACTCTAACATCTAAAAGGAGACCAAAATGTTAAAGCCATTTATTGCCAAAGCCATTAATCGCACCGACCTGTCTGCAGATGAGGCGCAGGAAGCCATGAATATCATTATGACCGGTCAGGCCACGCCCGCACAAATCGGCGCCTATCTGGTTGCCCTACGAATGAAAGGCGAAACGGTCGACGAGATTATCGGTTCTGCACGCGCCATGCGTGCGAATGCTCTCAAAGTCGAAGTTGCTGACCGCTCAGTCTCGGTCTATGATACGGCCGGAACGGGCGGCGATGGAGCGCACACCTTCAATATCTCAACGGCGGCCGCATTTGTCATTGCGGGCACGGGCCGCAAAGTTGCCAAGCACGGCAACCGTGCCGCGTCATCTCAGTGCGGCAGCGCGGATGTGCTTGAAGCTCTCGGCGTGAATCTCGAGCTGACTCCTGTGCAGGTCGGAAGCTCAGTTGACGAGATTGGCATCGGCTTTATGTTTGCATCCAAATTCCATCCGGCCATGAAGTATGCGGGTGGTCCGCGAAAAGAAATCGGACAGCGCACGATCTTCAACTTGTTGGGTCCGCTCACCAATCCGGCGGGCGCCGATGTCCAAATCATGGGGATTTATGCCCCGTCCCTCACGGAGCCGCTCGCTAAGGTTCTCGGTGAGCTTGGAGCGCGCGCGGCCCTCGTGATTCACGGCGCAGGCGGCACGGATGAACTCAATTCGTGCGGCATCAATCGCATCAGTCATCTCAAGGATGGCGCGATCCGCACTTACGATCTCGATCCCGCCGACTTCAATCTGCCGCGCGCGACCATCGCGGATCTGCGCGGCGGCACGCCGGAAGAATCGGCTGTGATGATGCGCGATCTATTAAGCGGCAAGATCAACGGCGCCCGTCGCGACGCGGTTATACTCAACACAGCCGGTGCGCTTGCCGCTGAAACCGGTGATTTCAAATCAGCCTTTGCGGAAGCCAGCGCCGCGTTTGACAACGGCAAAGCGCTCGAGAAGCTCAATGCGCTGATTGAATTCAGTCAATCCTTCGCTCAACCAAGCGCGGCATGACGAACATTCTTGAAGAAATTGTTGCGCACAAAAAAATGGAAATCGCGGCGCTTGACGTCTCGGCCTTGCGCCGCGCTGGGGAGTCTGTGCCTGCGCCCAGAGATTTTCTCGCCGCTCTTTCTCGCCGCCGCAACTCCCCTTTCCTTATAGGAGATGGGACGGGGGTGAGGTTGAGCCTTATTGCTGAACTTAAGCGCGCCTCACCCTCCAAAGGGATTTTGCTCCTCACCTCGACTTATCTCAAGTGGCCGACATTTATGCCGAAAATGGCACTTCTGCAATCAGCGTATTGACGGATGAAAAATTCTTTCATGGCAGTCTGGAGACTTTGCGCGAACTAAGATTCGCGCGTTCGTTATCGCTGCCTTTGCTAAGAAAGGATTTCATCCTCGCTGAATCTCAAATCTACGAAAGCCGCGCCAATGGAGCCGATGCCATTCTGTTGATCGCCGCGGCGCTGACTGATGATTCCATCCTTGCCAACTTGCACTCACTGGCGCTTGAATTGGGGCTGACGCCTCTAGTCGAAGTTCATAATGAAAAGGAAATAGAACGGGTATTGAACTTGAAAGGAATACGCCTCATTGGAATCAACAATCGCAATCTTGCCACGTTTGAAGTTTCTCTGGAGACGACAGAACGATTGCGCCCAATGATTCCCACCGATGTTTTTGTGGTTTCCGAGAGCGGCATATTCGACGCGAGCGATGTTGAACGATTGGCAAAAGTAAATGTAGATGCGATTCTGGTAGGCGAGGCGTTGGTAACGGCAGAAGATATTGCTGCCAAGGTGAGAGAGTTGGCTGGTTTGAAAGTCAAGATGTATGACTAGGATAAAAATTTGTGGGATCAAAACCTTGCGAGACGCGCTGGCTGCCATGGATGCGGGCGCAGATTATCTTGGATTCAATTTCTATCCAAAGAGTGTACGCTTTGTGGACAAGGAAACCTGTGAGCAGATAACTTCTGTTTTGAAAAGAGAACATCCAGATGCGAAGCTAGTCGGCGTCTTTGTAAATTCGCCAGTCGAGGAAATAAAAAATATTTTAGATATCTGTTCCTTGGATTTGGCGCAATTGCATGGCGACGAATCGCCGGAGACATTTTCGAAACTTGCGCTGCGCGCTTTCAAAGCCTTTCGCAGAATTCCTGATGAAGAAATCAAACTCTTTGCCCGACGCGACGCACCTTCGTTTTTGGTGGACGCGACAGTCGATGGTTCATACGGTGGAACAGGCATCACTGCCGATTGGTCTGCCGCGGCCAAGCTGGCAATTCGTTATCCACTTTTTCTGGCTGGCGGTTTGAAACCTGAGAATGTTGTAGATGCAGTGCGGCAAGTAAATCCTTGGGGCGTGGACGTGGCTTCCGGCGTGGAGTCCAGACCGGGGAAGAAAGATGCGAGCATGATAAAGGATTTTGTGCAAGCAGTTCATTCCGTTAAAGAAAGAATTTTATGACAACATTGCTTCCTCATAAATTCGGTCCGTACGGCGGGCAATATGTGCCTGAGACTCTGATGCCAGCATTGATCGAGCTGGAGCAGGCATTTGTGGAGGCGCGCCAGGACGCCGAGTTCCAGCTCGTATTCGATCAATTGATGGCCTCCTACGTTGGCCGGCCAACTCCATTGACCTATGCGCGGCGACTCTCCGAACAACTGGGCGGCGCGCAGATCTATTTAAAGCGCGAAGACCTGGCGCATACCGGCGCTCATAAGATCAACAATGCTTTGGGGCAGGCCTTATTGGTCAAGCGAATGGGCAAGCACCGCATCGTCGCTGAAACGGGTGCAGGTCAACATGGCGTGGCATCCGCCACCGTGGCCGCGTTGCTGGGATTGGAATGCGTGGTTTATATGGGTACGGTGGATATGGCGCGGCAGGAGCCCAATGTCTTTCGAATGCAGTTGCTGGGCGCGGAAGTCCGTCCGGTGACTTCGGGCACGCGGACGTTGAAAGATGCGATCAACGAAGCGATTCGCGATTGGGTATCCAACGTAGACGATACACATTATCTGCTCGGTTCCGCGCTTGGACCGCATCCATACCCGACGATGGTGCGGGAGTTCCAGTCGGTGATTGGGCGCGAGGCGCGCGAACAAATGCTGGCTGAGGTGGGACGATTGCCGGATACAGTCATCGCCTGCGTAGGCGGCGGTTCAAATGCAATTGGCGTCTTCAGCGGATTCGTCAACGATGAATCGGTGGAGTTGATCGGCGTGGAGGCGGGGGGAAACGGGATCGCGAACGGGAAACATGCAGCACGTTTTGCTGATCCGGTAAAAGGACGAGTGGGAGTCATCCACGGCACGCGGACGTATGTGTTACAAAACGAAGATGGTCAGATCGCAGAGACGCATTCTATTTCTGCCGGATTGGATTATGCGGCAGTCGGGCCTGAACATGCCATGCTGCGCGATATGGAGCGGGCTTTTTACACTTTTGCTACAGATGACGAAGCCCTCCAGGCATTTTCACAGTTATGCAAGACCGAGGGAATCATTCCGGCTTTGGAGTCGTCGCATGCACTGGCGCAGACGATCAAGCGCGCACCGAAGATGAGTAAAGATCAGATTATCCTGGTCAATCTCTCAGGGCGAGGCGATAAGGATTTAAATACTGTGACCAAGTTATTGAGAACGGAAAAAGGCGCGGCCGCGTTAGAATGACGAGGAATGAATGAGCAGAATGGATGATGCATTCAAGCATAAGCCCATCTTCATGCCGTACTTTCCATTAGGGTATCCCGATCTGGCAACATCGATTGACGTTATTGAAGCGCTGGCAAAGAACGGGGCAGACTTGATCGAAGTGGGATTGTCTTTTTCGGATCCGCTGGCGGATGGACCTGTGATTCAAAAGGCTACACAGATCGCACTGGAAAAAGGGATTACGGTCAAGAGCTCGCTGAAGGCGATTGCGGAACTGCGACGCCGCGGCGTGGATATTCCACTGGTACTAATGAGTTACTACAATCCGCTGCTGGCTTATGGATTGGAGAAACTTGTGGGTAATGCGCGATCCGCGGATGTTGACGGATTTATCGTCCCCGATCTGCCGCTGGAAGAGGCGGATGAATTCGTGAGTGTGATTGACGGATCGCATCTGCCTTTGATACGAATGTTGGCACCTACAACGCCGCCCGCTCGAATGGAATTGGTGGCAAGAAATGCTCCGGGTTTCATCTATCTCGTGAGCGTAACCGGAGTTACTGGAGCGCGTCAGTCTTTAGCAAACGGACTCCCTGAACTAATTATGCGCGTGCGCGAACATACCTCTGTGCCCGTCTGCGTTGGATTTGGAATTGGCACGCCTGAGCAGGCAAAAGCTGTGGGCATGGTCGCGGATGGGGTCATTGTGGGTTCTGCTTGTGTTCGTTTGATAGGCGAGAGCAAGAATCCCGTTGAGGCTGCGCGTGAGTTGGCCAGAAGCTTTCAAATAGCGTTACGAGATCATTTGGTTAGATGTTCGTAATGAAGCAAAGGCTGGGCAAATTGGCTTAGGGCCGGTAAAAGAACAACTTCGTACTTTAACATTTAGATTTGGGTCCTTGACAGGTGCGGCCGGATGATGTAATTCCAACGGGGACAGACTTCAGCGAATTGGATGTTCAAGGTTTGAAAGACGGGCTTGGACACCTTGAGACCTTTGACATATTCTTGATCGATGGAAAATGCTTTTACCTGCAGACCCGTTTCGGTAACGGTTCCACGAAGGTAGACCAAAACCGTTTCGAAGGTGAGTAAAGGTTTACCAGCCCAGTTGATACTGACCCTGAAAGACACGTTTTGTCAAGAGATGAGTTTGCGCCAAGGAATATGAAATGGGCGGTGTCAATGGATGCACTTTAACCTTTGACCCGAATTTTATGTGGAAAGATTGCGGGAACCAACCCAATCGTCCGACCTCCACATTTGCCTTGGGAATGCTCCTTTAGATTTGCGATGTGCCTGTGTCTCATGGATAGTGTGCGCAGTACAGGCGAGACGAAATTATAAAAGGGGGGATAAAACTTTTTGGGTTAACAGATTTTGCAATAGTACTCCAATCAGGATATGGCTGAATCGAACCACTTTGCGCCCTGCGGATGGAGCGGTTCAGCGGGGAAGATGTGCAGCGGCAGGTCGGATGCGCAAAGTGTGTTGGTGTAAGTGGCGTTCTTCATCATAGGGAACTCGATCCTGCCAAAGCCTCCAGGCGATTTCCAGCCAGCGGTTGCCCAGCCGCCGATAGGCATCGCTCAGGGAAGAGCAGTGCGGACGAACGGTTTGAAAGTAAGTGTTGGCCAACACCGAGGAGTCCAGGGAGCTTTTTGCCCATAGTTGGACCACGGTTCGAAATTCATGATCGCACGCTCTGCGGAAGGTAATGGATTTATATTTACCGCTAGACTTGGTGACCGGACACGTACCAGCCACCGACTGCAGGACTTGAGCTGTAGGAAAACGTTGCCGATACTGGAAGAACACAGTACTTTCATCCCCAAACTTGGACAGCAGAGCAGGGGCCAGGAATTTACCAACTCCAGGCAGAGAAGAAAAGACCGGGTAGTCCGGATGCTGCACGAAGAGTTCCTGGATCTCCTGGAGCGTAGCGGTTTTATCTTGAACCTGTTGCAAGGCCAGGCGTGCCAGACGAACCGCTGCAGACTGATAGGCTAGAATGATAGATTCCTGGGCTTCGGGCTGAGGTTGCTGCAACCGGGCGTAACAGGCTGCCAACTTCGAGGGGCGAGGGTAATGATGGGCTTTGGCAAAGGCCCGAAACTCTTCAAACGTCCATGCGGCCGCGGCTTGGGGCGCGGGAAAACTGCAGATGAACTCCAAGCTGATCGCCAGATCTAGAGCGTGTTATGAACTTTCATAGGAGATGAGCCATAAGATGAACGAAGTTCTTGGCCATCATAATGGCGAAAGCCAGGTAGCTGAGGCCGGCGAATGTTTCGGGCAAGCGTTCGTAATCGCGCGCCAAGCGGCGGAAACGAGCCATCCAACCGAAACTCCGTTCGACGACCCAGCGCCGCGGCAGGAGCACGAAACCTTTTTTGGCTTCGGGCAGCTTGACCACGAGCAACTGCAAGCCCTGATCTTGAGCCGCTTGGGCCGGCTCATCGCCGGTAGAACCTTGATCGACAAAGGCGACCTCCACCGAATTTCCGGTAACCTCTTGCACCTGTCGTGCCAATTCGCCGACCTGCGCTCGATCCTGCTCGTTGGCTGGGGTGATGTGCAGAGCCAGCAAATGACCCAAGGTGTCCACCGCCACATGGGTTTGGCTCCCTTTTTTGCGCTTGGCACCATCGGATCCAGCGCGCGAACCGCTTTCCACGGTCGATTGCAATGTTCGGCTGTCAAAAATCGCCGCACTCGGGGTTTCCTTTCGCCCTTTAGCCAATCGCAGCAGGGCTCGCAGATCATTGACCATCGCTTCAAACACGCCGGCCCGGATCCAGCGCTGCGCTTGTTGATAGACCGTATACCAAGGTGGCAGGTCGGTGGGCAAAAAGCGCCATGGCGCTCCCGCACGCACCATCCAACGCAAGCCGTTGAAGACCTCCCGCAGACTGTACTCTCGTTGTGGGGCTTCTTCTTTCATCAGAGTCAGATAAGGAGCTATGAAGGCCCATTCATCATCCGTCACATCACTTGGATATCTTTGCTTTTCCATGCCCGGAGTTTATCATCCCCGGGCAAAAGTGCATAACACGCTCTAGGTGGCTGAACACATTCGCCGCATTCGGGTAATAGCGCCACAGGGCCTCCCGCAAGCGGTTCGTCGTTTGAATGAAAGTACTGCGTTCTTCTAGTATCGCTCGGGTGAGAAAGAGATCCAGACTGACCAAGGCCGTGATCTGCTGGGTCAATGAGCTGTCGGCCTGCCAGACATGCAGCCGGGCCCGGTCCGTGCGCAACATATCGGCAATCAAATAAGCGTCACTGCGATCGGTCTTGGCTTTGCTGGCTCCAAAGCGACCACGCGAATCCCGGATCATGCTTGGCGGAATGACATAGATCGGCTCGTAGCCTCGGGACGTCAAAAAATCTACCAGTAGGTTGTGTTCGGTTTCGATCCCGACTAGGCAATCTTCTCTTCCTACTCCCAATGCTTGCCGTTGCTCATCGAAAGCCTCAAAGCCTGCCGGAGAATGAGAAATCGTTTGATACAGGATCAGACCTCCTACTCGTTCAAGTAAACGATGTCGTGCTTTTGAGTGCTCCAGTCGATTCTGATGTATACTTTCACAAGAACCTCCTCGAGCATTCCTAGAGGGGCACAAACCAGTGGACGTTCTCTATAGTGCTTAAGATAATTATTTTGAAATCAAGCTACTTCAGGTTCAGCTAAGTGTTTAGTGTAGACGCCCATCAGGCGCTTGATCTCATCGGCTTGGGAAGCGAGCAGCTGGAGCGCCTCATCGACGGATTTCACCAACTTGACGAATTCTGGGAAGTAGCGGTTATGGGTAGCCCTGACCTTCACTTTTTTCCAGAGGTATTCGATTGGATTATAGTCAAGAGAGTAGGAAGGTAATTGGTAAACGATCAGGAGATCCGTGTGCTGTGCGAAGAATTTACGAGTGGCCCGACTGGTATGGGACTTGGCACCCTCCTGAATCAGAATCACCGGACCGGGAGTTTGTGCCAGCCGCTGGAGCAGGAACGCTTGATAGGTCTCGCTGGTGAAAGGTTCTTCGAGACCTGGATGCACCAGTCGTCCACTCAAGAACTCGATGGCGCCGAAGACTTGGTAGCCCTTGCGTTGGCCGGTAGTTTTGACCAGCGCCCAAGTGTAGGAGAGCGAACCCCACAAGGCAAAACTGACTTCGTCGCCAAAGAACAAGGATGCACCCAATTGTTGAACTTGGGCCAGGATTTTCGGCCATTCTTCCTGCACCCAGCGCTGTCGGGCAGCTTCGTCCAGAGGGTCCGATACGAAACGCACCTTCGGGTGTGAGAAGCCCAGATGAGGCAACAGCTCACAGAGGTAGAAACGGTGGTAGAACACTTGAAACTTCTAGTAGATCAAATCTTGAATGAGCACGCTGGTCCAGCAACCGGTTGGATAACCACAGGCTTCCGGTCCGCTTTGAATCCAGTCCGACAACTTTCGTTTCTGCGTCTTCGTCCACCGCAGCGGACGACCCGCTCCCTTGCCGATCCCCAGACTCCTCCACCGTTCCTGTACGAATTCCTTCAACCCGTTGTACACCGTCTGCGCCGAGATATTCCACAGCCTCAGAATCATCCCCAGTTTCATCCGCTCCCCGACCATGATCAACACCGACCAACGCCGCACCGCTCGCAGATCACCTCGATCATAGGCTTTCTGCAACTCCACCTTCAACTGCTTGACCGTCTTCTTCGAAATGGTTATTCTCAACATGGGATGCCTCCTGATGCTTATGGTCGTTAGCCTTGAGCATAAGGATAAGGCATCCCCTTATTTTTTCACAGGCCTTTTTTTTAAATTCTTTTTCTTAAGCACTATAGCTTCAATGTCGACTTGATGAACCCTTGCTAGGTTGTAAGAAGTCCAGAAAAACTAGACCAAGTGAGTACACTGTCTTCCCGTGAAAACGCCCCTACATAAGGGGCGTTTGTTTGACAACTACCTTCGCTTCTTTCCCCAATTCAATTTTATTTTGCCGAGACCTCCATGTTTACTTGTTGCTGCCGATTTTCCTTACCGCGCACAAGTGAAAAGCCCGCTGCAACCAGGCAAAGCGCCGCCGAAACTATGAAGGCGTTCTGGATGCCGACAATAAATGCCTGCATCACCTGCGAACCGAGCGTTACGTTTGTGCCGACGAAAAGATCCATCACCACGTTATTTGGCAAACTCCCTGCTGCAACTGCCAGTGCAAGTGCAAAACTTGTCACCATCCCCGTCTGTCGCAAAGTCGCGAGGGTTGCCGATGCGATTCCGAGTCTGGAAAGTGGAGCACCGTTCATGGCGGCGCTCGTGTTTGGAGACCAGAACAAGCCACCACCTAAACCCATTAACCCCAAGCCTACGGCGAGTTCCCAGTACGGCGTTGTTGCTGAAAGCCTGGAAATGAACCACACTAATGCAGTAGCTTGCAATAACACTCCAAGCGTCGCGGGAATCCTTGCGCCGATATGATCGGCGAGCAATCCACTCAAGGGTCCCACAACTGCACTCACAAGAGGAAGTGGAATGAGCAGCAAGGCTGCGGTCAACGGGCTATAGCCGCGAACACCTTGCAGATAAAATACAATTAGAAAGTCGACGGCAAACATCGCCAGTGACTGGAGCATCGCCGCCAGCACCGAAAAATTATAGACACGATTTTGAAAGAGCGAGAGATCAAGCACGGGGTTTACCGGGTGCCGCTCCCACACAAAGAACACCACAAACATGACCACGAACAGACCAAACAGTGACAGGATTGGTAGTGAAGTCCAACTGTATTGGATACCGAGAGTCAGCGCAATCAGGAGGGCAACCAAACCTATACTAAATGTTATCGAGCCGATTGGGTCAAAGTGTTCGCCCTGTTTGGGCTTCGACATTTCGTGCAAGGCGCGATAACCCCATATCGTGCCAATAATTCCAATCGGCACATTGATATAGAATATCCAGCGCCAACTTGCGGCCGCGAGGATGGCGCCGCCGAGAAGGGGACCGGCAATGCCGCCAAGCGCCCATGTGATCCCGTTAATGCCAAGTGCCCGTCCTCGCTCGTTCGCTGGAAAGACCTCCGTGATAATCGCCGGGCTGTTCACCATCATCAATGCCGCGCCTGAACCTTGGACAAGACGAAATAGAATCAGCTGGGTTGCACTCTGTGAGATGCCGCATAGAGCCGAACCTACTGTGAAGATCACAAAGCCAAGGTTATACATCCGCACGCGTCCAAACATATCCGCGACACGCCCGAAGGTCAATAAAAAGACGGTGCTAATCAGGATATATGCCATAATGACCCAGACCATCTCGATCAGGTCGGCATGCAGTTTCACCATCATGTCCGGCAGAGCCAAGATAACAATCGTGCTGTCAATCGCCGCCATCAATGCGCCAATAGTCGTTACACTCAACGCGATCCATTTATATTCGATGCGCGGAGGCGCGCCATGTGCAGCTTGTGTGATTCCGTTTTGTTTTTCCGTAGGATACCTCTCCAAGTTAAATTAAGATATTTCGATTGCCAGGGAATATAGAATCAGTCTTAGCAAATTCTATTCCCTTGCTTTCTGGTTGTTGGCTTGTTGCCGTGAAGCCAATATTGTCCGCTATTATATCCCGTTAGAAACGCCAGACTTATGGCAGTTGGATCTGATCGTAAACCCAATATCAATTGAACTTTCGCGGGTGTCATCTTAAAGCGATCAGAGTATTATATCGTCCAAGCTCTCGCTAATTTGCAAGGCTGTAATCAGGAAATAACAAAAGCGTCATTAACAAAACGAGGAAAATACTTTACAATGGAGACGTAAGAAAACATCCGAAAAGGCAAACCCGGTGAAAGCCGGGGACGCAAAGCCAACGGGTCTACCGTCACACAAGTGACCATGATTGCCAGGCCGCCGAAGATCAAGCGTTATTGTTTATGCGCGGCGAGCCTGGATTTCCCAGGCTCGCTGTTTTCTTTCACACGATCATATTCTAATCGTTCGATAAGGGCAAACCCGGTGAAAACCGGGGACGCAAAGCCGATGGGTCTACCGTCACGAAAGTGACCACGATGGCCAGGCCGCCGAAACCGACATGAACACTACGTTCTCAAAAAATCAATCTCATGTTGACAGAGTCTGCTCTGCTTCGCCGGATGCCCTTATCAGGGAGAAATTTCCATGGCATCCGAAACAAGTTTGCAACGCCTCGCACTCGCATTAGCTCTCAGTTTAGTTCTGCTGATCGTTACAAGCCTCATTCCACGCCCGGTTCTGGCTGCCTCACTTCCTGAGACTACAGCCCTTCCCGATTTCACATCCTTCGTCACGTCCGTTGAAAATGGGCAGTCAAATACTCTACGTGGAGTTTACGTTGATGGCGTATTTGCACTACCGGTAGTCCAGCAACCCCCAACCGATGCACTTTACGTTTCGAAGGTGGTAGATACTTTGACGCAATTCAGCCTCGCCGCCCGCTATGGGAACATCGGCTTGCTGGCACACAATTATTTAAGTGGGCAGTACTTTTCCCAATTGACTCTGGGAGAAAGAGTCTTCCTGGTTTACGGAAGAGGCCAGGTTGAAACCATGCAGATCACAAAAGTTTATCGATATCAGGCGACCGACCCCAATAGCTCAACAAGCGACTTTATTGACCTTGACACCCACCAACACCTCACCGATTATCAATTGTTTTCCAAAGTCTATTTGGGCACCGAGCACGTGACTTTTCAAACCTGCATTGAACAAGACGGCAACTTGAGTTGGGGAAGGCTTTTTGTCATTGCGGAGCCAGACGCCAGCCAGGCTTCTCCAACGCACTGACCTTTATCCTTACTGCGCTTTTTTGAGCGTGACAACGAATGTGGTTCCCTGGTTGATCAGACTTTCAACGGCGATCTTTCCGCCCAATTCGTCGACAATCGATTTGACGATATAGAGTCCAATTCCGCTGCCGGGGATTTCCGCAATCGTCACATTTTTTGCGCGATAAAAACGTTCGAAGAGATGCGAAGCGGCCTCAGCCGGAATTCCAAGCCCGTGGTCTGAAATCGAAACGCGGACCTCGGACTCACTCTCCGCTACGTCGACATTTACCGTTTTTCCTTCGGGAGAAAATTTCACGGCGTTATGAATCAAGTTAATAAACACCTGTTCCAGTGCGCTCTTATCCCCGATAATTTGTGTTGATCTGCGCATGCTGTCCAGCTGTATGACAACGTTTCGCTTTTTTGCAATAGGCTTGACGGCTTGAATGGAACTTTCCAAAGCAGGCATCAGGTCCAGTGCGACCTGTTCCAGTTTCATCATACCGCTTTCCAGGCGCCCGGCAATGAGCAAGCGGTCGATCAGGATCTTCTGCCGGTTGAGTTCGCTCTTCAGTGTGTGCCAGTATTCGTCCAGTTCTTCCTGCGTTCCGCCTTCCTGAATCAATTCGGCCATCAGGATAGCGGAAGTAACTGGCGTGCGGAGTTCGTGGGATGCACGGTTGATAAAATCTGATTTCATTTGATCGAGCTGGACCCGTTCTGTGATATCGCGGATCACGATCAGGGCCTCGCCCGAACTGATCGGATATAAGCGCGCTTCATACTCGTCGCTGCTAAAGGGCAGTGTGAACCTTTCCAGCACCTGAGGCGATTCGAAGCCTCTGCCGCGGCTGTCCCCCATAATCTGCTGAACCACCTCCTCCGGCCATGTCTCAGATAGTCTCCGGCCAGCAATCACATCCCGATGAACATAAAGCGGATGTTCTGGATTTGCACTGTAATCTAGGATGGTGCCGTTGAAATCCACGCGGATGAGAAGATCGGGCAATGCGGACAGGATGATTCGATTTCGAGCTTCGCTCAAGCGAATCGCCTCTTCGTAATCATTGCGTTGTAGCGCGGAACCAATTAAATTGGCCGCGGTTTGAATCGCCTCCCGTTCGGAGGCGGACCACGAGATGCTTTGTTGATCGTCAAATAGACTAAGGAAACTCCAAAGCCCTCGAGTATTATAGATGGGAACAAGGCCGAATGACAGATCCTCGGAATTCATTTTGTCTGTGGCGCCATGAAATGTACTTCCACCCTCATTCAAAATGGCGGCTATGTGGGGAGCTATCGCATCAATCACCTTGAGGTCAGAATGTTCCTTTTTTATCCACTTATATGGCGCTTCGATGGATGGCTTGCCTGAAAAAGTCGTGATTTCAATAATGGCGCAACAGAACACGTTCATGGCCCGGCCTAAGGATTCCAGTACTTCTGGAATTCGTAATTCAATATTCGAGGATTGAAGCAGGTGGGCGGTTGCATCGCTAATTAGAGAAAGAATGCGTGCTTGTTTCTTCAGCATTTCTTCCGCGTTTTTTCGCTCGGAGATATCACGAGCAATACTTTGGATGTAAGCCGGCTCATTGCCTATTTGATAAACCAGGGAGGTGCTTACCTCGACCGGTACCGTGGTTCCATCCTTGCGCTTGAGAATCCGCTCGTACAAGTTGGGACCTTCCACCAACGAATCGTGCGTCAGTTGTTCGTCCAACGACATGACATTGCTAACTGGCATGCCTACCAGCTCCTTTTCTTCATACCGCAGTAACTCCAACGCCTGTTGATTTGCAGCAATATACGTCAGGTCAAGACCGATAATAAACACACATTCTTTGGTTTGATCGAACAAGGCGCGGTAATTCAAGTTTTTTTCCAGTTCGATACGCCGCGCCTCGGCTAGCAATTTTTTGCTTGAAGAATGTTGAGAGAGGGGTACAGTTTTTTCATCCATAGACAATATCACCCAGACTGCGCTCGGGCAGATAAGCGCGTACCCGGCAACCTTTGGGACTATCGAGAATTTCCACCTTGCCGCCTAGGTTGCGGAAGACTGCGCGGGCAATGGTCAAACCGACTCCCAGTCCCTCGTGTTCCCGGCTATCGCCCTGACTGATTTGATAGAATCGTTCAAACACCTTTTCCCGTAAATCAGGTGGAATTCCTGGCCCCTCGTCCTGCACGAAGAAAGTCGCGCCTCCCTGATTACCAGGGGCAATATTCAGGTAGATGGTTCCGTTGCCGGGGCTGAACTTAAATGCGTTATCCATGATGTGGATGACCGCATGCGTGAATTCGCGGCGGGGAGCGAGGATCATCCCCTCATCAGGGCAATCCAGAATCAACTTCAGATTTTTTTGCTGATAACGTCCAAGCCGTTTTTGAATTGGGACGATAAGATTGGTTCGCAAATCCACAGTTTGCCGAATCGAATTGAGATTCCCCTGATCGATGTTACTCAATATGATTAAATCAGTAACCAGAGACTCCAGTCGATCTGCATTGGATAGAGCGATTCTGATGAACTTGCTTTGTTCCTCGGGGTTATCAAAGCGATGATTGGCGGCCAATTCCAATGGAAGCAATATGTTCGTGAGTGGCGTGCGCAATTCGTGGTGAAAGTTTTGAAGGATACTTTGTTTCAGTTTTTCCATATCCTGCTGTGCAACCGCCTTCATTTCTTCACGACCGCGCGCTTGTTCTGTTTGCACGCGACGAAAAACCGCTTCAATTCTCGCAAACAATTCCTCGGTCTCAAAGGGCTTGATAATATAATCATCGGCCCCATCTCTCAGGCCGCCGATACGGTCCTCCGTGTTGGAGCGTGCAGTAAGAAATATGAATGGAATTGATGCAAGCCCAGGTTCTCGATTCATCAGTTTTCGCAACTCAAATCCATTCGGCGGAGGCATCATGACATCCGAGATGATGAGATCCGGCAGGAACTCTTTTGCTTTTTGAAGGCCATCGGTACCGTCGGTAGCCGTCACCACCGTGTATCCATGCCGCCTTATTTTTGATGCCAGGCCCAACAGTAATGCCGGTTCGTCATCGATAATTAATATCGTAGGCATATCTCGGAATCCTTCTATCGTTCATCCATATGCAGGCTTTGAGTTGTCCTCCTGGCTTTTTCAATCAGGCTGGCGTTGTCATTGACAAACATCATTTGTATGGTGGCGATGGAGATGAGATCACCTGAATTCAAGACGCAGCGATCGATCTTCCGGCCATTGACAAATGTTCCCGAGGTTGACTCGTTGTCCCGAAGAATATACTTGCCGTCCTCAAAGCGGATCTCGGCATGGAAACGCGAGACAAACTCCTCATGAAAAACGATATCATTCTCCATTTGGCGGCCAATTCGGATCACGTGTTTTTCAAGGGGGATCATCTGCCGGTTTACGATTAAGAACACGTTCTGTCCGAGAGTTGCTGCCTTTGGCGTTGAATTTTGTTCGTTCATAATTTTCTCCTTATGATAAATATCGATTAACTAATGATCCCGGCTCAAGTTTATTCGCGTCCGAACTCTTTCAGGAAGATATTCGCCACTTCGGGATCGAATTGCTTCCCGCTCTGCTCGCGGATGTATTTCAGGGCATCCGGCTTGCTCCAGGCTTTGCGATAAGGCCGGTCGCTGGTCAGCGCATCCCAAACATCGACAATCGCAAATATCCTGGCTGCCAGTGGGATTTGCTCACCTTTCAAGCCTCGTGGATAACCGGTGCCATCCCATCTTTCGTGATGGCAGTACGGGATATCGAGCGCGCGGTGTAGATAGGCAACAGAATAAAGCATATCATAAGCTAATTGTGGATGCTTTTTCATGATTTCCCATTCCTCATCGGTAAGCTTCTCCGCTTTGAGCAGGATGTTGTCGGGGACGCCCAGCTTGCCGATATCATGAAGCAATGCACCCCGTCGCAGGTGAACGAGGTACTCTTCACCCAGTTCCATGGCTTTCCCCAGTTGCATTGACATTTCCGTCACGCGTTCGGTGTGTCCCTCGGTCTCCTTGTCGCGTAGATCCATCGCCCGCGACCAACCTTCAATGGTGGCATCGTACGCGACGGACAATTCCAAATTTGCCTGTTGCAGGCTGTTGAACAATTGCGTACTATCTATGGCAATCGCAGCCTGACCTGCCAAGGTCTCAAGGAAACTGCTCCAGGCCGGATTGGGGGTAAAGGCTTTGCGATGATAAACGCTGAGTAACCCCTTGACTTGTCCCTTCGAGATCAAGGAGACGGCGTCCATGCCCTTGAACTCCTCTTCCAACCAGAGTTTGGCGAGAACGGGGTTCGGTTCCTTGGATTCTTGATCGTTGATGTGAATCGTTCTTCGTTCCATGACTGCACGTCCGGCTAAACTTTCGCCCAATCTAAAATTCGCGTTCTCGATGATGTGGGTACGAAAGCCTTTGCCGACAGCATATTGCAGGGTGCGCTGATAAGGCTGCAGCGTAAAGATGACGGCCGCGTCCACCCCTAATTGATCGATCGTATGCGTCAGCAAAATCTCGAGCGTCAAGCGCTGATCGAAGCTTCCAGCAATGTTCTGGTCGATGGTATGAAGCGACTCAAGCCGTTTTACCTGACGCAGGGTTTCTTCATGTAGTCGCGAGTTTTCGAGGGCGATGGCTGCCTGGTTGGCCAGAGTGACCACGAAGCGTTCATTATCCTCGCTGAAAGCATTGGGTAATTCGTTTTCGATGCTGATCACACCCACCACGCGTTCCCCCGCCTTTAGCGGAACATACATCCCGGAATGCAGGCCCGGTTGGATTTCGACATAACGAGAATCACGGCCCAACTCGCCCACGCGCACGGTTTGGCGGTGTTGAACTGTCCAGCCGCTCAATCCATCGCCAGCCTTGGTGATCAAAGACTTGAATCGTTCCTCGGTTATCCGTGCTTCCGCTTTACTCATTACGGCTGGGATATTGAAAGCCAGCAATTCCAGGGTTTCATCTTCTGCATGATACAAACGGATCGTCGTATGATGCCAATCCAGTTTTGCGCCCATCAGATCAATCAGCTTCTGCGCGATTTCTTTGGGTGATAATAGCTGTCCCAACACCAAGCCGCTTTCATAAAGCGTTTCAAGCTCTAGCATGTGTTGATGTATGGCTTTTTCGCTTTGTTTGCGATTAGTGGCATCATGTGCTATCCAGAGGGTTTTGTCTTCATCCAATGCAGAGATGGTGGCTTGGTACCATACGGATTGATTGTCGAAGATAAGTTCATATTCGATCTGCCTGGCTTGTTTTGTGTCCAAGACTTGTCGGATCACCTTCTTAAAGTACTCAGCCTGCTCGGGAGGGAAGAAATCCTGCAAGCTTTTGCCCAACAACTCTTCAGGGTTTATGTACCAGACAGCGGGACTCGTTGGGCCGACTTCACAATAGAAGCCATTCTGGTCGATAATTAACACCACATCCGCCATTGCCCTGAACAGGGTGCGCAGTCTGGCCTCGGATGCGATCAGTTTTTCTTCTGCCTGCTTTCGCTGGGTGGCATCACGGTCAATTCCCAGAACGAACTCCCGCCCGCCAAGCGTGACGACCGTTGACACATACTCGATGGGGAAAATTGTGCCGTCTTTTCGGCGATGCATCGTCTCAATCTGCAAGTACCTTCTACGGAGGTATTCGAGATGAGTCGCACGATTGCCATCGTCAAATCCTTCTGTGTTGACGATATCAATCGGTTGTCCGATCAATTCTTCCTTGGAATAGCCGTTCATCTGACAAAAGTTATCGTTACAATCGATGATCGCCCAGGAAGTGGTGGCATGATAAGGATCTATGAGAACGATCCCATCGGGGGAGTATTCAAATAAGATCCTGAAGCGTTCTTCTGTTTCCTGTAAAGCCTGCTCGGCCCGCTTGCGCTCGGTGATATCGCGTATAACCGAAACGTAAAGTCCGCCTGAAGGCAGTTGAATACGCCCAAGGCTGATTTCTACCGGGATACGATGCCCACTGCGATGGAGGTTGAGTCCTTCAAAAAGGTTGGTACCATAGCGCTCCAGTTCGTATTTGAGCACGCCACCCGATCGTCGGATTTCTGGAGCCTGAAGATCTGAAACTCGCAACTTCAAAAGTTCCTCGCGGCTATAGCCCATCATCTCGCAAAAGCGCTGATTGACGGAAAGTAATTCATCGTTTTCATTTGAGATGCAAATTCCATCGTTTGCCTTTTCAAAGATGACGCGGAAGCGTTCCTCACTTTCCATGAGGGCTTGTTCTATCTGCTGGCGCTCGGTGATATCCTGGATGGACCCCTCAAGGACCCCGGTATCAGGGTATAACCGTAAAGAAGTGATACATCTTCTTACCTCTCCTTGTTTGTTCAATACATTGAACTCAAAATTCGTGACATGACCGTCCGCTTTGAGTATTTTTACCAGCAGGTCACGCTCCTGTTTATCTGCCCATAAATCCACGGAAGGCTTGTCCTTGATCTCATCAAAAGTACACCCCAAGATTTCGAGATACTTTTCATTGCAATCCAGAATTTTCGAGCCATCCAGCCGAGTTCTGAACATGCCAACTTCAGAATTGTTGAAGAGATTGCGGAACTTTTCCTCGCTCTCGCGCAGCTCCTCTTGTGCCTGTCTGGGCTCCGTAACATCACGCATAAAAACAACAAGGTTTCCTGATCCGTCATTTAAATCTTTAACACTGGCTTCAATAGTAAAAACACTGCCGTTTTTGCGCCGATGCTTGGTCTCAAAACGCTCCAAACCGTTCTCGATAATTCGCTGAATGCGCTTTTTAATTACTTCCTCTGTCTCCACGGCTTCAACATCTTTTACACTCATCTGAAGCAGTTCAGCGCGGCTATAGCCAATCATCGAACAATAAGAATCATTAGCTTCTAAAATTCGCCCCTCCGCGTTGATCATATAAAAGCCATCCAGCGCGGTGCGAAGAATTGTTTTGATTCTCTCTTCCGCACGGTTGCTATCGGTGATGTCACGGCTAATCCACATCCGTCCCGTGTCTTTGCCATCAACGATGATCGGCTCGAAGTCCATCAACAGCACTCTACCATTACGGAGCCAGCTTTCATTATTAAAGATGGCTTCGCCGCGAGCCACCACATCTTTAATCCTAGCCAAAGCCGCATCGGGGTCGGCGTATACGGGCAGGATTTTCTGTATCACTTGCTCGCTCGTCAGACCAACCAATGCTTCAGGCTGCTCGTTCAAGGACAGAAAATCACAGAAGGCTTGATTGGCGAACTCCGCCCGACCATCATTGTTTACGACCAAAATACCATACGGCTGCTTGCCCAGAATCATCCGAAAACGCTGCACCATCCCGCGGGAAATCTCGTCCGTTTGCCTGTCCTCAATAATCTGGCGACTCGATTCCTTTTTTCCCTCTCCCATCTTCTGCCGTTTGGGTTTTGCCGACTGCGCTTTTGGTCGGGGATGCGGTTTGGTTTGATTTTTCATGATTCATCCTATTTAAGGATTACTGCGCGATTGCGCCCGCTTCTTTTTGCTTCATATAATGCGTCATCGGCGCGCTGGATGATGCGATCGACGTTATCGTCCGTTGTCTGGCGGCGTATCTCTGCGATGCCAATACTGAGTGTGATAGCAAATGGTTCATGGTCAGAGCGAAACATGTCCACAGGTATGGACGCCACACTTTTCTGGATGCGCTCCGTAACCCCCCGCGCCTGTTGTGCGCTGGTATAAGGCAATGCGATAATGAATTCATCGCCGCCGTAGCGCGCCACCAAATCGGAGGCGCGCACTTGCGCGGCGGCAACCTGAGCCACCTTTGCCAGCAATTTGTCACCCGCGGCATGTCCAAGCGTATCGTTGACTTGTTTAAAATTATCCAAGTCAAACATGACGAAGGACAGCGGGTGCTGATATCGAAGCGCGGCCTGGAATTCGCGCGCGGCAAGTTCAAAGAAGTGTCTATGATTGCACAAGCCGGTCAAGCCATCGGTATTTGCCAACTGTTTTTCGCGCTCCAACGACTGTTGGAGTTTGAGCAGGGCTGCTTCGCGATCCTCTTTGGTGCGTCGCAATTCCTCTTCCGCTTGCTTGCGAGCGTTGATATCATGTGCCACCCACAGCGTGCTGTCTGCATCCAATGGAGAGATGTTCGTTTGAAACCATATGGTTCGGCCATTGATAATAAGTTCGTACTCGATCTGTGCGTTTTGTTTTGTATCCAGAACTTGTTGTACGATCTGGCGAGAGGCCTCAGCCTTTTCAGCGGAGAAGACATCCTTTAAATTCTTACCGAGCAGTTCCTGCGGCGGCTTTACCAACAGGCTCGGATTGGTTGGGGCAATCTTGCGGTAAACTCCCTCCCGGTCAATAACTATCACAGCGTCCTGCATAGAGGCGAACAAAGCGCGCAGTTCCGCCTCAGAAGCAGCCAGTGCTTCTTCGATCCGCTTGCGCTCGGTGATATCGGTTGAGAGACCGAAGGTGCCGATAATGTTCTCATTAGCGTCACGCATGGGCATCTTGATTGTCGAGACCCACAGATTGGGACGATCGGTCCACGTTTCCTTTTCTTCCTTCATCAAGGTCTGCCCGGTCTGAATAATTTCCTGTTCATCTTTGTAGGCCTGCTGGGCATGTTCCATCGAAAAAAAATCAAAGTCTGTTTTGCCGATCGCTTGCACGGGATCACTTAGACCAAACCGTAGGGCATGCGACATACTAATTCTGGTGAAACGGCTTGCTCGATCCTTGAAGTAGATATTGACCGGGAGGTAATTCATGATGGTTTGCATCTCATGCTGTTCTTTGACTAGTGCTTCTTCCACCCGTTGGCGCTCGGTGATCTCTTGAAATGACCACACCCTGCCTTGTACTTTTGTTCCCTGCAATATGGGACTCGTTCGACGCTCAAATACCCTTCCATCCTTGAAATACAGGGTATCAAAATTTTCTTCAGACCAGCGATATAGTTCCTGAACTTTTTGGAGAAAGTTCCGCGGATCGGATAATTGATCGAGGACAAATTGAAGGAGGAGGTTGTCATCCTTTGATGCCATGATTTCCTGCGGGATCCTCAACATCCTGGCAAATCGTTCATTGGCAAAAATTACGTCGTTATCCTCGTTAACTGCCAATATGCCATCCGAAGTAGATTGCAGGATTGCTTGCAATAAATGGTACCCTTCTTCAATTGAATTCGGCGACTCCGTCCCTTCGGCTGGTGCCGCGATACCAACAACGGGACATTTCTCGTGCGGAGGAGCAACCTGATCTGCCCTTACCCTAGCTGTGTCAGGCCTTATGAAAGCCCGCCTTTTATGCCAGGGAATTTTTTGTCCTGAAATGGGCCCGTTCTTCTTAGGCATCTTGAACTTTCTACCGATCAAAGTCGGTATATCGGATTAGAGTGTTAGAACCCAGATTCGTATTCCCCAATAATCTGCATCTATTAATCGTTAAGATTCTCGCGGAGTAATACTTATATCCGGTCATCGTTCGCAATACCTATGGCGGCAGTTCACGCTAGTTGCATGCAAGGTTGGATATCGAAAACTTTTCGAGATCGCTGTCTGAAGGTGCAAATTGAGTAAGCCAATACTTGCCTACCCATATGGATGCTCCAATAAACGTAGATAGAGTATATCCTTTTCGAAATACATTCCGCCTTACAGTTCGATTACTAAGCTGTGCACGGGACATGGGCCAGCGCCGCGTTATCGGAGCAAACCAAAAATCTGCCACAGATAGAAAAAACGACGGAAAAATGGGCGCAATGTACATTTTTCTCCCATGGCAACAGGTATGAGATGATTTCAACATTTCCCTGGTGGATGAATCAAAAAGGGCGCGGTATCGCGCCCTCGTGTTGCTGATCCATCAAGCTAATTATCCTACGGCACCATTTGTTGGGGCCGAGGCGGGAGCGGGCGTTGGTGTAGATGGAGTCGTCGCCGATGATTGAGCCGCGGTGGGTGCGCTGCCTGAACCGCGCATATTGATTATTTTATTCAAGACATTAAACCAGAACGGGGAACCTTGCGCAGCTGCTAAACCGGTGATAAGGATTCCAAACAATTTGACAATCCAGCCTCCCAGATCGTTCATGGCTGGCAAGTTGACAATAATGTTACACTGATTTTGAGCCCAGAAATATGGATGAACGTTTTGTCCGGGTGTCCAGCCACATTGGGTGGATGAGTCCGTGACCGGAGCCGTGGACCAGCCGAATGGGACCGCGAGGCTATCTGCATAATCCTGCGGCTTCAACAGCGTGGATAAAGTGTTGGAGGGCACGGTGCCGCCCGCGGTCGTGGTTGCCTGCGCCACCAACGCCTGCCGGATAGTGGGCGCTTTCCAAAGTTGACTTGCAATCTGGACGGTATCCACGTTGAAACCCAGCGCGAGAATCAAACCTATCACAAAGGACACGATTATTGCGCGGCGTTTATACCATCCGCTAGCTCGCTCCTGCACGGAGTTATACCAGTTCTCTATATTAGTCTGTGCCTGTACGACCGAGTCGTCCACGCTGACAATATCATTGGACAGGTGCGGGAAATGAACATCTAACATGCGGCCAAAGCCGGGATAATCCTGTTTGATTTTTCCGAGGCTGTCGTTCACCCGTGTGCTGAATGGGACGCTCACGTCACCGGCCTGGATGGTGGAGGAAACATCCATCCCGGTAATTTGCTGAGGCGGCTTCGCATTGACAATCATGTCCAAGAGTACTGTTGAAAACGTGGATGCTTGAATGTAGGAAGGTCCCCGGTTTTTGCCAGGCTCACTCAACGATTGGATATACGGATGGTTATAAAAAGCCTTTACAAGCTGACCGTCCACCAGCATGTTGCCGATGATCTTCTCCAAATCTTTTGCCCGCCATCCCAGCCAACTGCTAATCCACTCCTGCACTTGACTGACAGCCACACTCAAAGTCAACCAGGCGGCGACCAGACCAATCGCGACCTCGAGAATTGCATCCAGGTTCATACTGTTCTCCTTCGTTAAGTTTTACTAAGTATATAAGAGATTCCCTACAAATACAAGAACTGTAAAGCACCTTAACATGGTCTTTCCAAGGTCAGGCATTTCGAGCGGGAATCCAGCAGATGACGCAAAACTCGTCGATATTCTGCCCAAATGGCTCTCATGCGTCACAAAGTTAGAACTCCGTCAAGCGACCTTGGAAAAACCATGAGCACCTTAATCCTTTGCAGTCCTTTCATGCGCAAATGAATCTATTGTGCGGAAAGTCCGCCGTACTTTGCGGATAGAAGCGGGGGAATTTCGCTGAGTGCAGAGACCACCGCGTCGGGCCTGACGATGATATGGTTCGCCGTTTCGACGGCGCGGCGCGTAATCCATATGCTTTTCATTCCAATCTGATGTGCGCCCAAAATATCCGTCTCCATTAAATCGCCAATCATAACAGCTTGATCGGCTTTGACGCGGAAGTGATCCAGCGCGGCTTGAAAGATGGCCGGATGCGGCTTCCGCTTTCCTAATGCCGCTGAAGAGATGATGAATTCAAAGAATGGACGGAAGCCGCATTTATCGATCAAGGCTTGGGTGTTCGCGTTGTCTGCCGCGTTGGAAATCAAACCGAGACGGAAGCCGCGATTTCTTAAGGTTTGCAAAGTTGGAATGGCATCCTCTTCAGGGAACCAATTGCTTTGAGTAACGGCGTACATGGAGCTCAGCGCTTTCTCGATTACGTCATCGCTTACATTCAAGTTGCTTTGTTCCTCAAACAACTGCTTGAGCAAAGCGGCAGTGGTCTCTTCTTCGACGTCGTCGCCGCGGCGATCATAGTACAAACTGAGAAGTCCGCGATGGCCATGAAAAAAAGTGGATGGCTCAACTTCTAAACCCGCGTCCTGTAATGCATGAATCAAAGCCAAATCAGCGCGCTGAAAAATTGGTGGCCAAGGATCTTTATCATGGATGAGCGTGCTGCCGAGATCAAAGATTACCACGCGGACGGACGAGATCATGAGTCAACCCGGGAGCGGGTATAAAGATAAATTAAGACCGCGCCCAGCGCGAGGGCGGGAAGAATGATCAATCCGGCTTCGGGACCAAACGCGCCGCCCGTCCAAGCTATAGGACCGGAGACGTTGATGTGAATCAGTGGATAGATGGTCAATCCGCTGACGGGAAATCCGAATACTACGCCCTCGAAGAAATTCCAGCCGATGTGCAAACCGATCGAAAGCCAGAGCCGTTGAGTGCGGACATAACCGTAAGCAAGAAAAAGACCCGCA
The DNA here is from genome assembly GCA_963753985.1 of uncultured Chloroflexia bacterium. Taxonomy (GTDB): domain Bacteria; phylum Chloroflexota; class Anaerolineae; order Anaerolineales; family Villigracilaceae; genus Fen-1038. The sequence continues at coordinate 161,495 of CAVWED010000009.1, forward strand.
AAGAAAATTCCCGCCGCGCTGACCCATGTGGCGTTCGGATTTCCGAGATGCGTGCCGCCGAAGATAATAGATGAGATGATGAGTCCCCAAAACAGATTTAATCCGCTGGTAATCGTTTGGAGGTAATAGCCGCGAAAGAGAAGTTCTTCGTTGAATCCAACCAGAATAAAAATGAAAAAGAACAGAATAACTTGCGAGATGACTATTGCCGCAGGATCAATATTCCATGCAAATGATTCGAATTTGAGCCAGCCCAGAGCTTGCATGCCAAGAAATATTAATCCCATCATGATGAATGTGATGATGATGCCCGCAAGAAGGTCGAATACAGGATGCTTGTCTATTTTAAATCCTAGACTGGTGAAGGAACGTTTGTCAATAAAGCGGCGCGCGAGATAGATCGAACCTGCGAAAGAAAATAACTCTGCCAATTCGCCGATCAGCAAGGTGTAAGAAGCTGCTAGGTTGTTTGGAAGGAAATACATAACAAGGCCCGCTGCAATGCTTAAGATAATCAGCAGGACGGTTTGCGCAAGCAGCCTCCAGCCCGCGCGTAATCGCGGCTCGGCGGGGGAGATGAAGATAGTCGCAAGGAATGAACGTTGAGGAAGAGCGATTGGATTCGACAAATTAACTTCCTTTGAGATAAATCCCCTTCGGGTCTAATTCGTTACGCAGAATATTAAGTTCTTTTTCAGTAACTGCCTCAGTTGTTCTTAGCTTTGGCGCAACCTTCAGATCCCAGCCTGTATTTTCTATTGCTTCTTGTGCTGTTCGGTTTGGATGCAGCGCAGTCAGGATGAGTTCGCCGCTTTCGTCGGGCTCCATCGTTCCGATGTCAGTTACCACGGCCAGCATTCCGGCGCCGCGCACGCCACTGGCTTCGCGTTCTTTCCGTCCATTCAAATATCCCGCCGACGTCATGAAGTCAACTCTTTCAGGGAAGCGGCGCTTTTGATGTGGCGTCATCAGATAACAACGATTCGCCCAAGCCGCGATCTCCTGCGAGCCGCCCGAGCCCGGCAAACGCGTCTTCGGATGCAAATAATCCTTGCCAATCACGGTGGCATTGATGTTGCCATATTTATCAATCTGTGCGCCGCCCATGAAGCCGACATCCACATTGCCGCGCTGAAGATAAAGCGTGAAAATATCGTACATGCTGACCACCGACAACGCGCCACTGACCAAAGTCGGATCGCCGATGGATAGCGGCAGGCGCGCTGGTTCGGCGCCAATCACGCCCGCTTCATAGATCATGACGAGGTTCGGCGCGCGAGTCCGTTTGGCGAGATTGCAGGCGAGGTTGGGTTGTCCCACGCCGACAAATACCACGTCGCCGTCACGCAATAAACGCGCGGCATTGATGATCATCAATTCAGCAGACGAATAAGTAAGTTCAGTCATCGGATATCCTTCAAAAAAGATTCTGTGATCTCGAATACTTCATTTGGCTTTTCCAATGGTAGCAGATGCGTTGACTTTTCCAGTGAGATGATTTTGATCTTGTGGTTCTTTTTCTGGACCGCACGCACGGTGGATTCCCAGAAAGTATCGGTCTCTGCGCCGCGTACGATCAGCGTTGGAATTTTAAGATAATGCATCTTCTGCCATAAATCCCAATCGTGCCAAATGCCGGTGTAATAAATCCGCGCTTCCCATTCGGGACTATAAACCAATTCGAATCCGCCGTTGGCTTTGGGCTTGGTCATACCTTTGATGAGCGTACGCAAATTGTCGTCGGAGAAGAAACGGAAGATTTCGCGGCGGCGATACCCCGTGAAGATTTTTTCCAGATCGTCAAAGTCGCGTCGGCGCTTGAGCGTGCCTTTTATCAGCGGATGAACTCGATAACCCAGTCCTGCTAAGCGCATCAGATTCCATTCAGCCATGTAGTAACGCGGAAATAAAACCGGTTCAAACAGCACTAGCTTATGAAAGCGATTTGGCTCTTTGAGCGCGGCGCGCAATGTAACGATTGCGCCAATGGAGTGACCGATGCCAATCACCGAATTCAATTTTCTTTCATCCAGCAGTCGAATCAAATCTTCGCTGAACGGATGCCAATCCTGAATGCTTTCGGGTTTTGAGTCCGGCCAAAGTGGCCTCAACAGCATTCCAAAGGTCTGATGTTTTGCTGCGAAACGTTCGAGTAGCGGCTGATAACAATCCGGCGAGTATCCATTCGCGTGAAGGAAATGCAAGGCTGTGCCGTTACCGCCATAATCAATAAAAGGAATCATCAATCAGTATTCCCCGTAGTTGATTGGCTCACTATATTTCGGTTTGATTTGCAATCGTTGATGAGCCTCTTCACCAAGTTTCTGCCAATATTCTTCGCGATCTTTAGCTCCATAAACCCATTCATCCATATAACTTTTTACAGCATCCGCTGACTCGCTGATCTTATCCCACTGCAAATAAAACTCATTATCGCGGTCGTAATATCCCTGCGCATAGGATGGATGACATGAATATGGAACGTGGCAAACTGCATCAACAACGATGGATGGAATCAACGTGCGGTTCGGGTCGGATCGGATCACGGCCTCATCCACGATTTCTTCCGCGGTCAGGATGACTTTCTTGGCGGCGAACGCGGCTTCTTTTTGCTCACCGATGATTCCCCATAGATGAGCATTGCCTTCTTTATCCGCACGTTGAACATGGACGATGGCCACATCTGGATTCAATGCTTGGACAATGATCACATCCTTGCCGCCGTATGGATCGGCGATGCGTTTGATATTTGGATTAACTTTTTCAAGATCAACCGCGGCGGTTTGATTCATCGGCAGGAATGGCAGGCCTGAAGCGCCCGCCTGCAAGCGCGTGATCATTCCAAAATGAGAATATTCTTCCCATTCCAACTTGCCTTGTTCAATCGCGCCGCGGACGATCCGAAGCGATCCGACGCCGGGATTTCCCATGTACGAAAAAATGACTTTACGCGCGCATCCTGCCGCGACGATTTGGTCGTAGATCAAATCCGGCGTGGCGCGTGCCAGCACGAGGTCGCGTTTGTGTTGGCGGATAATTTCGTGTCCGGCCGCGAAAGGAATCAAGTGAGTAAATCCCGCCGCGTAAACTGTATCACCGTCGCTCACATATTTTGCGATGGCATCCGAGAGTGAACTGATCTTGGACATGCATTTATTCCTTTTCTTTTTTTCCTTCTTCCTGGCGCTTCTTTGAATTCTCTCGCATCTTTCGGAGGGTCGCAAAACGTCCGCTCGATGGCGGAGGCGCTTTACGTTTCGACAGCCGCCACCCGATGACTATGCTGATCAGTCCCAAAAAGAAATATAGGAAATCCGGAGCGTTGCCAAGATAAGTAGCCGCAAACAATATGATCAGGCAGATGCCAATCAGTGTAAAGAACGTACCCAGGCGAATTAGGAATTCATTAACCATGATTTATTTTGATCTCGTCGCTGAAAATAGAATCCGTTTGAATGGATAGAAAACGGGACCGGATGGAAGTTCCAAGCGCATGCGTCTGCAAATCGTTTCGAAAAATTCGGCGCGCATTGAATCATTGAGCCGTTCGAAATACGGGACAAGCGCGGTCCCTGATATCCAATCTACCACTGCATCCGCGTTCTCAAGGACATGCGGATACACTTTCTCGAAGACAATGATTTCCTGCGCTTCTTCCTGAAATAACAAAGTTGCATAAGCCTCGATGGGCAAGACCGGCGATTGACGATTGTATCCGTTCAATGCGCTGACAAATGGCTCCTGCGCGGCGACCTCACGATATACCCGATGGGATATGTGATTATGATTTGTCGGGACTTGTGCTGCAAGTTGCCCTCCGGGCTTGAGATTTTGGAACAAACGCGGAATCAGCTCGTCATGATTCTCTGACCAGTGCAGCGCTGCATTGGAAAAGATCAAATCCCAGCTGCCTGTCAGTGCGGCCTGATCTCCCTGTTCAAAACGAAGTCCGTCACGGACGTGGGGCTTTGCTTTTTCAAGCATCTCCGCCGATAGATCGAGGCCGAGAACGTTGCTGTGAGGTAATGCATCGGCAAGCCGACGTGTGAGTTCGCCAGTACCACACCCCAAATCGACCACATCTAGATTGGAGCGAATGTTTACAAGCTTGCGCAAATCATCAAACGGTGCACTGCGCTCTGCTTCGAATTGATGGTAGCGGTCAGGGTTCCAGGACATAGTATAAAGAAAAGCCCCTTCCCCTTAGCGGGGAAGGGGCGAGAAATATTATCTGCGGCGTGCCGCTTTCTTGATCGGCTTTCTGGCGGGGGCCTTTTTGGCTTTCGCTTTTGCCTTTGCATGTTTGATGAGCGTTTGGATTTGTTCATGCATGTAGAGTTCAACGTAATATAAACCGCCGCCATTCTTGCCACTTGCACCGGAACCTTTCCATCCGCCGAAGGGTTGGAAGCCCGGCCACGCGCCGGTCGTCGCGCCTTGCGGACGATTGGCATAGGTCACGCCCGCTTCGATCTTATCGAAGAACCACTGGGATTCTTTTTCCGTTCCATAAAAGCCAGCGGTTAGACCGTATTTAACATTATTTGCGATCTTCATGGCTTGATCGAGATCGCTGACCTTGCCGATGGTTGTGATCGGGAGGAACATTTCATATTGCCACAGGCGATGCTCAAATGGCAGGTCGGTGACCAAGGTCGGTTCGCAGAAATAACCCTTATCGAACATGCCGCCGGTTTTGACGCGACCGCCGGTCAGGAATTTGCCGCCGCCCTGGCTGATCTCTTCAGTGAAATTCTTGAAGTCGTTATAGGAGTTTTGATTGATCACCGGACCAAGGAACGTGGCACGTTCAGTTGGATCACCGATGACGAGTTTTTCCGTCTCTTCCTTCAGACGAGAGACGAACTCGTCGTAAACAGGTTCCTCCACAATGACGCGTGAGGCCGCCGAGCACTTCTGTCCCTGCAGGCCAAATGCGGAACGCATGATGCCTGTCGCGGCATCTTCCAGATTCGCATGGCGTGAAACGATGGCGGGATTCTTGCCACCCAATTCCAAAATCACAGGGCGTACGTAGTCGCGTTGGGCAAAGTCGCGGTACAGTTTCATTCCGACATCGAATGAGCCGGTGAAGGTCGCGCCGTCAACTTCCTTGCTGTCCACCAGTGCTTGTCCAAGTGAGGAGCCGGGGCCGGTGACGAAGTTGACCACGCCATCGGGGAAGCCGGCATCGCGGAATGTCTCCACATACAAGCGGACAACCCAAGCTGTATCAGTGGCGGGTTTAATCACAACTGTATTGCCTGTGACCAGTGCCGCGCCAGCTGGGGCGCCGGTTAATGCGAACGGGAAGTTGAACGGGCTGATGATGAGCCACACGCCGTAGGGCCGAAGGAAAGAAATGTTCGTTGCATCGTAGCCCACCAGCGGATCTTTGCCCATCAATTGGACAAAGCCCTTATTTTGCTCCATCAACTTCGCGGCATAATACATGTGGTCGGCAGTTTCCTGCACGTCACCGAGACTCTCCATGCGGTTCTTGCCGACTTCGAGCGTCATCGCCGCGCCCATCTCTAAGATGCGCTTTTCGAGCAGTGCTGCCGCCTTGCGCACAAGTTTGACACGTTCCTGCCAGGGCGTATGACTCCATTTTGGGAAAGCCCTGCGGGCCGCCTCAATGGCTTGATGAGCATGCCCGGCATTGCCCTTTTGCATTTTGGCCAAGACCCAATCGGTGTTGACCGGCGAGCGGTCGTCCCATTTCTCATCGGCATACACATCCTTGTTGTCGATGATCATGCTCCATTCCTGGCCGAGATTCTGCTTGAGAGTCGCAACGGCTTTATCGAAGCCCTTGTGCAGTTCTTCGGGCGGATTGAACATGGTTGCGTAGGTGAGTTTGAAAGCCATATCGAAGCCTCCTGTGAGTCGGAAAGTCTGAGATCGTCTCACGGCAGATTTTGGCATCTGGCATGAGACCAAACAACAACTTGACTAATATAGTATAGCGTAGGAAATTGCAATCGTCAAAGCACGGCGTCTCTTTTTTGCCGTGACGATTTTCCTTACCTTTGTGTTCTCCTGCTAGTGCTGACTTTCATTTTTCTGCAACTCTAGGAATCTTTCCACGACAGCCGGATCGAAATGGGTTCCGGCCAAAGATCGAATATATTCGGTTGTTCTTTCTTTTGTCCACGCTTTGCGATAGGGACGATCGCTGGTCAAGGCGTCCCAGACGTCCACGACCGCAAAGATACGCGCCTCCAGTGGAATCTGCTCACCGTGCATGCCGCGTGGATAACCTGTGCCGTCCCATTTTTCATGATGGCAGTATGGAATATTGATGGAACGGTTGAGATATTCAATCGGTGCAAGCATTTCAAAGGCGAAGGTGGGATGTTTTTTCATGATGACCCATTCTTCGTCTGTTAGTTTATCGGGTTTGAGAAGGATGCGATCCGGAACACCCAGCTTGCCGATATCATGCAGTAATGCTCCGCGCCGAATATTCATCAGCATCTCGCCGGAGAAACCGAATTCGGCGGCAAGTTTTAGCGCCACTTCTGTAACGCGCTGGGTATGGCCCTCGGTCTCTTCATCGCGCAGATCCATCGCGCGCGACCAGCCTTCGATGGTGGCATCATAGGCGACCGCCAATTCCAGGTTGCTTCTCTGCAAGCCGTCGAACAGATGGATGTTTTCAATCGCGATCGCGGCTTGGCCGGCGAGCGTTTCGAGGAAATTCATCCAGGCCGGTATGCGGGTTTGGACTTCAGACCGATAGAAAACTTTCATCACACCTTTGGCCTCACCTTTGGTTTCCAGCGGAAAGGTGTAAATGGAATGGAATCCTTCTGCTTCCCAAATTTCCCTCAAATCACTTTTTTGTTCCTCTGTCGCCTGTGATGCGATGACGCGCCGTTCCCGGATTGCGCGTCCGGCCAGGCTTTCATTCAAAGATAAGCTGTGGCGCAACTTCTCGAGGAGATAGGTGCGGAACCCATTGCTCAATAAATATTCAAGGTTGTTGATATCGGGTCGTAGAAGATAGATAGCGGCGGCATCCGCGCCAGACTGTTCGATGGCTTCATGGATTAGAAGATCAAGTGTGATTTTTAGGTCGAGGCTGTTGGTAATTGCAAGGTCGATGGAATGCAAGGCTTGCAATTGTTTCACCTGTTGCTGGGTTTCTTTGTGGAGTCGACTGTTTTCCAGTGCGATCGCGGCTTGATTCGCCAGCGTGTTCAATAGCCTTTCGTCTGATTCGCTGAAAGCATCCGGCGCTTCGTTTTCGACGCTGATCACACCCAAAACGCGGTTATCTGTTTTGATCGGGACGTAGAGTCCTGAGTTCAAGCCAGGGAAGGTTTCCGTATAACGGCGATCATGCTTCAGGTCGCCGATGCGAAGCGTTTGATCGTGCAGCACAGCCCAACCGGTTAACCCATCTTCCGGCTTCTGAATCAAAAGATTGAAGTGTTCTTCCAGTCCTTGTCGTTCTGTTTTGCTCAAGGCGCCTTGCACGTTATAACCGATGATTTTCAAGGTTTGGGATTCAGGATCATACAGACGTATCGTAATGTGATGCCAGTCTAAATGGGTATCCATTTCAACGATGAGTCTTTGGGCGATCTCCTCCGGCTCGAGAACCTGGCTGAGTTCCAGGCCGCTTTGATGGACTAGTTCCAATTCGGCCAAGCGCAGGCGTATGGCTTCTTGGGCGGCTTTGCGTTCGGTGATATCACGGACCAGCATCGAGACGGTTTGGTTAGAGCTGTCTGGAGAAGCGATCGGGCTGATGCGCGCCAGGAACCAATGTCGGCCGCTGCGGAGATCGAGCGAATATTCGATCTCTTCCACCTCGTTGGCCTGCAGAACGCGCTGGATGGCTTCCATGATTAAATCAGCAGTTTCTTTCTCCAACGTGTCTTTAATATGCGTTCCAAGCAGTTTCGCCTTGGGTTCGGCTAGCAGGCTTTCATCAGCCGTCCACACGTTGAGATAGGTTCCCTGTGCACCCACCTCGAAGACGATATCATCCAGTGAAGTCACCAATGCTTTGAGCTGGCGGTTGCTTTCGGTTATAGATTCTTCCGTACGCTTCCGTTCGGTGATGTTATCGAATACTGCGACGAAGCGGTCCTTCTCAACGCTGTAAACGGAAATGGCGAACCAAGTCTGCAATGCCTCCACATAGGCTTCAAGTTTTTCTGATTCACCAGTACGCGCTGCTCTTCCATACGCCTCCAACAATTCGGGATTCAACTCTCGAATGTCAGGAATGATCTGGGTGATCTTTTTCCCGACAGCGTGTTTTATACCCGTCAGTTTTTCGAACGCATTGTTGACTTCGAAATAAATAAAGTCCGAGGGCTGACCATTCTCGTAAATCATTTCGCAGTATGCATAACCTTCGAGCATATGATCGAATAAACTGTGGAAATGTTTTTCGCTTTCGCTCAGGGCTTTTTCTGCGCGCCTGCGTTTGGTGATATCTCGGAAAATGGAACCGATCCGATTGCCTTTTCCGGTTTTGATTCGGAATGAGGTTTGTTGAATGAATTTGTGTTCGCCGTCAACGGATAAAATCTCGATGTCCTGAGGTTTTCCCAATCGTTCCCCGTTCCCATCCTGGAACGAATCGTAAAAGACCTTCTTCAGATACTCGGGATTTAATTTTGCGCGATGCTCAGGCATGAGTATCCGGTATTGAATATCCCAGACCGGAGTACCAACAGCGTCCGCTTTGGGAATGCCGGTGATTTTTTCTTCTGCCGGATTCCATTCAATGACGTTGCCATCTTCATTGATTAGAACAATGCCGTCCACGGATTGTTCGGTCAGTGTTCGGAATTTTTCTTCACTCTCCGAAAGTAATTCTTGCGTCTTCTTACGTTCGGTGATATTGCGAATGTTGCATTGGACGACGTGCTTATTGCCGACATCATAAACGTTGCTCACGAACTCCACCCAGGCTGGTTGTCCATCTTTGGTTTGAAGCGGAAGATTCTCGTAGCGAACATATCCTTCTTGTCGTAATTTCAAAAAGGCCCCTTTGTTGGCCACAATGTCTTTGAACAAGCCAATTTCCCAAAGTTGTTTTCCAAGGAATTCCGCCTGGGTATAGCCCAGCATTTCTTTCAAGAATGGATTGACATCTACGATCTCGCCTGTATCGGCATCCAGAATAAGGATGCCGTCTTTGGCGCTTTCGAACAACCGGCGGTATTGTGTTTCTGAAGCGAGCAACTTTTCTTCGGCAAGTTTGCGTTCGGTGATATCTTCAGCGGCGATCAGAATCTCGCCTTGACTCGGCGAAGACAGGGTAAACGCGTACCATTTGCCCGGCTCTGCTAGATAATGTTCCATTTTCTCAGACTTGCCAGTTAAGGCAACACGCCCAAAGGTCTCCAGGGATTCCGGGTTGTTCTGAGGATATCCGGGAATGACGGCGCTGATCTTTTTTCCCACAACATCCTTCAGGCCGGTCATTTTTTCGAATTCAGGATTGACCGCAATATATTCGTAGTCTATGGGTTTCTGATTCTCAAAAATCATCCGGCAGTGAGCGATGCTGATTGGTATATTGACAAAGAGTGAGCCATACTGCTCCTGACTTTTTTGCAAGGCGGCTTCCGCGCGCCGGCGCTTAGTAATGTCATCGAACGAGACAATGATTAAGTCACCTACAACTCGGGCGACAATTTCCACTTTTCGTCCACTGCCATCTTTACAGGTTACATCAAGCTCGCTTGGGGGGGTGGCGGCATGGTCTCGCATGCTATTGGCGACGCGCTCATTCCAACTGCGTTGAACAAGCTGGCGATATTCAGGGTCCGGATAGGCGTGTGCCATCCAGGCGTCGATCGTTGGCAGATCTTGCAGCGTGTACCCGTAACTCTTTGTAAACTCTTGGTTGAAGTAGAGAATATTGAACTGCATATCTGCCATGCCGATTGGGACGGGAAAAAAATCGATAGCTTCACGGAATTGTTCTTCGCTCTTCCGAAGTTTCGCTTCCATTTGTTTCCGCTCGGTGATGACTTCTGAAAATAAGATAACTCCACCTACCACACCGGATGGCTCATACCATGGAAGAATTTCCCAGCGCACCCAGTCCAACGTTCCATCTGCGCGAGGGAAGGGGTCTTGCTCGGCTGTTTCGGTTGCGCCCGCCAAGCAGCGCTTATGAATTTCTTTCCATCGTGCAGGAATTTCAGGGAAAATTTCGTAATGGGAGCGCCCAATGATGTCAGTATCGGGCAAGCGATAATCTTCAAAATAACGGCGGCTTGCTGCAATATATTTCATGTCGCGATCGAACATGGCAATTGCTGCGGGGGCATATTCAATAAAAAGCTTGAGTGTCCGCTCGCTCGTCTGTAACTTTTCTTGGATTTGCTTGCTCTCAGTCACAGCCGTGGAAAAACCTTCATAATAAAGGATATTGCCGGCATCGTCTTTCACATCGCGTGCGGTCGTGGATGTCCAGATCCAGCTTCCGTCCTTGCGGCGCTCTTCATTGACGAAATCATCAATGAATCCCTGTTCGGCTATTGTCCTTCGGTATTCCTCCCGTCTCGTCGAGTCTTTATACACTTGTTTGCCAATATCGCTGATGCTGGCTAGCATTTCTTCGGGCGAATCGTATCCGAACATGGATGCCAACTTCGGATTGGCCTCCAGTAAGCGGCCGTCCGGCGCCGAGCGATAAATACCGACGGTGGCATGATCGAACATTTCCTTATAATTTTTTTCCGCGACTTGAAGTTCTGCGGCATCCCTTTCTATCTGCGAATTATTGCGATAGATCAGCCAATAAAGCAGCAGACCAGTCACGAGCACATAGAACCAACCCTTGTAGGTGCTTAGCGTGGTTAACATTTGTTCATTTCTTGCTAGGGTCTCTGCGAACCGATCGGAGAATAAAATCCAAAGCCCGCCTATCAGCATGTATATTGCGGAAACCTGAACAGCATTTCGATCAAACCTGAATCGTGCTTGCATATTCCATCTCACTCCAGGACGCACACTAAAGAAGCACAATAGCTTTTTCATTTATTAATGAAAGTCGGTTTCTCTTCTGACCCCATAAGTATATAACGATTTTATGAGCAAATATGAAGAATGATTATGGCAAAAGCATTTTAAAGTGATGGTTTGCAAAAGAATACAACTTGCTTAATATCTTTTGAAGATGGTTGATTTATACAAAAAACGGAGGACTGGTAAGAACGTAATTTTCAAATTTTCCAAACGCGGAATCAGCCATGAAGAACTCGAAGAAGGATTCTAGCTTACAGTTGCGGCTGAGCAAATAATCTATTGCGGCGCGGTTGACCATTGGTACTTTGACACTAAACTCTGTTGCTTTGAGCACGGCTTCTGTCTCGGCATGCGCGAGAATTGCCGGAAAGTCATTTGCATCAAGCGACGCAAACGGGCCGTTATGCTCGCCAAGATAACCATAACCGACGATAGCGTTATCACGTCTATAGAAATATCCTTGACGAGACTCGATCAACCACGCATGTTCCGCTTCACGATGAAAGCCGAGGATGGCATCATCGATCCGGATTAATTCTCCCATCGCTTGAGCGGATGGAGTGATATGTTCGATAGTCAGATCGGTTTTCAAGTTAACTTTTTCAGCAGGACGCGAAAATGCATAGCAAGGGAAAAGTGGATACACCTTCGCTTTCAGATAACGTTGAATGGCGCGCCTGTCTATCGTCGCGGTGATGAAGCGATGATCGGCTCCATCCACAGGAAAGGCGCGTGCAAGAAGTTCGCGTCCAACTCCTGCTGATTGGCATTCCGGCAAAACAAAAAACTCGGTCAATTGCCGAACTCCATCCCGCAGGATCGAACGCGCAAAGCCAATGACTTTGCCATCTTGTTCGGCCACCCAAAAATTATCGGATGTGCGTGCAAGATGTTCGAAGAGCGATTGCCGGCGCGCCCAAAGGTTTTGAATTACCTGTGGATCATCACCGCCCCTGACGGGCATCCCGCTCAATCGATCCCCCAGTTCCCTCATGGACTGACGGAAGACGTCGAACGTATTTTGTAAATCGTCAAGTGTGCCGCGGCGATAGATAATAGACATAACTCCTCAACAGCTTAATTATCGCACAGTTTTAGAAACACTACAAAAGTCTGGGAATTATATTAATGATGGTAATACGTCTTCTCAATTGGTGGAGCTTATGATGGATATCGTTTTTTGTCTTGACATTCTGTTTACCGCCCTTGATAATATTGGTCAGGAGATCATGTGGCAATCATCACTTTGATGACGGACTTTGGCATTAAGGATGGAAACGTCGGCGTGATGAAAGGTGTGATTTGGGGGATTTGTCCTCAAGTACAGATTTCAGACCTGAGTCACATGATCGGCGCCCAAAATGTTCGTGAAGCTTCATTGATTTTATCCCGCTCGGCTCCCTATTTTCCCAATGGCACCGTGCATGTTGTCGTGGTTGATCCCGGCGTGGGAACAGCGCGCCGTCCGATGGCGGCACAAATCGGCGATTGGTTTTACGTTGGGCCGGATAACGGAATCATCACGCTTTTGCTCGAACGCGCCGAAAAAGAAAATTGGGTTTTTAGGTTTGTCCAATTGGATCGAACAAAATATTGGTTATCTAATGTTAGTTATGTGTTTCATGGACGCGATATCTTTTCGCCGGTCGCGGCGTATTTAGCGAATGGCGTTCCTCTTTCTGACCTCGGAACGGAATTCACGGACCCGGTGCGGCTTCAACTCCCTCAGCCTCAACGAATCAGCAATGGCTGGCGCGGTGAGATCATTCATATTGACCACTTTGGCAACCTCGCCTCGAACATACGGGTCGAGAATTTGGGCGATGCCATTCAGCATAAAGATAAGATCACGGTCAAGATAGATGGCGTTGAGATCAAAGGCATGGTCAATACGTTTGGTGAACGTGCGGAAGGCGAAGTGATTGCGTTGCTCGGCAGTACGGGCAGCTTGATTATATCGGTGGTGAATGGTAACGCCGCAACGAAGTTGGGTGTTAAAGTTGGCGATGAGATTGAAGCGATTGTTTCCTAATATCTTTCCGAAGCTGAAAATGGAATCATGGCGCAATCTGCTCTCATCATAGAAAACCTTTGCTTTCGATATCGCGACCATCAGGATAAGGCGATTGATTGGATAACTTTCAATGCCAATCCGGGCGAGATATTGTTGATCGCGGGCGCTAGCGGTTGTGGCAAGACCACGCTAATCCGCGCCGTGAATGGATTAATTCCGCGTAGTTATAAGGGCGAGCTTTCGGGGCAGATATTAGTCTTTGGTGAAGATACCGTATCATGGAAGCTTTCTCAAATCTCGCAAAAAGTTGGAACCGTGTTGCAGGATTCTGAACGTCAAATTCTTGGCACGAAAGTTTTGAACGAAGTCGCATTTGGTTTGGAGAATCTGGGCTTGCCTCGCGCTGAAATCTTGCAGCGCGTGGATGAGGCACTGGCTTTCTTAAAGATTTCCGATTTGCGTAATCGCGAAACGTTCAATCTTTCGGGCGGCGAAAAACAAAAGGTGGCGTTGGCCGGTGTGCTTGCCATGCGTCCGAGTATTTTGTTGCTCGATGAACCGCTGGCCAGTCTCGACCCGGCCAGCGCGCAGGATTCGCTGGATATGGTGCGCAAGCTTGCTGATGAAGGCATGACAGTTTTGATGGTCGAGCACCGCGTCCAGGATGTGTTACGTATTCGTCCCAAGTGCGTCATGTTCATGGATGGGCGACACGTCCGTTACTTGGGTGCGCTTAGCGGGTTTGTTAAAGTGGTGAATTATCACGAAGTCAAATTAGGGGCGAAAGATATCGTCGAATGCGCGAAGCAGGATAGGGCTCCAGCGGAACTGAACATTCTTCCTAGCGCGGCCGCTAACGGATCAGAGAAGGAAGCGCTATACTTCACACGGTCACAAATTGCGCTTTTTCAAAGAGCTGAAAATGGAGAGTGAGCAAAGAATCGAGCTCGTCTTTGTAAGTGGTCATGGTTTTCTCCAAGCACTCTGAGATCGCCGCTTTGAAGGCAGGGAACTTTTCATAATAGTGCGAGTACAGACATTTCTTTTTTACGAACTTCCAGACGCGTTCGATGAGATTCAGGTTGGGTGAGTAGGCAGGCAGGAAGCACACTTCGATGTTCAAGCTTTGAGCTTTTTCTATGACCCAAGCGCATCGTTGATAGCGGGCGTTATCCAGGAAGATCGTGATTGGCTGTCCTACATACTGAGCCGCAATTTTTTCCAATAATGCACATACACTTTGAGCGTTGATGTAGGTATCGTTGGTAACAGTGATTATTTCGTGGGTCACCGCATTGAGTGCACCGAGCACGTTGAAGCGTTGCCGACCCGATGGCGCTCGAATAAAAATACGCTTCGCCGACCACAGAAAACCAAGAAAAGCCGATAATACAAAATGGGCGGCATCCACGAAAAGAACCACTCGTTTCCCCGCTTTTGCTTCTTCCAAGCGAGATTCCATCTCTTTTTCCAGGTATTCTTTCTGTTTTTCGGGATCGGCCCGGGCGGGTAGCATCCCTACTTTTCGACAACGGAGATGGAGTTTTTTTTAAGAAATTCACGGACTTGAGTTTCACTCCTGTGCACTCCGGTAATGATCTCCACTTCATGCTGCGCTTGTTTGATCGTAGCGGGCGGATGCTCCCGAAAATATTGCTCCAGTGAAACCACGTACTCTTTCAGTTCCCCCTCCGGTTGATAATAATGGATTTCCTTCAACTTCTCGATCCCCCCTTGCTCGTACAACTCAAAGTAATCCCGCAGTGTGTTTTCGCTGATCTCCAGAATCTCCGCGATTTGCTTATGCATTAGTCCATGTGCTTTGAGGCGGATGGCATCCATACGCCGCTGGACCAGTGGAACTAAATGATTGTAGAGTTGATAATTTACTTCATGCACAACTTCTGGACTGAAATCAAATTGTCGGGTCATTCCTCTATCTTACCAAATCTTTTTCTCTCCATTTCTTAAAACCGCAATTTGTGCCCGTGGGCAGTATAGTCAAATTTGAAGACGTCGCGTTTGGTTATGAACCGGATAGCGAAATCCTGCACGGAATCAATCTGGAGATCAAGCGCGGCGATGTGATTGCCGTGTTTGGTCCGAACGGCGCGGGCAAGACAACATTTGTCAAACCTGCAATTGCATTACTTAACCAAAGTCAGGCCGCGTGCTGGTGAACGGACAGAATACAAAGGAATTGAGCGTGGCTCAGATTGCGAGTACGTTGGGCTACGTTTTTCAAAGTCCGAGCCATATGTTTTTTGGCGCCGACGGTTCGTGAGGAGCTTGCGTTCGGGCCGTCGAACATGAAGCATCTAAAGGATCAGATTGAGCAAGATGTGAAAACGGCGCTGAAGATCGTGAACCTTTCCGATAAGAGCAAGACCCACCGCTGGCGTTATCGTTCGGCCAGCAAAAGCGCGTCAGTATTGCGGCCATCCTTGCCATGCGTTCACGCATTCTCGTGATGGATGAGCCGACCGCCGGGCAGGATTATCAGAACTACATGAACTTCATGGATTTAATTTTGCAAATGCCCGGTTTCGAAGCGATCCTTTTTATTACCCACGATGTGGATTTGGCTGTGATCTATGCCAACCGAGTTTTATTGATCGCAGATGGCTGGCTTGTGGCGGATGGCAAACCGCAGGATATACTGTGCGACCTTAATCGGCTCGAAGCCTGCCGTCTCGTGCCCTCGTCGCTTCTTGCTTTGAACTTGAAGCGGCTTCCTCAAACCGGACGCTTTATGCCGACCGAGACATTGGCGCACATTCAATTTCGACCCCTCCCGTTCCGCGAGCGGGACATCCTCCCCAAATTCTTCTTCGATGAATTTGGGGAGGGGAGGGTGGACAACCTAAGAAGGAGCGAATGAAGATGGACAAGAAACTTACGAACGTTCTGATTTCGTTGGTGATGGTCCTGGCGATCTTTGGGATCATCATGTTTGCCTTTGGGGCCAGCAAGAATAATATCGGCCCGTTCAATTTTCAAGTAGATCAACCCACGCTGGCGCTTCGTTTCGCATTCGTTGTCCTTGGCCTTCTAATTGCGTTCGCAGTCTATCTCTTCACTAGAGATACCAAGGCGTGGGAAGTTGGCACGCATGAAGTGGTATGGATGGCCATCGGTGCGGCGTTGTATGCCGTGTTCTCATGGCTGTTCAATGGCACGGTCTTTGTTGTGCCATCGTTGAGTCAAGTTGCACTGCGGCCTGCGATTGCAATCCCAATGTTCTTCGGCTATGCCTTTGGCCCCGTGGTCGGATTCTTTAGCGGTGCGGTCGGTAACATCTTCGGTGATGCGTTGACCGGCTTTGGACTTTCTCCGCAATGGAGCATTGGCAACGGCCTCGTTGGATTTATCGCAGGTATGGCAATGCTCTTCAAGGATAAGAAGCGGAGCATGGACACGGTCCTATGGGTGAGCGGTGTGCTGGCCGTGTTGACTGTCGTGTTGTTCTTCTTTAATCGAAATGTTCAAAACCAATTCTATTTTGTCAATCAGGAGTCGGTTTCGATCTTTGCGGGCATAACAATTCTGATCGGTTTTGTGCTGGTGTTGGCTGTGCGCTTTGGCTTTGCTCGCAATGAAGATGTCGCCGCGGCCGTAACATGGGGCATGCTTGGGAATATCCTGGGCATCCTCTTTGCGGCCTTATCGGATATCTTCATCAATGGCTTTAGTCTCACCGCGGCCGTGGTTGGAGAATTCCTTCCCGCGGCTGGCCCGAACTTGATCTTCGCCGCGATCCTCGTGCCATTGCTCGTCGGCGCCTACGCCGCGGTTCAGGAGCAATCTGGCAGATAAAGAATTAAATAACACGAAGGACACGAAGTATACAAAGCAGGAGAAAGAGCGGATCGAGTTTTTCCTTTGTGTCCGGAGTGTCCTTTGTGTTTAGGAATTTCATTCTCTGGTAATCCATCTATATTATGTTAATCGCCTGGCGTTATCGTAAACGTCATAAGTCTTTCATCCAGTGGTTCAATCCGCGCACCTGGATCATCTTCTATTTGTGTTTTCTTTTTTCCACTCTTGCTTTTTGGGATGTGCGATATCTTCTCCCGTTCTTTGTGATCTCGCTCATTGTTCTTTTCACATCGCAAATCAAATGGCATGAAATCCGGCGCGCTTTTCTCTTCATCATTGGTTTTGTTTTTGTCTTCGCGGTTCTAACATATCTCACGGGCCGAGGTGGTTCTGAAGTCTGTCAGCATGAACATCTTATCCGCGAATTCAAAGCTTCGTTTTCCGTTTTGGGCTGGACTTCGACCTTGAATATCACGGTTGAACGCGCTTTCTTTGCGGTCAGTCAGTTCGTGTGCGCATTTTCGATTGCGGTCATGACCATTCTGATTCCGTATTCGCTGAGCCCGGCATTGTACGGAATCACCTTCAAAAGGGTTGGGGATGAATGACGAGATCGCGTACGCCATGGATTTGACCATGCGTTTCATTCCAACCTTTGGCCGGGATTTCCAACTGACCATGGATGCTCAGCGGGCGCGCGGGTACGAACTCGAAAAGATCAAGGCCGGAATCATCGAGCAGGTCCGCAAACTGGGACCGCTGATGGTCCCCGTGACGATTCATGCTATCATCGGCAGCGAAGATATCATTGACGCAATGGACTTGCGCGCCTTCGGCGTGGGTCCGCGCACATGGCTGGATCAATTAACCTATCAGCGCCACGACCGTAATTTGATCGCGTTCGGTGTTTTGATTTTATTGATTTCATTTGTAGTGGGATTTTTAGGATACGGAAGCTTCTGGGTTCCGCCCGCGCTGATCAAGCTGGTTGGTGGGTAATAGTGACTGTCATCTTTTTTCTTGATTACCTTTTAGATACATCTCGCCCGCCTCAATCGGTCCTTTGAGACGGTTTATTTTTGGTGCGAAGGTGCAGATAGCATACTGCGTGAAAGCGGATGGAGGATTATAGGCTTTGTTGAAATCAAGCAGAACCTGGCCATCATCTTTCATGGCTTCTGTATAGAGGTATCGTCCGTATGGGTAAGTATTCTTTTCGCTAGTGAGATCCTTGAATTGAAGATATAAGCACCCATCTTCGAGTTCGGTCGCGTGCAACTGATAGGAGTTGCGTTCCAATCTGAATAAGACATAACCCTGTAAATAGTTATCCTCCATTTCCCCGAAAACATTAGGCATCTTTACTTTCGTAGGTATCGGGTATGGGGTAAAAAGCGCGGGAACGAGAAACTTTTCATCTGCCGGGAACCAGACACGGGGCGGAAAGTCGCGCCGCTGGGGCCGCGAGTTATCCCATAGACGTATGCCGATCCTTTCCGCGCGGCGAACAACTACAGCGCAGAGAGCCCCAAACTTAACGAAACTGGGAGAGTCTTCAAGGTCATCTTTGAGCACCGTCGAACTCTGGACCGTTTGACCGTTTACTTCCGCCCTCTGCCCGATGCTTAATCCCAGAGTAACAGTCGTCCCATCAAACTCGAACGCGCCCATCAGCAGCGGCATCGGCTTTGGGAAACGGATATCGCAGTCGCGGGAGGAGCCGAAGGTATTGAAGCCTTTCCTTAACCAAAACAATCCCGCCGCGGCCAGCCAGTCGTTCTCGCGGCGTAGGTTGGCGTCCATTTCCTCGCGCCATTTCAGGATGCTGTTGAGATACTCATCATCCGCCATGGGTGGAATTATACATGAAATGCGGTTTCTTGAATCTGCAGATTTGTTATAAAACCATAGCAAATTCGTCGTGAACCATTCTTAGGCGGCGATTTTCTGTGAAGAGACCTCCAAGATTTTCAAAATCTCGGAGGTCCTAATAAGCTTATTCTTCTAGCGTACTAACATCGCCTTCAGGCAATCCTTGTGCGCGTGCTTTCAATACGCGGCGCATGATTTTTCCTGAACGCGTCTTCGGTAACTTGTCAACGAACTTCACATCTTCGGGTCGAGCAATCGGTCCCATGTGAGTCGCAACGTGCTGGCGCAACTCTTCGGCCAGTTCCGGCGATGCTTCAAAGCCTGCACGCAACAACACAAACGTGTGAATGGCTTGTCCTTTGACTTCGTGCGGCAATCCAATTGCCGCGGCTTCCGCGACGGCGTGATGACTCACCAACGCTGATTCAACTTCTGCGGTTCCCAAGCGATGACCCGAGACTTTGATCACATCATCCACGCGGCCGATAATCCAGAAATAACCATCCTTATCGCGCTTGGCCGAATCGCCCGTCAAATATTTGCCGGGAAACTTGCTCCAATATTGATTCACATAACGATCCGGGTCGCCGTAAATCGTTCGCAGCATGGCAGGCCACGGATTCTTTAACACGAGATAACCTTCGGTATCGTCTGCGACGGACTGGCCTGCTTCGTCGAGCACATCCGCTTCCTGTCCAAAGAACGGACGCGTGCCCGATCCGGGTTTGAGCGGCACGGTTGGTGTCGGCGTGATCATGAACATGCCGGTCTCGGTCTGCCACCATGTATCCATGATCGGGCATTTCTCTTTGCCAATCACGCGGTAATACCATTTCCATGCTTCGGGGTTGATCGGTTCGCCCACGCTTCCAAGCAAACGCAATGACGATAGATCATGTTTGTTCGGCCACGCTTCGCCGAAACGCATCAAGCCGCGGATGGCAGTCGGCGCCATGTAAAGAATGGTGATGCCGTATCGTTCGACTTGCTGCCAGATGCGATTCGGATATGGATACGAAGGCCCTGCTTCCGACATGAACGAAGTCGCACCGTTGAGCAATGGGCCGTACACGATGTAAGAATGTCCTGTCACCCAGCCCGGGTCGGCGGCGCACCAATAGCGGTCTTCATCGTTGATATCGAAAACATATTTGAGCGTTGCATAGGTCCCGACCATATAGCCGCCGTGCGTATGCAGAATGGCTTTCGGTCTACCGGTCGAGCCGGACGTGTAAAGAATGTAAAGCGGATCTTCCGCGTCCATGACTTCGGTGGCGCATTTGCCGTTTGCAATGGGCAGCGCACACAGATCATGATACCAATGGTCGCGGCTGACTTCCATCGGCACTTCATGCCCAACGCGTTTGACGACGATCACGTTCTCCACGGACGGACAGCGTTTGACCGCTTCATCTACCGTTCGTTTTAGCTCGACGATCTTCCCGTTTTGGAAAGCGCCGTCGCAGGTGATGACCAGCTTCGATTGGCTGTCCTCAATGCGGCCTTGAAGGGCGTCCACGCTAAAGCCGCCGAAGACGACGGAATGAATCGCGCCGATCTTGGCGCAAGCCAGCATTGCAAAAGCGATTTCGGGAATGCGTCCCATATAGATCGTGACGCGGTCGCCCTTCTGCACGCCCATGGCTTTGATGATATTTGCCATGCGGGTGACTTCGCGGTTGAGCAGAAAGTATGAGAAAGTCCGTTCGGTTTTTCCATCCTCGCTTTCCCAAACGAGCGCCAATTTGTTTTTTCGATACGTTTTGAGATGCCGGTCGATTGCGTTGTGCACAATATTAGTCTTCGCCCCCACGAACCATTTGAAGAATGGCTTCTTTGAATTGTCGAGAACCTTATCCCACTTTTTGAACCATTCCAGTTCTTCGGCTTCTGCCGCCCAAAATGCCTGCGGATCTTTGCGGGCCTTTTCGGCCATTTCATCCCAGTCTTTCAGGCGCGCCTGTTCTATGACTTCATTCGACGGATAATAGACTTCACCTTCCAATTGCGATTTGCTCTTGGACATATCTCTCTCCTTTGGATGAATTTTTGGTTGTGAGCTCTGATTGCCGGTTTACAAAGCATGACTTGGAATCACGTGCAGGGTGATCGTGTCACTGTTATGTTTATCGACGGTTCTTGACAACACGGTGTTGGGTGGATTTTGTTGTGCATGCACCCGGGCGTTGAAACCAGACAGCGCATCCATAAACCGGCAAAGGTTTCAAAAATAGTTACATGGGCAGTACATTCCTCTTGTATATTTCGTTGAGGACGTGTGCCATAGCCGTGTAGATGGCGGAGAGGCCACAGATGACGCCCTCGATGCCGGCAATCTGTCCGATCAGTGCGTTGCCAGCGAGGATGCCAACCGCCAATAACACAAACAGGATAGTCAAGGAACCAAAGACGACTTGCAAAGACCGGCTCAATTTGAGTGTGCCGACATACATGAAGGCCGTAAAAAGACCCCATAGCAACAGGTAGGCGCTTATCGCACCGCCTGAAGCGGCATCCGTCCAGCCCGTTTTTGGCAGTACCAGCAGACCGACAAACGACAGCCAGAAAAATCCATAGGATATAAACGCTGTCGCACCGAAAGTGTTCTTTTTCTTAACTTCAATGAGACCCGCGATTATCTGGGCAATCCCGCCATAGAAAATGCCCATGGCAAGAATCATCGAACTCAACTCAAACAGCCCAGCGTTGTGCAAGTTGAGTAGCACTGTGGTCATACCGAAACCGAGTAGTCCAAGTGGGGCAGGGTTGGAGGTGGTATCTTGGATAGTGACAGCAGTTGTTTGCGCTTCCATATTTACTTCTCCTTTTTTTGTTGACCAGCTTTGGCTTTTGTTGGCGTCTAATAGGTGCCCGCCCGCCGTTTTATCCCCCAAGAGGCTTTAGACAGTCACCATCTAAACACCACAATTAATGTCCGAATTATACAACCAGGTTTAATAAATTGGCAAGAGGTGCGTTTCATTTGCTCATTTGAGTTGAAAGTCAGATGGATTTCTGGGAACGCAACATGAAGCGCGTCCACTAATGTTTAAGATTTTGGCCGGATGACCAGGACAGGCAAAGGAGACTGATGTACAACCCCCTCAGTCACACTGCCAAACAACAAACGCAATGCCCCGGTGCGCCCATGCGTGGACATGGCGATCATATTTGCCTGCATAACTTGTGCAACGTCCAGAATTGTGTCTACGACGATTCCTTCACGGATCAAGTACGTAACACGGAACCCTTCCTTTTCGACCTTTGAGCATTCGTTTTTCAAATAGATTTTCATTTCCGCTTCCGCGTCCTGGAGAACATCGATTGCGATGGTGTGAGGATCAACTGAAAATTCAGCTGCGGGACCTGGAATCACATAAAGGAGAATGATCTCAGCCTCCATCGCTTTGGCGATCACCTCTGCGTGAGGCAAAATCGCTTCCGCTAATGGCGACCCGTCGAGAGGAACAAGAATTCTTTTATACATGGTGTTGTCCATTTGTTTAGCTTGACAAAGAAGAACTTGGACCAATCTGCATATCGATTGATTTCACCTTTAATATACTCCGTTATACGATCATAGCCAATAACCTATTGAATGATTGATTTCCAATCAAGTGCGTTCGCGGTTTGATGCAGGCGATGATCATCATCCACAATATGATAAGTGAGATATTGAAATGTTTTTTCTGCCAATGGTGTGATCTGTGCCAAAGGGACAACTGTATCCTGACGACCGTGAACAAGGATTGTTGGAACTGTGATGGGCTTTGCTGGAAGATTATGTGCAAATTCAGGAAGCATGAGCGCGGGCGCAAGCAGAATCAGTTTTCGGACTTGGTCTGGGTGCTGGGTCGCGAACAGGGCGGCCATTAGCCCTCCGAAGGAGGAGCCGATCAAAGTCCAGTTGGATGCGTTGCCGAGAATCGGATAAAGTTGTCGCATCCGTTCTTCGAGCAAACCCGTAAAGTCGGGTGTGATCAAATCAGGATAGATCGCGCGAATCAGCGCGGC
The DNA here is from genome assembly GCA_963753985.1 of uncultured Chloroflexia bacterium. Classification (GTDB taxonomy): domain Bacteria; phylum Chloroflexota; class Anaerolineae; order Anaerolineales; family Villigracilaceae; genus Fen-1038. Next base: position 184,221 of record CAVWED010000009.1, read on the forward strand.
CTTATAAGTCTGACTATTCGAATCCAGTCCGTGCAGATAAATAATCTGCTTGAGATCAAGCATGTTTATATCAGGAGCGTCTTTCAGCGCGCAGAGTTGATGCCTGCACCATGATCCCGATGAATGCCAGGATAATGAACATCACTACCGAAATTGATTTTGCAAAATGAAAAGCATTGACTACCATGGACGAACCGGCCAGCGATGAAATGATGATAAGCGCCCAATCGAATATGAATGCGATCAACACCGCACCGATGATGCCGCCGATGATGAAGACAACCCAAGCTAGGATGCCTTTATCGAGGCCAAATACTCCCGCCAGGCTAAGGAAAATATAGCCGCCGCCGAGAAACCCGGCAAGGCCAATCGCGAGGGTTCCGAGAAAAATCGCAAGCACGGCAAAGATGACTCCGAGGACCAGCCCGGCGATGATGGTGATCAACTCAGAGCCGTGAAAAAAACGTGTTGCAATTTGCGTACCGATAATAAACCCGATCACACCGACGAACAACCAGAACAACTTGCGTCCTGCGATCAGCAGTGCTCCTCCAAATAGGGCGTTTAGAAAATTAAGCATGGCTCTCTCCTTTAGTTTTTTTACCGCGCATTCATATGTCCGATGAAGGTTTGGCGCGGATGAATTCTCGGATTCCATCTTTCAATTCATTGGGAAATGAAGATGCAATACGCCGGAATGTAATCGCTGTCATAGGATCATTGGAATTCGTTAACACTTGACGAAGAAAATAGAGCGTTTCAGTCGGTGAGACCTTGTATAGTGCGAGCACGAACTCTTCGATTTCGTCCTGCAACTTTACCGGCGCGGCTTCCACGATGGGTTCCAGCACTTTGAGCAAAGGCGGGTGATTGACAAATGATAAGTCAGAAACGGCGGAAATGGCGGCTTGGAGTCCGTTCGACCACAAGCGCGTCCGCTCCGGCTGAAGCCATTGTGCGATCAATTCTAGGAATTGATCCGGCGTTTCCTTTCTCATGCGACCCAGACTGTGATCCAGCAATTGGGCGCGCAAACTCGGATCGTACACTTGCCGTGTCCATGCAGTTAGACGCGTCAACAAGCGTTCTTCCTGCGGAGGCATCTGTCCGAGCAGATAGGCGGCGAGCACACGCATTTCGAGATAGCCTTGATCCCAAAGGCGGTCGGCCAATTCCAAAGCCGCATCGGGATATTCGCTGGCGTTGCGATGGATTTCCTGCTCAATTTGTTTCAAGATGACCGGGGATATATGATACGAAGGCATGTTGGCGGAGGGCGCAATCGCCTGTTGCTTGCGCTTGGTGTGGTCCACATAGGACTCAAGCATCTCGCGCAAATGCCTGATGAATTCATCGGGCACGAAGAAAAAATCTGCGAGACGTGAGGCTTGTTTGCGGAGGCGGGAAAGGTCAATTGCGGGCATAACAAAAATGTTGGGGACGATAACCTGAAAGGGCGTAGGGCGTTATCGTCCCCAACGGTGTTTTAATAAGCTTTTGAGAAATAAACTTTCTTCTCAGCCTTCTCGCCGCACACAATACATTTGCCCGTGCCGCCGGGCTGGTCGAAAGGAATGCAACGCGTGGTCGCTTTAGTATCTTCCTTGATTTTTGCTTCGCATTCTTTCCTTCCGCACCACCAGGAGAACGCCCAGCCGTTTTGAACAACATCTTTCAACTCCTCATACGTCTTGGGGTCAAAGATGTGACTGTCGCGGAATTCGGTGGCGTGCTTCAGCATGGATGATTGAATCTCGGTTAAGAGTCCATTGACGGTCGCGACGAGATTCGTTTGCGAGACGAAGGACTTCCCGTTCTTTCCCGCGACATCGCGACGGGCGAGCGCGACCGATCCTTTTTCCACATCCTTGGGTCCGATCTCCATTCGCAAGGGAACGCCGCGCATTTCCCAATCGTTGTATTTGAATCCGGGCGTGACCTCTTCGCGGTCATCCATCTTGAGTCGGATGCCCGCGGTTTTGAGTTCGGCGAAGACTTGATCGGCAACTGCCCTCACTTTGCTTTTCTCGGCATCGTTTTTATAGATAGGCACGATGACCACTTGAATTGGTGCGAGCCGTGGAGGCAGAATCAAACCTTGATTGTCTCCGTGTGTCATGATGATTGCACCGACCATGCGAGTCGAGAGTCCCCACGAAGTGGTGGAGCAATACTGCAAGGTGTTATTCTTGTCGAGATATTGAATCTCAAATGCTTTTGCAAAGTTGTGACCAAAGAAGTGAGATGTTCCACACTGCAATGCGCGTGTATCCTGCATCATGCCCTCGATGCTGGTCGACATCATTGCGCCTGCAAATTTTTCGGTCTCGCTCTTGACGCCCTTAATAACCGGCACCGCGGCCTCATTGATGGCAAAGTCCGCATACTGGTCGAGGATGCGATACGTTTCTTCCATTGCTTCTTCATCCGTGGCGTGCGCGGTGTGACCTTCCTGCCAATAGAACTCGGCAGTGCGCAGGAAAAGTTTGGTGCGCAATTCCCATCGCACGACCGAGCCCCATTGATTGATCAACACCGGAAGGTCGCGCCACGATTTGATCCACTTGGAGTACATGTATCCGATGATAGTTTCGGAAGTGGGGCGTACTACCAATGGTTCTTCGAGTTTCTCTCCGCCGCCATGAGTCACTACAGCCAATTCAGGTGAGAAGCCTTCGACATGTTCCTTTTCTTTTTCGAAGAACGACATGGGAATCAAGATTGGGAATGCCGCATTGACATGTCCCGTTTCTTTAAAACGTCGGTCGAGCGCGGCCGTCATATTTTCCCAAAGCGTCCAGCCATAAGGGCGCACAACCATGCAACCGCGGACAGGGGCATAATCTGCCAATTCCGCTTTGAGCACGAGCTGGTTGTACCACTCGGCGAAATCTTCTGCTCTTGTAGTTAATTTTTCCTCAGCCATTTTTCCTCTTTTTGTTACGCCATTGCAAAGACCTGCTTTGCAATGGCATTGATTTATGTATTTGAATCCAATAATTTCACGGCAGTCTTTATATCGGGCGCGAATTGTACCAATTCTCGCTGCGTGGCAGATACATATTCATCGAGTGATCGATAAAGCTGATCGAGAACGTTCTGCCATCCGCTCCCGATCAGGATCAACGGTCTCCGGTGCAATGAACCGATGATCATGAGATTCCATATCAGCGCGATTTCGGTCAATGTGCCGGGGCCGCCGGGGAGGGCGAGCGCCGCGTCGCAACCTTCGACGAGAGCCTGCAGGCGTTCCACCAGCGTTTTCTTGTGCCATTCTTCCATGACCCACGCATTCGCACCAAGCGGGCGCCAACGTTCTATGTCATCACACGTTACACCGACCACGTGTCCGCCCGCTTCCGCCGCGCCACGCGAAACGGCCTCCATCGTGCCAACGTAACCGCCGGTCAAAACGATGTGGCCGCGTTGAGCCAACAGCTTGCCAAGCGCTTGTGCTTCAGCGTAAGCGCTTGAACCTTCTTTGGGTTGAGAACTGCCAAATACGGAAACTTTCATCAAAAACTTTTGTTCCTTAATTTCCTATGTACTTTGCAACAAAAAAACGGCTCGCCAGTCTGGGAGCCGTTCGTTGACACGATAAACTAAACCTATCCAGACCGGAAGGATTTTGTCAGTCGCGGGAACGGCAACGGGTTCAACACAAGCGAAGCAGTGCTATACATGATGGCGCACATTATACACGATTTCCGAGATAAAATGATGGCATGGATGGTAATCTTTCTGATCTTCTGCAGAAAACGATTTCGTCTGATGAATTGGATTTAATCCATCGCGTCGCTGACGAGGCCTCAGGGTTAGGCTTCTCCATTTATATCGTCGGTGGGTTCGTCCGCGACCTGATACTGGGTCATTCCACCCTTGATTTTGATCTCGTCGTTGAGGGGGACGCGATCAAGCTGGCAGATTCTCTTGCTTCAAAATATGGCGGAAAAACAACGGTTCACCAGAAATTTAGAACGGCAAAATGGTTTGTTAATAAACATTCCTTCGTTGACCTGATTTCTGCTCGCTCTGAAATTTATGAATTTTCTGCCGCCTTACCGACTGTGAAGATGGGCACCATCAGTGACGATCTTCATCGTCGCGATTTTACGATTAACACTCTTGCCATTCGTTTAGACGGCAATCATTTCGGAGAATTGCATGATAAACTGGGCGGCTTACATGATCTTCAACACGGGTTGGTGCGAGTTTTGCATCCGCGCTCATTCGCAGATGATCCGACCCGCATGTTTCGCGCGGTTCGCTATGAAAAACGTTATGACTTCAATATTGCACAGGAAACATCAGCTCTCATTCCCGAAGCACGCCAGCTGATTGAAAAACTTACTGCCCAGCGTATTCGTCACGAATTGGATTTGATCCTTGACGAGACAAACGCCGCATCCATGCTTGCGCGCTTAGATAAACTCGGTTTGCTTAAACCAATCCATCCTAGTCTGAGATGTGATAAAGCATTGCAGACGCGGTTCGAATCTGCGACAGATTTTCCGCTCGGATTTTCGAGTTCTGGATTATCGAATATCCGCGATTTGCGTTGGCTTTTGTGGCTAATGACTTTACCAAACAAAGAGATCACATCTTTGAATAAACGTCTGCATTTCACTACGCCGCTTTTGAAATCGCTTCTTGCATCATCAAAGTTGTGGGCTGATTTGACCGCATTTTCAAGTTTCAAACCAAGCCAATGTGTGGAGCGGCTTGGCAAATTTCCGTTGCAGGCTGTCTACGCAGTTTTGCGCGCCGCGCCGCGCGGAAAATCAAAGCAGGCATTGGAAAAGTACCTTATGGAATGGCGGCATATCCAGCCGAGAACAACGGGAAATGATTTGAAGAGACTTGGTCTTGAACCCGGACCGAAATACCAAACCATCTTGCAAAAGTTACGGAATGCCTGGCTAGATGGAGAAGTGAAGAACATAAAAGATGAAAAGTTTCTGCTTGAAAAAATCCTTGGGTAAGAATTTCGCTGTCGAATTTTTTACCTGAAGTGTCTTGCCAATTCGGATGCGTATTGTTTGCCAATCCGACTCTCGTTTGCCTCGAGCCAGTCGCTCAGACTTGTTTTGCCGCGCGGCGGTTCTTTGGAGACCAGCAAGCCGGACATCAGGCCGTCCACTTCTTCTGGGGTGAGCAAAACATCGCCGAGGAATAGACTCAAAAACTGTGCGGCCAGCAAAGCCAGTTTGGGCGGCAGCGGAATCAATAATCTTTTCGAGCCGGCCTTTTCGCCGATCAATTCCACCATTTCCTTGAACGTGAAGTTGTCCGGGCCGACCGCATCAATTATATAATTATTGGTTGCATACACACCCTCGATAACGAGATCGGCCAGATCGTCCACAATGATAGGTTGCAAGCGATAGGAACCATCGCCGGGCAGGCCGAAGAACGGAAATCGCTTCATCAAGTAAGCGATGTTATTGATGAGAATGTCCTCTGCGCCAACTAGAACGGTTGGCCTCAAGATTGCATAGGACATGCCTGACTCGATGATCGTTTTTTCATTTGCAGCCTTGCCCCAAAAATAAGGTAGAGGCGAATCCGCTGACGGGTTGGTGATGCTGATGTGCACGATCCGCTTCACGCCCGCCCGCGAGGCGGCGTTGATCAGCTTGCGCGTATTTTCCACGGCGCGTGGCTGGGTGTTTTGTCCATGATCGAATCGAATCCAATATGTGTTGACCAGAACGTCCGCGCCGTTGAGTGATTCAGTCAGACAGCTCACATCATTGAAGTCCAGCGGGAAGGCTTTGACTTTTCCTTCGAATGGATCGGGGCGATTTGGGTGTCCTGTCAATGTGATGACTTCTTCGCCGCGCGCCAGCAGTTTTTGCGCTACGTATTTTCCAGAATAACTAAAAGCGCCGGTTACAGCGATTTTCATTTTGTCTCCTTATTATGGTTTACCTATTTGAGAACTTTTAAAATAGATTGAATGGTTCTGATTCCGAGGCCATCGAGCTTTGCCACGGCATGCGATAAACTATCAATTGCGTCAAAGAAATCCTGCAACGCTTGGACGCGCTCCAACAGGAATGTCCCTTCCGCTTCATCCATCGATCCTTTGGCGGTCTTCAGTTTCTCGAGGGTTTCGCGCACTGAGCGAACGGCCTGATCGAACTCCTGGTTTTGTCTTTCGCCCAAAATGGAGCGGATGGATTTATAAAAATCAGTCTCGGCCACGTAATAATCTTTGCGGTCGCCGAGGCGGGACGAACGATAAACGAGGCCAAGCCGCGCGAGGGCGCGCACATTGGTGCTGACCGCGCCTTTGGTCAATGCGCTCTGCCTGACCAGCTCGTCCAATGAAAGGGGGGTGGACGCCAAATACAGGACTGCAAAGACTGCACCAACTCCCTTGGGGTAGCCCCAATAATGGCTGATGTGGCTGAGACCCTCGATGAATTCTTTTTTGATTGGTTCGGAAACCTTAGACATGGTTTATATATAGTATGTTTAGAAAATACTAAACGAAATATAAGTTAAGAAGGCGGTTTTGTCAAGGGATGAGTTTTGTCCGCTATAGGGATCTTTTAATGCGTCACGGGTTGGAAAAAAGCGTCTTGACTACGTCAGCGGGTTTGATATCTACGGGGAGGTTCCTATATTTATTAATGGGGATATGCAGGATCTTTTGATCATCCTTGGTCTCGAACGTGAATTCAACAAACCCAGCTTGAGGTCCGGAAATGGAGCCAGAGGGCAGGGCATCAATGATCTTCATCACGTTGATGATCCATGTTCCCAGCTCTTCGTTATTGTTTAGATTATTCGCGTTGACGGTAAAGTAAAAATCTGTCTCCTTTGCCGTAAAAACGGATTGCCCACGGTTGGCATAAACACAATTCTCGCCAAATGCTTCTGCCCGCCCGCTGGCACCCGATTGAAGCTCTTTCATTGCCTTGTCCACTTGTGATGTGAGGTCGGGCAGATTTTGAGTCGCCTCGACGAAAGCGCAATTTCCAAGCGTTGGTGTAATTGGAATCGGAGTGGCGACTGGCGCCAGCGTTGGGACGGTAGCCGGAACTTGTTCTATTGGTGTACAGGCTGCGGCCAGAAGAATGCAAAGGACAATGATGTATTTCATTCTATGGAAATACATGATCTTTATTGCAGGCAATCCTTCATTTGCTTTTCAAGACTTCCGCTGCCGCAGCAGCCATCAATGCAGCACCGCGCACTAATGCTTCTTCATCGAAGTCAAACTTAGGATGATGATGGGCGTAATCGAGGTGTTTCGCCTGATTGTTCGAGCCAACAAAGAAATAGCATCCCGGCACTTTTTCCTGCATGAACGCCATGTCTTCCGCACCCATCGTCATATATGGTGCTATATCAATTGTTGAATCGGATAACAATTGACGCGCGGTCTCCTGGACTTTTTCGGATACCGAATCGTCGTTGATGACCGCGGGTGTGACGCGCTGGATATCTATTTCAACCTGGCATCCCATCGCTTCGCCTATGCCGCGCACGATCTGATTAAATCTTTCAAGAACCTGTTTCCGGACATCCAAATCAAATGCGCGGATCGTCCCAGTGAGTTCCGCTTCTTGCGGAATGACATTGAATGCTGTACCTGAGTGAACAGTTGTCACGCTGACCACTGCTGATTGCAACGGCGCAACATTCCTCGACGTAATGCTTTGTAGTGCTGTGACGATTTGACTCGCGGCAACGATAGGATCAATGGCTAAATGGGGTACCGCACCGTGACCGCCTTTGCCCGTGATTTTGATCGTGAATAATTCAGCTCCAGCCATGACGGGTCCCTTTGCCACACCGATCCAGCCGACAGGTTTTTCGTTCCACAAATGCATCGAAAGCGTGCGTTCCACCTTTGGACCTTCGAGAACTCCATCGCGGATCATCATCTCATTGCCGCCGATTTCCTCGCCGTTAAATCCCTCTTCCGATGGTTGGAAGCAAAACTTGATCGTCCCGTTGAGTTCATTGCGATGCTTTTGGAGAATCTTGGCAACTGTCAAACCCATGGCGGTATGACCGTCATGTCCGCAGGCGTGCATCGTGCCCTGATTTTGAGAAGTATATTCCGCACCGGTTTCTTCGACGATGGGTAGGGCATCCATGTCGAAGCGAAGCAGAATCACCGGTCCCGGTTTTGCACCTTCCAGTAATCCCACTACACCGGTTTTGCCAACTCCTTTCGTGACTTCGAGTCCGAGCGATTCAAGTTCTTTTGCGACAATGCCACCGGTTCGGATTTCATGAAATCCAAGTTCCGGATGAATATGAAAATCGCGGCGCATCGATTGAGTATAAGGAAACAATGCACGGGCTTCGGTTACATAATCGATCATCGCATTCTCCGTATTCTGTTTGAAAAGGTTGCTGTTCTATTGTCCGTATTTGATGACGCGGAATTTATCTTCGTAGCGCGGATTCTCGTCAGTGCTGTCCTCGGTGTGACGCGTCTTCATGCGCTCTTTGAATTTTTCAGGATCACCGATTTGTGTTTTGTGTTCAAGCAAAGCCTGCAGTCGGACCGGCCACATTTCGGTGACGTCCAGAGTTACATTGTGCTGGTTGGTCAACGTGACCCAAACTTCACGCACCTTATGCGGCTCGAATCCTTCGAGTGTCAATTCTGGGAAAAAGGTTCTATTTCCCGGGGCGGGGAAGACTGCATCGAGCGCGGCTTGACCGGCGGCGCGATGATCCGGATGATTGATGCCGTATCCTGCAAATAAATTTTGCGGATCGGATGTCACGAAGATATCCGGCTTGAAGCGACGGATCGCGCGTAAAATATCGCGACGCAAATCGAGGTCGGGGACCAGGTAGCCATCAGGACGATTGAGCCAATGAACCGCCTGCGCGCCGATGACCTTTGCAGCGTTGGCTTGCTCTTCATGTCGAATCGTGCATAGCCTATCGGTGGTCATGTCGGCGGGCGTTGTGTCGTTGAAGCCTTTGTCGCCGCAAGTTAAAAGAAAATAGGTGATCTTGTGTCCTGCGCGCGCCCAGCGCGCGAGCGTTGCGCCGCAAAAAAATTCAGGATCATCAGGATGCGCCAGGACGACTAAAATGTTTTGGGAAGTTTCCCACTTGTCAGGTTGTTCGGTCATATTGGTTTACGATTGGTATCTTAATTTGGTTTTTGCTTATTCGATTTTTCGCATGTGCATCCGCCGCCTTCGTGACGATCGCACGGCGCCTCTGATTTGCGACGCAACGCTTCGAGTTCATCCCAGGGTTGGATTTCATCCTTGTCAAAAGTAATCCATTGGGAACGTTCGTCAGTCTCGATCGCGACGATGACCTTATTGGACATCGGCAGGACATCCATTACTTTGCCTTCTCCGCGCGGCGTGACCACATGCTTATTGCGCTTGGGCAGTTGTTTGCGCGCTTCAGCGTATTGCTCGTATTCGTAGATGAGGCAACAGCGTAACCGTCCGCACATGCCTGTGATTTCTTCAGGGGTAAGTGAGATGCCTTGTTCCTTTGCCATCTTGATCGAGATCGGGCTGAAATCGGTCAGGAATTTCGAACAACAACGTGTCTCGATTCCGCAGGCGCCCATACCGCCGAGAAGTTTCGCCACATCACGCGGACCGATCTGCCGCATTTCGGTGTGCGTGTTCGGATACAAATCCTGCATGTCTTTTTTGAGCGACTTAAGATCCACCTTATCTTCGGTTTCTGTGCTGAACAGGAAGGCCAAGCGCGTGCCGTCGTAGTTGTATTCGGCAGCGACGATTTTCACGCCATCCAGTTTGAGTTCCGCGGCGCGGGCGCGGCAGTTGATCATCGCTTCGGTTTGTTTGGATTGCCAGGATTGTTGGAGCAGTAGATCGCGTGGGGTGGCGCGTCGTTCAACGGATTTCCATCCCCCTTCGGGCTGGGCTGGCGGTTCCTGCAAAATAGTCACAACTTCGCCTAGATGCTTGCCGCGCATCGTGTCCACAATGACATGCTCGCCTGCTTTAACATCGGGTAGGGCGGATGAGTCGAAGTGATAGATTTTTCCAATCTTTGTGAAACGTACACCGATAATGTTTGGTTGCATGGACGTAATTATACCGTAAGCATGATGAAGTAAGCCGGACTCTCACAGTCCGGCCCACTCTAAATTCATCTATTCCACTATATTGATCGGCAGCTCGTTCTTGCCACCCAATGCTGCCACACTGATCTTCGCGGCTAGATTTTCCGCAATCTCACGCAAGGCTTTTGCCACTGCTGAATCGGGATACGATATAACAATCGGCTTGCCGCTATCACCGCCAATGCGGACATTTTGATCGATCGGGATCTTGCCGAGAAACGGAGTTTGCGTGGCTTGTGCCAATTGCTCTCCGCCGCCCGAGCCGAAGATATCCATGCGTGTGCCATCGGGCAAATCCAGATAGGACATGTTCTCGATCACGCCTAGGATCGGGACTTCGAGCGTGCGGAACATTTGCAGTCCGCGGCTGGCATCTTCAAGCGAAACCAGTTGGGGAAGCGTCACGATGATCGCACCGCTTAGCGGTAAGGCCTGCGCTAAAGATAATGCCGCGTCGCCGGTGCCCGGCGGAAGGTCAATAATGAGATAGTCGAGTTCGCCCCATTCCACATCCGCCAGAAATTGGCGAATGGCTGAGTTCAACATTGGGCCACGCCAGATCAAGGGCTGACCCGGCTTGACCAAGAGTCCCATCGAAATCATTTTGACATCATAGGCAACAGCTGGAACGAGTTTATTGCCGTTTGGTGGTGGAAGCTTTTCCACGCCCATCATGGTTGGGATGTTGGGCCCATAGATATCGGCATCCATCAGACCGACGCGAGTTCCGCTTTGTGCCAGCGCCACTGCTATATTTACTGCGACCGTTGACTTGCCCACGCCGCCTTTGCCGGAGCCAACTGCGATCGCGTTGCGGATCGGCATGTTGACGAGTCCGCGCATCCGACCATCATTCGGAACATCCGAATCCAACTTGACTTGAACCGTCTGCGCTCCGAGCGACAAGACGACCTGCTTCGCCTCCCTTTCTATTTGCCCGCGCAGAGGGCAGGCAGGCGTGGTCAGCATAACGGTAAACGAAACCTTATCACCTGCGATTTCCAGATTGCGAATCATGTTCAGCGTGACGAGGTCTTTGTGTAGTTCAGGCTCCTGCACTTTGCTAAGCGCGGCGAGGATGGATTCTTTGGTGAGCTTATCTGTCATCTGTTTTTTACCAATCAATTGCTTGGGTAGGGGCGAGCGTTGTTGCTCGTCTCTACAAATTTATGATGCCGCCGCAGTCTTTGCGGCCCTGGCGGCTTCCTTCGCTTTGCGCTCTTCTTCATTACGGGCATAATTCAGCGGGCGGATGCTCTTGTAGTATGAAGCGGGCTTGAGCAATTTTTCCATATTGAATACATTGCGTTGATACGAGGCAATCTCGTAATCGTGATCCATGACGATGGCATCGAATGGACAATACTCGACGCAGAAGCCGCAGTTCATGCAGATATCAGCATCAATGTAAAATTCGGTCGGCTCAGGGATGGGTCGACCTGTCTGCGGGTCATTGGAGCGCACGATCCAAATGCATTGCGGCGGACAAACCTTGGCGCAGATTCCGCATGAGGTGCAACGAATTTCCTTTTTTCCATCTGCGCCGTCGTCGTACACGAGAAATGGCACATAGCGAAATTCTTCCGGCATCGGAAGTTTTTCTTCCGGATACTGCACGGTAAATACGCCGCGTGCATTCTTGCTGGAGCGATGAGCGATGCCCTCTGAATTATAGTAGCGGTGTCCCCACCAGGCGATGTCATCAAGATAAGTATTCACGAACCGCCTGAGGGTTACACCGAGACCTTTGATGATTCCTTTTCCATACATGGGTTCTTCTCCAATTTCTACCGGTCAAGTTCGCCCAGCACGATGTCAATCACACCGAGGATCGCAACGAAGTCCGCGATCTTGGTGCCGACACACATCTTTTCAAGTGCTGTGATGTTGATGAACGAGGGAGCTCGCACATGATAGCGCCACGGATTGGGTTTTCCGGTTGAGATAATGTAATAGCCAAGTTCGCCTTTTGGCGCTTCGACGCGTCCATACGATTTACCTGCCGGGACGCGAACCTGATACTGCGGCTTCTGGGAGTTGATCGGCCCTTCGGGGATCTGCTTCACGGCTTGTTGCAGGATGCGAAGCGATTGGCGAATTTCATCGAGGCGGATGAGGTAGTTATCATATAAATCACCATTGTGGCGTAAGGCCACGTCGAATTCAAAGCGATCATAGATGCCATACGGTTGGGCGCGTCGGATATCATAGGGAACGCCTGCGGCGCGCAATACTGGGCCCGTGATCGAGTACTTGACCGCGTCTTCGCCGTTAATCACTTTAATGCCTCGTGTGCGCGCGAGTAATATCTCATTCTCGGTGAGGAGTTCGATCAAATTCATCTGCCTTGCGGGGCAGACGTTCTTCAACGAGCCCTTTGATTTTTTCGAGCACGCCTTCCGGCAGGTCGCGTGATACCCCGCCGAAGCGATGATAGTTACACATCATGCGCGTGCCCGAGGCGGCTTCGAAGATATCCAGGATCAGTTCGCGCTCCTCAAAGGCATACAAGGCGGGCGTGAAGAATGCGCCCAGATCATTGAGCAGCATGCCAATCAGGATCAAGTGGTTTTGAACGCGGCTGAGTTCAGCCATGATCACTCGCAAGTATTCCGCGCGCTCCGGCACTTTGATGTTCATCAGTTTTTCAACTGCCAGCGAGTAACCCCAATTGTTGCTCATTGAATTGAAATAATCGAGGCGGTCAGTATAGGGCATGTTTTGCAGAAATGTATTGCGCTCGCCAATCTTTTCATGGTTGCGATGCAAGTAACCCATGACCGGTTTCAAGCTGACGATGGTCTCGCCATCGAGAACAACTGCGGCGCGGAATACGCCATGCGTGGACGGATGTTGCGGACCCATATTTACAACCACATGGTCAGTTTTGATTCCTGCATCGATCGTTTGGTATTTTGCAAGCGCGCCGTATAGCGCAGCTTCGCCATCGAAGAGAACTTTTTCCGGGTCAAAGTTCTGGGGGAATTGCAAATTATCTTTATAGATGTTCTTCTCTTCCGCACTGACGAATTTGCCATCGGGCCAGCGGCTCTTCAACGGTTTATTGTCTTCTTCGTAAAAAGGTTCGTGCCAGTCCTTTCGCATTGGATGGCCGTCGAAACCTTCCCACATCAGGATGCGACGAAGATCGGGATGATTTGCAAATTTGATGCCATACAAATCCCAAATCTCGCGTTCCTGAAATTCCGCGCCGGGCCAGATGGATGTGACAGATGGGATTTCAATTGGGTCAATGCGCGGGGCCTGCACTTTGAATCGAACGCCTGGCCCGCCGGTTGTTTTGAACGCTTCGTACACAACTTCCATTTTGTCCGGGAAATAATCCACGCCGGTTACAGACGACAGAAAGTCATAGCCAAATTCATCACGTAGAGTCATCGCGACTTCAATCAATTCATTTTTGTCAACCATCCAGCCAGTGTAACCGGGACGACTGTCAGCGATGACGGAGCTGGGAAAACGCGAGGCCAAATCGAGGGTCTCAGTATGGACGAGAGTAGCCATGATTACTCCTTCGTTTCCGTTGGTTTCTGTGCTGCAAGTTGCTTAATCTCGGCATATCGACGCGGATCCATTAAATCCGGGCCAAGAACCGGAATCGGAATTTGCATGGTGTCGGCACCTTTTCGATACCAGCGTACTTTTCGGAGCGACTCCTTATCGATCTTTTCCTGCAACTTTATTAGACCTGCATTCAAAGCCTGTGGGGTGGGAGGGCATCCCGGAATGTAAACATCCACAGGAATGTATTTGTCAACACCGGCCACGACGTTATAACCTTCCTTGAAGGGGCCGCCGCCCGATGCGCAAGCACCCATGGCCACAACGTATTTTGGTTCAGGCATCTGATTGTAGAGACGGACAATGGCCGGGATCATTTTCTTCGTGACGGTTCCGGCGACGATCATCAAGTCCGATTGGCGCGGACTCGGACGCATCACTTCCATGCCGAAGCGAGCGAGGTCGTAGCGCGCAGCTTGCGCCGCAATCATTTCGATCGCGCAACACGCCAACCCAAACATCATCGGCCACACCGACCAGCGGCGTCCCCAGTTATACAGACGATCCAGCGTGGTGATGCTGACCGCGTGCTGGAGGTCCTCCGGGATTTCATAACCCGGAGCATTTAGTTCTTTGTTAGCTGTCATTCATTAACTCCTCGAACCATTCTTGATAAATCGATGAAAGGATATCGTCGTTGCAAAGAGCCGGATCATCCTCAAATTCCTGAATTTCTAAAGTCCAATCGTAGATTTGTTGCAGCGTTATTTCTTCGATGTTTGCATTCGGATGCAGTTGTTTCAACTCCAAGGCGATAGCGTACGATGTTTCCCAATTGAGAGTCATTTTCCTTGATTATCAATTTGCAAAAATATTCCAGGGAAAGGGATTTTTATTTTGCACATCGCATCTTCACTACAATCTCTTTGGATTATAGCACTTCACCTGCCTGAGTCAACGGAATTATGTAAAAATATATTTGTAAAAATACAATTGTGAGTATAATCATAGTGTGTCTATGGTCACTGCCCGCCAACGCGTGGTCAACTACTTGAAGAAGCAACGTTCTGCTTCCGCCGCGCAAATTGGTCGTGGATTGAATATGTCTGCGGCTACTGTGAGGCATCACTTGTCTATTTTGCTTGCAGATGGAAGAATTACTTTGAGCGGAGCGCGGCGAAGACAGGGACGCGGACGTCCAGTGAAGATATATGGATTGTCGGAAAAATCCCTGGGAGATAATCTTGCGCTACTGTCTGATGCGGTGTTGGACGAACTCGTCCAAGGGCTTTCTGCTGCAAAGCGCGATGTAGCGATCAGAGCGGTTGCTCGAAAATTAACTCTTCAATTTGGATATGATGCTTTACACGTTCCAATCGCAAAGCGACTTTCAATCATCATTGAAAAGTTGAATGAATTGCATTATCAAGCGCGTTGGGAGGCTGGCGCACAGGGACCGCGTATTCTCTTTGCACATTGTCCTTACGCAGCTATTATTGACCATCATCCTGAATTATGTCGGATGGATGAGACTTTATTGGAGGAGTTGGTCAGTGCTCAAGCCTGTCAGCTGGCAAAAATTGGGCAACAACCCGCCGGATCATCGTATTGTATTTTTGGGATTTAGGTGAGAAATGCCAGTTTCGATTGTGAGGAAGAATGTCTTTGTATTCTGAAATTTTGGAACAGCCACAACGCCTGGCAAAGCTCGTGTCATCTCAACGCAGGACGGTTGAAGAAATTGCGCGGGCAATTCAATCGCGCGATATCTTTTATGTTTTCCTTGCAGCGCGCGGCACTTCGGATAATGCCGGCCGTTATGCAAATTATCTCTTGGGCGCGGTCAACCGCTTGCCGCTGGCGCTTGCCACACCTTCGTTATTTACTTATTATCAACAGCCGCCCAATCTTAAAGGCGCTTTTGTCATTGGGATTTCTCAATCGGGACAATCGCCAGACATCGTCAGTGTTTTGGATGAAGGCAGACGTCAGGGATGCCCGACACTGGCGATCACAAACGAATCGAATTCTCCGCTCACTTCCAACGCCGACTTCGTACTAAACGTTCAAGCCGGACCTGAATTGGCTGTGGCGGCGACAAAAACTTATACCGCCGAACTGATGTCCATTGCCATGATCTCAGCAGCTCTCAGCGGCGAAAAATCAAAATTCTCTTGGGACTTATTGGAAAAGGTGCCGGCTTGGATCACCGAGTCTTTAAAAGCAGACGATGTGATTCGTCAAGCAGCTGAGCGTTATCGTTATATGCAGCAATGTGTGGTTTTAGGACGCGGCTATAACTATTCCACAGCATTTGAGTGGGCATTGAAGCTTAAGGAGCTGACGTATATAGAAGCTGAACCATATTCCTCCGCGGATTTTCAGCATGGACCGATCGCCATGGTTGCTCAGGGCTTCCCGGTCATGGCAATTGTCTCAGCAGGCAAAGTGGCCGATTCGTTGATCTCGTTGCTGGAACATTTGAATCAAGATCTTTCTGCGGAATTGGTTGTGATCTCGAATTTGGAGCAGCCTCTCGCACTGGCAAAAACCCGCATACCTGTTTCCAGCCAAATCCCTGAAATCTTTAACGCCATTGGTGAACATCGTACCTGCCCAATTATTTTCCTATTATTTGACTCTCAGTTAAGGGTTTCGATGCCGATAAGCCGCGAACGCTTCGAAAGATAACTGAGACGCGTTAAGGCCCACGTGAAGACTCAAAAACGGTATAGAAATTCTCCTATACCGTTTCTTAAATCGAGTTACTTCAGTTATTGTACGGTCTGTTGGTAAGTGCGGCTTTTCTGCTGCTCACCAAATCCGAATGACTTGCCCGGGGTAAATTAAATTCGGATTCCACAGTTGATTAAGCGACTCCAAACTATACAGGCTGGTGCCAAAGCGCGCTGCAATAATCGCGAGTGTGTCGCCATACTGAACAGTATAGTATTGAGCAGGTCTGGGAAGGTTGATCACCTGGCCATAGAATATCCAGTTGGGATTCCAAATTTGCGGATTGACTGCCTGGAGGTCGTATACACTCACTCCCGTACGGTCGGCGATATTTCGCAGCGTGTCGCCCCATTGTACAACATATGTCCTGCCTGCCTGTGGGACATAATAATTGGATGCATAATTCTGCGGGGCAGGATTGTATGTGTGGTTATTGTATCCATTGTATCCGTTGCTGTTGGCGTAATTCTGCGGGGCAGGATTATATGTGTGGTTATTATATCCATTGTATCCGTTGTCGCCGTAATAGCCAGGCATCGATATCGTTTGACCGGCGTATAACCAATACCTTAGATTGGGATTTGCCTGTCGAATCGCATCCTGGGTTGTCCCGCATCTATATGCGACTGATGCTAAGGTATCTCCCCATTGAACAGTGTACGGACCGCCACAACCGGACGCAGCTAGGGCATTACCGGTGAAGGCAAAGGATGCCAGCAGGGTTGTTAGCAAAATGAATAGGGTAACGTTCTTTTTGAGTGACATAGCGAGCCTCCATCTTACGAAAAGTTGTGCCTTGAACCAGAAGAAATTAAACTACTTCTCTCTACAAATCTATTTTTACACTAAATGGTCAGAAAAACGTTAACAATTTCGTTGCAAAAACAATATCCGATTAGATCTTAGGAAATTTATCGGCTGCATCCATGACAACTGGTCCATGCCCGGGACAAACAATATCTGCACCTAAGGCGGATTGTTTGCGGGCCGACTCATCTGCTTTGGTTTCGTCCCAAGTGTTTGCTTTGATCGAACGCACCAAACCCCCACTGCGCGAGACAATCGAATCGCCCGTGAATAAAATTCTAGTTGACGGCGAGAAAAGGGATATGTGGCCAGGCGTATGACCGGGTGTTTCGAGGACGCGCAAACCACCGAGCAAAGGTAGAATTTGTCCTTCGCTCAAGATTTCGTCAGCGTATATGGGCACGGGCTTCATCATGCGGCCCGCAACACCCATTAATAGCTTCGGGAAAAAATTTCTGGGTATGATTTGACGTGAAGAACTACCTTTAGACATAGCCTCGGCCTCAATGGGACTGGCGTAAACACTGGCACCGCTCTTCTTTTTCAAAACAGACAACCCTCCGAAGTGATCAATATCGGAATGAGTAATGACGATCCACTTCAAGTCGGAGGAAGCGTAGCCCAAGCCATTTATATATTGGAGAATCTTCTTGTCACTGCCGGGCAATCCAGCATCAATCAAAGCCAATCCATTGGATTCAACAATCAGATAGGGATTGGCCACAACGTTTGGAATCAGGTGGACATGGGCAATGATTTCCATAAAGATAATTTCCTTGGGATGTTTTGTCCACCCAATTAATACCACAATAATGTGAAGAAATGTTGAAAAGAATTGGAAATCTATGCGAGTTTTTCGAGCAGGTCCTCGGGATGTTTGACGATGTTTTTCCCATCGTTACACAAACCCCACACAAAATTGTTCAGCCAGCGGATATCATCTGTGATTCCATAACAAGGTTTTCCTTTTGCGTAACAATATCCCAGTTCCGCACAGGTGCCGGAATCGTGGTCGGGACCGGTGAGAAGAGCTACGCAAATATCATTTTGATCAAGGGCATTCAAGTCGCCATAAAAAATTCGGGCGCGTTCTTCGTCGGTTAACTGGTGAATGACACCGACGTCGCGATGTGGCAGAAAGGTCTTGAAGCCGGCTCTTTCAAGCACTTCGGCTATGTGCTCTAAGTAGGATCGGTCAGCCGTATTGAATAGTGGCCCGGCAATATAAATTGATTTCATTATTGAGCCATCCTTATTGTTTTCTTGTTTTTCTCATATTCTTATATCATATACTGCTATAGTGATTAAGAAAAAGAATTTGAAAAAGGGCCTGTGAAGAAATGAGGGGATGCCTTATCCTTATGCCAAGGGCTAGCAACCCAAGCATAAGAAGGAGGCATCCGATGTGGAGAATAACTTTTTCCAAAGAGACTGTCAAGCGGTTGAAGATGGAACTGCAGAAGGCTTACGAGCGAGGCGACCTGCGCGCGGTGCGGCGTGTGTCGGTGTTGGTGATGATTGGCGAACGAATGAAGCTGGGTGCGATTCTGAAGCTGTGGAATGTCTCGGCACAGACGGTGTACAACTGGTTAGAAGAATTCGTGCAGAAGCGATGGAAGAGTCTGGAGATTGGCAGAGGTCCGGGTCGTCCACCGCGCTTGACGAAGAAACAGAAGAGCCAGCTGTCGGATTGGATCCAATCCGGACCGGAAGCTTGTGGTTATCCGACCGGCTGTTGGACCAGCATCTTGATCCAAGACTTGATTTACCAGAAGTTTCATGTATTCTACAGTCGATTCTATGTCTGCGAATTATTGCATACTCTGGGCTTCTCTCGGCAGAAGGCGCGCTTTGTATCCGACCATCTAGACGAAGCCGCCCGGAAACACTGGGTAGAGAAAGAATGGCCCAAAATCCTAGCGGAAGCTCAAACGCGGGGAGCCTCGCTGTTCTTCGGCGACGAAGTCAGCTTTGCCCTCTGGGGTTCGCTTTCCTACACCTGGGCCCTGGTTGGCCACCAACCGCTGGTGAAAACCACAGGCAAGCGAAAGGGCTACAAAGTCTTCGGCGCGATCGAGTTCTTTAGCGGGCGACTGGTTTATCAAGGTCTCGAAGAACAATTCACCAGCGAAACGTATCAAGCCTTTCTTCTCCATCTGCTTGCCCAAACTCCAGGTCCGGTCATCCTCATTCAGGATGGCGCCAAGTATCATACCAGCAAAGCCACGCAGGAGTTCTTTGAAAAAAACAAAGACCGGCTCATTGTGTACCCATTACCTTCCTACTCTCCTGACTATAATCCGATTGAGTTCCTCTGGAAAAAGGTTAAGAGCCGAGCAACGCATAACCGCTACTTCGAAGAATTCGTCAAGCTGATAAAGTCGGTCGAGGAGGCGCTTAAGCTCTTGGCTTCTCAGGCCGACGAGATCAAGCGGCTCATGGGCGTCTATACCAAAGAGATGGCTGAAGTCGAGATTGCCTGATTTCAAAATAATTATCTTAAGGACTATAGCTCGTCAATTCCTCGATCAAAGCGACTTTCACAAGGTTTTCAGCCGTTTAGGATATCACGGTTCTTTGACGCTAAAGGAGGTTTGAACCGGTGATAATCACGCTCAAAAGATTACTGTTGTTATAATCGGCCTATTCATTCCGCTAGATTGGAGATGAAATATGGATGGACGGATCAAGCGTTGTGTTTTCACGTGCTTTATTATTTGCGCGGCAATTCTGTCTTGCGGACTGCCGTTAAGTAAAACGCCGAATGTCCAGCGAACTGTGTTAGCGGCCACCATATTCGTAATGCAAACGGAAGTCTCCACTTTACAAACTCCCGAGCCTTCGGCCACTGCCACGTTTACGCCTTTCATGACGGCTACTATGACAACCTCACCGCTTCCCACTGCGCAGAATCCGCTGGTGATCAGCAAAACACTTTGCTGGCTGGGACCCGGTTCGGGCTATGAAGTCGCCAGCTCGCTTCAGGCTGGGACGCGTGTCATCCTGCTTGGAGAGGGAAGCGTTCCGGGTTGGTGGATCATTGAAGGGCCGGTATATCATGATCCTTGTTGGGTGTCTCAGCAGGATCTTCAATTTGATATAAATTATGATTTTTATGGATTGGAAATTTACGATCCACCGTCAACTCCGAAGCCGTCCAAATAAAAAGTCACAAGTTGATATAATTATTCTATATGTTTGGAGGAACCATGTCAGGAAGAAAAACGTTCGTTTGGACTGCAGCAGGACTATCATTGATTCTTGGCTTACTGGCTTGTAATATTAGCGTGAACGGAGTAGCTCCAACGCCGGCAACTGGACTGCCTTCGAACACCCCGCTTGTTTCGGTGAGACCTTTGGCAACCGACACGACTCAGGCGGAGACTCAAACTGCGACTCAAGCCGCGCCTACAGAATCTTCGACACCCGTACCCGCCACTTACACGCCTGGTGTGTCTACAACGCCGACTCCACAAAACCCGCTGGTGACCATCACTGCATATTGCTGGTCCGGGCCAACGGGCAAGACGCTAAAGTATGAACTCGTTAGCAGCATCCAAGCCGGGACGCGGGTTCAATTGCTTGGGAAGGGAATCGTGGATGGATGGTGGGTCGTTCGAAATCCGCGCTATAACGACCCGTGTTGGATACAGCAGGAATATGTTCAGATAGATCCAGGCTATGATCTTTCCACGCTCAAAACCTTTGCCATTCCATGGACGCCTACCCCCACGCCTTAATCATTTTTATTGCATCGATTAATGAAAACGGTTTTCCTGATTTTGGAAAACCGTTTTCATTTAGCTTGTTAGTGCTAGCGAGCCGTTTTGATTATTGCGTCCACTTGAAGGTGTTGTTATTTGACTAGTTCGACATATGCAGTTGAGGGCGTGCTGTAGTTCTGACTTGAGTTAAACGTAACGTTAAGATTGCCGTTGAGCTGGAAGGTAGATCCAATGATCTGGCTGTTAAGAGCATATGCACTGCCGTTGCCATTGAGCGTAATTGGGGCTGACGGTGCCAGAATTGTCCCGGTAACATTTACGGTGGAACCGCTGTTGATGGTCAACGGGTTCGAGTTGCCCCAAGGCATGTAGACTGCCAGCCCAGCATACGAATCGCCTGTGGGCGGAGCAGCTAGGGTGACATTTGAATTGCTATTCCAAGTTATATACCCACTACTTAAGTAATAGAAGGAATTGCTTGAACTTAGAGTAGCGTTCGAGCCGACAATGATATTGCTTGAACCGGTTGAATAGAAGCGAAGTTTGGTGGCGGTCAAACTACCGTTGATGTTCCAAGTTCCACTCGGAGACCAGACTTCGAGATCGCTAAAGTTGGCAGTGATCCCGCTGTTTAAGGCGATGCCGTTGCTCATGACGATGTTGACCGTTCCGCTCGACCCCGCTAGCGAGCCGCCGTTCATGCTGATGTTGCCGCTGATACAGTAAGTTCCTGGGTTGAATGTAAGGGTTCCACTGCTGACGTTTATGTTGCTGAAGTTACCGGGTGATAATGTCGCGTTACCGCTTGCACTCACTGAATTACCACTGAGGTAACTGATCGGGGTAACGCTGCCGTTGCCACTGCAGGTGGGCGCGGATGGTATGGCGGGGATCGCAGACCAGGCGGATGCGGGCATAGCGACGCCAACTGCACCGGTTGTAATCCCCGGTGTAACGGTTCCGCCATTATTCGTATCGCCTCCGACCACTTGGACGTTGCTGGGACTGGTAACCTTCGAACCCGAATTCACCATCAAGGCACCACTACCTCCACAATTATCAAAGATTCCGCCGTTACTAGTGGTCACATTAGCACCACTGTTCAGGTTGATGGTTTGGGTACAACCACTGGCATTGTCTGTGGCCACAATGGCCGCGCCGCTGAACATGGAGCCGGATGTTCCAGTCTGCCCGCGGGCAATCGCATCCACACAATTATGCGTCTGCTTCACGCCCACGATGGAAGAGAAGGTGGTAGGTACATTCGTCTGGATGATCACCTGCACATATTGCGCATTATTGGGTGAAAATGAAGGCGTTGTGCCGTTACAGCCAGCGGTGAATCCGCTACTACCAGGATTGACCGTGATGCTTGTATTAGCGCCAGCAGGAAACCCATCTTTCGTGGCGGCAGCCTTCGCGTCATTAATGACACCGCTGGCATTGCTGTTAGCCAGGTCAAGTGCTCCAGTCAGCGCTGCTGTTTCTGCGGCGTTTTGAGCGCCTTGGCGATTGGAATAGGTTACACTGCCATCCACGGCGAGACCTGTCAATGCAATTAATGCAATGACTCCAAATACAATCAGAATCAGCGCCTGGCCTTTTTGGGATTGATTTGTTTTCATGGTCATATTCCTCTTTCTAAATCGGTCTGTACGACTGCGAAATTTTTTATATTATACGCTTGACATGCTCAAATGCTGTTTTCACTTTTGTAAAGCAATACGATCCATGTAAACGCGAACCAAAGACATCTATTTTTGAAGCCAAAAATTTTCGCGGCTCAAAATGATAAGAGAAAAACTTTCAAATGAAAACGGCTTTCCTGATTTTGGAAAGCCGTTTTCATTTAGGTTGTCAATAACTATCGAGCAGGTTCGACGATCATGCCTGTCTCGGAAAAGTTGCTACTTGATCAGGTCAACATAGGCAGTTGTGGGAGTGCCGTAGTTCTGACCTGCGCTGAAATTAACTTTAAAAGTTCCGCCGCCATTGAAGATGAAGGTGTAGCCAACAATTTGGCTGTTCAGGGACTGGAAATTACTGGCGCCGTTGGCCGTAATATTGGAATGCGGCGCGAGGAGCGTGCCTGTAATGTTTACACCAGACCCACCGTTGAGGATGAAACTGGAGGTGTTGGACCACGGCATATAAAGCGCCAAGCCGGCATATGGATCGCCTGTGGGAGGAGCTTGCAGGTTGATCGTCGAGCTTCCGTTCCAAGTCACAGTACCGCTGGTCAAATAGAAGAAGGAGTTGCTGGAAGTCAAAGTATCTCCACCGTTGACAGTCATACTGCTTGATCCGGTTGAGTAGTAGCGAAGCTTGGTAGCGTTCAGGGAGGTGGTGCCGTTCATGACCCAGCTTCCACTCGTAAAATACATTTCGAGATCGTTGAAGGTATCAGTGCCGGTATTTTGATTGACGCTATTGCTGCCCATGACCAAATTAACCGTTCCACTAGGTCCGGTCAGCGTGCCGCCACTCTGGTTGATACTTCCGCTAAGACAGTAAGTGCCTGGGCTGAATGTCACCGTGCCACTGCCACTGTTGACGTTAATGCTGCTGAAATTCCCAGGGGTTAAGGTTGCAGTGCCGCTGCCCACAGTCACCGAAGTACCGCTGAGGTCGCTAATAGGGTTAACGCTACCATTACCACTGCAAGTGGGCGTTGACGGAATAGCGGGAATTGAGGACCAAGCCGCGGCCGGCATGGGAAAGCCAACTGCACCGGTTGTAATCCCCGGGGTAATCGTATTGCCACCGTTGTTAAGAATCCCACCAACGTCCTGGCCACTACCGGTCATGCTGAGGGTTACGCCTCCATTCAACAACACTGCGCTGCTGCCTCCGCAGTTGTCAAAGATGCTGCCGCCGGTGGTGGTTACATTGGCACTGCCGTTGAATAGCATGGTTTGATTGCAGCCGCTGGCGTTGTCGGTGGAAACAATGGCCGCGCCGTTGAACATGGAGCCGGTCGATCCGCTCTGCCCGCGCGCAATCGCATCCACACAATTATGTGTCTGCTTCACACCCACGATGGAGGAGAAGGAGGTGGGTACATTCGTCTGGATGATCACCTGCACATATTGCGCATTATTGGGTGAAAACGATGGCGTTGTGCCGTTACAGCCAGCGGTGAATCCGCTGCTGCCAGGATTGACCGTGATGGTTGTATTAGGGCCAGCAGGAAAGCCATTTGTCGAAGCAGCGCTCTTAGCGTCATTAACGACACCGCTGGCATTGCTGTTAGCCAGGTCAAGTGCTCCAGTCAGCGCTGCTGTTTCTGCGGCGTTTTGAGCGCCTTGACGGTTGACATAAGTTTGACTGCCGTCCACAGCCAAGCCTGTCAGTGCGAGCAGACCGATGACTGCAAACACGATCAGGATTAGCGCCTGGCCTTTCTCGGATCGATTTTTTTTCATGGTTGTATACCTCTTTCTTGGCGTTTGCGCTTACGAATTTTTTTATATTATAAGCTTAGTATAACCAAACGCCACTTTCACTTTTGCAAAGCAATAAACTTGGAATCGAATGGCAACAAAAGAGTTTTGAACACCTTAATTCAAAACTCTTTTGTTTTGAGCAGCTTGATTTTTGCAAGGAGTTACTGGTGTGGAAGCACAATATAGTTCGTTACTACAGACCACTTTTAAGCCTGTTTTGGGGCTATTTTAGTATCATCTCAATAACTAGGGGAAAGGATCAGGATTTATAGAATGCTTTGCAAAGTGAGAATAAGCAGGTAAACTAACGCCACAATGTTCGAAGATATCCACCTCGATGCGATCCAGGAAGAGAATGCGCGCGAATTAGTCAAGCGACTGCTGAACATGAGTGAGCAGTTGAACACGGACTTGCGTAGTTCGCAGGCGGAAGTTCAACGCTTGCGAGATGAAGTCAACCGATTGAAAGGGCCTTCGGCAAGGCAAACCCAATGTCAAGGGGAATATTTCGAAGCCGCCTGCCACGGATCACTCTTCAGAGAAAGAACGGCATACCGCGCGCCCCCGCCATAAAAGCAAGAAGAAAACGGAAATCAAAATAGATCGGGAAGAAGTGTTGAAAGTGGATCGAGCGGGGCTGCCTGCAGATGCGAAATACAAGGGTTACGAAACGGTGGTGGTGCAGGATGTGCGGATCCAAGCGGAGAATGTGAGATTTTACAAAGAGAAATATTACTCGGCATCGCAGCACAGGACCTACTTGGCGGAATTGCCGCCGGGGTACACCGGACAATTTGGTCCGGGGATCAAGAGTCTGGCGTTGACGCTATATTATGGAGTGGGGACGAGTGAACCGACGAAGTGACTGCGCCTTTACTGAAGAACGCAGTACGTGTCAGGCGAGCGGAATGTGTCAATGATTTGAGACAACTAATTTCAAAGATTAGTGTAGATTCGTTGTGTATTTGTAGATAGAAAACACTCCTTTCAAGCGGCGGGAAGGTTGTGGAAAAGTGGACGGAAATCATCGCCCACTTTTCCACAACCTCTACGATTACGAGGGGCTCAAGATCGCTGCCGGTGCCGCAGTTACCGGCGGCGGGTTAATCCATACTGCCGATGGTAATTGAGCCGGGATAGATACGCCTTTTACAAAGCGCTCAGGATTTTTTTGATAAGCACTCTGCAAAACCTGTCGACGTTGATCTAATACTTCATGCGCTCTTCCGAAATGAACGTCTGCAGGTGTTAGCAGTCCAATGCCGCCATGATGATGATCGTAGTTATACCAGCGGAAAAATTCTCCCGCCCAACTGCGCGCATCCGCCAGGCAACCAAAACGGGTTGGATAATCTGGGCGGTATTTCAAAGTTTTGAACTGAGCCTCAGAGAACGGATTATCGTTCGATACATGCGGGCGTGAGTGCGTTTTTGTTACACCCAGATCCGACATGAGCAATGCCACCGGTTTTGAAGTCATCGAACTACCATTGTCGGCATAAATCGTGAGCTGCTCCGGCTGAATATTCTGGCGAACACAAGTGGCGGCAATCAGAGTTTCAGCCAGACTGGCTGATTCGCGTTCAGCGATCATCCAACCTACAGAGTACCGGCTGAACACATCCAAGATGTTATAGAGATAATAATAGGTCCACTTCGTCGGTCCGAGCAATTTCGTGATATCCCAGCTCCACAATTGGTTCGATTTGGTGGCCAAGAGCTCAGGTTTCGTGTAATTGGGGTGCCGCAGCTGGTTTCGGCGTTCCCGGACTTCTTGATTCTCATTTAAGATGCGATACATCGTCCGCCAGGAGCAGAGATAGGTTCCTTCATCCATCAAGGTGGCGAATACTTCGCGCGGCGCTTGATCGGCAAAACGCTCACTATTCAGTTCCTGGCGCACGATTTCTTTCTCTGCCTGTGGAAGAGCACGCGGCGAAGGAAGCCGCTCCGGTTTCGGAAGCGACACAGCCTTGGGCCGCTTGCGATACAAGCTGCTTCTCGCCATCGTCAGCGCCTGACAAGCCGCCGATACTCCAATGGTCTTGCCTAATTGCTCGGTGGTAGAAATCAATTCGGATCGTCCAGGTCGGGCGCGTCCAGGGTGGCCCCAAGCATCCGAGCAACTTTTTTTTGGACATCAATGATTAACTCCGCCTGCCGCATGCGCTCCTTCAATCGCTCATGCTCGCGGCGCAGTTTGGCTAGCTCGATGGCCTCCGGGTTCGGCTTCGGTCCGCGTTTCCGCGGCGCCAATCCTTCTAATTCTCTGCTCTCACGCTGTCTGCGCCAAGTCGTTAAATAGGAGGAATAGATTCCTTCTCGTCTCAGCAACGCACCGATCTCCCCGGTTCCTTGGCAAGCGTCCACTTCCCGCAGAATACGTATTTTTTCTGCAGCCGTGAATCGCTTGCGTTTGGCCTTTGCTACTACTTCTGTGTTGGGCACTTCTTCATTTACCTTATCGCTAGAATTTTGTACCATGTTTTCTCCACCGCCTTGCACTCTAAATTATTGGATGGAGTTGTCTCACTATTATAGTCACAGAGGGGAGATCCAAGAATTCCTAGAGAATCTGAGGGTGCAGATATTGAAAGAGTGTCCAACCTGTTGATCCAAGCGCCGGTAGGGTTTCATGTGGAGAGCGCTGGCGTGTATGAGGCGGGATTACGCAGCAGTCCCTGGCAACAAACCGATCATACCGAGACGCGGGTGGACGGAGAAAATCAATATTGTCAGGTGGTGTGCAATCCTCTTTACACTTCCTTTCACACCCAGCCTAGAAAAGATCGGTTGAGTGTGCTGGACGTTCTGCGCCAAGGGCGGAAGCGGATCTTCCGGCTGAATGGGGAAGCCTTGGAAATTCTGGAGAACGTGCCCTTATCGAAAGCAGCTCAGAAGATCTTGCCGAAGTGGCGCAGTGAAACAGACTGGGAAGAAACGGACTTTATCATTCGCTTGGAGCAGGTGCTGCCGGATTTGAATATCCAACAGCGCACAGCCATTCTGGGTGCGGCGGCGGTGGCCGCCTATCATGCCGAACAAGGCGTTCCGATTGTGGATATGCTGGTGTGCGACGACGCCTCCGTCTTCCATTGGCTGACGCGTGCACTCATGTTGTATTGGGTACACGACGGACGGCTGTACAAGAAATTAGAGCCGGTGGTGGCACTGCATGGAGAACTGTTGAAAGACTTTCGCAAAAAGTATTGGGACTATTACCATAAGCTCCTGGCGTATCGCCAAGATCCCAATGCGGAAAAACGCATCCAGTTGGATGCGGAATTCGATGAACTCTTTTCCACGCATACGGGCTACTACGATCTCGATCAGCGGATTGAAAAAACCCGTGCGAAAAAAGACTCCCTGTTGCAGGTCTTGGTCCATCCGGAACTTCCTTTACATAACAATGCTTCTGAACTGGCGGTGCGACAACGAGTCCGAAAACGGGATGTAAGCTTTGCCCGAAGGGCACTGTCACTTCGCGGTCCACGAGCTCCGCTCGGTGTAAAAGCTTGGGATACGTTTGCTACCTTAGCAGACACGGCGCGCAAGCTAGGGATCAGTTTCTATGCCTACATTCAGGATCGGATTTCCGAAGCCCACCAAATTCCTCCCTTGGCCACTCTGATCATTCAACGTTCCGGTGAACTGAATCTCGGCGCGTCTTGGGTATAGCCAACTCTGCCCCGATTTATTGAGATGATACCTATTTTTGGAAATAAAATTGTTACTGGAACAAATGCCCGATCAATTGATGTTCTTCTTCAAAACAATAAAGTTCGTTATTGGACAGAGGCTGGTGGCAAAGCTTTGCGCACGGTTGATTAGATTGCGAAAAGCCCAGGATGGCTAAGTTGTGTTGGCTACTTGCTCCGTCCGCCCGGTTTTCTGAGCCTTTTAGTCATAAAACCTACGCTAATAACGAGATTTGAGCGACGGATGAGGCAAGCAGCCAGGACACCTCTTGTTAGTTATACGGCAATGCCGTATAATAGCTATATGGTCCGAACCATAATATGCGCAGTATGGTTCGGAAAGTAAAGCCCCCATGGAATTCATCGAAGCATCTGCCTTTACGAAATACGTCTACAAATATCTATCCGAAGACGAATATCTGGGATTGCAAAGTTTTCTTCTCCAATATCCGGAAGCGGGCAAAGTCGTTCCAAAGTCCGGTGGAGTAAGGAAAGTCCGCTGGGCCATGACGGGTAAGGGCAAGAGCGGAGGCGTGCGAGTGATTTACTATTTCAAGAAGCAGGATGATGAAATCTGGCTGTTAACCATTTACAGCAGGAGCGAAACAGAGAATATCTCTGCTCATGTTTTGCGTCAGATTGCAAAGGAGATCGAAAATGTCTAAGCGTGATATTGGTATGGAAATTCTCGAAGGCCTCCGTGACATCAAGGCCTACAAGACTGGCAAGAAGATCTTGCGCGTTCACACTTTAAAACAACCGGCCTCGCCGCGCATCATTCGGATCAAACTGAAATTATCTCAGTCGGCCTTTGCAGGGCTGATGGGCGTTAGCTTGCGGACCATTCAGGATTGGGAGCAAGGACGCCGCAAGCCGAGCGGACCTGCGATTGCCTTGCTGCGCATCGCAGAGCAAAAGCCGGAAGTATTCATGCAACTATCATGAATATATCATAATTGTTATAAAAAAAATCAAGGGAGTTGTACTGGCTCATCCGTTCGGGTTTGCATGGTAAAAAAGCGCGAAGCCGTCGGTAATCTTGTACTTTGCACATTCCGATCTGCCTGTCCTGGCTGGTATACCTATACTAAAGGAAAGAGCGTACACACATACAGATGAAAGGGGAAGTCAAGGGACCAATGAATGATAAATTGGGTAGATACTTTGTTGTGCAAGGGCGGAATGTGTCAATGATTTGAGACAACTAATTTCAAAGATTAGTGTAGATTCATTGTGTGTGTAGATAGAAAACGCTCCTTTCAAGTGCCAGGAAGGTTGTGGATAAGTGGACGGAAAATCACCCGCCCACTTTTCCACAACCTCTACGATTACGAGGGGCTCAAGACCTCTGCCGGGACCACAGTTACCGGCGGCGGGTTAATCCAGACTGCCGCTGGTAATTGAGCTGGGATAGATACGCCTTTTACAAACCTCTCAGGATTCTTTTGATAAGCACTCTGCAAAACCTGTCGACGTTGATCTAATACTTCATGCGCTCTTCCGAAATGAACGTCTGCAGGTGTCAGCAGTCCGATGCCGCTGCGAAGTGACTGCTCCTTTCAGTCGTGATGATGATCGTAGTTATACCAGCGGAAAAATTCTCCCGCCCAACTGCGCGCATCCGCCAGACAACCAAAACGTGTCGGATAATCCGGACGATACTTCAAAGTTTTAAACTGAGCCTCAGAAAACGGATTATCGTTGGATACATGCGGACGAGAGTGTGTTTTCCCGAAGGACATCGGGACGATGTGGTGACACCCAAATCCGACATGAGCAATGCCACCGGTTTTGAAGTCATCGAACTACCATTGTCGGCATAAATCGTGAGCTGCTCCGGCTGAATGCCCTGGCGGACACACGTGGCAGCGATCAACGTTTCAGCCAGACTGGCCAATTCACGTTCGGCGATCATCCAACCCACGGAATATCGGCTGAATACATCCAGGATGTTATAGAGATAATAATAGGTCCACTTGGTCGGTCCGAGCAATTTCGTGATATCCCAGCTCCACAACTGGTTCGATTTGGTCGCCAATAACTCGGGTTTCTTGTAATTGGGGTGCCGCAATTGATTTCGGCGTTCCCGGACTTCTTGATTTTCATTTAAGATGCGATACATCGTCCGCCAGGAGCACAAGTACTTCCCTTCATCTATCAAGGTGGCGAATACTTCGCGCGGCGCTTGATCGGCAAACCGCTCACTGTTCAATGCTTGGCGTACGTTTTCTTTCTCTACTAATGGAAGAGCACGCGGCGAAGGAAGCCGCTCCGGTTTTATCCGGGCGAGAGCCTTGGGTCGCTTGCGATACAAGCTGCTTCTCACAGTGGTCAACGCCTGGCAAGCCGCGGATACGCCAATGGTCTTGCCTAATTGCTCGGTGGTGGTAAAAGTACTGTGTTCTTTCAGTATCAATTCGGATCGTCCAGGTCGGGCGCTTCGAGATTTGCCCGAAGCATCCGAGCAACTTTTTTTTGGACATCAATAATTAACTCCGCCTGCCGCATGCGCTCTTGCAGACGGGCATACTCGCGGCGAAGTTTAGCCAGTTCGATCGCTTCCGGATTGGGCTTCGGTCCGCGTTTCTTCGGTGCCAATCCATCTAATTCTCTGCTCTCGCGTTCTCTGCGCCAAGTCGTGAGATAGGAGGAATAGATTCCTTCTCGTCTAAGCAAGGCACCTATTTCTCCCGTCCCCCGACAGGCTTCCACTTCCCGCAGGATACGCTGTTTTTCTGCGCCGGTGAAATGTCTCCGTTTTGCTTTAGCAATTACTTCTGTGTTGGGCACTTCTTCATTTACCTTATCGTTAGTATTTTGCACCATGTTTTTTCTCCACCGCCTTGCACTCTAAATTATTGGATGGAGTTGTCTCACTATTATGTTAGCATGTAAAAAGCAACTGGGACGCAGAGTTGCGGTCGGGCACGTTTTGGGATACGCTTCAATTAGTTTTGTGAACGGGAACGTGTATCCGGGAACGCTGCGTTAGGGTCCAATCGACAGTGCCTATGGGAGGTCTTTTGATCCATCCAAGACCAGCCCGTTATTATGTTTGATTGCCCCGTTCGAATCCGCTCAACTGGGACACCCTGATCTTGATCAGGCAAGCCCGTATCTGTGTCCGCATAGTACAACGGACTTTGTGATCTGGCGGCCCTAAAAATGAAACGTGCCCGACTATCTACCAATCAGGAGTATATCCTTATGACCGATCCAAACACAATTTCTCCAAAACGTTTCATTGGGCTCGACGTACACAAGTACTACCTCATCGCTTTCGGTGTAGATGCGGAACTCAATGTTGTTCTGCCATCGCAACGAGTGGAACTTTCACGCTTGGAAGCCTGGATGAAAAAAGTGCTCACTAAACAGGATGCTGTGGTGTTAGAGATGACCACCAATACTTGGGAGCTTTACGACGAGCTATCTGTCTATGCCAGCTCCGTGCTTGTGGTTCATCCACCCCATGTTGCTCTGATTACCCGGGCACAAGTGATGAACGACAAGATCGCGGCATCCATTCTCGCCCGCCTGCTAGCCAAGGGCCTACTGGTCTCAGTCTGGGTCCCCCCAGTGGAAGTGCGCGAATTACGTGCGCTTGTGGCACAACGCACCAAGATGACGCGTCTAGCAACCCAAGCCAAGAATTGGTTGCATGCTGTTTTACAACGCCATCATTTGACACCGCCAGAAGGAAATCTTTTCCATGTTGATCAAACCGAGTGGTGGGAAAATTTGCCGGTGGGAAAACTGGAGAAAAGCAATCTGCAAAGCGACTTGGAGACCCTGCGTTTTGCAGAGACTCAACGAACTCGCTTGAC
Source organism: uncultured Chloroflexia bacterium (assembly GCA_963753985.1). Classification (GTDB taxonomy): domain Bacteria; phylum Chloroflexota; class Anaerolineae; order Anaerolineales; family Villigracilaceae; genus Fen-1038. The sequence goes on from CAVWED010000009.1 coordinate 216,075, forward strand.
TTCGATGATGAATGAGAGTGCTGCACAGGATGAGCGCATGACCCGCCTAATCCATTTGCCCGGCTTTGGTGTGGTCACTGCCCTTACGGTGGTAGCTGCCATCGGAGAGATCGCCCGCTTTGAAGACGCCAAGCATCTGGTAGGCTATGCAGGCTTGGGCGCTCGGATCCATGATTCCGGCCTCACCACTCGAACCGGACGTATCACCAAAGCCGGACGGAGAGATCTGCGCTGCGCCTTAGTTGAAGCGGCACAGGTGGCCGCCATTTCACATCCTCACTGGAAAGCTGAATTGGCGCGTTTGGAACCGAGACTCGGCCGCAATAAAGCCATCGTTGCCATCGCACGCAAACTACTGGTGGCCGTTTGGTTTGTTCTTGCTCAAGGAGTTGCTGATTGCCATGCCCAGCCCCAGATCGTTGCACGCAAGTTGATGCGATTTGCTTATAAGGTTGGCAAACACAATCGCCCTGCGAATCAGTCCGCTGGTCAGTTTATCCGGCAACAACTGGATACACTTCAGATCGGAGGCGACCTGACTGCCATCCCTTGGGGCACGAAGAAGCCAATTCGATTGCCACCCTCGACGTTGCTACAAAAAAAGTGAGCGACGTCCCATACACGTAATCGTGTAAACTCCGTAAAGGAGACCTAAAAGGTTTTTCGGGCTCATCGCTCGAAAACATTATATACCGTTTCGCGACCGATGCGAAGAACGGTGGAGGTGTGTTGCATGGTTTTCTCAAAGTCGCGAGAAAGGGGTGGTAAGCAGTGAAAATGCCTGGGATAAGTGGGCGGCGAAATAACGGCGAGCTTGGGCGGCATTGTTGAATTTTGCTTGATGGATGAGGGCAATAACAAGATTATTGATGGAAGCCATCACCTTTCCGGTGTTGCCGATGGTCATACGTGTTGCATCTTCATGGAAGGTGACATCCCGGCGATAATGTAGGCCGGTCTCAATTTCCCAATGGGAACGACGTATCTTGAGGAGACGAGCGGGGGGTGCTTTGGTGCGTGCTAAGCTTGTAATCCCGAACTCCACATCGTGCGAAGTATGATACACCCGGCCTGCACGGAACCATTGAAATTGACGCTCCAGTCGATACACTTGGGATAGTCCCGGCCAGGTGGAATAGGCATTCAACATTTCGCTAGTTGTGATCGTGCGCCTCTCCAAACGGCCGTGGCTCTTGTTGATTTTCTGTACTGTGAGGAAATCGGTTTCGATCTTGCCGAATCCGGGTTTCGGATATTCGGGTGCAAAGAGCTGTTGAATACTTTTATACAAGGCCGGTTGGTTTTCCTTTACTGGAAAAACATAGTCACCGTCACGCTCCACAATCAGACCGGATAGAACCCGTTGAGTATGCATTGCGTCGGCTATGATGATTTTTCCCGAGATTTTCACAGTTTCAAGCGCTTTGGGCGCCTTGGGGATCTCGTTTTCTTTCCGTCCGACTTCCACCTGTGACATCACCTTGCCGTGCTTTCCATCATACACGCTCAGAAGATACTCTGAACCTTCATCATCCTTTTTGCGAGCCCCGCGCGGCGCTTTGCCGTCCAGCGCATACACCTCGCCCTGTTCCTCTTGCTGGTTATATTCTCCAATCAACCGATTCATCTCTTCTTGATACACGACCTGTGCTAGGATTCGTCGCAACGTGTGGTGACTCGGCATGCTGGCCCGTTTCAATTGCAGTAGCTTCACCAACTGCTCTTGGTGATGCTTTGCCCATTCCGCCATGCCATACGGTCTGTCTTCTCCACTCAACTTGGCCAGCACCATCATCATCAATACACTATCCAAACGATATCGCTTACCTCGCGCCTTACGGACATCCGTGAGTTTGCACAACCCCTCATACACACTCCCTAAATCGTATACAACGCCACTCGGCCCATACTCTTGCCGAATCCGGCTCGTGCTAGAATACATGCTAGATCCTCCTCGATGAATTGCTTGGTTGCACTCGCAATTGTACCGAGAAGGATCTTTTCTGTTTCTCTACCTACTTGTTTCTTTACTTTTTGTCAATCGACTTTGAGAAAGCCATGAGGTGTGTTGCTTTTTTTAGGGATGGTCGCCTATTTTCACAAATCTCCTCTCCACCCTTGACTTCCACTTACATCTGTAGACACAGAGGGGGGAGCGAAAAAACAACACCACCACCACCGCTTTTACAAAGTTGTTTAAAGCGTTGACAAGGGTTGTATAATATTGATGAGCGACGAACCCGCAAAACCTGTCCTGGCTACATGGATCATCCGTACTGGATATGAGGAATAAAAGGGGTATGATGCTGCTCGATCTTCATTATAAAACATACTGGGAGCAGCATGATTGACTATCTTATTCTCTGGCTTCAACAACGCATCAAACATTGGACAAATCCTGCCCCTGCAGGATTGATCTCTGGTCTTCTCACAGATGTAACTCGCAGCCGTTCTGATCTGATCGTGGAGAATGCTCTGCTGCGGCAGCAATTGATCGTCCTGCATCGGCAGATCAAACGACCCCAGTTACTAATCGCGACCGCTTCCTGTTCGTGCTTCTTGCCTGCCTTACAAAATTCTGGAAGCAATCCATGCATATTGTTCAACCGGACACACTGCTCCGTTGGCATCGCGAATTGTTTCGTGTGTATTGGCGGCGGAAGTCGCAGGGCCAGCCGAAGATTTCGGCAGAAACCATTGTGCTGATCCGAAAGATGGCGAAGGAGAATCCCTTGTGGGGAGCGGAACGGATCCGGGGGGAACTATTGAAGTTAGGGATGGAAGTGAGTAAACGAACGATCCAGAAATACCTGCCGAAAGAACGGGGATCGTCTTCTTCGAGCCAGACTTGGGCTACCTTCATAAAGAATCAAGCGATTGGCATCTGGGCTTGCGACTTTACCGTGGTCTATGACTGGTTATTTCGTCAGTCGTACGTCTATGTGGTGATGGAACGGCAAACCCGGCGGATTGCCTGCACCGTGCCGCAGACACAGGTGCGCATGCGGGGGTTACGAGATTTCCAACGGATGAATGGACGGCACAGCAGTTACGGGAAGCCACAGGGTGGGGAAGGGGACCGAAGTATTTGATCCGGGACCGGGACAAGAAATATGGCACTCATTTTTCGGCTGTGGCGATCGGTTCAAATATCACAGAGCTGAAGACACCTTATCGAACTCCCCAAGCTAATGGGATGTGTGAGCGGTTCATGGGAAGTCTACGAAGGGAATGTTTGGATCATACGCTGATCCATCACGGCCAGCATTTGCAACGGGTGGTGAATGAATATGTCACATACTTCAATCAGGAACGTCCGCATCAGAGGATCGATCAACAGATTCCCGACTACTATGATCTACCCAGACCTAACGCGAGCGGCGGCATCCGAACCAAGGCGATCCTTGGTGGGCTGCACCATAGTTATACCCGCGCGGCAATTTGAATTAACTCTTGAGCTAAAAGTGTGGAAGGACACAGCCGGATCGATCGTCCGGATCATATTGCGTTGCAATGAGCGTGCAGCTGCGACACCAAAGCCATCATTGAGGATTTAGTGATCAATTGAAAAGCTGGGAACCATCATCAGGTGTTCGGCAAAAGGCAGATCGGATAATGAAAATCACAAGAATTGTCGACGGCTTTGTGCTTTTTTACCATGCAAACCCGAACGGATGAGCCCAGTAGCCAGGACAGGATACCACAACAACTGGTTGTATACAATAAAGTCATGCAACGCATAAGAGCATTTTCAAACCTAAATATACAATAAAGTCATGCAAATGGTAAGAGCACAAGAGCCCAATTCCATGCATTTTGTTTCAAAAACCCGGGGTGGATGGGCCAGCCAGGACAAGCTACCACAGGCTTCAGTAAGGAAATCGAAGGTCAGCTCAACCTTATGGAAGGAGAAGACTACTTGCTGGAATATACTTGAACATTCATATCTGCATCCCACGTGGATGCGAAAAGATTGATTTTATTCAAAGTATTCTTTTTATCTTCAGGCAAAACAAGATGAGGTTGATCAGTAAAGCTGGGTTTGTAGATCTTATCCTGGTGATATCAGCTGAGAAAGAAAGGAGGAAGCTTGAGATTATCGATATACAGACAAGGATGACGACAAGTAATGAATAAGCAATGCGGTGGAACAGGTTCTTATTTAGCAAGGAATAACCTTGCCAGAATCCGAGTGTAGAGATTAGAAAAGCTAAAGGCATAATGTCTTCTAAGAAGCGCTGCGAAGCATAGAAGTACAGCAACATGGATAATAATGCAATCGCAAATGATCCAATAAGACTGAGTAGGACCCATTTGTATAATTTAGGTTGTGTTCCTGTGCTCTCATTCGATAGTTTTTCTGAAAGTCTCTCTGAGCCCATTGTGACTGTAGCAACAACTCCAAAGACTATGAAAGGAAGAGCAAAGATAGGGCCGGTAATATGTTCTGTTACGTAATTTTCCGGTAGATGACTGTAAAGGATGGAGCTTTCTCCAGCCATGGCAGGTTTAATGAAGGGGAAGATAGCTATGAGGTTGGGTGGGTTGAGAAAATAGACATAGAGATTGGCTGGTAAATAGGCCAAGGAAAATATCCCATTATTGTATTTATTAATGTTCAGCATTGTAATCTGATATCTAAAACCCAACTCGAAAACAGAACCAAAACGCGCCCAGTTGTACCATCCTAATAAAATCCCGCCAATTACAAGCGGTAAACCAAGCGCAATAACGCTAAGAAGCCCTTCCAGGTTTATTTTCTTTAGGTGATACTTTTTGGTGAAGAGCAAAAGAATAATCATGAAGACCAAGAATGCAATAGGGATCAATAGAATTGCGCGTGAGCCGACAGCGCAGGCCCAAGAAAATCCGCTCATAGCCAATTGCGGTTTGGAAGGAAAAAGCTTGGACAATGCTGAATATGCAAAGTAGATTCCAGCAATAAAGAAGAGTTGGCCACAGACGATTGCAGTTTCATAAGTTCTGGGTTGACTTAACATCCATGGGATCGGATTAATCAAGCCGCCAAGAAATACCATTATTAAGAGCGTCCACCCAGGTAATTGATGGAAGAAGTCCGACCATATCTTGATGATCAAGAGGGATTGAAACAAGAATAAACATAGCGCGAAGGCAAATACAAGATATTGGTCACTGACCTCGACAGAAAAAAAAGGTTTGATTATTGCGATGATTAAAGCTGGAACCGGACCCCAGTACAAATATAGTCTTCCCTTGTACAATGATAGATCGAAGATGTCCAATGTATCAGATCGGGGAATTTGTTTACGCACTAAGGGATCATAAGGATCTGAAAGTGATAGGAGCTCTGGCGCCGGCTTCATTTGAATATAGAGCTTTCCCTGATCAAAAGCGGTCCCCAGTTGGTCAAAATAGCCTTTATAATCGTGCGTCCTTGGCCAGTTGGTCCAAGTGCCAACACTGATGAACCAGACATAAATGATTAACACGATGATCCCAACAAGACCGGCTGATGAATAAATCAACTCCATCCTATGATGTGCAAGGTAGTTCCAAAGCCGTGGGGTTTTGATGATCTTTATCCACGCAGATAGATGGTCAAAATATAAGAATATAATCAATGCAAAGACAATAAAAAGAATACCTGCCAATGCTCCAATAATTCTGCCCTTGCCCCATTGAACATTGTGATCGATGCCAATTTGATTGGCGAAAACCATTACGCCGAGGATGATTCCTCCAACAGCAAACGTAATGAGTGATATCAAGACTCTTTTCATTTTTAGCATTATATCCGAAAATGAACTTGAGACCGTTTTCAGGTTTTTAGTATTTGCTCATTAAGACATAATTGTTCTGGCTACTAAAGTCATCCGCTTAGAATTATGATAGAAAAAGGGTATCATGCTCCTTCAAGTTCATTATAAAACACACTGGGAGCAGCATGATCGATAATCTTCGTCTCTGGCTTCAACGACGCATCAAACATTGGACAAAACCTGCCGTTGTAGGGTTGATTCCTGGTCTTCTCACAGATGTAACTCGCAGCCATTCTGATCTGATCGTGGAGAATGCTCTGCTGCGGCAGCAACTAATCGTCCTGCATCGGCAGATCAAATGACCTTAGCTTAGCAACCAAGACCGCTTCCTGTTCGTGCTTTTTGCCCGCCTTACCAAATTCTGGAAGCAATCCATGCATATTGTTCAACCGGAAACTCTGCTTCGTTAGCATCGGGAAATGTTTCGTGTGTATTGGCGGCGGAAGTCACAGGGTTAGCCGAAGATATCGGCAGAAACCATTGCGCTGATCCGAAAGATGGGCATGGAGAATTCCTTGTGGGGAGCGGAACGGATCCGTGGGGAACTATTAAAGTTAGGGATGGAAATGAGCAAACGAACGATCCAGAAATACCTGCCGAAAGAGGAAAAATCGTCTTCTTCGAGCCAGACTTGGGCTACCTTCATAAAGAACCAGGCCAGTGGCATCTGGGCCGGCGACTGGGCTGATGAAATGAGGCTTGATTTGATCAGAATTGTGGTTACGAAAGCATATCATTTTTGTTCGGCATTTTTTGAAGCAATGAGTACTTGTGCGTTGCGAGAATCTCAGCTATAGTGGGATCATTCCAACTCTGGTAGAGAAGCATGGATCAACCTACCCAAGACAAGACATACAAAAGCCCCTGTGTTGGCTACTTGGCTCATCCGTTTCGATTGTGGTGTTTTGAGAACTCATTTTTTTCAAGAGTTGGGCGGATGACGTAAGTAGCCAACACAGGACGCATTAAGATGCGAATAATTTTACAAACGGATACTTTACCCTTGAAGAAACTGGCAATCATATTGGATCGCCAGTTTCTCTTGAATTGCTCGCTCTTCACAGTTTTGTCGCCTTTTTTTCAGTGCTATTTGCGTGGTTTTACAGGCATTTGCATGACTTTATTGTAAACTTAGCAAGAGTAAATTTTAAAAAACCTGCACAACTTTATTGTAAGTGGTATCACTTTATTGTAATAAACCAAACGTGGTTGTGTGCAATAAAGTCATGCAACGAATAAGAGTATTTCCAAACCCAAATATACAATAAAGTCATGCAATGGTAAGAGCGCAAGAGCCCAATTCCATGCATTTTAGATCAAAAACCCGAACGGATGAGCTACCACAACCCTCTGATGGCCTCCGTAGATTTCGGTGTGTTAACCTCTATCTTTCGAAGTAGCCGCGCTTGTTCAAGTCCGAACTGGCGCGGTTTGATTTATGTCCAGGCCTCATTTAATTACGGTGAGGGTGTGCCTCGTTGTGCAGCCTCTAAGTCTGCTTGACACCAGGGAAATTGCCTCTGGGTATCCAATTTTGCACCTTGTCCTAAATACTTAATGGCCGAGGCGAAGTCACCCAAGTGAGTATAAGTTGTGCCAAGCATACAGTATGCAAAGGCATCTTGTTGATTTAGTGAGACGGCTTTTTGAAAATCAGATAAAGCATCCTTGTAATTTTGTTCTTTGTAGAGAATATATCCGCGTAATCTATAGGCCACCTCATTATTGGGATCAATTTGCATCGTTTTGGCAATATCGGCCAGGGCCGAATCAATTCTTCCTTGCGAAGTATAAGCATCGGCCCGACTTGCATAAGCGTCCTCGTAATTCGGGTCCATTTCGATGGCTTTAGTATAATCAGTAATTGCTAGGTCATATTTGCCGTTCGCAGCATAAGCCAGACCGCGATCACGATAGGTCTCCTTAACCTGCGGATCTATTTCAATGGCTTTTGTGTAATCTGAAATCGCCAAATCGAATTTTCCTTGTGCAAAATAAACGTAGCCGCGATTGAGATAGGCATCCTTGTTGTTCGGTTCGAGTTTAATAGCGTTGGTATATTCTGTGATCGCTGAGTCATAATTACCCTCCGCCTCATAGACCAAACCACGGCTACGATAGCCGTTTGAGTAGATAGGGTCAAGCTGGATCACTTTTGTGTAAGCCGCCAATGCCAAATCATATTTCTCCTCGTGATAATAAGCATTGCCACGATCCAAGTAAGCCTGGTTTTGACTGGGATCAAGCTCGATTGCTTTATTTGCATCAGCCAACTCCAGATCATACTTTCCTAAATATTCATAGGTCGCCGAACGATTGATGTACGCTCCAGCATAATTTGGGTCTATCTCAATTCCTTTGGTATATTCAGTGATCGCTAGGTTATATTACCCTTGGGCTTTATAAGTATCGGCCAGACCCAAATAAGCGTTCCTGTATTTTGGGTCAATTGAGATTGACCTTGTATAATCGATAATTGCTAAATCATATTTCCCTTCATCTGCATATTCATTGCCGCGATTGCCATAGGCCATCGCGTTACCTGGGTTAATCTCAATCGCCTCGGTGTATTCGGCAATTGCCATATCAAAATTACCTTGCGAGTCGTAGGCTATGCCTTGCCAGATATAAGCATCTGCGTAGCTTGAGTCAAGCCCAATTGCTTTGTTATAATCTGCCATTGCCAAATCGTTTTTCCCTTCTGCGCTATAAGCGCTGCCACGATAGGTATAAGCCACCTTGTTGCTTGGGTCAATCTCAATCGCTTTAGTGTAATCAGCAATTGCCGAATCGTATTCCTTTAGCTTGTCATAAGTCAACCCGCGGTCCAAATAGGCGCCTCCGCAATTTGGGTTTATCTTGATCGCTATGGTGTAATCAATAATTGACAAATCGAATTGTCCATCTGTGAAATAGGCAATCCCGCGATTAGTGAATTCGCACGCTGTGGGCGCATGCATCGGGATAATAGCAACCAGCAATCCCACCGTTAATAGACACGAACAAGCATAACCAATCCATGGAATGACCTTGCGGAATTGCTGAAACCTGATAACCGGCTTGGCAGGTGCAAACATCATTTCCCTTTTACCCTGAGTTTCGGAACTCACAACTTTATGTGAGTAGAATGCAGTCTGCCAACATATCCATAACAGCACGATTATAGCCATGATACCTAACGTGAAGATATTCAACGCCGGTTGGTTGCGTAAAAACAATACTCCAAGGTCAACCAGAGTCAAAACTGCGGCAATGATTGCTGCAACCGTCTTTCCAGATTTCTTTGGTGATTTCATTGGACAACCTCCCACTATGCAAATTATCGTTAGTATAGCATTTCTGTCAATTCACCTTCATTATTACCTTTGCGTCACCTGTCTTTATTGATAACCGCGTCTTTTCGCTTCTTCGAGAATCTCCGCCGTCGCCGTCGTACCAATGCGCGTCACTCCTAAACTGCAAACTCGAAGTAGATCATCTAGAGTCCTGTTCCGGCTACATAGTTCATCCGTACTGGATGTGAGAAATAAAAGGGGTATGATGCTGCTCGATCTTCATTATAAAACATACTGGGAGTAGCATGATCGGCAATCTTCTTCACCGGCTTCAACAACGTATCAAACATTGGACAAAACCTGCCCCTGCAGTCTTGATCTCTGGTTTGCTTTCGGACCTAACTCGCAGCCGTTCTGATCTGATCGTGGAGAATGCATTGCTGCGCCAGCAACTGATCGTCCTGCATCGGCAGATTAAACGACCTCAACTTAGCAACCAAGACCGCTTCCTATTCGTCCTTCTTGCCCGTCTTACCAAATTCTGGAAGCAATCCATGCATGTCGTTCAACCGGACACTCTGCTCCATTGGCATCGGGAATTGTTTCGTTTGTACTGGCGGCGGAAGTCGCAGGGCCAGCCGAAGATTTCTCCAGAAACCATTGCATTGATCCGAAAGATGGCGAAGGAGAATCCCTTGTGGGGAGCGGAACGGATCCGCGGGGAACTATTGAAGTTAGGGATGGAAGTGAGCAAACGAACGATCCAGAAATACTTGCCGAAAGATCGGAAGTCGCCTTCATCGAGCCAGACTTGGGCTACCTTCATAAAGAATCAAGCCAGTGGCATCTGGGCTTGCGACTTTACCGTAGTGTATGACTGGTTATTCCGACAGTGGTATGTCTATGTAATGATGGAACGGCAAACGCGGCGGATTGTGCATGCGGGCGTAACAAGATTTCCAACGGATGAATGGACGGCACAGCAATTACGGGAAGCTACAGCGTGGGGAAGGGGACCGAAGTATTTGATCCGTGATCGGGACAAGAAATATGGCACTCATTTTTCGGCGGTGGCGATCGGTTCAAATATCAAAGAGTTGCAGACACCTTATCGAACTCCGCAGGCCAATGGGATGTGTGAACGGTTCATGGGGAGTCTGCGCAGGGAATGTTTGGATCATACGCTGATCCATCACGGCCAGCATTTACAACGGGTGGTAAATGAATATGTCACATACTTCAATCAGGAACGTCCGCATCAGGGGATCGGTCAACGGATTCCCGATCACTATGATCTACCCAGACCTTACGCAAGCGGTGGCATCCGAACCAAGGCGATCTTGGGTGGGCTGCACCATAGTTATACCCGCGCGGCAATTTGAATTAACTCCTGAGCTAAAAGTGATAATGGACACAGCCAGATCGATCGTCCGGATCATATTGCGTTGCAAGGAGCGAGCAGGTGAGCGCCGCAAGCCATCATTGAGGGGTTAGTATTCAATTGAAAAGGCGGGAACCATCCTCAAGTGTTCGGCAAAAGCCAAATGCAGGCAGGTCAGAATGAATAAAGCACAAGATTGTCGATGGCTTCGTGCTTTTTTACTTCAAAAACCCGAACGGATGAGCCAAGTAGCCACCACAGGACCATCGTGCAACAAATCTCGTGGTTTTTATACTTTTGGACAATTTCGAGACCAAGAATTGGACATTATTAATTGATTTCGAGATTTAGACATTATTTTTTACGAACGGATATGACTTTATTGTACATGACATGACTTTATTGTACGCTACCATAAATCCCTTGTCGTGGCTGGCTTATCCATGCCGGTAAAACATCGATGGATGATCTAGGCAGCCAGGACAAGCCACCACAGAATACTTGCACAACTTTATTGCAACTTTAGCAAGAGTAAATTTAAAAAAACGTGCACAACTCTATTCTAGCTTGCACAACTCTATTTCAAAAATACAAACGACAGCTCTCTCTTTTCGGTCTATTCAACGGTCACGCTCTTCGCCAGATTTCTGGGTTGATCTACGTCCAGACCGCGGATCGCGGCAATGTGGTATGCCAGTAATTGTAACGGCAAAACTGTAATGGCAGGTGAAAGCATCCACGGTGTTTCCGGCACCCACAGCACATGATCGGCCATGTTCTGAACCAACTCATCCCCGTCAGTGGCCACCGCGATCACAGTCCCGCCGCGCGCTTTGGCTTGCTGAATCTGGCTGATCATCTTTTCATGCCACGGATCTTTGGGCGCGATGCAAACGACCGGCATGGATGGATCGATCAACGCAATGGGTCCGTGCTTCATCTCTCCGGCTGGATAGCCTTCCGCATGAATGTAGGAAATCTCCTTGAGTTTCAACGCGCCTTCATATGCAATTGGCATGTTGATACCGCGCCCGAGATAAAGACAATCACGGACATCCTTTAGTAGGTATGCGATTTTCTCGACTTCCGCTTCGCGCTCCAAAGTGCGGCCAACGAGATCGGGAATCAGACGCAAGTCGGCGACCAGTGCCAGGCGCGCTTTCTCGTTCAATACACCGCGCAGGTCGGCGAGAAGAATCGCCAGCATGTATTGATCAATTAGCGGGGCAGTGAAAGCTTTCGTCGAAGCCACGCCGATTTCGGGTCCGGTTTGCATCGAGATATATCCGTCTGCAATGCGCATCGCCTGTGAGCCAATCGCGTTGACAATGCTCCACACGGCCGCTCCTTTGTGTTTTCCTTCCTCCATCGCGGCCAACGTATCCGCCGTCTCACCCGATTGCGAAATGGCGAGCACTACCGTATTTTTGTCGAGGATTGGATCGCTGTAACGGAACTCCGACGCGATCACCATTTCAACGGGGACGCGTGCGATCTTTTCAATTAAAGTTTTGCCGACCATTCCCGCATAGGCTGCGGTGCCGCAAGCCGTGATGTATATCTTTTCGATTTGATTTGCAAATTCCTTGGTGAGTTTTAGGTCCGGCAAACGGATTTGGCCTTTGGCAAGGTCCACGCGGCCCGCGAGTGTATCCGTCAATGCACGCGCTTGTTCATGGATTTCTTTTTGCATGAAGTGACGATACTCGCCTTTTTCCGCGGTGACCGGGTCCCATGAAACGGTGTGAACTTGAGGCTTGATCCGCGTGCCCTCGATGGTTTCCACACGAATACGATCACGCGTGACCACGGCCATTTGCCGTGATTCGAGGAACATCACTTGATGAGTGTGTTCCATGATGGCGGGGATATCGCTGGCTAGAAAATTTTCGTCTTTCCCTAATCCTAGAACCACGCCGCCGGCATTGCCAATGCGCGCCGCCACAATCTTATCCGGCTCATCGGCCGAGATCAGCACCACCACATTGGCTCCTTGGATTTGCTTGAAGGTTTGTCGCGCGGCCTCTACCAGGTCCAGGCCCGATGCGATGTAATGCTCCACTAGATGCACGATGGTTTCGGTGTCGGTATCCGATTGGAACTCGATCCCTTCCGCCATCAATTCCTCTTTCAATTCGAGAAAATTCTCAACGATGCCGTTTTGCACGACAACCACACGTCCAGTCTGGCCAACATGAGGGTGCGCGTTGCGCGCCGACGGCGCACCATGCGTAGCCCAGCGCGTGTGTCCGATGCCGGGCGCACCGTTGATGGGCAATTTGTTCACAAGGTCAATCAATTGCGATAACTTGCCCGCGTCTTTTCGGACCTCGAGCTGGCCGGCATTAAATACAGCCAATCCCGCCAAATCATAACCGCGGTATTCAAGCCTTTTCAGGCCATTGAGAATAATCGGCGTCGCGTCGCGCGGCCCGATATATCCGACAATTCCACACATAGGGATCCTCCAGATTTGGATTTTAGTTTTGCCATTCTTTGCGTCTTTGTCCGCACAATGCGGCGGACTTTCCGCAAACTTGTTTACTGGAGGGAAAGAGAATTGGAAAATGGCTGTATCCAGAGGGCTTCCGCTGAACCTTCGATTTTTTCCTGCCACTGGTCGAGTAGTTGCACAAGCGATTTATTAAGACCTGACAGGATTAACTCCATCGTGTGATGGAGAACCCTCATCCTCGTCATCTTTGGCTTGCATATAGTTTAGCCTAATGATTCCGCCAAAGATCATGCGCTGTTCTTTCCCAAGATTAAGTTGTCGTTTCACCTCCTCGGGGGAATAGTGTATCAAATGATGCTAAAATTATACCCCAATTGAAAATGAATGGAATGAGTATTTTTGGCTGGTCCCCTAGATCGTCCGAATCTTGACGGGATACTGCCTTATTGGCATTGAGGCATTAGGATTGAGTCGGTTGCAGTGCCCTGAAGCGGAATGGTGTTCCCGCCAATAGCCGCGGAAATAAAAGGCATGAATATCTTGTAAGTGTACGAGACGGTCACTGTTATCGTATTGGTGTTGCCGCTGGTTGTGCCTTGGCACATTCCACCGTCAAGTCCTGCACTTCCGCTATACGTGATTGTGATTTGAGGTGGCAGCTGTGAACCGCCGCAGGCTAACTGGGAAAAATCAACAGGGCTGGTGGACATTCCCTTCACGCGGTTGCAGATACCTACCTGATCATCAGGTTTGAGCGAGCCATATAAAGCACCTTCCTGGGCGGCATCGTTGAGGGACAGGTACGAAAAATAAGCCATGCCGAAAGTGATTGCGCCGGATAACAGCAGGAAGATGAATGTCAGGCTGATAGCCAATTCCACTAGACTTTGGGCCTGTTCGAGTCTCTTGTTTTGCGGATTTTTTTTCTTCATAGTTAACCACTCGAGTCTATCACATAATTCTGGCAGCCATTCGTCCAGAACATGACATATATTCTCTCACTGCCGTTTTGGTAGGTGTAACTTTGAGTGAAGGTAAAAGCAATCGTGCTCGTGCCAGTTGGCAGTGTGGCTGACGTAAACGGCACCGAATAAAAAGGCGCATAGACGCCTGCATCGCCATAAGGATTTGAACCTACAGCGCCTGTGCTCCAGATAGTTGTGCTACCAATGGTTGTGTTCAAGAGATCCAATGTATGATCTGTACCGGCCGAATGCCCGGATGAATTATTCCAGTATACATAGATGGCTTGAATGGCTAAAGCCGAACCCGTGTTGTTTGTTATAGTCATGCTCATGGTGTTGCCAGGATAAGTCAGTATGCCATGGGATAAACTGGCAGAGCAGTTGGCAATGGCTGGCGTGAGGGTGTAAACCGGAGTGCCTGTGCTAGTGGCTGTTGCAACCGGCGTAGCGGACGGCGTTAGGGTCCTTGTTGCGGTGGGAAGAGTTCCTGTAATCGTCGGCGTGAAGGTAGGTGTGTTTGACGGGACCGGCGTGCTTGACGGTGTTAAAGTTTTGGTTGGGGTCTGCGTGATTGTTGGCGTCAAAGTTTTGGTTGGCGTCTGAGTTACAGTCGCGGAGTTGGCGGCTACTTGAGTCTGGGCGGCGGAGGTGTTAGCAGCCGCTTCGGTTTGGCCCAGCGCGGTAATGGTTGCGATGTCGTTTGCACTCGGGGGGTTATTGATGGGTATGCTCAACAACAGGGTGCGTGATGTTTGCGAAGTGATTGTGAGCGGCTGAAAGGACGGAATTAAATTCTGGATGGCAATGATCGGCGAGTATTGTGCCTGAACTTGCACGTCGACGCGGTAGCCGCTTAGAAATGTAGGCCAGCTACCAATGTTGCTACATTGTGTTGACAGCGAGATGGCTGGGGGTCCGCTGATGGGCTGTGGTGCACCGGCGGGATAAGACAGTCCGGCGTCATAGGTGACGGAAATATTGGAAAATGGAGCAATGAAGGCAAGTTGGTTAGCCGCGGCGGTGATCCCGGCACAATCCTGGTAATATGGCATGCCGTTCGGACTTGTGCCGTCGGCGGAACCATACCGTACTGCGTTGCGAGTAGCTGATATGACCGAAGAGTATATAAATAATAAGCGGCCCGCCTCGAGCATCCCGTATATGACCATTAATAGAATAGGCAGTGCCAACGCAAATTCGACCATGGCCTGCGCCAGCGTTCTCTTTCTGGATCTGGAGAATAGTTTCTTTAACATTTCTGCGACTCTGCCTCTACATTGCAATCCTATTTCGGTACAATCGGAGCGATCCACGTTGGAATAAACAGGATAAGAAAGGCACTGGTAATGAAAAACGGACCATAAGGCATAAAGACCATCAGGGCTTCCGCCTTGTATCGTTTCGCAATCATCAAGTACAAAACCATGATGATACCCACGAGACCTCCCAACAAAATTCCCAGGAGCAAGCCGAACCAGATGAAAGGCCAGCCAAGGATCAGACCGAGCACACCGGCTAAAATCACGTCGCCAAATCCCAGTGCTTCCTCATTGTCCGAATCCTGTCCAGCGGCCTGCATCCGTCGCACTCTGAAACGCGAAAATAAAACACCAAGATAATAGAAGATCAACATGATGATCAGGCCGGCCAGTCCGCCGATCAGCGTGGGGAAAAGCCCATTGATCCAAACGCCCAGCCCGAGTCCGAAGAGAGCGCCGAAGATGCTCGTTGGATGGAGAATCAAGCGATGCTCGAAGTCAATCACAAAGACCGTCGCAAAGTACGTTAAAAGAATCATGCCTAATACATATCCCATTGAATAGGGCGGGTGAAAATAGAAGATGCTGAACGGGGACCTGATCCAAATGTAAATGCTGATCATCAGCATGAGGCCTTGAACAAACCATACACGCGGTGAACGGGATTGATGGCAGTTGGGGCAGGTGCGAAATGCGAGATATGACCCGAACGGAAGACTCTGCCCACAATGAGCGCAGGCTGGATGCGAAAATCGCCGAGTCACCGGCAGAACATCGGCAAGATAATTAACTACCCAGCCGCTTATCCATCCGACCAGAGCGGGAACAATCAGAAGAAAATCCATATCTTTCGTTCATTATATTATAAACGGCGGGTTGTTTATATCTTATGTAAGTCAATTGTAATGTTCTTGGCGAAATGTCCAAATTGCCTTACAATCCTGCGAGACTTTCCAGGAGATGAATGAATGGATGAATTTGTAATCGAGGGCGGCGTTCCTCTGCGCGGTGCGATCACACCGGCGGGAAACAAGAACGCCTCGCTTCCGCTTTTGGCGGCCTGTTTGTTGAGCGATGAACCAGTGACGCTTCATAATGTCCCCCACATTCGGGATGTACTGGATATGCGCGACCTGATCGAGAGCGTGGGCGCTCAAGTGGAAGAATTGGATACGCATACCTGGCGTATCACTTCACGGACTTTGAGACCGGCGGATCTTGACCCTGATCTTTGCCGCCGCATTCGCGCCTCCATCCTGATTGCCGGTCCCATGACCGCGCGTGCGGGAGAGTTGCGCCTGCCTCCTCCCGGTGGGGACGTCATTGGCCGCCGTCGTCTCGATACCCACATTCTGGCTTTGCGAGCCCTCGGTGCTGAAGTGACCTATGAGCGCATATTCCATTTTCAATCGCATGGTTTAAAGGGCGCCGAAATATTGATGGATGAAGCTAGTGTCACTGCCACGGAGAATGCCATTATGGCGGCAGTGACGGCGAGCGGCGATACCGTCATTCATAACGCCGCGTCCGAACCGCACGTACAGGAATTATGCCAGTTTTTGAATACCTTGGGAGCGCGGATTAATGAAATTGGATCCAACACGCTACATATTACTGGCGTGCCGCACCTGCATGGCGGAGAATTTACGATTGGACCGGATTACCTCGAAGTCTTGAGCTTTGTCGGTGCGGCGGCAGTGACTCATGGCGAAGTGCTGATTCATAATGCAGGTGTTCGTTACCTTGTAATGGTTGCGGAGGTCTTTCGTCGATTAGGCATTCAGTGGAAAGTGGAAGGGGATGATATTTTGGTTGGGCCCGGACAGCCGCTGGAAGTGATTCCGGATTTAGATGGCGCTATTCCGGAAATCAAAACGAATGTTTGGCCCGCTTATCCGACCGACCTAATTAGCATCGCGATCACGATAGCGACCCAAGCCAGCGGCTCCGTTCTTTTCCATGATTGGATGTATTCAGGTCGTATGTATTTCATCGATAAACTGGTGAGCATGGGAGCGCGCGTTATTCTTTGTGATCCATATCGCTGTCTGGTGCAGGGACCGACTCAATTGTTTAGTGAGAAGCTGGAGAGTCCCGATATCCGTGCTGGCATGGCATTGGTGCTTGCTGCGCTAGCCGCAAGGGGTGAATTGAGAATTAGAAACATCAGCCAGATTGATCGAGGCTATGAAAACGTGGAAGGGAAGCTTCGCTTACTTGGCGCACATATTGAGCGCGTTCAAGAATGATTCCGAAGGCGAGCCGTTGATAACCCGCCTTCGGAATACGCTGATCGTTAATTTTCGTAATTAAGGAAAGCTGATGCTGCTGGTTGTCACGTTTATTGTGTAATGAGTGGAATTAATTCCTACGCAAAAGTTGTTACCGTTCATAAAACTCGGTTTCCCTGTGAGGGTCCAAGCGGTTACATGATAACAGGAATTTGAAGCCGGCAAATTTGTTAATGTGATCGACGAGTTAGGTGGTATTCCCTCCGGGCTTGACCAAAAGCCGCAATCTCCCCAGGAATTCTTATTGAGATACAGGCTTAATCCCAATAGAACATTGGTCTTATTGTTTATCGTAATCGTGGCAAGATTTTCTCCCTTGCTGGCTATAATTGTTCCGCCACATTCTCCGCCGCTATTAGAAGCAGTAGCTGCTGTTGGTGAAGGTAAAACTGGTGAATTCAAAACTGCATTTGTGGGCAAGGGAGGAATCGTGGGATTGGGTTGTGGGGTATCGGTCGGTGTGGTAGCGGGTGGGGGGATGGGTGTTTCTGTTGGCATAGCGGCTTAAGTCATTGCCAACATCGTGCTGGCGGCTGCCACTACCGAGGCTTGCACTAATGCCGGGTCAGTGGTGGGAACTGCCTTTGCACTACATGCGCTTAAAAGTAGTACTACGACTGCGCTGATGGTCAATATAGATTTCGATTTCATGGAGTTCACTCTTCCTTTCTCTTTTGCTAAAAGATACTTTCATTGTAACACTGTGTACTCCATTGACATCTCAATACTCCTAAAAAGGCGCTTGGGTCCCCTTGATGCGTTTACATATATTTGAGCGAGTCCGCAAAAAAAAAAAAAAGAGGTAAGCAATCGCGATTGCTCACCTCTCCTTCGGTATAATATGCCCGCTCTAGCTCTAATAAGCCACAATGATGATACCATCAATTGTGATGTTGATGGTGAATTTGTCTGGGATGGAATCACAGAATGGAGTTGCAGACAACATCCTATCTGGTTTGCTTAGAGTCCAAGCGCCTACAGAGTAGCATCCCTGAGGTAGGTTCGTTAGCATGGTTGAGCCATTCGGATTCATACCTGTAAGTCCCCAATAGCCACAATCGCCAAACGCATTCTTTTTGAGGTAAAAAGAAACGGTGACCGGTGCATTGATTTTGTTATTAACTAAAATCTTGGCCATATGCTCTCCATGGCTTACTGAGAGAAATGCGCAGTCTCCACCGGAGCTACTGGATGCAGGTGGGGGGGTTGCCGAAGCTAGAGCCTGAGAGATAGTGGGCAGGGGTGGAATGGTCGGTGTGTCTTGCGGCGTATCGGTGGGCGTATCCGTCGGTGGGGCAAGTGTCTCCGTTGGGATAGCCGCCTGAGTCATAGCAACCATTGTGTTGGCTGCGGCCACTGCTGAGGCTTGGACTTGCGCGGGATCGATTGTAGGAACCGCCTTGGGCGCACAGGCGCTCAACATCAAGGTTAACACGGTCGCGATAATCAATGTGGGTTTCATTTTTCTTCCTTTCTTGACTTTAGAACTAGTGGTCTTTCGTGGCCACAAAGTGGTCCACAGGAATGATTCGGCTTTAATAATGGGAACTTTTGCCAGTGCCCACAGCGATGCCTTGTCTATCACTGGTCGACGAAGAGATCAACTTAATTTTCGTTAAGCTGGGTAAAGCCGGCTAACATGCAATCAAGACAAGGTTAAGCGCGAATGATTGTACTTTTCATGTTCACTCTTAACTTTGGCTGACAACCTCCATAAATTGGGTTACAGCGTCCCGCAACATTCTCTCCGGCAATGCACCTACTTGGCGGTGGACAATTTTGCCACCTGCGACGAACAGCATGGTTGGAATTCCCTGTACACCATATTTGCCGGCCCATTCCGGATTCTCATCCGTGTTAACTTTTGCGACCATGAGCTTGCCAGCGTATTCCTTGGCAACCTTCTCGAGAATCGGCGCGACCATTTTGCAAGGTCCGCACCATGGCGCCCAGAAATCAACAATAACCGGAATAGTTGATTTGAGTACGGTTTGTTCAAATGCAGTATCAGTGACGTGAATGGGTTCTTCAAACATGCCTATATTATATACCTTTTGTTCATCTTGATACCCTTCTTCGACGGGTAAGCGCGGGCGAGTATAACACAAAACCCGCATGTTATAATCCCGTTTCATGGCAGAATTATTTTCACGCTGGCACGATGGACTCTCTAAAACAAGCAAGTCCGCTTTTGGGCGGCTTGCGAATTTGCTTGGCGCGACTGAAATCAACCAGGGAACATGGGATGAATTGGAAGCGTTACTTATCCAAGCTGACTTGGGAATCGAGACGACCAGCGATGTGCTGGCCTCGCTTCAACAATTCGTTCGGGACCAAGGGCTAACGCGCGCCAACGAGCTGCGCGAGGCCTTGCGGTCCGATCTGTGTTCGCGCCTTGTCACGCCTCCTGAATTGGACTGGCCGGCTCACCCCTCAGTCGTTTTGGTGGTGGGAGTTAATGGTTCGGGGAAGACGACCGTCATTGCAAAGCTTGGGAAACGTTTTTGCGCCGAGGGCAAATCGGTTCTCTTTGGCGCGGCAGATACCTTCCGCGCCGCAGCTGTGGATCAACTTCAAGTATGGGGTGACCGGCTCAAAGTCGAGGTGGTGGCGGGCGCACCTGGAAGTGACCCCGGCGCAGTGGCGTTCAATGCAGTTCAATCCGGCATTGCCCACAAAGTTGATTTGATCCTGATTGATACTGCTGGACGTTTGCACACCCGCTTCAACTTGATGGAAGAGTTGAAAAAAATTTATCGCGTGGTTGGTAAGGCTTTGAACGGCGCGCCTCATGCAGTTTGGCTGGTGCTGGATGCAACCACTGGACAAAATGCCTTGCAGCAGGCACGCGCTTTCAAAGATGCGGTCAATGCAACCGGCGTAATCTTAACGAAACTTGATTCATCGGCGCACGGAGGAATGGCTTTTGCTATTCAACGCGAATTGGGCTTGCCGATTCTGTTTGCAGGCTTGGGCGAGAAGCTGGAAGATTTGGAACCGTTCAACCCGGAAGCATTTGTAAATGGAATTTTAGATTCATAATTTTGGAGGACTTATGCAGGACTTGCTTGATCGTTTGACTCGCGCACAGAAATTAACAACCCAGCTTTTGGATCGTCTTTGACTTCGCGGGCAAGGAGAAAAAGATAGTTGAGCTCGAAAAGGAAATTGAAGCGCCGAATTTTTGGAACGACTCTAGCACCGCGCAGAAAACGATGAAGGCCATTTCCAATTTGCGCGATGAGGTCGAGTTGTGGCGTATATTCCAGAACCATCTTAATGATCTCGTCGAACTCTCTCGCCTCAATGATGAATCTCTACGCGGTGAATTGGAAACAGAAATTTCCACGCTCGAAACGGATTTAGAAAAACGTTCTTTTAATGCGATGCTTTCTGGAAAATATGATGACGGCGATGCGTTGCTTGCCATTCACGCGGGAGCCGGCGGAACGGATTCACAGGATTGGGCTGCGATGCTGGAACGCATGTATTTGCGCTGGGCTGAGGCGCGCGGATATAAAACCGAAATCCTGGATCGAACCGATGGCGAGGAAGCTGGCTTGAAAAGCGTGACCATTGCGATTGATGGAAAATATGCCTATGGTTATTTGCGTTCAGAGAAGGGCGTGCATCGTCTCGTAAGACTTTCGCCGTTCGATGCTGCGCATCGGCGACACACTTCATTCGCGTTGGTGGAAATCCTGCCGCAGGTCGCGATGGATGAAGCCGACATCGAGATCAATCCCAATGACCTAAAGATGGATGTGTTTCGCTCGTCTGGTGCGGGCGGGCAAAATGTCCAAAAGAACGCGACCGCTATCCGGTTGACTCATATCCCCACCGGGATCGT
Organism: uncultured Chloroflexia bacterium; assembly: GCA_963753985.1. Classification (GTDB taxonomy): domain Bacteria; phylum Chloroflexota; class Anaerolineae; order Anaerolineales; family Villigracilaceae; genus Fen-1038. The sequence continues at coordinate 237,352 of CAVWED010000009.1, forward strand.
TGTGACTTGCCAGAATGAACGCTCTCAATTGCAGAACCGCGAGAATGCGTTGCGCGTCTTGCGGGCGCGCCTTTTGGAAATGAAACGCGCTGAGAAAGACCAAGAGATTGCGGTCTTGCGCGGCGAATATACCAAGGCGGAATGGGGCAGTCAGATCCGTTCGTATGTTTTGCATCCATATCAAATGGTCAAAGATCATCGCACAGAGTTTGAAACTGGCAATACTCAAGCCGTGCTGGATGGTGATCTGGATGCTTTTATGGAAGTCTATCTTCGGCAGACAGTTTAGGAGATTCTATGTGGAAAAAAATTCGTGATGCGATCTTTACACGTGAAAACTTTTTGGCATTAATGCTGGCGCTGATTCTTATTGCGCTCGTCATTTTTACAGCCGATACTTCACCCACGTGGATTTATCAGGGCTTCTAATTCAATTGGATATGGATGTTTCTTCAAACTCGGGCACTTTAGATCGCGGGGCGAAGCCTCTTCGCGTTATCTTGAAGGCTTTGATTTTGTTTGTTGCTTTTAATCTTCTGTTGACCTTGTTCCCGAATCCAAGTTACTTTGTATTTAGGCAACTCCTGCCAAAGCTTAACAAATTCCCAATCTATGCAGTTTATTATGACTCCGAAGCTAGGCATGGATTTGGGGCACAGAACGTTTTTGATGTGAGTGTTTTATTTAATACTCATCTTTTGTCTTATGAAAAGAAACCTGCAAATCAATATCGGATCATTTTCATAGGTGATTCGACTGTTCGAGATGGCACAATCTATCCGATTGTTGATCAACAGGAGTGTGATGGAAAGTTTCTGCAAGCGTATGATTTGGGTTATTACGGCGCCTCGGCGACTAAGGATCTAATGATTCTCCAGGAGGCCATGAAATATTCTCCCGATCTGGTTGTGTGGTCAGTGACATCGAGAACTCTTTCGAATGAACCCAAAGATTTTGCGATGGCAAATTCTGCTGATCTAACCGAATTGATTCATACTTATGATCTTTCGATACCGCCGGATCAATCTATTAACAGCGGCGGATCATTCTTTTCTGGAGGCGACAAAGTCCGTCTTCAAACCCGTCTGGTTCTTAATTATGCAGTTCTTTTTCCGGCAATAAGAAGCCCACAGAGGATAATTCAAACTGCAATCAATGATATAAAGGCTAACAATATAGCGGATCAGGAAGCTCTTCCGGGAAGTGGTGCTTATCTGTTCTCGGCGTTGACGGCTGCCCCGAAGATAGCTAGTGGCATCCCGTTTCTCTTGATCAATCAACCGAGGCCCAGCGTGGTGGTCACGCAGGCAGACTATGTGCAATATAGGCAAGCATTGTTGAAGTTGAGCGGGGAACAATCCTGGTTTTTCTTGGACCTTTGGAATTTGGTCTCCGATAGGGATTTCATTGATAAAATACACAGAAATGCGGATGGTGAGGCCTTGTTTAACAAGGCGGTATTGCCAGCTATTTTAGAAATTGCCTGTGGTCGGAAGTAAATACTTGAAATTTCATTTGCGAGATACTCAATGACAATTCTTCAAATCTCTATTCTTGTTGTTGTCGCGTTGGTTCTTGGGCGCTTGCCCAAATTCCGGCAATTGGCTTTGCTTGCAGTGAGTACTTTTGTTGTATTTTGGCTTCAACCTGCCGAGCCATTTGTGAGCTTTGCGTTTTGGCTTCCCGTTGCTACCCTGACCATCACCGTATTAGCCTGGGCGCTGACATCCACACCTGAAATGCGAGCTTGGAAGCAGAATTGGCCTGCTTTCACAATTCTTGTGGGCATCGTTTTTTTGATGGATTTGAACCACTACTTTAAGTTAACTCAAGTATATATATCCACCACGCCATCGTTGACCTTGACTCTGATCGCGCTGACCGTGATCTCCGCTGCAGTTTTTTTATTAACGCAATGGCAAAAGTCCCATCGAATTTTGCAGGTTTTGGCATTTATTACAATCATTTTGATTTTTGTCTTTTTGAAAATTCCTCAATTGACCAATTACGCCATTGCTTTTCTTTCCGTTGTGCGCGGGCAAAATCCAGACACAGTCAGTGGCACCGCCTTTAGCTGGCTCGGTTTTTCTTATCTGGCTTTTCGCTTGATGCATACCATTCGCGATCGGCAATCGGGTCGTCTGCCGGCTGTGACGCTGGGCGAATATGTCAACTACGTTATCTTTTTTCCGGCTTTCACTGCGGGGCCCATCGATCGCCTGGAACGATTCGTTAAGGAATTGCGAGTGCCGCTCCCGATGGGCGATGAAGATTGGATCGACGCGGGCACGCGGCTGTTTGTCGGTCTCTTTAAAAAATTTGTCGTGGCTGATTTATTGGCGGTCATCTCGATCAGCGATGTGCTGGTGCCGCAGGTTAAAGGCGCGGGCTGGATGTGGATTTTTCTTTATGCCTATACTTTCCGAATCTATTTCGATTTTAGCGGATATACCGATGTTGCAATCGGGCTGGGACGACTGCTCGGCATCCGTTTGCCTGAAAACTTTGCCGCTCCGTATCTTAAACCGAACCTGACCCAATTCTGGAATTCCTGGCACATGACATTGACGCAGTGGTTTCGTTCTTATTTCTTCAACCCGATAACGCGTGCCCTGCGAAGTGGAAAACAATTGTCTGCATGGATTATCATTTTTGTAACGCAGATTAGCACCATGATCCTGATTGGGTTTTGGCATGGTGGCACATTGAATTTTATTTTGTGGGGCGCATGGCATGGAGTAGGTTTGTTCGTTCATAATCGTTGGAGCGAATTCATGCGTAATCGCTTGCCGCCCTGGATACAATCGCCGCAGGGTCAGAAAGTGATGAATGCGCTAGGAATATTTTTGACGTTTAATTATGTCGCGCTGGGTTGGTTATTTTTTACATTATCTACGCCTGCAGTTGCTTGGCAGGCTTTGCTGAAACTGTTTGGTTTTGCATGACATGCATGAATAATTCAAAACCGTCCAACACGGCTGTCTTGTTCAGGACCTCAATCACCTCTAGCGTTTTAGTTGGGTTAAGCATCGGCTACAGTGCCTACGTGCTGTTTCTTCAAACCCCCGTTGTTAGCTGGAGCAGATTGGCGATAGGGTGTATTTTACTTATTGTCTTTGCAATTTTGAATTATCTTTTTGCTTACTACTACCTGAAAGAAAGATTGGCGACTGCATTTGCCAGGAGACCTTATCTCCTCAGTCTTTGTCTTTTTCTTCCACTTTTGTTCCTTCCACTTTTTTATATAGCGCCAGCCTATCCGGTCAGTCCTTTATTGCAACCGTGGACAGATGTAGCCGTTGAATTTGATGTTAATCCTAAATCTCAAGCGATTAGTTTTTCAAAGTCTGATGTTCGTTTGAAATCTTAATGGAAACGCGTTGGATGCAGAATCATTTATCCCGGTCGGCATTTGGAAATCAACGCAAAATACGTTCAGCTTGGATCCAGGTTCATCCGCATCTTTGCGTTGGACCGATCCTGCCCCCGAATTAATGACTTTGATCATCCATTTTCCCCCTGCGATAGGAACCCTGACAGTTTACTGGGACGAATCTCGAACAACGTTTGAGTTGTCCCCGGATTCTGCCACACAAATTGTTTTAATTAGGAGATTAACAACTCCTCCGGCGATCAGTGTATTATTGTTTTTGGCCTTTTATATCTTGTCAGCCTGGATCTTATTCTTATTGTTAACTCTGTTCAGCGAAAAAATCCGCTTTTCCAACTGGCTTGAGAGAGCCATGGATTCTCGATCTTTGATTCTCCTGCTTGCTCTGATATTGGCTATTGTGACTGTCAAACTTCAGTTAGAAAGTCTGCGTGGCGGAATGAGTTTTTTATATAGTGGACAACTCCAGGAGCACAATAACGTTCTGGCAGGGCAAGCGCCCAATCCATGGCAATATCGGGTTCTTTCAGAAATCGTGGCAGAGGGATTTATTGATCTATTCCGGTTTTTACGAGTCCAAGATCCGATTGGCTTTGGTTTTGTTTCATTCCGCGTTTTACAGAACCTAGCCGTTTTCTTGCTGGCATTTGCTCTTTATCATCAGACATCTACTTCAAAGCTCCTTCCCTTTATGGGCGTTGTTTTGCTCGCATGCACTATAAAAAATGGATTTTATGATAATGATCTGTCGTTCAATACGTACTTTGATGTAATTTTCTATCTGGCTGCTGTGTTGTTGATTTTAAGACGCCATTACTTTTGGGTTGCACTACTGATGCTTCCAGCTGCACTAAACAGGGAAACGAGCGGTGTTATTCCCTTTCTAATGCTCGCTGCGGTTCTTGATAATCTTCGATTTTTACAAAAGAAATATGTTCCGGTTTATTTGGCCATGGCAATCTATGCGCTCATGTTCATTGGACTTAGATTCCTGTATCCCAATCGTCCAATCTATATTCCATATAAACAGACTCCCGGTTATCAGCTATTGCTTTATAATTTGACTCGCGCTTTCACATGGGATCAACTTTTCCATACACTAGCCTTTGCGCCTCTATTGGGTCTGGTATTCTTTTTTGTTTTGCCGAATTTGTGGCAGAGATTCTTTCTGGTTTTATGCCCTATTTGGTTTGGAATTCACGCTTTTCTTAGCGTGATGGGAGAAACCCGCCTTTTCTTTGTTCCACAAGCAATTATATTTATTCCCGCTGTACTTTTTGTCCTTGAATATTTTCGAGGACTCGAGCTGGCCAAAAACAAATTGCACGTGAAAGGTACCTAATGAGCAATACACAAACTGTTGTTGGTGTCTACATTTCCACCTCGATTCTTAAACAACCCAAGCGTAAGATCCTCCCAGATGAGCCGCTGATTTCGAGCGGATTGATCAATTCGTTCAGCCTCATTGATCTGGCGCTGTTCGTTGAAGACACGTTCGGCGTTCACGTTGACGACACGGAGTTGAACGCGCAGACGTTTGATACGCTGGATCAGTTGGCGGCTTTGATCGAAAGCCGCAAGGCGAAATGACGACATTTCCACAACAACTTCAGACGCTTCATGCTCGGACCCCGGAACGGGTCACCGTGATTCTTCAGTATTCCGGTCGACCTGATTTGCCGATCACATATCGTCAATTGTTGCGCGGTGCCAACGTTTATGCTCTGACGTATGCTCGCGAAGGAATCAAACCTGGCGAAGTCGTTATATTGATTCTTCAGCATGGCGAGGATTTGATTTATTCGTTTTGGGGCGCGATCTTGCAGGGTGCAATTCCGTCCATCATGCCTTTCCTGACGGAGAAACTTGCGCCAGAACGTTATCGCGCGGATTTGTCCACGCTGATTTCGGTGACCAAGCCTTCGGCGATTGTGACTTATCCCGAGTTCGAGCCTGAAGTGCGCGGCGCTTTGCATGAAGGCGATTCAGTTCGCGTGGTAATCCTAACGAATAAACTTGAGCCGCGAACTGATCCTGATTTCGATTCTCTGCTCGGAATGAAACGTTCGTCAGGTGATATTGTCTTGCTACAACATTCATCTGGAACAACTGGTTTGCAAAAAGGAGTGGCCCTTTCGCATCAGGCGGTCTTCAATCAATTAGACGCTTATAGCCGCGCGCTAAATTTGAACGACAACGATGTGATTGTTTCATGGCTACCTCTATATCATGACATGGGCTTGATTGCGGGTTTCCTCATGCCGATCCTTTCCGGCATTCCCTTGGTATTGAGTTCGCCGTTCGATTGGGTGCGCGCACCACATAAATTGATGCAATCTATTTCGCAGTACAAGGGCACGCTTTCATGGCTTCCGAACTTTGCCTTCAACTTTTGTGCGCAAAAGATACGCGACCGAAATTTGGAAGGCGTGGATTTGTCTTCATTGCGCGCGGTGATCAATTGCTCGGAACCGGTTCGCTTTGAAAGTCATCAGGCTTTTTATGAGCGATTTAAGTCTTATGGATTGAAACTTAAAGCGCTTCAATGTTCGTATGCGATGGCGGAGAACGTTTTCGGCGTGACACAGACGGATTTGTCGCGGCCGCCCAAAGTCGAGGAGATCGACCGTGAAGCGTTTATGGTTGAACGCGTGGCACGTCCCCTGATGAATGGTCATCCGTCGATGAAGATGATGTCATCGGGCAAGCCTTTATCCAATACGGACCTCCGCATTTTAGATGAACACGGGAAAGAAGTTCCCGAGCGAAAGATCGGCGAAGTGGCTTTGCAAAGCGATTGCATGTTGACTGAATATTTCAATCGTCCGGATGCTACGACGAAAGGATTGTTGGATGGCTGGTTTTTGACGGGCGATTATGGTTATGTTTCGGATGGGGAAGTGTTTGTCTCGGGACGCAAGAAGGATATGATCATTGTCGGCGGAAAGAATGTGTATCCGCAGGATTTGGAATCTTTAACATACGAAGTGCCTGGAGTTCATGCGGGACGTTCGGTGGCGTTTGGTATTTTCAACGACGAAGCCGGTACGGAAGATGTGGTCGTCATCGCGGAAGTTAATTCGGAGGATTCTGCTGAACAAGAAAAAATTGCCGATGCAATTCGTCAGCACGTGACGAAGAATTCCGCGATTGCGTTGCGTTATGTGAAGGTCGTCGGCCCGAAATGGATTTTGAAAACGTCGAGCGGAAAAACCGCTCGTTCAGCGAACAAAGAAAAGTTCTTGAAAGAATTGGAAGAGCACAATCTATAACATTACCCAACGCATGTTCGTGTTAGCGATGCGCCTGTACCAACATCGCAACCATCCGAACTATTTTGTTGAATCAAAAGATCATCGTATAGTTTTGTCATTGTGACCAGACCAAAACCCTCTTGCGCAAGATATGGAATCACTTGGGCAGAGATGGACGCGTCGAGTCGTCCTTTGTTCGGATCTTCGTAAGTGTGCATCTGTGCGATATCGCCGTTCTGCGTATGGGTAGCGGCTTTCAGGCCATCATCCACTGTTAGCCCCTCGTAGCCGATGGAGTACATGGTGAGCACCAGATTACGTTGATTGCATAAGATTTCAAATGATGGGCTGATATCGTCATAAGGCGGTTTGGCAAAGCGGATGTCTGGTTGAAATCCCAGAACCTGATGCAATACATCCATCCATTGATCGAAATCCTCTACCAAGCTTTTTGCGGACATAGTCGCCGGATCATAATGATGCATGGTGTGGTATCCGATCTCATGCCCGCGACTGACCAGCCGCCGCCAAACTCCCGGGTCCTTGACCTCGTTGATTTGTAATGCATCTCCGACTGCAAAGAATGTAAAATGAAAATCCGGATAGGGTGCGACCATTTCATTCAGTTGCTCAAGAACTTCGGGATGCCAGCAATCATCGAAGGTCAATGCAATGTAATGCCGATCTCGGTTGCCGTGATAGACAATGGGTGGGGGAGTGAAGTCGGCGCCCGGCAAATTGAATCCGCTAAAGGCGGTGGATAATAATGCGGCGCTGCTTAGCTTTAAAAAGTCGCGACGGGATAGATGAGACATGAGCGAGATTCAACCACAGGAAGATGAGAAATGCCAGAGCCGCGCGGCTTGAAGAATGGCGTCAGAAAAATGAAAATCCTTAAATAAAAAAGTGGGCACAAGAATATGACCACTTTTGAATCAAGTTATTTTTAACTAAATACAGTAAATCACAGATTGAGGTAACTTGTAGGTCGGGATGGTGCTAATTGTGCCATAGACCTTTTCGATCGAGCGGATCAGGAAACGGGTAAAGCGATGGAAGCGAAAAAGAGGTTCATCGAACTCGATAGGGGCCGCGCGCCATGAGGCGGGCGAACTCCCAACGCAAGAAAACCCAGGCATTGACCAAAATCAGGCCAACCCCCAGCAGGAAAAAACGCAGAGCAGGATTGCGAGAGGTGGTGGCAGCCCGCACACGGCGCAGGATACAATAGCTGCATTCGATTCCGAAACGGCAGCGATATTCCTGGTATATGGTCTCGACAGTCCAGTCAAGACAGATGACGATAAAAGCCAACCATTTGCGTCGTCGTTTTCCGGTCTGATCGGGGACCCGCGAGGCTTTCAACGCCAATGTAGCTGGAGTGCCATCGGTGAAGGTATGTTGGGTAGTGTAACCGGCGGCTCCCTGACACAGGGCGCGGATGCCGCCTTTTTTGCCGCGGATCGGGCAGGCGATGATCCCCGGCTGGCCGCGGGCCGTGAGATATTTGAGGATGGGCGTGGAAGTAAAGCCTTTGTTCATGTAGAGCACTTTGCTCGAAAAACCGAGTGTTTTCAGGCGTTCCAGCAGAAATTGCAGGCTTTCCAGGGCAGTTTCACCCGGCAAGACGTAGCGCACGGCCAAGGTCAAGTGCACTTGCCGCCAAATCACATAGGCCGTGGCAATCCGGATAAAGTGCGTCGTGCCTTTCTTAGCTTGACCGTGAACCGTCACCCGGCGGCTCTCTTCCTCCTTGCCATAGAACGGCTCATCGTGAAAATCAACCGCAATCTCAATCCCCTCCCGCTGCATCGACGCCGGGATGCAACTGGCCAAGGCGACATTGACCTGCCCTTCTTGCTGCCGCAGCTGCTTGATCTCGATCGCCTCATTCAGATATTCGCAGATCGTGTTGCTGTCCGCAACCTCGGCCAAGTCGGCGCAGCTCGCCTCCAGGCTACTGCACTCCGCGCTCGCCTTCAGCAGCACGTCCAAGATCATATCCGTCGTACAGCAATACTCGTGTGGGCTTTCACAGAAAAATGTTCTTTCATTTTCTCGATTGTATATCGGCGTATATCTTCCGCTCGCACTTCATATTGCGGTATCATGGCTGGGGGCTCCTTCGGTCTGGTTTTGTGTGGTAACTTAACCTTGACCAAAGTTGCCCCTTTTGTCAATCAAATCTGTGATTTACTGAAATTAACTTTCCACCGCGCGTATCAAAGTGCATTGGGCCTTGTTGTTCGGATCAAATCGAACAATCACCATCTTGCCCACTGCATATTTATGTTGTGATGTATCCACAATCGCTGCCTGTGTCTTGGATTGGAAATGCTCCCCGGTTGGAGCGGTTACATCCAAGGTCATATCATATACCCAACCTGTATTGTAGTTACGAATGTTTATGTTGCTGGAAATAAGGACTACAGCCTTTGCCTCGATGCCTGTTTGACGCAATTGATTGTAATATTGATCTTGTGTCACCATGGCGGTTTGCAATTGCGGATTTAGGGGCTGGCCATCTGCAGTAGTCATGGCTGGCACTCCTGATGGCCAAGCTGGCGGTGGAGCGATTTTTGGTGTGAACTGACCTGGTACGGGTACCGGGCCCGGCGCCATATTGGATGTCATTAAGTTATTAATTTGTGCCGTCATGCCGCCGCCTAACAATTCGATGGCTATCTTGCTGGGATCGTTTGCGTCAAAGCGAACCTGCGCCGCTCCTCCAGGCACCAACGAGCCTAAATCAAAGGGACTGAAAGCCTTGGTGATCACGGCTTGGAAGGGCGGGCGATCTGATGGCGTAACTTGAAAAGTCACGCGCGCTTGCGGCTCATTGTTCACTATCCAACCTGTATCCTGTATATCAACGATGACAGCTGGGGCCGAAACTCCGGTTTGGAGAAGGTTGCGAGTCTCTGCCTGTCCTTTGATCATGCGGTATATAAAGAAGCCGGAAATGCCAATGGCAATAATGCCACCGCCACAGCCGCAGACGATTCCTATGATTGTCCCAATACTTGATGTGAGGTCTCCCATGTTCATTGCATTTTCCTCTCTTGAAGTTTTATTGGCCGAGTATAGTTTGAATGACCTCATACTGCTATCCCCCTCTGGGTGGATATTGTCATTTCCTGAATTGCGACACTCCATCATAGCGGTCTCCCTCCGCTCTGCAATGGCTCGAAAGTTAACTTCACTTCGTGAATGGATCGCTTTTTGGCTGATTAATTCCTATTGGCTTGGCAAGTTGTAGTAGTTATATACCGCTTGTGCAAGATTGGCAAATAAGTGGTTTATCCCAATTTTATTATCGGTATCGTCAAAGACAAGCTGCACCGGGTGATACGTATAGATCGTCAACACAAAGTTTCCGCCCGGTGTATATACAATCGCCGCATCGCTCCAATCGTGGTCCACGCCGTTCTCGTCGCTGACCCAGCCGTGTTTGTGTGCGACGACTGTCCCCTCGGGTACACCCGCCTCGATCAGAACGCCAATCTTATCCGATGCGAGATAGGCAACAATTTGTTTGCAAACATTTTGATCGATCTTGTCGGGAAAAGCCGCGACCAGTGCACCGCCTCCGCTTTGAGCACATTGGTAAATGTCTTCCAACAACATCCCCATATCTTCTGTGGTGGTTTGGTTGTATGAATCCGGCTCGGTGTTGATGTCCGTACGCTGATTCGCCGAGGTGCTGAATCGCTGGAGGAGGGGCGCACCCAATTTAAAGAATCCCGCTATGAACGTATCTTTGAGACCAAGCTTTTGCATATCTTCAGTAACAATCAAGGGACCGCGGTCGGGATCAAGCTGGGCCATGAGATCATCGGTCGAAGGGTTGGAGGATTGGTGGATCATGTTTTCGATGATGGCGCTCGTGGCATCGTCCACTGGACCTTTTCCGTGTTGAATGAAATATGAAACCAGCACGGGAATTTTTATTGTGCTTGCGGCGGTAAAGGATACATCCGGTGGCATGGAAATGGCTTGGCCTTGATTGAGTGCAAAGTGGATTTCTTGTCCATTTTGCAAATCCAACATATAAAGGCCCAGCGTTCCATCAAAGCCGGATGTGGAGATGATCTGATTGAGTTGGGCCCCCAAATCCTGAAGGCTCGGGCGGGCCACTGTGGCGCGCGTAAACGATAAAGCCACAACTCTGCTTATCGGCGATTGCAACGCACCATCGATCAGTGGCACGGCGCGGTCGATATCCAATGTCTGGCTTGGGGTGCCAGGCATGTAATTCGGCGTGCCTGCTATCGGTTGGGCCGGTGTGGAAGATTGATCATAACGCGGAGCGATATCAGTTTGCAAATAGGCGCGCAGACGATCCTCAGAGATCGTTGCCCGCAATGGAACTTGAGCTGGTTGAGGAGCCCGATTCCATAGATAATCCCAGAATCCGCCCCAGAAAGAACCGCCGGTGCGAACCAGATCTGCATCGGCCAGCATCGATTCCAAATCCATGTTAAAGCCGATTACAGTCGGGTCTACCTGAATAATGCCACCATTATATTGAATTTCAATGGGGGAGCTGTACACTTGCAGGATGCGTTGAGAAGCCGCTTGCGGGTCCAGGCCGCCGACCGGCACGCCTGCAATGGTCATCCCTGATGGATAATAATCCCGCTGATGGCTATATCCGATCAATGAAAAAATTGCGAGTATCAGCGCTACGGTTAATAAAAGGATTGCTGTCCCTCGCAATATGATGTTTGAATTGCGGTTTCTCACTGTGCCTCCAAATCGTGACGTTTATCATGAAAAAGTATAACACAAGGAAAAGGGATAGTTGTGCTAGAATAGGTTAGCCTTTGTTAAGAAAGGACACCTATGCTTCGCTCATTCTTCATTTATCTTTCCAAAGCTGCCTGGGCGCAGAACATGGTTACCAGCTGGAAATTTGCCTGGCGCACAGCCTCCCGCTTCGTGGCCGGGACGAAGATCGAAGACGCCATCCGCGCGATTCGCGAGTTGAATGCAAAGAACATCAACGTCACACTTGATCATCTGGGGGAAAATACCAGTACACCCGAAGAAGCTTCGGAAGCAACATCCGAAATCCTGAATACTCTTGATGAAATAAAAAGGGATGGCGTGCGCGCCAACGTCTCGATCAAACTGACGCAGATCGGTTTGGCCCTCGACGAAAAGTTGTGCGCCGAAAACCTGGAGCGGATCTTCTCCCGCGCCAAAGATCATGGTAACTTTATTCGCGTGGATATGGAAGATACGCCGTATACGGATAAGACTCTCAATTTATTTTCTCAAATGCAGAAAAAAGGCTATCAGGGCGTTGGGATCGTTTTGCAATCCTATCTCTATCGAACCGAAGCGGATGCTCGTAAATTGCTAGAAGACAAGACTCCCATTCGGTTGGTCAAGGGTGCTTATCAGGAGCCAGCCGATAAGGCTTTCCCCAAGAAAGCCGATGTGGATGCCAATTACGATTTGCTTACCAAGATCATGATCGACGCCGCGCTCGCGGCCAGCTCACCAAAGATATCTGATAACGGACTTTTTCCGCCCATCCCTGCGATTGCCACGCACGACGAGAAACGAATCGAATTTGCAAAGCAGTATGCCGCCAAAGTGGGGCTTCCAAAAGAGGCGCTTGAATTCCAAATGTTGTACGGCATCCGGCGCGACTTACAGGAACAATTAGTAAAAGAGGGTTATCCGGTTCGGGTTTACGTTCCATTTGGGACTCATTGGTATCCCTACTTTATGCGGCGGCTGGCAGAACGCCCGGCAAATATTTGGTTCTTCATTTCGAATTTCTTTAGAGGATAAAATATATTTCACTCTGAGTGGCGTGCCGTACTTATGGCGGAACGCCACTTTTTTATTTTGTGGTAAAACAGAGCCATGTCTGACCAACCTTTAGCTTTAGTCACCGGTGCCGCACACCAACTCGGTAAAGCCTTCGTGCTTGCGCTGGCCCGCAGGGGATATGCCATTTTATTGCATTATCGGAATTCCGAATTACAAGCTTCCAAGACCGCAACTCAGATTCGCACGCTGGGAATGCCGGTTTTTCTTTCCCAGGCCGACCTGACCGACACAAAACAAATATCATCCTTATTTGCAATGGTGGATAAGATTCAATATCCGTTGAAGGTGCTGGTCAATTCTGCGGCGGTTATACCGGTTGGGGACCCGCGTACACTTTCTGCTCAAGACTGGGATTCGGCGTTCGATCTGAATTTGCGCGCGCCATTTCTCTGCGCACAGGAAGCGGCCAAACGAATGACGCATGGCGGATTAATAGTTAATGTGACCGATGTCGGCGCGCATAAAACATGGAGCCGATATCCTTCCTATTCAGTCAGCAAAGCCGGCTTGGAAGTATTAACCAAGATATTGGCTCGCTCGTTGGCACCTTCCATTCGTGTCAACGCGGTGGCACCGGGACTCGTCCTACAATCTGATTTGGTGTCACCCGAAGATTGGGGTCACCTGATTGAGCGCATTCCGCTGAAGCGTCCCGCGTCTGTTGAAGAGATTGCGTCCGCAGTGGAATTCCTGCTTACGAATGAATATGTGACCGGTCAGACGCTGGTTGTTGACGGTGGTTATTCGTTGCTTGGATAAATTCATGTCTGTTGTTAAACGCCACCCTGATTTGGTTGTTTCTGCCTGTTTATTAATTGTTCTTGGGTTGTTCGCGGTTTTCTTTGTTAACTTTTAACATGCCACCGTTTGAAGATGCGGCCATGCTCATGCGTTATTCCGATCACTTGGCGCACGGTTATGGTATTGTCTGGAATATTGGCGAACATCCGGTGGACGGCGCAACCGATTTTCTTTTTATGGTCAGCGTCGCCGCGCTGATGAAGATTGGCATACCGCTTGGGCGCTCGGTGCGCGGGCTTGGGTTGTTTTCTGTTGCCGCACTGGTCTTATTGATCTATTGGGTCAATCGCAGATTGTGGAAATCGCATATTGTTTTCGCGATGCTATCTGCATTGTTTCTTGCAGTTGGCACAGGCTTGACATATGTCGCCGCCTATTTTGGAACGCCATTCTTTGCGCTTTTTGCGGCTCTCACTTGGACTTTAGCCTTGCTCTTGATTCGAAAAGAGAATCCGCCGTTATGGCTTTCCGTGGTCTTTGCGCTTTCGGGTTTGATCACTGGGCTGATTCGACCTGAAGGAGTCATCCTTGCAGGATTGATGTTGATTGCGATCATTGTCATGAAAGGTTGGCGTGCTTCCACAACGACAATTGCAATTTTCGTTGGCGTGTTCTTGATACTCGGCGGTGCGTATTTTGTTTGGCGTTGGAATTATTTCGGTTATCCGTTACCGAATCCGTTTTATAAAAAGGGCGGGGGCATTTTGCATTGGGATGGACTTCAAGCTTCATTTGCTAATCTCTTTTCATTGTGCGGGTTGTTTTTGCTTGCGTACTTAATTGGCTTTCGTTCGTCAATGGCGACGCGGCAAACAATTGCATTTCTCATTCCGGTCATAGGGTTTGCGTCCGCTTTTATTTTGGTTTCGAACGAAACGAATTTTGGTGGACGATTTCAATATGCATTGTTGCCGATCGTTTTGCTTTCGTGGTTTCCGCTGGTGCGTGGATTTAATCAGGAGATCGGCGCGCCTGCTTTGGGTCAAATCGAGACGCGTCCGCGTTTGTTTTTCATCGCGGGTTTATCGGTGATCGCAATCTTGATTTTGTATTCTTCATACAATCAGGGCGCGTCTATTGGTTACTTTCGCGATGGACGCTATGACATGGCTCAAGTTCTTCAGCCATATTCCGGTCGAGGCTACACTATGGCGACTTCGGAGGCGGGACTTTTACCGTTATATTCGCAATGGAACGCAATTGATACTTGGGGGTTAAATGATGAATGGATTGCACATAACGGTGACATCACCGCGGATTATCTGGATCGCTATAAACCGGAGTTGATTATTTTCCACGCCCATTTTTCTCCGCTTGATCCGCCGACCACGCCCGATCATTATCTCGATCCTGCCTGGTTTGCGATGACGATCACCCTCAAGAATTATGCCGACAGCCACCATTACATTCTGGCTGCGATCTTTGGCGTGACACCGTATGATACACATTATTATTATGTCCGTCCCGATTTCGCGGACAGCCAAACGCTTGTTCATTTGATTTCAAGATTTAGAGGATATTCGTGGGCGGCAGACGGTGGAATCAAGGCAGTGAATTTTGCGAGCTATTCGAATCCGTAAGTTTATTCTTATACCCGGCATTTTACTTTAGGAGGCGTGATGTCTGAAACTGCTGAGCTGGCGCAGAAATTAAGATCCGAAGGCGAGAAGTTGGCCGTGTTCTTCGGCAGCCTGACGGATGATCAATGGAAGAAGGAAGTTTACACTGAAGGCGCGGTGTGGACCATGCGAAATATCCTTTCACATTTGATGACCTCTGAGCGTGCGTCTCTAAAATTGTTCGAGAATATTCGTCAGGGTGGAAATGGTGCCGCCGAGGATTTTGTAATTGATCGTTATAATGCCAGCCAACAGGAAAAGACAAAAGGGTTAACTCCAATTCAGTTGTTGGAGCAATATAAAGCGAGACGCGCCCAAATGATTGAATGGGTTTCAGGGATCAGCGATTCAGATTTGAATAAAACCGGAAGGCATCCATTCTTGGGTATCACGAATTTGCGAGAGATGATCAAGATGATCTATATCCATAATCAAACCCATTATCGCGATTTGAGACACGTACTTAAAGATTAAGCACCAAGGTTTTCCCTTAGTAACCTTTGTATCCTTCGTGTTTAGGAAAATATGCAACTTCCTCCGTTCAAGCTCGAACGCTACTTTGCAAAGTATGAATTCAATATTCAATATCTGCTGTGCAGTTCAGATTGCGAGTCGATGACTGTTGCTGAATTGCTTTCGCTTGAGCCAGGCGCGGCGGAGAAATTTCAATCGCATTGGCTTGGATATACCGAATCGCAAGGCAGTCCGTCATTGCGTCAGGCGATCTGCGGATTGTATGAAACTATGCAACCTGAAAATATCTTGGCACACACTGGCGCAGAGGAAGCGATCTTTCTTTTTATGCACGCCGCGTTTGAAGCGGGCGATCATCTTATTGTGCATTGGCCGTGTTATCAATCGTTGGTTGATGTGGCGCGCTCAATTGGCTGCGAGGTCAGCTTCTGGATTGCACGCGAGGAAAATCATTGGATGCTTGGCTTGGATGAATTGCAGCGGATGATCCAACCAAATACAAAGGCAATCATCATCAATACCCCGCATAACCCGACCGGATACTTGATGTCACGCGCTGATTATGAATCCGTTCATCGCTTCGCACGAGAGAATGATCTGCTTCTGTTTTCTGACGAGGTCTACCGTGAATCGGAATATGATCCCAACACTCGCCTGCCCGCCGCGTGCGACCTCGGCGATTATGCAGTTTCGCTTGGTGTGACATCGAAGACTTATGGCCTTGCCGGTCTCCGCATCGGATGGATTGCGACGCAGAATAAAAAAATCTATGAGCGCATGGCATCTATAAAAGACTTCACTACGATTTGCAATTCTGCGCCCAGCGAGTTTCTGGCTGAGGTTGCGATGCGTAATCGACAAATACTGGTTGAGCGGAATTTAAATATCATCAAACTTAATCTTTCGATTATGGATAGTTTCTTTCAGCGCCACGCGAATCTTTTTTCGTGGATTCATCCGCATGCAGGTTCGATGGCATTCCCACATTATCTCGGTGGTGATATAGAATTGTTTTGTGATGAACTGGTCCGCAAAGCCGGCGTCCTGCTTTTGCCAGGCTCGATATACGATGACTATGCCAATCATTTCCGCTTGGGGCTTGGCCGCAAGAATTTACCGGAAGCTATTGGTAAGCTTGAAGAGTTTTTAGAGAACTAAAGGTATGTCACTCTGAGTTAAAGCGAAAAGTCCCGTTTGTTAGAATAGAGATACTATACTCAGCAGGATATTTTGATACTATGCAGCGTCTCATCACAATCCTTCGATTATCTCGCCCGCTCTATCTGCTTCTCACTGCGCTGACTTACATTCTCGGCGCGGGGATCGCGCGTTATTTGGGCAAACCGCAAGCACCAGCGACTTTTTGGCTTGGATTGGTTGGCGTTCTATTAGCGCAGCTCAGCATGAATTTGCTCGCCGAAGTTTTTCGTCCTGCCAATGAACCCATCGTCCTCAATGAAACGCTAACTGACCGCAGGTTAACTCGCGATGCGGCGTTATATGTCTCGATTGGCGCGCTTGCTGCGCTGGCTGTGATTGCTTTTTTGTTGTATAAAGATCGCCACTTGGGCGCCTCTGCATTTCTCTTTATCACCGTTTCCCTATTTGTTTTGCTCATTTATTCTGTTCCGCCCCTGCGCCTGATGGATAAAGGCTTTGGTGAATTGCTTCTATCCGTGCAAATCGCTTATTTATCTCCGTCCATTGCTTATCTTTTACAGGCCGGAACATATCACAACTTGGTTGTTTTTATTTCGACTCCGCTTGTTCTCCTCATGCTTGCCATGTTTCTTGCGCTTGACTTTCCATCCTATTCCGGCGACATGAAGTACGAACGCAATACTTTGCTTGCCCGTCTCGGCTGGGAACGCGCAATTCCTTTCCATCATGTACTTGTCATTGGTGCGTATATCTTTTTTGCGGCCGTGCCGATTTTTGGTTTTTCACTGCGTTTGTTGTGGCCTGCTTTTCTCACGTTTCCGTTCGCGCTCCTGCAAATTTATTGGCTCCGCAATATTTCGCTCGGCTTAAGACCGCTTTGGAATCTTTTGACTGCTAACGCAATTGCCATCTTCGGCTTGACTGCTTATTTGTTAACGTTGACTTTTTGGCTGAGATGAATCATGCCCGAATTTCTTCGATTACTTCCGCCTGATGAAGCGCGCTCGCTTGTGCTTTCGCATCTTCCCGGACCGATAACGGAATCCGAATCAATTAGCACTGTTTCATCCGTAGGTCGGGTGACTGCTGAAGATATCACCGCACCGCATGCTTTGCCTGAGTTTCCGCGTTCGACGATGGATGGATATGCCGTCCGTGCTCGCGATACGTTTGGCGCGGCAAATTCACTGCCCGCTTATTTGAATCTCGTTGGCGAAGTGCCAATGGGCGATGCGCCGTCATTTGATTTGCAGTCTGGTGAATGCGCATTGATTCACACTGGCGGCATGTTGCCTAACAGTGCGGATGCGGTTGTGATGTTGGAGTATGTTCAATCGGCGCGAACAAATGAAATTGAAGTCGTGCGCGCGGTCGCCGCGGGTGAGAACGTGATCCGCATCGGAGAGGATGTGGCCGAGGGAACGGTCATCCTGCCGAGGGGCCGTTTGATGCGTCCCGCCGAGATTGGCGGATTGATGGCATTGGGAATCGTTCAATTAAGTGTAATAAGAAAGATTCGCATCGGTATTATTTCATCTGGCGATGAAGTGGTTTATCCGAGTCAACAGCCGCGGCTCGGTCAGGTGCGGGATGTCAATGCTTATACATTATTTTCGTTGGTGATGAAGTCCGGCGGGGAAGGGGTGCTTTATGGAATTGTACCTGACAACTTGTCGACGTTGAAAGAGATGGCATCGCGTGCATTGAGGGAATGTGATGTTGTTGTGGTTACGGCGGGTTCGTCCGCCAGTGCGCGTGACATGACCGCCGCAGTCATTGACTCGTTGGGAGTACCAGGCGTGCTGGTGCATGGCATCAATACGCGTCCTGGCAAGCCGACAATTTTGGGCGTGTGCGATGGCAAGGCTGTGATTGGATTGCCCGGCAATCCCGTCAGCGCGCTGGTAAATGGATATTTATTTGTGGTGCCTGTGATTGAAACGTTGTTGGGTTTACCAACCGATAAGCCGCATGCTTCTGTGATGGCGCGCTTGACGGTGAACATTGCGTCGCAAGCTGGGAGAGAAGATTGGATTCCGGTAAAACTGACCCCCTTCCGTCTTCCCCCAAATTCAAAGAATTTGGGGGAAGAGAAAGAGGGAGGTGAGGGAAAATGGAATGCTGAGCCTATCTTTGGCAAAAGCAATTTGATCTTCACTCTCGCTGCCGCAGATGGGTTGCTTCGCATTCCGCTTGATGTAACGGGCGTCAGCGCGGGAGAGGTCGTGGAAGTGATGTTGATATGAGTCTCTACCTCCGCGATATTCCCCTTCCTGAAGCACAAGCCCGTTTTCATTTCGCATTGGAACAAGAGGGGCTTTGGCGTGTCCTAGGTGCGGAATCGATTTCTCTCGATGAGAACGCGCTGGGTCGGGTTCTTGCTGAATCTATCTGGGCAAAGATTTCATCACCGAATTATCACGCCTCGGCGATGGACGGCTTTGCCGTGCGAGCGGAGGAAACCGCCGGTGCGCAGCCTTCAACGCCGATAACCTTTTCGCTATTCACTTCTCACTCGCCGCATGCGGCTTATATTGATACCGGCGATCCATTGCCTGAATGGGCGGATGCGGTGATTCCAATTGAGAATGTTGAGTCGTTGGATGAGCGGGGCGAAATCACCACAGAGATTCGCAAACCGAAAACGATTCGAATCCGCGCGGCGGTTGCGCCGTGGAGTCATGTGCGTCCGCTTGGAGAGGATATTGTTGCCACGCAATTGGTTTTGCCTGCGGGTTATATCCTGCGCGCTGTTGATTTGGGCGCGATTGCTGCATCAGGCTATGATGAAATCAAAGTGGCGCGTAAACCGCGTGTTGCGATTATTCCGACCGGCACGGAACTTGTCCCACTCGGATCGAAGCTCAAGGCGGGCGATATTTTCGAATATAACTCTCTTGTGCTCGCGGCGCAGATCAAATCGATGGGCGGCGAACCGACGCGTTTTCCGATCACGAAAGATGATTTTGATTTGATTTGTCAGCGCGTGCAAGAAGCTGCGCAGAATCACAATTTGATTTTGCTTAATGCTGGCTCATCCGCGGGTGCAGAAGATTTCTCCGCGCAGGTGGTTGAGAAACTTGGTACCTTACTTGTTCATGGGGTTGCGGTGAGACCGGGGCATCCCGTTATCTTGGGAATGGTGAATCGTGAATCGGTGAATGGATTTCCGACTCTCGACCCCCAACTCCCGATTCCCATCATCGGCGTCCCCGGTTATCCGGTCTCCGCTGCGCTGACGACCGAAATTTTCGTTGAACCTTTGATTGCCAAATGGTTGGGACGAAAACCAAACGAACTTCCAGTTAAAACCGCACAGTTTGACTCGCAAAATCAATTCGCCTCCAGGCGATGAAGACTATGTGCGTGTCGTGGTCGATCGAGTCGGCGATAAGCTTCTTGCTGTGCCGCTCTCGCGTGGTGCAGGTGTCATTACTTCATTGGTTCAAGCGGATGGACTTGTGATTCTTCCGCCGGGCATTCAAGGTGTCGAAGCCGGACAAGAAGTCCAAGTTCATCTTTACAAAGGCAATGCCGAACTTGAGCATACGATCTTTTGCATTGGCTCGCATGATTTGACTCTCGATCTACTCTCACAATTCCTTGCGCAAGAGGATCGTCGCTTTGTATCTGCAAATATTGGTTCGCAAGGTGGACTCGTTGCACTTCGTCGCGGTGAAGCTCATTTGGCTGGCTCGCATCTCTTTGATCCGCAAACGGGCGAATTCAACATTTTATACATTCGTGAATACATGCCTGATATTCCAGTGAAAGTTGTTGCGCTGGTTCGACGCGAGCAAGGTCTGCTCGTGAGGCGCGGAAATCCGAAGGGAATAAAAAGTTTGGGCGACCTCAGCCGATCGACGGTTCGCTTTGTCAATCGTCAACGCGGTGCAGGGACGCGCGTTCTGTTGGATTATCACTTGAAATTAATGGGGATTTCTTCCGAAATGATTCAAGGGTACAATCAAGAAGAATATACTCATCTTGGCATTGCAGCAGCTATTGCTTCTGGTCGTGCAGATTGTGGACTGGGCATAGCGGCCGCGGCGCAGGCTCTGGATCTGGATTTCATCCCATTGTTTCAAGAACGCTATGATCTAGTGGTTCCGAAAAAATTTGCGGATGATGAATTGCTAGCGCCTCTCTTCGGACTTCTAAGTAGCCGCGCGTTTCGAGAGGCTGTATCTAAACTGAAAGGATATGATGTGTCTGTGATGGGCACTGTAATTCTGGAGGATGAATGAACGACGCACTAATCATTGATGATAATCGTTCGACCGCTGATGCACTGCATCAAATGTTAACTGTATTGGATGTACCTGCACGCGTGGCCTATGGCGCTAGCCCGGCCATAACGTTGTTGAGTAACTTTACACCTGGCTTGATTCTGCTCGATATCAATATGCCCGGTGTGGACGGTTTGGAAATTCTGGCTTATTTGCGTCGTGAGCCAAGGCTGGTTCCCGTCCCCGTGATTGTGATCACATCGGACGATCAGCCAGAAACGCGCGCCCGCGTCATGAAGGGGCGCGCGAACGCAATGATTATCAAACCTGCTACCTTGGATGATCTCGAGGAAAATCTTAAGAAGATTGGCGTCCTAAAATAATATTAAAGGAGATTGTAAAATGCCTATCTCATTGGGAATACCTGCACCTGAGTTTGAATTATTGGATGATACGAATACGTCCCGTCGTTTGTCGGGCTTCAAGGGTCAGCCCGTGATTTTATATTTTTATCCAGCGGATGATACGCCGGGTTGCACAAAGGAAGCTTGCAATTTTAGAGATGATTATTCTGCTTATCAAAAAGCGGGCGTGACTATTCTTGGCGTTAGCCCCGATTCCGTGCAGTCACATGTCAAGTTTAAGGAAAAATATCAATTGCCATTTCCATTGCTTGCAGATGAAGATCATCAAGTGTGCAACGCGTATGGCGTTTGGGGGCCGAAGAAATTTATGGGACGCGAATACGAGGGTGTGTTGCGCACCACTTTCTTGATAGGCGCGGATGGTAAGATCGCGCAAGTCTTTGAGAATGTCCGTCCCTCGGAACATAGTGCAGAAGTGCTGGAAGCGTTGAAAAACTTATAGTTCTTTGCTCAGTCCAATAGTCTGGGAAAGAAGCGCTTGACCAATTTCCAAATCGGAATAAAATATCCAAATAATAGTGACAAAATCAGGAAAATTTGGTACATTAAGTATATCGCGGCTTGCGATGCAGTTTAGCGGTGTTGCTACTTTTTTGGAATTCAATTTTATTCATGTGATAATGCCCCTTGTTTTACGGCAGTGTTTTGCCGTTGAACAAGGGGAAAGCGCGTAAAGACGGAACGTGTGAACCAAAAATTCAGGAGAGAGAGCGTATGCGACATTATTTAATTACCGGCGTGCTGGTAGTCGTTTTAGCCATAGCTACTTATGCCGGATTGATGGCCATAAAGTTAATGCCCGTCGAGGCTAGCGCACAGTCCATTCCAATAGATCAGCTTTGGAATGTTGAGATTGCCATTATTTGCTTTCTCTTTGCGCTGATTATGGTTCCCCTGGTCTATAGCTTGATTGTGTTTCGCAGGAAGAAAGGGGATACATCTGATGGTCCTCACATTGAAGGAAACAATACCCTGGAAATTATTTGGACAGTGATTCCTTTCATTACTGTTCTCGTTCTTGCATATATGGGCACGTATACATTGGGGGAAGTGATGGCAGTAGACCCAAACGCTTTGGAAATTAGCGTGACCGCCCGCCAATGGTCTTGGGAATTTGACTACCCAGAGGGATTTACATCCACGGAGTTGCATTTGCCTGTCAATCGTCAAGTCGTATTGAATATGCAATCCACGGATGTCATCCATTCATTCTTTGTACCTCAATTTCGGATGAAGCAGGATATTTTACCGGGCCGCATCACAACCTATCGTGTCACGCCGGACCTGATCGGAACTTATCAGGTGGAGTGCGCGCAGTTGTGCGGTTTAAAGCACTCTTATATGACCGCCCCAGTCATTGTGAGTTCCCAGACTGATTATGATTCATGGATTCAAACGCAACTTGCGGCGGCGGCAGCAGCGGCCCAAACTCCATTGGGGCGCGGTCAACAATTGGTGGCAGAGTACGGTTGCACAGGTTGTCATTCTGTGGACGGCAGCAGCACCGGCATCGCTCCCACATGGAAGGGACTCTATCAATCACAAGTCAAAATGTCGGGTGGAACTAATGTAGCGCCAGGGGCTGTTGTAACAGCGAATGAGGCGTATTTGATTGAGTCGATTGTCAATCCGAGCGCCAAGATCGTAGACGGTTTCCAGGATAACGTAATGCCGAAAACTTTTGGGACTACATTATCTCAATCACAGATCAGCGACATCGTTGCTTATATCGAGTCCTTAAAGTAATTGAGCGGAGTATCTGAATGAGAAAATTCTTTGCGTCGGCTTTGATGCGCGGTCTGCTCTGGCAATTGATCGGGTGGATCGTTGGTGCATTGTTCGTGACTGTCATTCGCGTTCTAATGGGCTTGAATGCATTTGTCTCGGGCCAATACTTTTTTACTGAACCCGCCTGGGTATTTGGGGGGTTGGTTGGCGCTCTTTCATATGTTGCTAGTACGGGTGCCATGACAGATTGGTTCAAATGGGTAAAGGGTGAGGAAGTTCCGGAGCACCGCGAAGATCCGCCAGGTTGGGAGAAATACCTGAATGTTTCTCTCGATCATAAAGTAATCGGCGTGCAGTATACGGTAACTGCGCTATTTCTGTTGTGCGTGGGTGGATTATTTGCCATGATCTTCCGCACCGAATTGGCCCATTCAGGTTTGCAGTTTCTTACGCTTCAAGAATACAACACCTTTATGAGTTTGCATGGCATCGTGATGATCGTGGGTATTCTGTTGGGTGTTGCCGGCCTGATGAACTACCTTGTGCCCATGTTGATCGGCGCGCAGGATATGGCTTTTCCACGATTGAATGCATTCTCTTATTGGGTGGCTCCGCCTGCTGCAATCTTGTTGCTTTCCACACTTGTGTTTGGGGGCTTTGATACGGGCTGGACCGGCTATCCACCACTTTCGGAGCGTGCACCGCTTGGAATGCAGATGTTTTTCTTGGGCGTAGCGGTTGCGGGTTGGGCCTCTATTCTCGGAGGGATCAACTTAATCGTTACCGTGCTGAGAATGCGAGCTAAAGGAATGACCGCATTCCGAATGCCGATTTTTGTTTGGGCCGCGATTGCAACGTCTCTGATCTCCTCAACTGCGACTCAGTTGATAGGCCTTTCTTTCCAGATGGTTATGTTCCAGCGCTTGTTTGGAATGGGATTCTTCGATTCCGATAAAGGCGGAAACCCTATATTGTTCCAGCATCTATTCTGGTTCTATTCTCATCCGGCTGTATACGTTTTTGTCTTGCCAGGGTTGGGAATCATTTCGGAACTGGTACCAGTCTTTGTTCGGAAGCCACTCTTCGGTTATCGCTTTGTAGCGATGTCGTCATTAGGTATTGCGTTGGTCGGTTTTCTTGTATGGGCGCACCATATGTTCGTTTCCGGCATGAATCCATATTTGCGGATTCCCTTTATGTTCAGCACACTTCTGGTCGCTGTTCCGACGGGCGTCAAGTTTTTCTCGTGGATTGCAACTATATGGAAAGGGAAAATCGAAATGCCGACCCCCATGTTATTCGTGGTTGGCGGAATCGTGGTCTTCCTTTTGGGCGGTCTTTCCGGACCTCCAAACGCAACTGTCGCGACGGATTTGCATCTGCAAAATACATACTGGATCGTTGGACATTTTCATGACACTATGTTTGGCGGATATATCTATCCGTTCTTTGCCGCAATCTATTACTGGTTCCCTAAAGTCACTGGCCGCAAGATGAACGAGAAGCTTGGCAAAATTCATTTCTGGTTGATGACGCCCTCGTTTCTGACTCTGACACTCTTAATGATGCGTGTCGGACTGCTAGGGATGCGCCGCCGCGTTGCTGATTATGATCCGGCCTTGGGTTTTGATACCTATCATTTGATCATGACTATTGCAGGATATTTGATTGCCATCTCAGTTTTGATCTTCCTCTACAATCTTTTCGTGAGCATAAAGAATGGTGAAACGGCAACCGGCAACGTTTGGAATTCGCGTTCACCCGAATGGTTGGTTCCTTCGCCAATGCCCGTACATAACTATGAGCATCCCTTTGAAGTGATTGGCGAGCCCTACGATTATGGTTTGCCGGGCTCAGTCTATGTTCGGTTTGAGGATAAGAAGAGCAAGGATCGTTAGAAGGAATCTCATCGATGGAACACACTAATAAATCAGATATCCTGCGTCAGGGCGTAATTGTCTTTGTTTTTCTGGCGGCCTTGACGGCGCTCGAATTTTTCGTTGCGGTTCAAATCGGATCGACGGTCTTGCTGGCCATGATCGCATTTGTTAAAGTCGGTTTGGTCATGTACTACTATATGCACATCTACAAGTTGAGCGTGCAGGATGATAACCTTGATCGCCATAGCTATGAGTATAAGCTTACAACCAGCCGTATGGGACTATGGTTATTCCTCCTTTCCGACGCGTTCATATTTGGCGGACTTTTCATCAGTCGTTTCAACTTGCTAGGCTTGACGGCTTTGCCATTAAGCCCGGATAGTCAGTATATTGCACTGACCATAACGTCCGTGTTATTGCTTTCGTCATTCTTCATGAATCGTGCAGAAGTATCCATGGAACACGGCGACCGCAAAGGTTTTATTTTTGGAATCTCACTGACCATCCTCCTCGGTTTAGTTTTTTTAGCGGGTGTAATTACGGTTGAATGGCCGTCTGCGATCAGCGCGGGCGTAACTCCATCCTCGAATGCGGCAGGCGCGGTTTTCTTCATAATGACGGGTATGCACGCCTTTCATGTTTTGACCGGCGTGATCTTCCTCAGCATTGTTTTGAGGAATGGATTGCGCGGGCTATACTCCCCCGAGAAACACTGGGCGGTTAAATCGGCGACCGTGTATTGGCACTTTATCGATGTGGTTTGGATTTTCTTCTACCCGGCTTTATATTTGATCGGTAAACTAATCTGAAATTAAACTAACGTATGTAAGATAAGTGGGCGGCCGATGCCCATAAATTTTGTCCAAAGGAGATGACTCATAAATCGAAAACTTATTTTGATTGGGAGTGCAATATTGGCGGTCCTTGTTCTTGCGGCTGGAGTTTTGGTCGCAACTCGTAAACCGTCATTTCGCGGAACCGTGATCAATCCGCCGGGCCTGCTACAGACATCGATTTGACGGATAGCAATGGTCAGCCTTTTGCTCTTAGCAGTCAGCGCGGTAAAGTTGTTTTGTTATATTTCGGTTATACCAGTTGCCCTGATGATTGTCCCGCGACAATGGCAAAGCTCAAGTTAACGATGGGACTCTTGGGCAATCTTGCTCAAAATGTACAAGTGCTTATGGCGACCACCGATCCTACCCACGACACTGCTGCCCAGATGAAAAAATGGATGACAGGCTTTTATCCAACCTTCCTTGGTTTATTTGGCACGCCTGCTCAACTCCAGCCAGCTTATACTGCTTATGGTGTCACGGTGGAAGATGGCGGTGATACGCACACCACCTACTTGTATGTCATTGATCCCAAGGGAAATCTGCGAGTCACTTTTGATGGTCCATCTATGGATCCGCAGGATGTGGCTGACGATGTTCAAACGTTAATAAAAGGATATTGATGTTTCGGAATCCGATTGTAAAGCGCTCTCTTATATTTCTGGTCTTGGGATTGCTGTTTGGCGCTTTGCTGGCGGAGATACCCTTTCTGTTTTTTCCTCAGATGAATATCGTTACCAGGCCATCGCAAGAAATTCTGCTTGTGATTCCGCCGGGCACGGCCAAGCGCGTTGCGTTGGGACAGCAACCTCCCTCCATCCCGCAAAATATGAGCTTTGTGGTTGGCGATACGTTAGTGGTCAAGAACGAAGACTCGGTGGAGCATCGATTGGGACCGTTATGGATTCCGGCAGGTACGTCGGCCAGCATGAAGCTCAGCACGGATCAGAAATATGCCTTTCAATGTTCCTTCGTTCCGAGCAAAATCTTCGGCCTGGATGTCAGCGAAGCGCTCACGTGGGACACGCGCTTATGGGGCATATTTATCGGCGGTGTTCCAATGGCAATGCTTTTTGTTCTCTACAGTCTGCTGATATGGCCGCCCAAAAAAGCACTTACAAACTGATTTTGGATTTGATGTTCAGCCGCCGCTGGTGGCTGGCGACGGTCCTGATCTTGGTTGCATCGGCAGTTTGTATTCGATTAGGTTTCTGGCAATTGGATCGCCTTAAACAGGAACGATCCTTCACTAATCAGGTTCTTGCGGTGCAAGCCATGCCACCGCTGAATTTACCCGCGCAAGTGAATTTAACAACGATGGAATACCGCGCAGTCACTGCTACTGGAACCTATGATTTTCAAAATCAAGTCGCAACCCGGGACCAATACAACGGCGTTCAATCCGGTTATGATTTGCTTACGCCGCTTCGACTTTCAGACGGGGAAGCGGTTCTCGTTGATCGCGGTTGGATTCCCGCTGATGGCAATTCGGCTCCTGCCAACTGGCATCAATACGATAACCCAGGGAAGGTGACCATCAGCGGCATAATCCGTCTCGGGCAAACGCAACCCACTTTGGGATCCGACACCGACCCGACCTTAACCCCGAATCAAACGCGCCTTGACTTTTGGGTTTATGTCAACATGGATCGTATCCGTCAGCAGATTCCTTATCCGATTTTGCCGGTGTACGTTAAACTGAATCCGAATCCGGCTATAGTGAATCCTCCGATTCCCATCCAGCAGGAAGCCTTGGATTTGTCCTCCGGTGCGAATAATTTAAATTATGCCATTCAGTGGTTCTCGTTTTCGATTCTGTTTATCCTTGGGTATGCCTATTATTTATGGAGAAAGGAATTAAGGAAGAGATCATGAAATACAGTTTCTCTTCATCTTTTACTCGCCTGGTTTGGGGAACCATGGTTGTTGTTCTTTTGTTGACTATAGCCGGACGCCTTGTCTTGCTTAATAACGCGGCGTTGACTTGTTCCGATTCGCCTTTTTGTATCCCAGCCACTTCATTGGGTTGGCTGAAGTTTGTGCATCTTGCATTGGCGGGAATCTCCGCTCTTTTAATGATCTGGCTTTTTCTAAAATCGTGGCGCGAGCAACGCGATGACCCTGTGTTGCTGCCGTTAATGACGGTAACTACGGTGTTGTTCTTCGGGCAGGCTTTCGTCGGCGCGATTCAAGTTGTGCGAAATTTTCCGCTTCACTTGGTTGTTTTGCATACGTTGACGGCGGTCTTGCTTTGGATTTCCTTAATCGCTCTGGCCATGATTTCTGGCATATCGGCGCGTGATGGAAAGCAATTCCCCAAAGTGGATATTCGACAACGGCTCAATGATTTCTTTATTCTCAGCAAACCGCTCATCGTCGCGCTTTTATTGGTCACAACTTTTGGCGGGCTTGTGATGGGCGGCAAAGCCTGGCCTTCTCCTTCGCTCGCTCTCTGGACCATGCTCGGCGGCGCGTTGGCAGCAGGCGGCTCTTCGGCTTTGAATCAATTTATTGACCGTGAACTGGATAAGAACATGCAGCGAACCTCCAAGCGTCCGCTTCCGGCGGGCCGCATGAGTGCGGCGGAAGGTCTTTCCTTCGGGCTGGCGTTATGCCTTGTGAGTTATTACATTCTCGCTGGCTTCGTCAACTTGACCGCTGCCTTGCTATCGCTGGCGGGAATCTTTTATTATGTAATTTTCTATAGTCTCTGGTTGAAAAAGGCAACGGTTCAAAATATTGTGATTGGCGGTGGGGCGGGTGCGATTCCTCCGATGGTCGGTTGGGCGGCAGCGACTGGTCATCTCAGCCTCGCGGCATGGATTTTGTTCTTGATTATATTTATGTGGACGCCACCGCACTTTTGGGCGCTGGCTATTGTCCGTTCCAAGGACTATGAGCGCGCGGGCGTGCCTATGTTGCCGGTCGTAAAAGGCGAAAAGGAAACGCGTCTGCAAATTTTGATCTATACTTTTGTCCTGGTGGGCACGACTCTTCTGTTGCCTCTAATTCGGGCAACTGGCACTGTTTATCTTGTCTCTGCAATTGTGCTTGGTCTCTTGCTGATTTATTCGGCGTGGCGCGTTTGGAAAATTCCCGGCAACAAAGTGGCTTGGACGATGTATCGCTGGTCAAGTATGTACTTGGCATTCATATTTCTCGCCTTGATGATCGACGCGGTTGTTTGATTTTTTCCTGCCGGAAAAGTGCTCAGGGTATTTTCTCAAAGACAATGATGTCCGATGAGTTATATATCTCCTGATAATTGTTGGCCGTCTTTATGGTCAGAAGCAACGGCCATTTTTGACTTTGACCGCTTATCAGAACGTATGAGTACGGTGTGCTATATTGTATTGACCAATTCGTGAGACAAGCTGTGTCGCTAAATAAACAGGCTTGTAAATCCATATAACGCATTGAGCTTTTTCGAAATGATTCGTTTCTCAGCCATTCCGTTCCGAACACAGTTGCAAGGCTGGTGTCATGCGTTAGGGCAGGGAACCATTCGCTGATCGAGTCGTAGACAGGACCACCATTTGTTAGAACAATGAAACGGCTATTTTGTGGCAGATTGTTATTGATCCAGTTAAAGGCTTGGATGTCTTCCGGTTTGAGGGTCAGGCTAATGAGTTGTGCGTCCGTTACAAAAGTTGATATCAACCCATACAATACCAAATACAAAAGTATTGCAGCGATTATTCGATTGGATATGCGCGGATTATCGCCACGACCAACAGATGCGACAGCCGGAATCAAAATTTCGACCAGCCCGATTCCGGCAAGCATCGCAAGGGGGAGCGCTATATATTGCGGGGCACTGCGCGGCTCGATCAGCAGAGGAATGACAATCCATAGTGGGAGCAATATACTGCGTTTGTTCAGAACTGCGAATAAGCCAATCAATCCCAATAGGCTGACCACGGGCAAGAAGGGTTCTTCGGTAAAGTTGAATTGAAATACGAGGAATATTCTGCTGGCAATAGTTTGAGTGGTCCCTTGACGAGCGGCAGCCAGAATGGCCAAGAACGGATCGAGACCGTGTTGTGAAATAATGAAAACCCACCACGGGGCGCCGAGCAGTAATATGGCAACCATTGTCACCAAGGAAAGCACGGCACCGCGCCTTGATCGATCCAGAACAAAATAAAAAATCGCAGCGGCAATTGCTGTATGTGCAGCGGCTTCGGGGTGAGAAAGAACAGTCAGTGTACCAAATCCTGCTATAACGATGCACTGTTTGGCCTCATGATCATGATAGAAAATATAAGCGGCGCGCAAAGTCAAAATTGCAAACAGCAGGCCGAAAGTCCGGGTGAGACCGCCGCCCACGATTTGCCATTCAAAGGCGCGTGGAATGAATATGAAAGCAAAGGTCGCCGCGAGAGCCGTTTCTTGTTTTGTCAGAATGCGGCGTGCAAGAAAGTAAAACGCACCCGTCGTGCCGGCATTGATCACCGAGGGCAGAATTCTCGTAAGCGTCAGAAGATCAACGTGAAGGCTGGTTGAAAGAAAGGCGGAAAAATATAAACCGAGCGGAGGATATGCAAATGGGATGTGTGCGTTGTTGTAAGTCGTATAAGTTGGCAGGATGAAATGATTGGATTGCAAGTCAAGAATCATTCGATAAAACAAACCACCGTCATTCAATGGAAAGGTTGAAGATAATGCCACAGACAACCTGAGGATTAAGGTGAAAAAGGCCGTGAGGGCCGCAAAGATCAGATCGTTATATTTTGGGTCGATCTTAAGGGTGATTTGTCGTTTCATGGTGTGTTAAAATTATCAGACCTTGAAAAAGTATTTTGAGCTGCAATTAAGATATTTTACCCTTGGAGGGAGTAATGCGAAAGAATCAAATAGGCTGGGCTGACTTCTTCTTTTTGCTATCGGTTTTATTTGGCGCAGTGGTAAGATTGTTGCCAACCGTCGAGACCGGCACTCCAATCAATGATGGGGGCATGTTCTATGTGATGATTACCGATCTTCGCTCTAATCACTTTCTGCTTCCCGCCTTTACTTCTTACAATCATCTGAATATTCCTTTTGCGTATCCGCCGCTTTCTTTCTATGCTGCTGGATTGATTTCGTCGATTGGCATTTCGACACTCGATGTTCTTCGCTGGCTTCCACCTCTGATTTCGACTCTATCCATTGTTGCTTTTTATTGGATGGCAAGCCTGATGCTAACCTCGCGCTCCAAGGCTTCGCTGGCTACAATGGTCTATGCTCTGATGCCGCGACTGTTTTCGTGGTATGTGATGGGAGGTGGTCTTAGCCGGTCATTTGGCTTGCTCTTTCTTTTATTAGCGTGCGCCTCGACCTGGGCCTTATTCACTCGACGCGCGCCGAAGTATATTCTATGGACGGCGTTATTTGGCGCAGGCGCGATCCTCAGTCATCCTGAAACCGGGCTTCATACTGCTGCGGCTTGTGTGTTGATTTGGTTTTTCAAAGGGCGAAACTCGCGGGCTATTCGTGATGCTCTGCTCGCTGCATTGGGTGTGGTTTTCCTGACCTGGCCGTGGTGGGGAATGGTTTTATTTCAGCATGGCTTTGGGCCATTTCAATCGGCGCTCAGCACGGGCGGACACAACGCGTTGTTCTGGCTTCCGTGGATCACCTTTGATTTTGCAGAGGAACGTTTTGCCACCGTTCTCACTGTGGTTGGACTGATCGGCTTCGCAGTTCAATGTGCGCGGCGGGATTGGTTCTTGCCAATCTGGGTGCTGATTCCGTTTGTTGTCGAACCGCGTAGTGCGACGGCGATCGCGGCGATTCCACTCGCGGCGCTGGCGGGTATCGGGCTTTCAGATTTGATCATCCCCGGTATCGCCGCGCTCGATTCTAAATCAAGGAATGAGGCGCATGATTGGACGGAATATATCGCCTTAGGACGCGTCGCAAAAATAGTTCTAAGTTATGTTTTATTTTTTGCATTGATTGGCGCCATGATCTATGATTTCAGTCTCACAAACTATGTTGTCTCGCACAACGACCGCGCTGCCATGGATTGGATCGTTAAAAACACGCCCACTGCGAGTCGTTTTATCGTTTTGACAGGTCGACCGGATCCGTTAGAAGATCCGGTGACGGAATGGTTTCCTGCTTACTCATTACGTAGAAGCCAGAACACCATTCAAGGTCAGGAATGGCTGTTGGGAAAAGGCTTCATGACTTTTCTCAGCAGTTTGGATCAATTGCAGTCTTGCCTCAATGACGCCCCTTCCTGCGTTGAGAATTGGGCGAGCTCAAATCATCTTGATTATGATTATCTTTATGTTGAGAAATCTTCCAAAACGAATCAAACGCCGGATTTGCTTGTATTTTTGTTGAGACAAAGCCAAAGCTACAAACTTGTTTTTGAAAATAATAGCGCGGTTATCTTCGCTCGAAAATAACCTATACTTTATTTTTCTCTGATAAATATTACTGCCATTTGGTCCTGATAAACTTCCCGCCAACCTGCCGATGGAAGTAATTTGATGATCGGCCAAGACGGCTCCAACAGGATGGTTTGGACTTTCCATTGATCCAGAATCGCAAATCCTTGCGGTGTTCCGTCTACCACATTCCACCAATCATTGATCAATTCGTTTCCAAACAGATCGGCGCGTCCGTCAATGAAGACTGGGGATTGTGGCAGCGACCAGGCCAGGTATCCGCCCCAATTGTAGGAATTAAACAGATGACCGCCGGCTTTATTTTCCTTTAACCATTCGACGGCGCCTACCGGCACATTCTTATTCACTTCGGTTGGGGTGGACGCAAGATATACCCGCCCTAAAGCAGTCAACACGATCAGAACCAAAAGAGTGGCATTTAAAATTATGTTTATTCTTTCCGAGAAAAGTGGGGCCGCCTCCTTGTCGATATGAATTGATAAATTTGCTTTTATGTTTTCGATTGCCCCGTTAGTCCATTCTGCTAGAGTCGGCGCGGCGATGATTGCAAATACGGCAATACTGCGTTCAGAGACGAATGTGAGATAAGCAAAACCAATTATCTTAAGCAACGATACCCAGTTCATTTTTGGCTTTGCAAGAACGGCGGTGACAAGGAGTAGGAACAACATCCAAAGTAGTGGTTGAAATTCCATTTGGTGAAAATCCGGTGAGGCCCATTCCTGGATTTGCATCGAAACGTTTGCAGTGGTAAAAGGCAGACGCCAAATCGAGATTCCGTTGGGATTCAAGCCAATTGCCAATCCTGCGAGTAGCGACCAAAATATTAGCTGTAAAAGAAATTTCCAATTTGCGCTGATAGTAAGATCTTCTTTGCTTAAATCATTTAATGCGATACCAACGATGTACGCGGCAAGAAGTAAAAAGCCCCAAATCCATCCGCCGTGAATATTGGCCCAAAGCGCGAAGACTAGAATCAAAATCCAAAGCGGTCCTTTGTTGTTTTTTTGTATCTGATTTAGCCAGCCATCCAGCAAGGCTAGAATGAGGAACGAAAAAATCTGTGGGCGCGGACTCCAAATCGGTGCGGCGGTGATCGTTGCCAGAATGATAATGAATGCATTGACGAATTTGTTTCCCTCCATGCGCTGGAAAAGATAATAAAAAGTTGTAGCTCCAGTTAGCGCGACGAGCGCTGTGATCGCTAAATATTCCCCCAATTTATAGGATAGATAGAAAATGATTTCAGAGATCCAAAATGCATTGACCCACGGTTGTCCGTAGCGAGTATAGCTAAATGTATCGGTCAGGAGGATAGATTTTGATTGCCACATATCCTGCCCGGCACGCAAATGCCACCACATATCTGCATCCTGAGGCGTGCGCGCTAAAATGATAAAGACCAATAGGGGTAATAGAAAAGCCAGTAAAACGTCTATTTTCCCAATCGTAGAAAACTTTAGCTTATTCATTGTGTTGAAGTATTGTTGCGATCGGAGATTATTGTGATTAAGCTCAGCGACCACGTCAATGGAATTATTATCGCCGCA
The DNA here is from genome assembly GCA_963753985.1 of uncultured Chloroflexia bacterium. Classification (GTDB taxonomy): domain Bacteria; phylum Chloroflexota; class Anaerolineae; order Anaerolineales; family Villigracilaceae; genus Fen-1038. The sequence continues at coordinate 270,948 of CAVWED010000009.1, forward strand.
AAATTCCATCGAGAGGATTCTGGGAGCATGATAAGTGACCACGGAGATATCAAAGCCAGACTTACACTCAATAATGAAAGTGTAGATAAGTTCTTTTCTTGGGAAGGAATAAGAATTCCAAGGAACAGATCGTAAATCCACCGCATTGGAAAGAATGCGATCCCTGCAAGGATAAATGCCGACATCCACAGATTGCCGTCGTTTTTGTGGATTGAAATTCTCACCGCATAGATCAATAACGCTACAACCAAAACAGTGTATAGGATATTCCATGGATAACCTAAAGCTTGCAAGCTCCAAATGACCGGTGCTCCGCCTCCGGTTTTCAAAACATCGAGATAGGACGGGATCCAATCGCCCACAGCAAGCAAACTCCCGGTAACAAGAATTGTTATTGTAAAGAGAAAGCCAAATATTGGAGTGAAATTCCTTTTAAATAATGACCAAAGCAAATAGCCGATGACCGGAATTATTATGGCTGTGGGTTTCATGATTGCCAAGCCTAATACGGCTCCTGACCAAAATGGTTTCCTGTCCCAGAACCACCATGCAATGAACACGGCATCTATGCCGAGGTAGCCTATCTGTCCCTTTGAAATTGAGATAACAAAAAAGGGTAGGCATCCGATCACAAGGATGGTTCCTAAAAACGCGCGATAGGAGAATTTCTTACTCCATTGAAACGAAAGGACTAGGATTAGATTAATTAATGCCCAGGTAAGTGATCCTGCAAACAAGGCCACTGCCCAATTGGCCGGCAATAGTCCGAATGGGGCGATAAGGATAAACATGTAGGCCGGATAGACAAACATCATTGGGTCAACGTTGATTGCGGGCCCGCCATAGATGGCCTGTTGGATTTTCAAGGTTGTTTCGATGCCGTACGGGTTTATCCCATGGATCATTTGTCGAACGCCTACCCAATATGGCACAAAATCCATTCCGATCCATCGATAAGGGCCATAGGGTCCTGGGATTAGCCATCTATTCCATAAGAATGCAATAGTGCAAACAGAAATAGTCCATATCAGTATCTCGATGAAGATAAGGCGAAAGTCTAGACGCAAGACTGGACGATAATTTTTTCTGAATTTTGTGGTGATCATGGCTTTTTGTGGTTTCTATATCTCAGCGTTCATCCTGTCGCCCGCTGGCAAAAGCTTCATTTTGAATAGAATATGTTGTTATAAAGTCTTTTTGAATTGCATAATTCTGATTGTACACAATTTCTATGTTCAAGTAGATTTCACTAATGCAAAGAACAAATGAAATTTGGATACTCGTTAATCGGACACTCCTTCAAGCTTATCCTACCCAGCCCCAGATAGCAAATTGGCCGGAGAAAAAGAGAAGGCCAAGCCAAAATAGATATAAGATTATGCGATTGATCCAGACCTTTCGTCCCCAAATGGATAAAACCATAAACGCCGGGAATATTTCTAATACGTAGCGCGCCATGCTAATCAATGGCTGAGGGGAACCGAAGCGGGCAAGAAAAAGAAGCATGAATGTTACTGAATAAACGCCATAGATGCTAGGAAGTTGCTTCACGATAAATACCGTCAGCGCAATAAAGATCAGCGAAAAGCCTAATTCAATCATGTTTTCTGCTACCAATTGACCACGCAGAATGCGACTAAAAAACTCGACAAGGTTCAAACCCGGAAGAGTTAAGTATCCGCCGCGCTTATTTAGAGCGTTTAAGATAGCTGTTGGCGGAAGACCCAGTCCAATCCAAACGTAAAGCGGATAAGCTATGGCACCTATGCCGGTGAGTATTGGTGCTATCCATCCGCGCCCGTCACCAGCGCGACAAGCTTCCCAAGCAGCCCATGTAAGGGGGACAATTATGAACGGTCCTGGAGTTCGTGTGAAGGAAGCTAGCCCACCACATATCCCTGCTAGAAACCATTGCCTTCTTCGTACAGCAAAAAAGCATAAAAGCACAGCTAATAAAAATAGCAATTCGCTGTAAGCCGCAATTAGGAAAAAAGCTGTGGGGAAAAAAGCTAGATACATTACACTTCGCAAAGGGTCATTTTGTTCAGGCAATTCTAGCCGGACAAGAAGGTAGAAAACAATTAGGCATCCAAGAAAAGCCAAACCGGAAATAAGTAGCCCAGACGCTAATGTGTTACCATTGAAAAGTGGGGCAAATAAACGCATTAGCAAGGGATAGAATGGTGGAGTGAATAAGGCCGTACTGAAGGCAGTATATCCTCTTTCAGCAATTGCTTGATAATCAAGCGTGTCCCAGCGTTGCCAGACTTCAAGGAATGGATTGGTCTCAGGTGTAACTCCCATGTAGGGCCGCAAAATCAGATCAGGTGTTGTATTCGCTGGATAGATTCTGCGAACCAACCACATCCATCCCCATATAAAAATCCATGTGGCAAAGAAAATTGTAATCAGATACTTCCATGCTTTCCATTGGATCTTCATTATCATTTGCCCGCAGAATCGACCATCGGGAGGAACACGGTTTGATAGAGCGCATCGTGTTCGTCCTGGTTGGAGAATTGCATGACCACAATCGACGAATTGCCCTTATCAACCATGGCAACGTCAACCGGGCGGCCATACGACGAGGACGTATAAAGTTTCCAGTTCAGTCCATTTGCATGCCGTTGACCAACTTCGGTCAGCGGACCATCCAGCCCCAAATAGCCATATGCTTGCAGTGAAAACATCTTCTCGATATTGCTAGTGCTAACCGGGACTTTAAGGAGTCCCACCACGGTGGTGTCGAATGGAGAATTGTCTCGGTCGTAAAGTCCTGAATTATCTTTGTGCCAGCCTTCGGGAACATCAACATTGATCCCATTCGTCGTCACGGTTTTTAGCGGCAGTGCCGGACTTCCCGTGTATGGAACAATAAAATCAGAACTCTTCAATTTGTTCAGGCAGGAGTGATCGGGTTCTGCAGATGGGTTGTCAAGAAATTGCAGAGCAATATTCATTGCGCAACCTGAAGTATCGGTGGCAGTCGGCGTGTGCCCAAGGTTTGGGAACTCAAAATAATAGCTATGACTTAAATGTGCAGCAACCTGCTTTGCATAGATAGGTGGCGTGACCGGGTCGAATGAACCAGCGATGATCAATGAAGGAATATTGCTCACTGTCGGGTTATCTTCATCGTAGTTTGGCGCAGTCGCTCCCCACGAATTGCAGGTCCTGAATATGTCCTCAATATCTCCGTAAAAGGGAAGCCACGCGTAATCCTCGATTAGATGGAGATTAGCGTCGGTCTGAACCTGCTTCGGCGTGGTTGACAGAACCTGCTCGTGGCATGTCATGTTGATGAATAAGCCAGGGCTGATCCCATTAAATGCGAATGGCAACGATGACTGCTCGATAACTAGCGTTGAAAAGTCGTTGTTCTTAAAGCGGGAAATAGTTTGGGGCGCAGTCGCAATGTACTGGGATTCTTTTAGAGAACTCAGGATTACGTTTAATACCGTTTCACCAGTCACCGTTTCGGTAATCGTCCCGTTTGGATAATCGGAACTCGTTACTGTAACCGGGTTTGCGTCCAACTGTTTTACCAAATTCCAAAATGTGCTTTCTAGGTTTGGGTAGGCGGCATTACATTGCGGGTCAATTGCACAATCGGTAAATAGTGTCTTCAATCCGGATTCGATTGAATTGGAATAATTGCTGAAGAGACTTGTATCTGTTGGAACCACAGAGTCTAATATCGCGCTATTTACGATATTGGGATAATCCCGCATAACGACCTGCGCCAGCCGTGTTCCATACGACGCACCATAGAGGTCAACCTTGGGATATTTCAGTACATTGAGGAGATCTCGGACATCGGCCGCACTTTCGACCGTCGTATAAGCCTTCAGGTTGATGCCCTGAGCTTGCAATAATCCATTGCAAGATAGGATCGCGTTGGAATATACCAGGCCGCGAGTTCGAGGCAGGTATCAATCCATGGATATCTTGTGAATAGAGCTTTGTCAAATCATCACAATTGAGGGCAGGTTCAGATAACCCCGTGCCGCGTTGATCAAAAACAATAAAATCATGTTTTGAAAGGAACGGAGCCACGATAATATGATAATCTTCAGCGCTCAACTTAACCGCTTCGGCTCCCGGACCTCCCTGCAGGAAAAGGACTGGCTCCGCGGGGTTGGGACTTTGGCTGTGATAAACGGCAACAGCCAGTTTGATCGTGTGAGACGCATCGCCCGTGCGATCCTCAGGCACAATCAAATATCCGCAGTTTATGTTTGCAACGGGCGCGGTGAATGGACATGTCGCATTCTCGAACGTAGGAGTGTAAACGACCGTCGGTGCTGGACTTGGAATAGGCGTGGGTGGGTTCAGCGTTGGGCTGGACGTCGCCATTGGGGTTGAGGTTGAACGGGTTTGAGTATTCGACTGGGCGAGAAGTGGAGGTCGAGTTCCGGCAACAGCTGAATGAGCGCTCATAAACAAAAATCCATATCCAATCCCCAGGCCGCATATAATCAGGATTGGCACGGCGACAATCACAGAAATGAGCGTTGCATTTGTTTTCTTCTTTTGTTTGACGGCCTGGTTTCTTCCAATACTTTTAGGTGCCGTTTGAACAACAGGCGAAGGTGATAAATTTCGCTGGGCCGGATGAGCGTCCTCGGGGGGCATTGTCATCGGTGGTGGCTCAATAGTTTTTTTCGAGCTTGGGGTACTAACGATTTCAGCAGAACTGGGTTGCTGCTGCGTTGGAGGACGAATCAAATCGGCTTTTGACAAGCGCGCTAATTGGTCGTGGGCATCACGATTATTGGGGTTAAGTGCCAATACGCGGCGAAAGCAATACTCACGCTGGTCAGGTGACGAAACACAAAAGCCTAAGCCAAGCCATCCCTTTTCGGATGATGGATCGATCTTGACCGCCTCTGCAAACAGCGCTGTCGCTTGTGATAAATTGCCTGATTCCGCGGCAGCTATTCCCGCTCTTAGGATTTCCTCTATCGACAAAATGTCCTCTGCAGATAATCGGTATAGTAGAACTATGATATTCTAATTCCAAAATTTGATCTATGTAAGTATATCTTGGCCTTGATTTATTAGGCAACAAAAAACCACCTGATTGGGCGGTTTTTTGTCATTTTGTCGTGGGACCGAACTCTATTCACCTAGATAATCGCGTAGCTTGCGTCGGATGGACGGATGACGCAAACAACTCAGCGCCTGTGCTTCAATCTGGCGCACACGTTCACGCGTGACGCCCATCTTTCGTCCAACTTCCTCGAGGGTATAAGCTTGCCCGTCGAGTAAGCCGTATCGAAGCTGTAGAATTCGAACTTCGCGTGGCGGCAGACTGTTCAATACTTCGCCGAGATGCTCGCGCAGGAGATTATAAGTCGCGGTGTCATCCGGCGGAGGTGCTTCGTCGTCTTCGATGAAGTCGCCCAAAACGGAATCCTCTTCATCGTCCGTGGGCGTTTCGAGCGACAAAGGACGCCGCGCTACCTGAATCATGTTCTCGACTTTTTTGGGATGCACATCGAGGGCTTTCGCAATTTCTTCCACGCTTGGTTCGCGCCCAAGGCGTTGGGTCAGTTGATGTTGAACGCGTAACAGTTTATTGATCTGATCGCCCATATGAACAGGCACGCGAATGGTCCTTCCTTGATCCGCGATGGCACGTGTGACTGCCTGGCGAATCCACCAGGTCGCATAAGTCGAAAACTTGTGGCCGCGTCGGTAATCGAATTTCTTCGTAGCTCTGATGAGTCCAATGTTGCCTTCTTGAATGAGGTCAAGGAAGGGAACGCCTCGTCCCATATATTTTTTGGCCACCGAAATCACTAGCCGCGAATTGGCTGTGATTAGATGTTCACGGGCGGCCCATCCGTCCTCGATCAGTTTGCGCAGGTCGGTGCGGCGGTGGGCCGTAGCATTACCTTTGGCGAGTTCTTCGCGTGAGGTTCGTCCGCGCTCGATGCGCTGGGCCAGTTGGACTTCTTCTTCCGCGGTGAGGAGTGGAACGCGGCTGACCTCTTTTAGATATAAACCAATCGTGTCGTCGGTATCAATATTGGCGAGGTAGTCGTCCAGTGAAATATCAGGTTCTACCTCGGTCTCTTCCACTGCGACAAGTTCATCCTCGGTCGGTTCGCCCGGAGTTGCATCTTCCACAAAAGGAATACCCGCACTGAGCAAAGCCGAGAAAGCCTCCTCGAGCTGCTCCACATCCTGTTCAGCTTCAGGAAAGAAGTGCAGGATATCATCGAGCGTAACATAGGATTTCTGCCGCCCTAGTTCGATTAATCGTGCAATTGCAGGAAATTCTTCTTCATCGTCGGCGATTATGATTTTATCTACATCCATTTTCTTTCTCGATTTCAGGTTTGATTGCAAATCCAGAATACGCTCTTTTAACTGAAAAATCAAGAGCCTATCTCGTTTGTAATCTTTTCATTATGAATGACGTGTCGCTCAAATTGCCTCTTACGGCGTGGATGTTATCGAGACGGGTGCACTAGTGACCAGGATGGTAGTCGTCGCCGCGCCAAGTGTGGCAGCTGGCGAATTGGTGGCTTGCGGCACCGCCGTCGGCGTGTCAGAAGGGATGGGGGTCAGGGTGATGGTAGGCGTCAACGTGGAAAGGTAAGGCGGCGCGGTCAACATGCCGACCAGGGAATCAATTCCGGATTTATCGGCGACTTGTACTGGCCCGCCGTCTACTTGAACATAATAACCGGTTTGGATCGGGTTAACTGAACCGATTAAAACTTTATGGGTTTTGGCGCTATCGAACGTTACCGTCATAGTATACGTTGGTTGAGTAAGCCCAACCACATCCAGGCCAATCTGAACGTTGCCAAGCATGTTTAAAGAGGTCAATTGAGTTGCCGCGGATTCTGCCTGACTTTGATTGGCGGCATCTGCTGTTGGTGCTTTCAACACCCAGGAGCCAGTGGAGTTACGAGCGATCTCAACGGAATGGCCGGCCGTATCTTCAATTTTTATATCGGTCGGCTGACCATCTTTCGAGCTGAATAGGAAAGTGTTGGCTGGGGTTGGAGTGGCACCTGCTGATGTTTTCTTCTGATTGTTGAAATAGAATGCAGCACCAACCAACAGAACCAGGATAATCAGCAAAATCCAAGTGTTTCTTCGTATCATCGTTTAACCTCTTCTACGGCGTTCCAGCCATGAAACAATGCCCGCGCCTATGATCAAGCCAGGAATTACAAATACCGTTCCAAGCAGGATGGCAATGAGGGCAGGACCCGATGGCGGATTGAATGTACGGGTAATGGGCGTGTGCGGTGTGACGTTGATCAGACTGTTTTGATTAGCGGCCCAATCTACCGAATTGATAAAAACATCGCTGTTTGCGTACACACTGAAATATTGGTCATTGGCAAAAAGGGAATTACCGAATACAACCACGCGTCCATGGGTGGTAGTGTTTTCACCAGAGACCGCGAGAGTCAAGGGCCCAGGAATGTCAGTGGTTTGGTTAAAGGTGGGACCATTGGAGCTTTGCAAAGAAGAGAAATCCGTCTCGCCCCATGATACACTTTGCTGGGACGGTTGCGCAGTTTGCATTAATCCGGTCAGGGTCAGCCCTGGAGGCGGCGTTTGACTGATCGTCAGACTCCGCGCTTGAGGCATAGTGGTGAAAGTTGTGATGTGTTGAGTGATAGGACTCGTCGCATTGTAGCTTGTGGCAACTGCCACCAAATCGTTGTTTGAAAAATTATCAATGATGATGTCGTTATCCAAGCTGATGCCCCAATCAGAATTTAGATAAGCGGATAACGGATCAGGGCTGGAGCCGATGTTGGTGATGGGAGTCGGATCGTCCATGACCACGAGCGATCCGCCCTTGGCGACATAAGCTTTTAGTAACGCCACTTCCTGATCGAGCAGGGGATTCTTCGGGCCGGCAATGACAATCACTTTTGCATCACTGGGCACACTATTGGATATTGCAAGGTTCAGAGTGTTCACAGTATAGCTTTTGTTTTGGAGCATGGTCTTGGCTTGCGTCATAGCAGTATTATCCGAGCCATTGATATCGGCCTCACCGTGACCAGTGAGGAAATAGACCACGCGCGTCTGTGGGCTGATGAGCAGGATAAGAGCTTGGTCGATCGTGGTCTCATCTGCCGAAGCGGCCACCTGTGAAGACTTGCCCATCACCAGCGCGATTTTGCCATCGCCGGTGATCCCATATTGTTTAGCAAGAGTTGGATTCGCGTTGGGGTCAACGAACGAATAATCAAACTTGCCGTTGCTCGCTGACTTGTATTTCGCCAGCAATTGCCCGGCCGTATCGGTTGGCGTTTGACTTGAGAAGAATCCGATAGCCTCCACCTTGCCGGGCAGATTGGCGAGGGCTTGAATGGTCTGAGGTGCAAGCGTATTCTGCTTGTCCTCGGTCATATCTGCCAGCACTTTCGGATTCTGGAAAGTCAGCATGTTGATGACAAAGAGAATCCCTAGGAAGGCCAAAGACATAATCAAGGCATTCGAACCGTAGCGCGCCTGGCGTCCCGTGAAGAAGCGGGCAACTTTATCTGGTGCCATGATGGCATAGGCGGCCAATCCGAGCACGATCAGCCCCGCGCTGACCGAAATCCACAAATTGAGATTAATGTTCGGTGCAGGTGCAAACTTGAGAGCAACCAATCCCGCAACCAATCCAAGCAGAACGGTTGCGATCAGTGCGATGCCTGCGACGATCAAACCGATGAACGCGTAACGTTCAACTTTATTCTGTTTCTTAGCCATTAGCTCCACCTCCGAGTTTCAACTGCGACCGTACCCCCGAACAGGCCGAGTGCGGCGAGACTCAGGTAGTATACAATGTCAGATAGATTGATCGTTCCGGCGTTGAGATTGTTATTGAAATGTGCACCCATATCGAGATAGCTGAAGATGTCGCTCGCGCCTTGAGCGAATTGGGCGATAAACCCAAACATCCACCATAAGAAAATGAACACGCCCAGTGTTACAAAGAACGCTGCGACTTGATTGCTGAACATTGAAGAGATTCCGACGCCTAAGCCGAGGAAGGCGGCAGCGACCAGGATCAAACCAAGATAGGATGATATGGTCAGCCCCCAATCAATGCCGGGTACTGTGAAGTGATATAAAAGAATCGCCGCCACGATTGCAACGACCCAGATTCCCAATAGGATAAACAACGCCTCAAGCCTCTTGCCGGTGACCAAATTCCAGAACATGGCTACGAGGGCAATGATCAATATGAAGAGACTCAGCACCTGCCATTGAAGATTCGTTCCGGGCGTTTCGTAAATATTGAGGATGATGGGATAAATTAAAGTGACAGCCAAAACGGTTAATAGAAATAACAAGCCACCCAGCCATTTGCCAACGATCAATTCCCAATCCTGCACCGGCGCAGTCAGCAGGAGCTCAAGCGTGCCCATGCGATTCTCATCAGAGATCAGGCGCATGGTTAAGGCGGGAACGGATAGAGCCAACATAATCGTGAACCAGGAAGAGATGATTTTGATATCTGGAGCAGGAGATGGACCGTTAAACCTCCTCCGGTGAATGCGCTATTGTAGGACGAAAAGAAGACCAGGCCAAAGATCAAACCGACGATCAACAGAATCGCGAATGCCACTGCATACGAGACTGGGGTCGAGAAGTATTGATTATATTCACGACGTGCAATTACCCAAACGTTTCTCATCTCTCACCTCTATTTATTCCGGCGCGAAGGCTTGTCTTCACGCGTTAATTCAAGGAAGATTTCCTCGAGGCTCATGCCAACCGGACGCATCTCAAGCAGGTCGTAACCGGACTTGATGACGGTTCTCGCCACCTCGGGTCTTACATCCTGCCCGGGTGCAAATTGGAATTCCACCGAGCCATCCGGCTTTGGTTCCACATGTTGGACGCCTTTGATTTTGCTTAAGAGTTTAGGCAGTTCATCCATTTCGCCGCGAACCAATAGCGCGAACTCGTTCCGATCCGGTCAAACGCGCCTGCAAGTTTTCAGGCGTATCTTCTGCAACAATCTTGCCTTTGTTGATGATCAACACGCGGTCGCAAATTTGTTGCGCTTCGGAAAGGATATGTGTCGAAAGCAGCACGGTGCGCTGTTTGCCGATGTCTTTGATCACGTTGCGGACTTCCACCACCTGAGCCGGATCAAGACCGATGGTTGGTTCGTCCAGAATCAAGACCTCCGGCTGGTGAATCAATGCCTGTGCGAGGCCAACTCTTTGCCGCATGCCTTTGGATAGGCTGCCGATATAGCTTTCAGCACGGCTTTCGAGTCCAACCATGTTCAGCGCCTCGTGGGCACGGTCTTTTGAATTCGGAATATGTCGCAGATCAGCCATGAATTGAAGATAGTCAATGGTTGACATGTCGGTGTAAAGCGGGACGGTTTCGGGTAAATACCCAACCCGCCTGCGGACTTCCAGCGACTCATTGACAACGTCGTAGCCGGCCACCGTTGCAGTTCCATCGGTGGGCGGCATGTAACCCGTCAGGATGCGTATGGTGGTGGTCTTCCCAGCACCGTTCGGCCCGAGAAAGCCAACCACCTCGCCTTGCTCCGCCTCGAAGTTCAGATTTGAGATGGCCCGGCGTGAACCATAATCTTTGGTGAGATTCTCAACGCGAATCATTGCCTCTCCTTGAAAAAATAAAATGACGAAACAAAAGGCACAGCGCCCTTGGGCCGCGGTGCCCGATGCCTATATTACTGTAAAATAATATACAAAGATTCAAGAGCATCGTCAAGTAAGTTGTAAAACTCTAATCAAACACTAATTTTTACCGTAAATAAAAATAGGTTACCGCACAAGCCAGTAATGCGAGGATAGCGACAACGAAGATCAGCCATCGGGTATTTGATCCTTCAGGTGTGATCATCGATGAAGTTTGAGTTGACAATATCAATGGGGCAGAGGGTGTCAGATTACGCTTCGTATTTATTTTAAAAGTCGTTTTCACTGGTTGTCCGCCTTTGCCCTCCATAAAGTCGGGCACACCGTTGTGATCTTTATCAATCTGCGCCATGGCTTTATCGTACGCAGCACGAACCTCAGGGGACATCTCGTCGGGGTGGTTATAAGACTGTCCTTGATAAACAAATCGGATATTGGTTTTTACGTTGATGTTTACTTCCGGGCTGGCAGCGCCGCTGTTCTTTTGTGACAGCATATTTATTGCGCCATCATAAGCCTGGCGTACATCAGAAAGCATTTTCTCGGGGCTGTTATATTCCTGTCCATTGAAAATGATTTTGTTATTCATCGTTTTTTCCTTTGCCAGATTTATCCGTGATTGTAACCTAGAAATATGCATTCGTTGCGCGTTGTCTGCAATTAAGTTTTGTTGTACACTATGACCATGATAACTATTTGGAGGCGCCATGACAGAATTACTTTATCAAACCGACAGCTATCTCAAGGAGTTTGATGCGGTCGTTACTGCGGTCTTCCCGGACGAGAAGGCGGTGGTGCTTGATCGGTCTGCTTTCTACCCTGGAGGCGGAGGCCAGCCCAACGATGTGGGCGTGCTGGCAGGTCTGAATGTCCTTAAGGTGCGCAAGGCTGGCGATGAGGTGTTGCACGTTCTCGATGGTGATCTGCCGGCTGTCGGTACGCGCGTGCATGGCGTAATTAATTGGGATCGGCGTTATCAGTTGATGCGGACTCATACCGCCATGCATATTTTATGCGGATGCGTATTCCGCGATTATGGCGCACAAGTCACCGGCGGAGATATGGAACCGCTCAAAGGCCGCATGGATTTTGAGTTCGAGCGACTGCAGAAGGAGTTGGTAACTGTTATCGAAGCAACGATCAACCACGAGGTCCAGGCTGGACGCGCCCTGCGCATCAAAATCCTGCCGCGGGCGGAGGCTTTTCAAATCCCGGACTTGATCCGCACCAAGATCAATCTTTTGCCGGAAGGCATCCAGCAGGTTCGCACGGTTGAGATTGTCGGACTCGATCTGCAAGCCGATGGCGGCACTCACGTGAAGAATACATTAGAGGTGGGGCAAATCCATGTGGTAGACTACAAGAGTAAAGGCGCCATCAATAAGCGAATTTATGTCGAGGTCTCGTGAGATAATCAAATCCGAGGAGATGAATCATGAAAACTAAAAATTTTTTTATATTGTTTGCCTTGTTTACAATTATGTTTTTGCTGGCGGCTTGCAGTTCCAAACCTAAAATATCCAACTTCTATATGGCGACGGACGATCAAGGCACGAACAAAACCACCACTTTTTCGCCGACCGATGCGCTCATTTTGTTTTTTGATGTGAACGGCGTTCGAAATGGGACGCCTTTTGAGGCTCGCTGGTATGTGTTGAATATTCCAAACCAGGATCCGAACACACCATTCAAGATTATGGACCAAAACTATAGCAGCGGTTCGACCACGCTTCGCTTCCATTTGGCGAATTCGGGCAACTGGCCAATAGCTCAATACCGGGTGGATGTTTATATGTCGGGCAATAAAGTGGGCGAAGTTTTATTCAATGTTGCACAATAAATGATTGGTGGTATAAAAAGACCGCGCTCATCATGAGCACGGTCTTTTTATTTAAAAAAGTCTCAGGTCGGAAGGTGTGTCACCAGATATTCCAAATAACGCGACTTTACCTGTTGATTCGCCAGAGCTTGCTTGACAGGAGGAAGCTGTAAGATGACTCCCAATACTGCCGCTAGCGCGCGATGATTCCAAAGCACGCGGTTATCGAAGATTAGGTCCTGCAGGTCCCCGCGCTCGATTGCCATCATTACCACGCGATGAACGGAATTCACCGGCGTGATGACGCGTTGTGGACGCGAACGCAAAGATAATCCATTGGGCGAACAAGTGCGTACGCACACACCGCATCCCAGACAGGCCTCTTCATCCACCTTTGCTTTTTTCATTTTGGGGTGGTGCGGATCATTGGTTGAGACGAGCGTCATGGCTTCCACAGGGCAGGCATTGACGCATTTTCCGCAGCCGTTGCAATCTTTCTCTTCAATCACGGGCAAGAAGTTGGAGGTATGAACCGGGTTCAGGATGCCAAACTTTCGGGCGGCGATCATCGCTTCACAGCAGCATCCGCAACAATTGCAGATGAAGTTGACCCCCTCGCGCACATTCTCGCCAAATTGCACAAGGTTTTTCTCATAGGCCTGCTGAAGCAGATCCATGCCCTCGCTCACGTCCACCGAGCGAGCGTAGCCATGTTTTGTTAGTGATTGGGCTGTCGCATTGAAGGTCATGCAGATTTCCATCGGCGCGTTGCAGTTGCGGCCGAGATGCATCATCTTGTGGCGGCAATAGCATACACCGACCCCGCGATGACTGGCCGTGTGGATCACTTCACTGGCGCGTTCATAGTCCAATACATGCAGCGTGTTAGCCATCGAAAGAGAAGGCTCGTGTACGAATACGCGTCCTAGCTGGGTTTCGCCTCGGACAAATAATTGGCGGATGAACTCTTCCTCCACGTTCAGGTATTGATAGAACAGTTCCCCCAGCACCTTTTGATTGATGTCGCCGCGTACACGCATCATCGAGAACTCGAAGAATCCGGCCATCGGCGGCGGCAAAGTGTAAGTGGTTTTATCTTGCCGTTCCACGTCCACCAGGATGGCGCGGCTCGATAGTTCATCCAGCACCTTATGTGCTTCGGTTAAATCCATTTTCCAAACCTGGCTGGCCTTCTCGGCAGTGAAAGGCTTGATCGGCAATAGCGCCACCAATTGGGCCTCGTGTTCGCTGAACAAGATTTGCAGGATCTTATAGAGAGTATCTGAGGGTGGCGCTCCCTGTGGAAACCGGTTCAGACGCTCGACTAGTTCGGCATATCCTGACCGTAAAGTTGTGTGCGACATGATTCAGCCTGCCTTGTTTCCATCGAAGTGAAAGCACGAGATGGGTGAGTTGACTTTGCTAAACTATAGTAATGTTTTCTTTTTCAAGCAATATGCTATTACTCCCCTTGATTCCGATTTTTATCCTGTCATTGTTTTGATTTGCAAACGGAATGGGTATTTGGAAAGCATACAGTAGATAAATCAAAACTATGTAAACGTTGTTCGATATATGCGAGGTTGTTTTTTAGATCGCTAACCTTCTACATCCAGGGTTCGGGATTTAACCAGATGGCTTGTGGAGCGCGGTGGACTGTCCCAAGCTCCGGAGATTATAATTGTCAATGTAGCGAAGCGCATCGGGACCCAGGCTGTTGTCCAGATTCATCATCTCTTGTTCGACCAGCTTCATACTGGTTCTGTTGATTGCAAAATTCTTTGCCTCCAATAACAGACCAGAAAAGAGTTCAGCCATTGCTTGTCCCTCGTATTCTTCGGGAATAATGATGTTGTTCCCGTCATAGGAAAAATGCCAATTGTTCTGATTGGTAACTTTCTGAAGGTGTATCAACAGGGTGTCCGCTATTTTCCCGCCCCCGAATTGTTGAACCAACGAATACAGCAGGTTGATCTGTTCGAGAAAATAGGTTTTGAGGACTTGGTTTTCTTCCGTTTGCTGGGTGCCAGCCTTTGCCAGATAATGCTCGATCAACATGCGCTGGTCCTCTTTTAGCGATATTTCCGTCTCGCCTTTTAGATTCAGATTTGCACGCAGAATCACTGCAATACAATTCAATTGATTCTTTTCATCGTTGATTGCCAGGGCTGTGTACCAAATATCCTTGGGCCCTCCATTCGCATCGGTGATGCTGAGGGGCTGTGCACTTACAGATCCGCGTTCGCTGGTTTTCTTGATGATGTCCTCGACTTCGGATTCATTGATTCTGAGCGTCTCGCTCAAACGCAGTCCGGCATAGGAAGTCTTTATCGGGGAGCCGGTGAGATGCGAAATATTATCGCTCGCGGAGAGTATTTTTCCTTGGTGCGTAATAAAAACAAGAATACTGCTCTTGGCCAAGGAACGTAGCGATAAGTTGATATTGTTTGTTGAGCGCAACTCAGAAATCAGACTGTAGGTGAAGATTGCCAGTCCCAAGATCAAATAGGAAACGCTAAGGGTAATGTCAATAAAACCGGAGATGAAGTTGAGTTGATCTCCCGGATAATAAAGCCCATTCCAGGTTGCATAGAAGAATGTCAGATCTCCGATCGCTTCGAACATCAACCCAATTCCGAACAACCGCCACGTAAGGGAAAACCTGCCCTTTTCCATGGCGACGACGATCATGAGCGTCAGGATGAACAAGGCCGAATCGGCTAGCGGATACGCGAGATTAATCAGACTTTCGAGGAGCTTGGTCGCATCAAAGCTCTGAACGATCGGCACAATCACAAAGAAGATGGAGGCTGCGGCGAATAGCATGGCGAACATGATGATTGCGGTCTTTTGTTGCCGGGAAGACTTGGCCTGAAATGTGCGATAGGCAATGGACAGCGCCACATAAATTGGGATATATCCACTTAGCCAAAATAGATCGGCGACGGATGGATAAGGGACGGTGATCTTTAGGACCACTTCGTAGAACTCCCAGGTTATCTCGGCCATCGCCCATAGGATGACCCCCAGTGTGACCCATCCCCATATTTTTTTGTAGGCTTCCTGGCTGCTCAAGGATCGCCACGTGCTAATGCAAAATCCCGCAGCGATGGATGCACAGATGGCTGAAGCCGCGCCGCTGATAATTGTGTCCACGCCGGGCTGCTTGGCTTCCAATACTTCTGCAGCCAAAATACTTAATATCAAGGCCAGCATGAGAATGGCTGCGACGACTAGGCGGCGGTTTCGTAAAATTCCTTGTGCGATCATGAATGTATCCCTTGGCGTTTATTTTTTCAAAATCTTGACGAAGTATATTCCTATTTACCCTCAAAGGCATTATCTTTAGCTTGCAATTTATTAAGGATTTTTATCGTTGCCTAGCGCGACTGAACCACTAAAGTCTTTCATAATCCTATTGGCGGTTGCTTGTATCACTTTTTAAATCATAACTCCATGGCAGGCCCCTGCCTGTACTTGGTGTTCCTGCTGTCGGTGCTCTAAAAACTTGCTGCGGGTAGCCACTACTATTCATCCTTCGCTTGTCGTTCGCTCATCCTTCGTTTATCCTATACGCATTCCTTATCGCGGTCTTTGACTCCATCCTCTTTTGGCCCTTTGCCAAACCTCACACGGAAACGGCCATATTGGTTTTGGATTTTGGCGACTGCGAAGCGTGCCAGAAGGGCAAAGAGGGGCGCTATCCTGCCAGGAACGAATCCACTGCATCGGCGAGTTCCTTCAAATTACTGACTTTCAATACATTGTTGCATAGCGGCGCATACTTGGGCATGTCACTGTCGCCATGCCATAGGTAGGATGGTTCGGGATTCAACCAAATGGTCCGCGCCGCGCGACGGGACATCGTTGAAAAGATATCAATGCGCGGATCGTTATAGTTGTTGCGTCCGTCGCCGACGAGGATGAGAGTCGTCTGACTGTTGAGCGTGTCCAGATATTCGTTGTTGAAATCATTGAGCGACCAGCCGAGGTCGGTATTATAGTGTCCGCTGGGCATGCGCCACAAAACGGAAGCAATTGCTTGATCCGCGTCCGCGCCGTTGAACTCGTCCGAAATAAATTCGAGATGATCGATGAACGCGAAGGCGTGGGTCTTGCGGACCTGTCCCTGAAGCGCGAACAAAAAGCTCAACATCAACTCGGAGCAGAATCGCATCGAGGTGCTGATGTCGCAAATGACGACCAGCTTTGGCTTGCGAACCCGGTCTCGATGTTTGATCTCCATTGGCACGCCGTTATATTTAAGGTTGGCGCGGATGGTCGCCTTCGGATCGAGCTGTCCGTTTTTGGCGCGCTTTTGTCGCAGTGCGATGCGCGTGCGCAGCGCGGCGGCAAGCCGCTTCACTTCACGCTGAAGAAGTTTTTTATCCCCATCCGAGAGCGCGCTGAACGGACGGTTCATCAACCCGTCCATAGCTTCGTTTGGGTCTTGTTCGCTTAAATTCTCGGCGATGCGTTCGCCTGCAAATTGGTTGATCTGCTGTTGCATGCCTTGCATGTTCTGTTGGATGAGATCGCGCAACTGCTCGACGCGTTCCTTAGTCATTCCCATCTGCTGGAGTTGTTCCATCAGGTCGCGCATGGCTTCCTGCACTTCGGGGAAAGCCAGTGCGCGCATCATGCGTTGCGCCATCCAATCTTGATAACGCAGATCGTCGGCATTGTTCAACCCGACCATTTGCGCCAGCGCTTCCAATTCCTCACGGGACAGCGGCTCTCCGTTCATCAAGCGTTCCATTCGCTGACGGAGCTGCTCGCCAAACTGCTTTAGTGCATCTACTAATTGTTGGATTTCCTCTGGCGTGAGATTGTCTGTTGGACTTCCGCCCATCATCGGCGGTGGTTGGCCCGTGCCGAAGAATAACGGGAATAATTTATCGAAGACGGGCAAGTCGCGCACGTCTTTGATTAGCGTTGTGCGAAGAGATAGACGGAAATGTTCGCGGTCCTGAATCCCCATCAGGTCCACTGCGGAAAAGGCTTCGCTGCTTTCAGCGAGTGATACGCGCACACCGCTGGCCCGTAAGGCTGAGATTAACTGTAAGATGCGGGATTCCATATTTCAATCCTCTTTTGAACGCGGATTATACGGATTGTAGGGATTTGGCGGATAGATTTAGAAATCCGTGTTATCAACAAAATCTGTGGCATCCGCGTGCAGATCTTAATTTCCTGAGAACCTTCCAAAATCATCCGGTCTTTGACGTGGCGGAATGGTCGGCGGTGGTGGCGGGTTGATAATTGTGCGCTTGGCCTTTTGCAAATCCGCTTCATGCTTCAACAAAACAGAAATCGTGTCTTCCAATGTTTCTTTATCAATGTTCTTGGCGTTGAGCGAAACTAAAGCGTTCGCCCAATCCAATGTCTCGCTGATGGATGGCGACTTGCGCATGTCTGTTTTGCGCAGTTTTTGGACGAATTCCACAGCCTGCCTCGCCAGCTTTGGATTCAGCTCCGGCACTTTCAATCGCACAACAGCTAATTCTTCTTCAAGCGATGGGTAGTTGATGAATAGATATAGGCAGCGTCGCTTCAACGCTTCGGATAGTTCGCGCGTATTGTTGGATGTCAGCACGACGA
This sequence comes from uncultured Chloroflexia bacterium, assembly GCA_963753985.1. GTDB lineage: Bacteria > Chloroflexota > Anaerolineae > Anaerolineales > Villigracilaceae > Fen-1038. The sequence continues at coordinate 289,029 of CAVWED010000009.1, forward strand.
ACGGTCTATGCTTGGCGCTCAATGTTCCGAGTTCTGGCACGCTGACCTGAAAATCGCTCAACACTTCGAGCAGGAACGCTTCGAACTCTGCATCGGCGCGGTCAATCTCGTCGATCAACAATACTGTCGGCTGTTCGCTCAAGATGGCTTTGAGCAATGGGCGTTGAAGCAGAAAACGGTCCGAGAAGAAAACGTCTTCTTCGTTCGCCAATCTATCCGCCGCTTCGGCGAGAGATTCCGCTTTGCCGAGCGTGTCATTCAATTTGTCGCGCAAGAGCTGAGTGTACAGCAGTTGCTTGGAATATTCCCACTCGTACAACGCTTTGGATTCATCCAGCCCTTCATAACATTGCAACCGGATAAGTTCGCGTCCGGTCGCACCCGCAATGGCTTTTGCCAATTCGGTTTTACCAACGCCCGCCGGACCTTCCGTCAAAAGTGGCTTGCCCAGCTTCTGTGCCAGATAGACGATCGTAGAAATCTCGTCAGATGCAATATATTTTTGTTTATTCAGTTCAGCTTTTACGCTAGTCATCGAGTCAAAGAAAATTGTCATGGGTCACCTATAATGAAAAAGTATACCCCTCTTGACGTGGATTGAAACTATTCTCTTTCTTGGTATTAAGGTTGCGCTGGCGCGTAAAACGCCCGATGAAATTCCACTTTGCCGTCAGGCACTTCGTTGTAAAACGGAAATGCCAGAAAAAAGATTGCCGCTGGTGCGCCTTCGTAAATCAAGTTAGGATATGATTTGAAGCCAAATCGTTGGTAATAACCGGGGTTGCCTTCCAACACACAACCTTTTGCACCTAGGCCGCGCATCCTCGCCAAACCCTCTTTGATCAATGCTGAACCGATTCCTTGTTTTTGGAGTGAAGGCAAAACAGAAACTGGCCCCAGCCCATACCAGTGCTTATCTTCGCCGCTAATTTTCACGACTGAAAAGGCGATATGTCCGACAATTGCCTCATTCTCTTCCGCGACCATTGATAGTGACAATGCTTTAGCTTCTCTCAGTCTCCTGATGACCAAGTGCTCTGTTTGATCACTGTAGGATTTCCCTGAGAAAGCAGCAATTGTGATTTGTTCAATAGCTTCGTAATCGCTTGGCGTTTCCGGTCTGATGGTGATCATAAAATTCAAGTGCTCTGATATCTCTTATGCTATCATTGGGCGAATTCTTTTTCTGATTGTATCCTAAACTTATGCGTCTTAAAGCCGATTTACTTCTCTTCCTCGTTGCTATGATTTGGGGAACGGCGTTTGTTGCGCAAGGAATCGCTGGGCAATATCATATAGCCTTCCTTTACAATGGCGTGAGCTTTATACTTGCGGCATTGATTCTGGTACCGTTCATTCCGCGCCGCAATAAGATCAGGCGCGCACAATGGTTGTGGATGCTGGCTGCTGGCTCGGTGTTATTCGTGGCAACAGCCCTACAACAAGTAGGCATTTTCTATACCAAAGTTGCGAATGCAGGATTCTTGACTAGTCTTTACACAGTCTTCACGCCGTTCTTGTTATTTCTCGGTTTTCGCGAAAAGCCGCATTGGCTGGACGCGATTGCTGTAACTATGGCTGTCGTCGGCGCATTTTTGCTTTCAATGGCAGGCCGCTTTCAGGTCCAACCCGGCGACGCGTTGGAAACCATTGGCTCAATCTTCTGGGCCTTGCATTTTGTCGTGCTTGGAAAGTTCGCAACCAAGTTTGAATCCATCTCATTTGCCGCGGGACATTTCTTTGTCAGTGGATTGCTCAATTTGATAATGGGCTTATTCTTCGAAAAATTAAGCTTGCTGATGCCTTTGCCGGTGCTCGGCGCGATTCTCTATCGCGCCACGCTTTCCATTGGCATTGGATACACTTTGCAAGTTTGGGGGCAGAAGCATACACCTCCAACGGATGCCGCCCTAATTCTTGGGCTGGAGGCTGTCTTCGCAATGATCGCGGGTTGGCTCGCGCTGGGTCAAATTCTTTTACCGATCCAGATTGCGGGTTGCGTCATTATTTTTCTTGCCGTACTGCTTTCGCAATTCAAGGGATGGAATACATCGGGTAAAATTGAGCAAAAGCATTTCGTGGAAACCTGATGAAAATTAAAGTCTTATTAAATCCATATTCCAATCGTTGGAACGCACAGAAGCGCTGGCCCCAAGCGGAAGCCGCACTGAAATCTGCCGGCGTGGATTTTGACTTATCCGTTTCCGAGCATCCCGATCACCTCGTGGACCTCGCGGCGGATGCCGTTAAGCAAGGCTTTTCTACGATTGTCATCGCTGGCGGCGACGGCTCGATTGGTGAAGTAATCAATGGAATTGCGCGTAATTGGAATGTTAAAGAAAAGTTTCTCGTTCGCCTTGGCGTCATTCCGTTAGGCTCTGCTAATGATTTTGTTTTTGCGCTTGGATTGCCAATTGATTTGAATGAAGCCGTACAAGTGATTGCAAACAACAAGACCAAAGCTGTTGATCTTTGTAAATGCAATGAAAAATTCTTTATCAATAATTCCGGTATTTGCCTCGAGCCTTATGTTTCAACGCGGCACGAGCGCATTCAATGGATCAAAGGCATGGCTCGTTATTTGGTCGCGGCAGTTTGGGCAATCATGGATAAGCCACAGTGGCAATGTGAAATGAAATGGGATGGTGGCGAATTTGTGGGACCGATTTCTCTTGGCTCCATTGGGAATGGTCGTCGTACCGGTGGATTTTTTATGACGCCGCATGCGGATCCATTTGATGGCAAGTTGACATTGGCGTTCGGTTATCGCGGTACGCGTCTCGGACTTTTTACGGCGTTGCCGCGTGCCTTCAGGCAAGATAAAGGCAATTATGTCGAAATGGATGGGATGCAGGAAATCCATTGCACTCATTTGCAGATTCATCTTGACAAGCCTTCGCCGGCCCACACGGACGGTGAACTATTCGACGATTGGCTGACGGATTTTGATTATCAAATTTTTCCCGGTGTAGTTCCAGTGTTGATGAAATAAGGGGGAAGCCCTGGAGTTCCAAAAGAAACCGCGCTTAACTCCAAACGAGATCAGGTTATTGGGCTTGATCGGCTTTGTAGCCGTGATCCTGGTCAGCGTGCTGATCGGCGTCAATATCGGACTCAGCCGCTCGGTCCGAGGCGGAGGCGAATTCTTTGTCGCGTGGCAGGGCGCGCGCGGCCTTCTTCTTGGTATAGTGGCCAGGGTGGTGAGCTTTTTCGGGAATTTACCGAATTTTTTGCGGAACCCCACCGCATCACTCACATCCCAGCCCGAGATCGCGAATCCTTATACCGTCTCGATTGCCAATCAAACGCAGCAATTAGTTTACGGACGCGCCGCGCAGCCTGGCGAGAATCCGTATTTCCTGACGATCCCGCTTTCTCTCCTGCCATTTTATTTTCCATTTGCTTTGATTGCCGATCCGTCCAGCGTGCGCGGCCTTTGGATGTTCTTGAACGAAGGCGCTTTGCTTGCGATTACATTCTTGATTGTGCGTTTGATCGAGTGGTCGCCGCGCCGATTATTTGTGATTGCCTTTTTCTTGCTATCGATCTTTTCCTTTTATTCCACCGCTGCCTTGCTGGATGGCTCGCCCGTAATCCTTCTTTGCCTTCTTTACTTTGGAATTCTTCTTGCACTCCAAAAAGGCCAGGATGAGGTGGCAGGCGCGTTGCTAGTGCTAGCTTTATTTCGATGGGAGGTCGGTCTTCTTTTTTAACATTGGTGGTTTGGCGCGTCTACTATGAGAAAAGGTCGCGTGTCTTTTATGGATTTGGAATGCTGATGATTGTACTTTTGATAGTTTCGTTTCTGATGAATCCTGGCTGGGTCATTCCATTTCTGCAATCTTCGCTTACCGATCTTCGCGCGGATTACGGTTTCACTTCCAGTACGATTCTCCTTCGTCTCTGGCCAGCCTTTAACACACATTTTCTGTGGATCATTCCTGCCAGCCTGATCCTTCTCTTAGGCATCGAATGGTACGCCTCCCGTGGGCGCGACTTTCATCACTTTATTTGGACATGCTGTTTAACCCTTGCTGTAACTCCGCTCATCGGCTTTCGCACTGAACTAAGCAATCTGGTGGTTCTCTTTCCAGGCTTGGCATTGATCTTTGCCACCGTGGTTGAACGCTGGCGTCACGGATATTGGTTGACTGGTTTGCTTTATCTCATCGTTCTTTTGCTGCCGTGGGGATTATTCATCCGCAGTGTTGTTTTCCAAAACCAGTTCTATCAAGATTTGCTTTCTCTTTTCTTTCCCATTTTCATTATTGCTGGTTTATACTGGACGCGCTGGTGGTTCATTCGTCCGCCGCGCACCTGGCTGGATTATGTCCGTTCCTCTCGCTCATAGAGATTCGCATTTATGACTTGGCGCAATTATCTTCTCCTTGCATTCCTCGGCTTGGTCGTTTCATTGTTCTTTGCGCACTTTGAGCCGTTTCCCGGTTATCTCGATTCTGATTACTACTTTGGCGGTGGCATTCAGCTTGCGCAAGGCAAAGGTTTCACCGAGCCGTACGTCTGGAATTATCTCGACGATCCCCAATCATTGCCTCATCCTTCCCACAGTTACTGGATGCCGCTTGCATCCATCGTTGCCGCAGCGGGAATGATTGTGTTGCATCAATTTACGTATGCCGCGGGTCGCCTCGGCTTTTTAGTTTTTGCTATGTTTGCGCCCATGATTACTGGTGCTTTGGCTTATGCCTTTTCAAAGCGCGGCGAGCTTGCCGTTGCATCAGGTCTGCTTGCTGTCTTCTCGATTTATTACGCGCCGTTCATTCCTGTCTCGGACAATTACGGAATTTATATTGTGCTGGGTGGTTTGTATTTTTTGCTTTGCATGAATCATCAGCCTCGCACTTATTTTTTTCTTGGATTGATCGCCGGTCTTTTGACTCTTGCTCGCAGTGATGGACTCCTTTGGATTTGCCTGACGGTTCTGTTGATTCTTTGGCGTTTCATCTCTGACCGGAAAATGGGCGCGGCCTCAATCAATCTTGTCCTCGCCTTGATCGGATTCTTCTTCATTATGGGCCTGTGGTTTTGGCGCAATGAACAAATTTATGGGACGCTTCTTGCTCCTGGTGGACATTATTTGCTTTGGCTGACGAATTACGATCAAACCTTTGTCTATCCTGCCAATCAATTGACGATGCAGACATGGCTGGCGCAAGGATGGCAAAGTATTCTCAACGTTCGTTTGGACGCTTTGCGCGTTAACTTCCTTAATGCATTTGCGGCGCAAGGTGGAATTTTTCTATTCCCATTTATCCTGGTTGGCATCTGGCGATATCGCAAAGATGAACGCGTTCAGTTTGCGACTTTGGCTTGGCTGGGACTTCTACTTGTGATGACCATCGTTTTTCCATTTGCCGGTCCGCGCGGCGGATTCTTCCATTCGGGCGCGGCGCTCCAATCCGTCTGGTGGACGCTCGCGCCTCTGGGATTGGAGTCCGCCGTTGGTGCGGGGCGGAGGCGAGGCTGGTTCACGCCACAGGCGTTCAATGTATTTCGAGTCGCATTGGTTGGCATCGCGGTTTTGATGACAGGTTTTATTTTTTACATCCGCGTTCTCCCCGGTTGGGGAGAAGACGAACAAATTTATCCGAAGGTGGAGGCAGTTCTTCAACAAAATAGCGCTGACCCAACAGACGTTGTAGTGGTTCGCAATCCTCCAGGTTATTATGTGATGACCGGGCGCTCGGCGATTGTGATTCCATATGGGAATGAAAATTCTTTGTTAGCTGTTGCCGCTCGTTTCCATGCGCGTTTTGTGGCAATTGAGGCTGCTGGCGCGTCGGGTCCCATCGAAACGGTTTATAACAGCAAGGGCGATTCATCCCTTCGTTTTATAGGCCAGGTCAATGAGCCAAATAATGAAACGCGAATCTTCGAAGTCCAACCTTGATTTAAATCGCCGTGACCTGTTGATTCTTGCCGGCGCAGCCATTATGGGCGCGGGCATTTATCTGATAGCCAGCGCGCTGATTTATCGAATCGGCTTTCCATTAGACGATTCGTGGATTCATCAAACCTATGCGCGTAATCTTGCTCTTCATGGTCAATGGGCATTTCAACTTGGACATCCATCCGCTGGCTCGACTGCGCCGCTCTGGACATTTATTCTTGCGCTTGGCTTTTGGTTGGGTCTTGCTCCATATTTTTGGACGTATCTTATCGGCGGTTTGACCCTCTTTGGGCTTGGAGTTTTCACTGAAGCAACGGCTCGAAGTCTTCTTTCAATATATCGTCCGCGCATTCCGTGGGTTGGGTTATTCTTTGTCGCTGAATGGCACTTTCTTTGGGCCGCGATGTCCGGCATGGAAACGTTGCTTGACGCCCTATTATTGACGAGTGTTTTGGGATTGTTGATGACCGGCTCGCGTCGCTATTTGACCATGGGCTTGCTAACCGGTCTAAGTGTTTGGGTCCGGCCCGACGGTTTGACCCTGCTCGCTCCTGTGATCCTGACCATTTTGCTGGTCGATATGTCCAATAAGGATAAGGTGAATTCTGTTATTCGTTATCTGATTGGCTTCGGCTCGCTGTTTGTTCCGTATCTCCTGTTCAATCTTTGGCTCTCGGGAACGCCGATGCCCAATACCTTTTATGCCAAGCAGGTGGAATATGCCTACTGGCAGACTGAACCTTTCTTGTATCATATCGAAGTTTTATTGATTCAAGTCTTTACGGGGCCGGGCATTATTCTTTTACCGGGAATTATTGGTTGGGCCATATTATCTATTCGCCGACGGGATTGGGCGAGCATAGCCTCGATGTTGTGGTGCGGTGGTTATCTGTATTTATATATTTCTCGGCTTCCGGCTTACCAACATGGAAGATATTTAATGCCCGCGATGCCGATTCTGTTTTTGTTTGGTCTGCTGGCATTCTTCGAGTTTGCGAAATCCAATCTCTTGAAGCGTTACCATCGGATAGCGCAACAGGTTTGGCGAGTCAGCCTGGTGTTGGTGACCCTTGGCTTTGTTGTGCTTGGTGCGCGGGCTTATGGAGAAGATGTGGGTCTGATAGAATCGGAGATGGTGGTGACTGCAAAATGGGTCTCACAGAATATTCCGCCCAATGCAATCATTGCCGCGCATGATATTGGTGCACTAGGTTATTTCGATCGCCATCAACTGATTGACTTGGCGGGTTTGGTGTCACCGGAGGTGATTCCGTTCATGCGCGACGAGACGCGGCTGGCCATGTATCTGAAATCAGCGTGGGGTAAGCTATTTGATTGCGTTCCCGGATTTTTATCCAGACCTGACGCGAAGCGCGCCAATCGTCTTTAGCAGTGGAGGCAAGTTCGCCATTGAAGCGGGGCAGACGAATATGGCGGTCTATCGCTGGATATTGCCTTAATCGGTTAAAATCAAGCTGTATTTTCGTGCTATACTGAATCGAGATTGCTTGTGAGTTTGGGATGAAGAAAATTACATTGCTCATTGTAGATGATCATCCGTTGTTCCGTCAGGGTGTGGTGGACGCGCTTACGTTGGAATCGGACTTGAAGGTGGTCGGACAAACCGCCAGCGGCTCTGACGCGCTGGAATTGATTCGTTCCCTTAAGCCAGCGGTCGCGGTGCTTGACGTAAACTTGCCTGGGCTTAATGGACAACAGATTACCCATCAGGTGACGCAGGAAAAAATACCTACTCGCATTCTCTTGGTCACGGGATATGATGATATCGAACAGGCTTTGCACGCTGCTCTTGCAGGTGCCGCGGCCTATTGTTCGAAGAATGTTGAGCCGCAAAATTTGATTCAGATTATTCGCGAAGTGGCGGATGGAAAGTTCATTTTTGGTTCGCGGGTTTTGAGTTCTCGGGAACTAGACGGTTGGGTGAGCGAACAAATGGAGGGTGCGCGTCGCTCCTACAGTGAGCCCGGAAGCCCATTTCATCCACTTTCTGAGCGCGAGATGGAAGTGCTTGAATGCGTTGTGAAAGGAATGAGTAATAAGGAAATCGCAGGCTTGCTCGGCATCAGCCATCAAACAGTCAAGAACCATGTAACGTCGATCTTGCGGAAATTTAGCGTGGAAGATCGTACACAGGCTGTGGTCTACGCCTTGAAACACGGCTGGGTGCAATTGAAAAATGCAGAGAAAAATTCTGGAAATAAAATATAATTAGCAAGGATGTTGAAAATGGCGGATGAAAATTTTAATATCCAGACTGAATTGGAGGAAACTCAGCGGGCTCTGCGTGAAATTACCCTGATGATGGAACAGAGTCAGGGTGAGTTGACCAAGCTCGCTCAGCGGAATGCGGCTATCACCGCACACCTTCAACAAATCCAAAATCAGGCTGGGCTAACTTCGGCACAGGATACCAAGATGGCTTACGATTCTGCTTTGGATGCACAGCAACGCCTCTTTGTCATGCGTGGACAGTTGGAAAAGCTTCAAAGCGATAAGAATCATCTAGAGAAATACAAAATTGCGCTCGATAGAATCGCCTCTATCGGCAACTCAAATGGCGCATCGGCTCCGACCGGAGGAAAGGCTCCTGCAAGTGGAATCGAAATGATCGTCAACGCACAAGAGGCGGAACGCCAAAGGCTCTCGCGTCAGATGCATGATGGGCCGGCTCAGGCTATGTCGAATTTTATTTTACAAACCGAGATTGCCATGCGGCTTCTTGACGTTGATGCGGGGCAGGCGAAAGAAGAACTTGGAAATTTAAAGGCCGCGGCTATGGGAACCTTTCAAAAAGTCCGCAACTTTATATTTGAACTACGGCCGATGATGCTTGATGACCTGGGTCTCGTCCCTACGATCCGAAAATATGTGGATGCATTTAAGGATCAGACTGGGTTGGATGCCAGCTTGACTGTTACCGGTACAGAGCGTCGCCTTGAACCGTATTTGGAAGTAATGATATTTCGCGCGGTGCAGGAACTTCTGGGCAATGCGTCGCGCCACAGTCAAGCCACGCTTGTGAAGATCCTGTTGGATATCGGGAACGAAATTATACGAGTCAGTGTAGATGATAATGGAAAAGGTTTTGATCCTGTTTCCGTACTCAATGGGAGCAGTTTGGGTCTGAAACTGATCCGCGAACGCGCTGAGATGCTGGGGGGCACATTTGATGTTGACAGTGCTGCAGGAAAAGGCTCGCGAATCTCCTTTTCCATTCCAATCCACGGATAAAATTATTTAACTCAAGTTGCTACCTTTATAAATAGTTGAAACTGGCTGCAAGGACAAAGGTAGCAAGTTTGAGTTCAAATCCTTGCGGAGTGACGGCATGAATGTGCTTGGGCAACCATTGCTCGATCAAGCTGCCGGAGGTTTCAACCATTTTACGATCACAGGACATCAGATAGTTGATCCATGGAGGTGCTGGGCGCAAGGAGTTTTTCTTTCGTAAAGGTTCCAGCTCAATACCCGCCACTTCCAGAATGTCTTCAATCTCGTAATCAGTGTAGGCTTTGTCTCCGGTGACGAGCGAGCCTTCCGACAAATCAAAGTGGTACATTTTCAAGGCTCGGGTATCACTCCACGAACCGGGGGTCAGGAAGAATTCAACCGGTTGGCTTTGTAAGGCGACCATCCAATAAATCTTGAGCCCATAATAAGCTTCTTGCTGGCTGGGTAGCCGCGCCACTCCTCGCCCTGATCGATGTGTCCACGCCGAATCCGATCATTGTCATAGACCGAGATCGGAAAACTATCCACGATATACACGCTTTCCGAGTTCAACTCTTTCCAGACTTCGCTCAGCAGGTTGAACACAGTCAGGAACAATCCGGCCATCTGATGCTGGCGTCGATTGAATCGACTTTTCTCCAGCATCTGAGGAATACAACCTTGCTCTTGCAAGAAGACACGCGAGCATTCCATATTTCCGCCGAAGAACAACGCTGCCACGATCGAGGGGGTGATCACCTCTGCAGCGCTCATCTTCCGCTGCTTATCTTCGACATGCTGCAAGCCTTTCAAGATATCGTCACAAATGCAATAAATGGCTACAATTTGGGTGTCCATGGGGTTCCTTTGCTTCCGTTATTTGGCGTGGTAACCACAACTTTAGCAGAAACCCTATAGACTTCAAGTCAAGGTAGCAACTTGGGTTATTTAGTCAGATTACAAAAATATTAGGCTAACATTATTGTAAAGGTAGCGCCTTGCTTATTGCTTGGAATTCACTATAATAAATACAACCTTGAACGGCCTTCAAGGAAACTAATAGAAAGGAGAATAATTCCTATGTTGTTCGCCCCGAAGGAAAAAGGCCAGGGCTTGGTTGAGTACGCATTGATTCTTGTTTTGGTTGCCATCGTAGTTATCGCGGTCTTGATGATCTTGGGCCCGATCATTGGCAACGTATTTAGCTCAATCAACAAAAGCCTCTCTGGTGTGTAAAGTTGATCGTTCTTGGCAAGTGGGTGGGACTCTGTCAAACTGACAGAGTCCCACTTTTTTTCCACCATGTTTTTGCTATTTTTCTTGTATAATGACTGTGATATAAGTTTGTATTATTCTGCTTGAGAGGAGAACTATATGCGCCGTGGGCGAATTCTCATCTTTGTCTTGTTGATCGTGGTTATCGGCCTGGTTGTAGCGTTCGTTGCGCTTCGTCAATTACTCACACCATCCTCACAGCCAGTGACCCCTGCGAATGAGGATGTGTATGTGGCCGGCCAGAATATTCCGCAAGGGGCGAAAATTACCGAGGATATTCTGGCTACTAAGACTCTGCCGCAAAACCTAGTAACAGCAGACATGTACACCACAGACCAAAAGTCTGATCTCCTGAATAACAAGATTGCCAGCATCCCTTTGTCTCAGGGGACATTCATTACAAAGGGAGCTGTTATAGATGCATCCCAAGCAGTGGCGATCCCTGGCCCTTCATGGGCGGCCGTTATTCCGCCTGGGATGGTGGCGGCTTCTATCCCGACAACGCGTTTTTCTTTGACGGCTTATGGTGTTGCTGATGGTGCTCACGTTAATGTCAATGCTTGCTTTCAGTTTGTGGATGTTGATTCTGGATTCCAATCCATATTGCCAAATCATACGGCTACTTTGACTGGCACAGGCGCCGCTCAGGGCTCGTTGCCCACGCTTTCATTAGGAATCAATTCTGCAGGAGAGGCTAGTACGCAAGGCCGTGTCGAGCTCGAACCTTCACTTCAGCAACCGTATTATGTTGTCCCTTCGGAACCCCAACGTAGTCGGACAGTTTGCCAGACCATTTTACAGGATGTGGTCGTGATGAAAGTTGGAAATTTCCCCCTGGTATCACCAAGTCAGACTGCTGCGGATCAACAACAACAAACACAGCAACAAGCGGTCGCTACGGTTGCGCCTGACCTCATCACATTGATTGTTTCGCCTCAGGATGCGGATATGTTGGATTATATGGTTTATACTAGTTCACAAATTACGCTGGCATTAGGAATCCAAACGATCAATCTCGGCAGGCAACCAACGCCATTACGTTGCAGTTCGCATTGAGTCAATACAATATCCCAGTCCCAGCTAAGTTGCCGTATGTTACCCAACCTCGTGTTGATGTTTTGGTCCAGCCAACCTTGCCGAATGATGCTGCGCCGGCACCGTCCAAATGAGTAAATAAAGCGGAAGTTTGGAGTTTAGAGGAAAAGTATGGCTGATAAAATCCGAGTTCTGATCGTGGATGATGTCGCAGAAACTCGAGAGAATATACGTAAGCTACTTCAATTCGAGGCCGATGTTGACGTGGTTGGCGCGGCGCGTTCCGGAAAAGAGGGCATTCAACTTTCGCAGGAGCTTGATCCAGATGTCGTGCTAATGGATATCAACATGCCCGATATCGACGGCATTTCTGCCACGGAATCCATTCGTCAGAAGTCGCCTCAGATTTAAGTTGTTATATTGTCAGTTCAGAACGATCAGAATTATATGCGGCGTGCTATGTTGGCCGGCGCGCGCGATTTCTTATCAAAACCTCCGGTCGGCGACGAGTTGATATCGGCTATTCGCCGGGCCGGTGAAATGTCACGTAGTGAGCGGAGCAAAAGCGCCCAAGCGCGGGTCGCCTCTGTAGCGCTTGGCGCCGGGCAGGTTGCCGGACCCGGCTTAGTGAGTTTTTCACAGGGAAAAATTATTACAATCTATAGCCCTAAAGGTGGAACTGGTTGCACAACCATCGCAGTCAATCTGGCACTGGCTTTGCATAACGAGGATACACACGTAGTCCTCGTTGATGGCAATCTTCAATTTGGAGATGTGGCGGTCTTTGTGAATGAACAGGGCAAGAACACTATCCTTGATATTGCCCCGCGTGTTGATGAATTGGATCCTGATATTGTTCAGAGTATTATGATTAAGCACGAACCATCCGGTCTTCACATTTTGGCGGCACCTCCGCGCCCGGAACTAGCTGAGAAGGTCACGGCTGCTCAATTTTCCAAGGTGCTGGAGTACTTGAAACAAATGTATGCATATGTGGTTGTAGATACAGTGCCGATCTTGACAGATATTACTCTCGCTGCGGTGGATGCAAGTGATTTAATTGTTCTTATTACTACGCAAGATATTCCTGCCATTAAGAGCACAAGGTTGTTTTTGGATGTATCTGCAACCATGGGTATTGAACGAGAACGCATTATTTTTGCGATGAATCGTTTTGATAAGCGTATCGCCATCACTCCGGAACGAATTAGCGAGAATCTCAAACAAGAAGTCAAGGCAGTGATACCACTTGATGAACGAGCGGTGATTCCAGCGGTCAACCGAGGCGTCCCTTTTATGTTAGATAACAGATCTCAGCCAGCCGCAAGAGGCATACTAAGTCTTGCCGAGGCGGTACGCGCTCAGCTGGCTGTTCTCGAATCCCAAGAAGCCCCAGCTGGTAGACATTAGAGAGAGGATGTATGTCATTACTTAAACGTATTGAGCAAGGTGGTCAACAAGGGACACAGGGCAGCACACCGGCCCAGCCTTCTGGAAGCGGTTCACAGGGCGGGAGTGGAGATAGTTCTCGTCTTTCCTCCCTTCAAGCCCGAAGAGTGAGTGCGCCCATTACATCCCCGCAAGCTGGTTCCTATTTTGATTTAAAGACTCGCGTTCAGAATAAATTGCTCTCCGAACTTGATCCGTCTATGGATGTTACAAAAACCGATGAAGTCCGTAAAACAATTCAGGACCTTTTTGAACAGATTCTGACCGAGGAAAATATTGTGCTTTCGCGACCGGAACGGGCGCGTCTATTTGAGCAGATCGCGGCTGAAATTCTCGGTCTAGGCCCTCTTCAACCTCTTCTTGAAGACGATACTATTACTGAAATTATGGTGAATGGCGCTAAGAATATTTATGTTGAGCGCAAAGGCAAAGTCCACCGCGTGCCGGTGACATTTGAGAATAACGAGCATGTCTTGCGAATCATTGATCGTATCGTGGCTCCCCTAGGCCGCCGTATTGATGAATTGAGTCCTTATGTGGATGCCCGGTTGGCAGATGGTTCGCGCGTAAATGCGGTAATTTCTCCCATCTCCCTGATCGGGCCGGTACTCACTATCCGTAAATTTTCCAAAAATCCCATTACGCCTGATCAATTGATTCAATTTGGATCCATTACTCAAGAAGCAATACAGTTCTTAAAAGCCTGCGTGGAATCTCGGCTGAACATAATAATTTCAGGAGGTACTGGTTCTGGTAAGACAACCCTTTTGAATGTGTTGTCGGGTTTTATTCCTGCTGACGAGCGCATTATAACTATTGAGAACGCTGCGGAATTGCAATTGCGCCAGGAACATGTGGTTACGCTTGAATCCCGCCCGCCTAATATTGAAGGACGCGGCGAGATCACGATCCGCGATCTGGTAATCAACTCTCTTCGTATGCGTCCTGAACGCATCATCGTAGGGGAGTGCCGAGGCGGCGAAGCCCTGGATATGTTGCAAGCCATGAATACGGGTCATGATGGCTCAATGACCACGGCGCATGCCAACAGTCCACGGGATGCGCTTTCACGTATCGAAACCATGTGCTTGATGGCTGGTATGGAGCTGCCTGCGAGAGCCATCCGCGAACAAATGGCCGGCGCTGTTGAATTAATTTGTCAAGTGTCGCGTATGAGAGATGGAACCCGTAAGGTAGTCAGCATTTGTGAAATTAGTGGCATGGAAGGTGATGTAATCACAATGACCGATATCTTTTCGTTTGAGCAAACGGGTTTTGAAAATGGTCAGGTCATTGGCCGTTTGCGCCCGACCGGCTTGCGCCCCAAGTTTATGGACAAGATTGAGTCAACAGGTATCCATCTGCCTCCATCCATCTTTGGGATTGGCGAACGGCGGCGCTTGTAGGAATTAAATGTTTGAAAGGCAGTTGGTAAGAATATGGCCTGGATAATTGTCATTGGTGGAATCATCCTGATAGTCCTTTTGATCATCGGGGTGGTCGTTTCTTCTTCGAGCGAGCGGACTCTGGTTGAACAGCGCCTCGGTCAATATCTCGATGAGGGGAAAGCGGAGGCCGATCGTCAGGCTCAAAACACGGCCTTGACGGATTGGGTTTCCAAGCGCGTTGAACGAACCACCTTCGGCGGGCGTATCAGCCGTGATCTGGCGCGTGCCGATTTAAAATTTAAAGCAGGCGAGTACATTGCTTTGATCGTTATCGCGATCATTCTCGTGGGAGGGATTGCATATTTTCTCGGCAGCCGTAATCCAATCTCTTTTCTAATTGGCGCTGTCATCGGTTACTTCATCCCGGGTTTTTATGTTCGTCGTCAACAAGCGAGGCGCTTGACCAAGTTCAATGAGCAATTGGGCGATATGATCAATTTAATGGTAAACGGTCTGCGCGCGGGATATTCCACTATGCAGGCGATGGAGGCAGTAAGCAAAGAACTGCCCTCCCCAATTTGTGACGAATTCCACCGTGTTGTACAGGAAATGCAAGTCGGTATTCCAATGGAAGTAGCACTCGATAATCTCTTGCGCCGGATTCCCAGCGAGGACTTGGATTTTCTTGTCACTGCCATTAATGTTCAACGTGAGGTAGGCGGCAACCTTGCTGAAATCATGGATACGATTTCATTTACGATCCGCGAACGTGTTAAGATCAAAGGCGAAATCCGCGTACTAACTTCCCAAGTTCGTGCCTCGGGCACGCTTTTGTCGCTGGTTCCTGTTTTCTTAGCTTTGATAATTTGGTTTATTGATCCGACTTACATCATGTCCTTTATGGATGACGGTCCGGTTTGCGGAGCAGCCATTGCTGGGTTGGTTTTGTTTATGATCGGGCTTGGCTATTTTATTATGTCGCGTATTGCGGATATCGAGGTGTGATATGGCGAATATTTTGATCTGGGCAATAGTCATCCTTGTCTTGCTGGGAGGTGTGGTAGCCGTGATCGTGGCGGGTATTGGCGCAACTCATAGCCCTGAGGAAGACGATCCGCTGATGACTCGCTTGGCTGAGGCTACCCAGCGAGGTGATGTTGTGTCGTCTCTGGAAGAAATTGAAATGCAGCAGCCCTTCAGCCAACGTGTTCTTTTGCCGTTACTCCGTCGTATTGGCGAATTTTCAGTCCGCTTCACCCCACAGAAAGCGCTGGAGGATACGACCAAAAAAATTGAATTAGCCGGTAGCCCCGGCCATATTGACGCGGCAACTCTCCTCGCTTCCCGATTCGTGTTTGCAGCTGTGTTTGGGGGAGGGTTGCTTCTCATTGCATTGCTCGCTCATAACTGGCCGCTTCTCCGAATATTTATTGTCGTGGCGCTGTTTACGACCTTGGGATTTTTCTTTCCGCAGTTATTGCTTCAAAGTCAAATTAATGCGCGCCAGAAGGACATTCGCAAAGCCATGCCGGATGCGCTTGATTTGCTGACCATTTGCGTGGAGGCGGGCTTAGGCTTTGATGCTGCCCTGTCCAAGGTCGGCGAAAAATGGGAGAGTCAACTTTCTGTGGCTTTGTTACGCGTGATCCGAGAGATTCAGTTGGGAAAACCCCGGCGCGATGCGCTGAGGGATATGGCAGAGCGGATTGGCATTGCTGAAATGACGAGCTTTGTGGCCGCAGTGATTCAAAGCGAGAGTCTGGGCGTCAGCTTGGCGAAAGTCTTGCGCATTCAATCGGATCAAATGCGCATCAAGCGCCGTCAACGTGCCGAAGAAGAAGCGCACCAGGCGCCAATCAAAATGCTCATCCCGATGGCCTTGATTACTTTTCCTTCAATCTTTATCATTCTGCTCGCACCGGCCGGTATACAGATTCAACATTCGATGTTCAAATGAGTTTTTCTGATTAGTGGGGAACTTGGGAATGACTATTTCCCCGGCTTATTTTTTCTACCGATTTGCCTGGGGCAGTTTGGATTTAATTTCCCGCCGAATTTGAAACAGTCACTACTAAAAAACAATTGGAGGAACGGGGTTATAATCAAGTGAGCTTGATTGCGCGCCTACTTGCTTTGGCGGTTGGAATATCCTTCGCTCCCGATGCTTTGAAACGGGTACGCGAGACCCGATCCCAAGTTGGGTTGACAAAGACAGAACGCCGCGCGAGTGTCAGCGGAGCATTTGGGGCTCGGGAGACGCGTGTAAATGGCCGGATCGTTTTATTGATGGACGATGTTGCGACGACGGGATCCACTCTTTCGTCCTGCGCCGAGGCGCTCTATGCTGCGGGTGCGCGGGACGTTTTTTCATTACTGCCTCGCGTGCGTTGGCCCATCATGGATTGAATAGTGTCTGAGCAGTTTGTTTAAAAACTTTTCTATTCTACTAAGGAGGCTTCTATGGCAATTCAAGTGGATGTTCAAACACGAAACATTCGAATGACCGATCATATCAAGGACCATATCGAGAAGAAGGCTGGAAAGCTGGAGCATTATTTACCTGCCATTGAGGAGGCGTATGTAGAATTGACTTATAACAAGTCGGCGCGCAACGCGGTCGACCGCAACGTGGCTCAGATTACGGTGCGAGGCAAAGGGTTATTGCTTCGCACAGAGGAACGTGCGGATGAAGCGTTGATTGCATTTGATTCTGCGATTGATAAATTACAGCGCCAGATTGATCGTTATAAAGGCAAGCATTATCGTGGCCGCGGCGATGGCCGTTCTGCCAGCGATGTGGACGAGAATGCACCGCAGGTGGATGAAACCGGTGAGTTGCCTCCGTTGATTGCGCGACGAAAGCAGTTTCGTATTCTGCCGATGAACGAGCTTGAGGCGGTTGAGCAAATGAAATTGCTCGGCCATGATAATTTCTTTGTCTTCTATAACGCGGATACCAGCAAGATCAATGTCTTGTATCGCCGTCGTGACGGCTCATATGGCCTGATTGAACCGGAGATCGGCTAGACAAAATCAAATAATGAAGACATATGTAAAGCCCGACCGCAATGGCCGGGCTTTGTTTATTTGAAACACTGGGTGGAAATCTATTCTTTCTTGTAATCTAACCTTCCTTGATATTCCAAACCGATGAGTGCGGCGAAGAGAATGAGCCAGGCAACAATCTGGGCGGCACGGATGCTGCCGAAGATCAAGGTGCTATCGCCGCGAAAACCTTCAATGACGAGGCGGCTTGCGGATGTGAGCGCAACGAACAACAGAAATTCATGTCCGGGTTTGACCGTTGATTTTTGAATCAAGATCAGGAGCAAAGTCAAGATTGACGCGGCAATTTCATAAACTTGGGTTGGGTGTCGAAGTGCGCCCCATTGATTGATGGCCCAAGGAACGTTGGTCTCTTTACCGAAGGCCGTGCCCGAAGCAAGATGCGAGAACGCAATGCCAATGGCCACCGTGGCGAAAAGCGGGGTCAGTACGTCTAGTGATTGCCAAAGCGGAAGATGTGCGCGCTGCCCATAAACAAAGGCCGTGATAGCCGCGACCGCAAGTCCGCCCCCTTGATCGAATAGCGCGGTGTTGAGCGAAAGGATGCTTGTCGGGCTTTGTGCGAAGATGGAGAGATTCTCTAAGGCGTAGAGAGCCCGTCCGCCGATGACAAAACTGACCAGGCCTACAAGCAAAAGATTGCTGAGTGAATCAAGATTTACATGATGACGGGCTGCGCTTCGTTCTGACAAGGTCAGACCAACCCACGCCGCGAGGATGATCAGAATAAGATCGCGCGGCGGTGCAAAAATGCTTTGGAACGTGGACAATATATTCATTTGATGATTTCTTCGATATTGGTGCGAAGTAGCGCCTCAGACATTGGTCCGCCGACCACTACTTCTTTGATGACGCCGTCGCGCCCGATGAAGAAGGATGTTGGTAAAGAGTGTAGTTCGTAAAGGTTGGATGCCTCGCCGTTGACATCAAGTAGAATTGGAAAGGTAAGGCTATATTGCTTTACGAATGGCGCGATGGCTGTTGGATCGTCTTGGATGGTCGAGTCTACGCCAAGCACTACCAGTCCCTGATCTTGGTATTGCTGATATATCTTTTCGATGGTCGGCATTTCGGCGCGGCAAGGCGGACACCATGTCGCCCAGAGATTAACCAGCACTGCCTTTCCGCGATCATCCGACAGCGCAATAGACTGACCGCCGGATGTTTCAAGTCTAAATTCAGGCGCAAGGAATCCTTTTTGCGGGGCCGGGATTCGTCCGGCAGTTGTGGAATTGGTTTTATCAGCGCTGACAAAGATCCAAACCAGGCCCGCGAGTAAAATAATTGCATAAAGAGAACGGCGAAGAATCAGTTGCATAAGTTTCTTTTTTGTACTACACTTCTATTGTTGGCGCTCGCAGGCCATATCTTACTATGTTTTCCACGGATTCGGTTTACATCGGCGTTGACTTGACATCAGGGCATAAGCGACTGACTTATGCCGCGCTGGATTGTGATCTAAACCTGGTCACGCTGGTGGAGGCGGGGTCGAACGAAGCGTTTGCGTTTCTTGCTGAACAAAAGTCAGCAGTGGTTGCCGTCAATGCGGCCTCGCATGTAAATCATGGAATTGTAAAAAAGAATCTTCAAGGGCAAAGGTTGACACCGCATTCGATGCATGACGAAGAAATGCGCGTCGCTGAATATGAGTTGCACCAGCGCGGCATCGCTGTCAGGGGAACGGATGCCAAAGAATCGCTGTGCCCGCCTGGAGTTCCGCGTGGGATTCGCATTCTATAAAAATCTAGCCAAACTCGGATTTGAATCCTATCCTTGCAACGATGTACCATTTCAATGGCTGGAAACTAATTCACATGCGTGCTTCTATGTCTTGATCGGCATCCGCCCGCTTCCGAAAGCGACTCTGGAGGGACGGCTTCAGCGCGAATTATTGCTGTACGAACTTGGATTGCGGATTCAAGATCCTATGATTTTCTATGAAGAAATCACCCGCCATAAATTGATGAACGGCCTTCTTCCTTTCGGGCTCGTGCATTCATCCGCGCAGTTGGACGCAATGGCCGCGGCTTATACGGCATGGCAGGTCGTGCAAAAACCGACTGAAGTGATTTGGTTTGGTCATCGGCTGGAAGGTTTTATCACCTTGCCCGTATCGGCGTTGAAAGAGAAATATTAGATGTGCCTCGGACGAAAAGATTCCGCCATCTATAAAATATAGAATCACATTGAGGAGAACTATGTTGACTGAAGACTTGCAAGTACGTGCAATCAATACGATTCGTTTCCTTTCTGCGGATGGGGTTCAGAAGGCGAATTCGGGTCATCCCGGACTTCCGATGGGCGCCGCCGCAATGGCTTTCTCGTTGTGGACGCGTCATCTGCGCCACAATCCGCGCAACCCCAAATGGGCCGGACGTGACCGATTTATTCTTTCTGGCGGGCACGGGTCCATGCTTTTGTATTCGTTGCTGCATTTGACCGGCTATGACCTTTCGCTGGAAGAGCTTCAGAACTTTCGTCAGTGGGGGAGCAAGACGCCGGGTCATCCTGAGTACGGACTGACGCCTGGCGTCGAAACAACCACAGGCCCACTGGGTCAGGGCTTTGCAACGGGTGTCGGAATGGCAATTGCGCAGGCACATCTTGCCGCGACTTACTCGCCGGATTTGTTCGATCATTACATTTATGCCATCGTGACCGATGGCGATTTGATGGAAGGTGTTGCCTCGGAAGCCGCATCGTTGGCGGGACATTTGCGGTTGGGACGGTTGATTTATCTTTATGACGATAACCATGTCTCAATTGACGGCTCGACGAACTTGGCTTTCACGGAAGATCGCGCTGCGCGCTTTGAAGCCTATGGCTGGCACGTTCAAAAAGTGGATGACGGCAACGATGTGGATGCGATTGATCGCGCGATCCAGAATGCAAAAGCGGATTCGCACCCATCGCTGATCTGTGTGCATACCGTGATTGGCTTTGGCGCGCCGAATCGTCAGGGAACATCGAAGGCGCATGGCGAGCCGCTTGGCGATGACGAATTGAATGCCGCCAAGAAAAACCTGGGCTGGCCTTTGGAGCCGCGCTTCATCATCCCCGGCGATGTCCAGGAATTTTTCCGTGAGGCCATTGATCGCGGACAAAAATTTGAAGAAGCATGGAATGAGAAATTCGAGGAATACAAACAGGCCAATCCCGATCAAGGCGCGGAACTGGCAAGACGATTGGCCGGTAAGTTACCCAAAGGCTGGGAGTCGGCATTACCCATGTTTTCAGTTGATCCCAAAGGGATGTCCACGCGAGTTGCATCGGGCAAAGTCATCAATGCGTTAGCGGCGAAACTTCCGGAACTCATCGGCGGTTCGGCTGACTTGGCGCCATCGAATAACACCAAAATTGATGGCAGCCCTGATTTTCAGAATGAGAGTTATCAGGGTCGCAATTTTCATTTCGGTGTGCGTGAACATGCGATGGGCGCGGCTTTGAACGGCATGACCTTGTACGGCGGCGTCATTCCGTATGGCGGAACGTTCCTTATCTTTTCCGATTATATGAAGCCTGCCATTCGGATTGCGGCGCTTTCGCACATTCCCACCATCTTTGTTTTCACGCACGATAGCGTGGGCCTTGGTGAAGACGGCCCCACACATCAGCCGATTGAACATTTAGCGGCCTTGCGTGCCGTGCCGAATGTGACGGTCATTCGACCTGCCGATGCGAACGAAACTGCACAGGCGTGGAAAGTGGCGCTTGAGAATCATCATGGACCGATCGCGTTTGCCTTGACGCGTCAGAATGTTCCGATCTTCGAACCTTCAAATCATACGGCAGTCGAAAAAGGCGCGTATGTGTTGAAGGACTTTGGCAAAAAGAAACCGGATTTGATTTTGATGGCCTCCGGATCGGAGGTTGGATTGATATATAGCTCTGCTGAAAAGCTTGCGGAGCAGGGACACAACGTGCGCGTCGTGTCGTTCCCGTCGTGGGAGTTGTTCGAGAAACAAGACGCGACCTATCGTGAGTTTGTGTTGCCGAAGAAGATTTAGGCGAGGATCGCTGTCGAAGCAGGAGCCAGCATGGGCTGGGAAAGATACGTCGGATCATCCGGCAAAGTCATCGCGATTGATCGCTTCGGCGCGTCCGCACCTTATAAGATCGTCTTCGAAAAACTTGGATTTACAGTCGAGAATGTGTTGGCACAAGCCAGACCTCTCCTGCCAAAGAAAAAGGTCGTAAGAAAAGTCGAAACGAAAAAGTCGGTTAGGAAGAAAAAATGAAAGTTGCGATTGGATTTGACCACGCGGGATTCCCGTTGAAACAAACCGTGCTCGAGACGCTAATCGAGGCTGGTCACGAGCCGATGGATATGGGCACGAACAGTGCGGAGCCTGTGGACTTCCCTGACTTTGCCGAAAAAGTGGGACGCACGATTCAGAGCGGCAATGCTGAGCGCGGAATCATAATTTGCGGTTCAGGGATTGGTGCGTGTATCGCCGCCAACAAGATGAAAGGTGTGTATGCCTCGATTTGCCATGATACCTATTCTGCCGCGCAAGGCGTGAGGCACGATAATATGAACGTGCTTTGCCTCGGCGGGCGCGTGATCGGACCGGAACTTGCCAAGGCGTTGATCATTGCTTTTCTTGAAGCGCATTATCTTGGCAATGATTCCGGCGGCGAAAGGCTGGCGCGCCGAGTTAATAAAATCCATAAGATCGAAAAGGGCGAGTCCGTTTTATAGTTTTGTCGAGGTGTAAATGCCAAATCCCATTGAAAAATTAACGTTGCTTGGCCAATCTGTTTGGCTGGATAACATCCAGCGCCGGCAGTTGGAGAACGGCGAAGTCAAAGCCATGATCGAACGCGGCGAGATCCGCGGCATGACTTCGAATCCGTCCATCTTCAATAGCGCTATTTCAAAATCGAAGGATTATGATTCTGCACTTGTGCCGCTGGCGTGGTCTGGTTGGGACTCGGAGAAAATATTCTGGGAGCTTGCCATTGAAGATATCCGCGCCGCCTGTGATTTGTTCAATCCGCTCTATGAAGAAACCAACGGCGGCGATGGTTATGTCAGCATCGAAGTCAGCCCGACGATTGCACATGACACCGACGCGACCACCGCTCAGGCACAACAGCTGTGGGCGCGCGTAGCCCGGCCCAATCTCATGGTCAAAATTCCAGCCACGAAAGAAGGCGTGCCGGCGATTCGACGCGCAATTGCCCTAGGCGTCAATATCAATGTTACGCTGATCTTCTCATTGAAACGATACGCTGAAGTGATGGAAGCCTATCTCAGTGGACTGGAAGATCATCTTGCAGCCGGACATTCTATTGATCACATTGCATCGGTCGCCTCGTTTTTTGTTTCGCGCGTGGATACGAAGATCGATCCCAAGCTTCCGGATGGATCGCTTTTGCGCGGTTTGGCTGCAATTGCGAATGCCAAGCTCGCCTATGATGAGTTCATGAAAACCTTTGTGGGCCGCCGCTGGGAAAATCTTAAAGTCAAAGGCGGGCGCGTCCAGCGTCCGCTTTGGGCATCCACGAGTACGAAGAATCCGGCATATCCCGACACCCTCTATGTGGATAATCTGATCGGCCCCGAAACCGTCAACACAATTCCGCCTGCAACGCTCGATGCATTTGGTGATCATGGTGTTGCTACCATGGCTTTGACGCGCAATCTCGATCAAGCGCATGAAGTGATTGCTCAACTTGAAGCGACGGGGATTTCGATGGATCAAGTTACACAAGAGTTGGAAGATGAGGGAGTCCGGGCGTTTGCAGATTCGTTTGCGCAGTTGTTGACAACGATTGATGAAAGGCGAAAGAATGCCGCTTCTGCTCTGGGACCTTTAGCGGCTTCCGTTTCCAAACGGATATCTCAACTTCAAGCGGATTCCGTTCCGGCGCGGCTGTGGGCGCATGATCCAATTCTATGGACAAAAGATCCTGTGGGTCAGGCCGAGGTGAAAATCCGCATGGGCTGGATGGATTTGCCCGATAAAGCGCGCCAACGATTGAAGGAATATCAAGCCTTTGCAGATGAAATTCACACCGAGAAGATTGATCGTGTTCTGGTTTTGGGCATGGGCGGCTCATCGTTGACGGCCGAAGTATTCAGTACACTTCTTGCCGCGGCAAATATCGATGCGCCGTTGTCCCTAGCTATTTTGGATTCAACCGATCCAGGGCAAGTGGCAAAAGCCGCGCAGGATTATCCGCCCGATAAAAGTCTTTATATTGTTGCCAGCAAATCCGGCGGCACCGCGGAAGTAATGGCTGCCTTCGATTATTTCTGGAAGATAAGCAAGAAGGATGGCTTGCATTTTATGGTCACGTCCGATCAGGGTACATCGTTGGAGGTGCTGGCGCGCAAACGCGGTTTCAGAAAAATATTTTCTGCCGACCCAATGATTGGTGGGCGTTACTCCGCGCTGACAGACTTCGGTCTGGTGCCTGCCGCGTTGCTCGGCATGGATTTGAATCGCCTGCTCGATAAGGCCGATTGGATGAAACGCCAATGCGGCGAACACGTGCCCGCAGCGCGTAATCCGGGTTTGGCGTTGGGAGCCGTGTTGGGCGAATCGGCTCTGGCAGGCCGCGACAAGCTGACGATCCTGAGCGATGCGCCACTATCTGCATTCGCAGGTTGGATCGAGCAAATCATCGCCGAATTTAGCGGCAAGGATGGAAAAGGAATCCTGCCTGTGCCGCTGGAACCAGTTGGTGATGCAAAAGTTTATGGCCATGACCGCATGTTTGTTTATCTGCGTCAGACTGGAGAATTGGATGCAATGATGAAATCTTTGCGCGATGCGGGTCATCCGGTGCTGGACTTTGCAATTGCCGATCCGTATGGGGTCGGCGCTGAAATCTATCGCTGGGAAATTGCCACTTCAATTGCGTGTTCGATTCTGGGCGTCAACGCCTTCGACCAGCCAAATGTGGAATCAAGCAAGAAGATCACCAAGGCTAAGATTGCGGAATATCAAAAGAAAGGCAAGTTGAAGGAAGGCAAGCCGGTTTGGAAGAAAGATGGTGTCATGGTGTTTGCACCATCCAGTGTAAGTGGTACTTCGTTGAAAACTATTTTGAGTGGATTCTTGAAGAAGGCGAAGCCAAACGGCTATGTTACGATTAATGCTTATTTGCCACGCAATGCTGAAATGACGGACGTGTTGCAGTCAATGCGCGTTGCCATCCGCACCAAGACGGGAAATGCCGTAACCGCAGGCTTTGGTCCGCGCTTCCAGCATTCGACGGGTCAATTTCACAAAGGCGGTCCAAAGAATGCCCTGTTCATTCAAATCACTGCCGAACCAGAAAAAGATATTAATATCCCCACCGAAGGTTTGACTTTTGGGACTTTGATCCGCGCACAAGCACTGGGTGATTACGAAGCATTGATTGAAGCTAAACGAAAAGTGCTCCGCGTTCATTTGCCAAGTGTGAAGGATGTATCATTCTTAGTCGATGCTTTGAAGTGACATGATTTTCTAAACACGAATTTCTTTGAAAAGGAGTTTGCTATGGCGCAAACCGCCTCGCTTTCTTCGACTGATTCTGTTGTTCGGCGTACAGCCGATTTCCTTGATCAACTTTTTCCATCACCGCGCGGCTTCGGAATTCGTTTGTGGGATGGGAGTGAGTTGCTTGTTGCGGGCCACCCGTCATTCGCTCTGGTTCTCAATCATCCGGGAGCTCTCCGGCGTATGTTCAAGCCGCCCGTTGAACTCTCTCTTGGAGAGGCGTTCATTCTAAAAGATTTTGATATCGAGGGTGATATTTTTTCTGTGTTCTCGCTGATGGATACGATTGCTGCCCGGACATTCTCCTTGGGAGAAATTGTCGGAATTGGATCTGCTCTTTTGGAGCTACCCGCTTCGAGCGCGGCGCGACCGAAAGGCCGCGGCCCTCTTCAACTGCATGGCAAGATCCATTCCCGCGAACGGGACTTACTGGCAGTTCAGTATCATTATGACGTCGGAAATGATTTTTACTCGCTTTGGCTTGACCGTAACATGCAATATTCGTGCGGCTATTTCCCAACCGGTGCAGAGGACCTCGACACCGCTCAGGAATACAAGATGGAACATATCTGTCGCAAGTTGCGGTTGCAACCCGGCGAGCGCCTATTGGACATCGGCTGCGGGTGGGGAGGACTGGCTCGTTACGCCGCGTCGAAATACGGCGTGAATGTGCTGGGTGTGACTCTCAGCAAGAATCAAAAAGCTTACGCGGATGAACAAATCGTCCGAGCCGGACTTCAGGAGCGGGTCGCCGTTGAGTTGAAAGATTACCGCGACCTCGACAATGAGTCGTTCGACAAGGTTGTCAGTGTGGGGATGTTCGAGCATGTCGGGCGAAGTCACCTGCCTGAATATTTTGCCCAAGTCTATCGGCTGCTCAAACCCGGCGGATTATTCCTCAATCACGGTATCTCACGCCGCGCGGCACCCAAAGCTGATGAGCAAATCTTTATCGCCAAGCATGTCTTTGGGCGCGGAACATTTCAGCAGAAATATATTTTTCCTGATGGGGAATTGACGCCGGTCAGCGCGGTCAATGGAATGGCGGAGGATGCTGGATTTGAAGTCCGTGATGTGGAAAATTTGCGGGAGCATTATGTGCTCACGCTGCGCAATTGGGTGAATCGGCTGGCTGATCATCGCGAGGAAGCTATTAAGGTCTCTGATGAAGTTACGTACCGAACGTGGCGATTGTATATGTCGGCGTCTGTTTATGGATTTGAAAGTGGAAATATCAATGTCAATCAGACTCTGCTGGCAAAGATGACCCATGCGGGCAACAGCCATGTGCCATTCAGCCGCGCAGATATCTATGCTTAGGATGGATTGCAAAGCGAAGTTGCAACCGCAATAACTTGAATTGACGGTCAACTAGGTTTGTGGCATAATCCTCCAATCTTAAAGCGTGAATGGGAACGAGTACGTCCGGATCTCTGCCAGCGAATCTGGAAGCAGTGTGAGCCAGATCAGAAACGCGGATTGAAAATCCTCCCGGAGCTGCAAGCCGAAACCCTGGGCCATTGAGGGAAGTAAGTGAGACGGAGTTGTTCTTCGTTAGCAGAACAGGATAATGAACGTTATCCACTGAGAGCCTATCATTGAATAGGAATCAGGGTGGTACCGCGAGCACCGCTCGTCCCTGTTTTGGGATGAGCGTTTTTCTTTTAGATCATATGATTAGCTACTAACCAACTAGGAGAACAAGCATGTTTAAATCTGTTTCATCGAAGCTCGATGTGCCCGCTATGGAAGAGGGCGTGCTGAATTTCTGGGAGCGCGAGCAAATCTTCAAGAAGACCGTCGAGCAGCGGAAGGGCAAACCGGAATATATTTTCTTTGAGGGTCCTCCGACCGCGAATGGCCGCCCTGGCGTTCATCATGTATTGGCGCGTGCTTTCAAGGACATGTTCCCGCGCTATAAGATCATGCGCGGCTATCATGTCTCGCGGCGCGGCGGGTGGGACACGCACGGCTTGCCGGTCGAGATTGAAGTCGAGAAGAAGCACGGCTTCACCAATAAACGGCAAATCGAAGAATACGGCATTGCCAAGTTCAATGAGGAGTGCCGCAAGTCGGCCTTTGAATATATCCGCGACTGGGCGAAGCTCACGGATCGAATTGCGTTCTGGGTTGACCTTGAAGATGCGTATGTGACTTACACCAACGAGTACATCGAGTTGGTGTGGTGGATTCTAAAGTCCTTTTGGGAAAAGGATTTGCTTTATAAGGGATATAAAGTTGTCCCATATTGTCCGCGTTGCGGCACGCCTCTTTCGGACCATGAAGTGGCTCTGGGTTACGATCAAGCGACCGACCCCTCGGTCTTCGTCCGCATGCCGCTGATGGACAAGAAGGATACTTCGTTGTTGGTGTGGACCACGACTCCCTGGACGTTGCCCGGCAACGTCGCCGTTGCCGCGCATCCGGATGTGGATTATGTCACGGTGGAACGGAAATTATCAGATGGTGGCACGGAGAAATTGATTCTCGCCAAGTTGTTGGTTGAAAAAGTTTTTAAGGACGAAGAGGTAAAAGTCCTTGAAACTTTCAAAGGCAAGAAACTTAAGGGAATGAAATATCATCCGCTCTTTACATTCGTGCCGCCAGACAAGCCTGCGCATTTTGTGGTTCTCGGTGATTTTGTTACAACGGAGGATGGTACTGGCCTCGTACATATGGCTCCGGCTTTTGGCGCGGAAGATATGCAAATGGCAAACGAACACGACCTGCCCGTACTGATGACGGTTTTACCTGACGGTACGTTCGTTCCGGAAGTCAAGCCGTGGCGCGGCGTCTTCATCAAGGATGCTGATCCGCAAATCATCGAAAACTTGCGTGCTCGCGGGTTGTTATTCCGCACGGAAGGATATACACACACATATCCGTTCTGTTGGCGATGTCACACGCCGCTGATGTATTATGCGCGCGACTCGTGGTACATCCGCACGAGTCAATTCCGGGACCGGTTGGTCGAATTGAACAATACCATCAACTGGGTCCCCGAACATATTCGGGAGGGCCGCTTTGGGAATTGGCTTTCCAATAACATTGATTGGGCGCTGAGTCGTGAGCGATATTGGGGCACTCCGCTTCCCATCTGGGAATGCGCCGATTGCAAACATCGTGAAGGGATTGGCTCAGTCAAGGAGTTATCTGAAAAAGTTGGTCGCGATCTGAGCGACCTCGATCTGCATCGTCCATATGTGGATGAAGTGAACTATGCCTGCCCCGAATGCGGCGGAAAAATGAGCCGCGTCCCGGATTTGATTGACGTGTGGTTCGACTCGGGTTCTATGCCGTATGCTCAATGGCATTATCCATTCGAGAATGAAGAAAAATTTAAATCTCAATATCCTGCTGATTATATTTGTGAAGCCGTTGATCAGACGCGCGGTTGGTTTTATTCATTGCACGCCATCAGCACTTTGTTGATGGATTCGGTTGCTTATAAAAATGTCATCTGCCTCGGATTGATTCTGGATAGCGACGGCAGAAAAATGTCGAAGAGCCTCGGCAACATTGTCAATCCATGGGATGTGCTCAAAGTCAACGGCGCAGATGCGTTTCGCTGGTATTTGTATACAGCCACGCCTCCGGGCAACGAACGCCGTTTCTCAGTGGATTTGGTCGGCGAGGTGATTCGCAATTTTACGCTGACGTTGTGGAACGTCTACTCGTTCTTTGTAACGTATGCCAATTTGGATAAACCGCAATTAGGAGCAGCGCGAATCTATAGTGACAATGTGCTTGACCGCTGGTTATTGTCGGAACTTCATGCGCTTGTCCGCGATGTGACGAATGCATACGAAAAGTATGACGTAACCGGCGCGACGCGGCCTATCGAAGGTTTTGTCGAAAAACTTTCGACGTGGTATCTGCGTCGGTCACGCCGCCGCTTCTGGAAATCCGAATCGGACGCGGATAAGCAGGCCGCCTATGGTACGCTTTATACTGCGCTGGTCACCATTGCAAAGTTGATCGCGCCGGCCATGCCATTCCTCGCAGATGAACTTTATCAGAACCTAGTCCGTTCGGTGGATCAGTTTGCAGCGGAGTCTGTGCATCTATCCGAATGGCCGAGCTACGACGAATCTTTGATCGACGAATCACTCAACCGCGATATGGAATTGGTCACGAAGCTTGTTTCGCTTGGTCATCAAGCCCGTCAAAAAGCGAATCGCAAAGTCCGGCAACCATTGAAAGAAGCTGCATTTTCGCTGGGTAATCCTTCCGAACGAAAAGCCGTAGCAACGTTTGCGGATATGATCGAGGATGAGTTAAATGTCAAAACGGTTCGCCTCTTGGACGCTTCCACGGAGGCGGTCTCGCACAGCATCAAGCCGTTGCCAAAACAGCTTGGACAAAAATATGGCAACAAATTCCCCGCGCTTCAAAAATCGATCCTTGCTATGAACGCGGAAGAAATTGCACGTGCGTTGGCTGGCGGCGGCTCGGTGAAGGTCAATGTGGATGGACGGGATTATGATATTCAGCCCACTGAAGTTGAAGTCAAAGCACAGGCAAAGGAAGGTTTTGCGGTTGCAGAGGAAGGCGCGTATGTCGCGGCGCTTGTGACTGAACTCACTCCCGAACTGATTCAGGAAGGCATGGTACGCGAATTCGTCCGCCGAGTACAGGATTTGCGGAAGAGTGCGGAACTGGATGTTGCAGATCGCATCAACTTGTTTGTCGTTGCTTCACCCAATTTGAAATCTGCCATCGAGGCGCATCGCGAGTACATCAGCAATGAAACGCTTTCGGTTTCGCTTAATTTTAGCGAACCGCCTGCAAACACTTCGTCTGTGGGAGATGATTTCGATGGAGAGAAGGTCAAGGTTGGACTACAGAAAGTGTAGCGCTACGAGCGTGATTTCAAGTAGTCTTCCTTGGTGTCAAGATCCTGCAAAATCGTTGGCGTATCCAATTCGAGATACAGAATATCTTTATGATGGTGATTCAAAAAATCGCGCGGTGTTTTTGGAGCGCGCATCTTCAAGATTTCGTCCCAGAGTTCACGCACCACCATCCAGGGATGGCCGCGATGTAATTGGTAACTGGGGACAATGATTGGCGCCTGCGATTCTTTATAAGTTTGCAGGATGCGCTGCACGCTTCGGACCTGGAGCTGAGGCTGGTCGCCGAGACAAATGAGCACGGCACTAGCCTCAGTTTTTTTTACCGACAATCCGGCCTGTAGGGAACTGAGCATTTCACCCTCGGCATAATGTTCGTTATAAACGGTCTGCACCGATTTGCCGATCAGCATATCTACTGGCTGGTGAGCCCCGCCAGTGACAACGAGAATGTCGTCAACGCCGGCCGTCTGAAGCGTGGAAATGACCGTTTGCAGAACCGTGCTTTTGCCCCAGGGCAAAAGCATCTTGGGTTGTCCCATTCGTTTGGATTCACCTGCGGCGAGTACAATGGCTGAAATCATAGAGTATCGTCCTCAATCAAACGTTGGTAATCTTCGGGTTTATCTACATCAAGCAACAGTCTATCATCATGCCAGGGCATATATTCAACATGATACTTTGAGAAGATGGCGCGTCCCCCGACATCACCTTCAAGAGCAAGTAAATCAGAAAACGTGAGACGGTCGAACAAGACGGGATTTGCGCGTTGCTCCATCATTACGAGCGGTGCGACGATTGGATGCAGTTCTGTGGCATGCGTTTCGGTCAACGCACGGATGACAGAGCCGGGGATTTGTGGTTGATCGGATAATAAAAAGATCGCGGAACCTGTTTCTTCCGGCAGCGTTTTGACTCCAGCGCGAATGGATGAAGCCTGACCGCTTTGCCAGTTTTCATTCCGAACGATGGTGAGAGGCAGATCTTTTATCTTAGATTCGACCTCCACCGCATTGGCGCCGGCCACAACAACGACGGGAGAAAGCCCTGCTTTCAATGCGGTTTGCGCTACAACGCGGACGAATGGTTCGCCGCGCCAATCAAGTAATTGCTTGGGTCGGCCGAAACGTGTCGATCCGCCAGCGGCCAGAACAATTCCAGCCGTTCGTTCGAATGTTCGAAAATGTGATTGCTGCAAGCTTCCAACAATAACTGAATCAAAATGTTCAAGCAATGGCGCCGACATCGTTCCACCGATGGATTGCAGTTCGGATGTATCGGCTTGATTGAGTAAAATGACGCGATGGGCGCGTGGTGGAATATTTTTGAGTCCACCATTTGGATGAGTCAAAACGCAGACGAGACCATCGGATGTGATTGACTCGTTTAGCGGGAGTTTGCACAAAGTCGAGAAAAGCTGCGGACGATGAACATTTTCCTCGTTTAATTCTTTTCCCAATCCACTCAATCCCGCCACAACGATCACTGTATCGGTAAATTCTGAAATGACCGGTTCATGTTGGTTTGGCGCCTTCAATGCTTTCTGGCGCGAACCATCTGCTTCGATCAGCAATGTGATATTATGCGTTTTTGAATAAGCGCATAGCCAACATAATACATCATCGTTTACACCAACTACTCGATCACCCTGAATTGAATCAGCGATGAGCGTCACGCCACTGAATTCGTAGTTATCCAGGTCACTTGTTTTTTGAGCCACAAGATGTTGATCGGCAAGGGGGATTTGCCACGTGCCCAGATGAGTTGTAGTGGTCACGAGAATAGGCGGTGGTAGTTCGCGCGCCAGTTGAAATATGGCTGTTGTCTTGCCCCCTGCGCCGACCAAAGCGATTGCCCTTGCTCGATTTGTATCAAGTTGCGGTGAAAGCCTCAAGGCTCGCGAGAGCAGCAAGACATCACCATCCGCCGGTCTTTTGACGGTTCCTGATTACATCTTGCAAGGCAGATAGCATTTCGGTATAGGATGTTTTATCGGGGTTTTGGCTGATCGCTTCCTGTTCAAGGCGTCCGAGCAAATAAACCATCCATGACACCCAAGTGCGCGGGTTGTTTTGGGTGCGGGATATTTCTTTTGCAGTTTCGTTAAGGATATCGCGTAGTTCATCTTCTCTACTCATGGGTCACGCTCTTTCTTTTATTATTCTTTGGATGTTGTATTGTAGCACTTCATATGAATTGGTCATGCCCATAGTCTGTTTCTTACCTCGGGGCGCGTGAGCAGGACTTCCATCACGCCGCCGCCAATGGCAAGCGCTTTTTCGCTGATCAACTGACAGATACGGGCATCGTCGCGCGGATCAATATCCCCGATTTTCATATTGCGAGTCACGGTCAGGCCTGAATGAATCAGTCCGCGCACCACGCCCTTGAACGGACTCCTGATGGACGTGCCGTTTATTTCAGCGACAGGTTCATCCGGTTCGCAATGATCGCCGATTTGCTTGTGGTTAATGATGACTCCATCCTGCGGGGCGCGCAACACGCGGCGCGGATCCCCTTCAGGTTTGGATGTGTCGTTGAGCGTTGAGCCTTCCCAGATCACGCGGCCCAAGGTATGCCCGCGCTGAGTCTCGATCACGGCGTGACAATTAAGCGGGGCGGTGAAGCCCGGCCCAAGTCCAAGATAAAGCAGCGCTCGATGAGCTAACGCTTCAGGCGGACGCTTCATCATGCGCGCGTCTACGATGGCAAGCGGACTCAATAACTTCGCGGCATTACAATCCGGGTCAATCAATACGGGGATTTGCCGCCTGGAAAGAATATTTAGAATCTTGAGCGTGTCAGCTGGATCATTTACAACTCGCGCGGTAATTCCTTCTACTGTGATTTGCTTCTCGTAAATCGCCTCAGCAAAAGAAACCGTTCCGCGAACAGCGAGCGGATGGGGTAATTCCGTGATAACAATATTGAGTCCGGCGCGGTGCAGGCGCAACGCAACGCCGCTTGCCAAATCTCCTCCGCCTCGAATAACGATAAGCGCTGGCATCAGGATGCTCCGCTGGTTTGATCCGGCTGGAGATGGCCAAACGTATAGATCGTCAGATAAACAAAAATGAAGAATAATGCGTAAAGGCCGATGAATCCAAAAGAGCGCGGGCCGGGATCGGAAAGCCACTCTTTGAGATTGGAAACGGCATAGTTTGGGTTTTGTAATATATCCCAGCTATTCAAACGGATAAAGCGTCCTACGTAGACACCCGCACTGCCAAGTACTGCAGCCAATAAAACAAATATCCAACCGAGCCATCTACCAAATTCGCGCCGGATGATCTCCTGCATCAGATTGAGTGAAACGATGCCAAGCAACATCCCTGTCCACGAAAACCAAATCAGCAAGATTACATCGTACCATAGGGGAACGACCGTCTGCGTTTGCCCAAGGTGCTGAAGATCGGTGAGGATGTATGGCGCGTTGGGAAAGAAGATTAGCCATAGAATGGCGAAGACCGGAATGACAAGATACATCAATGATCGCCGCCATGAAAGGATATATGCGAGAAAAGCCAACCCAAACGGGATCCAGGCAAGGAAAAGATTCCAAACCAGGTTGAGATAGCCAAGTGAATTGCTATAGGTAACCCGCGCGATGCAAAGCAAGAAACATATCGCAGATGCCGAGGTGAGTAATGCAAAGATGCCCGTCCTGTATTTGTGCTGTGGAACATGGGTGTCAAGTTCTTGTGTCATTTTGAACTCAAAAATTGTTGGATGATAGGATTAACTTCTTTTGGTTTTTCATAAGGGGGGACATGGCCGCAATTTTCTATGAGACGAAATTCTGCGCGTGGAACCGCAGACAAAATCCCACGGCTTTGTTCCAAAGGCAAGGTCCAATCATCTTCTCCCCAAATTAGCAGGACCGGCATATCAAGCTTTCCCAGGTGTTGATAGATTTCGGGAATGCCGTCCAGTGTTTTGTTGCGCAAGGTGGAGAGGAGTGCGCGCTTGAAGCCGTGGTATTGCATTTGAACGCGGTATTGATTCTCAAACATTTTAACATGGTCTGGAGTGAAGAAATCGGATGCTGCTCTTCGAACAATTCGTTCCGTGCCTGCCAGCCCCAGGATCAATTCGCTGACGCCGGGCAGGAGTGCGACTTTATAAACCCATGACACCGGGACGCGGTGCGTCCCAATCGTATCGATCAATATGAGTCTGTAAACGCGCTCAGGAAAGCTAACCGTAAATGTAGATGCGATCGCTCCGCCCATCGAGAGACCAATCAAGCGAACTTGTTTGATGTTAAATGTATCCAGCAGTTCTCGTAACTGAACTACGAATAGATCGATGTTATATTGGACATGCGGGCGATCGGAGAAGCCGCGTCCAAAGAGATCGTATCGTAAAACGCGAAATCCGGAGTCGACCAGAAAGCTGAACGTTGGATCGAAGATGAAATATGGAACTGAGAAACCGTGCACGAGCACCACGGGTTCCCCGTTCTCGGGGCCGCATAATTCATAATGGGTGTATCCGTTTGAAAGGCGGACGTACGAATCGCGGGTCGAGGCGCGTACGTCATCGTTGATCTCTTTGGTCTCGCCTCGATAAATGAAATCCCAATTCATTTTACTTTGCCGAGGGCGCGTAACACGCGCTCGGACGTAAATGGAAACTCGTTGATCCATACTCCAGTTGCATCGTGAATGGCGGCCGCGATGGCCGGTACCAGAGGAAGAAATGGTATTTCTCCAAGGCCGCGTGCACCCCATGGCCCGTTCGGTTCCGCTACTTCAACAATGACCAATTCGACTTTTTCGGGGATATCAAGAATGGTTGGGATCAAATAGGTGCTTAGTTGATCGGTCAGGACGCGCCCGTCTTTGGTCTTGAATTCTTCCGTGATCGCATAACCTTGGGCTTGTACCACCGCTCCCTCAATTTGACCTACGACAAGTTGTGGGTTGATTGCCTTGCCAACATCATCCGCACAAATGACCCGAACAAGTCGCACCTGACCGGTTTCTGTATCTACTTCCACTTCAACGGCTTCCGCTGAATAAGCATAAGAAAAGTTGGGCACCGAATAACCTGTCTCCTCGTCAAAATGTGTGGTCTTCGGCGCAAGATATTTGTATTCCGCGATGGCTGGATGTTCTTCTTCCTTCCATTTTTTCAACGCCGCCTCCGCCGCGCCCTTGATAGCGTTGCCCGCCATAAACGTCATGCGCGATGCGGAAACGGAGCCGGAGCTTTCCTGGTCGGCGGAATCCGATGTGATTATTTGGACCATCTTGGCGGGGACGCCAAGCACCTCTGCGGCTGCCTGCGCCATGATCGTATGGGTGCCTTGTCCCACCTCCGCTCCTGCATGATGAACAATTACTTTTTCGATATTACCATTTCCATGGATTTCAACTTTGGCCCAAGAGTTTTCCTGATAACCAAACGAGAAGCCGACATTCTTAAATCCGGCGGCAAAGCCAACCCCATGCACGAGAGGAGTTTCGCGGCGCGTTTTGGTCGGGGACTTGTTGATGGTCGTCCAGCCGAATTTCTTCGCCGCGGCCTCGATCACTTGCGGCACGCTGACCGGTCCCGGAGCAGGCGTACCGACATCGAGGGTCAATCCATCTCTCAAGGCATTCTTCATGCGAAATTCAACCGGGTCCATGCCAAGTTTTTCAGCAAGTTTGTTCATTTGGCCTTCCGCCATGAACAAGGCTTGCGGTGCGCCGAATCCGCGGAATGCCGCGCCCGGAACGTTGTTGGTGTAAACACCATAAACGTCCGCCTTAACATTTGGAATGAAATAGGGTCCGGTGCATGTAATCGCTGAATTGCCCAGCACTTTGTTGGAGGTGTACATGTAAGCGCCGCCATCAGCAATGATCTCGTTTTGCGCGGCGACCAGTTTTCCGTCTTTGGTCGCTCCCCATTTGGCGCGCAGAATAGCGGGATGTCTTTTCGCATGTCCGATAATCGACTCGCGGCGACTCCAAATGATTTTCACCGGACGCTGTAATTTCCAGGTTGCAAGTGCCAACACTATTTGCACTGATAAATCTTCACGCCCGCCAAATGCTCCACCGATGGCAGGATAGATCACGCGCACACGCTCTTCAGGTAGGTTTAGAGCGTGGGCAATCGAATCGCGATCGGCGTGTGTCCATTGTCCTCCGCATACAATGGTCACGCGGCCTTCTTCGTCGATATAGGATAAACCAGCCTCGGGCTGCAGGTAGGCGTGTTCCTGCGCGGGCGTTCGATATTCTCCCTCGACGATTACATCCGCTTGAGCAAACCCGGCTTCGATATCTCCTTTGCGGATCTTATAGTGTACGCAGATATTCGAATCGCCGATCTCTGTGTGGACGCGCGGCGCGTCTTCTTTGATCGCCTCGAGCGGATCAGACACAATGGGCAAGTCTTCGTATTCAACTTGGATCAGCCCAAATGCAGCTTGAGCTGCCGCCTCGCTTTGTGCGATGACGGCTGCCACCTGATCGCCAATAAAGCGAACTACATCCGTTCCGGGTTTGGGTGAACCAGGCCCGCAAAGTACGGGTTGGTCCGGTATCTGCAAACCGTATTCATTGATGGGGACATCTTTGGATGTGTATACTGCAACAACTCCGGGAGCCGCTTCGGCTTTGCTTGTCCTCACATTTAGAACACGGGCATGGGGTCGCTCGGCGAATAATATTTTGGCATAGAGCATGCCTTTCATGGAAAGGTCGCCGGAATAATCTGCTTCGCCCGTGACTTTGCCGCGAGCATCGATGCGTGGAAAGGATTGTCCAATGGATGACATGATAGTTCTCCGTTTCTTTGATGCTCCTATATTATACAACTGCTTTTCGTTGCTATTTTTGCCAGGCGGGATATGGTATATTCAACTCGTCCAATGAAGAGGTGAGTAATGCCTGCATCTGAATATAATAACTTATTTAATCAGACCGGACCGCGCAGTATGCTTGATTACCTTGAAAGCCGTCTTGCGGCGCGCGATCTTTCTGCAGAAGAAGCCTTGGCAATGCTAGGGGCTGTCCATGAAGGATTGAACAACCCATCCGATAAGGATCGCAGCGTGTATCAAAAATACTCCGAGTTCATGGAGTCGTTGCGGATTGAAATGCCAGCTGTTCATGATTACGTTGTCTCTGCATGGGGGCAGCGTGGCGAGAACCAGGATAAGGCGGCAGCGGAACAGGGAGTTGAACCCGAATATGATAATGTCGAAGCTGGTGGGCATTCTGAGTCCGGCCATGTTGAAGATGTAAAGAAAAG
Source organism: uncultured Chloroflexia bacterium (assembly GCA_963753985.1). Lineage (GTDB taxonomy): Bacteria > Chloroflexota > Anaerolineae > Anaerolineales > Villigracilaceae > Fen-1038. The sequence goes on from CAVWED010000009.1 coordinate 325,984, forward strand.
TGAGGCCGATTTACTTGAAGGTGGGGGAGATTCATCAGAGGAGGGTGGTGATGAAGAAGGCGGCGAAGAGGGCGATGAGCCGGATGAGAAGGATGAGGAAGAGGACTCCAATGAAGCCGCCGAAAAACAATCCGACGAATTTGGAACGGAAGAAACATCAGATGAGGTGGAAGAAGAATCTGAAAAAGAGGAAGAGAAGGATGCTGAAAAGGATTCGGAGGGCGAGGAGGAAGAGAAGGAAGAAGATTCTGAAAAGGATGAAGAGGAAAAAAAGGAAGAAGACGAAGACGAAAAAGAAAGCGATACTGAAGAAGCCCAGGGTGAAGAAAAGGAAACGGAAGAAAAAGGCAGTGAACAATCTGGAGGAGAAGCGGAAATGGAAGGCGGTGAAGGTCCAGAAGAAGACGAGCCGGAGGAGAGTGAATCTGGAGAGGCAGTTGAGGCTTTGAAGGAAAACGAGTCCGCAGGCGAAGGCCCTGAAGAATCGGAATCGCCTGAAACCACTGACGTTGAAACGGAACCTTTTGAAGGAGAAGAGGGCGGAGAGGCAGCGGTAGATTGAGCAAAGCGAGTGAGGAATTACCTCACTCGCTTTTTTTTATCGTTTATAGGGTTTTACTTTTATTTTCGGCTGTGGAGCATCTTGCGGGCCATAGCGCGGCGGCCCAAGAGTTTTGTAAAGATAGGCGTTGCCTACCGATACAAAAGCTCCGATCACAATAAGATATAAGAAGAAAAACACCAGGACCCCCGAGAGATTGGGTACGCCCTGGATGAACGCCAAAATCGGATTGAGAAATCCGGGCTTCCATAAAATTGCCGGCATGACGATAAAGCCCATCAACTGGTAAGGAACATACTGTTGCGCCCAATTGCTTTGAATGGTAAGTTCCGCCAATCCGAACGAGATGATTGGAACAACGATCATCAGTATACAACCGATGCCGCGCCAAACCGGGTGCGGTCGTTCAATCTGCGGTTTCGGCCTGACGGTGGTGGGCGAATACCTTCCCATGGATCACCTCTTAAACTTTTGATTTGCTCGCGTCTTCTATGGCTTGCACGATCTTATAGTAACCCGTGCAACGGCACAAGTTTCCTGTGATTGCTTGTTCGATTTCATTTTTGGTCGGATGAGGTTTTTCCTCCAGTAGCTTTGCGGCAGACATAATAAAGCCGGGAGTGCAATATCCGCATTGCACGGCGCCATCCTGAACAAAAGCCTCTTGAACGGGATGTAATTGATCTCCGTTGGCGAGTCCCTCAACTGTGATAATTTCCGCACCATGAGCGCGCGGCGCGGGGACAAGGCAGGACATCACAGCTTTGCCATCCAGGAAGACTGTGCATGCGCCACATTCGCCTTCGGCGCAACCTTCTTTGGTTCCCGTCAGCATTCCTTCTTCGCGAAGCAGGCGAAGCAACGTTTTGTCGTAGCCACTTTTGAAGACAAACTTTTTGCCGTTGATGGTCGTCTCGATCGATGCATCGGGGAAGCGGCTTTCGTTCCCCGGTGTGTGACCTTCGGCTTTTTCTTTTCCCCATAGCACTACTGGATCGCGCGGGAAGCCATCTTGTTCGCGTTTATCTCAAATCGACTTCAAGCCGCGCGAGGTAATCACGCGCACCATTTCACGCCGATAGGCCGCGCTACTCCGTACATCGTCAATCGGATGACTGGCGTTCATGGTCAGTTCGGCGGCTTTGGCAATCACGTCGTCGTTGAGTTTTTTGCCGCACAGATATTCTTCCGCTTCGAGCGCGTGGATGATGGTCGGCGCGACCGCTCCCAGCGTGATCGAAACTGCTTCAACGGTGCCCCATTTCAAAGTCACGACAAGCGCGGCATTCACCAGTGAGATCGCTTGTGCGCGTCGTAGGGCCAGTTTGATAAATGTGCCACGTTGGTCTTTGTTTAGGGCAGGCAAAGAAATATCCACCAGCATTTCATCGGCTTGCATTACATTCTTGCGAACGCCGCTATAAAAATCCTTCAATGCTACTTTGCGTTCGCCGCGTGTGGATGCAAGCGTCACGGACGCGTCCAATGCCATCAGGGGTGTGATCGTGTCATTGGCAGGCGAGGCGGTGATTAAGTTTCCAGCAACGGTGCCGCGGTTGCGGATCTGCGGCGCGCCCACTTCCCAAGCCGCGCGTGCCAACGGATAAGCTCGCTCGCGAATCAATTTTGAGGCGACGCAATGGTTGTGCGTGACCAGCGGCCCAAGATGGATTACTCCGTCTTCATCAAGCGAGATGCGATCCAGATTGGGAATGCGCGTCACATCGATCAACGTCTCAATTCCATTGCGGACGCCGCGCTCGAGCTCGAGAATCAAATCAGTCGCACCGGCTACGACGCGGGCGCGCTCGCGTTTCTCTGCGAGAATTCTTAGGACTTCATCAGTAGAGGTTGCGTTTATATAATTGTGCCACATGCGTACAATTATACGTCAATGTTAGAAAAATTTTTACCCCGAAGTTGTGCCAAAATATTGTTGTGTAGACTCTCAGGGCTTGTAAGCCCTGAGAGTCTGTCTGTAAAAATTATTTGCCGCTGCCGGTAAATGCCTCGGTGCGGCGGTTGAATGTATCCACGGCTTGACGGGCAAGCGTGGTGATGTTGCGAATCGCGGCAGGTAGGGCGGCATCGTCGCCAAGGCTGGCCTCCACGTTATCCAGCCCGTGTCCGATTTGATCCGCAAGATCAAAGAAGGCCAGGTCGAAATTATAAAGCTGTTCGAGTTCCTTCTCGTTGATCTTGACCGCATCGAACAAACCTGAATAGCCACGCGACGCGGTGCTGATCTTATCCATGAACGTGCGAATTTGGGTGACGGCTTTCTCCATCTCGCCCACGGAATCAAGTTTGCCGGCGCTCACCAAATCAGTCTGCAGAGCCGATGCTCGTTTGACCAAATCATCGAACCTGCGTGCGATTGTATCCCGCACGAGTTTGTCCGCGTCGCGCCGATTCTGTCGTTCGACATAACCGCTAAACCCGGGGATATAGGATGCCAGCTTTTTGAACGGATCCATCTGGCCGCTTACATTTTGATACATGTCAGACATTTGTGCCTCCTGCGTTGATATACGAGTTGCAGTTACTTTAGTCGCATGAACAGATTACATTATAGCCTGAGTTTCTGGTTATAATCAAGCGAGCCATTTTTCCTATTTCGTCTCGAGTTATTCCATGGCAGGAAAAGGAAATCAATTTCTCTCTTCCAGAGAGTAAAAAATTTAAACGCTCGACGCGCATGGCGCCGGGCAAGGAGAAGATGATGACCACTGATATTCAATCCTTGTTGGGCGATAAGGCCGAAAAACTACTTGCCTTCAAGTCGCCCAAAATTCCGAAAGAACGATTGCATTTACCCGGCCCTGATTTTGTGGACCGAATCTTCATGCAATCCGATCGTAACAATGGCGTGCTCGGCAATCTGGCGTGGATGTACCGAAACGGGCGTCTCGGCGGAACCGGTTATCTTTCGATCCTGCCGGTGGATCAAGGCATCGAACATTCGGGCGGCGCGAGCTTCGCGAAAAATCCCGATTACTTCGATCCCGAAAACATCGTCAAGCTGGCCGTCGAAGGCGGCTGTAACGCCGTGGCATCCACGTTTGGCGTGTTGGGCATCGTCGCTCGCAAGTACGCACACAAGATTCCTTTCATAGTAAAGATCAATCATAATGAGCTGATGACCTATCCAAATAGTTTCGAGCAAATCCTGTTTGGTACGGTCAAGGAAGCGCACGATATGGGCGCGGCGGCGGTCGGCGCGACAATCTATTTCGGTTCGGATGATTCTCATCGCGAACTGATCGAGATCGCGCAGGCGTTTGCGCTCGCGCACGAACTCGGCATGGCGACGGTCTTGTGGTGTTATCTGCGCAATTCGGCGTTCAAGAAGGACAAGGATTATCATGTCTCGTCCGACCTGACGGGACAGGCGAATCATCTTGGCGTAACCATGGAAGCGGATATTATCAAGCAGAAACTTCCGGAGAATAACGGCGGCTTCATTGCATTGAATGTGGACGGCGTTTCGTATGGCAAGTATGACAAGCGCATTTATGGTGAATTGAATAGCGACCATCCGATTGATTTGTGCCGCTATCAGGTGGCGAACTGCTACATGGGCCGCATCGGACTCATCAATAGCGGCGGTGCATCCGGCGAGAACGACTTTGCCGAAGCGGCCTCGACGGCTGTGATTAACAAACGCGCCGGTGGCACCGGCCTCATCTCGGGACGCAAAGCGTTCCAGCGCCCGATGGCAGATGGTGTGAAAATCTTGAACACCATTCAGGATGTATATCTGGATAAGAGCATCACGGTGGCATAGTCCGTGAATGATAAGGGGCGCTATCTTACTGATAGCGCTCCTTTGATGATTTTATAATCCACAAGCGAGACCACGTAATGACCATACGCACTAACTCACTGATCCAGTCTGGCGCGGGAGGCTTACCGAAGATCATCCTCGCCGCGAACGACGGCGCAAGCGCCGAAATCTATCTGCACGGCGCGCACGTTACATCCTGGATTCCGGCAGGTGGCAGCGAGGCGCTATTTCTCAGTCCCAAAGCGGAGTTCGGCCCTGGCCGCGCCATCCGCGGCGGCGTGCCGATCATCTTTCCGCAGTTTGGTGGACTGGGACCGCTTCCCGCACATGGCTTCGCACGCACCCTGACTTGGGAACTGGCGGAGGCCGCTCCCGATCACGCCATTCTGAACCTGCGCCAAAGTGAAGACAGCCTGAGCATCTGGCCTCATAAATTTGAACTCGAATATACGGTTCGGATCGCAGGCAATCGGCTTGAACTTTCGTTCAAGGCAACCAACACGGACAGCACGTCTTTTGAGTTTGCTTCGGCACTGCATACTTACTTGCGCGTCAATGACCTGCAACATGCGGCCGTTGGCGGCTTGAAAGGATTGTGGTTTGTTGATAGGACGAATCCCTCCGTGGGGATAGTGCGCCAAACAACACAGCAGGATGAGCAACTGGATTTCCTCGGCGAAGTGGATAGGCTATATTTTGCTGTAACTCATCCTCTCCAACTGATACAGAATAACCAGAGGCTCAGCATCGAGAAGTCGGGTTTTGCAGACGTGGTGATCTGGAATCCTGGACGAGAGAAATGTGCGGCTTCCAAAGATATGCGGCCAAACAGCTACCTTGAATTTGTATGTGTCGAGGCTGCAGAGGTCGAAAAGCCGATCAGGTTAGGGCAGGGCGAGAGCTGGGCGGGAATACAAAGATTGATTGTTTAGCGAGATTAAAACATTCCAATACCGATTGTGAACGATTCAAAGCCTTAGACGACGTAGACGCGTCTGATTACGGTTCAGAACCGTCTGCGGACGATTCGGCGCATCTGCGAACGATACGAGTGTAGCGGATTAGGCGAAGTTGAATGGATTTACCTGCTCAAAATCTGGTAAGCACGCGGTTTGGCTTTCGATCTCTTGAACGAAGGCATGCTCAAGGCCGAGATCGAGTGCATACTCGGTGATCTCATTGTATTCTTCCTTCGTCAGCGTCCGGTTGATTTCTGGATACTTGCTTGCCTTGTGTTGGGGCGAATATTGCGACATAATGCTTAGGAAAATATCCGGCGAGAGATTAGCCAGGAAGCGCAAGCAGCTTCGGGTGTCCTCAAGTTGACCCGGCAACACAAGGTGCCGTACCAAGACTCCGCTGGTTGCGATTCCATCGTCATCCATTTTCAAATGACCGACTTGATCCAGCATCTCTCTCAGAACACCGGGAATGACTTCTGCATAATCGAGCACGGCTGAATATCGTTTACCGAGTGCGTTATCCATGTATTTGATGTCGGGCAGGTAAATGTCCACCAAACCGCGGATTTGTCGAAGCGCATCCACGGAATCATATCCGTTGGTGTTGTACACAATCGGAATAGCGAGTCCTTTTTCCTTGGCGGCGATGATCGCATCCGCCATCTGAAAGATCATGTGCGACGGCGATACAAAGTTGATATTGTGTGCGCCCTCGGATTGAAGCCGCAGCATTTCATTGGCAAGTTCGTCAACGGTCAAGGTTCGGGTTGGATGGCGCTTGAACTCCTGGCTGATCTGATAGTTCTGGCAAAACGCGCAGCGCAGATTGCATCCTGCGAAGAAAATGGTTCCCGAGCCTTTGGTGCCTGAGATGGGCGGCTCTTCGCCGAAATGCAGACCGACGTGAGAAATCTGAATCTCCGCGCCGACTTTGCAAACCGCGAGTTTGCCTTTGATGCGGTCCACGCCGCAATTGCGCGGGCAACAGATGCAGTAGGAGAGTTGGCTGGTAAACGGCTCGTTCATGATTTAGTTTGAGTATAAAGTAAGTTTCCCCGATGAACAATTGATGAAAGTCATCGTGTTAAGTTGATTGTAACGGTTTGCGTTATTAGAATGTCCTTGTGAGGGACGTGGCGTCAGTGTATCCTTGAGGTGATACCACCGCGAGAACGCTTACGAGACGTGAGCGTTTGGGAGTCCGGCAGCCGGTATGGGATCGATCTCACGGCAATTGAGATTGAAGCCCGTTGCGTTAATTGGACTCTTGCGGAAACTAATCTGGGCAGCATAGCGGTGTCCCGAAAGAGGTCCAAGGCAAAGCGGGCGACGATGTGGGCGTAAGTTCGCACCCGGTAGACGGTTTTCTGCATTTTGCGGTAGCGGCGGTTGCCGCGTTCGACGGCACTGGAAGTCGAACCTAACAGGCGTTACTGAGAGAACACAGTACTTTCATCAAGGAAAGTCAGAGCTTTTTCGACATTTACCAAGAATAAGCCTCTCAAGATTTGACTCAGTTGCGTAAAAGGTTGCACGCGTCGGCGCAAGAGGGCCAGCTTGGACAGTGCCGTGTCCATCCGACTGCGCGCCATCCTGCGATTTGGAGGAAGCTCGGTAAGAGTGGGCTGGCATTCTCGGCGAATGGGATAACCTTATGTCCCAAAGCGCGCATAACTCGATGGGCCTCGCGCCCGCCATCCACAAAGAGTTTCATGTCTGTTGTGCTTCGAGCTAAAGCGGCGAGGTCACAATTGTATTTCATGGTCAGCTTTCCGATGAGAGCCACGCCCACTGCGTGGGTCATTTGGAGATCAATCACATTCGTCGAAGTTGTAGCCTTGATGCCTGCACTTCTTAAGATATGGACGAGTCGCTTAAGCCTCGGCGTAATCGTGCCGTCCATTTCTCCAAACGGCGAGGGCATCGGCGTAGATACCATTGCCCGAATAATGTCGCCGTCCCGTTTTCCGCCCGCGACGGCCATCCCCAGCATGATCCGTTTTTTGTCAACAACTTTAGCGAACTCATCCGGGCCGGAAAGGTTGTTACCCATGAAGACGATGTTCGGGGATTTGTTTTGAGCCAGCACTGGCAAAAGATCTACAACTTGATTTTTACGAACGATGACGAGAATGAAATCGTAGATGTCGTTCGGGTCAAGGTGATCGATAACTGGTACCTTGGTAATCGTTCGTTTATGATTAAACGGATCTTCGATAATAATTCCCTCATTTTTTATTTCATCAAAACGTTTGTCGCGTGCCAGAACTTTCGCATCGAGTCCCGCGCCCACCAATTTTGTGATGACTGCCGAGCCGTTTACTCCCGCTCCAATGACAAGAAGCTTGGTGTTCTCTGTATTCATTCTAGCCTCCACAGACATAATCTTTATTATCCTAGCCATTCGCCTTTATAATGTCAAGTGATAATCTTATTGACTCGACTTTTGCAGCAGTACAAACCTGGTCCGCTGCATGGTAGAATAATTTAAGCAATTTCGGCAACTTTCACGCCCACGTCAACATTGCTCCGTTGAAGCCGTTGCAGAGAAGGGTAAAACCGAGAAGCCCAGTCGGTATCACCTGCGAGACGTAGAAGTTTCTGTAGCCTGAGACCTTGGTCATCGCAAGATTCGCTTACTGCAAGTGACTCATTAGGCTTATGCCTTCAATCACGCTTTGATGCAATTCTACAATGATATGTAGTTGACAATGTATTTTCCGGCATGGGTCTCCTCACGGAGTCGCGAAAATGCGAGTGCACGGAAAAGTTGCGTGTTGCCCATGCTTGGAATATTGTGCCTAAATTGGCTGTGCGCGGTCGTTTTGGGTTTTGTTTTTTAATACTGCAAAAGTCGAATTATTGCATCTCTCAATTAAACTTCGCTCAAGGAGTTACTGGCGATGCCTCAATCTGATCAGGGCGTTACTCGCGATCGCTACATGCTGATTCCGCGCACGATCATTTTTCTGCGGTGCGGCAATTCGTATTTGCTGATCAAGGGCGCGCTGACCAAGCGTCTCTGGGCGGGAAAATATAATGGTGTCGGCGGTCACGTGGAGCGTGGCGAGGATGTCTTGTCCGCCGCGAAGCGCGAGTTGAAAGAGGAGACCGGTCTCAGCGCGGATTTGTGGTTATGTGGCACGGTGATTGTTGATGTTAACGAAATTGGAATTTGTTTGTATGTGTTTAGCGGGGAAAACTTTGCAGGGGAGTGGAAGCCGTCGAATGAAGGCGCCGTTGAATGGGTCGAGTATGCTGCGATAAAAGATTTGCCGGTTGTCGAAGACTTGCCCATCCTGTTATCTAAAGTTCATAACATGAAGCGCGGCGATCCGCCGTTCTCGGCGCGATCCTATTATGATCGAGATGAAAAATTGAAAGTCGAATTTGGAAATTAGATTGCGCTTCCAAGCGGCAGCCACATTGTGAACTTGCTTCCCTTGCCTGGTTTGCTTTCCACATTCAGTTTTCCCTGATGCTGTTCGATGACCTGACGCGTGATCGCCAATCCGATGCCAATACCGCCGAATAAATCATCGCCGCTTTTTTCGACATGATAGAAACGGTCGAAGATGTGTGACAATTGATCGGTCGCAATTCCGATTCCATGATCTTCCACTGAAACGGCCAGCCGGTCTTTTTGTTTTTCAAAATCGATTTCAACATTTCCACCATGCGGGCTAAACTTGATGGCGTTATCTACGAGGGCGGTCAGCGCGCGCTCCAGTGATTTAGGATCGCCATGAATTTGCGGAACATTTTTTTCATTCCCGACCTTCAAATGGACACCGCGTTCTGCGGCTTTCTTCTCGTACTTATTAACAATGGCTTGAGTGATCTCCTTCAGGTTCACGGATTGAAAATCTGGAAGGACGAGTTCGATCTCCTGCAAAAACAAGATGTCGTTGACCAGTGAGACGATCTGTCCAACGTTGCGCGAAACGGTTTCAAGCGCATCATTGAGTTGATTTCCCTGAAGCGCGCCCTTTTGGAGGATTTGTAAATATCCACTCGCGGCCATCAGCGGAGTGCGGAGTTCGTGCGCGACGTTTGTCAAAAATTCGCGGCGTGCCAAATCCTGTTCGGCAAGTTTCTGATAGGCCTGTGCCAACTCGCTGGCGCGCATCCGTAAATCTTCGATTGCCATCTGATCGTTTTGGCGCAATCGCTCGCTGATCTCCCTGACCATTGCCATTGCCACACTGCCTGAATGTTGAAGGACTCGGTCAAAGTTCTCCTTATTCAATTCCAGGACTACCACGTCGCTTTTGGTTGTGACGGTTGCAGCGCGCGGCGCGTTATGGATCAACGCCATTTCCCCGAAGAAATCGCCCGCGCTCAAGGTCTTGAGCACCCGCACTTCTGTTTGGTTGATTAACTTGGTGACCTCCACATCCCCTTCGAGGATCATATAAAAGATGACTTCAAGGGAATTCTCACGGCACAATATGGTTCCCGCCGGATAGGTGTTTACTTTGCTGGTCGCGATCAATTCTTCGACTTCATCGGGTTTGATTCCGGGAAAGGCGCGTGGAATGATTTTGCTAGGAGCACGGTTAGCGGTCATAAACTTTTTTCCTGGAATTTATTCTAAACGGACAATCGGCTTAATGTGTATCCGCCATTTGGACTAAAACTTGTAACCGATCTTTCTGAGAAAACCCTTGCGCCATGCAATGTCTTCTACCCCTTCCACGCCTTTTGGGGAAAAACCGTCTATCACGCCGAGGATGCCGCGTCCCTGTTCTGTTTGTGCGACCAGGACCTCGGTCGGATTCGCAGTGGCGCAGAATATACGAGCCACTTCAGGCAAAGCCTTAATCATGTTCAAAACGTTAATCGGAAAATAGCCTTCGGCCAAAAACAAGATGAACGAATGTCCTGCACCGATGGCGGCTGCATTCTTTCTTGCCAATTCGATCATATAGTGCTTAAGATAATTATTTTGAAATCAAGCTATTTCAGGTTCCGCCAAATGTTTGGTGTACACACCCATGAGCCGCTTGATCTCATCGGCTTGGGAAGCGAGCAGCTGGAGCGCCTCATCGACGGATTTCACCAACTTGACGAATTCTGGGAAGTAGCGGTTATGGGTAGCCCTGACCTTCACTTTTTTCCAGAGGTATTCAATTGGATTATAGTCAGGAGAGTAAGAAGGTAATTGGTACACTATGAGCCGGTCTTGGTGCTCTTTGAAAAACTCCCGGGTGGCACGGCTGGTGTGATACTTGGCGCCGTCCTGAATCAGAATCACCGGACCGGTAGTTTGTGCCAGCAGATGGAGCAGGAACGCTTGATAGGTCTCGCTGGTGAAACGTTCTTCCAGGCCTTGATGGACCAGTTGTCCGCTAAAGAACTCGATCGCGCCGAAAACTTTGTAGCCTTTACGTTTGCCGGTGGTTTTGACCAGCGGCTGGTGGCCAACGAGCGCCCAAGTGTAGGAGAGCGAACCCCACAAGGCAAAACTAACTTCGTCGCCGAAAAACAAAGAGGCGCCCAATTGTTGGGCTTGAGCCAGGATTTTCGGCCATTCTTCCTGCACCCAGCGCTGTCGGGCAGCTTCGTCCAGATGGTCCGATACGAAACGCGCCTTCTGGTGTGAGAAGCCCAGATGATGCAACAGCTCACAGATGTAGAAACGGTTGTACAACACTTGAAACTTCTGGTAAATCAAATCTTGAATGAGCACGCTTGTCCAGCAGCCGGTTGGATAACCACAGGCTTCCGGTCCGCTTTGAATCCAATCCGACAACTTTCGTTTCTGCGTCTTCGTCAATCGCGGCGGACGACCCGCTCCCTTGCCTATCTCCAGACTCCTCCACCGTTCCTGCACGAATTCCTTCAACCAGTTGTACACCGTCTGCGCCGAGATATTCCACAGCCTCAAAATCATCCCCAGTTTCATCCGCTCCCCGACCATGATCAACACCGACCAACGCCGCACCGCTCGCAGATCACCTCGATCATAGGCTTTCTGCAACTCCACCTTCAACTGCTTGACAGTCTTCTTCGAAATGGTTATTCTCAACATGGGATGCCTCCTGATGCTTATGGTCGTTAGCCTTGAGCATAAGGATAAGGCATCCCCTTATTTTTTCACAGGCCTTTTTTTCAAATTCTTTTTCTTAAGCACTATAGCATCGTCGGTTCCGCTCCAACGCACCAGACATTTTCCGGATGCCTCACAAAACGCCAATCCAAATTGGATTCCTGGAACCGCGGCGACGAGCGCTTCGTGCATATCTTCGACGGTTTTGATGAAATGAGATTGCCCGAGTATGAAATTCACCGGCTCCGGCTTTTCGATTTTGACGGTTTTGATTTCCATGTGAAATCTCCTGTGTATCCTCAAGACGAAGATTGCGTTCGTGAATTGTCCATTTGCGGAGTGAACCCGTTTATGATACAACAAATGGAAATTTGTACGATAACAAAAGGATTGCGAATGTTGAAATTGCGTCATTGCATTTTTGCCGTTTTGCTGGTGGGACTTTGTTTAAGTGCATGTTCCCCATCCACGCCGATTGCGCCACCTCCTTCGGCAACAGCCTCTCCGCTTCCTCCGCGGACCGCAACCTTGACTCCATCCCCAACGGCGACTGCAACTTCGACGCCGATCCCGCTGGTGCCGAACTTTCAGCATATTGTCATTGTAGTCTTTGAGAACGAAGAATTTGATTCAGTAGTCGGTAATTCCAAGATGCCATACTTTAATAAGCTGGCGCGATCTTATACTTTGCTCACTCAGTACTTTGCCATAACTCATCCGAGCCTCCCTAACTATATCGCCATGATCGGCGGGGATACATTTGGAATCACCTTTGATTGTACGAGTTGTATTGTGCCCGATGATGCGCAGTCTTTGCCCGATCTCATCGAAGCCAGCGGAAGAACATGGAAAACGTATCAGGAAGACATGCCCTCGCCTTGTTATTCGGGCGCCGAATACGGCAAATATGGGATGAAACATAATCCGTTCATCTACTTTATGCCGATTCGCTTGGATGCCCAGCGATGCAATCGTAGCATCGTTCCGCTCACGCAGCTACCCCTGGACATCGCCGCGGGCGCGCTTCCCAGTTTTTTCTTCGTTACTCCGAACATGTGCAACGACGCTCATGACTGCGATGTGCACACCGCAGATACTTGGTTACAGGGTTTCATGAATCAAATCATGCCCCCTTTGGATCAGAGCGGCAAGCCATACCTGATCGTCCTGACTTGGGATGAGGGGCAGGGGAATCATTCTTGTTGCGGACTACCGGCTGAGGCGGGAGGTCGAATTGCGACGATCTTAGTGTCCCCTCAGGCGAAGAGCGGCTTTCAAGATAATACGCCTTACACCCATTATTCGCTTTTGAAGACGATTGCAGCGGCGTGGGGACTCCCATATCTCAAGCATGCCGCGGACACACAAACGTCCATTATTGTTGCACCGTGGAAATGATTTTTGAAAGATGTCTTTTCACAAAAGAAGAAGACAGATATAATAGATAAAATTAAATAGAGCTTTGTCAAAGGAGAGTTTTCTATGACTCACATCGTTACTAGTTTGTGCGTACGCGATCGCGGTTGTATTGAGGTGTGCCCGGTGGAATGTATGATTCCCGGCACTCCATTGAATGAATGGCCGTGGATTTACATTGATCCTGATACATGCATTGACTGCGGCGCGTGTATTCCCGAATGTCCGTTCGCGGCGATCTTCCCTGAAGATGAAGTTCCCTCGGCTTATACTGCGAAAGGCGGCGAGTATATCAGCAAGGTTGGTCTCACCGGACACTACGAGGGCACAAATCATTTTGGGAAAAAGATCGCGCTCGATACGACCAAACAATTAAAGGCTGGTGAAGTGGTTGACTTGACTCAAGACATCAAGCCTAACTATGATTTCTTCAAGGGCGGGCCTGGTTATGGCGCCAAGGATCAAGATAGCGGCCTGTAAGTCCATAATCAATTCGAAAGCCAGGTCAATCACACTGACCTGGCTTTTTTGTGCTCATTAAACTTTTTGGTGAAAGTATGGCTCCTCGCACTTCCAAAACAATATCTCGTCTGGCTTTTGCAGTTCTATTGCTTTCTTTTTTAGCATGTAGAGTTCAATTTCAAACGGCAAATTCGACCTTTACAACAACGCCGTCCAAATCTTTTCCGGTTGGCGTCGCAACGGTCACGCTTCAAAGCATTGCTACTCCGGTTTATATTTCGTCAGCAGCGCCGCCGACCGTCGCCGTATCTATATCCATGACGCCCGCGTTGCCGTTGGTAACGATCACCGCAATCAATGGGAATTTGTATATTCGCCGCGGCTCAGGCTCGGATTTCAATCCGATTGGCGTACTTTCGAAGGGTCAAATGGCGACGGCAATGGGTCGCGACATCTTGGATCAATGGCTTTATATTCCAATTCCTTCGCAGGCGGGAAAATTTGGATGGGTCTCGACTTTGACCATATATTCATCGGTTAGCGGCCAGACTATGGACTTACCTGTGGTGGACAGCGATTTGGCTGTTCCAGCCTATATACAAAACTGCAGCACACATAACATGATTGTTCAACCGGTGGGAGTGATCCTCCCCCCTTTTTATCAGTACCCGGACAGTGTCGTTCAATTTGATCCCGGCGAATATTCGATACTGGACTACGACAAGCCTAAATATAACCCAAATAGCAATCAAGGTATCGCTGTTGATTTAGTGGAAGGGGAACTGTATCAGATTACCGCGATGGGAACTGCTGCCCAACACAAATGCCCGGTAAGTCAGTGAGTATGATTTATGGTGTGGTAGCCGTCTGCAAAAGCTGAATGCCAATAGCTTCCGCGTTCGCCGGAGAATTTTCCTCCAGTAAAATAACCGCAACCAGCGGTGTTCCTTTCCAGTTGGGTAGTGTTCCAGCGAGATACCAGGTGGAGAAAGTTACGCCGGTATTTCCGCTGCCAACCCATCCCCAGAAAGAATGATTTTGGATTGCCAATTGATTGGCAATATGATTGGCTGTGACCGCATTCAAAGCTGGTGCTGATTGGCCTAATGTGGGTAAAACGATCCAACCTTGTTGTGAGGTATTGACAGCAAGTACAATGCGTGGCGCAATTCGGGTACCGTGATTGCTCAACGTCCCCGCTGCAATGCTCATTTGCAACGGGCTGACCCGCAAGTTATTGATTACGCCGCTTTGTGCGGCTAGAGCTACTGGCATACGAATGGACGGAGGTATATAAAAGCCAAGGCGATCAAACAAATTTGTTTTTTGCCCATCGCTGATTCCATTTGTAGAGTTAATGCTGCTCAGAAAAGGTGCAAGAGCTGGCTCTGCTGGATAAGTTCCCTGTGTAGCACGGTTGATTAGCGGAGTGTTTTGATCTTGCGCAAGCGATGCGCCGATTTCATCCAGCTTATTTGGATCGTAAGTTGGATGCGATGCCATCACCAAGATTTCGCCGGTCTGCGCGTTCATCAGGATGGCCGCGCCTTTGTTGTCTCCTAGCAATTGGTCCGCTTGTTTTTGTAATTTGAGGTCGAGACTCAGCCTCACGTCCAGACCTGGAGGCGGTGTGCCATAAACGAGATGATCCCACCAGATTAAGCTTTCCGGATTCCCTTGAAGGCCACGCAAGTAATTGTCGAGACTCGCTTCAAGTCCGGCTTGACCGTAAGTGGGATGGGTGTAGCCGATAATCGGCGACAGCTCCGGATAAAGATAGACACGATGATATGTGCCACTTTGACCTTGCGTCTCGTCGATAGGCTCGTTATTGCGGTCCAGGATATTTCCGCGCGGTACATATCGATCTGAGATCGCGAGGCGCGGATTATCCGTTCGGCTTAGTAGATCAGGCCCGCGCAAAACTGCCCACCATGAATTTATGAGCAATGTGGCGATGACACCTAATCCTAATAAGGCAATCAAAAAATAATAAGAGCGCGGCGTGATTAAAATAGCAGGCTTATTCTCCGCTTGGTTACTTATGATAAGCAAAAAGCCAAGAGCAACCATTGCCGTTAATAGCGAAGAACCGCCATAGGAGACGAACGGTAAAGTAACTCCTGTTAGCGGTAGGAGACGCAGATTTCCGTCAATGATCAACAAGGCTTGGATGCCAAGATATGCAGAGAGACCGGCGGCCAGCATTCTGCGAAATGGATCCGGAGCCCGAAATGCTATGCGTAAACCACGGGCGAGCATCAGGCTGATAATGATGACGAGGGCGGTGGTTCCTAGTAAGCCAGTTTCTTCAGCGATCGCGGTAAAGATAAAGTCGGACTGCGCTACGGGAACAAGTGTCGGACTACCCAAACCGGGACCTCGTCCGATCATTCCCCCGTTCGCAATTGCCAGCAACGATTGAACGATTTGATAGGAATGACCGCTTGGATCCACCCAGGGATTGATCCAGGTAGAGATTTGTTCACGGACTACGTCAATGAAGAAATAGCCAACAATTCCTGCCAGGGCAAGTGTCACAGTAGTTGCAAGCAGAACTCGACGTTTGCCCGTGGCCAGGTAAAGGATGATGGTGTAAATCAGAATGAATATGGACGCGGTGCCTAAATCGCGCTGGGCTAGTAACAATAAGAGCGCCACACCCGTTATAAACAGAGTGGGCAGGAGAAACGGAAAGAAGCGCAAACGAATGGTTTGGTGATCGCTTAGATAGGCAGAGAGGTATACGACGAGCAGAAGCTTCATGGGTTCGGAAGGTTGAAGGTAGATACCGCAGCATCCAAGCCAACGGTTGGCGCCATATCCTTCAGGGTTTGTGCCTAATAATATTGTTAGCGCGGTGATGATCAGTCCGCTGGTGAGGAGGACATATTTGTAGCGACGAAGAAGCGATAAGTCAGAAGGGAGATAGAAGATCACCGCTAAGATAATGATGCTGACTGTCAACCAGATTGTCTGTCGAATTCCAAACGCAGAATCCAGTCGCCAGATGGTCAATAGGCCCCAGCCACTTAAAAGAGCCGCGAGCGGCAGGAGGAATGGATCACGGTCGCGAAGTTGCTTTCGGGTGAAGCGGTCGGCAAGAAAAAATAGTGCGGCCCAAATTGCAAAGCCGATCCAATGTGACCAGCGATACGAGACGTCCCATGTCCGCTCTCGAACAGCAGGAGACAATGTAAGAATGGCTGAGTACAGGAAAAGAAAAACAGCCGCCACAATCAAGAGTCGGCTCTGGCGCCTGTCAATCAGGGAAACGGACCCGTCTAACACAACCGGATTATATATATTTTTTGACAAGCAGTTTTAGTTTTTTGCGGGCTTCTTTTGAAATGCTTCCACGTTGCGTGATGATGGCACTGGCAAGTGCGTGGCCGCAGTTGCAATCGCGTTCAGGTTTCATATTACGGACGAAATGACGGATGGCTTCTTGTGCCATAGCCGTATTCTTGTTCAAAGTTTGAACAACTATTTCAACAGTGACCGGCGTCTCGCTGATATGCCAGACATCGTAGTCGGTGACGTGAGCCATGGTGGCATAACAAATTTCAGCTTCACGCGCCAGGAATGCTTCCGGGGCGGCCGTCATCCCAATGATGGACATTCCCCAGGCACGATAGGCATTTGATTCAGCTTTTGTAGAAAAGCGGGGCCCTTCAATTGTGATAAAGGCCCCTCCGCTGTGAACGGTTGCGTTTGCAGTGCGAGCCGCGTCCTCAAGTTGTTTGGAGAGATCGCTGCAAAACGGATCCGAAACTCCCACATGTGCAACGAGTCCTTCACCAAAAAAAGAACGCGGACGATTTTTTGTATTATCGTAAAGTTGATCGGGGATGACAAGATGACCGGGCGCGTAATCTTCCCGCAAGGAACCGCAGGCGCTGATGCTGATGATACGTTCAACGCCCAATGATTTCAAAGCATAAATATTTGCGCGATAGGGAACTTCGGTCGGCGTGAGGTGATGTCCAACTCCATGCCGGGCAAGAAAGGCCACACGTTGATTCTCCAATGTGCCAACCACGACCGGCGCGCTGGGCAGACCAAATGGCGTTTCGATTTTATATTCTCTTGTGGCTTTAAGGCCGTCCATGTTGTACAGGCCTGAACCGCCGATAATCGCAAGCGTGATTACTTCTTCCATAATGAATTGAGCCTCACAATCGTTGTGTCGGCGAACTGGATAGATCGCCGTTCATGCTGACGATTACTTTGGTCTTTCCACATTGGATTTCATCGTCTGAAGTAAGTACAGTGGGCAGGGTCAATTTTTCCCTATTTAGTTTCGTACCGTTCGTGGAATTTAGATCTTCGATCCACCACTGATTGTGATGATAACTCAACCTCGCATGGCGAGCCGAGGCGGTCTCATCGATGATAATAATGTCGCACTCGGGATGCCGCCCAAGAATGATTTCAGGCTTGGAAAAGATTTGGGATGCGAGAATCTGGTTTCGAGTCCGGACCTCGAGGCGGATGGCTGGAACTTTACGCCCTAAAGCCTTTTGTCCTTCCTGCCGCAAATCCTGCCAGATCGTCCATAATGCCCATCCTAAAAAGGTGTAAACAGCTGCAGCCATCAATAGCCGAAGCGTCAACACCACATCTCCGCTCATTCTTTTTTCTTTTTAATATCGAAGGTCGCTGTTCGCAAAACTGCGGTTGGGCGTTCTGCGCTTGGCGAATCAAAAGGTGATGTGGTTGCCAGATCGGGCCGCGGAGGAGGATTATCCTGACCAAAGATAAGTGCTACCCCGGCGAGAGAGACGACATCTCCTGGATAAAGCACGCTTTGGCTGGTGCGCTGTCCGTTGATGAACGTCCCGCCGGTTGAATTTAGATCGAAGATCACATACCGCCCTTTGATTGAGCGCAATTGCGCGTGGTTGCGGGAAACACGCGGATCGTCAATCACGAGGGTGTTATCCAATCGGCGGCCAATGTTAACCACCGGTGACTTGAGTGGAAATACTTTCACGCCTTCGATAATCAGAAAGGCGTTTTCCGGCATGGTATCATCTTCCGCGCTGTTTTCTTCTGGATTAGCGGGGGTATTCTGTGTATCTTCCATAGGGCTTCTAATTTGATGTGATGCCACCACGTTGATGGTTTCAGGTGGAAGACTGGCGTTTACATTAATCATGATTACCGGCGGAAACTCAAACCTCAATCCGGCATCTTGTGCGGAAGTTCGTATGATCCCAATGAGCGTTTCCTGTAAATGCGGCTCCTGCCAATGTTCCATCGCGGCGGGCGGGACAACGAGCGTATAAATATTTGGAGCGAGCTGGATTCCCTCTGGTTCCGTGATCGTGTTCTCTTTGATGGCAGTGGCAAGTTTTTGGGCGATCAAGGTGTCCGAGCTTTTTCCAATTAATACATCGGATAGTTGCACTTCGATAAGAGATTGCAAACGCGATTCTATTTCTTCGAGATTCATTTTCAATCCTTATCCTATATCATGAAACGATTATCAAGGCGAAAAAAGCATCCACAAGTGGCACGATTATTCCTATCCGCTTTTGAGCTTGGCTCCACAGTTGGGACAATTGATTTCGTTGATTTCTACTACAAATCCGCAGTTTGGGCAAGTCTTTGGCTGGGAATTACCCAACGGTGCGCCACATGCGATGCACGCGCCTTCGCCAACCGGATTTGCTGTGCCGCAGTACTCACAAGCAATACGGTTCAACCGCTCTGAAAGCTGATGACTGGCACCAGCCGTTTGAACAGCCTGATTAATGATCGTCCAAACGTGATCGGTCAGTTGCAGATTCTCCACATCTTGTGCGATATCGTCGAGTCGGCGAACGAGGCTGAACGGATTTTGCAGTGCGGCAACCACGGTCCAGCCCAGCGAAGTTGCGGTACCCAGCCATTCCTGTTGCCCGAGTTGAACCATGATTCCATCAGCTACTTTTTGAAGAGTGACGGTCAGTGCAGTTTGTCCGCCCGAGGCTGTGCCGGGTCGAGTACCAATTTGAACTGCAAGGTTATCAGCTTGCCCAAGAACTTGCGCGCGTAAATTGCCTCGATTGAACTCTGCCAATAAAGCCTGCGCGAGATCTGATGGATTTAAATTGCCGTGATAAATTTGTCGATCCATATTTAGATTATAATCTCGAAACAACTTTTTTTAGGTAGTATAACGAAATGAAACAATTTTGGTTCCGACTTTCTTTGTGGATTACGATCCTCGCATCTGCTTTCGGACTTATACTGGCTCTGCCGGCGGCGGCCTCTGTCCACGCTCAAGCTGTGTCCACGCCAACCATGAGCGGCAACTACATTACCAATACATATACGACCGAGCCGTTTGTCAATGTTCGCGCCGGTCCAAGTTCAGTGTATTACGGAAATCCGATAGGTGAATTGTCGGTTGGGGCAACGGCTCCGGCTCTAGCGGTTACATCCGGCCATGATTGGATCGAAATTTCTTTTGCCGGAGGACCGAATGGTGTGGGATGGGTTTATGCTCCCTATGTAACTTTAACAGGCTCCCCGCCGATCATTGAACCTCCCCCAACGTTTACGCCGATTGTGGTTTCAACGATTGATCCGGCTCTGATCGCCACTTTTAGCCTTAAGCCAACCGAAACGCGTCTGCCGACTTTTACACCGCCTGCGCCGCTGGTGATTCCAACTTTTTCTGATTCTCCAGTTGAAACTCCGCCTCACTTTCCGTTTGGAACTGTGATCATCGGCTTAGGCGTTGTAGGGATATTAGGATTTGTGATTTCCATCGTGAGCCGCCGTTAATGCTTTCGCGCAAGTTGTTTGCCTTCACTGTTGTTACCCTGGCAGTTATTTTCCTTGCGGTGTTGAGTGCTCCTGCACCGATATTCGTTTATGCTCAACAGCCCACCGGCTCCATTCCTACGGTAACAGGCACACCTCCCGGTCCCATGGTCACCGTCTATCTAAATAATGATCAGGTGGACGTTTATGCCGGGCCAAGCAGTTATGATTATCCCGCCGTTGGCGTAATGCTAGCAGGACAACAAGCTCCAGCACTTGGACGCGCGGAAGGTCTGGATTGGATTGAAATTCAATATCTTGGTATACCGGGCAGCATTGCTTGGATTTATGCTCCGTATGTATCTCTGACCAGCGGATCCACCTTGCCAAACGTTCCCGTTCCTCCCACGCCGACGCCGGTTTCCACGCCGACAATTAATCCAACTCTGGTTGCGGCTTTGATCCCTGCGGTAACATCGACGCGTTTGTCTACTTTTACGCCGCCAGCCCCGGTTGCCCTCCCTACTTTTGTCGATGAGACGCGCAGTCCGAGTTCGGTTCCTATTGGTTTGATAATCGTAGGTTTTTTGTTTATCGGGGGTTTGGGTGGAATTATTTCGTTCCTGCGGGGACGTTGATTCGAGTGTCATGGCTTGAAATGAAAAGACCGGACCTTCGTCCGATCTTTTTTATACTCTAATTATTACAAGAGCAAGAACCGCCGCAGGCGCATTCGCCTTCGCTATGTTCATGGGCTTGAGCGTTAGGGCTGTCCACGATAAAGCCCGCTCCGCGATCTGGATCGTTTACAAAGTCAATATGGGCGCCGCGAAGATAATCAATCGAAACTTCGTCCACAACAACTTTTACGCCGTTCGCATCGAAGGTTATGTCCTCGTTGCGAATGTTGTTTTCAAGCGCCATACCGAAGTTCACTCCGCTGCATCCACATCCACTGCCAGAAACAAAAACACGCAAGGCATAGCCTTCCAGTTTTTTCTCGCTGATAATATTGCTGATTGCAGTTGACGCCGCGGGAGAGACCGTTATAGTTTGAATATCAAGTTCCTCTAACATTTTTTTCTCCAGTCAGAAGTAAATTTGACCTATCTTATCAGAATATATATTCGTTGTCAACTCTCACTGTCACTTTTTGAATTCTTGACATAAACTCTTTGCGACTGTACAATCTCACACAATAGGCTTAGCCTATAATTTTATTTCCCTTCGGGAGGATTTACCCAATATGTATGCAATGCCAGGACTTACTAATCTGGAAGTTATCGCAATTTGGGCCGTGTTTGGCATAGCCATTGTTGGCCTCTTATATGCGCTCTTCCTCCGCTCTCAGATCATGCGTGAAGATAAAGGCAGCGAAAAGATGCAGGAGGTCTGGAACGCCATCAAATCGGGCGCCGATGCGTACCTGCGAAAACAGTTTAACAGCATCTGGCCGCTGATTCTCGTGCTAGCTGTCGCCTTATTCCTTTCTGTTTATGTTGTGCCTCCATCAGCTGAAGCAAGTCAATGGTATTGCAGTGCAATACAAAAAGTTGATCCAAATAATGCTGATGCAGTCCAGGCCTGTCTGGCCGCGATGACGCCGCAGGGAAATCCAGGCGGTTATCAACAAGTGCAATTATTGATTGGTCTTGCACGGGCAATTGCCTTTATTATGGGCGCAGGCTTTTCCCTTACGGTCGGACAACTTGGAATGCGTATGGCTATTGAGGGGAATGTACGGGTGGCCGCGGCTTCTAAACGATCGTTTGCCGATGCGCTCCGGATTGCTTATCGCGCGGGCACCATCACTGGAATGTTAACGGATGGTTTGGGCTTGCTCGGCGGCACCATCATATTTATCATCCTGGGCATTGCCGCACCGGATGCTTTGCTGGGCTTTGGTTTCGGTGGCACGCTTCTAGCACTCTTCATGCGCGTGGGCGGCGGCATCTTTACTAAAGCCGCAGATGTCGGCGCGGATTTGGTTGGTAAAGTGGAAGCCGGCATCCCAGAGGATGATCCGAGAAATCCCGCAGTCATCGCGGACCTAGTTGGCGATAATGTAGGTGATTGCGCGGGGATGGCAGCTGATATTTTCGAGTCTTATGAGGTGACGATTGTCTCTGGACTTATTTTGGCTCTGGCTCTCTGGCGCTTGACCGGCCGCCTGGAGTGGATCATCTTCCCATTGTTGGTTCGAGGTATTGGCGTTCTTTCTTCGATCATCGGCACGTATTTAGTACGTGGCGGTTCAGGCAAAAGCGGCGATGCCATGGCTGCAATCACTCGCGGCTTTATCTCCTCTGCTTTTATCTCGGCTGTGTTGTTTTTCGTGGCAGGCTATTTCTATCTCAATAGTCCTGCGATGGATCAATGGGGAGGTTGGTGGCGCACACCGATGGCAGTCGCCGTTGGCGTGCTACTCGCCATCGTAATTCACCAAATAACGGAATACTTCACCGGCACTCATGCCGCGCCCGTGAATAACATCAAGAAAGCGGCGGATACCGGTGCGGCGACCTTAATCTTGAATGGAATTTCTATCGGTTTCGAGTCTTCGGTTTGGTCTGTGCTCGTCATTGCGTTAACCATCGTTGCTTCCATTTTTATCTTTGGCACGATACCCGGTGTGACCCTTATAAGCCAAGGCACGTTTATTCTTTATGGAGTGGCCATGACCGGTATTGGAATGTTAACTTTGACCGGCAACAATGTCGCGATGGATTCCTTTGGTCCAATCTCCGACAACGCAAATGGCATTGGCGAAATGGCTTGGTCGGAGCTGACAGACAAAAAGACCAAAGATGCCCAGCAGGTGCTGTCTGACCTGGATGCGGTTGGCAATACAACCAAAGCCATTACGAAGGGCGTTGCAATTGGTTCGGCGGTCATCGCGGCAGTGGCTTTGTTTGGTTCGTTCATTACCGATGTTTCAAAGATCGATCCGGTTGCATTGGCAAATGGCATCCAAGTAAGTGTGCCACAGGTTTTTGTGGGCATGTTGATTGGCGGGGCGCTTCCGTGGCTCTTTTCCTCGTTTGCCATTCAAGCCGTTGCACGCGCAGCTTCGCTGATTGTGATCGAAGCCCGTCGACAATTCAAGCTCGGCGTGTTGAAAGGCAAGATCAAGCCGGATTATAAGCAAGCGGTTGCCATCTCAACAACTGCCGCGCAAAAGGAATTGGTCTCTTTGGCTTTGCTCGGCATCGTGACTCCCATCGTGGTTGGTTTGTTGTTGCAAGTGGAGGCGTTAGGTGGTTTCCTTGCGGGGATCATCGTCTCTGGACAATTGCTAGCAGTTTTCTTGAATAACTCAGGCGGCGCTTGGGATAACGCGAAAAAATTAATCGAAGATGAGCCGAGAGATACGAAGAAGAATCTAGGGAAAGGCTCGGAGCGGCACAAAGCAAGCGTGGTCGGCGATACGGTCGGCGATCCTTTCAAGGATACTGCTGGTCCCGCGCTCAACCCGATGATTAAAGTAGTCAACTTGGTTTCAGTAATCATCGCACCTGTGATAGTCAAGTATGCTGGTGCAACAGGAGCAACGTTGTACATTGTATGGGCTGTCGCAGTTCTTTTGCTGGCAGTGCTGGCCTGGGCAGTCATGCGCTCGAAGGCACCTGCGCCTTCATTGACCACAAAATAGCCTGCAAGCTGATAAGTGGAGATTTGTGTGCTCAGGAAGCAAAACTTCTAACTTGGGTACCCAGATGTCTTAACTAACGATAGCCTTATTTCTGAATAAGGCTATCGAATTTACTAAAAGGTTAACCAGCTTCTCATGCTCTGCAAAATCTGCTTTTGCCATTGCATGCTGAAGATGTACAGAAACGTTTCCTAGCATATCTATTTTGATTTTAGGCTATCCTCTATGACTGGCGGTGAAGGTTAACTTGATACAATTGGTGTTGGTGGTCAGCATATTCGGTCGGTGACAGGCATATCAATTTAATGTCCACTGAAATGAATGAAAGACGCAATCATTTGTTGGGATTGTTGGCTGCCTGCATTCTTTTCAGTTTCATCTTATATGCTCCAATCCTCCGCGTATATTTTTTCGCGGAGGATTTGATTCACATCTCCTTTAATTGGACTGATGTTGTCGCCGAATTTTGGAGTATGGGCAGGTCGGTGGGATATCGTCCTGGCGAAACGTTGTTTATTGTAATCAATAACATGCTGTGGGGTAGAAATCCTCTCGGTCATCATGCCGTGATTGTGGTGCTGCATGCTTTGATGGGATGGTCTGTCGGTCTCATTTGCTTTCGCATGACAAAGAATTATCAGATGGCTTCCATAGCCGCATTGTTGTTTTTGGCATCACCCATTCAGACGGAACCGGTTATCTGGTTGGCTGCAGCCGTTGGGACGGTGGTCAGCTCGGTGGTCTGCATGGCAGCCATCTGGCTTTGGATTCGTTCTGACGCTGATCCCGGCCCGTGGTTGATCGGTATAGTCGCATTCCTATATTTGATCGCCATCTTGACTAAAGAATTTGCACTGCCCTTGCCGGGCTTACTAGTGGTGTTTGACTGGGCGCTCAAGCGAAGGTTTCAATCAATTCTTTCCCGCGGCACGATCCGTTCGGTCCTATTTTATTGGCCATTTGGATTGGTATTAATCATTTATGCCTTACTTTATTGGCATTCTGGCGCTTGGGGCGGTGCAGTCAGCTATAGCATGCCCGTCGGTATCAACCCTTTATATTTGATTGCTCATTTGAGTCTCAGCTTGAATGGGTTGTTTCAACCTTTCAGCGGTTTAACCAACCTTGGCACCGGTACGGGGAACCTACTTTGGATTCTTGTCTTCGGACTGCTGGTCGCTCTTTCTCACATGCGTTGGACATTTGCCTTTACCGTCATTGCCCTTCTACCGAGTCTGTTAGTAACCGGTGGGCGGATGGATTACCTGGCGATGGCGGGATTTAGCATGGGCGTCGCGGGCTTGCTGTTCGACTTGTCAGGGATCATTTCGAGTCAGATTACTGGGAGGTTGTTTCTCTTAACTTTGGCTGGGCTAACTGGCGTGCTTTTGTTCTGGTACACAGCGACTGTCTACCACGATTCCGCGTACTTCATCGCGGCCGGTGATGCTAACTGGAGCATCCCGCGGCAGGCCAGAAGCCTTGTCCCCAATTTGCCATCCGGCGCAGAACTGTACTTTACCGGCATACCTGATGATGTTACATATCGCTGGGGCTTGAGCCAGGAAATCCGCTACGTATTCAATGACTCAATCTTGCCGGTGTATCTGGTGAGGGATGGTCCACCAGAATGGGATCAGATTTCCCTTTCGACGGTTCAGTGCAAATCAACCGTCCCGCAATTCTATTTTAGATATTCCGTGGAAACAAAAATCGTGTCGCTGGTTGACTCCCACGCCTTTGGTTTGTCCTGCCCATAGGAAAATCGCGTGCGATAAAGTGCTTGCGGTGCAATAAGACTTTTATTTCATGCTGAAACGAGCATTATCACGTATTGATTCCGGCGCGTTTGCGTGGGCCTTCTGTTATTGAGGGGATGCTTGTTTTCTGATCCGCTTAATGATCCCCACATGGAATGACAGAATAGTATTGATTTTGATATACCGGGTTGCGCTGAATTTCCAACCCCGGCAGGCGGTTCCATAGCGGATCTAAGTCATTGATAACGATGGCTTCAATGGAATACCGTATACATGTTTTATCGATTTCTTCCCATGTGGTATCAAACTCAAATATTGTCGCAATATCATTTTGCATGGATTGGTATATTATTGCTGGAACCCCATATGAGGTCCGGTCGCTGATCGCCACTGGTCGTTCTCCATATAATCCACTAGGGCGATCAAGATAGATATCGGGGTTGTATTGGATCATAGCGGTCGCGGGGAGGTGAATATTGATATATTGATAAGCCAGCTTCGCGGCATAAGTCCTGGCGCCAAAGTTTGAATCTGGGCTTAGGGTATTTGGAAAACCGGCCACGTTCCAATCCACAAGCAAGGGCCAGGTTCGCGTTAAAAAGGCTTCCAGAGACGTTGTTAGGAGTCCAATAATCAGCAGCGCTTGAAGTGCTTTACCTATTTGGGGTTGTTTGCCAATCGCAGTAAAAATGTTTTTAAGTGTTGGAACTTTGTTATTAAGCCATTTTTGAATTACATCCGTTGCCCAAATTAGGAGAACGAATTGCCCTAACAACCATCCCCTAATTCCTAAGTCATTAATCCCTTCTGTTGTCGAATACATAAACGAAAGCGTAGTCGCTACAACTGCTAGCAGGATTGTCTCTGCCACAACAAAATGGCGATTTGATTTTTCAAAGCTTTTAGTGTATTGAAGCCGATAAAGTCCTAAGATGAAAAATAGTCCCAGTTCCATTAAATAGTTCACAGGCAGGAAAAGCAGGTTAGCCCACGCCTGAAGTTTTTCAGGAACAAGGAACTGGACCAGAGAAAACGGTCGGACATAGAAAGCGATTGGAAGAATAGTGGCAGAACTTCCGCTGTGGCCGAGTAAGCCTGAAATAAAAGGAATGGATAGTCCAATCCCCAATAAACCAGCTCCAACCATAATCCAAAATATTTTTTTTTGAACTTTTTTAACAAGCAGGAAAAATGCCCATATTATCCATGCTGACGCAAATACTAATGTTACCCAAGTGGATGTGCCAAACGCTGAAGCAAAACAGATTCCAGAAAATATACCAGCTGTGATTAGCTGTTTCTTGTTATTTTCGTCCACGGTTAGTATTATGAGCACAGCGGTCATGCACTGAGCAACAGCAGAAATGTGGTTTGGAACCCAGGTGATTGCATTTAGCCAGGATGTTATTGGCAGATTCCAATTGTATACTGTACCCTCCAGGACCATGTGACCTAGCGTGATTCGTCGGCTAAGTTCAATAGCTAGAACCGGTATGGAATCTAATCCGCCTATTAACAAGAGCTGTGTACCAATAAGAGGAACCCTCCAGTTGTTATTGGATTGCGACGGATTTCGCAAACGCAAATACAATGCAATAGTCGCGATGAGACAAATCCCGCTCCAAGTTGTCCCAGAAATCATTGCCTGACGGCTGTTTATAAAGTTTCCACCAATTAGATCGATGATGCTCGGGAGAATATACCAATAGTAATAAAGAAAGGTTAACTTTTCGGGATGACCAGGAAAATAACTTGGATTAAGAGGAGGAACGCCTGTACGCGATATGGCGTTGATGATAGAGATTCGAGTTGTGTAATCATTTGCGACGTTTGCGAAATATAATTTGGTTCCAATTTGTATATCAACCAAGAGAAAAAGGGAGAACACAACCCATAACCCGCACAGCAGAAAAGCAAATTTCTTTTCGTCTAAAGCACCCATAAAGCTTGAAAGAGATGGCCGTTTATTGGAAGTCACAAGCAGAATGATGTGTACGATAAGTGCTATTCCTGCCACAGCCGTTAGAAAAATCGCCCAAGTGTAAATTGAAAGGAACTGGGATACAAGATATGAGAAAATGGGGACGACCGCATTGGATAATACAATGCTGATGATGTATTTTGCTATTTGGGATCGTTTCCTGAATTTGAATAGGTCAAAGGTCCATCCAATAATATAGCCAGGTATTAGCGATATGATTGGAAATAGAATGATGGCTATTGTTGAACCAAAAAAATCTTGAATGTTCAGACTTAACATGAAACCATATTCTCCAGAACAAGATGGACTATTCCTTACTTAATTCTTTGGGAATAAAACAACTCCGACGTGTGGAGTGATAGAAGTACCGCAACAATAGACAGCATAATACAGATTCTGGTAAAACGGGCTTCGCTCTTGATTCAAAATCGGTAGGCTCTTCCAAAGAGGGTCAAGATCGGTCACCACAATTAGGTTGATATAGTTGGTATTACAGATTTGATCTATTTCAGCCCAGTTGGTGCCGGATGTAAATATTTTTGCAATCGAATTAGAACGGCTTTTAAAGTCCTGTATTGGCACGCCGTACGCTGTGTGCCCTGAAATAGCAATCGGGCGGTTGGCATATAACCCGATGGGGCGGTTTAATGAATCCGTTGGATTGTCCTGAATAAGCGTGTTTTCCGGCGTATGAAGATTTATATAGTCATAAGCCAGTCTTGCCGCAAGGGTTCTTTTGCCTAATTGGGTATCAGGGCTGAGGCCGCTGGGAAAGCCCGCAATGCCGGCGTCCACAAGCATGGGCCAGGTCCGTAATAGGACAACATCCACGATTGTGGTAATTAATCCAATGATGACAAATATCTTTAATGGTCGGGAAATTTGTCGAGCTGTTGCTGAACTTCTTTCTCCTTTTCTCCAACCGTTAGGAAACAACTTGTTAATAATATCAACGCTCCAAATCAATAAAATAAATTGGCCTGGCAGCCAGGCGCGCCAACCTAGGTCATTGCTTGAGATGGCTGTCGATTGAATAAATGATCCGATGAATACTGACACTGCCAGCAGGATGATTTCTAAAACGTTAAACGAATTTTGCGTCAGTGGTTCTTTCCGGTATTCTTGAATCCACAAAAGGCCGGTGATGAAGAAAAACCCTAATTCCATTAGATAGTTTATAGGTAATACCAGAAGAAGGATTAAGTTGAGCAATGCAGGGGGATAGTTGGATAAGAAAAGGCTGACGGGAATAAATATTCGCACTGAAAATGTGAGTGGAACTCCGCCGGAGGAAGCCGATCCATTTCCGCCAATCAATAACTCAGTCAAGAATGGGCTAGCGGCTATTAGCGCGATAATTCCTGTGAATGCCATTAACAGACTGATCCTACCTTCTTTTTGGTAAAATAATACAATCATCCATATTCCCCAAAAAAGAATAAAGACCAGAGTTACATATACAGATAATCCAATTGCCGATGCAAATGCCAGCCCCGCAATAACAGCCCCTTTTATTTGTTTCGATGTTTTTTTGCCTCGAATAGATTGGATCAGGAGGACTCCCGCCACGCACGCGATCAAGGCCGCGACATGGTGCGGCGCCCATGAAACCGATCCAATCCAGGCCGTGATTTGTTCGTTCCAATGCTCGATATCGCCATCGAGGTATGCGCCACCTGTGGTGAACCGCGTTGTAATCATTAAAGCCAGAGCCGGGATTACATCCAATCCAGTGATGAGCAATAGACTAATTCCGAGCAGAGAATTCTTCCAGGCTTTTGCATTACTTTGAGGATTTCTCAATCGGACATATAGAGCAATGACCGCCATCAATGCGAGACCGCACCAGGAAACACTCGCGATCATGGCTGTGTATCCGTTGATAAATGGCGAGCCGATCTGTGCTACGAGACTAGCCGGGATATACCAGAAATAATAAAGGTAGGTTAAGCGAACCGGATGCCCGGGAAAATAAGTGGGATTGATGGGCGGCACGCCCGTTCGTGATATGGCGTTGACGATCGCTACACGGGTTGTGAAATCATAAGATATAACATTGTAATAGAGGCGATTGCCCCACTGAATGTCAACAATAAAAAGTATGGAAAAAATAACCCAACCAAAAGCAACTAGAAGCGCAATTCGATGGAGATTTCTTAAATCCTCATTTGAAGGCGCTTGTTTTGATTTTAGTAAAATGATTGCAAATATAATTCCAATCAATAAAAGTAAAGAGATCGTTGCTTTTGCTGATGCAAAATGATAAACCAGAAAAAGAAGAATTGGAGAGATTCCCATAGACAGGACAATGGCAATAATGAAGCGCGCCGCAGATGAGCGGCGTTTAAAATCAAAAAGATCCAGCAACCATCCCGTGGTGTAACCAGGCGCAACGAAAATTAAGGAGAATATTAGGGATGCCAGAAGACTGCCAAAGATATCTTGTAATGTGAAATTGGGCGGCATTAAGTTTTGTCCTGTTTGATCGTGAAGTTACTGGTTGCCTCTTGTGTGGAAGATGTAAAGTCTCTCACTTTGTTGACCTGCCAAAGACCAATGAGTCCCCAAAAGGTGATGATGATATAGCTTGATATCTGACTGATCAGAATATAGGCAAGCGCATCCGACCGCGAAAACCCAAATGGGACAAGGATTACAACTGCCACGAATTGGTATACGCCGACATAACCCGGGGTAGATGGAATAGCGCTCGATAAGCCAAGAGCGGCAAGCAGAATTAGTGCCTGACCTATATTCAAGCTTTGCCCAATGATGTGCACACCGATCACATTTGCAATTGAGTCGATCAGCCAGATTACAATCGTTAGAGCGCCGAACATGAATGCCCTTTTCGCGTTTTGTAGAGAACGTATTCCGATCAAAAAGCGAGATATTTGTTCGCTTAGTGTTCCTTGGAACTTTTCCGGCAAAGGTAATTTGTGTAACACATTGAAAGCTAATTTTTCCTGATAAGGCATAATGAGAATAGTCATCAGTCCGATTATTCCGACACCTGCTGTCACGCGCATTGCATTTTGTAATTCTATAGGTGTTGAACTTTGCCCAAGCATTGCAGTCGAGCCGATGATCACCAATGCGACGACATCCAAAGCCCGCTCCGTCAGGGCAGTGGCTAATACAAAGCTTGTGCCCAGTCCTTTTTCTTGTCCCAGGAAGATTGAGCGGAGGATTTCACCAGCTCTGGCGGGCAGATAAGCGTTTCCCAGATAACCAACCATGTTAGCCCAGAAGACAGAAATCACCGAAACCTTCTTCTCGGTCCGAATGAAGATGCTCCACCGTATTGCTCGAATAAAGTAGTTCAAGCTTGCAATTGGAATGGTGATTAGAACGATTTCATAGTTCCCGTTTCGAATGGTGTTCCAAAAAGTTTTCCAATCGAGGCCCCGCAAGGTTACATAGAGCAGAAGGATTGCCAGCGCAACTGCAAATAAAAATATCAAAGAGACGCGTTTATTCTTTGCGGGTTGGTTTTCCGCTACCGTGTTATCTGTTTCAGTAGGTACGATATTGGTTGGCAAGACTAAAAGTTTAACCGTTCTTCTTCATATACCAATGGTCTATGAAGCACGTGGACATAGATAGTAGAAAGGTATTCACCAATAATTCCTAGAAATATCAATTGGACAGATGCAAAAAAGAAAAGGCCGATGGTAACGGGCGCAGTTCCTACGGTGAACCGGTTCCAGAAAAGTAGTTTGTAAATTAAATAAGAGAAGCCGATCAGAAAGCTAATCACCGCTGTGACAAAACCAATAAATGTTGCCAGTCGGAGCGGAATTTTTGTATAGCTGGTTATGCCCAGCATGGCTTCATCGTAAAGATAAAGAAAATTGCTTTTGCTTTTTCCTTGCTTGCGAGCGGGTTGGGTGAAATAAACAGTTGCCGGTTGAAATCCGAGATCTGAGATCCAGCCTCTGAAATAGGGATACGGATCATTAAGTCGCTGATAGATGTCAAGCACCTTTTTGTCATAGAGACCAAAGCCGGTAAAATGGGGAACCAGTTTCACGTCGGACATCTTCTCCAACGCCTTGTAATATATGGAGCGCATGGTATACATCAGCGAAGATTCTTCGCTCTGATTTTTTACTGCCATCACGACTTTGTAGCCTTGTTCCCATTTTTCGATCAATTCCGATATGAGAGATGGAGGATCCTGCAAATCAGAGACCATCAAGATGGCGGCGTCACCGCGTGCCTGCATAAACGCGTTGTTACCAGACCGGTTTACACCAAAATTGCGGGCGTTGAAAATGACCTTAAAATTATTGTCTTGTGCCGCAATCTCTCGCAATATTTTACGTGTTTGGTCTGTTGATGCGTTATCGGCAATGATGATTTCGTAATTATATTTGTCTGCTAGGCTTTTGAAGACTTCAATAACCTGCTTGTAATATTCTCGGATGTTGCCTTCCTCGTTATAACAAACAGTGACAATACTGATTTTCTTCATCCCAGCCTACCTTTTGTTGGGCACAGCGTAAAGCACAATTTCCCAGCACTCATCAGCGTAACGGCGCAAGTAAAATGAATACTGATCTGAAAATGATTGAACTTGTAATGGAATTTGCCATAAATGTTCCTGCGCATGATATAAGCAGATTGCCAAAGCTGGCGTGTTCTTCCCGATTGTTTGATGAGCGCCAAGCAATGCATCTGGCTCGGCCCCCTCGATATCCATCTTGATGAAGGTCGGCTTGGTATTTGCAAGAATATCATCTAGCGGGGCACACTCAACCTGATAACTGCCCTTGCCAATCCCCGAGCCTGCTGTGCCCGTTGCGTTGAACGTAACCAGCTCATGCTTTGCTCCAACAACGCTTTGAATAACTTGTATTTTGTTCTGCGTTTCCAGAGATAGGGATTCTATCCGGCTACGAAGCGCTTTGCAGTTTGCTGGATCCGGTTCGATAGCGAGAAACTGATCAAAAACCTGGCGGCGCCTTTCTAAAAACTCTTGCAACAAATCACCATCGAACGCACCACAATCCACAAAGACCTCATTCGCGATTGGAGTGATCAATTCATCAAGATAGTAGATGTCTCTTTGCGGTAAATGAGGCGGCAGGGCAGATGAGTTGAGTGAATTATGCCATTTCAACAAACCTAAGTATTCATTGCGCGAAACATCATCTGCCCATAATGCAAAGGCCTGCCTGACTTTATTGGCCTCTTCAAATATTTTGCGTGGACGCTCAACGCCGCCATGTGGGGTGAGTGTTTGAGGATATTGCCAGGCTAGCATGGCAAATGACGCAATCCTTAAGCCCATGCCGCGTAACTGTTTCCAAACAGGGGCACTGGTGTAAACTGTGACGATGAACACGGCATTTGCACCAAATTGGTCCGCTGCAGACTTTGGAGAAAGAACTTGCAGGTCTCCAATCTTTTTTCCCCATAAGCTGGAATTGTTATCAGCAAACGCCAGCGGTTCAATATCTGCCTTGCGCAAACCCGCAAGTGTGATCTGCCCAAGCCGACCGGCTCCAAACAACACATAGCGCGTGCCAGTATCAGCAGTCAGTTGTTTGAAAGATGCCTCCTGATTCTGTAGCAGCACGGAGGGATTCTGATGTAGGATTTCTTCCAGTTGAGTTTTATATGATTGCATGATTATCCTTTGCAACAATGTGACATCACTGACTAAATAATTGTTTCTCTACCGCGCCGCAGATCACGTGCCAAATAAATTCATGACACTCCTGAACTCGGGCCGTATCGCTGGAAGGAATAACGAGGCAGTAATCGCAATTTGCGCTCATTGGATCACGACCTTTTTGACCAGTGAATCCGATTGTGGTCAAGCTTTTTGCGCGGGCAGTTCCAAGCGCTTTGAGCACGTTAGCTGAATGACCGCTGGTGCTAATGCCAACCAGAATATCGCCTTTGATTCCCAGCGCTTCCACTTGCCGCGAGAAAATATTTTCGAATGTAGAATCGTTTCCGATGCAAGTGAGAATAGAACTATCGGTTGTTAATGCAATCGCGGGCAGGGCAGGACGATCGAAGCGGAAGCGGTTGATGAACTCTGCTGCAACATGTTGGGCATCCGCGGCGCTGCCACCGTTGCCGCACAAGAGAATCTTGTTGCCTTGTTTGAAGCACTCAGTGATACGCTCCGTAATGTTAGAAATTTCTGCGCCACATTCGGCAACGGTTTGTTGGACGCAGTTGATATGGGATTCAAGTTCGTTAGAAAGCAAATTGGAGAGATTCATAGATATTAAAACGTTAATAGATGTACGTCACTCACGAGTCGAATATTGATGGTGCTTGCTCAAATGGAACAGCATAACAAATCGTGTCCCAGCAATCTGGTCGATGAGCCCGTAGATGAAACTGATACCGTTCGCAGAACGAAGACAACGCCAACGGCACTTCCCAAAGATGATTCTGAAAATGATAAGCACAGGTGGCTAGGATTGGGCGATTTTCTTTTATTACGCGGCGCGCCCCTAACAAAATATCGAGTTCTGCTCCTTCTGCGTCAATTTTTATGTAATCCGGGGATTCGCCAAATGCCAGTTCGTCCAAGGTCCGACCCTCAACCACTATTTTGCCATCAGTAGCAATGGAGGACTGCTCGTTCTTTCCTGAACTAAATCGAATCTTCCTGGCTTCGGACGCAGCAGCATAAGGCAGTGGTAAAATTTTTTGCCTGAGATTCTCAGGGAGAGTGTTAAGATAAACGATAAGTTTCTGGTAATTTTCAGGGTCCGGTTCAAGAGCGATAATCTTGTGATAGTTTCCATGGCACCGTTGTAGAAAATCAGCCACTGTGTCACCGTCATAGGCGCCAATATCAACAAATAACCAATCGTTACCAATTGCAAATAGATCATCGGGGAAATATTCATTTTCTGTTTGAGGCGGAGGCAATTGCTGATAATCAGCATGCAAACGCCAGTGTACCTGCGCCACATACTCTCTCCGAGATGCATCATCAGAGAAAGTATCAAATCCCCTCAAAACGCGTTCCTGCATCAGTAATACTTTATGTGGCAAGTCATCCCGCAAAAAGGGTAAAAATTCCTGAGAAAATTTCCAACGCAGAGGAATGAGTGAAAATACTAGGCGACACCCTGCCTTATGCAGTTGTTGAGAAATTTCGAGAAACGGTTGTAGGGGATTGTATACAGTGACAAGAAATCCTGCCTCCTGGCCGTATTTTTCAACTGCAACTGCAAGAGGCAAAATTGAGAAGCCAGCCCACGACTTTCCCCACAGTTGTGAGTTCCCATCTGCAACAGCCAGCGGCTCGATGCCATGGCTTCGAAGGCAATTCAGGACCTTGAGCCCCATATTTCCACAACCATATAGCACTAATTGGCCCTTGCAAAAAGATAGTTGTTGATCAAAAGCTGTGAGAGCCCGTTCTTTGGCACTGTCCACAAACTCGGAGAGTAGAAGTTTCAATTGTTCTTTGAGCAAATCGGTCATTTTGACTTCCAGATTAGCAACATCAAATGAAAGTACTCACAACATCCTCGACGCGAGTGGATGCTACTTGGCAATTCTTAATTGGTAGCCCCTTAAATTCTCGATAATTATTCCAGATGCGGTTATATTCGTCACAAAGCAATTCTGGGGGAAGAAATGGATGTTTAAAAGTGACTTCCTGATAATGGCCTGGACAAAAACCAAGGGGGATGACGCCATCTTCCACAAGCTTATTAAATACGGCAGTTCCCGGTAGCGGCTGAAAAATACTGATGCCAACAAAGTCAAAATCTGTCATGTAAATAAACTTTTCGGTAGACGCAATATCAGCCAGGGTTTCATTGGGATATCCAATAATAAAAAAGGCTGTCACCTTTAGATCGGCCGCATGGCACATTTCAACTATTTTAGGGACAATACTTAAATCCATTTGTTTGTGCATGGCTTCCAGAGTTCTTGGAGAGCCGGATTCCGGAGCAATGGTTATCTCCCTCCAGCCAGCACGCCGCATTGCATACAGCAGACTTGTCGTTAACCTGCTCATGCGAACCCCATTTGGCGTACCGATTGTGAGATCAGGCAAGCATAACTGGGCAATACGCAAGCAAACTTCTTCAGCCTTGGCGGCATTGAAAGTAAAGTTATCATCAGCAACGGTTAAATACCTTACCCCGAAATCGTGATAGAGAATCTCTATCGTTTGAATAACATGCTCAATGGAGTTCCTCCAAATCTTCCGTCCATTAAGTGTCGGCCCCATACAATAGGTGCAGCGATATGGACACCCGCGGGAAGTAATAATTGGCGCTGAGCGTTCACTACTCATCTTGACCAATTTTCCACCATAGTAATAACCCTGACTGTGATAGGCAGATAATTGCATGCGTTCATAATCAATTCGGCCCAGACTGTCCAAATCTTGGACAAAACTCTGTGGCGTGCTGTAAATTTGGGCTCGGGTGTTCTTAAAAATTAAACCTCCAATGGCCTTGCATACAGTTTCATCCGGGTAGCCGCCTTGAGTGGCAATAGCTTTCAATAAGTTGGCAAAATTGAGCTCAGACTCGCCCACTAAAACAAAATCGATGAGGCTATTTTGGATTAACAAATGCCCCATTGCAGTTGCATGAGGTCCACCAACACAAACAAGCGCATCTGGAAGTGTAGATTTGATAACTCGAATCGTGGTCTCAACGGTTGGGGTGTTGCTGCTCCACCATGAGACACCAACCACATCAGGGTGAAAATCTAGCAAAGTTTTCCTAAATTTTTCACTGGTGGGAGAAATATCATTCAGGGAACAATCCAATATTGATAAATCAAAGCGGTCCATGGGAATATGATTCGCTAGATGTCCTAACCCAATGGGAAATAACTCATGGGTTCTAAAATGAACGGGATTCCAAGGCCAGACTAGCATTACTTTATTTATCATTCATTACTCCAAGTTAATACTGTGATTTCCAAAGCCCGGCTACCAAACACTCCGTCCACCGTCAATAACTAGATTGATGCCTGTAATGTAAGACGACGCATCGGATATTAGAAATAGAACTGTTCCTTGCCATTCATTCAAATCGGCCATTCGTCCCATCGGGATAAGTTGGGTGAGACGTTGCACAAATTCTTCCGGTTGATTGTTATAAACTCCGCCAGGGGAAATAGCGTTAACGCGAACGCCTGTATTTGCCCAATAGGTTGAGAGATAACGAGTTAATCCGATCAAGCCAGTTTTTGCTACAGAATAA
Source organism: uncultured Chloroflexia bacterium (assembly GCA_963753985.1). Classification (GTDB taxonomy): domain Bacteria; phylum Chloroflexota; class Anaerolineae; order Anaerolineales; family Villigracilaceae; genus Fen-1038. The sequence goes on from CAVWED010000009.1 coordinate 362,586, forward strand.
GTAACAGGTTTTACAGGCTGTTCGTTTTCAGGTAATCCATCTTGTGAATAAAGTCTTTGATCTGGTGCAATGACTGCTAAATCTGATGCTATGTTCAGAATTACACCAGATTTTTGCTTTGCCATTTTGCTGCCAATGACTTGGCAACACAAAAAAGATCCTTTCAAGATGACATCCAAGTCTTCATCCCATATTGACATTGGAAAATTCTCGAACCGTGCCCAGCCTGTTAATCCAGTTGCTTCAACTTTTGGATTATTTGCAGCATTGTTAATTAGAATGTCAATACGCCCAAATTTCTCCAACACCCAATCAAGAAGGTTTTGAACTTGTTCTCTTTGAGTTACATCAGCTGCGTATCCAAAAACAGCCTTAGATGTATCTTCCGATAATTTCTTAGCCGCGCTTTCGGGTTCTTGTCGGGGAAGGTCAACGATGACTGGAATTCCGCCGTAGTTGGCTATTACCTCAGCATGCTTTGGCCCCAGAAATCCGGCGCCTCCGGTAATAATTGCTACTCGGTTGGTAAGGTCAAAGAGGTTCTTCATTTTTGAAACTCCTAAGTTGTTGAATAGTAAAATTCAGGTTTCTTTTCGCCCATGACATCTCAGCGCCACGTGCGCCGCGAGCGGCTTCCAGCACTATGTCTCCATCAAAGCTGATTTGACGGAGTAGCCGTGCTAATGCTGGGAAATCTGCTTGACCGGTTCCTATTGCCACCGTTGGTCCTTTTAGAATTTTATCTTTGATATGGATACTGCCAATACGAGATCCGTAAGCAGTAAATTCCTCCTCAATTTTGTAACCCATGCCTGCACTATTGCCAATGTCATAATTAACTTTCAAAAGCGAATGAGGAACCTGTTGAAGAAAAGATGAAAACCTTGATGGCTCCAAAGTAGTTTCTAGATCTATTTCAATATTCGTGCTTTCGGCAATCTTAAGGGCCTTCTTTACCCAGGCGACTTGTCGTTCAAATTCTACCTTATTAGAAAGTAGAGTCGCATCTTCCAGGGGCAACACAACTCTGGATAATCCAAGTTGTTTTGCTCGATGAAAAAGCCAGTCCAACAACTTGAGCAAATCATTAAGTTTTTGGTCATTTGCGCCTGCAAGAGGAGTTTCAATAAAGCAATGTGCGCAGAGAGATTTGATTCTAATGCCGTACTGCGCCGACAATGACCTCGCATTCTTAATGCCTTCATCAGTTGCGATTGGATTCGTGTCGGCATCATGCAAATCATATAGCCACTCAATGTAATCGAAACCAATTTGTGCTGCTTTACTAAATTCCATCATCCATTCGTCTTTTGGGAAGAACTGAATTCGATTATCCGTTGGAGCCGACAATCTCCCCTGCATAATTCCTATTTTATACATTTTATTCACTCAACGGTGGAATAATCATGGTGGAATAGAATTCTTCTCGATCAAGAAAAGGAGCGAGGTCCTCCAATGGCTTGCTAACCATAGAACCGTCTGGGCGAACAGCCGAAGATGCTTTAGGACCGATAGACTGATCGGGGTCGAGCATAACATCGCAAATGGCGGGACCTGGTTTACTCAGCACATCATTAATAACCCTTCTGAGATCCGATTGTTTGGAAACTCTGACGGCACGGATTCCATAAGATTCTGCCACACGCAAAGCGTCGGGAAGGAATAGCCCGCTCGATTGATCGCATGCAACCAATCGACCCTTGAAGTGGTTTCGTTGCATAGCCCGAATAGAGGCGTATCCATCGTTATTCAAAATAAAATACTTAATAGGTAATCCGCGCTGTGCAACCATTCCTAGTTCCTGGACATTCATGTAAAAGCCTCCATCCCCGTCTACTGTCACAGTACGTTTTCCTCCACTTGCCATACATCCGCCAATGCTTGCGGGAATACCAAAACCCATTGCGCCAAGTCCGCCGGTACTAAAAGCTCTTTGCCCCTCTTTTATTTTGAGCGTTTGCCAAAAGGCGTCAATTGCAGCTCCTGAGCTTCCAGGAATAATCAGATCGCTTTGTTTCAGTTCATCACTTAAAATTGATGTAAAAACGTAAATGTTAATAAGGTTATTGTTTTCCCAATATTCAGGAAGAATAATAGGATACTTTTGTTTCCAATTATTGCAGCGATTCAGCCATAAGCCACGGTCTCTATTCTTAATTGTATTTTTCTGATTTAGTACTTCACGGATGAATTCGCTCGCGTCTGCTTCGAGTGGAATATCAACAGACATCTTGCCCCGAAGCTTGTTAATTTCTTTGACATCTATATCCACAATCGCCTTCTTTGCGGCACGCGCAAAGTTTGCTTGATTGAAGCCGGTAACATCAAAATCAAGTCGAACTCCGATTGTGATCAAAAGATCTGAATTTTGTACTGTAAAATTTGCGCCGCGTGAAGAAAGGAGCCCTGGTCTCCCAAAAAGAAGTGGGTGAGAATCAGGTATTAGATCTGCGCCAGCCCAAGTTGTTAATACTGGACATCCCAACGACTTAATCAAGCTTAAAACAACTTTTTCTGCTCCAGCATAATGAATTCCATGTCCAAGGAGTAAAACGGGACGTTCAGCGTCATTTAGCAATGCAATCAGTTGAGAAACTTTATCAGCAAGTTTCGTACTTGATTTTGAGAGCAGACCCTCTTTTGCCGGATCAAATCCACTGAGCAAATCTGGGTCGACTTGAGTTGCTTGAACATCCAAGGGAATATCAATCCAGACTGGGCCTTTTCTTCCAGTTCGGGCAAAGAACACTGCTTTTTCAAGATGATAACGAATCATGGTCGGATCAATTACAACTGCCGCGTACTTAGTTATTGTTTTTACAATTGATACAATATCTAATTCTTGCTGACCGAGTTGGCGGACGCCTAATGTGCCTTTCATATCAGCTCGCTTTACTTGGCCGGAAATAATCAAGCATGGAGTTGATGCCAGCCACGCGCCAGCTACGCCCGTAAGCGCGTTTGTGCCACCAGGTCCTGTTGTTACTAAAACAACGCCTAGATTGTTTGTGTACCTTCCGTAAGACTCTGCGGCTATAGCAGCAGCTTGTTCGTGGAGGTTGCAAACATACTCAATATCTTTTTGTTTTCCCAAGGAATCATTCAAATGCATGGCTCCGCCGCCGGGAACCATGAACACATGCTTGACTCCTTGGTCGGCGATGAATTGCATTACATAATCAGAGAGTTTAATCAACAAGTGTGACCTCTATTCCTAAATTTGATGGCTTGTGCTGTCGACGCGCCGAAGTTTCTTCATAATCGGAACTTCGCGCTCGATCACCCGTTTAACTCCGTCACCCATCGCTGTCTCGATCAATCGGATATCACGTATCAGGCGGTGAATCCCATTCGGTTCCAATGATGCGGCCTGGTCGGAGCCCCACATGGATCGGTCTAATGTGATATGACGTTCCACAATGCAGGCGCCAAGAGCAACTGCCGCAACGGAGGACGGCAATCCGGTTTCGTGTCCAGAATAACCAACGAGAACACCATAACGCTCCCGCAGCATTGGAATGACTCGAAGATTAAGTTCTTCATAGTAGGCTGGGTATGTACTGCAAGCATGGAGAATAACCAAATCGTTTTTGCCCAGCACATCGACGGCATGATCTATTTGTTCCAATGTGGTCATGCCAGTGGAAAGGAGAATAGGCTTACCTTTGCTGCGTGTGTGGCGCAACAAATTATCATCGGTTAAAGATGCCGATGCAATTTTAAAGCACGGCGGATTGAATTGATCAATAAACTCAATGGAGGGTTCGTCCCAACATGATGCGAACCAGGCAATGTTTTTCGTCTTGCAATACCGATCAATTTCTTTGTATTCTTCCTGTCTAAACTCCAAAGCATATTTAAGATCGCCGTTCGTAGTGCCAAAAGGGCTTTCACGTGGCCGTGCCAGTTCTTCGGCCGAATAAACAATTTCAACGGTCCGTTTTTGGAACTTAACCGCGTTGCATCCGGCTTCAGCAGCTACGTCTATGAGCTTCTTGGTGATATCCATATCGCCGTTGTGGTTAATGCCGATTTCTGCAATTACGTAACATGGATGATTGTCGCCAACGATGCTATTCCCAATTTTTAGTTCTGCCATTTTACTTTTCCTCCAGCGATAGATGAATTCCAGACAATTGTTTGTTGAATTCCTGTTTGCAAATTGATCAATGGTTGCAATGACAGTTCCGATGATACCCGCTTTATCGAAGGTACGTACCTTTCAATTGGTTTACTGCTGTTTGCAGTTTTGAGAATTCGCACAGATGGTTTTGATGTGAAAATTTGCGCAACCGCATCTGCTAGTTTGCCAACTGCCATGCTTAGATCGTTTCCCACATTATACGGACGGCAGGATTGTCCTTTGAACAGAATTGTCCATAGCCAGATGGCGAGGTCGGCTGCGTAGAGATAGGAACGATATGGCGTACCATCTCCTTTGATAACGATGGGTCCGCCGTTTAACCCGTCGCGGATGAAATTGCCAATGGCGAAATGGACATCCAGTGGAAGATACGGGCCGACGAAGGCAAAGCAACGAGCGATTTTTATTTCCAAAGACAAATCTGCGTAAAGCGCACATAGGTGCTCGGCAATTCTTTTTCCCTGACCATAAGCGGATTTCGGATCCATTGGATCGGGCGCACCTGAATAATCTTCCGGGACATGAGTCATATCTGGCGGCTGTTTTCCGTAGACTGCACCGGAACTGGTCAGTAGAAATTTTCTTGCACCACAAATTTTCGCAAAATCCAGAGTCTGCCGCGTGCCTTCAATAATAGTGTCCAGCATCACCAATGGATTCTCATTACTAAGCTTTGAGCTTGATTCCGTCGCGGCGTGGATGATATGCGAGAACGTTTCTTTGGGAAATTCAAAGGTGCGGACGTCGCCGCTTATAAGGGTGACAGCTTCATTTCTGGCGAGATGCGGCGCTTTGATGCGAAAAGCATCCGGCGCGCGAGTCAACACAGTCGCTCGGGCCTTCAGATTCAATTTTTCATTTGCCCAAATAAAACTTTCCAACAGCCAGCAGCCAAAGAAGCCCGTTCCACCCGTTATGAAGATGCGCTGACCGCGTAATTCATCCCATAGATCGCGGGTGTGATTGAGAATGTGATCGAGGTCAGAGGCCAGAGGGTTTTGCATGATTAGGCCGCGGTTTCGCAAAGTTGCGTCAGCATGTCACTGACGTAATCGAGCATTTGTGTGGTGAGACCGGGATATACACCAATCCAAAACACGCGCTGCATGACTTCATCGGCGCGTTTGAGATCGCCCACGACGCGATACTTTTGGTTGCGATAAGCAGGCTGTCGAATCAAGTTACCACCAAACAACAGACGTGTGGCGATCTTGTGATTCTCGAGCCAGCTGATAACTTCATCACGGGTAAAAGCCGCCTCAGGTCGGACATAGATCGGGAAGCCAAACCAGGATGGATTCGAGTTAGGAGTCGCTTGTGGGAGGACGAGAAAGTCTTGCAATCCGCTCAGTCTTTGATGCAAGTAACTAAAATTTTCGCGGCGCTTCTGAATGAATGAGGGCAATTTTTTTAATTGCGAAACTCCAACCGCGGCCTGCATGTCGGTGGCTTTCAAGTTATATCCGATGTGCGAATACGTATACTTGTGGTCGTAGCCAGAGGGCAACTCGCCGAGCTGCCATTTGAAGCGTTTGCCGCAAGTATTTTCCTTGCCTGGATCGCACCAACAATCACGTCCCCAATCGCGAAACAATTCGATCAATTTCTTGAGTTTTGGTTTATCAGTGAGCACGGCGCCGCCTTCGCCCATCGTGATGTGATGTGCGGGATAAAAACTCACCGTTGCTACATCGCCAAACCTGCCAACAGGCTGGTCGTTATAGGTTGCACCGACTGCATCGCAGCAATCCTCGATCAGCCATAAGTTATGTTGTTTGCAAAACGCAGTGACCGTATTAAGATCGAACGGGTTGCCCAATGTGTGTGCGATCATCACGGCGCGGGTTTGGGGCGATAACGCGGCTTCGAGCTGAGTTCGCGTTGATGTTGTATGTTGGAATGTCTACATCCACAAACACAGGCACAAGACTATTTTGAAAGATGGGATTCACTGTGGTTGGGAAACCCGTGGCGATTGTGATGACTTCATCACCAGGTTTGATTTGTCGTTCACCCAATTCAGGCGAAGTCAGACAGGCAAGCGCGAGCAGATTCGCCGAGGAGCCGGAGTTGACTAAGATTGCATGGCGCATGTGGAAGAAGCGAGCAAATTCTATTTCGAATTGATGCGCAAATCTTCCAGTGGTCAGCCAGAAGTCTAGCGATGAGTCCATCAGGGATTGCAAGTCGGACGCGTCGAAGACTCTGCCGGAAACCGGCACACTGGATTCTCCAGGAATAAATTCGCGCGGCGGAAATGCCTCCGAATAATAATCGGCAGTTAAGGATAGGATTTGTGCACGGAGTGCGTCAGCTTTGGAGTTCATCGTTAAAAAACTTTCTATACCAGTCAATGGTTTTCTTTAGGCCTTCGTCTAACGAAAAGAGCGGATGCCAATTAAGCAGTCGCCGGGCTTTTTCGGCGCTGAGATATTGATGGCGAATCTCGTTCTGGACTTCGTTGCGGATTTCCGGTTCAAGATTCGAATTCATTAATTTGAGTATCCGTTTCACAATCTCGCTCACCGTCACTTGAATCTCGTTCGAGAAATTGAACGCTTCACCTTTAAGATTTGGATTGTCTGCAAGTTTTTCGGCAAGCAACATGTACGCTGCCGCACCATCTTCGACATAAAAATAATCGCGGATGTATTTTCCGTCCGAGCGGATGACAGGATTCTGTCGGCGCAGGATAGATCGGATCGTTCCAGGAATGATGCGGTTCCAGTTCAAATCGCCGCCGCCATAAAAATTCCCGCAGCGTGTGACCGCAACAGGTAAAGCAAAACTGACGGCATACGTATTTGCAATCAAGTCTGCCGCAGACTTGCTGACATCGTATGGATGTTGTCCTTGAAGGGGAGTAGTTTCATTATAAGGCAACTTCTCTTGATCACCATATGCTTTGTCAGAAGATGCAGTGACAACTTGCTTTACACTCGGACTGCGGCGGCAAAACTCCAATAAATTCCAGGTGCCCGCGATGTTGGTCTCGAAGGTCGAGATGGGATTCCGATTTGCAATCGTGACGATGGTCTGCGCCGCGAGATGGATCACCGTGTCAATTTCGTATTCGCCGAGCGTGCGTTCAATGATTTCGCGGTCGCGGATATCACCGCGGACCACTTTAATATGATCAATTAATTTTTCATGCACAAGTTCGCTTTGCGGCACCCAATCGCGGACGAGACAAACTACATCCGCGCCCGCATCAATTAAACGGCGCACCAACCAACCCCCGACTAACCCGGTTCCGCCGGTGACGAATGTGGGACGATCCAGCCAAAAGGCGCGGTTCAGTTCCATACCTTCCATGGTGCATTGCCTTCGCGCCAGAACTTTTCAAGCACATTAACATCACGGAGCGTGTCCATGCTTTGCCAGAAGCCCTCATGTTGATAGCCGGAGAGCTGATTATCTGCCGCGATCTTTTCCAATGATTCAAATTCCCAGGCCGTGTGGTCGCCCTCAATGTAATTAACCACTTCCGGCTGGAGAACAAAAAATCCTCCATTGATCCAGCCTTCGCCGATTTGGGGTTTTTCCTTGAACTCTGTCACTTTGCCATCACTAAGAATCATTTGGCCGAAACGTGCTGGAGGGCGAACGGCGGTGAGAGTCGCCAGCCTTTTTTGCTTCTGATGAAACTCAATCAGCTTGGGAATATTGATATTGCTCACCCCGTCGCCATAGGTCAACATGAACGGTTCATCTCCGATAAATTCCCCTAAGCGCTTCACGCGTCCGCCTGTGTTGGTATCTGCGCCCGTGTCGAGCAGATGCACGGTCCAATCTTCGCTATCGCCTTCATGGACGGATATGTCTCCGTCCTTAAGCTTGACCGTCAGATCACGTGAGCGATAATGGTAGTTTATGAAATAGTCCTTGATCAATTCGCCGCGGTAACCCAGTGCAATGACGAATTCTTTGAAACCATAGGCCGCGTAGATTTTCATGATATGCCAGATTATCGGCTTGCCCCCAATCTCAACCATGGGCTTTGGTTTTACCGTGGTCTCCTCCGAAAGACGTGTGCCTAGTCCTCCGGCGAGAATCGCAACTTTCATTCGCATTTTCTCATTCTAAAGTAGGCAAACGCTTGTCAAGGATATTGGCATGATTTTGAAATCATCCGTTCTGTTTAAGATACTTCTTTTGCCACTCGAACAGCTTATTCAACGCCTCAATGGGAGAAAGCGAATTGACATCAACCGAACCCAATTCATCGAGCAGGGGACTGGTCTCCGGGAAGAGCGCAGCCTGTTGTGCAACATGTGGGTTGATGTTCACGGCGCGGCCCGAAGTTTTTTCAAGCTCGAACATGATCTCATTCGCACGTTGGATGACCGGCGCGGGCAGGCCCGCCAGTTGCGCAACATGAATCCCATAGGATTTATCCGCTCCACCTTCTACGATCTTATGCAGGAACACTACCTTGCCATCAGCTTCGGTCACCGCCACGTTGTAATTGCGAACGCCCGGTAACAAATCTGCCAATTGAGTTAGCTCATGATAGTGCGTCGCGAAAAGCGTCTTGGCCCGTAGATGCGGATGATTGTGGATGTATTCGATAATTCCCCAGGCAATTGAAAGTCCATCGTAGGTGCTTGTGCCCCGTCCGATTTCATCGAGGATCAAGAGTGAGCGCGAAGTTGCGTGATGAAGAATATTCGCAGCTTCGATCATTTCGACCATGAAAGTGGATTGCCCAGCGTGGATTTCATCCTGAGCGCCAATGCGGGTGAAGATGCGATCTACCAATCCAATCTTCGCGGAAGAGGCCGGCACGAATGAACCCATTTGCGCCATCAAAACCATCAACGCAGTTTGTCGGAGATACGTTGACTTGCCGGACATGTTCGGCCCGGTGATGATGCGCACGATCTCGCCTTTTTCAAAGATGACATCATTCGGCACGTACCTTTCACCATGCAAGCTTTGCTCAACAACTGGATGTCTTCCCTCGCAAATTTCCAATTCGCTTCCTTCCGCGACCTCGGGCCGGATATAACCTCCCAAAGCGGATGCTTCCGCCAAAGCGGCCAGCACATCCAACTCCGCCAACGCTCTTGCCATCTCCAAAAGTTTAGGAGCGGACTTTGAAAGCGTCGCACATATTTCGCGAAACAATCGCAGCTCGATCTCTCGGATGCGCTCTTCAGCGTTCAACACGAGCGTTTCATACTCCTTCATCTCAGATGTGATGAAGCGCTCCGCATTGACCAGTGTCTGCTTGCGGATGTAATTTTCCGGCGCTCTATCCGCCGCGCCGCGTGAGATCTCGATGTAATAACCAAAGACTTTGTTATAGCCAACCTTTAACGTTTTAATCCCTGTTCGTTCACGTTCGACGGCTTCGAGATTCGCGATCCAATCGCGGGCATGTTTCGATGCATCAATGACTGAATCGAGTTCCTGTGAATATCCCGAACGAATGATGCCGGTATTTTGGAGCGTAGCAGGCGGATCATCATCAATGGATGATTCGAGCAAAGATAATTCTTCATTTGCCAACTCGATGGTTGGTAGCGCAGCAATGGATTTGCCGAGCACACCGACTACTATTGGTAGTTCCTTTAATGTGCTCCTCATCGATATCAGGTCACGGGGTTGGGCGTAACCCGCCATCACACGGTTGACCAATCTTTCCAGATCAGCCAATGGCTTGAGCGTTGCGCGTGTTTCAGCGCGTTTCATCCCGCGCTCAAAGAAATGTTGAACTCCATCTTGCCGCGCTTTGATCTTTTCGATGTTCAGTAATGGCTGGCTCACCCATTGACAAATCATGCGTTTGCCCATTGGCGTGACGGTGCAATCCAGCACTCCCAGTAATGATCCTTTGTATTCTCCACGCAGCGTCTCTTCGAGTTCGAGGTTGCGCCGCGTTGAAGCATCTAATGTCATGAATTCATTCAGACTGTAATAATGGAATCCGGTTAGTAGATTTAAAGAATCAGGCTGAGTTTCCTTAAGATATTGGATGATGGCTCCCGCGGCGCGAATGGCGAGGCTTTGTCCCTTGAGACCGAATCCCTCCAATGTAGATGCTTTGAAATGAACTAATAAGGTCTCTTCGCATTTGCCGGGTTCGAATCGCCAAGCAGCAAAAGGAGTCAGATGACCTGTGAGGCTATCGTTCAATGCTTGGTTATCGGGATGGATGATTTCTGCGGGATGAAGCCGCGCCAATTCAGCCCGCAATGATTCGGATGGCAGTTCAGTCGCAGCAAATTCTCCAGTGGTGATATCGACATAAGCAACGGCGGCCATTTTCCCGTCGAGGAAAATTGATGCGAGGTAGTTATTCGCGTCGCCCGGAAGAAGACCCGGCTCGATCACTGTTCCCGGAGTCACCACTCGGACCACTTTGCGCGGAAAAATTCCTTTGGCTGGTTCATCACCGATTTGTTCGCAAATCGCGACGTGGTAACCTTTCTCAATGAGGCGCGCGAGATAATTTTCAACAGCGTGGTAGGGAATGCCGGCGAGGGGGGCGCGCAGCCCCTTGCCGATGGGACGCGAAGTTAATACGATGTCCAATTCGCGGGAAATAGTTTCGGCGTCTTCATCGAACGTCTCGTAGAAATCGCCGAGGCGAAAAAAGAGAATGGTGGTTGGATAATCGCGTTTGATCTCGAGATATTGCTGGCGAATTGGTGTAACGTCTTCGTTCGGCATAGGGTCATTCTACGGGAAACGGGAAAATCGGGCAAGGGATGTTGCAAGAGCAGTTTGCTCGTTGACTTTTATTTCTACCTAGTGTATAACTTTCACCCAGCGTTTTTGGATGTGCAACCAAAATTTATTGAAGGAAAGGTAAGGTTCACCTATCAAGAATAAATTACCTCGCCTGACTCAGATTTATCCCGTTTATGCGATTATTGTAATACTGACCTATGGCTGGACGATCTATTGGTCGCTGTGGAAATTACCCAGTTGGCTGGATTTTTTGCCGCTCGGTGAAATTGGTGCGATCTTTTGCTATCTGCTGGCGACCAATTTTGCCGAAAGCTTACTGGCACTTTCCGGCGTGATCGTTATTTCCTTGGTCCTTCCGCAGAGATGGTTCCGTGATTTATTTGTCAGCCGCGGGAGCGTGCTGGCGGCGAGCGTGTTGGTTTCCATCATGATCTTTGAATATCATTTCGATAAGCCCGAGGATTACTTTAGTAATTTACCTTTATATTTGCTATTAACTTTCCTTGTTGCGGGAATTTTGGCCTTTCTGGCAGGATGGCATCATGTGGTTCGCAAAGCCGTTGAAGTTTTTTCCGAGAACGCGGTCATTTTTCTTTTTATATCATTGCCTGTCAGTTTGTTATCATTGATAGTCGTTATCATTCGAAACCTTTGATGAGGATAAATATTCTATGACTCGGCTTAGCAGAAGAGATTTTCTGATACTGGCGGCCATGGCACCTGCGGCGCTGGCGTTTTCACAAACGATTATGCCGAGTCCTTTAGGGACAAATTCGCCGAATATTGTTGTGCTGGTCTTTGATGCGATGTCAGCGGACAATTTGTCTTTATACGGGTATCCGCGAAAAACCACACCTAACTTTGAACGGTTAGCGCAGAGATCAACGGTCTATCATTCGCATTATTCGGCGGGAAGTTTTACCACATCGGGAACCGCATCTTTACTCACCGGTTTGTATCCCTGGACACATCGCGCAATTGATGAGGGAGGTCAGGTCGCTCCGGCCTTTGAAGAGAAAAACATTTTTTCTTTGCTTGGGAAATCCTATGATCGCGTTGGATTCGGCCAAAATATGTGGGCGGAATTGTTGCTTGGTGAATTTCGCTCGAACCTGGATGTCCATTTGCCGCCCAGCGCTTTTAGCATCCGTGAACAGTTGGGCGGGTCCTTGTTCGCGAAGGATACGCCTGTCAGTTATTATGTCTACGATGATTTCCTTTATCGTCTAGGCAATTCTCCGCTGTCGCTTGTCTTTGGATTGCTTGACCAATTCGTTTTTGGCTACCGGCTGAGATCGATCCCGACAGATGGTTATCCTTCCAGTAACAAGACTGTTGAGAATTATCTTAATATTCCACATTCGGATAACTATAAAATTTATTACAAACTTGAGGATGTTTTTCAAGGGCTTTTTGGGCAAATTCAAAAGCTTGAACAACCCTTCATGGCTTATTTCCATTTGTGGTCGCCTCATGCTCCGTATACACCGCGGCAGGAGTTCATAGAATTATTTAAGACTGATGGCTTTATTCCGCCGAAGAAACCTAAGCATCCGCTGGGTGACCAGCTTTCCATTGAAACGATGAACTACGCCAGATTATTGTATGATGCCTATGTGGCAAACGTGGATTCGGAGTTTGGTAAATTCCTGGATAAACTGTCTGCCACTGGAATCCTCGATAAGACATACTTTGTTCTTACCTCGGACCACGGGGAAATGTTTGAGCGCGGTATTACAGGGCACGAAAACCCGTTGATGTATGATCCGGGCCTGCATGTCCCGTTATTAATCGCCGCGCCCGGGCAAAAATCCGGAAGCGATATTTTTTCCCAGACGAATAGCGTGGATGTCGTGCCGACTCTACTCACGGCGGCAGGACGCGAGATTCCGGCGTGGGCGGAGGGCCAACTGCTTCCGGGCTTTGGCGGCGTCGAAGATAACTCGCGCGCTACATTCACCGTTGATGCCAAGCTTTGCTCATCATTTGGAAAGCTGTCCATTGCTTCGATGGCGATGCGGAAGAACGGATACAAATTGAGTTATTATTTAGGCTATGGTAAAACGGACTGGTTCGAGCTTTATGATTTACAGGACGATCCGCAAGAATTAACCGACTTGTTCAATAAGGATGTTTCAACATCCAATATCATGAAAGATGAACTTCTGACGGCATTCAATAAAAACAGCGGCCCATTGCACGGCTGATGTTTTTATGAACAAATATTATTTTTCAAAGGAAGATACCAATACTATGAAACTCGTTCTACTTCGTCACGGACAAAGCACGTGGAATTTGGAAAACCGCTTCACCGGCTGGACCGATGTCGGTCTCACCGACCAGGGCATCGCGGAGGCGCATCAAGCGGGAACGCTCTTGCGTGAGGGCGGTTATGTTTTCGATGTAGCATTCACTTCCGTTTTGCGTCGAGCTATTCAAACTCTTTGGATTGCCTTGCAGGAAATGAATCTGGAATGGATTCCGGTAACGAATGCTTGGCAGTTAAACGAGCGCCATTATGGTGCATTGCAGGGGCTTAATAAATCTGAGACTGCGGAGAAATTCGGCGAGGCTCAGGTCAAAGTATGGAGACGTAGTTATGATGTCCCGCCGCCCTCATTGGAATTGACCGATGAGCGCCATCCAAAATTTGATCCGCGGTATGCATCGTTGACGCCGAAGCAACTGCCTGCCACTGAATCGCTGAAGATCACGCTGGAGCGCGTGCTTCCTTATTGGCATTCGACTCTTGCGCCGACCATCAAATCTGGCAAGCGTGTGCTGATTGCCGCACATGGAAACAGTCTGCGTGCGATGGTCAAATACCTCGACAATATTTCGGACGCGGAAATTCCTGAATTGAATATTCCAACCGGCATTCCGCTGGTTTATGAGCTGGACAATAACCTTAAACCGATCAAGCATTATTATTTGGGTGATGCCGATGCAGTGGCGAAGGCCGCCGCAGCAGTAGCGAATCAAGGAAAAGCAAAATAAAAAAATCTCACCACGAAGGACACGAAGTTCACAAGGGAGAATCCCTTGTGTTCTTTGTGTCCTTTGTATTTGAAAAGGTCGAATTGTTTTATGCCGATCAATCCTGATTTTGTCAACGAACTTCGCAAGCAATTCACCGGCGATATTCGGCTCGATTTAAGTTCTAAAATTCTGTATAGCACGGATGCGTCTATTTATCAAATCGAACCGCTCGGCGTTGTGTTTCCGCGCACACAGGACGATTTGCAATCTGTGGTTGAACTCGCATCAAAGTATCGCCTGCCGATTTTGCCGCGCGGTTCCGGATCGTCGTTGGCAGGGCAGGCGATTGGCGAAGCATTGATATTGGATTGCTCGCGCTGGCTGGATAGTATTATAAAAATCGATCCTGAATCCAAAACTGCAACCGTTGAGCCCGGCGTCGTTCTTACGGACCTCAATCGGGCCGCTGCTAAATATGGTTTGATGTTTGGCCCCGATCCGGCTTCCGCCGAACGCGCGACGATGGGTGGAGTGATTGGCAACAATGCAACCGGCGCGCATTCCATTTTATATGGCATGACGGTGGATCATCTTTTGTCGGCAGATGTAATACTCGGCGATGGCTCCATGGAAACGTGGGGAGAAGATAATCATTCGATCGTTCTCAGGACTGCGCTTGAAATTCGCGAAAAATATTCCAAAGCAATTAGACAAAATTATCCAAAGTCATGGCGGAACTCCGCAGGATATCGGTTGAATTATTTGTTGCCGTGGTCAGCTTCACAGCCTCCGCAATGGATTGGCGATTCGTATCCAGCTAATTTTACGGATGGAAAAATTAACTTGGCGCATCTGCTCGCTGGAAGCGAAGGGACGCTTGCGGTCATCCGCCGAGCGACGATCAACCTCGTTGACAAACCCAAACATACAGTTTTGGGAATCCTGACTTACGACAGCATTAGCGAGGCTTGCGACGCTGTACCGAATTTGCTCAAGCGAAAGCCCAGTGCCATTGAGTTGATTCCGCAGTTGATCCTTCGCTTGGCGCGCTCTATTCCGGCCTATGCGTCTCAGATGGGATGGATGACCGGTGACCCCTCGGCGTTGTTGGTCGTTGAATTCAGCAGCGACCAGCCTGAAGTCTTGAAAGAAGCGGCGAAGAATTTAAGCGACGATGTCATCATTGCGGAGTCCGCGGAAGACCAAGCGCGCATTTGGAATATCCGCAAAGTTGGATTGGGGATTCTGGATTCGCGGTCGCAATCTGCGCGGCCCGTTGCGTTCATTGAAGATTGTGCCATCCCGGTCGAACAGTTGGGGGATTTCGTTCGCGAGGTCGAGCGAATCATGACCGAGCATAAAACCTATGGCGGAATTTACGCACATGCTTCTGCCGGCTGCCTGCATATCCGCCCGATAATGGATTTGAAAACCCGTGAAGGCCTGCGTTCTTTGCGCTCGATTGCCGAGCAAACCTTGGCGCTGACCTTGCAACTCGGCGGATCGATGGCCTCCGAGCACGGAGATGGAATCGTGCGCGGGGAGTGGCTGAAGCAAACTTATGGCGAGGAAATCATCGAAGCGATGCGGATGCTCAAGCATGCTGCCGATCCGTTTGATTTGTTGAATCCCGATAAGATGTTCGACGCGCCGCCGATGGATTCGCATTTGCGTTATGGTGCAGATTATCAAACCCACGCTTGGACTCCCGCATTGGATTTCACACACAAGAATGGTTTATCTAGTGCAATTGAACAATGCAATGGTCAGGGTGTTTGCCGAAAGACAACCGGCGTGATGTGTCCTTCGTTTCAAGCCACGCGCGAGGAGAAGTATTCGACGCGAGGGCGGTCCAACCTGTTGCGGGCATTGATTACAAATCCTATTCTCGAATCTCGCATATCAAAGGGAGAAATTCAATCATCAGAACTTGAGAGTTCGGTTCATGATGCTCTTGATTTATGTTTGGCGTGCAAGGGCTGTAAAGCGGAATGTCCGAGCGGCGTGGACATGGCGAAACTTAAGTTCGAGTTTCAACATCAGTATTACAAATCCCATCGCAGACCACTGCGTGATTATGTCTTTGGATATTTCCATGTTGCGGCAAAATGGTTCTCGGCATTTTCACCGTTCACTAATTTTGCAACGAGCAATTCATTAACGAAAACAATGGTGGCGCGGATTGTGCGAGTTGCGCCTGAGCGACCTTTTCCAAAATTCACGCGGAAGCGGGCGATGGCGGCTCGAAATGGAAATCGTCCGAAAGTAATTTTTCTGTCCGACCCGTATGCGCGGTATGTCGAACCACAAGTGGAACAGAGTGCGTTCGATATTTTGAATTTATTGGGATTTGATGTTTGTGTGCTGCCGGTGGTCAGTGCAGGGGCAGCGTTGATCTCCAAAGGCTTTTTGGGCGCGGCTCGCCGTCATGCGATGAAAGTCCTGGATGCGCTGAATATAATTGATCCCGAATGCTCATTGCCAATTATTGGAACTGAGCCGCCGGAAATCTATTCACTGAAACACGATTATCTGGATTTGCTTCCGGCACGCCGCGATGAACTCTCCCGCCGCGTGGAGAAAGTTTGGCTGCTGGAAGAGTTTCTCATCCGGTCTGAAGCGTTTAAGTCCGTGTGTTCGCGACTGGAAATTAATAAGCTGCTGAAAGTAATATTCCATCCGCACTGCCATCAGCGCGCTGAAGGTCATTCTGCCGATGGATTTTCCAGCGGCGTGGATGCAACTATTCAGGCGTTGAGCGCATGTGGATATGATGTTGACCTGTTGGAGGTCGGATGCTGTGGAATGGCGGGCACGTTCGGTTATGAGGCCGAGCATTATGATCTTTCGATAAAGGTTGCGGAATTGAAGTTGTTACCGAGTCTCCGTGCTCTGGATTCGAAAAGTAGATCGTGGGTTATCGCTTCCACTGGTGCGGCATGCCGAATGCAAATCGCTCAAGGGACGGGACTACAGACTGAACATCCGCTTATGCTTGTAAGGGAGCGATTATTGAAGGTTGCATAAGAGTTTTAAATGCCTCATTCTTTTGGGGGTTATAATCTTCCAGAAATTAGATGCGTAGGTTTTTTTCCTTGCTGTTTGTGGGCCTGCTCTTGTCTTTTGCGCTGGGCTTCTCGGCCAATGGGACTGCTTCTGCGCGCGCCGTCGGCTTGCCGGTCACTGCTAGTGGCTATGACCTTGTCAGTGCAGTCAATGCCTTACGCGCCTCGAACGGGCTGGCAGCCTATAATGTAAATTCCATCTTGATGAGCATTGCGCAGGATCAGGCAAATTACCTAGCCTCCACCGGAGGCGCCTACGGGCACGTCGGACTCGGCGGGACGCTTCCGTATCAGCGCGCTCTCAACGCCGGGTATGAAGTTGCGAATGCAGTTTCAGATCCACCCGGGTTATTCTCAGAAAATTGGGATGAGGCCTCCAGTGTTCAATCTGCCATTAAATTCTGGGAGGGCGATTCTGCACACCAAATTGCGTTGTACTCCACTAATCTGGTTGACATTGGGGGCGGCATTGCAAGCGGCGGCGGCATGACTTTCTACGTGATTGATACAGGGACATCCACTGGATCAAAAGCGCCTTCAAGTTCGACGGGCAGCAACGCAACGGTGGCGGCTGTCAATGGAACTCCTGCTTTGCAGGGGCAAATGATCCCAATGGCAATCGTCAGCACGCCTGACCAGAGTGGCGCTGTTTATCACATCGTTCAGGAGGGACAGGCTTTGTGGCAGATTGCAATTGCTTATAAAGTAAAGATCAACGACATCAAGACCTTGAACAATTTAACATCCGACGTCATTTACCCCGGCCAAAAATTGTTGATCATGTACGCGGCCACACTGACGCCGGTTCCGCCAACCGCACCGCCGACGCTTGATCTTTCCACTTTCACGCCACTTCCAACGTTTGAAGTCGCTACGGAAACCGTAACCAGCACCGCAACGGCAACTTCCACACCCCCCGCTGAAAGTCGGAGTGGGGTGCCGGTGGTGGGTGGAATTGTCTTAGTTGCATTGATTGCGGCGGGATTTATTGCATGGGTTGGCCGTCAACGTCCCATTTAGCGATTCGCGGTAAACTATATCCTTTGAACGATAAATCTATGTCAGGAGCGATCTATGTCTTTGAATGAAATCCGTATTGATGCACTGTCGCCGCAAGAGATGGCCACGCGAGCGGAAAATCTTGGTGTCAGCAAAGTTGAAATGCCATTTCTGAAAATGTTCATGCTGGCGATCATGGCGGGTGCATTTATTGCTTTGGGAGCGATCTTTGCAACCACGGTTGGGGCCGGAAGTATTGCCGTCATGTCGCCGGATGGGGCGGTTGCATTTAGCACTGGTTTGCCTTATGGCGTAATACGTCTATTGATGGGAGTGGTCTTCAGCTTGGGGCTGATCCTGGTTGTGGTGGGCGGGGCGGAATTATTCACCGGTAATAGCCTGATTGTCATCGCGTGGGCCAATGGGAAAGTGAAAGGCCGCGCGTTGTTGCGCAATTGGATTATTGTTTACGTTGGAAATTTCGTAGGAGCCATTGGCACCGCGGCGTTGATGTTCTTCACGAAACAATATACGAGCGGCTCCAATGCGGTTGGCGTTTTGGCTCTGAAGACAGCCGTTGGAAAAGTGGACCTAACTTTCATCCAGGCCGTTGCGCTCGGCGTGCTTTGCAATGGGCTGGTATGCCTGGCTATATGGCTGACTTATAGCGCCCGCAGCACGATGGATCGAATCATCGCCATTGTCTTTCCCATCACCGCTTTTGTTGCCGCTGGCTTTGAACATAGCGTGGCAAATATGTTTTACCTGCCCTATGCTTTGTTCATTAAGGAATTTGATCCGGGCTTTGTGAAAACCGTAAGCAGCCAGGTGCCGCACCTAAGCGATTTGACATGGCAAGCGTTCTTGCTAAACAATCTATTGCCCGTCACGATTGGGAATATCATTGGCGGGGCAGTGCTGGTTGCGGCATTATATTGGGCGATTTTCCTTCGCGCCTCTGATCGATAATTCCGAAAGGAATGCTGGCCATGAAAGCCTATGTGTTGATCAAAATCCGCACTGGTGAAGTCAACGAAGTGGTCAAGAGCCTCCGCAAGGTGGACGGCGTAGTTGAAGCACATATGACGTTTGGCCCCTACGACGCGGTGGCGGAAGTCGAGACGAAGGATGTGACCACGTTGGGCGCGATCACCGCTTCGATGATCCAACCCATCTCCGGCGTGGAGCAGACGCTGACCTGCCTGGCGGTTGATATATAGAAGTTAAGCAACCATTCAAATGGTTAGGTTCTCTTGGCTTTGAAGTTAGAGACTAAGGCGTCTGCAACACCGGGAAACAGAAAAGCCACGAGAACCAGAACGCTCCAGTTCTGCGGCAGGATAACCATCCGGCGCGGGTGGCGGACCAGACGGGCGATCTGGTCTGCCACATAGCTGGTCGGCATCAGGCCGGGATGATGGGGCGCATCGGGTCTGCCTTCAACAACGGCTTTTAGGCGAGGCGTGATCTCAGAGGGAGTATAGCCGGGGCAGAAGGCAGACACATGGATGCCGGAACCGCGCAGTTGGCGGCGCAGCGAATCAGAAAAGCCGAACACACCAAATTTAGTCGCACAGTAGACACTGCTTCCGGGCGTGGCAATCAATCCTTCTATTGAGGCAACGTTGATGATGTGCCCTGACTTCTGTTTCAGCATCACAGGCAAGACTGCTTGAGTGCATTCAATAAGCGCGATCAAGTTGACCTGCACTTCATTCCTGATCTTGTCCGGCTCAAGATCAACCAACGGCTCGTCGTAAGATATTCCCGCGTCGTTCAATAGAACATCGATCCGCCCCCAGCGATCCAATGTGGACTGTACCATGTGGTGGATGTCTGCGCGCTTGGTTACATCGGTAGGTAGGATGAGCGCCTCGCTGCCCAATTTCTCGACATCGCTGGCAACGCCCTGTAGTCGGTCTGCGCGCCGGGCGGCCAGTGTGAGACAAACGTTTTCGCGGGCGAGACGCCGCGCCGTTGCCGCACCGATGCCGCTGGATGCACCGGTGATAATTATTACGGGTTTGTTCATGGACTGAACTCAGCGATGCAAATTCTTTGCGGCGATGAAGCTCAGACCCTGCTTGGTAAGAGCAAAGGCAGAATCGTTTGCGGCATCCACTTTGTCCATGAAGTTCTGCTGCATCGCATCCCAATCACCGGATTCGATCACTTCTTTTTTCTCGCGGAAGTAATCAAGAATATCAGATTGATGGCTGCGGCCCTGTTCCGTTTCGGGGTTGCCGCCTTCATGCTTGGCTGCGATGTTGGCCACATGGTCGGCGATCTGCATCAATTCGTCTCGGCGATTATAGGGCTGGAGGATGATGCTCTTCCATGTCTCGGTGATGTGATGCTCGAAGCGCACCACTTTCTCGAAGCCAAGAGCCTTGCGGAATTCAGCGGTCAATTCCATCGTCTCGTTGTTGATCGAGTTCGACCAGTTGAATCCGATCAGCGGACTCGTCCCATCTTCGCGGCTGAAGAGTTTTGCCATCGTCATGATCCACAGCGCGTGGTAGGGATTGTCTGAGCCGAAGAAGACTGAGATCTTGAATTGGATGTTCACGCCCAGACGATAGAGCAGGAAGCCGAGCAGGATGGTTCCCGCGTTGAAGTTGAGCACGTGTTGAACGCCGTAGTTGGTGTAATAGTAAAGAAATTCATCGAGCCACTTCAGGGCGTGATCGTTGGGCTCACCGATGCCTCCGAAATAGCCTGTGATGGTGGCAGGCCCGCCCAAGTGCGGATTCGAGCCATCTGTGCCTTTGGTATCGAGCGTCTCAACGAAGGATGCGCCGATGATGTCCAATGCGGCGACAATGGCGGGTAAGTCGCCATCGGCCTCGGACTCTTTCATATTCCTGACGGCGATGAATCGTCCCGGGACAAGCGTTTTATCCGCGATGGCTTTCTCAGCCATCGGGCGGAGCCATGGGAAATATTGCAGGGCTGAGACTTCGAGCGTGACCGCATATTTGTCCTTGAACTTCATCTTGCTCGCTGCATCGCCCAAGACCTTGCGGCGGTAGTCCGCCACGGACGTGAATGCGCCTCCGTCACGCTGCTCGATTAGCCAATTCAAATCCTTGATGGCATCGGGGTTGCGCTCCTGCACGATCTTGAATAGATTCTCCATTTTGCGCGCGGCGCGATGCTTGCGGTTGATTTCCTGCGGCGTGCCATATTTGGCAACGACCTCGAAGAAGTTCTTCATCACCTGCGAGTCGGGATCAAGGAAGACGGAGTTTACAGCTTTGACTTTATCCGGCGAGATCTTGAGAAGTTTCTGTAGATCGCTCATGGTTATCTCCTGTGATTTCCTGCTAATCGTAGGGGCGAGGCCGCGCCCTGGGCGACCCTTCTCCCTGGGGGAGTGCTTCGCGAGGGTCGCCCCTACAGTTAATCAATCATCTAATCAATTATCTTTTTCAATTCGTCGTACTCTTCATCTTTCATCGTGAACCAATTCTCAGGCTGTGGGAATTGCTTGCCGATCACTTCATCGTGATAAGCCTTCAGCCCGTTGAGGATGACTTCGCCGGCATTGCCAAAGACCTTGGCCATCTTCGGCTTGAATTTCGGATACAGCCCAAACATGTCGTGATAGATGAGCAGTTGTCCGTGCGCGTGCGGGCCGGAGCCGAGGCTCATGATGATGCAATTCTCGGCGCGTTCGGTGATGAGCTTGCATAAGCGGTCGGGGATCATTTCGAACAGGATCGCAAATGCTCCCGCTTTTTCGAGCGTCTTGGCGTCGTCCACGATTTTCTTGGCAAGCTCGGCGCTTTTTCCCTGTACACGAAACCCGCCCAACGCGGAGACGGACTGAGGCGTCAGCCCGAGGTGGCCGATGGCCGGGATGCCGGCATCGGCGATGCCTTTGATGCGGTCTGCCATTGCTGCGCCGCCTTCCAGTTTGATGGCGTCGCATCCCGCCTCGGACATGAAACGGCCCGCGTTTCGGATGGCGGTTTCGACGCTCGGCTGGTAGGTCATGTAAGGCATATCGCCGACGAGGAACGCGGTCGGCGCACCGCGGCGCACGGCCTGAGTGTGACGGATCATGTCGTCCATCGTGACGGGCAGGGTTAAGTCGTAGCCGAGCATGGTCATGCCGAGGCTGTCGCCGACCAGGATCATTTCGATGCCGGCTTGTTCCTGCATATATGCGGTTGGGTAATCGTAGCAGGTGAGCCAGGTGATGGGCTCGCCTTTGGAGACTTTATCGAACAGATAGGGCAATGTGATTTTCTTGCGCGGTTCGGTCATTGGTTCCTCCAGAAGTGGATAATACGATTTGAGTATAGAGCAAATACCCCCGTCAAGTAATTGACGAATATCACGGATTTGTCCTCGACCATTTCTCATGCAGAGTTCAATCAAGTATAATTTTCCGATGGCAACCCCCAGCATCATTTACCGTGTCCATGCCGTGCAACGCATGTTTGAACGGAAAATATCCGAGAAGAAAGTCCGCGCAGCGCTGGAAACGGGGGAAGTCATCGAAGATTATTCAGTCGAGATGCCCGAGCCGAGCAAATTGATATTGGGATTTCAGGGCAGGCATCCGTTTCATATTGTGGCGTCTGAGAATGTGGGGAGAGACGAAATCACCGTGATTACAGTATATGTCCCCGATGCGGATAAATGGACAAAAGATTTTCGGAGCCGCAATTCATGATCTGCCTGATTTGCAGACAGGCTGCATTGGTCAACGGTTTTACGGCCGTGACTTTGGAGCGCGCTGAGATAGAGTTGACCGCTAAGAATGTACCTGCACTCATTTGTCCGAGTTGCGGCGATGCCAGTGTGAGTGAGGATGTCGCTATGTGGCTGTTGAGCAATGCAGAGCAATTGGTAAAAACGGGAGTACGCGAGAGTATTTATAAATACGGAGCTACGGGCGATTGAATTATGAAAAAAGTTCCATTGTTTTTGGCGTTGATCCTTCTCGCGGCCTGCCAGCCAGGCAATAAAGCCTTGCCCTCGCCGGTTGCAATACCATCCGCCGCGTTCACGCCTTCGCCCATGCCGACCTTGACGCCGTCTCCGACGCCTACCGTCGCGCAGTTGATGGCTCCATTCACGATTGACGGACTTCAGCGTCATCAGTTTCAAAGTGGCAGGATCACCATCACATCAACGGTTGAAACGACGGATGCTTTTACGCGTTACCTCATCAGTTATCCGAGTGATGGCTGGACCATCACCGGCACTATGCAAATTCCTGCCAAGGGACATGCGCCGTTTCCGGTCATTATTATGAACCATGGATACTTCGACCGCGAGGGCTATGTCCCCGGCGATGGAACCTACCGCGCCGCGGAATATCTCAGCCAGCACGGTTACATCACGCTCGCCTCCGATTATCGCAGTTGGGGCAAATCGGATATCGGTCCGAGTTTCTTTTATACCGGGCTGACCATTGATGTCATCAATCTGATGAATGCCGTTCCATCCATTCCGCAGGCCGACCCAACTCGCATGGGCATCTGGGGACACAGCATGGGCGGCGGAGTCACGGCCAAGGTGATTGCAGTTGATTCACGTCCCAAGGCCGCGGTCTTCTACTCCACGGTCAGCGCGGACGATGCGGATTTGATCGCGAGCTGGGGAACTGGTTGCATTGGCGATATCCATGCCGGGGAAGTCAGCCCTGATTGCAATTCGTCCGATATTGTTCCGTTGGATTTATCACCTGATTTGATCAACGCCTATCGTGCTGCCTCTTACAATCCTGATTTGCTTCGTCAAATCTCGCCGATCTACCATCTTGACCTGGTAACGGCTCCCGTTGAAATTTCCTATGGCACTCAGGATAGTCTAGCCGTGGGCGGCGCGCCGCCAGAGTGGTCGAAGAAACTTTATCAGGCCTTCAAGGATGCCGGCAAGAACGCCCAACTCTTTGCGTATGACGGTCAGTATCATTCCTTCAATGGCGATGCCTGGCTGGCATTCATGGATCGCACCACTCAATTCTTCGATCAATACGTCAAGAATTCAACGCAATAGAGGGTTATACTTTGTGCGGAGGCTGGCTAAGGAATGTCAAGTCATTCATTTGTCGGTGTGTGGAAATTGCTTTCCTGCGACGCGATTCGCAAGAATGGAACTGTGCTTCCGATTTACGGGAAGAATCCGGTGGGGAGGTTGTTTTATGATGCGGTGGGGAATATGTCCGTGCACATGATGAAGTCGGGGCGCCCCAATTTCGTTGACCAGACGAAGTTCCGCGCCACACCTTCCGAGATGCGCGCGGCATATGAAAGCTATGAAGCTTATTTTTCAAGGTATGAAGTGGATGAAGGTAACCAAGTGATTCATCACACTGTCCTGGGCGGATTGTTTCCGAATTGGACGGGGACCATTCAATCGCGTTACTACAAATTTGAAGACGACCGTTTGGTATTGAGCACTGATCCGATCGGCTGTATCGCAAAGGAAAGAGCCATCGTAACGCTGGTCTGGGAACGTATTAATTGATTTAGGCCTTTCCCCATAATCCATACCCAGCTTTTCTTCGTGCTTCACGACGTTCGTGCTGCTCATGGATTTCATTCACGTGCATCACCTTTTCCTGAATTGCGGCTTCAAGCCATAAGCGGCCTTTCTCTGCTGTGCCCTGACTTCCCGCGCCGTACGCGCCGGTCTTCGTATCGTCGTCCCACGGCGGGTTGGCGACCAACGATCCGCCTTCGATCCAATCCATATAATAATTCGGTGTTGCAACGAAATCCGTTTCATCCATCACGCTTTCCATGTGACATAAATCGGGGCGCAGATGCAGCATGAACGAGGTTTCCAGCTCTCCCGCGTGCCCCATCCCTCCGATCTTGGACGTGCGATATTTTTCGATAGCCGCCGCGCCAATTGTTCCGGATGTGTGCAAATATGACGTTGCGCAAAAAATTCTGCGGTGGCGTTCGCCTGCATATTTGACAACGTTATTAAGGAACGATATATTGCCGCCATGTCCGCTCATCAGATAGAAACGGTCAAATCCACGCGCAACTAAAGCGTTAACCACGGCTAGCCAGAAATCTTCAAAGGCGCGTCCGCCTGCGTTCATGGTCCCTGCAAAGGATGGTCGGTGTGTGCTGACACCATAAGGTATCACTGGTAATGTAAAAGCCTTATCCGGAATAGCTTTCACTGTGCCTTGCGCGATTGCATCAATGATGATCGTGTCGACCGAAAGCGGCAGGTGGAATCCATGTTGCTCGGTGTGGCCAATGGGCATCAGGACCACTTTGCCGCGTTCGCCATCAGCAGGGCGGGGCAGGGCAGATTGTTTTTGTGATTCATTGGATTGTGAAATCTGGAAATCCGGATTCGGCAAATGCAACGTATCTTGCGGCGTCAATGCGTAAACATGTGTGAACCCATCATCCCGCAGACTCAAGATTAGATTGTTGATATATGTTCCGAGAATGGTCTCCGGAATTTCCAAACCACTGCCACGCCAGCCGAAAGGGAAGGACGGCAGAAGTCCAATGCGGGAGGAATTGGATAAAGATTCAGCGAGGCGCATTAATTCATAACCAATGCCAAGTGCTAGAACCAGTGGAGTATCGCGTTGCAATTCTGCAACCTCGGGCCAAGTCAGTTGGTCGTAATTGAAGAATTCAGTCATATTGTTCCTCATAATAGTTTGTTTTTGTTTATAATACGTATAGCCAATATAACATAACGACACATAAAATAAATTACAATAACCCATAATGCACATCACAAGCTTGCAAAACCCACAAGTTAAACATATCGTGAAACTCCGCGATGATAAGAGACAACGTCAGCGCGATGGGCTAATGTTGGTGGAAGGGTGGGATGAGATCAATCTTGCACTGGCAAGCGGACGTCAACCGCAGACGCTTCTGACCGCGCCCGAACTGGCTTCACGCCAAATCGAAAACGTCAACACTGAATCCATTACCGTCAACCGCGCGGTGTTTGAGAAGATATCTTATCGCGAGAATCCGGATGGGTGGCTGGCGATATTTCCGATTCCGAAATTTTCACTGGATGACTTAAAATTTAAGTGATTCGCCACTATTGATTGTTGCTGAGTCGATTGAGAAACCGGGCAATTTGGGGGCTATCTTGCGCACTGCCGATGCGGCTGGAGTGGATGCTTTGGTGGTGTGCGATCCGCGCGTGGATCTTTACAATCCAAACGTAGTGCGCGCATCGCGCGGGGCGTTATTTGCCGTACCCAGCGTGGAAGTCTCGAACAGATCATCGCTGGAATTTTTGCGGAAACTGGGAATCAAGATTGTCGCGGCCACGCCACAGGCCGAGGCGGAATATACGCGTCAGGATTTGCGCGGCCCGCTGGCAGTCGCGGTCGGAACCGAAGATAAGGGTTTGACCAATTTCTGGTTGAAGCAATCAGATGTTAAAGTCAAGATCCCAATGGCCGGTAAAATCAATTCACTAAATGTGTCCATTGCCGCGGCGTTGATCGTTTATGAAGCCGTCAGACAAAGGCAATAAGAGTGCCTTATAATTATGATAATGGATCGCGAAGAGATATCTAACAGGGAAAAACGAATCGGTGCCCAGCTTGGACAGCGCCTTGGCGCCACGTCCGACGCTGAGACCGCCGCAGAACTCATTACGGATGCGGCCGACAAACTGCTGGGCTGGGACGCCTGTTATGTAATTCTTTATGATCCCCAGCAGGGAGAAAAACCTCGTCCACTGCTGGCGGTTGATATTGTTAATGGGAAGCGAACCAAGTTAAAAGATGTCGCACCCGATCAGCCATCTCCAAATATGTTACGTGCCATTGCCGAAGATGGATTTATCAAGCTGGCCGATGAATCGTTCAATAGCGACCCGGCTTTTCTGTTCGGAGATTCGGACCGTAGAGCTGAGTCGGGAATGTATGTCCCAGTGCGTGCCGGCCAACGAGTCATTGCAATCCTTTCCATTCAAAGCTACATCTGGGGAGTTTACACAAAAGATTCGCTGATCACACTTAAGGCGCTGGCCGATCAATGCGCGGGTGCGCTTGAACGTATCTGGGCCCAGGATAAGGTCAGCCAGTTAGCGGAACGGCGCGCAATTCTTTACAATGCGACCAAAGCGATCACCGCGAGTCTCGACCTCGAGCAATTGTACGAAGCCATCTATGATGCCGTCATACAGGTAATGCCTTGTGACGATTTTATTATTGACGGATATAACGCAACTACCAATGAGATTGTCGGCTTATACGACCGGGAGCGCATCGGCGGAAGGATTAGTCCGCCTTCCTATTATGCCGACCACGGTCTTGCGGGCCTGATCGTTCATACGGGACAATCGCGCATCTTCAACAGCGCAGAAGAAATGAAGGCAAGTGGCATTCAATTTGTTTGGACGGGAGAGGAAGGTTATACCCAGTCCATTGTAGCGGTACCCTTGTTGCTTTTTGGGAAAGTTAATGGAATGATATCCGCCCAGTCGCATCAACCCGAATCTTACAAGGATGAGGACCGCGAGTTACTTGAAATGCTTGCAGCACACGCGGCGATTGCGCTCGAAAACGCACGGTTGTTTTCAGAAATGCAGGAAATTGCCGACAAAGATCCGCTCACCAACCTGATGTTGAACCGCCGTAAATTTTACGAGTTAGCGGAACGTGAATTTGCACGCGGCAAACGCTACCCGGAGTTGCTCTCGGTTCTGATGATGGATGTGGATCATTTCAAGGATTTCAACGATCAGTTCGGACATAAAGTTGGCGACTTGATTTTGAAAATGATCGCACAAATCTGTGCGCAGAACGTACGCAGCGTGGATATTGTCGGGCGGCATGGCGGCGAGGAGTTCATTATCCTTTTCCCGTCCACTAATGCCAGGAGTGCGGGGGAGATTGCGGAAAGAATTCGGCGGCAAGTTGCGGAAACCAATCTGAAGGCTGACGACCTGAAAGAAGTGAGCCAATTCTTCGAGACAGTGAACGGCGCTATTATTTCTCCCGAAATACTGCACGTGACGGTAAGTATCGGCGTGGCAGAATTGGAAGGTTCTTGTACATCCATCGATGCATTGGTGGATCATGCCGACCGCGCCATGTACCGTGCCAAGAACGCAGGACGGAATTGAGTCAAAATATGGAGTCATGGAAAGGTCCCCGCAGAATTTAAACCCAGTGAGACTTAGAAGGATTCCGAAAATAGTGCAATTTCGGAATCCTTTGGAAGTTAATCGGCCTCCAGCGCTTCTTCTATTTCTTCACCTTTCTGTATAACACCATACTGAACTTCCAACTCGTGACGGAATTGCTGAGTATAAAGGCGATAATAATTTCCGCGCATGCGTAGCAATTCGGCGTGTGTGCCTTGCTCAGCGATTTTGCCATTCTCAATCACGATGATTCGGTTGGCGCGTCGAATGGTTGATAAGCGATGCGCAACTACAAACGATGTTCGGCCTTTCATTAAAGCTTCCATGCCGCGCTGGATCAAGGCTTCGGTCAACGTATCTACCGATGACGTTGCTTCGTCCATGATAAATAGTTCTGGTTTAGCCAAAACCGCGCGCGCCAGTGAGATTAACTGCTTCTGTCCGACCGAGAGTAGGTTGCCGCCTTCGCCTACGTTTTGCTCATAACTTTTTTCAAGCATTACAATAAAGTCATACGCTCCCGCGATCTTTGCGGCGGTTTCCACATCGGCATCGCTTGCATCGAGTCTTCCATAACGGATGTTCTCGCGCACTGTTCCCGAAAAGAGATGCGGCGTTTGCAAAACGATTCCGATTCTCGAATGAATCGACTCCATGGTGTATTCGGTATAATCTCGGCCGTTAATGCGGATGATGCCCTTGCGCGGCTCGTAAAAACGGCAGAGCAGATTCACAATCGTGGACTTGCCTCCGCCGGTCGGTCCGACCAGAGCGATGGTCTCGCCTGCATTCACTTTCAAGGTGAAGTCGGTCAAGACGGGATTGCGATCTTCGTAATAGAAATCTACGTGATCGAATTCGATCTCTCCTAAAATTGTTTTTGCGGGAACCGCATCGGGTCTGTCGTGGACTTCGGGCGGTGTATCAATCAATTTGAAGATTCTCTCCGCCGACGCGATGGAATGCTGCATCTCGGCGTAGACGCGCGCCAAATCTTGCACAGGCCACATCATGAAGGTGAGATACGAGACGAAGGCATTGATGCCGCCAATCGTCATCGCACCGACCGTGATTTGATCACCGCTGTACCAAACGATGACACCTAACGCAATCGCGGCGATGATCTGCACGGTGGGGAGGAAGAGCGCCGAGAGCCACGCCGCTCGATAGGAGGCGCGATACATCGTGTCTGTCAGCACCTGAAACTCCTTTAGATTTTCATCTTCGCGTTGCAAGGCTTTGACCACGCGCACGCCCTGGATGTTTTCGTTGTATGCGCCAGTGATCCTTGAGTTGGCGCGGCGGCTGCTGCGGAATTCCACCAAAATCTTCTTGCGGAATTGCACGGCGATAACGATCATGAGCGGGATGATGGCTGACACGATCAATGCTAGGCGCCAGTTGATGATCGCCATGAAGATCAGCGACGTGGTGATGTTCATGAATGCCCAGGTGGTATCCACGACGCCCCAGGTCATCAAGTCAGCAACACGTCCGCTATCGGAGGTGACGCGTGCGATCAATCGTCCCACGGCGTTCTGCGAGTAATACGAAAGCGATAGTTCCTGCAAGTGATTGAACATCATCTTCCGCAAATCATATTGAATCCGCTCGCCGAGCACGCCGGCCAGAAATACAAAACTAAACACAGTTACCGCTTGGCACAAAATCAAGGCTCCATAGATCATGGCAATATGCATCACCGCCGCGGAATTGCCTAGAGAAATTCCTATGTCAACCATTCCTTTGTTCAAATAAGTGAAATAGGCATCGCCGCACGAGGTCAGCGCAATGGTGATGAAGAAGCCGACGACCCAATTCATGTGCGGTTTCATCAAGCCAATGATGCGCTTGAACACGGGCGCGGTTAAGTTTGACGTGTATTCTTCTTCTTCGAGCTCGATCAATTCGTCGTTCATAACAAATTCTCCTCACCACAAAGACACAGCCAGAAAAGTTTTGTACTCTCTGCGTCTTTGTGGTGAATAATTAACTTACATGTGAAATTTCATTTTCCAATTCTTCATCGATACGCGTTTGGATGTCATAGATTTGACGGTAGATGCCATCTTCATGAGCCACCAATTCTTGATGCGTGCCCATTTGAATCACCTTGCCTTTATCGAGTACCAAAATCAAATCGGCATCCATCACCGATTGAATGCGATGCGCAATAATGAATGTTGTGCGATCTTCCATCAGTTCATAGAGCGCGGAGCGGATCTCGGCTTCGGTTTCTGTATCCACCGATGAAGTTGAATCGTCGAGGATCAGGATGCGCGGATTCTTCAGCAGTGTCCTTGCGATCGTTACGCGTTGTTTTTGCCCGCCACTTAACGTGACGCCTTTTTCGCCAACCAATGTCTGATAGCCATCAGGGAAAGTCAGGATCACGTCATGAATCGCGGCGGCTTTCGCGGCTTGTTCGATTTCTTCATTTGAGACGTTTCGCCCGACACCATACATAATATTTTCACGGATCGAACGGCTGAACAGAAATGGTTCCTGTTGCACGATGCCAATCTCCTTGCGAAGATATTCGGGCGGATAATCCTTCAAATCAACGCCATCCAGCAGGATATGTCCGCCGGTGTAATCATGAAAGCGCGGCAAAAGATTGACCAGCGAAGTCTTTCCTGATCCGGTTGAGCCGAGCAGGGCAATGGACTGTCCGGGCTTGACGTGAAATGATATATTCTTCAAGGCATCGATCTTTCCATCTGCATACATGAACGATACGTCATCGAAGACAATATCGCCTCGCACCGGGTCCTCGGGCTGGACGCGGCCTTCGGTGAGCGGCTCGCGCGTCTGTTTGACGATCTCCATCAAACGGCCATATGAAACCATACCTGTTGACGCCTGGACGATCGTGCGACCCAAATTGCGAATCGGAAAAATCAGCCAACCGACCAAACCAACATACACCAGATAATCCCCGATGGTGATCTCGCCGCGAATCGTCATCATAGCCGCGAAGACAAACCCAAACAGCATTTGGAATCCAAGCACCACATCGGAAAGCGGCCAGAAGAGCGATTGCATGATCAACAGCAGACGTCCTTTTAGATATTTAGCCCAGTTATCCTTTTCAAATTTACCTTTTTCATATTCCTGCCGCGCAAAAGCCTTGACCACACGCACGCCGGTTAGGTTCTCCTGTAAGGTAGTAGAAAGGATGGCTTCCTGGGCCTGATACTCTTCATAGCGTTTGTTCACTTTCGTGAAGAACCATAGCGAGACCAGCAGGATGAATGGAATCACTACAACAGAAACAAAACCAAGTGTTCGATTCACGAACAAGATGGCGGCCCAGTTAATGACGAAGAGCAGGATGATGCGTGCCATACCGATAGCTTGCTCGGAGAAGAATTGTCTCAACGCGTCGACATCGGAGGTAACGCGCTCGATAAGATCTCCCGTCGGCGTCTGGCTGTGATACGAGAAACTCAATCGCTGGATGTGATCAAAGAGGAAATCTCTCAAGCGTCTCGTGATGCCTTCGGCGGTATAAGCCGCCAATCGTCCGGAAAGATAGGAGAACGTTCCTTCGATAGCCGCGGAGAAGACAAACCCCACGCCTATCAGAGCCAGCGTTTTATTCAACGTGCCGGCGATATAAATTCGCTGAGTCAAAACTGTATCGGCGAAATATCCAAGCAAAAGATAGGTGCAAGTTTTCGCTGTGGCCGATACGGCCAACGCGGCCGTTGCGCCGAGATAGGGCAGGCGGAAGTCGCTCATCATGCGCCATATTCCGGCAACTCGATTCTTGGTGAGCGCATTGCGGAAGTCAAAGTATTTTGATGAAGGTGTAATGGCAGTCATAATTCAATCCTTGATAAATAAAACAAAAAAGCCACGGTGCGAAGTGCAACCGTGGCTGATATCCGAGCGAGAATGGTTTAACTATGGACAGTCAATAGGCGCACTCCGAGGAATGACAAAATTGCCCGAAGCTTTGCGAACAGAGATGATGTAGAACAGTGTGCTCATGAAGTGCGTCTCCTTTCTTGAAGATTACTTACGTTAAGCAGTTTATCATGAGTGTTGAAAAGGTGTCAAGGAAAAAACAGGAAAAAACGGATTTAGGTAATAACATCATCCGTACTAACGGGGGAATGCAAATTTTTAAAAAGCCGATATGATAAGGTCATCTTAATCATCTTCAAGAGGAGAATAGAGTATGCAAATGGATACATCGAATATGCAGGCTGGGGCTCCCGCCCCGAAGAAGAATAACACCACGATAATCATTGTTGTGATCGTGGTGGTCGTATTGTTATGTTGTTGTTTGATTGCAGCAGGAGCTTTTGCTTATTCACGTTATGCTGCCGGCAAGGCTCTGACCAATATAAATAGTCAGATGGCTACTGCGATGCCTGGTGGTTCAGTTCCTGGTGGCTTGCCCTCCGGTTCGGTACCTACAGGTGGACGTGGTGATGATGTCACTCGTGCAGAAGCCTGGACATCTGCCATAGCTGCGGTTATGCCGACTAATCCGACCTGTGTACCGGATGCGACCCAGACAACCATTGATGTCACTCAGCAACCGGATTCTTCTGGCGCGTGGCAGGAACGTTGGACGGTTGACTGTGGCGGTGGCACTACAGTCCCAGTAGATATCGCATTTACACCAGCAGGTGCCGGGCTGTTCACTGTAAAAGCCACAGTTGCTAAATAGTTCTATACAAAGACTGGCAGTACTAATAAAGCCTCATGCGAGAAAATGATGCAGGAGGCTTTATAAATTCCTATTGAATATCTTACCGGACCAATCGTACAAATTTTTCTCGCGTTTTTTCTCCTGTTCACTTGTTCGCGTTGTGTCTTTACTTGGATTTAAACTGTAAGTAATATTCAAAGTAGGGGAGAGCTTTTGAATCATAAATGGCTCTATAAACTGGATCGTTGGCGATGATTTTCTTGGAAGTACATCTTTGCAAAACTTCACGCAATCTTTAGGTGTCTATAACTGTATTTTCCAATGTAATGATTCTGGCAAGTGGTCCACAATCTTCTTGCCGACAAGGCTGTCTCCGATGATCAAATCATCTTTTTTCCATATGATGTGTCCATTCCATCCAAACCAGCGTTGCCAAATGTCTTGATTCGAAATACCGACCTACAGAATATCGCCACTTCCATTTTTCACCACATAGAGTTCATAGCCTTTCTCAATGTAATTTTGATTGTGAAAAGAAGCGAAACCTAGTTCTATCGTTTTGGTCCTTTGTTGAAAATTTCATCATACGCAGCATCTGCCTCGCCGCCAAAGTGCGCATAGCGGTTCGTTGTGGAAATACTCTCGTGGCGGGCAAGCTCCTGTGAAAGTTTCAAATCTCTTTTGGCTAGATACGTCATCGTGACAAAGTAATGCCGAAAATCATGGATGCGTACCGTGCGCCGATCCACACCGGCTTCCGTTATGCGGTCTTTGATGGCTTTCCACATTCCACCCGCGCTAATCGGTCTGATCTTCTTGCTGGCCCGAATATCATGACGGGCAAACAAAGGTTGCGACGCAAGTGGCGTGCGTGAATTTGGGTCCACGTTAGCTCTAGCGTGTAGATAATCTTTCAATGCTTCAATTGAGCGATTCGAGAAACGCACAACAGCTTGTTTATCTCCTTTGCCAATGATAATTGCGCGTTGTTCCTGCCAATCTAAGTCGCTGCGTTTGAGGGCGCAGGCTTCGGAGATTCGCAGTCCGGTATCTATTAAGGTCAGGACGAAGGCGCGGTCGCGCAACGCCAGCAAATCTCCGTTCAACGATTCGCAGTGAGCGATGATTTTCTCCAACGCTTCACGGTTGAAGTTGACGATCCGTTTGCCGGACTTACGCGTGTAGTGCGCCGTGGCTTCCTTCAGTTCAGCCCAATTGCCAGATTTGCAGAACGCATAAAACTTTAGCACGGCAGTCGTATAAACTCGTTGCGTGGAGGGGGACTTATTTTTTAGCGATGTCAGAAACTTTACGTATGTTTCTGTATTCAATTCTGCGTTATCGCCAACGACATTTACAAACTGTTCAAGGCCGTTGCGATAGGCGAAAATGGTTCTCGGAGAGCGGTCAAGTGTCTCAAGGAAGTGATTAATTTCGGTTTTCATATTATTCCATATAATAGAAATTATATCGAATGATTATTATTTTGTCAAATGATGTTTTTGCCTTGGTGATCAGTTGGAGGTTTTAGAATATATTGGGCTATGTAGAATATATTGGGCCGGTTGGATGACCAGAAAAGCCTTGTTCTTGATGATTTTTGGCGAAAACTCCCCTGTTTGATGCTAAATTCAATAAGAGTGAGTTTGAAACGCTTGGTTCTGATATGTGCAAAGGATTTTGTAGCGATTTTCAAGGTGATCCCCTTTCAAGCGCCAAGCAGTTCCCCTCCTGTGGTGGCTACTTGGCTCATCCGTTTGCGTTTTTGATTCAAAATGCATAAAAATGGGCTGTACTGGCTGGTTTATTCGCTTGGAATTGTAAATGTAAAACGTACGCACGGAAGATCAGATCATGTAAAGTTCAGGTTCGCAGACGGCTTGGTGCTTATTTACCATGCAAACCAGAACGGATGAGCCACCACAACCTCCTTCCCCAACCAGGCTCCCGCACCTACGAGATTAGCGAAAGCCTGCAAACTACGCTAGCTACCCTTGCCGAAAAAATGTGCAACTAATATATTGACACGTTATATAACGTGCAGTATATTATAGGCAATCCCGTGATTGCCGGAAATGGAGAACGCAACAATCACCAAAATAAAAAAGCGCAGGCACAATAACGGCTGGAACGACTCTACCGTAACAGAACGGCAACGAGAACGCCGCGCACGGTTGAATCGGTTTGCAAAATCTGCAGGGTTTGATTCGTGGTCGGCTTACGAAACAGCTGTGATTAATAAATCGAATCCGCTGGTTGTGGTTAACACCGAAGGAATTAAACATACTCATGGCATGATCACCTTGAAATGGTTGCGAGATGTTTATGCCAGCGAGTTGCTGGCATCACGACAGGCTCGCAAGATGGGTCCGCAATATTTTGCCGCATTATGCTTTGGAATGGAGTCCGGTTTTTGGGCTATGCAGCGAGGATTGATGTGACAAACTCTTTGGCCAATGATGCGGAATTCGGTCTAGCCACAATCCGCTGATGATAACTGAATTGCGGGTTAGTTCAGCTAATTTTCTGAAATTCCGGCTCATTAGCTTGTTCATTATTCCGTTTTCTATACACTTTTCCCATCCCCCTTTTCGTTTTACTTTCACGTTCACAACAGCGGATAACTGACGAGCTCCAGCACACTCCATCGCTTCGTCGTGATCCCCGCTGCCATCGTTGGCGTCCTTCTTCGATGTTGTTTCGGTTGCTGTTATCCTGTGCGCGCCATCGGCGCATCCAGTTTTACCTGCAAACTTTCGTGATATCTCGCAAAATGATAATATGTTAACCACTATGATACCGGTAGCACTCCACAGCCGGGTCAAACACCAGTAGTGATACCTATAGCTTGTCCAACGTCCGGTGGAAAGGCCGTCTATTTAACATTTGATGATGGTCCAGACGGTGCCTGTACTCCGCAAATAGCGAATTATTTAAGGAAAAATGATGCCCGTGCAACTTTCTTTGTCATAGGTGAAGATGTCGACTCCCAAGGTAAGGTGGAGCTTAACAGAATCCAAACATATGCTGGTGTGCTTCAGGTAATTAAATCCAACGGAGATGCAATTGGACTTCATGGATTGATTCATGGTAGTTATGTGGATGGTCTCAACACCAGCTATTATTGGAATCAACCTTTGCTCAAAACTTCTTCAATCGATCAAGAGGTTGCCATGCTTGAAGGAATTGGCATTACTCCTGACCCACTTTTGCGAGCATCTGGAGGCGCATTTAGTCCAAAGCCGTTTCCTCGTTATGCAGATTGGTACTACTATGGCTGGGATATCGATAGTGGAGATAGCTCTGGCGGGGCATCACCTGATATGATTGTTCAAACTATTGTTCCTGGGCTTGGGGCGTCGCCCAGTGACCCTATTATTGCCATACATACAATCAACCCAAATACTGCCGAGGCAATAACAAGTGGCAAACTCATGGATGCATTGTCAAAGCTTGGCTATACTCAATACTCAATTTCTCTCCCTGCCGCGGCCTGGAGATCATAAAGGCCATACCCCAATTGCAGGTGGATGGACGATCAGCTGTTTAGGCGGCCTTGTCTGCCCTAGAAAATAAGGAATAGATATGAAAACAATCCGTTTATTATTAATCACCATTCCTATTCTTGTAGCTAGTTGCACTAGAGCTACAATATCAGTAACCCCGATTCCTGGTGGGAACGCAAAAATCACGCCGCTTCAAGCATCTCCTACGGTTGCTATCCAGCTCACAAATACAGAAGTGAGTTTAGTTACAGCAAAGTTTCACGCCGAGAATTTTTCGTTGAATATTAAAGGAGCCGAATGGTTTTTACAAGCCGTTGAAGAAGGGCTGTCTTTTCGCGTGGTTGGCGTTTACGCAATTAACCAAAAAACTGCTTTCGTGTTCGGGAGTTTCATGTTGATGTCAGGCGACGATGCTAGGTCAGTTTTGTTTCGCACAGAAGATGCCGGCCAAAATTGGCAGGAAGTTATGCCATCATTTACGTTCAGCAAAGTTACTCATGTTCTCTTTGTGCAAGGCGGGATCGGTTGGGCATCAATAGCCTTTACACAAGAAGGTCTGAATGGAACAAGGTTTTGGCGTACTTCTGACTATGGTAGAACCTGGGCAGAAATACCTAATGTAAATACAGGAATGGCTGAAGTGCTTGGAATAAAATTCTTCGAACTCGTTAAACGGACAAAGGGAATTGTTTGTTCAAACCGGTAATCCATACACGGACGGGCTTGTTATGGAAACAACGAATGACGGTGGATACACATGGAAGGAGAGCCTACTGGTGCACACCGCCGGGATTTTGCATCCCGAAGAAATCATAGCAGCTTATGCAGATGCTGATGGAGGACGATATGGAAGCCACTGGGGTTCTTGCGAAGGTGCTATTGCGAATGGGTGTGAAGCTTTTGGCGAAGACGGAAGTGCATGGGATATTGAAAGAAATGGAAACAGCAGGTATTACATTCTTCATTCTCAATCAATAGATGGCACAGAAATTTCTGATTTCCAAGTACCTATGGACTTCAAATATCAGGATGGAAATCTAATCGCGCCGTAGTTACCAGAACCCAATACTGGTGACCGACATGTCCTAGCTTATCATGGCTTGTGCCAGCTTTCCTCATCCGCGCGGATTTTTGAGACAAAACATACCGTGGCAACCTATGTTCGCCTGTTCGGTTATACGACGCTATTATCCCAATTCTCTGTTTCCCTCGATATAGTAATTGTCAATCGTAGAACGGTGCATCCATTCTCTGAGTTCTAGAAGGTGATCCGTTCCACCTACCCAACATACGATCTATGGCGATAAAAGTCTACATGGAATGGAACCCTGCGCTGACTCGTAGACTGGATACGTTGAAGTAAGAAGAATTGCAGATAGAAACCGGATATTGCTTTGGCCCAATATATTCGAAATAAAATCGGGTTTGGCCCAATATATTCGAAATAATCGGCCCAATATATTTGAAATAAGGGCCCTTTTGGCACGGTTTTGGCCCAATATTTATGAAATCCTCCACAGTTGTTGAAGGTTTTCTTATATATTGAGCCCAGCCCCAAATATATTGAGCTATTTCATAGATATTGAGCCGGTTGGGGCCCCGCAGCTTATCTACTGCCCTCCATGGCTACACTAACAGCGCTTTCTACGTTTCCCGCGACGCGCGGCGGTTCCACTGCCAAGTCAATCCTCCAATAATTGACAGAGGAATTGATCTCCATTCCTGCACACTCCCCTACTCTACACGAAGCCGAACACCCTACTCCAGTCTTACACCCTGGTTAGCGATCTTGGCCTTTTCCACATAACGCAGAGGCATTGCCGGCGAATTCCAGCCCCCAGCATCTTGGAGCCGATCATCCAAACATTCCCTACGCAGCCTCCCCATGAACCGTTCACACATCCCATTCTTGGGGAGTTCGATAAGGTGTCTGTAGTTCCTTGATCCCCGAGCCAACTGCCACCGCCGAAAAATGGGTGCCATATTTCTTGTCCCGGTCGCGGATCAAATACTTCGATCCCCTTCCCCACGCTGTAGCTTCCCGTAACTGCTGTGCCGTCCATAGTTCCCCGCGGATCCGTTCCGCTCCCACAAGCGATTCTCCTTCGACATCTTTCGGATCAGCTCAATAGCTTCTGCCGAAATCTTCGGCTGGCCCTGCGACTTCCGCCGCCAGTATACGCGAAACAATTCGCGATGCCAACGGAGCAGAGTGTCCGGTTGAACGATATGCATGGATTGCTTCCAGAATTTGGCAAGGCTGGCAAGAAACACGAACAGGAAGCGGTCTCGATTGGTTAGCTGAGGTCGTTTGATCTGGCGATACAGGACGATCAGTTGCTGCCGCAGCAGAGCATTCTCCACGATCAGATCAGAACGGCTGCGAGTTACATCTGCAAGAAGACCAGAGATCAACACTGAGCCGTAGGTTTTGTCCAATGTTTGATGCGTTGTTGAAGCCAAAGAAGAAGATTGTCGATCATGCTGCTCCCAGTGTGTTTTATAATGAAGATCGAGCAGCATCATACCCTTTTTCCATCAAAATTCTAGGCGGATGAACCATGAGCCAGAACACCCCGGCAATTTCAACCGACAAAGCCGTTGAAATGATAAAGTTGACGAAGAAATAAATTGAATTGACGATGTTTGTGGCAGGAGTTGGAACGCTAGATGGTTGGAAAACTGATTGAACAAAGCAAAGATGTATAATTGAGACAGAGGTGTACGATGGTTACAATTACAGTTACGATTTCTGAAGATCGCTTACAAAAGTTACAGGAATTAGCAAAACAATTTCGCATTGCTCCTGAAGAGCTTCTACGCTTGAGTGTGGAAGAACTCATCGCGCGTCCACAACCTGACTTTCAGAAGGTTGTTGATTATATTCTCAAGAAAAACAAGGAACTTTACAAGCGACTTGCATAATGCGGTACATCACTGTTGGCGAAGTGCTTGGGATTTATAAGCGCGTTATGCAAGAAACAGGCGGGTTGATGGGAATTCGCGACCTTGGCGCACTTGAATCAGCAATCGCCCAACCTTATATGACTTTCGCTGGAAACGAACTCTATCCCAGCCTCGCGGAAAAAGCCGCAACGCTGGGATTTTCTTTGATTCAAAACCATCCTTTCACAGATGGAAACAAACGTACAGGTCATGCCGTAATGGAGTCTTTTCTTGGATTGAATGATTACGAAATAAACGCAAACATAGATGAGCAGGTCGAAATTATCCTTTCGGTAGCATCCGGTAAACTCAATCGCATTGAGTTTACGGAATGGCTTTCAAAGCACATCAAGAAATTAACATGACCGCGCCTGTAATGGCTATTTGGCTCATCCGTTCTGGCTGGTTTATTCGCTTGGAATTGTAAATGTAAAAGGTACGCACGGAAGATCAGATCGTGTAAAGTTCAGGTTTGCCGACGGCTTTGTGCTTGTTTACCATGCAAACCCGAGCGGATGAGCCACCACAGCCTGCTTCCCCAACCAGGCTCCCGCACCTACGAGATTAGCGAAAGCCTGCAAACTACGCTACCTACACTATGCGAAGGCTATTTCAGCTTCACGCCTTGATTGGCGATCTTGGCTTTCTCCACGTAACGAAGCGGCATGGCCGGCGAATTCCAGCCGCCGGCATCTTGTAAACGATCGACTGGTGTACCATTCCTTGCCGCTTGTGTTGCCCAATAATGCCGGCAATCGTGAGCAGATAAACATTTTATACCGATTACTTCACCAAGAGTTCGTACACGCTTTGTCAATCCGCGCTCTGATGCTCCCTGTGTCGTTAAAGTCCCTATTTTTTTCCTTCCATCTTTCTTGCTGGCACTGGATCTCCAGATCACACCACGCTTTGGCGCATCGTTGGTTAGGTACGCTTTCACAGCCTTCAATGTCCGGGTGGATAATTTATGGATTTGAAACTTGTCAACCTTCGGACGATAAAATGTGAGCTCGCCATTCTTCAGATCAAAGTTTTTGACTTCGAGAATCACCGCCTCACCCACGCGCAGCCCATGGTCCAACAATAAATACATCAACAAATTATCTCTTCGCCCTTGCGGAGTGTCTGCTTGCTTCATGAGCTGAGCGGCTTGAGCGGGCTCAATCGTTACGGCTGAACTTTTCTTGGCACCTTTACGGATTGCAATATCCGCATCTATTCTTTGTTCGTCGATTCGTTTTCCTTCTTTGAAGCTATACCCCTGTACCGCCTTGATCATGGCAAATTCTATGGCATCAAGCGAACCAGCTTTCAGCGCAAGCTTTGCATACGATTTTACGGTTGCCATTCTTACATTGACACTTGAAACAGCGTATCCGGATTGCAGCTGCCAACGAGCAAAACCTTCCACAAGGCCCCATGTAACGCCTCGCCAAGCTTTTGGATCTTTCGAAAAGTCACCAAGCGGCAACCCTGCCCCATGTAGATATGTAGCAAATAAAGCCAGATCAGCCACTTGTCTTCGAATTGTATTCTTGGCTTTACGCGCTTGATAATCTCTGAAGATATTCCTGGACGCGGCGTGATTGGCGGCCTCCCCTGCCCTAGCCAGGAGGTTAGAATCCACGAATGGAACGATCACAGTAGAAACAGATGTCTTTTTCATTTGTTTTCGAGATTATACCATCTGAGTTCTGATTAGACTAAATAATCAGTATCTATATTATTCCCCCTCTAAGTGGAAAGTCAAGCTTGTGCTGGCCAGTTAAGTCATCCGTTGATAATCCAAACAGTGCA
This sequence comes from uncultured Chloroflexia bacterium, assembly GCA_963753985.1. Taxonomy (GTDB): domain Bacteria; phylum Chloroflexota; class Anaerolineae; order Anaerolineales; family Villigracilaceae; genus Fen-1038. The sequence goes on from CAVWED010000009.1 coordinate 403,503, forward strand.
TAGCAAAAACCGCATTGGAAATAAGATTGTGCTACAGAGGCAGGAAATCCCCACATTTGGATATCGCATTCGTGCCATTTTCCTGATTCGGCGCGATAATTACTCTCGCACAAATTGACGGCGCCTATCAATGAATTCGAACCCCTCGATCCTGTTAGTGGATGACGAAAGAGCCATCACCGACAATCTCGCACCCTTTCTAAGTCGCTCAGGTTTCTCCGTGAGTGTTGCCTCGGACGGCCAGGAAGCCCTCGAAAAGATCACGTCCCTAAAGCCTGATCTGATCGTCTTGGATATCCTGATGCCCCGGATGGATGGCCGGGAGGTGCTACGCCAGCTTCGCCAGGACGGCAACTGGACAGCGATCATCCTTCTCACCCAAGTGGGAGAGTCAACCGAGCGCGCCATGGCGCTTGAAGAAGGTGCCGACGATTATCTAAATAAACCGTTCGACCCCCATGAACTGGTGGCGCGAATCCGTTCGGTGTTGAGGCGCGCCCGCCCGGGCCAACCGCCGCTCGCCGCGGCGGCGCACCTGGCTTGCGGCGAGCTGACCCTCGATCGGGCTTCGCGCCGCGTCCGGTTGGCAGGCCGCGAGTTGATCCTTACGCCCAAGTCGGTCATGCTGCTCGAGTATCTGATGACCCACCCGGATGAACTGGTCTCACGGGAGCGCCTGCTGGACATCGTCTGGGGTTGGGATTACCCGGTGGGCACACGCGCGGTTGATACTCGCATCGCAGAACTGCGTCGGGCCTTGGAGGAGGATGCGGCCGATCCCAGCTACATTGAAACCATTCCAGGCCAGGGCTACCGCTTTATGGGAAAGGTCGAAACACAACCATGAGAGTCTGGCGGTGGGTCATCGTGCTGGCGCCTAGTGCTGTGGGAGTGCTCGCGGCCTTGTATTTGTTCCAATCCTATGATCCGGTAAACGATCATATTGTATATCTGCGCGCTGACCTCGGGACGCTCGCGCTCATTGGGGGTGTTGGTCTAAGCGGCGCGGCGGCCCTTGGAGTTGTCTTGCTGCGGAGGCGGGAACGTATTCGCAAGGAGGCGGCTGAAGCGGCAAATGAAGAGCGGAGACGCTTCCTGCGCCGGCTGGATCATGAGCTGAAGAATCCGCTCACTGCGATCCGCGCCGGGCTGGTCAATTTGGCCAACTCATCCGACGGCGAGGCTCACCAGGCAGCGTTGCTCAGTGTGGAAGCTCAAACTCTGCGCCTGAGCCACTTGTCGGCAGACCTTCGCAAGCTGGCCGAATTGGAGGTGCGCTTGGTTGAGCGCTCCGCCGTGGACACCTCCGCCCTCCTGCGCGAGGTTTTTGGCATGGCTCAGGAACAACCGGGTGCAGCCGAACGCATCCTGAACCTGAGTATTCCCAGCGCCCCTTGGCCTCTCCCCAATATCCAAGGCGATCCGGACCTGCTGCTCTTGGCAATCCATAACCTGCTGGAGAACGCTCTGAAATTCAGCAGAAAGGGGGATACAATCGAGCTGCGGGCTTTTGAAGATGGACCAGAGATCGTTATAGAAGTGGCCGACACGGGTCCAGGTATCCCCAAGGAGGAACAGCCGCACGTTTGGGAGGAGTTGTACCGCGGCGATTCTACGCAAAACGTTCCCGGCAGCGGGCTGGGGCTGGCACTGGTGCGGGCTATTGCGGAACGCCACAGCGGCCGCGTCAGCCTGCGCAGCCGTCTCGGGCAGGGAACCGTCTTCGCCCTGCATCTGCCGATTGCCTGAACGCACCGGGCCGCTGTCACAGATCAATAACATCCCGTCTCGGAACCGTAACCGGTCCGTCACCCATTTGTAGCGTTGAACCACTACAATCGCCCACAATACGCGCTTATCCCAGAGGTTCAATGAATACTCGCACTCTTACTCTACTCCTTGTCGCGCTGGCCCTCATCGCCTGCAATGAAACCTTTACAATCGGGATGGAACATACGCCGGGAGAGACTGTAACCCAATTGTCAACGGTTACATCTCTTCCTGCTACAGCAACCTCCCTGCCGGCCACAGCCACTTCCGCGGCCACGTTCACACCCCTCCCAACCATGGCTGCGACCGCAGTGCTCCCGATCCCTGCAGACAACTATATTGACGATCGTAGCACGCCATCTCAGGTGATCGTATCGTACTACAACGCTCTGAATCGCGGCGAATACCTGCGCGCCTACAATTACTGGATCAATCCATCCGGCACGCAGGGCAGCTTCTCAAAGTTTGTAAGTGGGTATAAGGATACGAGCAGGGTAGACTTGGTATTTGGCTCAATCACCTCAGGGGTGAGTGCCGGACTGATCTACTACACGGTCCCTGTGCTGCTCAAAGCCACCGCCATCAACGGTGTGCAGGCAAACTGGGCTGCCTGCTACGTGATCCACCAAGCGCGGCCCGAGAATTTTAGCCTACCACCGTTCAGCCCCATGGGCATCATCTGGGGTTCTGCTCAAGCTTATGGTCCGCTGGTAGATGATGCCAGCGCCTTATCTACGGCTTGCAGTGTCTATCCGAACAATGGTCCTGCGGTAGCTATTTCCCGCAATCCGCTCAATGTTGACAAGACCAACTTTCTGGACGATCGCAGCGGGCCCCTCGAGACCGTCACTTCACTGCTGAACGCCTTAAACCGCAAAGAATATGTGAGGGCATACGGCTACTACCAGAATCCCACCATCTATCCGGGAACGTTCGATCAATATGCAGCAGGCTATGCCGATATCGCGACAATCATCGCTGTGTTTGGAACTTCACAAAGCGAGGTTGCGGCCAGCAAGCTGTACTACAAGCAGCCTCTGGCAATGCGCGTCCAGAAAATCGATGCATCAATCCAGACCTTTGTAGGCTGTTACGCGCTGCAACTTGCACAACCAACCGCACAATATACTCCGCCCTTCCAGCCGATGAGCATCACGGCCGGCAATTTCAATGTTGTGGGCAACAACGTGGATGTAAGCACGCTCTTGCCGGCAGCGTGTCGGTAGCCTCGCCCCAAATCTGATCTTTGAAGGACCGGCGTAGTACGCAATTTTCCCATGCATCGGCTCTTCGCAGTGGAAAAGTATACCAAACGTCATTGACATTCAACCTAAGTAATGCAAACATGGCAGCTATTGGAGGCAGCTTATGCTAAGACGATTGTTACCTTTCTTGCTTGTGATCCTTCTGGTCCTCCTGGTCGCCTGCATGCCCGATCTATCAGACCCCGAGATTCAACATGCGGTCATCCAAACCCTCACAGCGACTGCTTGGACTCCGACTCCCTCCGCCACCCCAGCGCCTAACACTTCAGGGATCGTGGATATCCTGAACAATGCAATGATTGGCTCGGATCCGCTTGAAGAAACGATCGACGCCAAATTCAGCGTGGTAGACTCCCAAGTGTTATTGGATGAATCCACAAAGCAGGCACTTACCCTGCAAATTGATGTTGATTGCGAATGGATTTTCAGCGATAGCTGTACACCCGAGGGATCCTTCGTTGTTCTCATGCGCGCCTTCCGAGCCAATGACAGAATCTTCAAGAAAATATGTGACGACATTCCGCCTACAATTCTTCACTTGCATGTAGTTACATTTGACCGCATGGTCCGAAGAGGCATGTTGGCCGCCTCATGGGACGATGTCACGGAATATGTTACCGGCGGGATCAATGGAAATCAATTCGGATCGCGGACAGTTCAAACCACCGGAACGCAGTAAGGTTGAGGAAATTTTCATCACATAAGCTATCTCTGATTCGGTCCCAATCGCTGAACTTGCCGCTTTGCCAACGCTGCTTTCGATGCGGCATCAGCTTTCTCGCGCTTGTTCAAGCTGACGATGATCAGCCAGTATGCCGTCAGGAATACGATCACAATAAAGGTGAGAGCATATAACAACTTCGTCATCCATAAAGCCGAGTCGGTGCCGGCAAACAATCCGTGCAAGGTCGCGCCGAGATAACCGACCAGACTCAAAGCGTGAATGGAGCGAAAGGCTTTCATCCCAATTGCCTTGCGCATATAAAATGTCAGGGTGACCAATAAGAAAAGGTAGAAGCCGATGATGCCCAATCCCACCCAGAAGGGACGATACGTATCGATGAATGGAATGACGGTCTGGGCAACATTGAACGGAAGGAAACGGTCGAATAGCAAAACAATTACATGCAATAGAATGAATCCTATTCCCAACAGAGACAGAAATTCATGGAAATCGTAAGTGAACGAACCTTCGATAGCCGGATGAAGGATTTTATTGGCAATGGCCAATCCCCAAGCCATTGAAAGCCACAGCAAAAAGTAACCAGTAAGTCCAGCGGCACGCGTCACATACCACCACATCTGCACGCTGTCGAGCGCAAAGAGTGAATTCATGGCTTGCGAAACGGTTGAACCTGCCGGTGTTTGCAGGATCAACACAAACGCCAGCATCAACGCACTAAAGAATAATAACAAGGCAACTAAAAACACCCCTCGAATGATTCTGTCTATAGCGGACTCTTCTTTGGAATTATTGGTGGATAGGTTCGTGCTCATGGAAGTACTCCTGACTATTCGGCGAACCATGCAAGGCTCCCTCGCGGTCCACCACAAGATAAACGATGTTATTATGTGCGGTCAACTTCTCGACCTCAGCCGGCCCGCCGATCAATAAAGCTTTGGCATACACCTCAGCAGTGACCGTGTCATCCGCGATGACGGTAGCGCACAGCCAATCGGATTGTGCGGGTTCGCCGGTGCGTGGATCTATCAGATGATGACGATTTACTTCACCTTGCTTCCATGTCCGTTTGGTAACCGAGGAAGTCGCCACTGCCCCATTTGTAACAATTAATCTCGCGATGCTTTGCGATGGATCACGCGGATCTTCCAACTCAACCGGCCAACCCAAACCAATCGGCGAGTGACCGACAAATCGCATGTCACCGCCTGCATTGACAGCGCAGGCATCGGAATAGCGGCTTAACAAAGTTACTGCTTGATCCACGATCCAGCCTTTGGCGATGCCACCAAAATCCAACTGCATATCCTTTGGCAATCGGACTCGGCTGGAGTTAAGATCAAGTTCCATTTCGCGGAAGTCCGCTTTCGGCTTTCGTATCGATGCGATGGATGGAACGATGCTATTCTCTCCGCGGATTTCGTCCATGCTGCGATCATAACCAGCGCGAATCAAATCTGGTAAAACCGCAGGATCAAATAATTCATTCGTCACATTAAAAAACTTCCGCACCTTTTGCAGTACATCCATCATCTGCGGTGATGCGTTGAACCATTGGCCCGCGGAACGATTTAACTGTGAAAGTTCACTCTCCTGCTGAAATCGACTGAAGCGGCGTTCGCCTGCTTCGATTGCACCGCGTGCGGCTTGCATTCCATCCTTGGCCAATGATCCCTGCGCCGCCACGAGCACATCCGTGTTCATGGCTCGGAAGTCAATCCATTCCATGAATTAGGAACCGCTCGTCGTGAAGACAGGCATGGTTTGAATTTGCTGCTGTTGCGGTTGTGCAACGATGGTAAATGGGTTCTGTTGTACCGATTGAGTTTGCTGTTGCATATCCAGACCCGGAAGTGGCGCCAAAGTCGGCAATGGAGTGGCTGCGATGCCCGGCGCAATGGCCGAAGCAGATAACGTTGAAGAGGAAGAGCTTGAAGTCGGCTTAAGGGAATGCGCCAGCAAGATCCAGCCGCCGAGAAAACTAAAGGTGCTTGCCAGCATGATCAAAGTGCGTAGGCTAGCTTTGAAGAATCTCATAGGAGTGATCCAATCTCATTTAGCGGTTAATGTAAACTTGCCCATCACTGGAAACAGTGATGATGCCGCGTTGTTGAAGAGCACTCACCAGTGCCTGATATTGTTGTAATTGTTGTTGAGCCTGCGCAGCTTGCGTATTGGCTTGGCTGATTTGAGTCTGATATTGCTGATCACGCTGTTGATATTGCGTCACCAAACTCTGCAATTGCTGAATCTGCTGTTGCTGTTGAATCTGCACTTGGCTGACCACATTGCTCGCATTAACGTCCGTCGAAGCACCCTCACTGGCCGTTGTCGAAGCACTCTGGCTGGGCACATTCGAGGCCTGCACGCCATTCGAGTTGGCAAAAGCCTCTCCACTGATCGCAAAGATTCCCAATGCAATGCACAACGTTATGAATATGGCGGCGATAAGGGCTGTCATTTGTTTTTTCATAGTCACTCTTCTTCGTGTTATTCTCAGGCCAAAGTATAATTAACCGAGATTACAGCCAGATGAACACCCTGTAAATCAGAAGTAAAAGCGTTGTCATCTTCCAATCATCTTGAGGTGCTAAAATAAGATTATGAGAATCCTATTAATTGAAGACAATCGCCGTTTGAGCGATGCTTTGCGCCGGACTCTCGTGGAAGACGGCTATGTCGTGGACACGGCTTATGACGGCGTGGAAGGCGAAGATCTTGCGTTGATAACTTCATATAGTCTCATCATCTTGGATGTGATGTTGCCCAAGCGCGATGGGATCGAAGTCTGCAAATCTCTGCGCGATCAACATGTTGTCACTCCAATTTTGATGTTGACCGCGCGTGACTCGCTCAACGACCGCGTCACTGGCTTGGATAGCGGTGCAGACGATTATCTCGTCAAACCGTTTGAAGTCCCGGAATTACGCGCCCGTTTGCGCGCCCTGCTCCGCCGCGAATCAGATAATAAAAGCGGCTCGCTCCAGGTCGCAGACTTGAAGTTGGATCCGGCTACCCATTTTGCGTCGCGTGCCGAAGCGCCTCTCGCCCTTACTGCGCGCGAATTTTCCTTGCTGGAATATCTCATGCGGAATCTAAACCGTTTAATCTCGCGCGAGATGGTTATCCAAAACTTGTGGAGCTACGATAAAACTATTACATCGAATGTAGTGGATGTCTACATACGCCGTCTGCGCCGCAAGGTGGATGATCCGTACGAAGTCAAATTAATCGAGACGCTTCGCGGAGCCGGTTATCGTTTGCGCGATCCGGGACGCTAGCGCGATGAGGTTCCTCAAATCCATTTGGAATTGGCTCATCGATTTCCTGCATAGCATCCGCTTTCGGATAACTCTGTGGTTCGTTTTTATTCTTGCGATTGTTTTAGTGGCATTCAGCGTTTTCATTTATTTCAACCAGGCGCGCGACCTTCGAGGAGATTCAGTAGGAGATATTCAGGGAAAGTTTGCCCGCCTGCTGGGATATTTTCGCAGTGCCGACTGGCAAAATTCTAATCTTGGCCTTTCCGATGTTCCGGACAATACACCGCCTCTTCAACAGGGCGATATGCTGGCTATCGTGGATACCAATGGGCAAATTGTCCAATCGTGGGGCATCAAACCGAGCGATAAACTGGTGAGTGATCTCATTTCTACAGCCAGCCAACAAAGGGACCTCAATGTTTATGAACAGACCATTTCACTCACCGGATCAACCGGCAAGACATCTAATGCCGATTATCTTTTTATCGTATCGTTTGTTTATCGAGGAGATACGCCGGTTGGCGCGCTGATCATTGGCAGTCCAACCAATCTAAGCGCTGAGCTTCAGCGATTAAAAGTTTCACTCCTCCTTGGCAGTTTGTTGATGCTGTTGATCGCCTTCACCGGTGGATTGTGGCTTGCGGACCGCGCCATGCGTCCGGTCAAAATGATCACGCATACGGCGCAAAGCATCGAGGAAAGTGATCTGAGCCGGCGCATCAACTTGCGCGGCCGTGATGAGCTTGCTGAATTGGCAAGCACATTCGATAATATGCTCTCTCGTTTACAGATTGCGTTCGACCGTCAACGGCGGTTTGTCGCGGATGCCAGCCATGAGCTTCGCACACCGCTAACCATTACCAATCTTGAAATCGATCAGGCGCTTTCCAAGAATCGTTCGTCAGCCGATTACCAGCGTGCGCTGCGGACCATCAATCTCGAGAACGAAAGAATGATGCGCATGGTCAATGACTTGATGACGCTGGCACGCATGGATTCCGGTCAAGCGATTCTTCAGTTTGAAGCATTGGATCTAAGTGATGTAGCACTGGAGGCCGTCGAACGAATGACTTCGCTCGCGGAGCGACAACAAGTCGCGCTTGAGACGACTGAACTTCCTGAATTGATCGTCAATGGCGACCGTCAATATTTAATTCAAATGATCAGCAACCTCATCGAAAACGCGATAAAGTATTCTGGCTCTAGACAAAAGATAAGCGTGGGGACTTCAGTGCGTTCTGATGGCAAAAAAGGATTCGCTTCGCTTCGTGTCGTTGACAACGGTCCGGGCATTCCACCCGAACATTTGCCGCATCTATTTGACCGCTTCTATCGCGTCGACCAGGCGCGGACTCAAAACGATGACTCCTCTGCCCCAACAGGAAGCGGTCTTGGGCTTTCCATCGTGGCATGGATCGTCGAAGCGCACGGCGGAAAAATCGATGTAGAAAGCCAAGTGAATTCAGGCACAACTTTTAAAGTAATTCTTCCACTTGCATCTTGACATTTAGAATATACGTTCTATAATAGTCAACATGGATTCATTTGTGCGTTTGCAGATGTTGACCAGCCAGATGGAATTGGAGCCAGCCGAAGAGCGCCGGGAGAACGCAGCGCGTCCGGTTTGCTTTACACCGAAACAACACGATGCCGTTTTCGTTCATCCGGCACAACTCCCGAATGGTCAAAGCATCAAATTATTGAAGACACTGCTTACATCGGCGTGTGAGCGTGATTGTTTTTATTGTCCATTTCGCGCCGGCCGCGACTTCCGCCGCGCCACTTTCAAACCTGAAGAATTTGCAAACGTATTCATCGAGTTGAATCGCAAAGGAATTGCCGAAGGAATATTTCTGAGTTCCGGTATCGCGGGCGGCGGAATGCGAACACAGGATCAGCTATTGGATACAGCGGATATATTGCGGAATAGACTTGGCTTTCGGGGTTACATTCATTTGAAGATCATGCCGGGAGCGGAGAAGGCTCAGGTCGAACGTTCGATGCAACTGGCCGATCGCGTTTCCGTTAATCTTGAAGCGCCAAACACGAATTGACTCTGCGAAGCTTGCGCCTCACAAACAATTTTTGGATGAGCTATTGCAACCGCTCAGGTGGGTGGAGGAAATTCGTACGAGCCAGCCGGCTTACAGAGGCTGGAATGACCACTGGCCTTCGACGACCACCCAGTTCGTTGTCGGCGGTGCAGACGAAAGCGACCTGGAGTTATTGACTACAACGGCATGGCTGAATAAAAATGTGCGGCTCAAACGAGCTTATTTTTCGGCATTCAGTCCCATCGCGGATACACCATTTGAAAACAAAACGGCCACCCATCCGTTGCGTGAGCATCGTTTATATCAAGCATCCTTTCTGCTTCGCGATTATGGCTTTGATTTGGAAGATATGCCATTCATGGACAATGGTTTGCTTCCGCTTCATTCCGACCCGAAGCTGGCGTGGGCGCAATTGAATTTAAAAGATCAGCCCATTGAGATCAACCGCGCTGAACGGCGCGACTTAGTTCGAATTCCCGGCATCGGGCCGAGAGGCGCGGAAGCAATCTTGCGCGCAAGAAGAACAAATCAACTCAACGACTTATCAGCCTTGCGAAAGCTTGGCATCATAGTTGAAAGAAGTTCACCCTTTATCCTGCTCAATGGCAAACGTGCTGCCAATCAGCTATTGTTATTTTAAATAATAATATCGATAGGACGCGAATCTCACATTCAATTCAATGTGGATGTGAGATTTTTATAACCTTAAAGTTTTTAAATACATCGCCAAAAACCTTGTCATTCAACATGGTTCGTTATATAGTATCAACAATGATAAACTAAAGGAAAGAAAGGACGTGATTAAATTATGAGTACCCCTGCATCACTCGTGATTTGGACTCAAGACAAATATAGAAGTTTAACCACCAAGCGCGCTTACAAAAAGGGTGAAGTCATTTGCCCCATCCCCACCGAGGCGCTGTACGACAAACCTAATCGGTTCACAGTTCAAATTGGACGCGATCGCCATGTAGAAGTCAAAGAATTAGCATCCATGAATCATTCATGCAATCCAAATACATTTTTGGATACAACCCGAATGCTGGTCTTTGCGGCCCGCGATATCGGGACTGGCGAAGAGCTTACATTCTTCTATCCATCCACGGAATGGGAAATGAGTTCACCGTTTATCTGTTTATGCGGAGCAACGAATTGCATTCACGTGGTCGCCGGTGCCCGCTTCCTCCCGCTATCCACTTTGGAAAACCATTTCCTGAATCGCCATATTCGTGAGCTGATGGTCGAACTGCTGAACAACACTGAACTTCATCTAGCCAATATTGAGCGCAAATAGATTTACAGGGCAATCCATCCGCCGCGCAATCCCTCATGCACGGCTTCGGTTCGATTGGTCACATTTAGTTTTGTGTAGATGGACGATACGTGAAACTTGACAGTGTGCTCGCTGATGCCGAGCACAATTGCAATTTGCTTATTTGCCAATCCTTTTGAAAGCAAATTCAACACTTCCGTTTCGCGATTCGTCAAAGGGCTGTTCGCAAGCGTCTCTTCCTCGGATGCGAATAACAACGATCGTTCGCCAACGATTAGTCCTTGCGACAAAGCATGGATTGCGGCAAGCAATTCGTCAGCCGATGCGTCCAGCGGAAGTATGCCCCATGTAGATTGAGAGCGCCTGATCTCCCGGACGTTGAGCGGCTCATCGCTCAGGATGAGAATCGAAGCCGGCGGGGATGCGCCCATCTCATCGTCGAGAAAAGAAGTGAATGAAGCCGACGTAATGATTACGTCGGCTTCATTTATCGGACTATTCCATCGGTCCGCTTCACCAATAATCTTGATTTCGTTATCAAAGGATAACAGAGCTCGCAAACCTGCGCGCAAAGTCGGTGATGGAGCCACGATCAAAACGCTGATCAATTACTTCCTCTCGCCCACCGTTACTTGGAGGGTTTCCGGTTTGCCGCCGCGCAAGATTTCCACTGCGATGGATTTACCAACAACATCGCCATTGAGCGCAGCAAAGAGATCGTCTGGGTCACCCACAGCCTGACCACCTATCGCAACCATGATATCGCCGACGAACAAACCGCTTTTTTCCGCCGGACCTTTCTCTTCGAGCCACAAGACAAGCAAGCCATGTTCCTGCTCGCGTTTAAGTGCTTTGCGCGCGGAATCCGGAATATCGACTGCTTGCGTCCGCACGCCGAGGTAGCCGCGCTTGACCGTTCCATGTTTGGCAAGTGCATCGGCAATCCGCCACGCGAATTTAACAGGAATGGTCAATGCCATCCCTCGCGCCAGGCCGGATGTATTTAATCCTAGAACTTCACCGCTAGTATTGACCAGCGGTCCGCCCGAAAAACCAGGATAGGATGTGGTTTCCGTTTGGACATATTCTTCCAATAATCCGCCGCGACCCATACGAGCAGGGCCGCCGATTGCCGTGATGATTCCCCACGAAGCTTGGACGCCTTCATTGCTTGGACGACCGAGTGCAAGAACCAGTTGGCCCACTTTTGCTGAGGCTTCTGTAACCTTAACAGGCGATAAAACTTTTTCTGTAAGGCGCAGAAGTGCCAGATCGGAGTTGGGATCGCGACCGGCAATCGTCGCCGCAAAAGATTTTTTATCGGCGGTCGCGATGCGAAGATTCTCATCGCGCGTGATCACGTGATCGGCGGTCAAAACCAGGTCAGCGGCATACGCGATGCCGCTGGCCGGATAACGATGGCGAGCATCCACCAATACCGTTCCGGCGCCGCCGCGTTCGACCGCCGCGGCAAGATCGTTTGAAAAATTATCTAAAGTTGTCATTCGTTCTCCTTTTGCATCTTATCATGAATTGAAATGCAATCGGAGTTTAACGCAGTCATCGTTAATGAACATCAGATATTAGATTGGTTTTTAGCCTAGTCGTTCGGGGAGGGTTTCCCCGAAAAACAAATTTTTCACAGGTTTAAGGATGAGTATGTCAAAACACGAAAATAGTAAAAAAATTACCAACGAAAAAACAATCTCCCTTTTTCCTCTCGATTTCAAAGAGGCTCTAGCCGCGTTCTTGAAAGTAAAGCCAAAGTCGAAAGAAGAGATGGATAAGGCAATCAAAGAGAGTGATGAAAAGAAGAAGCCCGCGAAATAGCGGGCTTTTGTCCTGTTTTGTGGCTTTTTATTGGTTTGGGTTTGTTATCCTTCTAATTCCCTTTGAAGATTATTGATTCTTTTGTCATCTTTTTTGAAGGTCAAGAAGCATAGTGCCCTTTTCACTCCGCAAATCCAGTACGGATGAATCAGATAGCCAGGATAAGTACTTGCATCCATCCTCGCTAAAGGTCAAATCGGAAGGTATGATTTTATACATATTGGCAGTTCATCTTTTTGATGTGGGAATCTCAAGGATTCAATTCGAAGAACATCGTGCAGATACGGAAATTGAACCTGCTACTTGGGTTGTCAGACGTTGATATTCAGGTTCTCTAATCAAAGTATTTACCGCAATTGTTGCAGAAGAATTTTCCCAGCCTATCCTTCATATTCGGGACAAGTTTAAACTTCTTTGTAGCACCGGCAAGATAGACTGTTCGACCAATCACACCCACCTGCACATTGGCTGTATCGCTGGAACCGCAACTCGGACAGGACGGTAGTTCGGCTTCTTGAAACCTACGCAGCTGTTCCTCAATACCGGGGTATGCCTCTAGCGGGCCCATTGCCTTGATTGGCTTTGGCTCAGGAGGATGATCTGCATTTGACCAAAACTTCTTCCAACTTTCAACCCATTCCTCTTCTGTCATATGATCTTCCGCATTTGGTGTGATACTCGAAACCATTCCTTTTATCCAATCCTTATAGGCTTGGAGACTTCTATCCCCTCCCAGTGATCGTGTGAATCCGGCATCCGTGGTATCGCTCTCAGTAGTTTGTTCGACTCGTGATGCCTTTTCCTTGTTATGCTTGGCAGGTTTTGGCCTTTTCGCCGATGGTTTGTCGATTGATGAACTATTTTTCTTTTTGTACGCCATATTAGGATGCCCTTTCCACGATCTCTTCCTTGCTCAGCACATACAATTCACAGACCACTTGATAATCTCCCTATCCATTGCCTAGATCTTGAGCTTGGCCGTCTCTTGCTCTTGCGGCATCTCACGACTCTGTTTGCACAATTCCAATATGCCTTTAATCAGATTTATTCCCCTTCGAGAAATCTTCATCTGTAATATATCGGTCATCCCCGGTAAATTTGACAAACAACTCCTGTGCCATTCGGATGGCTTCTTCCCGTGTCGCAAAGGGTTTGATATTTCTTATCAACGGGCTACTTTTGCCGTATGCATCACTTGACCAAAACTCACAAAACCACCCACCGCTCTCCACTTGCACAAGGCGTGATGCGTACTTCCCATTGGCAGAGTAGATCTTGACAAATGAAGTATTTTTCTTTGTGTTCGTCATGCGATTATTTTCTTTCCGACTTCCAGTTTTTAATTTCAAGCCATTGACTACCGATTAGTAAGAGGTGTAATTACAGGGGATTTGTTTTTCTTCAAGCCAGGCTTTCAGATCATGCACAGATGAGAATCGCTCCTTGATAAGGTGTAGCAGGACGGTTTCCTTGAATTCTTGGGGAATCGTCAGCCAATATTCATAGTCGGAATCACCCAAGAATTTCTCCACATCTTTACCCCCATCCACGCCCTCAAGGACAAGATTGCCATGTTCATCGATCTGGGCAACCAGATAGCTATAGCCTTCGGTATTCATGTCATCACGCAATATAAGCTTGCTAATAGGTTCCATGAGACTCCTTTCTTTCATTTGCTTTCCATTAGAGAGCAATCCTCCTTGAGTTTTGGTTTGCAATTGTCACTGCGTCTTGCTCACCGAACCATTCACAAGAACCATTCAGCTATGACTTAGCTGCCGTGATCGGCTCATATGGTCTGCTAATTCCAGTTAATTAACTCACAACAATATTGAATTTCAGGAGGGCCTTGGGCAGATTGTCGTCCAGGTTCTTGACATGATCATCGGTAAGCTCGATAAGACTCAGGCCGTATTTGTGATAGATTTCGATCTTCTCTTTCTTCCGGGCGGCATATTTTGGATCCTTTTCCAAACCCCAAAATTCAATGTAAACTTTTCCCTCAGGAATGTAAAAATCACAGAACATGTCTTCCTCTATCGGTAATTGGCGTTCGTACGCATGAACGACCCCTGACATATATAGCCAGTTGTCGATCAACATTTCTGCCTTGGAACGCACCCAATGCCCATCTGTTGCACGGTATTGTGTAGGATATTTCTCTCGAAACGAACTCTCATCCTTGACCTTCTTGCTTGTTGACGGTTCGGCCTCGCCCGTCAAACTGCTAATTGTAGAGAGAAACGCCTTGTTGGTCAGGATTGTTTCCGGCCATAAGACGTATGGAACTCCGGTCTGGCTATATTCCTTTTGGAGGGCTCCCAACGCAATACCCTGAGCAGTAAGAGTCCAGCCCTTTTTATCTTTGCTGATCCATCCCAGTTCAGCAAGTACCAAGTTTAGACGTTGGCTGGTCAGCTTGAAATGATCCCCAAGAGCCGTGGCATTGAGGGTCGCATCCGGCTCAAGATGCGCATTAACCGCTTTCCAGTGCTTGTAACAGAACTTGAAACCGGGTTTGGAGACTACATTTTCGCAACCTGGAAATGTGCAGACTTCCCTATTTCCAATCTTCAATTTCTCAAGCGAAGGCTGGAGTGTTTGGATGTCTGGAGGCAGTAGTGTGAGTCCGTACCGTGCAACCTCATTGTTCGGATTGATTGCCAGAATACGCTTGATACAGAAGAGCTTCTCGGCATCGCTGGTCACGATACCGGATAGCCACAGCCACGCACGTTCATTATCTGCGTCCAGCTTAATCGCCTCTGCAATGAGTTTGGCGGCTTTATCATCTTCTTTCTGCTTATAGGCCGCAATACTCTGGTCCAGTAATTGATCTACGGTATGTGATGGCATGGATTACTCCTGATAGTGCCTTTATAGTTTTCTTCCCAATTCCTAAATGAATATAGTTTATCTTCGGCTGCAAATTGCTATTTCCCTACAAATCCCAATCTCTTCCCCGGACTACGGATATACCTGATAGGCGAGTTGATCGATCTCGCCGCGCCGCCAAACAGGCCGCATTCTGTCCCATCATCAGGTCATTAATTCCGCGGGTTCTGTATCACAAATTCCTGCCCAAACTAAAATTGCGGCGATTGGCGAAATTCTCGAAAAGATGCCTTCACTCAGTTGCTGCCCATAAATCTCTTTTGCCATATAACCTTCAACCGATAAATGGCCAACCCGTGGTAAAAGGGATCTCTGCAGAGGGACTTGGTCACTTTACGTAATTTGGTCCGAAATTTCTGAATGACAGGTTCGGAGACCTTCATGGCACCGCCCAAATTCTAACACACAAGAATCTTTAAGGTGATCCAAAGTAAATGATCGTGTAACCTACAAGACAAATCTGAGATAATTCTCAAGAATCCGATCCGCCGTGCAGCACTTGTATTCTTCGAATAATGTAAGTACGATTAAATACTCTGAGTATTTTTTCCTTCTCGGCTTTCTAATAAGGAACAAGTCGATGCGAATAATTTGTGGAGCAGACGGTTGTAAGAAGGGTTGGATTGCAATCTCTAAAGATCTCAACTCTGGCCAAATCACTTGGCATTTACACCAATCAACAAGTGATCTCTTTTACAAAGAACCTCTACCGCAAGTGATCGCCATCGACATTCCGATCGGGCTTCCCGATCAGGGGCCACGTACTTGCGATCTTCAGGCGCGGCAACTTCTCGGTGCCGGTCGTGCCAGCAGTGTTTTTCCAGCTCCCCTCCGACCCGTCCTTTCCGCGAAAAGCTACGAAGAAGCATGTCGAATCCGTTTTGATATAGAACGCAAGAAAATATCTCTTCAATCTTGGGGAATTTTGCCAAAGATAATCGATGTAGATTCATTATTACGCCAAGATACCCAGCTTCAAGAAAGAGTTTGGGAAATTCACCCAGAAGTCTGTTTCTACTTTTTGGCGGGTCAAAGAACTTTAAAATACAGCAAAAAGGATAAATTTGGATACGATGAAAGATTTTCTTTACTTCAGCCATTCTTTGGAGATTGGTTGAAGGCTGTCCTGTCAGAGCGCCAAGAACTTGGTAGCACGGCAGATGACGTGCTGGACGCTTTTGTAGCTTTATGGACGGCAGAACGGATAACTAACGGGAACCATCACATTATTACTTTTGACCCGCCAAAGGACTCCCTCGGTTTGCCTATGAGAATTGTAGCGTAACTCATAGTCTGCAAGGGCCAATTTCTCACTGCAATATAATTCCTCCTATCCACTGCAATATAGTTTGGGCTAGACAGAGGGTAGCTAAGGGCTTGTAAAGAAATAACTCCGCGGACTAATTATTAAGGGTTCATCCTGATGTAAAATGGCTGAAGGATTGTGATCAGCCGAAGGATGAACCGATGAGTCTTCAAGTACATGAATGTCAGTGTCCAAATTGTCAGGCTTCGAAAGAGTACCCCGAATGGAAAATACATCACCAGATGAACGTGTTGCTCAGCCGATTGAACGAACAACAACGGCGCTGGTACGTGGCTTTGGAGTCCGAGAAGGTGGGTTACGGTGGCGATCACTTGTTATCCCAGATCACGGGTCTGGATGTCGAGACAATTCGGCGAGGCAGACGAGAATTGGATGAAGAATTAGCGGCCCGTCCGGTGGAAGGAGTGCGCCAGGCCGGTGGCGGACGATTGCCGGTCGAAAAAAAGACTCACCGATCGAGGCGGCACTTGAGGAGTTAGTGAAAGACGAAACAGCCGGTGATCCCATGAGCGAACAAAAATGGCAGCGCAGCAGCTTGCGGCATTTGAGCGATGAGCTGAGAAAGGCCGGGCATGCAGTGAGCCATACCACGGTGGGACGACTGCTGGTGAAAAGGCACTACTCGCTGAAAGCCAACCTCAAACGGTTTTGTGGAGAGTCTCATCCGGATCGCACCCAGCAGTTCGAGTATCTCGAAGCGCAAAAGCAGGCGTTTCTTGCAGCGGGCTGGCCGGTAATCAGCGTGGATACCAAGAAAAAAGAATTAATCGGCAACTTCAAGAACCATGGACGGAGTTGGTGCCAGCAGGCTATCGAAGTCAATGACCATGATTTCGACCAGGATGCTTTGGGCAAAGCGGTTCCTTACGGCATCTACGATGTGAATCATAATTTGGGCTTCGTCTATGTCGGTCGTTCTGCAACTGAAAGGCGCAGTCACTTCGCGGACACACCCCAGTTTGCAGTGGACGTGATCGCCGAGTGGTGGCAGATCGAAGGTCGGGTTCTTTTTCCCAATCAGCACAAAATCCTCATTCTGGCCGATGCCGGTGGCAGCAACGGTTGCCGACCGCGTCTGTGGAAACAGCAACTCCAAGAACAATTAGCGGACCGCTTGGGTTTGGAAGTTCTTGTCTGCCACTATCCAACCGGCACTTCGAAGTGGAACCCCGTGGAACATCGTTTGTTTGGGCCGATTAGCATCAATTGGGCAGGCAAACCTTTACTCACCTTCGAAACAGTTTTGGCCTACCTTCGTGGAACCGTTACCGAAACGGGTCTGCAGGTAAAAGCATTTCTCATCCATAAAGAATATGTCAAAGGTCTCAAAGTGTCCAAGCCAGTCTTTCAAACCTTGAACATCCAATTCGCTGAAGTCTGTCCCCGTTGGAATTACACCATCCGGCCGCACTTCTCATGTACCCGAATCTAAATGTTAAAGTGCGGAGTTATTCTTTTACAAGCCCTAAGAAAAAGGTGCCAATATTCTGTTGATATAATCAACCCATGAATCAACCGACTGATTTACTCGAAAAAGTCAAAAGAATACAGAGAAAACGCAAAACCTTCCTAATTGGAATTGATGGAGTAGGTGGAGCAGGCAAAACTACGCTGTCAGAATATCTAAAAGAAAATTTGGCTGGCGTATCGATTGTCCAGCTGGATGACTTCTATTCTCCAGAACTAAATAGAGCTGATAGAAATCGAGTTTTAGAGCAAGTACTTTTGCCTTTGGAGAACAACGCCGATGCAAAATATCAAATATTCGATTAGAGATCAAACGCTTTAACGGATTGGTATACGATTCAACCCGGCGGAGCAGTAATTGTCGAAGGGGTATCTGCATTGCATTCAGACTTTGCGGAAAAATACGATTTTAGGATCTGGATAAGTTGCTCCCCTGAATTGGGTTTCGACCGAGGAGTTGAAAGAGACAAAATCAGAGACGGTGTAGATAACACTGATAAATGGCGAAACGCCTGGATGTCCCAAGAGAAAGAATATGTTGAATCACAGCAACCGCAATTACGCGCAGACTATATATTAACTACCGATTCAAAGTCAATTGTTTAAATGAACCAACCCAAGGTTTCCCCAATCGATGGTTTTCGCTGACTTGCACTTTTGCCAGCTTCTGCGCAATCTGTGCCGAAAGCGTTGCCACTGATGCCCAATCCTCCGATAAAACGGAAGTCCGCATCTTCTCAGCGATTTGTCCGGCCCAGGCCCACTCCATGCGGAATTTATCGGCCTTGATCCAATAGTCCCGCTTTTCCCACGCGGTTACACTGACTTCAATGCCATCGGATATGATTTGCAAAGCGATCGCGATAAACGCTGCAAGGTCGCGGGTTTGATCCGTTACATCGCTTTGTCGCGCCAATTCCCGCACCGCGAGAACGATGGCTTTGCTTAATTGCGTGCGTTGCTTTCCTGTGGAATCAGGATTTATAACTCTTGACATGGGGCGGGATTATACCAAAAGAAATTCTCGCCCCGAGGTGGGACGACGAACTGCTCTATTCTCCTTTTCCGCCTGCCAGCCACAAAAATATAATCCCGACGATTAATGTAGCTAAAAATACATACCAAGGGATAGCCGCCAAAATACCCATTAGAGATTGAAATGCAGCGTTGACCAATTCTGCATATCCCAACTGGATCACACTGCTAATCAACAAACAAATGACACTGATAACTACAACCACCACTCCAGCGAAAAGCAAATGTTCCAATTTGACGATCAAACGAGTCGAACCAAATTGGTAGTTGCCTCTTCTATAGTAGCCCATTTTCGATCTCCTTATAAGGAAAATGACCTGCATTCGGATTATAGCACAACTGTTCAGAATAGTATACAATAGGCCAATATTTTTAGATAATGGAGAATGATCATGGCGGATGGCAAAACACATGCATCGGCAACACAAATCCTGGCAGTTCTTTTATTTGCTTCAGAAGCGACCAACGGGAGACTAAATGGGTATTTCTTGGGGCCCACGCTCATATATTCTGCATTGCTGGCTGGCGGTGCGATGCTTGGGTTGATTCTTACTCCCGACCTCGATGTGAATGCCGGAAGTATCAGCGAGGCGGAACTTCGGGAAATTTCATCGTTTGGAGAAAACCTTTGGTGGATGTATTGGTTTCCATATCGGCGAATTCTCCCCCACCGCTCACCGTTCAGTCATTGGCCGATTGTTGGAACCATTGGAAGATTGCTTTATATCAGCATCCCATATTGGATCGGGCTGGTGGTCACTTATTTTTTATATCCATCGTGGTTCAACTGGTTGGCGCAAGCTGGCATTTGGCTGATTATGCTGCCATATTTCCGCGTTGCAGTTTTAGGCTTAGCAGGAGCCGATGCATTACATTTCTTTATGGACAGGCGCATTTTCCATAAAATATTCAAACAAAGCAAAGCCATGATGATGCAAAGAAGCTATCGGGATTTTGCATAACCAAATCGCAATGCAGCAATTGCAAAGTGTAAGCATAAAGTTAACGTTCTGTCCTGTTTATTGACGCACCCCTCGCCGTGCTTTATAATTCCGCCGCGTTTCCACATACTCCAGTGGACTTCGCCAGCACGGGGACGTGCTGGAATTGGCAGACAGGCATGACTTAGGATAGCCAACCTTATACTTACAACGTAATTCCCAAATATGGGCAAAAGAAAAATGTCTTACTCTACTGGTAGGACATTTTTTTATTCGGTGAAAATTTGAATTTGCCAAGTCATGCGCCGCGTCCCATGTAAGGCACATGCAACAGCGAAGCCGCTTTTCGTTTTGCTTCTTCCGGTCTTCGGTCATAGCGTGCCGTAGTGGTTACGTTCGCATGTCCCGCCATTTTTGAAACGGTCGTTATGTCCGCGCCGGCGTCAAGCAAGTCACTAACAAACGTTCGCCGCATATCATGCGGACTGAATGACTTTACACCGGCTTCACTCGCGCGCTTTGCAAGCATTGAATAAATAGTCTTCGGCGTCATGTGCTTGTAGGACGTAATGCGCCCGCTTTTATTGACAGCGACGAACAACGCGCCAGGATCGTCACCGCGCACAGTCAACCAGTCAGACACAGCACGCGCCGCGCCGCCGGTCAACCAGGCAATTCGTTCTTTGTTGCCTTTACCGCGCACCACAAGCCGCCCGCTTTCGTTGTCATAGTCAGAAAGGTCAAGCGTGACAACTTCCTCACGCCGCAAGCCGCACGAATACATGAGGCCGATAATCGCCGCGTCTCTTGCGCCTGCGTTCGTTGTGTCGTGTTCGCAGTCTGACATGAGCGCGGTTATTTCGCCTTGCGTCAATTCGCGCCCAGCCGGTAATGTT
Source organism: uncultured Chloroflexia bacterium (assembly GCA_963753985.1). GTDB lineage: Bacteria > Chloroflexota > Anaerolineae > Anaerolineales > Villigracilaceae > Fen-1038. The sequence goes on from CAVWED010000009.1 coordinate 424,201, forward strand.
TCACCTTTGACGCCTTTGACACTTGCCGCCTTTTGGAAGTCTTCGGCGGACATTTGGCCGGACTGCCAAGCGGATCGCAACACACCGCGCAAAGCCGCAAGGGTTTTATTCACGGTCGCAGGTTTATAAACTTCCGTGAGTTTTGAACGGATCGCCGCGACATGCTGAAAGCGTAAGAGACTCCAGTCAAATGACAACGCGTCCGCATTATCAGATAACAAGCCTGCACATACATTCAACACTTGCCGCATCGTTCGCCGTCCGCTTTCGCTATTCAGGGAAGTCAAATAAATAGCCGCCGCGTTTTGGTCAATGCGCGCAACGGTCTTTGAAGTGGTCAAAACAATTTTATTCATAGCCTTTCACCTTTCATAAGTTTGTATTGAGAACGGACATTCTCGCACCCTATAACAGGCACATTTTAGGGCGTGTCCATTCACTAGACACGCCCTAAATCGCAACAGGAAAGCCGTAGGGACTCGCGGCACTGTGTCCGCGTGTGTTTCATCGTCTGATATAAAACAGCCCCGTTTTTTTAAAGTTCAATTGTTACCTCACGCCGTTGTTTGCGTTCGCGGTATGCCGCCTGCTTACAAGCCGCCGAATGATAGCGCCCATGTAATGCGCCCTCGAATTGAACACCACAACGCGCGCAGGTTCGCAATTCTTTTGTCGTTTGCCAGTTCCCGTAGTGCTTGCGTTCGCGGTAGGCTTTTTGCTTGCAAGAGTTTGAACAGTAACGCCCATGCAACGCGCCGCCGTATTCGTTCCCGCACCGCGCACACTTCCGCAATCCTACGGCTTCGGTAAAGGGTCGTCACCGCCGACAATTTTCGGAATGTTCGTCATCGCGGGATATTCCCGATTCGGTTCTATGTCAATCGGCTTGCCGTGTTGTTCAAACTTACCCAAGCCCAAGACGTCAATATGGTTGAACGTCTGCATAAACTTCTCTTGCCATTGTGCGAATAACATTGGCGTCATTTGTTGCGCCAGGTGTTCGGCTTCGTCTTCGATTTGTTTCAACAGCGAAGCCGTTACCGCGTCATGTGCGGAGTCTTCGCGCATCTTTCGCATGTTCTCAGGATTGACCACATGAAAAGCGAAGGCGCTTATTAGGTTCACTCCAATGAGACCGGACAACACAAGAATAACATTCCGAATTTCATCCACTGAAAGCGAAGCAATTACGCCGGTCTGTCCGGATCGGTACAGCGTGTCCATCGTAAACATTCCGATAGAGCCGAACATGTCCAGGATCGCAGTAAGAACGCTTATTGCTTTTTGCGGCGTTCCGCTTGCTTCTTTCAGAAAGACGATAAGCCAAATAACCGAGCCGCCTTCAGTCGCAAGCAATCCCAAAAAGCCGATAATCTTTTGATTGGCCGGAAGTGTGGACTGAATAAAATCCAACGAACGCGACGCGGCATAAACGAACAAGCCAAGCGTCAAAACATAAAAGGCAATTGTGCCAATGCTTTTTGTAAGTCCTTTAGTCATGGTTTTATTTTCCTTTGCAGTAGATAGAGTTTATATAGCCGGTCACGCCGTTTGAAGTCGTGGCTTTTGCCCAAGTACCGGCAGTCAATACGTTCAGGCTTTCGCCTTCGGTCAAAACTTTCACAACCGCACATGAAGTCCCCGCACACGTTCGCAGGTTCACCGTTCCGCGTTCAATGCCCGTATAAACTTCGCAGGTGTTCGGCTTCGCAGTCTGTAACGGTCGCGCGGTCGGTTGTGCCGTTTGTGCGGGGATCGCCGCGCCCTGCCCCTTTGCGGTCGCATTCGCGGCATAAGCGAATAAGCCGCCGAACAGCGCAAGCACGGACAGCATTCCCAGGATGTACTTTGTCATGCGTTCACCGTCCTTTGTTTGGTAGAATATTCTTACCGTGTTTTTAGTTGCCCTATCTTCATGGTAACGCCGTCACAATTTCGTGACGGCGCTTTTGTTGCATGTTCTTTGTGTCCTTTCGTACGTTGAATTTGTTTCTTGCCTTGCCCGTGCTACCACCGCCGCGCTACTCTCACGCGGTTCACGTAAACGGTTATTCGGTTGGTAAAGTTCGGGTCGTTATGACTTGTGCTACAATAGTCTTACTACTGACTTTACAAACTATTGTATGACTAGTTTAACATACCGTCAAGTATGTTATTCTAGGCTTACACGGAGTAAAATTATGAATGTGACAGTTAATAATCGTTTCGCCGTTCTGCTTGCCGAAAAGCAGATAATAGAGCGCCGCAACATATCCTTACAGGAAGTTGCAGAGGCAACGGGCATCGCCCGCCAAACGCTTTATAAGTGGGAAAATAACAGCGTAAATCGTTTTGATACACCGATAATTAACGCCTTGTGTCAATACTTCGGCGTCAAGCCAGGCGAATTATTCGAGTACATCGAAGACGAAAAGCCAACAATGAAAAAAAAGAAATAAGACAATGAATAACCCTGAAAATCCGGATACTCTCTCACAAGTAATGGAATTCATTCTTTCAATAAAGCCGGATCGGATTAGTTTTAAGAGGACAAAATAAGAAAGGCTCTGACATGGCACCATCTAACACCCCTCCGCCTGCAAAACCAAAGAACCTGCTTCTCATTAGAGTTGTTATTGGCGTAACTTTGTGTCTTGCCTGTCTTTTTTTCATTTTTAGTAGTAACGCAAACAATCATTCTACTGCGCCTGCTCATACCCCTCCCGCAAATAGCTCATCCTCGGCGGTTCCTCCCGTCGCTCAATCAGCGCCATCGTCCGCCCCGCTTCCCACTATCCCCGCGCTGGGTTCCACTCGCGACCATCCCTATCCTACCGGTGTCGCAGTTGACATCGGAGATAATATCTTACTCACCGTTGGTCCCGTGATTCGTCCTGCAAATAGCTATGTGGAAAAATATAATATGTTCAATGACACACCGGAGCCAGGACTCGAATATATGCAGGTTCAATTGAAAGCACAATGTACTAAATCCGCTAACGATACCTGTTCATTGATTATTACATCCATCAAAGCAGTTGGCTCCGATGGACTGGTGCATGATAGTGCGTATGTTGCTGGTATTCCAAACGAACTAGATAGAACGACTGAATTTTTTGGCGGCTCGACCAAATTAGGCAATATGGTGTTCTTAGTTCCCGCAGGCGATTCGTCTGTCAAACTACTTGTAGAAGGCTTCTTGCAACCTTATATTTACATTGCCATTCAATGACGTGCATTTTAAAGGATAGCCACGCGGTCAACGGATCCGCACGCAAACAGAAACGCCTGTTAATTGTGACAGGCGTTATTGTTTGCCTACGATCCATGCCAATGATTGCAGAAATATTGTGTTATTTTCCAACAAATTCAACAGGGCAACCAACGCTTAAAGCAAAGTCGCTTTTACCGACTTGAATATAGAATTGTCCGGTTGAATTATCGTTGGCAATTATTGAGCTTGTGCCACCTTCCACATCTTTTAGCCTTGCCCAATAGCAAGAGTCTGTTCCGGCTTGGCCTTTATATGTGCCAGGCTGTATATCTATTCCTACTAGATACATTCCAGTGTCAATGTTTGTGGGCATATGTGCCGAAGGGATAGGAAGCGAGGTAAGAAGCAATAGTTCACAATCAGTTTGAAGGGCATAATCAGTAGCTTTGACACGGATATAGTATTGACCATTGCTGTTATCGTTTGCCAATATTGAGTCAACGGTTCCTGATGTGTCTTTTAGTCTAGCCCAATAACAAGAATTGGTTCCAGCTTGGCCTTCATAAAGTCCTGACTTTATATCCTTTCCAACAAGATAAGTTCCTGGTTCAACAAGATTTGGATTTGCCGTAGGTGGAATAGGTGTATTAGTTGGGGCATAAGTTGGCGACTCGATGGGAGTGGTCGCAGGGTGAGATAAAAGGGCGGTCTGCGTGACATTAGCCCACGCAGTAAGAACCGCAGAAGTTTGAATTGCATTGACATCAGCAGTTGGCTTGGGTGTTAGGGCGCTGATTGCATTTGAAATCATACCAACGACAATACAGACGACACATAGCCCAACAACTACTGCGCCAATAGTTAGCCAGTTGTTGTGTTTAACGGGTGGAAGCGTTGATTGTTGTGTGCTCATTGGAAGTCCCTTTTACCTTATGTAACTGCATATTAATCCACTCAGTACGCCTTACTGTTTTAATATACTCCCTCCCACCCTTTTTGTCATGTGTCCGTTATCATAAAAAACAGGGTAAGCCCGTGCTTTGTTTGTGGGCGGATCGGTTGACCGCGCGGTTATCCCTGTGCGTTAGTGCTTTAGTTCAAATTCTGCAATTCTTTTTCAAGTTCAGCGCGGGTAACATGCAACGCGGACGCCAGGGCGTCCATGCTTCGAGTCCAATATTCAGCGGGAAGGGTAGTAACATGCGTATTGTTCAATAACTTTGTCTTTTGCTTTTCCAGTTGTTTAATTCGTTGTGTGTTCGTCATTCTGAATCCTTTGGCAACTCGTCAATAAATCGGATACATATTTCCTTGTCGTTCTCCGTTTTTATTTTGTCCCATTCAGCCAGGGACATTTCAACGCCGTCACAGGTTCCGAAGTCGTTGCCGTCAAAGTACACGAATAAGCGCGGCACGCCGTGCGGCTTTTGTTCTTTCTCAAGTTTCGTTATTCGTTGTTTGGTTGTCATGTCGCATGTCCTATATTTTATCCAGGTCAATACCGACTCGAATCGTTTTGACAGACGAACCCGCGCCTATATATTCGTCAACCTGTGCGCGTGTCATACCGATTAATTCAGGACTGCCATATTCAACCAGTCCTGTTCTTTCGTTGCATACCGTCACCCAAATTTTGCCGTTACCGTGCTTCGCATCGTGCGCTTTCTCAAGTTTCTCTATTCGTTGTTTGGTTGTCATGGTTCATCGTCCGAATGGGTAATGATGGTTATGCTGTTCTTGGGATTGTCTTCGCCGTTGCAATAAATAATTAATTCATTCGCCGGATAGTCAGCACGTTCTTTGGCGTACCTTGTCGAACTCCACTTCCACGCCGTCAATATAAAAGCGGTCTCCATCTTCGCGGACTTCATGCGTGAATTTGAAAGAGTCTTCTTGCGCCTGTGTTGTGCTTCGTGAATTTTCCAGTTTTTTTATTCGTTGTTTGTTGGTCATTCCGAATCCGTTCCCGTGTCCGCTTTCACTTCAACGGACAGCGGTATCATTTCGCGTTTGCATTCGAGCAAGGCCGCGACTTGTCGAATTGAATTTTCGTCCAGGTCAAACGTGACGCGAATCCCGCCGTCAACAAGAGTCTTAACCTGTGCAACGGTCGCAGGAAATTTAATAACGTTCACGGTTTTATTTTTTGTTGCCATTGATAGCCGCCTCCAATGCGGTCAGCCGTTCGTCAATGTTCAAGGTGTCTATAAACTTAAGCGACAGGTTCAACCAGTCAACCGCCGCTTGTCTTCGTGTACTTTCATGCTTTGCTTTGGTTATCAGCGATTCGAGCGCGTCCAGGGCGAGAGACTGCCCCACCGACAAGCGCCGTGTCACTGTTTCAAGCATGGCGCTTTCAGCGGATCGCAACGCCGCACGGAACGCCGGTTCAGTCAACCAGTTGTACAACGTCCGTTCTCCTATCCCCGCACGCTTTGCCGCCGCGCCGAATGTCCTTTCAGACAACAGCGCCGCGATTGCTTTTTGTTGTTTGACAGTTACGCATTTTTCGGAATTATTCGGCATGTCTTCGTTTTGTTTTTCAGTCATCTTTTCACCTTGCCTTTGTTGGTTTATGCCGCCACACTCCCCAGGCGTGACGGCTTTTTTGTTACTAGAATTCGTTACGATTGTGAGACGATAGAGAGCGTAACAAATTCGGACTTATTCAGCGTTTCCAGTTCCCAAGCCCGCGAACGTTCGCGCCGGTCGTGTTCGTATCCTTCGCGCCTCTTTTCCGGTCGCGCCATAGGTTCCCATAATCGCGGACACTAAGTCAAGGTCAACCAAGTTAGACACATAGGTATCATCTTCGCGCCTTGTAACCATTTCGATAACCTCGCCCGTTTTGCGGTCTTTCACGGATCGCAGTTTCCCCAGGACGCGCCGAAGTGTCCGCGTCTTTATCTTCGTGCGTTCCTGTAATTCTTTGAACGTCAACGCTTCGGATAGTAGCAATCGGTAGACTTCACCGGCGCGGCGTCCGAGTCGGTTCTTGCCGTCCATGAATGCGTCATGTGTAGCTATTGTGTCCTTTGGGGGTGTGCCATTTGCGAACACATCCTCACAGGTTCTTAATAGGGTGTGTTCGTTTTTGGCACTCAGAGGCGGTTCAAGCAGTCGGTAGGTAGTGGCACGGATACCGGAATAAGGTTCAACCACAACCAGACCGCCCGCTTCGACAAGTCTTTTGTTACCCTTGCTTACCGCACAAATTCCCACACCGGCACGAAGCGAGAGAGTCCGCACATCCGCCGCATGTTCATACCTTCCCGCTTTGTGTGCTATTTCAGCATGAGCAAGATATAGGTTTTTGTCAGTGACTTTATTCCAGGGAGACAACTCCGCGCGTGCAATCCATGAGGCGATAGTTTGCCGCGCTTCGCTTTCGTTCCGCGAATATTGAACGGCGTTTTTATACGTCATCGTTAACCATCGTGCCGCCTCACGCGCCGACTGTGCTTTGTGCTTATCGGCATAATGTCCCAGGCATGGATTTGAGTCAAAGACTTGTTTTATTTCGTCATAGGAAAAGCCCGAATTATGCAAAGACAAAACGAGTCCTGCTTCGCCTTCGCTATTCGTTGAATATCTTTCCGGTTTTATGCCGCGCATGATAGCCAGGGCAAGAGCGGACATACGTTTACTTGGCTTCGGATCGGTCACCGCTTTGTTTATGTCAACCAGTGACGAAACGTCTTTCAAGTCCAGCACTGGCAAGCGTGTAATACTGCCTTGCAGTAACTTGTATTCACCCATGCCTGCGATAGTGTCCGGAAAGGTCGCGACTTGTGACGCGCATCCATAGCGAAAGTCACCCGCGCCGAATGAGTTTACAAAGTTGCGCCGACTTCCAAACAATGAGCCGGTAAAGTTGACGTATACATGACGCCCGACTCCGCTTGCTGTTTGAACAATAGTCAACATGTCGCGGTCATACCCCAAGCCAACCATCCAATTAACCACATTTGAAAATGTGCCAGGCACATTCTTATCATCGCAGTCTATAAACCCTTTGCCGTTTCCCGCGCGGAGTCCTAAGTTTAAATCGTCCGGCGCTTTATACCACTGTGAGCAAGGCAGACGCTTTTCCCATGCCTTGCGAAGCGGTAACTTTGACGAAGGAATGAGGGGGATACATTCGAATCCCGCCTCAATAAACTTTACTCGTTGTTCGGTCTTCGTGTCGTTCATTATTGTCCCCCGAACATGGACAATTGACGAAGAGTCTTCTTCCCTTTCTTAAACTTTACGCCGCCCGCAGGTAAGGCGCGAACTCTTTATGTTCAACGGCTTTACATCATCGTCATTCGTTGCGGTCGGATCGGAGTATTCCGGCGCGGTCGTTGTGGTTATTGTAATGTTCGGATCGCGGGTCTGTGTCCAGTGGTTCAACGTCAAATAGATTTGTTCACCCCAGCCGCGATTGAAGCGGGTTCCCATGTCCCATATTTTCGAGATAGCCGCGCGGTAGATAATACCCGTGTCCGTATTCATGAAGACACAGTAAAGCGCACCCGCGCGTTCGGCGTCATGCAATGCTTGAATATCGCTTGCAATTGCGGGAGGGGTCGCCAGCATGTGCCGATTCGTTATGTCTTTGACGTAATCATCACCGATGACTTGACCGACTGTTCGCCCGTTGACTCTTATCACAACCCCTAGAATTTCATGCTTGCGTTTCTTGCCTTGCCATGCTATATTTGACTTTGCTGTAAACATTTTTCCATGTCCTTCGCAAATGTCCGCGTCCTGGCGGACGTTTGCATTAAGTAATTACCGCTTCGAGCTTGCGGTCTTTGGCTTGTCAGCCAGTAAATCAAAAACAGCCGACTCGGTTATTGAATCGGCTTGTGTCAACTGGCGCGCCGCTTCGATTACTACAAAGCGCACCGCGTCGCTTTGCGAACGGGATAAGCGCGCGGCAAGTTCAGCAATAGCCCGTCGTTCGCTTACATCGCAAAGAAAAGTAAATCGCTCATATCTCGCCATAAAACAAAACTCCCAAGATGTTTTTTTTATATCTTGGGAGTATGTTATGCGGTTGATAATTTTCTTGTAACAACAAATAATTCGTTTTTTGTTGCTATTTCCTGCTTTCAAGTTCTGAGAGTTTTTTTCTAACGGTTTGAGGTTTATACCCTATCTTTTGCGCTATCTCTTGTATGGTAAAGCTTGGATGAGCTTTACGCCATTCGTAAACAGGTCGCCAATCTAATTTACGTAAGTCGTTTTTGTCTTCGATAGGCTTTGGCGGATCGCCCGCATGAGACTTTTGTTGAGATTGAATGAGTTCAAGAATAAATGGGTTAGTTAAGTCAGTCTCTGGGGTGATAATACATTCCCATTTGCCATTATTATTTAAAATAAATTCAGGACTCATACCATGCTCTACAGCACGAAGAAGACAAGTACCAGCTATTCTTGAAATAAAATCTTCTCGCCATTCTTTCGGAATCTTAAAGTTGTTCAATAAATCATTTACGTCATTATAAAAAGCCTTCCCTCGTTTCGCCCTTTGACTTGTTGGCTTCTCCTCCATGCCTATCCAGTCAAACCATTTCGCCCAATTCAAGCGAATATCGAAAGGCAGCGGTAAATCATATTTTTGTTGTATCTTATGGACTTCACTTAAAAATTCAGGGTCGCTATTTAGGCGTTCCCAATAAGATTCTCCCCCCGCTATACTACTATCTAGTTTTCGCTCCGCTTGTTTCCAATTTACTTTTTTCATGCTTTCACATCCTTTTCAATGTCCCGCTTGGATGTGCTACAATCGCCCTACCAAGTCGGTCTAGTCGGTTTGGTCATGCCCTGGGCGAGTCCACGCCGCAGGGCATTTTTTATTTTACATCATTCCGTCAACCGAACTCCCGCGTTCGTGTGCGTCTCTCACATCGTCGGTATTTTGTGCCAGGTATAAACGCAACACAGACAAGTCGGAATGTCCCAATAATTTTTGAATGCTAAATATATCTACATGAGCGCGAAGCAATGCCAGGGCGAACGCGCGCCGGAAGTCGTGAGGCGAATACATCGGCACGCCCGCCAGTTCAGAACGTCTTACCAACAGTTGACGAAGGGACGCAATCGCTAGGCGTCCGCCGTTCTGCGTCACCCATAGCGCCGGATCGTTGTCAGCCCGCAAGCGGATATAAGCGCGCAATGCTTTGCGCGACTTCTTGCCGACAAATACCATCCGACTCTTTCCGCCTTTGCCTTTCCGAATATCAATAGCACCGGACACAAAGTCAACATCATCCAAATTCAACGCCAGGAATTCACGCGCCCGCGCGCCGGTATCCAAAAGGCACAACAACAAAGCGCGGTCACGGACTCCCGTGAAGTTATCGCCGCATGTGTCACACATCGCTTTTACTGCTTCAATGGGCACGCCTTGAATCGGTTCGTGTGTTACCTTTGGCGGTTTTACTTTGTGGATCGGATTCGCCCAGGCGTCCGGTTCTGCTTCGCTTTCATACCATCGCAGGAAAGCGCGCACCGCGCGGTAAGACGCATGACGCCCGCCCGCGTTCCGGTTCCGGTCTGTTTCGAGATACAACAGCCAAGCCCGCAAAATGTCCGGCGTGACTTGTGTGACTTCGGTTATTCCGTTTGACAGTGCGTATTGAGTAAAGAATGTTAATTCCCGTTGATAAAATAATATCGTCAAAGGTGACAAGCCGCGCGTCTTACAATCCCGAATGAACGCAGTTACCCACATTTCCAAGCCGTCTATTTTTTGCCGAGTCATGCGTAAATTTTCAATTTTTTGGTCATTCACGGTATAACCGCATCCTTTCCGTGGAAAATAATAAAGCCCTCTGCAATCGCAAAAGGCTCCGTGTAAGTGATGTATTAACGTTGTTTGCTCTCAATTGACGCACCCCTCGCCCTGCTTTATAATTCCGCCGCGTTTCCACATACTCCAGTGGACTTCGCCAGCACGGGGACGTGCTGGAATTGGCAGACAGGCATGACTTAGGATCATGTGCCGCAAGGCGTGAGGGTTCAAGTCCCTCCGTCCCCACCATGTAGACGAATCATATCGAAAGAAGGAAAGCTATTTTGAAATTCGAAAAGACCATTCAAGAAGACCATCAAGCGCAAGTTGTCGTCGACGTTGAACCGGATCAGCTCGAGGCGGCCAAGCACCGAGCAGCCCGCAAAATATCCGAACGCGGCAAAATCCCCGGCTTTCGTCCGGGCAAGGCACCGTACGAAGTCATCCGTCGATATTACAGTGACGAAGCCATCTACGAACAAGCTGTTGACCTTTTGGTGGATGAGGTTTATCCGGCAATGTTAAAGAAGCGGAGATTAATCCCGCTGCGGCCGGCACGCTTGAAAAGATCGACGGCAAAGAGCTTCCCAAACTTACCTTCAAAGTTCCGCTGATGCCCGAGGTGAGTCTGGGTGATTACCAATCGGTTCGCCTTCCTTATGAATTTACCGCACCTGGCAAGGAGAAACTGGATCAGGCTCTCGAAGAATTACAGCAAATGTACGGAACAACCGAGACGGTCGAGCGAGAGATCCAGGAGGGCGATTACATCCTCCTGGATATGAAATCCGAGAAAGAAGCTTTGACGCGCACCGGCTTTGCGACCATGGTCCGCAACGAGGTCGGCGAGGTTGAATTTCCTTTTGTCGGTTTTGCGCATCAACTGCTTGGGCTGAAAGTGGGTGACTCAAAAACGATCAGCCACGAATTTGCTAAAGATGATGCCGATGAAACATTGGCCGGCCAAAAGGTTGATATCGAAGCAACCGTCAAAACCGTGCGCTCGATGACCTTGCCCGAATTGAACGATGACTTTGCAAAAATGGTCGGTCAATACCAGTCGCTTGATGAGCTTAAGGAGGCCTTGACCAAAGATATCGAGGCCCGCGCCCGTGCCGAATATGATGATGGGTATTACGCTCAAATCGTGGATAAGATCAAAGAAGGTGCGACTATCAAATATGCGTCGCAAACTCTGAACCATGAAGCGGAACATGTGGTGGAGGACTTGCGTCAGCGGCTTGCACAGCAGAAGCTTGACCTTGATACATATTATAAAATGCGTAACACCGATGCGACAAAATTCTTTGAAGAGGAAGCAAAACCGGTCGCGAAGAAACGCCTTGAACGCTCCTTGATTATGGACGAAATATCCCGTCTGGAAAAAATCGAAGTGGATAACGAAGCCCTTGATCAGGAGTTCAACAACACTCTTATTGATTTGCAAATGCAGGGCGTCGATGTCAACAAGATTAAAGGCGGCAAGCAGGGACAACAGCGTGTGGCAGAAGCCGTTGCCATGGAATCCGCCAACCGCCTGCTTACGAGGCGAACCCTTGAGAAATTGAAAGCCATTGCCACCGGCGAATATAAGCCAGCTCCGAAGGCTGAAGAACCTGCGGCAGAGACTGAAGCAGTGGATGCAAAAGCAGAGTCGAAGCCAGCAAAAAAGGAACCCGCTAAAAAGTCGGCGAAAAAAGAGACGAAGCCGTCCGCTAAGAGCGCAGGTAAGAGTTCGAAGTCTGGCGCATCCAAGAAGACAAGCAGCGAAAAGACAGCAGGTAAATCAGCTGCAAAGAAGTCAACCAGTAAAAAGTGAGGAAGAAATGAACATTCCGAATATCAATGATGTTGTTCCAATGGTAGTAGAGACCTCGGGCCGCGGTGAACGGGCTTATGACATTTACTCTTTATTACTCAAAGAGCGAATTATTTTTCTCGGCACGCCGATTGACGATCAGGTTGCGAATGTGATCGTGGCTCAGTTGCTATTCCTCAATCATGAGGATCCTGAAAAAGAAATTCAGATGTATGTCAATTCGCCCGGCGGACAGGTTTACGCGGGCTTTGCGATTTACGATACGATGAAGATGATCTCGAATCCGATCAGCACGGTTGCCGTGGGCGTCACCGCTTCGTTCGGGACCGTAATATTGACTGCCGGTACGAAGGGCCGACGCTACGCTCTACCCCATGCAACGATTCACATGCACCAGCCGTTGGGCGGCGCACAGGGACAGGCAACCGATATCGAGATTGCCGCGAAACAAATCTTGAAGCAAAAAGCATTGCTAAATGCAATTCTTGCCAACGCGACGGGTCAGCCACTGGAAGTCATCGAGCGTGATACGGATCGGGATTTTTATCTCGATGCCAAAGCCGCGGTCGAGTATGGTTTGGTAGACCAGGTTCTCGAAGCACCGGAGAAACAAAAAGCAAAAGCGTAATCGGCTTGACGAGAAACAACGGGCGGGTTTCCGCAGCGAAACATTCCAAGCGAAGACCCGCTCGTATTGCGTTTATAATGGTTTTGTACTTCAGTACCATAATGGTTCTGGACTACCGAACCATAATCGTCAGTGCCTTAGAAGCATAACCCAACCGATGTTATATCTATCTACTTTTTCAATCGCAGCCTGTGACATCAAAGAGCAAGCTTGGGGTATTGCAGTCGCATCCAAGTTTCCAGCCGTTGGCGCAGTGGTGCCGTGGGCGCGCGCAAGCGCGGGCACAGTTGCCACTCAATCGTTTGCCAACACATCCTTCGGTCCGCGCGGACTCGAGATGATGGCTAGCGGACTTTCGGCCGAGGAAACATTATCCAAACTTCTGGCTCACGATCATGAACGCGAACAGCGTCAGGTTGGTTTGGTGGACGCAAAAGGCGGCTCGGCAACTTTTACCGGCAAATCTTGTGTGGAATGGGCGGGCGGAGTCAATGGCCCGGGCTATGCCATTCAAGGAAATGTCCTGACTAACGCAGAAATTGTCAATCGCATGGAGCATGCCTTCCTAGACGCGAAAGGAGAATTGCCGGAACGTCTCTTCGCCGCACTGGAGACGGGCAACCGAACCGGAGGCGACCGCCGCGGGAAGCAATCAGCCGCGCTGTATGTTGTCAAACCGAAGGCCGGTTATGGCCGGTATAATGATCGCTGGATGGATTATCGTGTGGACGATAATATCAATCCAATCCCGCGGCTTGGCGAATTACTGGAATTGCATCATTTGTATTTTGACAAGAGTCCAAAGTCAGAGCGAGTAAAACTACAGGGAAAGGTCGTTGGCGAAATACAAAAGATCATGAAAAGCCTTGGATATTACACTCCGACCCACGGAGAATATGATGACGCCACCCGCCAGGCATTCGACGCCTTCATCGGGAACGAGAACTTTGAAGAGCGTGCTGACCCGAAGGCGGGTTGGATTGACGGTCCGGTATTGGACTATCTGCTGAAGAATTTCAAATAGATCATGCCATTGCGAGGATGCGCCAGGCTATTGTAGGGGCGAGGAGATTGCTTCGCTTCGCTCGCACATGTACCTGCGCAGTGCAGGCAATGACATCAGGAAACTTATGCTTGATAAACTATCCCCTCCTGTTCGCGGACTGATCCTTGACATGGATGGCGTGCTCTGGAAAGACGACACGCCAATTGGTGATTTGCACGCCACTTTTGGTCGCATTGAAGCACATGGGCTTAAAGTGACGCTCGCTACCAATAACGCTACCAAAACTGTTGAAGAATATCTCGAGAAACTGCGCGGCTTCGGCGTGACGCTCGAGCCATGGCAAATCGTTAATTCGTCGGAGGCGACGGCGCATGTGCTGGCGGAAAAGTTTGGACCTAACCCCTCTTCGGCTCCCCTTCACTTTAGGAAAGGAGAAAACAAGAAGTTAGGTTTTGTTTTCGTCCTCGGCGAAAACGGAATCGTCTCGGCCTTGCAGGAAAAAGGTTTTACGCCGATCACTGATCCCGATGATGAGACTCGTCCGGTTGCAGTCGTCTCCAGCTTTGACCGTCAGCTAACGTTTCAAAAGCTGCGACGCGCCACTCTGCACGTTCGCGCCGGTGCGGCGTTGTATGCCACAAACGCGGATCGGGCATTCCCCACGCCGGAAGGACTAATCCCCGGCGCCGGTTCCATCCTGGCCGCGCTCGAGACCGCGACAGATGTAAAAGCAATTGTGATCGGTAAGCCGTCGCCATTGATGCTGGAACTTGCCACCGAGCGCATGGGACTGACCAAGGACGATGTGCTAGTCGTTGGCGATAAACTCGAAACCGATATCGCAGGCGGAAAGGCCCTGAGAGCGCACACCGCGCTAGTGTTATCGGGTGTGAGCACGCCTAAGCAGGCAAACGAATGGAAGCCCAAGCCTGATTTGATTGCAAAGGATTTGGCTGAGTTAGTGGTGTAGAAAACGACCTCGGCTATTAAACCCCGGCCCTTACCCTCCCCCAAATCAGAGAGGTCACCGCCGAAGGCTCGCTGTTCTTCGCGGGCAGGTCGGAGGGGGCAAAAACCTCACACATCACGTTCCTAAACCTCATGTATTACGTTTCAAAACGCCACATATCATGTTTTCAAAGGTCATGTATGGCGTTTTGGGGCCTCACAATTCTTATTCTTTTGGTATGGTTATCTTAATGTTCTGTAGATGTAATAAGTGGCTATGCGCATATTAAGTAGAATAAAAACGGCCTCGGCGTTTCCCCGTCTAGATGAAGCCGTACGTTATTAAATTGTCATTGCAAGGAGCCGGTGTCCGCTATTATTCTCGAACTCGATGGTATCCAGCGCCTGCTGGAAGCGCTTTCCCAGCGTGAAGCGCGGCAGGATGTTCGTAATGTTGTCCTTGCCCACGTCTCCTTCCAGAGTTTCGCCAGCCAACTCGGTCCTGAGCCAGAACGAGCCGAAGTCGCCCAACTGCACGATGTTGCCGCGGGCGATCTCGTTCGTGACAATGCTCAGGAAATTCTCGATCACCGCCGCCGTGGCTGCCGGGCTAACAGTGGACTCATCGGCGACCATCCTCGCCACCTGCTGTTGATCCACCTTGCCCGTTGCGACAACGGGCGGATAGAACTTCTTGGGAGTCACCTCGTCTCCCGGCTTGCCGCGTGTAACCACATTGAATTTGACAGTCATACATCCTCCTATTGAACGACTGAATGCGAGCGAGCGAAGCGAGCGTGCCAATCTCATTTTTTTCATCAGCAGATTGCCAGGTGAGTGGCCCCAGGGAGTTTCACCCTCGGGCTCTCTCAGAACCGGACGTGAACCTCTCAGTTCATCCGGCTCCCATCATCCAGCCGTAGATCGTGTCATACGGCTTCGTTTTGTCCGGGGGTTCCTCCTACTTTCCAGCAGTTGACCAGTTGTCCAAAACTGGATAACTCAACCCCTTCGCTCCCCCACCTTTTTCGTGGGTTCTTCGCTACTATGGGTTGATCCGTCCCTATACTCCGCTTCTGTACTTTCATCCTGGCGGGGTTTCCGCTTGGATTTTTCCATTCGCATCGGAGTCGTAGGTTCCCACGTTCCGTATCAAAGCCTGTGTGATGTTCGCGTCGCCTTTATGCCGGTCACCGTCGGGTCAGTAATCAGGTTCCTTCCAGACTTATCCCAGGTCAGTGACGTCTACCTGGTTTTGATGGCTTCCATATGATTTCGACACTTTATCAGCGATTTACTTGTGTTCGTCTCCATCACACTTACCTGACAGAGTCTTCGCTCTGCCTTTTCCGTAACGCTCACGACCATGGCTTTTGTCCACTGCCGCTTACGGCGGTTTGAAGCCTCCACCTGTATGGCGGCTCCCAGGGGCCCGCCCTCATCTCTCGTACAGTTCGGCTCAGTCTCATCCCTTCTCTATCAGCCTTCGTGGTACACCGTCGCCTGCGAAGCGGCTCCTCGCACGTGTACCTGCGCAGTGCAGGCAATGATATATCCCCAGCTATGATAGAATTTCATCCGCATGCCAAAACAACCCATCTACGATCTTGATTTGAATTCCATCACCGATCTGATGACTTCATGGGGCGAACCCGCCTACCGCACCAAGCAAATCTGGCAAGGGCTTTATCAACATTTCTACGGCTCCCCCGCCCAATTTCCCAATATCCCCAAGCTTCTACGCCAGAAGCTGGCAAACGAATTGGAGTTCACCGTCCTCGAGCCTGTGCGCTTTCTTAATTCGTCCGATAAGCAAACCCGCAAGACGCTTTTCAAATTACATGATGGGCATTTCATCGAAGCCGTGCTCATGAGATACGGAGAACCCTCACCCCCTACCCCCCTCCCCGAGGAAGAGGGGCAAAGGGAAGAGGGAAGGCAACGCCGCACGCTTTGCATCTCAACGCAAGCCGGTTGCGCTATGGGCTGCGTCTTTTGCGCCACGGGACAAATGGGCTTCAAACGTCATCTCTCCAGCGGCGAGATCGTGGCTCAGGTCATGTATTATGCGCGCCTGTTGCACGAGGAAGATTCAGCGGTCACCAACATTGTGCTGATGGGCATGGGCGAACCCTTCCATAATTACGATAACACAATGACCGCGATTGATCAACTTAACGATTCGGATGGCTACAACTTCGGTGCACGTCGCTTCACCATCTCGACCGTTGGGCTCGTGCCGCAAATCAAAAGATTCGCCGACGAGAAGCGTCAAGTCAACCTTGCCATCTCACTTCACGCCGCGCAAGATGATTTGCGGTTAAGCATGATGCCGGTCAACAAAAAATATGACATTGAAGAAGTGCTTGCTGCTTGTCGCTATTATGTTGCACAAACGAATCGCCGTGTGACCTTTGAATGGGCATTGATCAATGGAGTCAATGACACGCCAGAAGAAGCGCGTAAACTCGGGGCGCGGCTTAAGGGATTATTATGTCACGTCAACGCCATTCCCCTCAATCCAACCTACGGATACAAGGGGCAAGCAACGACGCGCCAGCGTGCGACCCAATTCAAAGAAACGCTGGAGCACGCTGGAATTCCGTGCACGATCCGCATGAGACGCGGCATTGATATTCAGGCAGGCTGCGGACAATTAGCCTCTTAGAATTAATCGATTATTTGTTTTTAATTTCTTCATGTTATATTGGCCATAAGTATAAGAGTTCACCATGACCAAGGATGACAGTTGAGAACTACGCCACCTTGTGGTAGCCATTCTAAAGAACCAACTATTTCAAACGGTTCGGGGCCGCGAGGTCTCGAATTCAAATCTCGGCGGCCCGACAAAGGAGACCCGCCTGACAAGGTTGAGAACATATTCTTGAAATGCTTCTGCTTTCCTATTTTGCTATCGCTACCTTGACGTCAACATTTAGTCTATCGCCGATCTCCTCTAATGCATCGTTCCACGTATGGAAGAGTAGATTGGGTGGCACCACAATGGTCGCCTTCATGGCAAATAATGGTGTGCCGCTCATCGGCGCGTGCGTTGTTATCGTTTCCATGTTTTCGATGTTGACACCCTGTTTTGCCAGGTGACTTGCGATCTCGTAGATGATTCCTTCATGGTCGGCGCCGAGGACTTCGACCACATACGGCAGCCAGCCTGCGTATTTCTTTGCGTGGTCATCTTCCGTTTGCAGAAGCGTGAGCTGAAAGCCTTGATCGCGCAGTCTCTGCAATTCCTTTTCGAGAGCAGCGAATTCCTCGTCCGCTAATGCGACCAGCATCAACATTGCGAATTCACCACCGAGACGGGCCATGCGGCTGGACTCCACGTTCCCTCCGTGTTTGACAAACATATTGGTAATCTCTTCAACGATCCCAATTCGGTCGTGGCCAGTCAATGTCAAAACGATGTTCTTATTCATGCAGACTTCCTTCCTTCCGCACGCTAGGGAAGTATATTCTGAGTATAGCATGGAAAGAAAACATCATGTTGTCTATTCGAGAGAAGCGCTGTGCTTGTGATTCCGTAGATATCCCCCGGAAGGGGCCGTATCGGCTGCTCAATAGGCAGACGCGTTGCCATATTCCACAAATTAATGGTGCCATCGTCGCTGCCGGAGCAAGAAGCTTTCCATGGGAGCTGAAGACTACACTTACAACTCTGTCGCTATGTGCAGCGAGGGCCTGGCCGATTTCTCGGCGGGGCGCTAAATTCCAAAGAATGACGGTTTTATCATCACTTCCGGCCGCGAGGATATTGCCATCCCGGCTGAAGGCTAAGCTTTCTACTTCTCTTAAATTGCTGATGATCTGTTCTGCAATGAAATATTTTCTTGGCATTGCAACCTATCTCCATTCTCCAAACCTGTTAGCATCCAACACCCCTGCTTGATGTGGTTGATGGGTGGCCGAGTGCGTTTGGGAGTAGAGTGTCCTCTTGGATAGAGAACGGGAACGTTCTGCTCCAGGTGTGTGATGTTTGGACCAGGCGGTCTTGAGTTTGAGATGCATTCAGTAAGCTCGTAATCCTGTTTGGCTGTGCCTATTCGAATCCGCTAACCTGGGAGGCTTAGAATGCCAGCTCGTATCCGTGTGTGAAGTTTTGCCCATAAATCAACGCACCCGGCCCAATCCATTCTTACGGAGGTGTTACTCAGGGCAATCGCATCTAATTTTATGCTAAAAATGGAACTTTGATGCTTGAAAACGGCACTTTCAATATTGGATTCTGTAGGATTCAATGCACCTTATCCGATTTTTCCGTCTACGAAAGATTGGATTTACCAGAGCCATGGTTTCGATTTACCAAATCGTCCAAAATGGCCCGAAAAGTATCAAAGAATTGAATTTAGATGCGATTGCCCTGAGGTGTTACTATGGACAATGGTTCGGTTCAATTCATTGGCTTGGATATCCATAAGGAGTACTTCATTGCAGTGGGAGTTAATGCGCAGTGCGAAGTCGTCTTCGGTCCCCAAAGATCATCAGTCTACCAGCCGGAGGATCGGATGCAGAGGTATCTCACGCCAAAGGATGCGATCGTTTTGGAGATGACCGCCAATACGTATGCGTTCTACGACGCAATACTGCCAAGAGTTCAATCGGCGATGGTCGTCCACCCGCCACAAGTGGCGCTCGTAACGAACGTCCCAGTCAAGCCGGACAAGAAGGCAGCGTTAGCGCTGGCTCAGTTGCATGCTGCCGGAATGCTAACAGGTGCGTGGATCCCGCCTAATAAGGTGCAGGACTCGCGTGCACTCATCGCCCAATGGGAAAAGATGGTACGGCTGTCGACCATGGCCAAGAATCGCCTGCAGGCACTGTTGCATCGCGATCACTTGCTCCTGCCGGAGAAACTCTTCGCACCCGAACAGTGCAACTGGTGGAAGAATCTGCCGCTCTGCGCGACTGAGCAGTTCCTCGTGAGTTCTAACTTGAATACGCTCGAGTTCGCTCAAAAACAGGTCGAGCAGATTGAACTATGCCTGAAACAGGAGAGTGGTCAGGATGAGCGTATCCCTTTGTTAGTCCAACTTCCCGGGGTGGCTTTTCTCACAGCGATCACCACTCTTGCAGCAATTGGAGATATCACGCGCTTTCCCAATGCCAAGAAACTGGTGGGGTACGCTGGGCTAGGTGCCCGGATCCACGACAGCGGTATGACCCATAACTCAGGTCGCATTAGCAACGCAGTTAGGAAAGACCTGCGCCGCGCCATGGTGAACGCCGCCAATCACGCGGTTCAGTATCATGCACACTGGAAAAAAGAATTAGCTCAAATGAAACCCCATCTTGGCCGCTCCAAAGCCATCGTGGCCATCGCACGCAAGCTCCTGGTAGCACTCTGGCATGTGCTCAGCAGGCAAGTAGCGGATCGTTTTGCAGAACCCCGAGACGTGGCTCGTTCGTTATTAGCCCACGCCTACAAAGTTGGAATGAAAAACCTGCCCGAGCAACAGCCTCCAATTGCTTTCACACGCAACCGATTGGATCGGCTGCACATTGGAATAGATCTAGATCTAAAGGAAGTCCGCTGGGGCTCCGATTACCGCAAGCTTCCCCTCTCGAAGCTCTCGTTGGAAAAGAAGTGAGCGGTGTCCCAAGTAGGTCGGCGCTTCTGAGACCAGGACATATTCCGCGCGTCCCGGGTCACAGACCTTAACCCGGTATTTGGAAACGGGCTCACCGCTCGAATCTGTTATGTAACCAAAGCCAAAAACTGTTTCATAGTGAAGCGGCGTCAAAGTGTTTGTCTATTGAACTTGAAGATGCTTTGTATCTAAGACGGTCACTGGCTATCGGGCTTGCTACCCTTGACAGTGTTATTGAGTCCGTAACTCAATAACTGGATCGGTTTTCGGGGGAATTGTGCAGATGGATAAAAAACGCCCTACGATGGGGTTATTTTTTCTGTTCACAAGAACCCGCATGAGAGGTATATTATTTGCAAAGGCTCATCGTGAGATGCGGCTCAAATGATCAATGAATAATAAATTTGTTTCTCTTAGCCAGATCCTGCAACGGGCAAAGGAAGCCCTGCAACGCGGCGAAAAACATGAAGCCCGTTACTGGGCGCAGATTGCTGCGTCTATGGCACCAAACGCGGAGGAGCCTTGGCTAATCCTAGCAGCGGTTGCCAATCCACGAGCCAGTATCGCCTACCTCGAACGGGCACTAGAGATCAACCCGAACAGTGAGCACGTCCGGGCAGCGTTGAACTCGGCGCGCCGAAAACAGCTCAACGAGGAGACGCTACTGGTCAGCCAAGAAGCGAATATTCCTCCAGCCCAAGTGGAGGCGCTGCCCCAGCCCAATCCAGTCGTTCAAAAGGAGAGGCGCTTTCTTTATATTCCAACCCCACTGCGGTTCCTGATATTGGCCCTCTTTCTCGGTGCCATTTCGGCTTTTTTCTGGGCAGGGTCTAGCTTCTCGGCGTTGGCTGCCGCACACAGCCGCATCGGCACATCCTCGCAAGATAGCCAAATCCATTATTGGTCGCAGGCAGACCTTCCGAAACCTACTTATACGCCCTCGCCTACGGCGGCTTTTACCCCGACCGAGAGCCCCTTTCCAACTTCAAGTATGAGCGCTACATCTATTCTCACGGCTGCTCCAGTGCCAACGAACCCTACCCAACCTTCAGACGGGGCACTACTAGAACCAGGATCGGCGGAAAAACTTATCATCGTCTCCATACATGAACAACACCTTTATGCCTATCAAGGCAGCAAGCTGATCTATAGTTTTGTTATCTCAACGGGCAGCAACAACAGCACGGTGGCCGGTACATATCACATCCTCGACAAAATCCCTAATGCTTACGGTTGGAACTGGAACTTCTGGATGCCGGATTGGATGGGAATCTATTACGTCGGAAGTTTGGAAAACGGCTTCCATGCGCTCCCGCTCCTTGATAATGGCCAACGACTATGGGGTGACGAAATCGGAACGCCCGTCACGTATGGTTGCGTCGTACTTGGGATTGCAGATGCTCAAACGCTTTACGACTGGGCCGAGGTTGGCACTTCCGTACAAATCAATCCCTGACTAAACACATCAACGGGAGTCGTCTGCAGCATCATAATGGTTCGGTACTTCGCCAGAAAAGCGCAGTCACTTCGCAGAACCATAGCCATTTCAACTCAGAAACATAGCCTTAGTGAACGTCTCTTTGTATTTCAACTGTTCTGAGGATTACTCTAAGTCTATTTGAGCATAACATGCAGCAGTAATCGCGGCAAAACCCTAAATATCCACCACGCACTTGCCGGGCCCAACTTATCGCAATAAAGAGTGTGAAGAAGTAAGAGATGAGGCCAATTAACTCTCTTCCGGTGGCTTCATGGTACTGAGCCTTCGATAGAGCATCGCATCATAAACAAGTTTCAATCCGTTGAGAGATACTAAAACGCAACAATAAGAATGTAATTGCCAATGGAAGTGCCGGCATCAATGGCACCAGGATCAAAAGCATGTTGCGCAGACCGATTTGTTGTTCGTAAAGACCCACCTGCGCGAGATAAAGTGCAAGGATTACAGAAAGAAATCCGTAACAGAAAAGACGGAGGGTGCGTGTCGCAAACAGAGTAGTGATATTGCCGTCTGTTTTGATTGAAATTATTCGCCCTTCGCCAGTCGCAAGAGTCCGGTTCCTTAAATCTACTATATTTGAAAATGATCGACTCGCACGAACAGCGGTTTTCGTGATGACCGAGTCCAACGCTGGGCGCAACGAAGGGAATGGCACAGGTTTCTTAACAACCTTCTCAATTTGATTGGCAGGCACAAATAGAAACTCAGCTTCGTTATCAACGAAGCGTGTGATCAACCATGGACAAGCCGCACGGTCCACGTGCACGTGCGAACCGTGATCCCACTTCATAAGTTCATCCTTTTGGAATTATATTAGCCACCGGTACGGGGCTTTGTATCTATTCTCCAGATTATACATGCTGCTCTTCGAAAACTCGGATTGCTATGATTAGCGTTGCGAGTCAATAAACCACCGGAATAGCGATGATCAGATGAAGCAGACTTGGCTTTGAAAAAAGTCGTCTCCTAAATCAAATTAAAGTTTACTCATCATGATCTCATTCGAGCTTTATGCCCATAAAACATATTGGAAATGTTAATAAAAGATTGACGGTTACGAGGTTGGCAATAAGCCATGAGCGGCGGTACAATCCAATTGCTTCAAGGATGTCCTTTCAGCGGCCTCAGGTGGGGCCGCTTTTTTCACGGAATTTGAATGGCCGCTGTTGTTGCTCCACTTATTGAATTACAAAATGTGACGAAAGTCTATTCCACGGAAGCGGGTGATTTCAACGCGCTGAATGGAATCAATTTGCGCGTGTACAAAGGTGAGTTTCTCGGCATCGTGGGAAAATCCGGCGCGGGAAAATCCACGCTGCTCAACATGATCACCGGGGTGGATCATCTCACCTCCGGTGAAGTCATTGTGCGCGCAAATAGCCAAGACATATCGGTACATCAATTAGACGAAGATGCATTGGCACTTTGGCGCGGCCAAACGCTAGGCATCATCTTTCAATCGTTTCAACTGTTGCCGATGCTGACGTTGATCGAGAACGTGATGATGCCAATAGATTTATGTGGTGAGTATCAATCACGTCTCAGTCGGGAGCGCGCATTGGAATTGTTGACATTAGTTGAGTTGGAAGATCATTCCAACAAATTGCCCGCCTACATTTCGGGCGGACAACAGCAACGCGTTGCGATTGCACGTGCCTTGGCCAATGATCCTCTGATACTTGTTGCAGATGAGCCCACGGGCAGTCTTGATTCCGTCACTGCCGATCACATCTTCGATGTCTTCGAACATCTGGTTCAGGAGCGCGGCAAAACCATCATCATGGTCACACACGATAATAGCCTCAGTCCGCGCTTCACGCGTCATGTTCAAATTACAGACGGGGAATTGACTGATATACCGGAATCCATTCAAAGGCCCAGAAGGAGGCGAACGGAATGACCCCGCATCCTTCGGCTCCCGAAGCGGAATCCGTTAAAGTTGTTTCACTTCACCCTGACGATATGATCTGTTTACATAGCGTCGTCAAAACGTATAGGAACGCGGCTGGACAATTCAAAGTCCTCAAAGGACTCGATCTGACAATTCGACGCGGCGAGTTTGTCGCCATCGTTGGAAAATCGGGAAGCGGTAAATCAACACTGTTGAACATGATCACCGGCATTGACCATCCGACGGGCGGACAGGTGGTGGTCAACGGTATGGATATTTATTCGATCACGGAAAGCCAGCGATCGTTATGGCGCGGCAAAAACCTCGGTATCGTTTTTCAATTCTTCCAGTTATTGCCCATGCTGACCTTGCTAGAGAATGTGATGCTTCCGATGGATTATGTTGACTTGTATGCTTTTGACGAGCGACCTTCGCATGCTATGGAATTGTTAGACATGGTTGGATTGAAAGATCAAGCCAATAAACTGCCGCTGGCGGTTTCAACCGGGCAGCAACAGATGACCGCAATTGCGCGCGCATTGGCAACCGACGCGCCGTTGATTGTTGCGGATGAACCGACCGGCAATCTCGATACCAAGACAGCAAATCACATGATTGAGGTCTTTGATCAACTTGTGCGGCGCGGCAAAACGATTGTAATGGTGACGCATGATCCGTCGCTAACCTCGCGAACGTCGCGCACGATTATCATCGCGGACGGCGAGCTGATCGACGAAACGGTTGTAAAAGCTTTGCCTTTATTGCGGCATCGTCACATGCTAGAAATGACGAAGGATGCAAAAAGAATCACAGTTCAACCCGGCCAAGTCATTCTGGATTGCAATCAGCCGGTGGGCGATCTTTATATGATTGCAAGCGGTTCGGTAAATGTGATGCAAGCTGGTGACAAACATAGCAAGTTGCTGGCACATTTAGAAGCCGGTGAATTATTCGGCGAGATCGAGTTGCTGCGCGGCGGCAAAGCGATTGCCTGCGTGCGTGCCGGAATTCATCCGGTTGATTTGTTAACATTTCCACGCGCAGACTTTCTTCGCATCATTGAAGAATCGCCGATCACGGCTGAAGCGTTGGGAAAGATCGTACAAGATCGATTGGAAGAGCATCGCGTGAAGAGCAAAGCATGAAACCTCGCTGGCATAAAGTTTTCCTCGACCTGATTGAAAATAAAGCCCGCACATTGCTGGTGGTATTGTCCATTGCCGTGGGCGTGTTTTCGATTGGTGTGATCGCTGGAGCGTACGTCATTATCTCGCATGATATGAGCGCGAGTTACGCGGCGAACCATCCTGCGAACATCGAACTGCGCATGGCGGATTCCAACGACGATGTATTGGACTCGGTTCGCAACATGCCGGGGATTGGTACTGCCGAAGGTCGCCGTGTGTTCAGCATTCGGGCGCGTCCGGTCAACAGCAGCACGTGGACAGTCATTGATCTCATCGCCTTCAATGACTTCATGACCAATAAAGTTGACTTGCTCACGCCACTTGGGGGCAATACAAATCCATCCAAGCGGCAAGTGGTTTTGGAAAAAGATGCGCTGAAACAACTCAATGTTAAAGTCGGAGATCAATTGATATTTGAAATGCCGGACGGGACTACGAAATCCATGCCCGTGGTCGGCGCGGTTCAAGATCCGACCACGGGCGCTGGCGATTTTCTCGCGCCACCCTTCGGTTATATCTCCATGACCACGCTCGAAAATTTCCAGGAGCCTGATCTCTACAATCGCATCTATGCCACCGTTTCTCAAAACCAGGATGACGATGCCTACATCAGCAAGATCGCTGGCAATGTAAAAGATAGATTAGTTCGTGCTAGCATTCCTGTTGACCGCACATTGACATCGAAGACACATGAACATCCATTGGCTTCGACAGTCAATGCTATCCTCGGAATCTTGATGGCCCTTGGCGTGCTGATCGTTTTCCTTTCATCCTCGTTGATCGCCAATACTCTCAATGCGTTATTGAATCAGCATCTACGTTACATCGGCGTGATGAAGTTACTCGGCGGGCGTAATCGTCAAATTCTGATTATGTATTTGGCGCTGATCGTTTCGTTCGGTGTGCTGGCTTTGTTGATCGCCGTGCCACTGGGCGGGCAAGGCGCTTACGCATTATCCGCGTTCATCGCCAACGAATTGAGATTCAATTTGCTCGGTTATCGAATTGTTCCGATTGCGTTGGCGATTCAAATTGCGATTGGGATTCTCGTTCCGCTCGTGGCTGGACTTGTGCCGGTGATGAACGGCTCGAAGGTCACCGTGCTGAAAGCCATCAGCGGAGATTTGGCGCGTGCGGAGGGCAAGCCGCTTCATCGTGGTTCGAAGCGTAAATCGCCCTGGGAAAGATTCCAGACGCGGGTCACCGTTGCACTATCAAATCGCGGCATCCATATCCCGCGTCCGCTATTGATCTCGCTTCGCAACACATTCCGCCGACGCGGGCGACTCATCCTGACGCTCTTCACGCTGACAATGGGCGGCGCGATTTTTATTTCGGTTTTCAACGTGCGCGTGACATTGTACGATTATATCGGTGCCATCGGCAATTATTTCAAAGCCGATGTGGAATTGGATTTCACTCAGCCATACCGCACGCATGAAATTCAACTGCTTGCCCTGCAAATCCCGGGCGTGCAAAGTGTTGAAGGCTGGCAGGGACTGAGCGCCGGATTGTTGTCTCCGAACGGCTCTACCATTGATACTTTGAACATTGCCGCGCCGCCTGCCAATAGCGTTCTGGTGCAGCCAATTCTTGTTTCAGGCCGATGGATTGACGCCAGCGATGAACGTAAGGTGGCGGTTAGCGAATCGATTTTTCCCTATTACCCGAACTTAAAGCCGGGAGATTTTTTGCCGCTGAAAATCAACGGACGCAAGGAAGAATGGCAAGTTGTTGGCATTTTTCAATTCGTGGGACAGCAAGGCCTCCTGGCTTATGCGCCGCTTGAATATGTTGAACAAGTCAACGATCTCGTAAATCAATCCACTTCATTCCGCATCGAGACGGTTCAACACGGCCGCGCCTATCAGGATAAGATGGCGGATACTCTCGATCAATATTTTCGCACCAAAGGATTCAATGTCCTGCAATCACAAGCGGGACTGGCTTCGCTGGATGCCGCGTCCCAAAGCCTCGATACGTTGGTGACGTTCCTGCTTATCATGGCACTGCTAACCGCGACAGTCGGTTCGATGGGGTTGGCGGGGACAATGGGAATGAATGTTCTCGAACGCACACGTGAAATTGGCATCATGCGCGCCATTGGTGCGATAGATAGCATCATTATGCAAACGGTGATCACTGAAGGAATCGTGATCGGTTTGATTTCATTTGGTCTCGCAATCATTTTGTCTTTGCCCTTTACCTATTTGCTATCTCACATTGTCAGCTTGGCGGTATTCGAAACGCCCATCAAAACCGTGTTTACGATTACCGGATATTTAATCTGGTTGGCGTTGATATTGGTAATGTCCGTGGTCGCTAGTATTCTACCCGCGCGTAATGCCGCGCGGTTGACCATTCGTGAAGTTCTGGCATATGAATAGCTGCAAATGAAATTCAAGGAAGGTGAAAGATGAAAAAGAAATTTTCGACATTCGCTTTGTTGATTATCGCCTTGGTTGTATCAGGCTGCGGAAGTCAACCGGCTTCGATGACAGCCACGCCAACCTCTGTGCCTGCCGGAACAGTGATTGCTGAAGGACATATCCGACCGATGCAATCGGTCAATCTCGCATTCGAAGGAAGTGGTGCAGTATCTGAGATCGTGGTCAAGATTGGCGATCCAGTCAAGAAAGGTGATGAACTGATGCAGCTTGATAATTATGATCAAGCCAATGCTCAATTGACGTCCGCTCAACTAGAATTAACCTCCGCCCAACAGGCTTTCGATGCACTCAATCGAGACGCAAGTGGAACTCGTGCGCAAGCATGGATCGCTTATATGAACGCACAGATCGTGCGCGAAAATGCACAGAAAAAATGGGATGGCTTGAACTTGCACGATATTGAAATTCATATCAGCGATGCACAGACGACGCTGGCAGCCCGCACAAGCGAACTTGCCGATGCGCAGGCAAACTTCAATCAATATCAAAGTCTCGACCCAAATAGCGGACGATACAAAAATGCGCAGGACCGCCTGAAGAACAAACAAAAAGCGTACGATGAAGCGGTCACAAATCTCGAATCGGATATGCGCCTGCGTGACGACCCACAGGCAGCTTTGAATGCGGCCTTGTCTACTGAGGCGGAGGCCAAGTATCAATATGATCTCAGTGCCAACGGTGCGAACACCGATCAAGTTGCTGTGGCACGGGCGCGCCTCGACAATGCCAAAGCACAGGTTGCTTCTGCGCAGGATGGCCTCAGTAACTTTATGCTTAAAGCTCCGTTCAATGGTACGGTGGCCGATGTCAGCGTGGATGTGGGTCAACAGGTTGACCCACAGACTGTTGCGGTGAGCATTACTGATCCGAGCGAATGGATTGTCGAAACCAACGATTTGACTGAACTGGAAGTTGTCAATCTTGCTGTTGGTCAAAAGGTCACGATGGTGCCCGATGCACTTTCCGATATTAAACTTGCGGGCACAATCCAAACCATCAGCAACGCATTTACAAAACAGGGCGGTGACATTGTTTATAATGTGCGCATATTAGTAGATAATCCGATCGACCCGCGCCTTCGTTGGGGTATGACTGTCGAAGTAACATTCACATCGCTAACAAAGTAATTAAGGTTTGCGATAGAAAAGGGTGAATAGCTCCTAGTCCAGATCAGTTATCAGAGCCTATTTCCCGCTAAGAGAGCCTCCATGAGATGACTGCACTCTCAATGGGCAGTTGCACCCTGATTAAGGAAAGACAAAATAAACAGGCACGAACAATGCGGCCAGTTTGTCTGAATGGGTGACTACGAATATCAATTCCAGGAATTTTGGGGTGAGATCGGGCAAAAGGGTCAAACGCAAAAAATGGTCAGCGCAGGAAGCGCCCTGCTGTAAATCGAAGAGAGAATATCAGGAAGTCTGAAAATCAGTCAAGCACAGAAATCATTGACGCTGGCCCTCACATCTAAATCGATAGACCTTGCCGCGTTACTTTTTTGCCCAGGCAACCAAGACTAATCAAATCGCATGAGACCCAGAATGGGCAGGGTCCACAGCTTGCCCTGCTTACTCTGGCCTGAAGCGCAAAATTGGCATGATCAGCGTGTGGTTAAATAAAAGAAGTCGCGCACATTGGGTGCTAGATATAGATGGGGATTGTTGATCATTTGATCCACTAGGCGTTGACCCGTTAACTGAAAACCTTCTGATACCGCTGGATTGCTAGGATAATAAGTATAAAAGTGTGCATAGAATTGATTGATATCCAATTGCATGGCATTGTAGGCTCCTGCCTTTTGCAAGGCATCCGCCAACGTTTCTGCTGAGGTGCCATTCCCGACCGCATAGATTAGATAGCGGCTGTCCTGCGTAATCCCTAGTCCGGTACGCCATGTGATGTCGGTATTATCGGTATAACCCCACGCTTTACGATTCTCGAGAGCGAGTGCCGGGTTGATTTGTCCAACGTCGATCAATGGCGGACAATTTTGACGAAAGGCAATCATATCAGACGAAACATTTAGATCCTGTCCCCAAACTCCAATTTGAACATGTCCGTCACGATAAATTGCAATCGTAGCAATACTCGGAATCGGGGGAAGCAACGTTACTCCACTAACCATCATTCCAAATCGCCCATGAATGGCTTTGAAGCCGCCATTGAACGCGGCAATCAAATTTCTTTGCTCTATTTGTGGAACCATTCCTAGATTTGGAATCGCATGTACCACCTGCGATGAATGAGATGGTTCTAAGGTGCCCGGCACCATATGAAGTTGAAGTTTGGAAAGATCAATGCGCACTAATACAACACCTGCATAGGATCGTTGCGGATCAGGCATGATCAACGCGCGCGCCATGACGGGGCCATCGTTCGTCTCTGGACCGTAAGCCTGCCAGCCGATCTGGGGCGAGTCGGTGACAACGTTTATTATTGGCGTTGGTATGGCTTGAACTAAAGATGGCGTAGAGGTTGTAGAAACCTGATTCACAGTCGTAGGTATCAGAGATGCAACCTCTGTGGTCGTCGGTTCGACTGGGGGCGGCAATGGAGAGAAGGTGATCTCGCTTTGGCCTCCGTTAATTTTTGAACACAGTTGATTCAATTGATCCTGAAACTTGAAAGAAATGCTCTCCAAAACGGCGACTGGTGCGGGCCCAAAAACCGAGCGTAAAATATCTGCAGTTTCCGCTCCTGTAGATGGAGAGACCGCGGGAACAATTACAAGCGCTGAGGTGACACACAGGCAAAATATCAATATACCCAACCCCATGCCGGAGAGCAGGGCTTTCCCCCGGCCTCTTTTATCACTCCTCTTTCTTGGAAGTTTTTTGAACTGTTTCATCTTTTCTCTTGACGCAGCAAGCCCGTGCGATCGTTGAATTTATAGCGCAGGTTTCATAATACAATCCATTTTTTATTTTACTTCTTTCATATAATAATGCCCCGACAGGTGAATACGGAGAGCGACTAGTATTACATCTATGAAAACGCTGGATTTGTCAAGGGTTTGAATGGATCTTCCTTGAAAGTTAGCGAATGAGTTGAAAGAGGGTGTCAAAGCGAACATATTTTTGCTGAACCACTTCGTAAGCAGAGCAAATGTCCGAAGGCCGGGGCCCAGTCAAGGGCGGCGTAGCCGTCCCGTAGGGATGCGAGCGTAGCGGAGCGTCCTTGACGGGTCGGCCGGAGGGCGAATAATTGCTCTGCAGAAGTGGTTCAGCTCTAGTCAGACAAGAATACGACTCCTTATATGATGCACGATTTCAAAAGAGCAACTTGTTTCAGGTTCCTGCGTAAGGCAGGGAGGAAACGTCCCATTCAATCCAGTCTTGCCGGAATACATCTATACGCTGTCAAAGCAGCAAGAAAATGTTCAACAAGAGTGTCGCAATCAACGCACGTATCTCGATGGATACAGTAATACTTCGCGCTCACTCTTGCTGGAGCAAGACTTTCTTGGAAACAGGTTCCAGATATGCTTGGTTCCTGGTCAACATCCAATAAGTGGCTTCTGCCAGGTGACGTGCCACCGCACCCACAGCAACCGCATGTCCTTTCCGACTGCGCACGCGTTTATAAAGTTGGGTCACGTGTTTGGTTTGCCAGTTCGGGTGTTGATAGTGGCGGGCCACTCCGTTAGCAGCTTCAATGAAAGCCCATTTGAGGTAGTGATTGGATTGAGCGGGCAAGTGGCCATAGCGAGATTTGCCACCACTGCTCTTCACGGTCGGAGTGGTCCCGGCATAGCTGGCCAGCTGTTCAGCTCTGGCAAATCGTCCGACCGAACCAATTTCGCTGGAGATCACGATGCTTAAGATATCACCCACCCCCGGCAAGCTTTTCAGCAATTGCATGCTCGGGGTAAGCGGAATCCGCTCGTGCATCCGTTCTTCCATGGTTTGGATTTGCTCTTGCACGATCTCCAGCAGCTCGATTTCTTGCCGGATGCAGTCTTGGGTTTCAGTGGGCAATTCCTCAATCACTCTTTTCAGTTCCATACTCCACTTCTCGGCAAAGATATCACCGTCTGTATCCACGGAGAGATTGTACTTGGCCAGCGTGGCATGGATCCGATTCTTGAGTGCCACGCGAATCTTGCTGAAGGCCATCCGCGTGCGCGGCAGTTCGCGTTCATCGCGTGTTTCGCCAGGTGCGATCCAGACCGTCGGCAGCGTTCCGTTGCGGAGCAAGGTGGCGAGACCGCGCGCATCCAGTTTGTCGGTCTTGTTCACATTCCCCATCATCACTTTGGCTTTCGCGGCATGCGCCATCAAGGGCTGGCAACCGGCCTCTTCAATCTCGTCCACAATCCAGTACCAATTCCCAATGCTTTCCAGAGCCACCGGCGTTCCTTCTGGAAACCCAGCCAGAAAGTCACGAATCGCCCCCGTTTCATGTTCCACCCGCACCTGCTGGAATTTCTGGCTTTGCTCTTCGAAGACCGCGAATTGAGAATAATGTTTATGTGCGTCACATCCGATGAGATAGTCCATAGTAGCTGCTCCTTTCCTGAACACTCCGGAAGATCATCGAACCCACATAGTCTAACCGGAGAGGCAGTGTTTTCATATAATCAGCGCAAGGTTGCGAGTGAAAAAACAGGGTAATGTGAGAAAAAAGCATGGTATCTTTCTCCAATCACTGCCGAGTGAAAAGGAGAGGAAGAACACCATGGTTCGCAGAACGAAACCACTTTGCCGAGAGGAATTGTAACCGAAACGAGTCGAGGTAGATCGTTGGGTCGGGCCAAAAAGATCAGTGGTAAAGCCAATGACGCAAGCTTGTCGAATTCAAGTTGAAACCTGTCCGGCACCCGAATGCAACGTATCGACGAAAGATGTGAAACTGTTTTTGAACGAAACGAAGAAATATATGAAGCTGTTCAAAAGTGCGTTTGTGCGAGTGGAGCAAA